>CAWAFE010000028.1:0-449583 GCA_963781215.1 uncultured Alphaproteobacteria bacterium
TTACGCTTTAGAGGCCGGTATGATCGTTATAAGCTCTTCCGCCTCAGTCGCCATACCTCACCTCTTGTGCCGTTCCGGAGCCGTCAAGAAAGCCGTCGCCGCGCCGTAATAGCATTACGAGCCGTCTGGGGTGCTGACAACTAGTGGCCGGAGTGCCCCATCAACGCCCGAAGTCGCACGACGGCACGAGCGGCCGCTATGAGCCGACGGCGGTCTATCCGCGGTTGGCTCATGAACGGCGGCGGTGGGTGATTAGGCAACCTTCGCCAACCTCATGGCCAACGGCTAGGACGTGCCAAATACGGGTTCGATAACGTTCTCCAGTTGGAAAGAACGCGGCGTTTTGCGCGGCAGGTGCGGCGCATGTCGCACGATCGGCAAATCATGGTCTGGAAAACGCGGGCGCTGTGTGCCAACGTTAGACAGGAACAATCGGAGATGTTGCCATGAGCCCACTCGATGTCGCCGACACCACCATCACACCGGATCCACATGACGGTACGGTCGCCTATGTGCCGCCGCTCGAGCGCACGGCAGGACAGCCGGAGCCGTTCGCGGCGCATGGCGGCCTGTCCTATATGGCGTTCGACAAGGACGGCGATGCCGGAACCGCCGCGGCGCTCGAGGACGCGCTCGCCGAGATCGCCTCGGGCGAGAGCGAGCGCCTTACCGATATGCTCGATAAGACGCCGCCGGGCCCGATCAAGACCAAATGGGGCCTTGGCTTCCGCAGCTACGACGAGTGCGTGGAGTACATCCGCCAGTCGAACAGCATCAAGGCCCCGCCGGGCGGCGTGGCATTGCCATTGCCCTATACGGTGTACGAGCGGCCGAGCTACTCCGTCGTGCCGTCCAACGCGATCTGGCGGGACCCGGCGCGCGCCGAGACAGCCATGATCCTGCGCACCAACGAGCGGGGCAACCGGCGGCGGGACCTTTATTTCCCGCAGGTGCTGCGCGATGCGCGGCGGATCGGCGAGTACTACCCGGGCCTCTCGCCGAACAGCCCCGAATGCATGGACAAGCTCGGCGTGTCGCTGGCGCATCTCGAGTCCAAATGCACAAACATCTACGATGCGGATGAAGTGGAGCGGGTGTACTACCCGGAGATCGAGAAGCTGCTGCTCGAGTTCTTCCCCGACGCGACCGATGCGCTGGTTTATAACCACGACGTCTTCGACAAGGACTACCAGGGCGACCGCACGGAGGATCAGGACGGCAAGAACCCGGGTGTCAACGCCAATTACGCCAATTTGGTGCACAACGACCTGAACGACAACAGCGGGCGCGTGCGCTGCCGCGAACTTCTGACGAAGAACTTGCGTAATTTCGGGCGCCAGCAGCACTACACCGAGGAAGAGGCCGACGCGAAGATGTCGCGGCGGTTCATGTCGATCAATCTCGCCAAGCCGATCGAGACGGTCGAGCAGTTTCCGTTCGTGCTCTGCGCTTGGCCCTCCTTCGCCGACCAGCCGTACATCACCAACTACCGGATCTACGACGACCGGGTCGGCGAGACCACCCGTTTTACGTACCGCCCGAACCATGAGTGGTACTGGTTCCCGCAGCAGAAGCCGACCGAGGTCTCGATGCTCAAATGCTATGACTCGGTGACCGACGGCTCGGTGTCGCGCTGGTCGTTTCATACCGCCTGCATCGATCCGACCGCGCCCATGAATGCGCGCTGCCGCAAGAACGTCGTGGTCCGATCCTTTGTCTTCTTCTAGTCCCTCACCCGAGTTCGTGACCCGCAGGATATGAAACTGACGGGCATGGCCGGGCTAAGCCCGGCCATGCATGGGCCCGCCGGACAAGCCCGCGGGTCACGGCGGGGGGCGCGCACGGCTTTTGTTTTTTGTCAGGAAGACGGGGAGAAGCAACCGGCAAGAGGAAGCCGACATCGGTATCGTAATACTTG
The DNA here is from genome assembly GCA_963781215.1 of uncultured Alphaproteobacteria bacterium. Taxonomy (GTDB): domain Bacteria; phylum Pseudomonadota; class Alphaproteobacteria; order ATCC43930; family CGMCC-115725; genus AP-15. Next base: position 1,919 of record CAWAFE010000028.1, read on the forward strand.
ACGACCGGAAGAACGATCAGGGCGCCATATCGTCGGCGAAGGGCCTCTGCCAGGGTAGGGTTGCGGCCAGACGGTTGCCCCGCGTCTGGCCGATGACCGCTATCGTTAAGGCTTCTTGGATGCCTGCCGCTGAAGAATGACGCCACGCGCTCGGGCGGCAGGCATTCGAGAAGGCTCGGGGGAGGAAACCGCGGGCCGGAAGGGCTCCGGCGGTGCGGCGCATTCATGTTATGGGGATTTGGGTACCGCTGCCGGTGGGGTTCGGTGCGAGTGTTGTGATTGCCGGGTTGCGTCGGCGGCATGAGCTGGCATCGTTGGGGCGTGCAAGGGCCTGTCGAGGTTCGGGCGGAGGAGCCGAGCAGGTGGGATGGCCGATAACTGCGGCGACTGGTCGAGCGAGGCTGTGGCCGGTCGAAGGCAGCGGCACTTGTGGTCGGGGTTCGGGCTTGGCGACCGGGCGACGGCGCTCATGAGGTGTCGATCCTGATCGGGCTCGTCGGTCGATTCGCGGCGTCGAGCCGCGCTCGAAGGTCTCGATGATGATCATGCGGCCGCCGCAGCAGGGGCATGGGTGCGCGAGTGCCTGTGGTCGGCTCGTCGCGCTGCTGTCGGCCTCGGCCGGCTCGCTCTGTGGCGTCGGCACGTTGAGCAGTTGGCGGGCTCGGGCGATGTTCTCGGCGCGGCCGCCATTGGCGAAAGGCCATAGTGGCGGATGCGGTGGAAGCCGCCGGGCAGGACGTGGATGAGGAAGCGGCGGATGAACTCGTCGATGGCGAGTGTCATCGACCTTGTAGCGCGCTCGGCGTCCGTTGGCGCGGTAGTCCTTCCACTTGAAGGTGACGCCGTTGTCGTCGAAGGCGATGAGCCGGCTGTTGGCGATGGCGACGCGGTGGGTGTAGCGCGAGAGGTAGGCCAGCACCGCCTCGGGCCCGCCGAACGGTCGCTTGGCATAGACGACCCACTCGGCCTTGCGCAGCGGCGCCAGATACGCGGCGAACGCCGCAGGCTCGGCCAGCGGGCGTGATCGCCGAAGAACTGCAGGCGGCCGGCGTCGTGGGCGGCCGACGAGCTTCTCCAGGAACAGCCGGCGGAACAGCCGCGAGAGCACGCGCACGGGGAGGAAGAAGCCGGGCCGGCATGAGATCCAACGCTGGCCGTCCGGCGAGATGCCGCCGCCCGGCACGATGATATGGACATGCGGATGATGGGTGAGCGCCGAGCCCCAGGTGTGCAGCACGGCGGTGAGGCCGATCCGGGCGCCGAGGTGCTTGGGGTCGGCGGCGATGGTGATGAGCGTCTCGGCCGCGGCCTTGAACAGGAGGTCGTAGATGACGGCCTTGTTCTGGTAGGCGATGTCGCCGATCGCGGCCGGCAGGGTGAACACGACGTGGTAGTAGGGCACGGGCAACAGCTCGGCTTGCGCGCTCGGCCAGCCATTCCTTGGCGGCGATGGCCTGGCACTTCGGGCAATGCCGGTTGCGGCAGGAGTTGTAGGCGATGTGCATGTGCGCGCAGTTCTCGCAGCGCGCGACATGGCCGCCGAGAGCCGCCGTGCGGCAGCTCTCGATGGCCGACATGACCTTCAGCTGGCCGAGGCTCACATGACCGGCGTTGGCTCTGCGCCACGCCGGTCCGTGGCTGCGGAAGATATCTGCGACCTCGAGCGACGGGCGCGACAAGAGCGCCCGCGCTTTACGCGGGCGGCTTCACCCCCTTGGCGAGGTGCTCGAGCGGGCTCGTGACCTCGCCCAGCGCCTTGAGGGCGACGCGCGTGTAGAGCGCCGTCGTATCGAGCTTCTTGTGCCCGAGCAGCACCTGGATCACGCGAATGTCGGTCTTCTGCTCGAGCAGATGCGTGGCGAAGCTGTGCCGCAGCGTGTGCAGCGGACGGGCTTGTCGATCTCGGCCATCCGCGCTGCGGCATGGCAGGCCCGGTTGAGCTGGCGCGTCGTGAGCGGGTTGACCGGGTTCTGCCCCGGAAACAGCCAGCCCTGCGGCCGCGCCTACCCTCCACCAGGCCCGCAGCAGATCGAGGAGATGCTGCGACAGCATCACGTATCGATCCTTGCGGCCCTTGCCTTGCTCGACGCGGATGACCATGCGGGCGCTGTCGATGTCGGCGACCTTGAGCGAGATGACCTCGGAGGCGCGCAAGCCCGCCCCGTAGGCAATGCTCAGCGCCGCCTTGTACTTGAGGCCCGGCGCCGCATCCAGCAGACGCGCCACCTCCTCCGGGCTCAACACGACCGGCAGCCGCCGCGGCTCCCGGACGAACGGCAAGTAGGCCACGAGTTCCGGCCTGCGCAACGTCACCATGAAGAGGAACCGCAGCGCCGTCATGGTGTGGTTGATGGTCGGCACGCCAGCGCCGGTGGACACCAGATGCAGCTGATAGCGGCGTAAATCCTCGAAGCTCGCCGTGTCCGGCGAAGCGCCGAGGAAGGCGCTGAAACCCTTCACGGCGCGGATGTAGCCTTCCTGCGTCCGAGGCGCGAACCTGCGCATCGTCATATCTTCGATCATGCGCCGGCGTAACGGACTGATGGGTGCCTCGGTCATGGGATGCTCCCTGAGGTCAGGTTGAACACCCCAATCCTCAGACAGCACGCGCCTATGCCGTCACTGCGCTGCCAGTCCCCCCATGCATGAACTTGCGCGCCGCGCTACCGCGAGAGCGGTTTAGTCCATCGAGGCTGCGCAGCCGTTGGCGCGTTCAGCGAAGACCCTAATCCGGCCGCTGAGCGGACATCAGCGTCTGCGTTTGCTAAACCCGAATTTGCCCCTTCCGGACTTCGCCGCGGTCATTCGCGCCTCCTCAGATCGCCAGATAGCCGCCGTCCACTGTTACCGTGCTGCCGGTTACCCAGCGCGATTCGTCAGAGGCAAGAAACAGCACCGCGCCCTCGAGATCGTCGGGCTGGCCGAGGCGGCCGAGCGGGATCACCGCTTCTGTCGCACGCCGTGCTTCGGGGTCGGCATAGCTCGCGCGCGTAAGCCCGGTCAGCGTTGGGCCGGGCGCGATCGCATTGACGCGGATGCCGTGCGCCGCAAGATCGACTGCCATCGCATGCGTCAGGGAGCGTGCTCCGCCCTTCGAGGCGACATAGGCGGCGCGCTCCGGCCGCGCCACCTCGGCGAGCTGCGAGGTCACGTTGATGATGCTGCCGCCGCCCTGCTTGACCATTTGCCGAGCCGCCGCCTGCCCGACGTGAAACATGCCGGTCAGATTGACCGCGATGATGCGGTCCCAAGTCTCGGGATCAACATCCAAGAAATTGAGCCGGTGGCTGATCCCGGCCGATTCGAGCACGATATCGAGCCGGCCGAATTCGCGCACGACAGCGGCAACGGCCGCATCGACCGCCAAACGGTCGCGCACGTCGAGAGCCGATGCCGCTGCCCGCCCGCCGGCAACACGAATCCGAGCAGCGGTAGTCTCGGCCGCCGCGCCGTCGCGGTCGGTGCAGAACACCGCCGCGCCCTCGCGTGCCAGCGCCTCGGCCCCGGCGCCTCCGATGCCGCCTCCCGCTCCCGCAACCAGCGCCACTTTCCCTGCGACCCGCCCCATGCCGCCCTCCCGTAATGCCGTCCTCGCGTTTCTACCATGAGGCCGGGGAGCCGGCGCGCTGGACAACGCCTGGGGTCATGCAGGAATTGAATCAAGCGCACGTTGCACACCCAAGACCAAGCCTGGAAATCGGTCTAATCGGTCGGGTGCTCGCCCGCGCGGGTCCCTCCTGTGGACTACCGGGACAAGCCCCCGAGACGTACGGTCACGCCCCTGCGGCACCGCCCCGCTGCCCGTCCAAGCCAAGTGCCGCCTCCCAGGCCTGCTGCATCGCGATCTCCTGAGTCCACGGGCGCATCAGCGCCGCAGCTCGCGCGTCGCGTGCATAGCGCTCGAGCGGATAGCGCTTGAGGAAGGCCCGTCCGCCACAGACACGGATCGCCTCCTGGGTGACCACGACCACTGCGCGTTGCACGGTGACGTGCGCCGCCCGGGCGCGCTGGACCGCCTCCAGCGGAGGATCGACCTGGGCCTCCGAGATTGCTCGGTAGTAGAGCGCGCGGGCGGTTTCGATCGCAAAGAGCATCTCCGCTATCGCATGACCTTTCGCCGCGATTTCGGTGTGCGGGATCGGCGCGCCCGGCATCCGGCCAGTCAGGTAGGCGAGGGCATCGTCCTAGGCCGCTTGCATGAGCCCGAGGAAAGTCGCGGAGAAGCTCAGGAAGAGGTGGGGGAAGGCGTTGTACATCGCCCCGAACAGGCCGGGCGGCAGCACCTCCGCGTCGTCGGGGACGAACACGTTCTCGAGCAACATGTCGCGACTGACCGTGGCGCGCATCCCCATCGGATCCCAGTCGCCGGAGAAGGATACACCCGGCGCGTCCTTGGGAACCTGGAGATACAGGGTGCGCTCGATCCAGGGCTCGTCGCCGAGCCGGATGGCAGGGGTGGCGTAATACGGGGCGCAGCCCGCCAGAGAGACGAAAAACTTCCGCCCGTTGACCACATAGCCGCCATCAACCTTGCGCGCGGTGGTGCCGAAGCGCCGGCCGCCCACGCCGAGCCTGGTATCGGTCTCGCCCTGCTCCACCGGCTCGCTGTGCGGCTGTCCGTAGAAGGCGCCGTCCTCCACGACCTCGCGGAACTTGGCGGCCCGGAGCGTCTCGTGGCGTTCGCGCACGGCCGGAGGCATCGGCATGCTATCGGCAATCGGGCCCATCATCAGCATCGTGAGGCAGTGCATGTTGAAGGTGAGCGCCGTGGAGGCATTGCCCTGCGCAAGCTGCTCCGCCACCAGGCAGTAGGTTTCGTAGTCAGCCCCGAGCCCACCGTAGCGTTCGGGCACGCACAAGCCGAGGAACCCTTCGGTGCGGAGATCGGCATAGTCGTCGAAAGGAAAGGACGCGTCGCGGTCGTGGCGGTCGGCGCGCGGGGCGAAGCGCTCGCGGGCCAGACGGGCCGCGAGCGCGATCAACTCGCGCTGCCGTGAGGAAGGCTGGAGGTGCATCAAAGGGCTCACCGCGCTGACCAGATTTGCGTTAGTCTAATAAGCCATCTCGCAAGACCTGACTTCAAGGCCCGGCGGGCTCCACCTGCCGTCGCAAAGGAAACGCATACGGTCTCAGCGGGGGGCAGCCGCGGGCTTGATCGCGCCTGGCCCGGGATAGCGCTTGACGACAGCGGCGGAGCGAGGATGAGGATTGGGGCGAGGCCAAGCATTGAGAGGGTTGATCGCCTCGGCCTGATCTTGACTAGCCCGGCGTCGCCGGCTGGGGCAGGAGCACCAGGACATGCAAACCTACGATTACATTGTTGTCGGCGCCGGTTCGGCCGGCGCGGCCGTCGCGAACCGGCTATCGGCAGAACCGCGCAACAAGGTGCTGTTGCTCGAGGCCGGTCGGGCCAGCCATCCCTGGTCGCTTCATTCCGATCGGAATGGCCCGGCTGATCACCAATCCCGCAGCCAACTGGCTCTATTCCTCCGAGCCTGAGGCGAGCACCAACGGCCGCCGGCTCCCGGTGCCGCGCGGCAAACTGCTCGGCGGTTCCAGCTCGATTAACGGGATGGTGTTTGTCCGCGGCCAGGCCCAGGACTTCGATACCTGGGCGCAGATGGGCAACCGCGGCTGGAGCTACGCCGAGGTCCTGCCCTTCTTTAAGCGCATGGAAAGCTATGCCGGCGCGGGCGACGACGCCCTTCGCGGTCGCGAGGGCCCGCTGCGCGTCACCAATCCGGAACCGCGCGATCCGCTCTTCGCGACGATCATCAAGGCAGCAGCGGAGGTCGGCATCCGGCACAACCCGGATTATAACGGCACCAGCCAGGAAGGCATCGCGATGAGCCAGGCGACGATTGCCGCCGGCCGCCGCATGAGCACGGCCCGCTGCTATCTCGATCCGGTCCGCAACCGCCGGAACCTGCATATCGAGACCGAGGCTTTGACCGAGGGGCTGGTGCTCGATGGCAAGCGCTGCACCGGCGTCCGCTATTCCGTCGCCGGCGAGGTGCGTGAAGCTCGGGCGGGGCGCGCGGTCGTGGTCAGCGCCGGCGCGTTCAACTCGCCGCAATTGCTGGAGTTATCCGGCATCGGCCAGCCCGAACGCCTGCGCAATCTCGGCATCGAGGTGCGCCATGAGCTGCCCGGCGTCGGCGAGAATTTGCGCGACCATTACGTTCCGCGCACCCGCTGGCTGGTCGGCAAAAAGGGCGTCACTTTCAACGATCGGGGGCGCGGCCTCGGCCTGGCGCACCAAGTGCTGCGCTACGCGCTGTTCCGGCAGGGGATGCTGGCGATGACGGGCGCCCCGATCCGCGCGTTCGTGTGCTCGCGCGAGGGCCTGGAGGCGCCGGACCTGATGCTGGGTTGGATCCCGATGCTGACCGAACCCAGCCCGCGAGGCCCGAGGATATCGCGGCAGTCCGGTCTGACCCTTTACGCGCACGCGATGCGCCCGGAGAGCAAGGGACACGTTCACATAACCGCGGCCGACGTGCGCCAACCGCCGGCGATAAACTTCAATTTTCTGTCGTCGCCGCCCGATGCAGAGCTGACGGTGCGCGCGGTCCGCATCGCCCGCGCGATCATGACCGCTCCCGCCATGACGCCCTTTCAGGTAAGCGAAGTGGCACCGGGTGCCGATCGGACCACCGATGACGAAATCCTCGACTGGGTGAAGAAGGCGGCAGAAACCACCTACCACCCGGTCGGCACTTGCAAGATGGGGTCCGACCCGATGGCAGTCGTCGATGCCCAGCTTCGCGTCCATGGCATTGCGGGCCTGCGGGTCGCCGATGCCTCGATCATGCCGACGCTGACATCGGGCAATACCAATGCACCGTCGATCATGATCGGCGAAAAGGCGGCAGACATGGTGCTGAATGCCTCACCCTGACCATCCTTGAACGCGAACGACCGGTTTCGGCGCCAAGCTGCCGATGCAACCGGGCGCGCGCAAACAGGACGAGACTTGGCCCGAACCGCCCTCTATCGCCGCCAACGGCGCAGCGCGCAGCGATAGCGCCGGCACCATATCTGCAGAATGGGGCATCCAAACTCCTTGATGCATCGCGGACTTAGAGGGGGAGGATGACTTGGCGCTCACGTTCAGCCTCCTCCGCCGCGAGTGAAGATAATGAGACACCGAGGAGCCGAATGCCTCTCGATACAGGAAAGAGAGGTTCGAGCAGGGCGTTGACGAGCTCTCCGAGTTCGCCTCGGGTTTTGATCTGCGTCTGGCCGGTGCGGCTTCGCGTGATCTGCCGGAAGTTAGAGAACTTAACCTTAAGCGTGACGGTACGCCCATGAATACCGGAGCACTCGCAATACCCCCAGACCTTGTCGATGACCTCGCGGATAGCCTCACGCGCCGCTTCGTAGGTTGGGAGATCGGCGGGGAATGTGTTCTCGGCCCCGACGGATTTCCGTATCCGGTCGGCGCGGACGGGTCGCTCGTCGACGCCCCGCGCAGCCCAGTAATAGTAGGAGCCTGTTTTCCCGAAATGTTGCTGCAGGATGGTCAAAGTCTGCACCCTAAGGTCAAGCCCGGTTTCAATCCCGAGTCGCTTCATCTTCTTGGCTGTCGCGGGGCCGACGCCATGAAACTTCCTGACCGGCAGGGTCTCGACAAATACCGGCCCCATTTCGGGAGTGATAACGAAGAGCCCGTCAGGCTTGCGGTGATCCGAGGCAAGCTTGGCGAGGAACTTGTTGTAGGAGACGCCGGCCGAGGCCGTGAGCCCGGTTTCGGCGCGGATCCTTGCGCGGATCTCTTCCGCGATCTTTGTCGCCGAGATGATGCCCTTTAGGTTTTCGGTCACATCGAGATACGCCTCGTCGAGCGATAGCGGTTCGATAATCGGCGTGTATTCGGCGAAGATCTGCCGGATTTGGTCGGAGATCGCCTTGTAGGCATCGAACCGCGGCTTTACGAAGATCAGCTCCGGGCATCTGCGCTTGGCCGTAACTGACGGCATCGCGGAGTGCACGCCGAACTTGCGTGCTTCGTAACTTGCGGCTGCGACGACGCCGCGTTCGCGCGATCCGCCGACTGCGACGGGTTTCCCGCGCAGCTTTGGATTGTCACGCTGTTCGACCGATGCGTAGAACGCATCCATGTCGATATGGATGATTTTGCGCGACCCTGCCGCCGCCTCGGCCGTCGGGCCGCCCGCGCGCTCTTCGGTCGCCATTTCAGCCCTCTCCCGATTCCCGTGCATGACTCTGGGCCACGGGATCCTCCGTTTCAGCGCCACTTGCTTGGCATGCGAGCGCCAACATCAAGGCTTAGCGCGGCAGCGGTCAAGCCGCAGACGAAGCGCCCGGCGGGTACGGCGGGCGTAAAGGCCCGCTCCATGTCTCTGATTGTTTGATCCTTCGGCGGGCAAACGCGCAAGTGTATTTCTCTATCACCGACCCAGAATTGGTTCTATCGGCCGCGCTCGAATTGGCGGTCTCCCCACCCCGACGTCGCGGTCCAACGATGCGGTCTCGTACGGTTGCATCTGTTGCCGTTAGCGCCCGCTGGCCAACCCGCGGAGAATTTCGTTATCAATGCCTCGCGGGGGATGTGCGGCTACCGGGGCGCTCCGCCGCGACATCATCTGCCTGAGTTTGCGGCTCGACCTTCTCGGAGATGCTGAGCGCATCGTCGACTTCGATCCCGAGATAGTGAACAGTGCTTTCGAGCTTTGTGTAACCGAGCAGAAGTTGAACGCGCCCGCGCCAGCTGAGGGGAAGGTCCGGCATGAACGATCCCGTGGATGTGCTGATTATCGGCGCCGGCGCGTCTGGTGCGGCCGTGGCCTGGAGCCTCGCGGAGACGAAGATGCACATCCTCTGCCTCGAACAGGGCGGCTGGATGAACCCCGCGACCTATCCCAGCACGGGCCGCGACTGGGAGGCGCGCGCCTTTGGCGACTATTCCCCCAGCCCCAACATCCGGGCCCGGCCCGAAGACTACCCAATTAACGACGACAGCTCGCCGATCAAGGTCGTCAACTTCAACGGCGTGGGCGGTGGCACCGTGATGTACACGGCGCATTTTCCGCGGCTCCATCCCTCCGACTTCCGCGTGAAGAGCCTCGACGGCGTGGCCGACGACTGGCCGATCGATTACGACACGCTGGCGCCGTTCTTCGCGGAGAATGACCGAATGATGGGGGTCTCTGGTCTCTCCGGCGATCCCGGCGTTCCGCCGAGGGACCCGCCGATGCCGCCGCTGCCACTTGGCCGCTCCGGCACCCGGCTGGCAAAGGCGATGAACCGGCTCGGCTGGCATTGGTGGCCGTCGGATACCACGGTCGCGACGGTGGATTACGAGGGACGCGCGCGCTGCATCAATCTGGGCCATTGCACACCCGCCTGCGCGCAGGGAGCGAAGGCGAGCACGGACATCACCTATTGGCCCGCCGCGCGCCGCGCCGGCGTTGAACTGCGCACGCATTGTCGGGTGCGTGAGATTACGACCAACGAGCACGGCATGGCCGCGGGCGTCGTGTATTACGACCCGGACGGGATCGAGCGCTTTCAAGCTGCCGAGGTGGTCGTGCTCGCCTGCAACGGCGTCGGCACGCCGCGGTTGCTGCTTAATTCGGCCTCCGGGCGGTTCCCGAACGGGCTCGCTAATTCCAGCGGCCTCGTCGGCAAGAACCTGATGTTCCATCCCTATGCTCAGGTCTACGGCTATGTCGACGAGCAGACGGACAGCAACCGGGCGCCGCCGACTTGCCTATGGAGCAAGGAGTTCTACGAAACCGACCCGTCGCGGGGCTTTGTGCGCGGTTACACGTTTCAATTTGGCCGCGGTGTCGGACCGGTCGCCGAGGCCGTCGCCAGCGAAGCCAAGGGCCTCCTGCCCTGGGGCAAGGGCCATCACGCCGCTTTCCGCCGCCTCAATGGTCATCGTCTGGGTCTGTCCGCGATCTGCGAGGACCTGCCGGAAGAGCACAACCGCGTCACGCTCGACCCGGTGCTCAAGGACAACCACGGCATCCCGGCGCCGTGTATCAACTACAGGATCGGCGAGAACTCGGCGCGCATGATGGCGCACGGTATCGCCCGCGCGAAGGAGATCCTGGCTGCGGCGGAGGCGACCGACATTTGCGTCAACAGCCCCATTCTGTACGGCGGCTGGCACCTTCTGGGTACCGCGCGAATGGGTGCCGATCCCGCCCGCTCGGTCGTCAACGAATGGGGGCGGTCGCACGACGTGAAAAACCTGTTCATCGTCGACGGCAGCCTGTTCGTCACCTCCGGCGGTGTCAACCCGACATCTACGATTCAGGCCCTAGCGCTCTTCATCGCCGATCAGATGAAACAGCGCTTGGCCAACCTGTTCGATTGAGGCAAGCGATGTCCCCGGACGGCCCCCTGACCCCGGCCCAGCGCGACGATCTGCGCGCCGTCGCAGGCATCATGATCCCGGCGAGCGCGGAATTCGATGTGCCCGGCGGGGATGACCCCGCGATCCAGGCCGACATCATCGCCACCCTGGGCCGCGACACGGGCTTGGTGCAGGAGGCGCTGGACGAGCTTGCACGCCTTTCCGGGCGGCCACTGGCCGGTCTCGACCATGCGCGGCAGGAGGTTGTGGCCATGGAACTGCGCGCAAGGTGCGGGGCCGCGGTGGCGACGCTCGCCCGCGTCGTACTCCAATGCTATTATCGCGACGACCGCGTCGTCCGCTCCCTCGGACTGGAGCCGCGGCCACCCTATCCGAAGGGCCACGTGCTGGAGGATGGGGACTGGTCGCTACTCGACCCCGTCCGGGCGCGCCCGCCGATGTGGCGCCGCCCTTAGCCCTTCGCTCAGAAGGAGAGGGCGCAGATCCTCAAGGACGAAGGGCAGCCGGTCACACACCCGATCATGAACCGTATTGGAGACGAACACCCCGCCGGCATCGGCCAAGGCCTCGATCCGTGCGGCGATGTTGACGCCGTCGCCATAGAGGTCGTCGCCCTCGACGATCGCGTCACCGAGATTGATCCCGATGCGCCATTCGATGCGATTGCCGGCCGCGACACCTGTGTTGCGCTCGGGCATCGCCTGCTGCACCGCGACGGCCCAGCGCACCGCATCCACGACGCTGGCAAACTCCACCAGCAGGCCGTCGCCGGTGGTCTTGACGATGCGGCCGGGTGCTCGTCAATTTTCGGATCGACCAGTTCACAGCGCAGCGCTTCGAGGCGTTCGAGCGTGCCTTCCTCGTCCGCACCCGTCAGCCGCGAATAACCCGCGACATCGGCGGCGAGGATTGCTGCGAGGCGGCGGGTCTGGCTCACGTCGCCTCGCCCATCGCCAGCCGCAGACCCGATAGCAACAGCTCACAGTGCGTCGGGTTCCGACGCGTGGGGCGCCTGCATGGGCTGGTGGTTCGCCGTCGCCGGCGAGCTCCACACCCGGAACGAGACCCTTCCCGAGCACTGGAAGTACCAGCCGGCCGTCCAGCCCGTCGATCCCGACAACTCTCGTGCCGTCCTTTTCGCGGGCACCGCGACCGCGGCCCTCTTCGAATTCATCAAGACCATCGAGGGGACGCCGCCGGATCTGTTGGCGTGCGATCTCCTGCTCGGGCGTCGGCTCGGGCACGTCACCCGTGAGCGTCTCGGCGATGCCGGTGAAGTCGACCGTCGGGCGCCGCTTGCGGAGGCGCCCGAGCGACTCGCCCCGGAACCGCTCGAGATGGGCGAACGCCCGCACATAGCTCTCCCGCAGCGCATCCTCGGCCTCCGCCTCGTTGGATGCGGCAGCGGCCGAAAGGTTCCCGGATTTTGTTATCGTCGCGGCGCGTCCGGCGGCGGCGCGCGGCGGTAATGATAGCGGTAGAGCTCGGTTGCGAGCCCGATCCGGTGGTAGAGCGCCAGCCCCGGCGCATTGCCGGCTTCGACCTCGAGGCAGACGCCGACCGCTCCCTCGGATTCCGCCCAGGCCGCCAGCCTGCCGATGATCCGGCGGGCGTAGCCGCGGCGTCGCCGGCGGGGATCGGTCACCACCGATTCATAACAGAGTAGGCGGTCGTGTACGGCGCCATAGGCGAGCGCCGAAATCTCGCCGTCGTCCGCGAGCGCAGCGAATGCGATGGGGACGACCACCGAGCGGACGATCCGGCGGTAGATCCGGCTCTGCTCCGCGGTGTGGTGCTGCAGCGCCGCCATCGCCGCGAGCCATCGCCGGCTCGGACGCGCGGACAGCCGCACCTCCGGATCCCTCGCGGCTTGGACAGCGCCGAGAGTCCCGTAAAGGACGCAGCTCTCTCCCTCTTTCGTGTAGCCAAGCGCCTCCAGCCGCTGTTCGATGGACGGCGTGATCAACGAGGGCAGCCGAAAGATCGTCGGCCGGCCTTGCCGCCGATAGAGCGCCTCGCACGCCGCGATCAGGTCATCGTCGGTCCGAGGCGCGGCGCAGAGCGGGTTGGCGGAGTTGGCGCGCCTCGACAGCCCCTCGCCGAAGCGCAGCACCCAATCGCCGAGCCGCGCTTGCCGCAACCCCGGCCAAGCGTTCTGGCAGGTTTCCTCAACTCGCCATGCCAGGGCTTCCACCTTATCGTACGCTTCTTGCCGGCGCGCCGTTCACTACTCACAGTGGCCGGGCCGGGACGCGACTTCCGGTGCTTGGCGTAGTCGGCCGGTGGCCGCTACGGTCATCATTACGGTGATGCCGAGTGCCGATATCGCCGCGTGCATTTGTTCCCTCCTCGGATTGTGTACGATTTGGGCGCCGCTTCGTCGTTGCCTCGATCCTGGGGGGCGGTGGACGAAGGCGAGCCTTCCGATCGACCTTGGCATTTTCCTTGCCGAGCGTCACCATCGACCAATCGGAATGCCGCATGGGGTTCAGAGTGTGATTGCAACGGATAGCGGGGTGCTCGCGCAATTGTTCGAGAAGGCGCGCACCTTTTCCCATTGGCAGGCGCGGCCGGTTGCGCCAGCAATGGTGGAGGCGGCGTTCGCACTTGCCTGCCTCGGGCCGACGAGCGGCAACTGCCAGCCGCTGCGGCTCGTTTTGGTGCGCAGCCCAGACGCCAAGGCGCGGCTCCTGCCGTGCGTCTCCTCGGGCAATTTCGAAAAGGTGCGCACCGCGCCCGTCACCGCGATCGTCGCCTGGGACCGCGAATTTTTCGAGCAGCTGCCGCGGCTCTACCCGCATGGCGACGCGCGCGGCTGGTTCACCACGAATGTAGCGCTCGCCGAGGAGACTGCCCTGCGCAATTCGTCATTGCAGGGCGCCTATTTCATCCTCGCGCTGCGCGCGCAAGGCCTCGATTGCGGGCCGATGTCCGGGTTCGACGCCGACAAGGTCGACACGACGTTCTTTCCCGATCGGCGATGGCGGGTGAATTTCCTGTTGAACATCGGCTACGGCGATAGCAGCCGGCTGCACCCGCGGTTGCCGCGGCTCGGCTTCGACGAGGCCGCACGCTGGGAATAGCGGCGTTACTGAGCCGTCGATTTCGCGGTCGGGACGATCCGGGTCACGACCATCGCCGAGCGGTCGAGGCAACCGCCGACCCTGGGCGCGATCGTGTTCTTCCAATAATCGGTCTCGTAGACAGCCTTGTAGAGCGCTTCGCGCTCGGCCTCGCTTTCGAAGCGGCGCAGCCAGACATAGGCCGAATCGTCAGTTTCGCCGCGGTAACTGCCAGTGATGACCATGCCCTTTGACACCTGAAAGGGGATGATCTCCTCTTCCATGATCTTGACCCACTCGTTCATCTTGCCAGGCATAACTTTGTATTGACGCAGCTCGTAAAAGGCCATCGCACTCGTCTCCGTGGGCTTGGTTGCACCCCTGGCAGCATAGCGGCGACCGGACATTCAAGCTAATCTTCCCTCGATACCGCCCGAAAATCGGCGATGGAGGACAAGGAATGGCAAATGACATCGCCACGGCCGATGTGGGCCTGGCGCTGGTGGTCGAGACCGCTTCGGGCAAATTACGCGGTGCGCGCGGCGACGGAATCCATTCGTTCAAGGGCGTCCCCTATGGCACCTCCACCGCCGGCCACAACCGGTTCATGCCGCCGCGCCCGCCGCAACCTTGGGCCGGGGTGCGCGACGCGCTCGCCTATGCCGGCCACGCGCCGCAATCGCCGAACCGGCCCAAGCGCCGCCCCGAGCTCGAAACCATCCTCGGGCCGGCCGATCCGACGCCGGAGGGCGAAGACTGCCTGACCCTGAATGTGTGGACGCCGGGCCTCGGCAACGGCGGGAGGCGTCCGGTGATGGTGTGGCTGCACGGCGGCGGCTTCGCCTACGGCTCGGGCAACCGCGCCGTCACCGACGGCGCCAATTTGGCGCGGCGCGGCGATGTCGTCGTGGTCAGCGTCAACCACCGCCTCAACATCCTGGGCCATCTGCATTTGGCCGATCTCGGCGGCCCGGAATGGGCGCATTCGGGGAATGCGGGCGTGCTCGACCTGGTCGCCGCACTCCAATGGGTGCGCGACAATATCGAACAATTCGGCGGCGATCCGGGCCGGGTGACGATCTTTGGCGAGTTCGGGCGGCGGCGGCAAGGTCAGCGTATTGCTGGCGATGCCGGCGGCGCGCGGGCTCTTCCACCGCGCCATCGTCCAGAGCGGTGCCGCGGTCCGCGTCTCGACGCGCGAGCGGGCGAACGCGCTCGCCGAGGCCGTGCTGAAGGAGCTGGGGCTCGGCCGCGGCGAATGCGAAGCTCTTGCAGACCATGCCAATCGAGCGGCTGCTGGCGGCGATGGCGCCGGCCTCGCACGCGGTCGGCCGCACCCGGTGGCCGCTTCTCGACCGCTACGATTTCGGGCCCGCGTAGTCAACTGGCGGCGACCTGCCGCAACATCCCGGCGAGCCCGGAGCGCCGGCGATCGCCGACGACATCCCGCTGTTGATCGGCGGCACCAGGGAGGAGAGCGCCTTCTTTCTCGCCAATGACGACGCGGTGTGGCGCGGAACCCTGGGCGAGGAGGATTTGCGGCAGCGTGTGGCGGCGGTGGCCGGCGCCGAGACCGAGGCGCTGCTCGCCGCCTATCGCGTGGCGATGCCGCAAGCGAGCCCGGGCGACCGGCTGATCGCGGCGTTGACCGGCTCGAACTTCTGGATCCGCACAGTATTGCTGGCCGAGCGCTATGCGGCGCGGCGTCGGGCGCCGGTCTACATGTACTCGCTCGATTGGCGCAGCCCGGCCCATGGCGGCCGCCTGAAGGCGCACCATGCGATGGATTTGCCCTTTGTCTTCGACAATCCCGATGTGCCGGACACAACCAGAGGCGCTGCCGGCGCCCGCGAGCTGGCCGCGCGGATATCTGCGACCTGGATCGCCTTCGCCCACAACGGCAGCCCCGACCATCCGGCGATCCCGCCCTGGCCCGCCTATACCGGCGAGGACCGTGCGACGATGATCCTCGACACCGAGTGCCGCGTCGTGCACGACCCGGACCGCGAGGCGCGCCTGTTGTGGACCCGTGTCGTCGCTCCCAAGGATTGAGGCATATCAACCAGGTCGCCGCGTCCGGGCGGGCGGAGCATAGGGGAGCGGTTGCGGCCTTTGGTTCGCCCGCGGCGGGTCCACGGGATGGTGGGACCGGTCCTTGGCGAATCATCCGCGCTGGTCCTACGCCCCCTGTTCCGCCTGCTTTATCAGGTCGAGATCAGGCATCGGCAACTCCCTTCGACGATGGACTCGTACCCCGCTCACGGGAGCCGATACCCGTAATGATACGATGCGACGATGGCAATTGTATGATTGTCAGTATCACAAGTACGGGCTCGCCGGGTTCGGCAGGCGAGTTGTCCACCCAAGGAACCGGGGGGAGGCGCTGCTCTGGGCCGAGGAAGCGCGGCAAGAAAATTCCGGCTTGATGGCGCTGCGCCTCGATGCGCGGCAGGTCACACAGAGTGCCGCTGCGGCGCGCCCGTTCAGGCCGCCTCGCCGCGGGCGCAAAAGCAGGACACCGACACGGGCAGATCGGCGCGGGCGGCGGCGATGTCCACGCGCTGGCGGATTAGCGCCGCCTCCGCGGTCTCGCCGCGCCGCTGGAGGCAGTCCAATAGCCCGCGCAGCGCCCACAAATTGTCCGGGTGGATCTGCGCGCGGGGCAGCGCGCCGCCGAGGCCGAGATCCTCTCGATAGACCGCCTCGGCTTCCGCCGCGCGGTCCTGCTCCAGCAGCAGCGCACCGAGCGCGTGGCGGATCGGCTGCATCCAGCCCCACGGCTCGTCATAGGGCAGGGCGTCCTCCAGCGCGATGGCGGCGCGGAGACGGGCGAAGGCCGCATCGTGCTCGCCGCGGCGGTAAGCGATCTCGCCTTCGAGCATCTCCTCGGCCACCGCCAGCAGCTGCCCGCACGGCACGTTGTGGAGGTAGCGGGACTTGGGCACGCGTTTCGCGGCCTCCCGGAACAGCGCCTGTTCGGCTTCCGCAGCCGGCACATCGCCGAGAGCGGCGTGGGCGACGCCCTTGGCATAGTGCATCATCGCTACGGTGTTGCAGTAGAGGTCGCGGTCGGCCGGCAGATCCTGCGCAATGATCTCGCGCCATTTGCCGAAGCGAATGAGCACGTGCTGCCTGATGGAAACGTAGCTCTCAAAGAAATCGGCCATGGGCGGCGAGGAGATGCGCAGCGCTTCCTCGGGCATGGTCTCTATCAGCTCGTCAGCGGCGGCTATGGCGGGCGCGTACTGGCCGAGGAACATGGCGCCGTAGGCGGTGAAGTGGTAATTGTGCACCCGGTAGCCCGAATAGAAGTTCATCGGCCCGGCGCGGTCGTAGAACTTGCGGTCGGCGATGACCGCTTTCTGATTCCAGTGCAGCGTGTCGCGGTAGTGGCCGCATTGCACGTCTATGTGGGTCGGCATGTGCGCCAGATGGCCCATATCGGGGGTCAGCTCACGCAGGCGGTCGCCGCTTACCAGTGCCGCTTCCGGATGCGGCGACATTTCCATCAGGTGGACATGGAGGTGCAAAAGGCCGGGATGGTTCATCGCCCCTGGCAGATCGCGGAAAGCGGACTCGAGCACTTCGCGTGCCTCGAGCGTGCCGGCGCCGGGCGCAGGCTCGCCGGTCCGCAGGTCCCACATCCGCCAGGGCGTGCGGTTGAGGATCGCTTCTGCGAAGATAAAACGTAGATCGAGGTCGTCAGGGTGCGCCTGGTGTGCGAGGCGCATGGCGTCGGCAAAGGCGTCGTTCCAGGGGCGTTGGTCGTCGATGGGGTCGCGCTGTGGATAACGGGCCGGCAGCGCCTCGATCAGCGCGCGTTCCGGCGCGGTGACGCGGCCGACCAGCGCGAGCGCAGCCCGGGCCGCGTCATAGGCGCGGGCGAGCGCCGCCGCCTTGCCGGCGGGGTCCTGCAGTTCCCAGGGGTAGTTGTAGTTCGGCCCGGCGGCGTAAGCGACACCCCAATGAGCCATCGCACAGTTCGGGTCCGTCTCCAGCGCCTTCTCGAAGCAGGCGACGGCTTCCTCATGGTGGTAGCCAAAGCACCAGTTGAGGCCACGGTCGAACCAACGCTGGGCATCCGCCGAGGTGGTGGTCACCTTCCGGGAGTAGGGGCCGAGATCATAAGGATAGTCCATGTCGCCTCCTCGTCCATCTCCGGTGAACTGGGCCCGCTGACGCTCCTCGCATCCGTCGAGCAGAGCCACGGTTGGCCGGACGCGGAGCAGCGTTCTAACTCGAAATCGACGGTCCAGTAAAATGAAGCCGCGGATCGCCCGCTCGCGCGGGGGCTGTGGCGGATGCTACGGGCGGATGTAGCTCCAGCCCTCCTCCTCGAGTTGCGTCAGGCGCACGATGCCCGCCGGCACGACAGTCGCCTCGGGAATGTTCGGGATCGGATGGCCTTCGCGCTTCTCCATGGCCATTTGCGTATTATGGCAGGCCGAAAAATGGACATCGCCGCCAATGCTCGACGCTTTCAGGCTCTTGATGCGGTCCTTCACCGGCGAGGTGTCCTCCCGCAACATGTTGAGGCCCGGCTCGTAGGCGACGACTTCCACCTCGATGCTCTCGCCCTTGCCCGGGTAATACTTGATGGCGTTCGAGGTATTGTTGAGCGCCAGGTCCATTCGCTCCGGATCGTTCTGACTGACCTGGATCACGATGCGATGGCTCGCCGCCTTCTCAGCCGCAAACCCCGGCAAGGCAACGAGCGCCAACGCGCAGGCAACGAGAACGCCACGGAAAACTGCTTTCATCTCTCTCCCCTCAATGAGGCGCTGCAGGAGGTATGGGGCGGCCGGATCGTATCGGAGTCGGCGCTGACGACGCGGATCAATGCGGTGCGCCGGGCGCTCGGCGACGACGGCGCAGTACAGCGGCTGGTCCGCACCTTTCCCCGCAAGGGTGTGCGCTTTATCGGCGAGGTCACGGAGCTGCCGGACCCGGGCTTGCCGGCTGCCGCCGACACGCCCGGCCCGGCACCGCCGGGGGACAAGCCGTCGATCGCGGTCTTGCCGTTCCAGAACATGAGCGGTGACCCCGAGCAGGAATACTTCGCCGATGGCATGGTCGAGGAGATCATCACCGCGATCGCGCGCTCTCCCTGGCTGTTCGTGATCGCGCGCAATTCGAGCTTCACCTACAAGGGTAAAGGGGTTGCCGCGAAGCAGGTGGCGCGCGATCTGGGCGTGCGCTACGTGCTCGAAGGCTCGGTCAGGAAGGCCGGCAATCGGGTTCGCATCACCGGCGAGCTGATCGACACCGCGACCGGCGCGCATATCTGGGGCGACCACTTCGACGGCACTCTCGAGACATCTTCAAATTGCAGGACCAAGTGGCGAGCGGCGTTGTCGGCGTGATCGAGCCACGACTGCGCCTTGCCGAAATCGAGCGCTCCGGCCGCAAGCCGACCGAAAGCCTCGACGCCTACGACTTTTATCTACGATCCGTGGCGCAGGCGTACAAAAGGACCAGGGAAGGTCTGGCTGAGTGTATTCGGCTGGCGCATCGTGCCCTCGAACTCGATCCCGCCTACGCTCTGGCCATGTCGAGAATCGCGCTGAGCCGGAGCATGCAATATCAGCGGCATTGGATCCCGGCCGCGGGCCCCGAGGTCGAGGAAGGGATCCGCATGGCGCGGCAGGCGATCGCCGCCGCCCTGAATGATCCCTGGGTGCTGGATTGCGCCGGCTTGCCGCTCGCGGTCCTTGCCGGCGACAACGACGCCGCACTCAGCGCGATGGACCGCGCGATCGTCCTCAACCCAAATTTTGCCCTCGCCTTTGGCCACCGGGCGCTGATTCTGGCGTACCTCAATCGACCCGATGAGGCGATCGCGGCAGCACACCAGGCGATGCGCCTGAGCCCGCTCGATCCCGGTACTTTTGCTTTTTGCCAGGCACTGGCGCTCGCGGAACTGGCCGCGGGTCGTTACGAGGCGGGGCTGCCGTGGGCCGAGGAGGCATTGCGCGAAAATGGTGGGATGCCTGCGCTCCGCCTCAAGCTGAGCCTGTGCGGCCACCTTGGTCGGAGCAACGACGCAAGCGAGTGTCTGCACCGCTTGCGAGAGATTCATTCGGAGCCGACGATCGCCGGGATCTCGCGCGATCTGCCGAAGGGCCTCGCCCGCGAGATCTCGGCCCGCATCGCCGAGGGGCTGCGCAAAGCCGGCCTGCCCGAGGGGTGACGCACCGCGTCGCTCATCTGCACTGCGGGGTCCCGTCACATCGGGACGTGCCCACCATCGGATGCGCTCCGTTCGTCGAAACGAGGTGTGCAGCACTATCTCGCTCCGACTTGGGCAAGTCGCGGTGGCGGCGAGGTTGCCGCCGGGCGCGGGCGATCCTATACCCGGTTCATGGTTACCGCTCCGCAGCCGATCCGGCGCGCGCTGATCTCGGTCAGCGACAAGACCGGGATCGTCCCCTTTGCCGCCGCGTTGGCCGCGCGCGGCGTCGTCTTGATCTCGACCGGCGGGTCGGCGCAGGCGCTGGCCGCGGCCGGGCTGCCGGTGACCGAGGTGTCGGCCGTTACCGGCATGGCCGAATTTCTCGACGGGCGGGTCAAGACACTGCACCCCGCGATCCATGCCGGCCTGTTGGCGCGGCGCGACCGGCCGGACCACCTCGCTGCGCTGGCCGAGCGCGGCTTTCTGCCGATCGACCTCCTCGTCTCGAACCTCTATCCGTTCGCCGAGACGGTCGCCTCGGGTGCGGGTGCGGAGGCCTGCATCGAGAACATCGACATCGGCGGCCCAGCGCTCATCCGCGCCGCCGCCAAGAACCACGAATCCGTGGCCGTGGTGACCGATCCCGCGGACTATGACCGCGTCTTGGCCGAGCTGGCGGCGCAGGGCAGGGGGGTCGGCGCGACGCTGCGCCGCGCGCTGGCGCGCAAGGCCTACGCCATGACCGCCGCCTACGACGCGGCAATCGCCGAATGGATGGCGCGCGAGGACGGTATCGCGTTCCCGGAGACCTATGTCGCTGGCGGCCCGGCTGGTCGAGACGCTGCGCTATGGCGAGAACCCGCACCAGGCGGCGGCCCTCTATCGCACCGGCGAGCAGCGCCCCGGTGCGGCGACCGCGCGCCTGCTCCAGGGCCAGCAGCTCTCCTACAACAATTATGGCGATGCCGACGCGGCCTTCGAGCTGGTCGCTGAATTCGCCCCGCCGGCGGCGGCGATCGTCAAGCACGCCAGTCCCTGCGGCGTGGCGGTCGGCGCGAGCCTGCGCGACGCCTGGGACAAAGCGCTGGCCTGCGATCCGATAAGCGCGTTTGGCGGTGTGGCCGCGTTCAACCGCCCGCTCGACGCGGCGACCGCCGAGGCCGTCGCCAGGCTCTTCGTCGAGGTGGTGATCGTCCCCGAAGCAACCGACGAGGCCGCGGCGGTCCTCGCCCGCCGCTCGGCGCTGCGCCTGCTGGCGACCGGCGGCATGCCCGATCCGACAGTACCCGGCCGGATGCTGCGATCGATCACGGGGGGTCTCCTCGTCCAGGAGCGCGACCGGGGCTCGATCGGTCCGGCGGCGCTGCGCACCGTGACCCGTCGGGCGCCGAGCGAAGCAGAGATCGCGGATCTGCTGTTCGCCGACACCGTGGCCAAGCACGTCAAGTCGAACGCGATCGTCTTTGCTTGTGGCGGCGCCACGATCGGCATCGGCGCCGGACAGCCGAGCCGCGTCGACAGCGTTCGGATCGCGGCGCAAAAGGCCGCGGAGACGGGGGCCGCGGCAGGACTGCCGCGATCGCCGACGATCGGCTCGGTGCTAGCCTCGGACGCGTTCTTCCCGTTTGCTGACGGGCTCGAAGCGGCGATCGCGGCCGGGGCGACGGCAGTGATCCAGCCCGGCGGGTCGCGGCGAGACCCCGAGGTGATCGCCGCCGCCGACGCCGCCGGCATCGCCATGGTCTTTACCGGGGTCCGCCGCTTCCGCCATTGAGGCGAGGCGGCGCAACGCCTCCAGCGCGCTACACCACCGGCGAGCGGCCGCCGTCGACGTTGATCGCGCAGCCGGTCACATAGGAAGCGGCGTCCGACGCGAGGAAACACGCGACGTTGGCGAATTCCTCGGCCCGGCCCATGCGGCCCATCGGCACTGCGCGGCCGGCCTGGGCGATGAAGTCCTCGAGCGAGACGTTGGCGCCCTCGCGCGCATGGCGGCGCATGATCTGGTCGCTGACGATGACGCCGACATGCAATGAGTTGACCAGCACGTTGTGCGGAGCACCCTCCTGCGAGAGCGCCTTCGTAAAGGCCATCTGGGCGGCGCGGCTGACCGAAGTCGGCGCGCTGTCGGCTCCGGGTGCCTTGGCGCCGATGTTCAAGACGCTGATGATCCGGCCCCATTTGCGCGCTTTCATCTGCGGGAAGATCAAGCGGCAAAATCGAACTTGGGCGAACAATTTCAGGTCGAGATCAGCCTGCCACATCGCGTCGGTGATGGTCTCCGACGGGCCGCGCGTCGACTGGCCGGCATTGTTGACAAAGATGTCGATCTTGCCGAAATCCCGCATGACCTGGTCATAGGCCGCCTGGATCGGCGCCATCTTCGACACGTCGCAGCTGATCGCCGCGACCTTTCCCTTCGCGCCCTTCTGGATCATCGCCTTGGCGTCGGCGAGGGTCGCCGCATCGCGCGCCAGGATCGTGACATCAGCCCCCGAGGCAGCAAACCGTTCGGCCATTGCAAGGCCCAACCCCTTGCTGCCGCCGGTGATCACCGCACTCTTTCCGTCCAGTCTGATATCCATCTCGATGCTCCTTTGTTTGGTGGGTTGCAAATCAGCTCGTCAGCCGGTCGATCTCCAGCATGTCTTGCGCCGTCAATGCCCAGCCCGCGGCACGCACATTCGCGTCGACCTGTTCCGGCGCGGTCGCGCCGGCGATGACGCTGGCGACGGCGGGGCGGTGCGACAGCCAGCTCAGCGCGAGGTCGAGCAGGGTGTGCCCGCGCTCGGCGGCAAAGCCGTCGAGCCGCTCGACGGTCGCCCAGTTCTCTTCGGTCAGGTTGCGGGCCGCTGCTCGCGGCATCGAGCCGAACCGCGAGCCCGCCGGCGGCGGCACGCCGCGTTTGTACTTGCCGGTCAAGAGGCCATCGGCCAGCGGGCGAAAAGGGATCAGGCCTAGGCCGTAGGATTCAATGACCGGCATCATCTCGTGGTCGAGGCCGCGGGCGAGGAGGCTGTACTCTTCCTGGCACGAGACGAAATGGTGCAGCCCGAGATGCTTCGAAGTCCAATGCGCCTCGACCACCTGCCAGGGTGCCAAGGTCGAGCAGCCGATGTAGCGCACCTTCCCCTGCTGCACGAGGTCGTCGAGCGCCCGCAAGGTTTCCTCGATCGGGGTCAGCGGGTCGGGCTGGTGCTGCTGGTAGAGGTCGATCCAGTCGGTTTGGAGCCGTTTGAGGCTCGCCTCGACCTCGGCCATGATGTAATGCCGCGAGGCGCCCTGAAAGCGGCCGGCGGCGTCCATCGGGCGGGCAAACTTGGTCGCCAGCACGATGTCCTTGCGGCGGTCGCCGAGGATGTGCCCCAGGCATTCCTCCGAGCGGCCTCGCGGGTCGCCATAGGTGTCGGCCTGGTCGAAGAACGTGATCCCGAGATCGAGCGCCTTGTGCACGACCTTCCTGGTCGCTTCGAGATCGATCCGGCCGCCGAAATTGTTGCAGCCGAGCCCGACGGCCGACACGCGGAGCCCTGATTTCCCCAGATTGCGCTCTTCCAACGACGATCCTTTCGCGACGCGAGCGGCGACAGTATAGGGGTTCGGCCGCGGCGCCGCCATCGCGCATGGGTTGGACGGCGCCGTGCCGGCGACGTCTGGGATGATTGCGACAGCGGATGGATCATTTGACCGATACGTCACGCGTCGTCCTGGGGATGAACCCGGCATGGTTCGCGGCGATCGTCTTTGCGCTGACCTATGCGCTGATCGTCACCGAGCGGATCAACCGTTCGATCATCGCGCTCATCGGCGCCGGCGTAATGATCGTGTCGGGCCTGCTGACCCAGGAGGAGGCGGTCCGCGGCATCGACTTCAACACGATCGCGCTGTTGACCGGGATGATGATCCTGGTCTCGATCTCGCGCCGCTGCGGCATGTTCGAGTACCTCGCCATCTGGACGGCGAAGAAGGGGCGGGCGCAGCCCTGGGCGATGCTGGCGATGCTGTCGGTAGCGACCGCGGTGTTGTCGGCTCTTCTCGACAATGTGACGACGGTGCTGCTGATCGTGCCGGTGACGCTCGCCGTCACGCGGGAGCTCGACGTGCCCGCCTTTCCGTTCCTTTTTGCTGAAGTCTTCGCCTCCAACGTCGGCGGCACCGCGACCCTGATCGGTGATCCGCCGAATATCATCATCGGCTCTGCGGCCAATCTCAGCTTCAACGACTTCGCCGCAAACGTGGCGCCGGTCATCGTCGTCGTGCTGGCGGCCCAGCTCGTCGCGATGCACCTGATCTGGGGCCGCCGATTGCGCGCGTCGGCCGAGGCGCGGGCGCGGGTGATGGCGCTCGACGAGCGGCGGATGATCGTCGACCCCGCGCTGATGCGGATCTCGCTGATCGTGCTGGGCGGCGTCACAGCCGCCTTCGTTCTCGCCCGCCCGCTGCGGCTCGAGCCGGGCACGATCGCGCTCTTCGGCGCCGCAATCCTGATGCTGTGCCACAACATCGAGCACCACCGCGAAATCGAGCAGCAGACGCTCAAGGTGACCGCGACCTTCGCCGATGTCGATTGGATCACGATCTTCTTCTTCATCGGTCTCTTCATTGTGGTGCACGGGATCGATGCCGCCGGGATCACCGAGCTGGCGGCGCGCCGTCTGCTGGCGGCGACCGGCGAGGACCCGGCGACGGCGGCGGTGGCGATCCTCTGGGGCTCGGCGATCCTGTCGGCGATCGTCGACAACATCCCGTTCGTCGCGGCGATGGTGCCGCTGATCAAGGAGATGGCGCCGCATCTCGGTGCGGCCGAGCATGTCGCGCCATTGTGGTGGGCGCTGTCGCTGGGCGCCTGTCTCGGCGGCAACGGCACCTTGATCGGCGCCTCGGCTAATCTCGCCGTGGCCGGGATCGCCGAGCGCAACGGCATCGGTTTCAGCTTTCTGACCTACACGAAATACGGTTTCGGGTTGATGCTGCTGAGCGTCGCCATCAGCAATCTCTATCTGTGGTTCCGCTACCTGTAGCCGGGTATGATCGGGCCGAAAACGGAACGGGAGGAATCGCACATGAAACGGCGTTCATTCATGGCGGCGGGCGGCGTCGGCATCGCCGCCGCCGCGGTCGCGGCCCCGGCAATCGCGCAGTCGCAGCCCGAGATCAAATGGCGCTGTGCGGCCAGCTGGCCGAAGAGCCTCGACACCCTCTTCGGCGGCGCCGAATTCCTCGCCCGGCGGGTCGCCGAGGCGACCGACAACAAGTTCCAGATCCGCGTCTTCGCCGGCGGCGAGATCGTACCGGCCTTGCAGGTGCTCGACGCGGTGCAGAACAACACGGTCGAGATGGGCCACACCGCCAGCTATTACTATGTCGGCAAGGACCCGACCTTCAGCTTCGACTGCACCGTCCCGTTCGGCATGAACACCCGCCAGATGAACGCCTGGATGACGCATGGCGGCGGGCTGGAGCTGCTGCGCGAGCTGTTCAAGGACTACAACATCTACAACATCCCGGCCGGCAATACGGGCGCGCAGATGGGCGGCTGGTATCGCAAGGAGATCAAGACCGTCGCCGACCTCAACGGACTCAAATTCCGCATCGCCGGCTTGGCCGGGTCGATCCTGACCAAGCTCGGCGTCGTGCCGACGGTAATCGCCGGCGGCGACATCTACCCGTCCTTGGAAAAGGGCACGATCGACGCGGCGGAATGGGTCGGCCCCTACGACGACGAAAAGCTCGGCTTCTACAAGGTGGCGAAATACTACTATTACCCGGGCTGGTGGGAAGGGACCGCGCAGCTCTCGGTTTACGTCAACATCGGCCAGTGGCAGAGCCTGCCCAAGCCCTATCAGGCGATCCTGACCGCCGCCTGCGCCGAAGCCAACACCTGGACCTTGGCGAAATACGACACCGACAACGTCCCGGCATTGCGCCGGCTGGTCGCCAACGGCACCGAGCTGCGGCCGTTCTCGCGCGAGATCCTCGACGCCTGCTACAAGGCGACCCAGGAATTCTATGCCGAGACCGCCGCCAAGAACACGAAATTCAAGAAGGTCTACGAGCCGTGGAAGAAGTTCCTCGACGACGAACACCAATGGTTCCGCGTCGAGGAACAGCAATTCGACAATTACATGCTGTCGAAGAAGGCTACCTGACCCGCGCGGCCGGTCAGGACAAGCTGTAGAGCCGGGCGGCGTTGTCATAGGTCGGCTTGCGGCGCATGTCGGGCGACGACAGGTGCTGCGTTCGGCGCTCGATTGCGGGGCGAATTTCGGCACACGCTGCCGCGACGCGGATATTCCGAGGCCCACCGCAGATTGCGCTCGCCGACCTCACCCGCCCGCCGCTCTCGGCCGAGCACACCGGGGCGCTCCTCGCCGAGCTCCGCCGCCGCGCGCGCTGCGCCGCAATCAGGGCCGTTGTTCTCGCTGAGATTTGCAGGGAACCTACGGCGAACGCTCCATCCTTGGTTCTTCTCCTGTCCGAGGCAAGAGCCGACCAGTGGATCAGGGGGCACAGGTGGCAAATATATGAGGTCGTATTTCCGAGGAAGGAGGTCCGGACATGCAGGCACAGGAGATCATGACAACGGATGTGGTCACAGTATCGCCCGATACCCCCACACCCGAAATCGCACAACGTCTCCTCGAACACAAAATCAGCGCGGCGCCGGTTGTCGACGCTTCGGGAATGGTTGTCGGCATGGTCAGCGAAGGGGACCTCATCGGCCGCAGCGATGCCGACCGAGAAGAGCGCCGCGACTGGTGGCTGTCTCTGATCGCCGAAGGCGAAGCGCTTCATCCGGATTTTTTGGCGACCTTGCACCACCCGGAGCTCGTGGCGCGCGACGTCATGTCGGCGCCGGTCGTCAGAATTACCGAAAACACCGAAGACAAAGAAATCGCCCAGCTTTTGGCGACACACCGCATCAAGCGGGTGCCGGTGGTGCGGAACGGGCATCTGATCGGCATCGTCAGCCGCGCCGACCTGCTGCGCGCGCTCGCGGACCAGAGGGCGCAGTCGAACAGCCCCGAACATCTCTCCCGGGCTCGCCACCTGCTCGCCGGCGCGCTTGCCGCCATCGACCAACACTTTCTGGTACATCGGCACGACGCCAATCCCGATGCCGCTCCTGCCTCTCACGACGAACATCAGGCCACCCTCTCGGCCGCTGCCTTTCAGGAGCTGATGATCGACTTCGAGCGTCGAAAATCGGAGAAGCACGACGAGAAAGCCCGGGCGTCGGCCAAGCGACGCCGACAGCGGGTCGAGGAGCTGATCGACCAGCATATCGCCGACGGCGAATGGAACACGATCGTTCGCCGGGCCTGTGTAGCCGCCGAGCACGGCGAAAAGGAGGTGATGCTGCTCCGCTTTCCGAGCAATTTGTGCACCGATCGGGGTCGGGCAATCAATGCCCCGCTGCCCGACTGGCCAAAAACCCTGCGCGGCGAGGCGGCCGAGATGTATCTGCGGTGGGAGCATGAGCTGAAGCCCCGAGGATTTCATCTGACCGCGCGGGTCCTCGATTTCCCCGGCGGCAAGCCCGGCGACATCGGTCTATTCCTGGCTTGGGGACAATGATGCCGAGCCGCGCTGGACCGCAGCGCGACAGACCGCGGTGTACTTGCGGCGTCCGATCACGCGTCACGTTGGGTCCCCGTTCCTCGATTTGCAGGAGAAAAGCAGGCGTCCTTAGCCCCCTCCCTCTGTCATGTGCGAACGCCCTTCCGTGTGACGGGCGGGCCACCTAGGGGGCGTCGCGGAGCAGCCATCCCGGCAGGTTATCGGAGAGACGCGCGTTAGGACCGCCATCCCTGGGCGAGGTGGTGGTGCACACGACCCCGATCGCTGTCCCGGCCTCCGCGACGATCGGCGAGCCCGACATCCCGCCGTGCACGCGCTCGGCGGCGTGGGTAATCCACAGCGGCCCGCCGAAGTGGCGGATGGTGCAGGAGAACCACCGGCCGTCGAGCGACAGTAGCCGGGCCGGCAGCCAGAAATTCACCGGATGCCGGACGGAATCGCCGAACGACAGCGCGGTCGCCGTCCCCATCAGCGCTTTGTAATCGTCGGCGTGTGGCTTGTCGGGCGAACCGAGCACCGCGATGTCGGCGATCGGATCGATGAAGCGACACACCGCCCAGGCGCGGGGCTCCTCGCCACGGAGAGCGAGAAGCGGCCCGTAGGTGCGCGCCACGAGCCCGAAAGAGGGCAGGGCCGGCGGGAGGGACGGCAGGCAGTGCGCGGCGGTGATGACGAGGCGCTCGCCCACACCCTCGACGACGAAGCCGCGTCCGTGACCAACGGTGATGACACCTGATTTCAGCCTCTCGATAATCATGAGCTTTTGCTCCTCCAGCGCGAGGCAAAGCGTCCCCAAAATGCCGCCGCGAAGTGTGTCACCACTTCAACTTTCACCCTCCAACGCGAAGCCGATCTCGGATTACGGTGACAGTTTACGGCGGATTACGGGATGACGGTGACAGTTTACGCACGTTGGGTCCCCGTTCCTCGCACCGGGAGCAGGATGAGCATCGTGCGACTGACCGCCATCAGCGCTGCGCATCGTCGCGCGGACAGCCTGTTCCGCCTGTTTTAACAGGGAAAAATACAGGGCACCTCCTCTCGTCACCCGCCAACCACCCGCACCGCGCAAGCGCCGCGGAGTGTCCGTTACCATGCGATTGAGGCAATTTTGTCGTCGCTTTTAGGGGAACAGCTATGCCATTGCCGCCCGATCCGGCCTCTCGACCGGTTCGACCAGGATTGCCCGGTAGCTGCCAAGCGGTGAGCTGACATGGCGTAGGGGCCGCGGGGTGCGCAGTTCTTCCTGGAGGCCTTCCAGCGGCACGGCATCAAACGCGGCGATGCCTTCGCGTTTTACGCCGGCGATATCCGGGTCGAGGGACCGCACCCGTTCTGCTCGGTAACTCCCCGAACTGACGGCCCGCGGCACTGGAGATCACCGGCTCGCGGTAATCACAAGGGCAAGTTTGACATCAATGCGATCGATGATTACAATGATGGTATGCAGACAGAGGCGCCGACATGAGCAGCATCACGATCCGCAACCTTGACCCTGCGGTCAAAGAGCGGCTGCGCATCCGCGCGGCCCAGCACGGTCACTCGATGGAGGCCGAGGCCAGGAGCATCCTGCAGAGCACACTCAAGGAGCCGGAGCGGCTACCGGCGCGCAATCTCTATGAGCGCATCCGCGCCCGCTTCGAGCCACTTGGTGGCGCGGACGATCTTGAGCTGCCGCCGCGTCTGCCGGATCGCGATCCGCCCCGGTTCGATTGATGCGCGGTTCGGTTGATGCCCGGTTCGATTGATGTTTGTCCTCGACACCAACATCCTGTCCACCATCATGAGCGCCCGGCCTTCGCCGGAGGTGGCTGCATGGATCGCCGGCCAGCCGGAAGATGCGCTGTTCACCACCACGATTTGTCAGGCGGAAATCCTCGCAGGCCTCGCCGTCATGCCCGAAGGCCACCGCCGCGTTGCTCTTGAAACGGCGGCTCAAGCCATATTCGCAGACGATTTCAACGGGCGCGTGCTCCCGTTCGACGGGGCGGCCGCGGCGGCCTACGCGGACATTTTCGCTGCCCGCCGACGGGCCGGCCGCCCGACCGCGCCGCTCGATCTCATGATCGCAGCCGTCGCGCGCGCCAACGGTGCCGGCGTGGTCACGCGCGATATCGGCGGTTTCGAAGACTGCGGTGTTCTACTTGTCGATCCGTGGCAGGCTTTATCTTGAAGAGGCCGCCCAGGACGAACGCGCCCGCCAGGCGAATGTACGAGGGTGCCGGGCTTGGGCCCAGAAACGTCGATATATTCAATCCTTACGACGGCTATGCACCCATGGCGCAGTTCTTCCTGGAGGCTTTCCAGTGGCACGGCGTCAAACGCGGCGATGCCTTCGCGTTCTACGCGGGCGATATCAGGGTCGAGGGACCGCACCCGTTCTGCTTCGAGCGGCGGCAATTTGGGGAACGGGCGCACCCGTACGGCCATGTACACCGACAGCATAGAGCAGCTCCGCGGCACGGCTGGCGCCCGGCAGGTCAAGGTTCGGGCAGAGACCGCGCTGGCGGCATTCACCACGCCAAGCAATGGCGGCTGGATCATGTTCGGCAAATCCCCGAGCTGACGGCCTATGACACTGGAGATCACCGGCTCGCGGCGATCACTCTCAGACCCTGACCCAAAAATGGCTGGCGAGCGAGGGCTAACGTCGGCAAATCAGTTTGTGAACGGACCTTCGCCGGAGCGCGCGGCAACAGGCGAGATGCGCCGTAAGCGGTCACCCGTGAAGGGTTGAGCGCGAGAGGGGCACGCCCGCCATTGCGTGGGAAGGGCGAGGCTGGTCGAAACCGCGCCACAGTCCGCCGTGATTACGGCAGCGATGGCGAGCAAGATCTTAGCACCGACGACCAATGCGTACACCAATACCATCGCTGAAGGAGATGGCCGCCCGCCAGCGCGGTGCGTTTACTAAATCACGGACTTGCATGATGGGCTATAACATCTTGACGGAATACTTCGAGTTGCTGAAGCGTAGTTGATACACCCCTTAATGGTTCACCAGTTTTCTCTGCCTCGATCCGATCTAGTATTTTGTGAAGCTCACCAGATAAAGCCGCACTTCGCGTGTGTATCATATCGGAGATATTGTCCGAGACGCTCTTTAGGGGATCCCCGTTTGGTCCAATTGCCTTTGCATACTCTGCAGCGATGGTGTCCGAATCAGGCAGGCGTTCCATCCCAAAAAGGAGTGACCGTAAGAGATCGTCAGCCTCGACCGTCTTTGACATTCCTAAGTTAACGAAACTGTCTAGCGCGATCTTTGCGCCATCAAGAATATTCAGGCTCAGGTTGATCTGTCCGGTGACATTTGTAATCTCATTTAGCGCTCCCGCAAGCATAGCGGAACGGTCCGCTTTCAGTTTCTTCTGCACAAGCTGGATCACCGCCAATTCATCTCCTATGCTGTCTACGGTTGATTGCGCTGTGAAATTGGCCTAAATCTTGTCACCCTCAGCCCAGTTCTTTTCCGCGTTGTGCCACGGCTGAGCACAATCCTGTCTTGTATTTGTGCAAGCACCTAAATCAAGTTGTGTGAAAGTCGCAGAAATCCAAGTTCTCTTGAATATCCTGATCGTACTCTGTTGTCCATTCGGACGAAAAATTGCTTCGAGAGTGATTCGTACGTGGCCAGGGATCCATGACGGCAGCGGTGGGTATGCGAGACAATCACAACATCCACGAAAGCGCTTCCACGGACGTCGTGTAAACGGCTCTCCCGGGCTGCATCGCCGTGTGTACCAACTGTTACCCGCGATGTTTACCTCAACGGTACCGATCCCTAACTGCTCCGCGAGCCGGAAGACTGACGGGACAAACGACACTAGTCCGTCCGGAACCTGAACGGAGCCTTTTGGAAAGGCAATCTGAGCTGCGCTCGGCAAGTACGACGTGGGTTGATGGCCATCGCCCCACAAATCTAGGTCGATATTAGAAGCTGCCTTTCGTGGGTCAGGAACCAATCGCTCCTTGTACGTTCGCTCCCAGGTTTTCATTCTCTGGGTATAGTTATCTGCGTTCGCGTTGTAGTCGGCAATCAATGCATCAAATAGAGGTCTATTTCCTTGCTGTTTCCCCGTGGCGTTAGCCGGAGTCAAAGTCATCGCGCGGACAGCGTTATCGAGCTCTGCCCCGACGCTGTAGATCGCGAAGACGCCATCACCGTGCGATTGTTGCCAGTTTCTCGATATTGTCGCATAGTGGCTAGGCCAATCCGATAATAACCGGATATATGCCTCGCTACTGATTTCCCAGTCTCGAGGATTTGCAAGTCGCCCGACCCTGGTCAAGGATTCTACCCCCTTGGATTTTAGCCTTACGTCGACGAACTGCACTAAATAATTGACGTTATTCTCGAGCGGCAGGCTCGACAGTTCATGCTTGATATCAGCATCATCAAAGCTTCGTTTCGATGCGCCAGCCTCTAAAGCGTCTTTTGAGGTATCAATTGACCAAAGGCTCAGCCTATTTGTATACGCGGCAAAAAGATCATAGGGCATTTCATCGGGATGATTGGTTCTGTACGTCAAAATGTCATAGAGCTCAGCTTTGAACTGCCTCCGAGACGCGGCGTCTAGATACGAATAGAGCGTTTGCTCTAAACGGTTTAACATGGCTTCCGTTCTCAGCAAACCGGACCGTACATCATCGACTTTTGAGTCCAACTGCCGCACATCGCCCACAATCTGGTACAAGCCGAGATTCAAAGCTGTATATATCCGGTTGAGCTGTAGATCGACGCGATTGAAACGGTCGTTCATCTGCTTGCTTAAATCTACGATCTGCTGCCGTATCGCCTTGAGCTCATCGAGCATAACCTGATGTATGGTGGGCCCTGACTGGCCGAAGAGTGAAACGATGTTCATGGCAGCGCCCACGAGATTTCCTGTCAAGACGACAGAGCCAAGAGTTTGCCCAGCGTCTCCTAAGGATGCCGCCGATTTCTGGAACTCACTCACCGATTTGTACACTTGGATCGCTGCACCGCCGGCTACAGAGATCGTCCGAGCGGCATCATTATTCCCTGAAAGTTTCGCAAACGTGGAGAGCAAATAAACGCCTGACTCCGCGGCTTGAAGTGTCAATTGGTCAAGTTGGCGCTGCCTGTCAGCGGCTGCCTGAAGAGCGGCTCGGCTCTCTTGGTCGGTAACGTACTTCGCAAAAACGGCTTGTTGCTGATCGATTTTCTTCAATAGCGTAAGATCAGCCTGAAACCCACTCTGCATTCTGGCGGATTGCCGATGTGCCGCGGCAAGTAAATCGTTTAACGAGGTCCTCATACTGCCATCCGCGTCCATCATTTGAGTTATGGACTGGATGTTTTGATTAGCGGAGAAATCTGGGTTGTTCGCTAGGATTGAGGAAGCGGAGTCCGTGGTTGTTGCATGCAGGTACGTTCCGAAGAACGTGTCAACGACCTGTGCGGCTTGGGGGTTAACCCGCGCAAGTTGGTAAAGCGAACCCCATGTATCTGCTTGATATGCCTGAGCCCCGGAGTACGAATTGAACAGTTCTGCCTGCGCGACGATCTGGGCTTCTGGGCCAAGAGTGGCATTGGTGTAGCGGTTGGCCCATGACACCGCCTCTTTTGCAACAGTCGTATAGGGACCGGCTCCCGGTATTGAACCGATGACGGTGAACATCGAGTTCAGAGCGTCGAATTCGGTTGGCGCGAACTGATAGTTCGACGCCGATTGGGCCAACCTTTGTTGAGCGGAATATGTAGCTTGTGCTGCGTTCAGGACTCCTAGAACGTCTGAAGCTGGCGCGTAAGGATTTACGACGAACGCATTCAGAACGTAACCGGCTAACGCCGCTTGCTCGAATTTCCCGGTGCGGTTGACTTTGTCAATTGCGTTTGCGGTCCAGATGCTCCCCGTCGTGTCCGACGAGGTAATAACGATTGGTGTGTTACCATCAGCGCCTGCGGTAATTGTCGACAGCACACACAAAAGGAGGGTTATCCGGAAAGTTCTAAAGACCTGACCAAAGCGGCTGGTTGAATGATCTTTTCGGGTCATTTGGCCTGCCCTCCTAACCGGGTTCTCCAGAGGGACGGCACTGTCGAGCCCCAATAACAACCATGCTCGCACATTGCGGCCGTCCTAGCTAGCAAGCCGGAAATAAAGTGGATGATGGCGAACCTTGTAACCTTGTATGAGGGCCCCAGGCGTGTCGGCGATGCCGCTGGAAGCCACCGTCGCGTTCGGTGGCCCCGCCGGTAATCGCCCCTGCCGGTGCCCCGGCACCTCACCTCGACGAGCATCCCGAGTCGGCGCGTCCCCCGTTGTCCGAGCGGGTGTTGCTGAACGACCGGTATCCACCCTCCTGCGCCAATCCAGATGGCACCGCTGAAGGTCCGGGGCCTGAAGAGCGGTTCCCGCCGCAAAGGCTAAATGCCCGCTTAGGGCATCAAGAGCGGTTCCCGCCGCCAAGGCTGAGCGGCGGTTGTGGGTTCCAAAGCGGTCCGCTGCTGCCGACAATTAGGCCGTGCAAACTTTTGGGTCAGGCTCTCAGCCACGTGCAGTGCTATGTGCCGCGAAACACGACGAGGGCGTCTACCGCCTTCACTCCCTGACCTGACGGCAGCACCATCAGCGGATTGATGTCCAACTCTGCCAAGTGTCCTTCAAGGTGCATGGCGAGGTGCGACACGCGCACCAGGGTATCCGCGAGCGCCTCGAGGTCCGCCGCCGGCCGTCCGCGAAAGCCCTGGAGCAACCGGGCTCCTTTGACCTCGGCGATCATCGCCTGTGCTTCCGAGCGCGTGATCGGGCAGCGTCGCAGGGCCACATCGTTGTAGACCTCGACCATCACGCCGCCACTGCCGAACAGCAGCACCGGGCCCAATTGCGGGTCGCAATTGACGCCAATGATGACTTCGACACCTTCTCCGACCATCTCCTGCACCGACACGCCGATGATCCGAGCCTGTGGCGCTATCGCATTTGCCGCATCTGCTCCCTCCCTCTTGATGGAGGAGGGCAGGGGAGGGGGTGAATTCGCCGCCCGCGCCCGAATGGATTGCCACCGGCACGATCACCCCCTCCCAACCCTCCCCCATCGAGGGGGAGGGTACTTAAATGGGCCTTGGCACTGGCCAAGATCTCGGCGTAGGCGGTTCGCACTTGTGCCGCATCACGCAAGTTCAGCCGAACGACCCCGGCCTCTGTCTTGTGCGGGATATCCGGCGAATCGACCTTGAGAGCCACCGGAAACCCGAGCTGCTCTGCGGCCGCGACGGCGGCCTCGGCAGAATTTGCCCGGTGCTCGCGCGCACTCGCCACGCCCCAGGCTGCCAACAGCTCTTTGCTCTCGGACTCCGAGAGTGTCGGACGCCCCAAGCCGAGAGCCTGGGCGATGGCCGCATCCTGGCACCGGCGGTCCCTGCCGTATGTGAGCCAATTCACCGGAAGAAGAATTTATCGGGCGTCCGGGGCTTGTTGGCTCTCGTCAGCCGAGGCCGTAGAGATGGGCGGCGTTGTCGTGGGTGAGCGCCTGGCGCATTTCGGGGGAGAGTTGGCTCATCTGGCGCTCGATCGCGGCGCGCGAGTTGGGCCAAACGCTGTCGGGGTGCGGGTAGTCGGAGGCCCACAGGAGGTGGCCCGGCCCAAAGAACGGGATCAGCGACATCGCCGCGTAGTCTTCCTGGAAGGTCGCCCAGATCTGGCGCTTGAAGAGTTCGCTGGGCTTGGTTTCGAGCGCGATGCCGCCCTTGTCGGCCCAGAAATCCTTGGCTTCCCAGAGCCGCCAGTGGCGGTAGTCGAGCTCCTGCACGAGCCAGGGGAGCCAGCCGGTGCCGGCCTCGGCCATCACCATCTTGAGCTTTGGATGGCGCTCCAGGATGCCCCAGGCGAAGAGGTCGACAAAGGGCTCGAGGAAATTCGCCATGAAGAATTTGGTGTTCTCGAAGACGCTCGCGGTCTTGCCGGCGACCCGGTCGCCGGGCTTGCCGACAAAGACGGTGATGTGCCAGGAGAGGATGATCCCGGTCTCCTCGAGTGCCGTCCACAGCTTCTCCCAGGCCGGGTCGTCGAGCTTGGGCGTGATGTTGGCGATCATCAGGGTGACCTGGCGCACGCCGCCCTTCCGGGCGAGGCGCAGCAACTCCTCGGTCGCCGCGTCCGGGGTCTCGGGCAGCATCGGCACGCCGATCAGCCGGTCGGGAGCGGCCGCGCAAAACTCCATCAGCCAGTCGTTGTAGACGCGGTAGCAGGCGACGCGCAGCACCGGGTCGTCGGTCGAGATCTGAAAGATCGGGCCGAAGATGATTTGGGTCTCGACGCCGTCGCGGTCCATGTCGGCGAGGCGCAATTCGGCGACCGCCGGCCGGCGCGCGCTCTGGTCGACGATGCCGCCGCGGTCGAAGGCGTTGTAGAGCGGCTTTGGCCGCGCCAGTTGCTCCAGGCCCTGCTGCTTGCCGGACCAGCTGCCCCAGACCTTGCCGTCGCAGATCCACACCGCCAGGCCGTCGCGCTCCTCGATATGCGGGGCGCGGTCGCGCAACGCCGCCGGCAGCCGCGTCGTCCACAGATCGGCCGGCAACTGGCCCAGATCCATATGGTCGTCGCAGGAGATCAGCTTGTCGGCCATTTCTTTCCTCCGATCCGCATTGCTGTTGCGATACTGATGGCGGCGGGCGGCGAGCGCAAGCCTCAGCCGGGCGGCAGGCGGACCTGAACCTTGGCGCGCTCCTCCTGCAAGGTCAGGAAGATCGAGGCGTCGCGCTCGGCCCAGCCGCGCCGCACCGCCTCGATCATTTCCGCCTCGCAGAGCGCGGCAAGGCGCATCGGCGTGTCGGTGGCGCGCGCCAGATCGAGCGCCAGCCCCAGATCCTTGCGCGCCAGCGCCAGCGAGAAGCGGGGGTCGAAATCGCCGCGCAGCCAGGTCGCCGGGAGCCGCACCTTGAGGCTCATCATGTTGCCGAGGGCCGCCTCGTTGAACACCTCGACGATCTTGGCGGCGTCGATCCCGGCCTTGACCCCGGCGGTCCAGCATTCGGCCATGACGAGGTCGAGGGTGAAGCTCGCACTGTTGTGCATGATCTTGGCGACCGACCCGGTGCCGATCCCGCCGGTATGGATCACGCGCCTGGCGATCGCGTCGAGCAGCGGCCGCGCGCGCTCGAAGACCGCCGGCTCGCCGCCCGCCATCACCAAGAGGTCGCGGGTGCGGGCGCCCTCCATGCCGCCGCTCACGGGCGCATCGAGCATCGCCACACCCCTCTCGGCGAGCATCGCATGCACCCGCCGCACCAGCTCGGGCGCGTTGGTCGTATGGTCGAGGTAGAGCGCGCCGGGCTTCGATGGGCTGACGATGCCGTCCGGCCCGAGGCAGACTTGCTCCATCTCCGGCGGCCCCGGCAGGCAGGTGGCGACGACCTCGCACTCGGCGGCCAAGGCGGCGGGCGTCTCGGACCACGCCGCACCCGCCGCGACAAGCGCATCCGCCGCCTCGCGCCTGATGTCGTGGACGACGAGCGTGTGGCCGGAAGCGAGCAATTGGCCGGCGATCGGCGCGCCGATATTGCCGGTGCCGATGAAACCGATTTTCATCTCGGGCTACAGCGCGTAGAGGCGCAGCGCGTTGTCCCACAGGATCTTCTTCTTGCTGCGGTCGCTGAGCTTTAGGGAAAGGAACAAATCCATCGCGTTGGGATATTTCGAATCGCCGTGCGGGTAGTCGGTCGTGGTCACGAGGCAGTCGTCGCCGAACGCCTCGACGACGTGGGTGACGAAGCTCTCGTCGCACTCGACCGCACAGAACCCCTGGCGGCGGAAATATTCGGACGGCGGCATCGACAGATGCGTCATCTCGCCATAGGGCTCGCGCCATTCGTAATGCTCGTCCATGCGATGCAGCCAGAACGGCAGCCAGCCGCATTGCCCTTCGAGAAAGGCGAAGCGCAGCCGCGGGAACCGCTCCATGACCCCGCCCATGATGACGTCCATCGCGGCCAGCATCTGCTCCATCGAATGGGTCGAGATGTGCACCATGCCCATGGTCTTGAAGCGGTCGGTGCCGGCGGCCTTCATCCGCGAGCCGGTGGTCTCGTGAAAGCCGACCGGGACGTCGAGCTCCTGGCATACGGCCCACAGCGGATCGTAACAGGGGTCGTGCCAGGGCCGGTCGTTGTAGAGGTTCGGCCGCAGGAACGCGGCCTTCATGCCGAGCCCGGTCACGGCGCGGCGGGTCTCGGCGACCGCGCTCTCGACGTCATGGGCCGAGATCGCAGCGGCGCCGAACATCCGCTTGGGATCGGCGGCGGCGATGTAATCGTGCAGCCAGTCGTTGTAGGCCCGGCAGGCGGCGGCGGCAAAGCGCGGGTCCATCCGGGTGAAGGCGGTCACATACATCGCCGATGTCGGATAGAGGATCGCCAGGTCGAGCCCTTCCTTGTCCATCGCCCGGACCTGGGATTCGGGGTCGAAGTTGCGCGCGATTTCCTCGGCGTACCGGTCGGCGAGGGCCTTCTCCTCGGCGTCGCTCAGGGCCGGCCAGTCGCCGCCCGGCATCGCCGCCATGACCTCGCCCTCGACCAGGGTGCGGATGTCCCACCGCCGCTCGTCGAGCCGGCGCGGTGCGCGCGCCCGGAACTCGGGATCGATGTAGCGCTGCCACAGATCGGTGGGCTCCATCACGTGCATCTCGGCATCGATCAGCTTGAAGCCATTCTTGGCCATTGCGGTGCCCCCTCCGGACAGAACGCCCGCGCGCATTCTAATCGAAGCCGGCGCCTCGGGCGATGCCGCGATCGGGCATCGTCCCGTAGTTGCCCTCGTCGCCCATCCGGGGTTGAATGAAGTGGAACGGGATTGGCGAGCGCCATGAGTGACGAGACTACCGCCCATCGCCGCCGCGCCTTTCTCTCGATCAGCCGATCGCTGCAGGCGCTGGCGGTTGTCGTCCTGGTGCTGATCCTGGGGGTTACCGCACAGCAGCTGTTGGCGTCGCGCTCGTCGATCATCGCCGACACCGAGCGGCAGATGGCGCGCCTCGACATGGTCTTTGCCGAGCAGACCGGGCGCGCTGTCGAGACCGTGGATTTCAGCCTGCGCAACGCGATCGAAACGCTGCAAACGCTGCGCGCGACGCCGCCGGTCGACGGGCGCGCATTCGACGAGCTGCTGCGGCGGCAGATCGACGGGGTGCGGCAGGTCAGCGAGATCGCGATCGCCGATGAGGCCGGGCACATCCTCTATTCGTCCCGGACCGGGCCGCCCAGCGAGCTGCCCGCGGCGGCACGCGCGATGGTTGCGGATCTCGCCGCTGAGTCCAAGCCGGGGCTGCGGTTCAGCGAGCCGGTGCGCGGGTCCGACGGCCAATGGACGGCGCTGATGATGCGCCGGATCGCCGGCTCCGACGGCAAATTCGAGGGCGTCGCAATCGCCTTTCTCAATCTGCGTTATTTCGAGGACTTTTATAAGGCCGTCGAGCTGAACGAGAATGGTGCGATCCTGCTGCATCTGCGTGACGGCACCGTGCTCGCCCGCTATCCGCACAGCGATGCTGCGGTCGGGCAGAGCTATGCCGATCTGCCCCCGTTCAAGGACATCCTATCGCGCGATATCGCCGGCACAGTGGTGATGGACAGCCCGATCGACGGCAGCCGTCGTGTGCTGGCGATCAGGGCGCTAAAGGCGTTTCCGCTGGCGGTGAACATTTCCGTCGCCCAGCGCATGGTGCTGAAGGCCTGGCGGCGGCAAACCTGGATCTTTTCGTCGGTGGCGGTGGCCGCCGCGGTGGTCATCGTCGGCCTGCTGCTGCTCTTGGCGCAGCGCTCGCGCCAAGTCGAAGAGCTGCTCGGCGAGTATCGCGGCGCCAGGGACGCGGCCGAGCAGGCGCACGACCGGCTGATCGAGCAGATGAGCGAGCGTGAGCGGGCCGAGGCGGCGCTGCGCCAGGCGCAGCGTATCGAGGGCCTTGGACAACTGACCGGCGGCGTCGCTCACGATTTCAACAACCTCTTAACGGTGATGATCGGCAATATCGATCTGATCCAGACCGGAACCGGGCTTGAGCCCGCGCTCGCCGAGCGGCTCGGGGCGATGCGCGCGGCGGCCGAGCGGGGGGCCATGCTGACCGGGCACCTCCTGGCCTTCGCCCGGCGCCAGCCGCTGTCGCCGCGGGCCGTCGACCTCAACGAGGTCGTCGCCGGCATGCAGGATTT
Source organism: uncultured Alphaproteobacteria bacterium (assembly GCA_963781215.1). GTDB lineage: Bacteria > Pseudomonadota > Alphaproteobacteria > ATCC43930 > CGMCC-115725 > AP-15. Next base: position 41,254 of record CAWAFE010000028.1, read on the forward strand.
GCTGCAGAGCGTGCTCGGTCCCGGCGTGCAGATGGCGACGCACCTGGCGCAAGAATTGCGGCCCGCCATGGTCGACCCGACGCAGATCGAGCTGGTCATCCTCAACCTGGTGATTAATGCGCGCGACGCAATGCCGGAGGGCGGCGTCGTCACGATCGAGACGGCGAACGTCCGCCGCGCCGCGCCGGCGGGACCGGAGGAGCCGGCCGAGGGCGATTATGTCGTGATCAGGGTGCGGGATGTCGGTACCGGCATGACCCCGGAGGTTCAGGCCAGGGCCTTCGAGCCATTTTTTACGACAAAGGGACTAGCCGGCGGCTCCGGCCTCGGCCTGTCGCAGGTGTTCGGCACAGCGCACCAATCGGGCGGCAGCGTGGAGATCGACAGTTCGCCAGGGGCGGGCACCACGGTCTCCGTATATCTCCCTTGCGCCACGGTGCCGATCGAGCGGCCGGCGGCGCGGATCGGTGGCGGGAACGAGCAAGGGTCCAGCCACGCCGCGATCCTGGTCGTCGATGACGATGATGCCGTGCGCGCCACGACGGCCGACATCCTGGCCGGGCTCGGCTACGCGGTCTTACAGGCGGCCGACGGCAGCGCCGCCCTCGAGCTGCTGGGCCGTAGCGCGGCGGTCGACGTGCTGCTGACCGATGTCGTCATGAGCGGCATGAGCGGTCCCGAGCTCGCCCGCCAGGCGCGCACGTCACGGCCGCAGCTGCCGATCGTCTTTATTTCGGGTTATGCCGACCCGGCCGGCATCGCCGGCGATGTGCGCCCCCATCGGCTGGTCAGAAAGCCGTTTCGGCCGACCGATCTGCGCGACCAGATCGAGGCGGCGCTGGCGGCCTCGCGTGCCCCGCGCCGGATAACGCGGCGGCCTCGCAGGGTGCGGTTCATCGGTTTCCTTGACAGGAGGCACGCGCCTGCGGCAAGTGTCGCCGGGAAATCACCGGGCCGAGGCTGTGCCGGATAGGCGCGGGCCGGACCCGGCGATGAGCAGGGCAATCTGGGCGGGCGAAGAACCATGAGCGACCACGGGAACCCACAGGACCGGATCGGAAACGTGCGGCTGGGCGCCGAGCCGACACGCCGAAGGCTTATCGAGCTGGGCGTGGCCGGCGGCGCCGCGGCGATGCTGGGGCCGGCGCCCTGGCGCGCCGCCTTCGGCGCCGCCAAACCCTACAAGATCGGCAGTATCCAGCCGCTGTCGGGCGGCGCCGCATCGGTCGGCAAGACGGCGCTGGTCGGATTGCAGATGGCGGTCGACCGGATCAACAAGGAAGGCGGCATCCTTGGCCGACCGGTCGAGCTGATCGCCGAAGACGACGCGTCGGTGCCTGATATCGGCCGCCGCAAGACCGAGAAGCTGCTGGTCGAGGACGAGGTCGACGCCAATGTCGGCGGCGTCCTCTCCAACATCTGCCTAGCCTGCATGCCGCTATACCAGCAGCACAAGATCGTCAACATGATCAGCGTGTGCCTCGACACCACGATTACCACCAGCAAGTGCAACCGCTACAGCTTCCGCCCCTATGACTTCGCGCCGGCGCAGGCGGTGGCGTTCGGGCCATACCTGGTCAACAAGATGGGCAAGAAGTGGCACATCGCCTATGCCGATTATGCCTGGGGCCAGTCGACCAAAGACGCCTATGCCGAGTTGATCAAGAAGCAGGGCGGCGAGGTCGTCGGCACGACCGGCATCCCGCTCAACACCCCCGACATGACGCCGTTCCTGTCCAAGATCAGCGGCAGTTTCGATGGGTTGTTCGTCATCTTCTTCGGCAAGGACGCGATCAATTTCATCAACCAGAGCTACGATCTCGGCCTGACCAAGAAATACAAGTTCGCCGGCGACGGCGCCGTCCCGGTGCCGTCGAGCCTGCCGGCCCTCGGCACAAAGATCGACGGCTACATCGGCATCGACCGCTACATCCCGGTCCTCGATGAGCCGCTCAACACGCCCTACAACAAAGCGTTCTACGACGAGGCGGTAAAGCGGCTGAAGGAGGTCGCCCCGTCCAACCCGCTGCCCGACCGCTATGTGCAATCTAATTTCGAGGCGATGAACTGTCTGAAGCTCGGCATCGAGAAGTCGAAATTCCAGGGCCGCGCCGACACGATGAAGCTGATCGAGGCGCTCGAAGGGCTCGAGATGAAGGAGGGCTACGACTTCCCGCAGGGCGACAAGACCCTGCGCGCGGCGGATCATCAGGCCTTCGTGCGCGAGTTCATCTACGAGGTAAACGGCGGTACCTACCACATCAAGGATGTCGTCGCGAAGGACAAGACGATCGTGCCGCCGGCCTGCAATTTCGCCGCGTAGGTGACCGCCGACCCATTGCTGGCCGCGCCGTCCCCGGCGAAGACTGCCCAAGACGGCGCCGCGGCCACGCTGTTGCGCACATCGGATCTGACGATCCGCTTCGGCGGGCTGGCCGCGCTCAGCAATGTCAATTTCGTCCTCGCGCGCGGTGAGATCCGCGCGATCATCGGTCCGAACGGCGCCGGCAAGAGCACCTTCTTCAACTGCCTGACCGGCGTCCTGCGTCCCACCTCGGGGTCGATCGCCTTTGCCGGCGAGGACATCACCGGGTTGCCCCCGAACAGGATCTCGCACAAGGGCATCGCCCGCTCGTATCAGATCACAAACATATTGCCGAACGCGACCACGCTCGAAAATGTGCGCATCGCCGCCCAGTCGCGCCGGCACGGCTGGAGCCTTCTCACCCATCACCGCGTGCATCGCGACATCATCGAGAAGGCCGAGGCCGCGCTCGCCGCGGTCGGTCTCCTGGCCAAGGCCGGGGAACTCGCCGCCAACCTCTCGCACGGCGAGCAGCGCACCCTCGAAATCGCCATCGCGCTGGCGACCGAGCCGCAACTCCTCTGCCTCGACGAGCCGACCGCGGGGATGAGTGCCGCCGAAACCCACGATACGATGCAGCTGGTGCGCCGCATCGCCGAGAACCTCACCATCCTGATCGTCGAGCACGACATGCAGGTTGTGATGGAACTGGCCGATCGGATCACGGTGTTCCATTACGGCGAGATCCTGGCTGAGGGGCGGCCCGCCGAGATCCAGGAAAACCCGCGCGTTATCGAGGTTTACCTGAAGACATGACCCGGGTCGCGGGGCCTGCGCCATGACCGTCGGCGCGGCGCAAACCGAGCCGCTTCTCGAAGTCGACGGCATCCACACCTATTACGGCAAGAGCCACATCCTGCACGGGGTCTCGCTCGAAATCGGGCGTGGCGAGGTGGTCGGGCTGCTCGGACGCAACGGCGTCGGCAAGAGCACGACCCTGAAGGCGATCGCGGGGATCGTTCATCCGAGCGCCGGCGAGGTCCGGTTCGGAGGGCGCCCGATCACAAGGCTGCCGCCGCATCGGCTGGCGCGGCTTGGGATCGGCTATGTGCCCGAGGACCGGCGCATCTTCCCCCTGTTGACGGTGCTCGAAAACCTTCGCACCGGACTCGACCGGCACGGCGTCGGCAAGGCGCGCAAGGCCGAATTGATCGACAAGGTCTACGCCTATTTCCCGGTGCTGGCAGAACGCCGCGGCCAGAGCGGCGGCACATTGTCGGGCGGCGAGCAGCAGATGCTGGCGATCGCCCGCGCGATGATGCTGGAGCCCAGGATCATCCTGCTCGACGAGCCGACCGAAGGGCTGATGCCGCGCATGGTCTCGCAGATCCGTGAGATTATCGACGTGCTCCACCGCGAGGAAGTGGCGGTGCTGTTGGTCGAGCAGAACGTGCCGCTGACCCTCGAGGCCAGCCGGCGCGTCTATTTTATCGAAAAAGGCGAGGTCCGGCACCATGCCTTGGCCTCGGAATTGCACGCAGACGATGCGGTGATCCACCAGTATCTCGGCGTGTGACATCGACCTGCGACATGGAAATTCCGCTCGACCAGATCCTGATCCAGACCATCAACGGCATCGTCACCGGCATGATCCTGGCCCTGGTGGCCTCCGGTCTGACCCTGATTTTTGGCATCATGGACGTGGTCAATTTCGCTCATGGCGAATTGTTCATGCTCGGCGCTTATGTCGGCGTATTGACCTTGGCGGCGACCGGCGATTTCTGGATCGCGCTGGTCTGCGCCAGCCTGGTGATCGCGCTGCTCGGGGCGGCGATCTACCTGACGACGCTGCGGCCGCTGATCGGCCGAGACCCGCTGACGACGATCCTGGCGACCTTCGGGGTCTCGCTGGTGTTGCAGAATTACGCGCTGTGGCAGTTCGGGCCGGTGTCGCGCAAGATCGTGGAGCCGATCGGCGGCCATTTCACCCTGTTCTACCTCGACTATCCCTGGTACCGGGTGATCATCGCGCTGCTTTCGGCGGGGATCATTGGCGGCTTCTGGCTGTTCCTCAAATTCGGCACCTGGGGCATCTGGATCCGCGCCACCACCCAGGACCGGGTGATGGCGCAGGCGATGGGCATCCCGGTGCCCTCGGTGTTGGTCGGGGTGTTCGCGATCGGCTCGGCCATGGCCGCGGCGAGCGGGGTTTTGTTCGGTCCGTTCGGCGGCGTCGACCCGACGATGGGGATCAACTGGATCCTGCGGGCCTTCATCGTCGTCGTGGTCGGCGGCATGGGCAGCCTCGGCGGCTCGATTGCCGCGGCGATCTTCATCAGCCTCCTCGAAGCCTACGCATCCTTGTGGGTCAGCCCGTCCCAAGCGGTCATCGTCTCGTTCGTCGTGCTGATCGTAACCCTGCTGTTCCGGCCCACCGGCCTGTTTGTCGCGACGCCGAAATGAGGTCGCGGCACAGCCTTGTCTTCTGGACCGGGTTCGCCGTCGTCATCGCCCTGTTGATCGCGGCGCCGCTCGTCCTGTCCGAGTTCTGGCGGCGCTTTGTCACCGAGATCCTGATCTGGGGCTTGCTGGCGATGTCGTCCGACATCCTGATTGGCTACACCGGTATGATTTCGTTCGGTCATTCGGCCTTTTTCGGGCTCGGCATGTACGGCGCGGCGGCGGCGCTCTTGACCTCGCACCCGCCCAATTTGTGGCTGGCGCTGTGCTATGGGCTGGTCGCCGCCGCCGCGGTCGCCGCCTTCGTCGCCTATTTCTCGACCCGGCTGCGCGACATCTATTTCGCGATCACGACCCTGATATTCTCCCAGATCTTCTACGTCATAATCTTCACCTGGACGGCGGTGACCGGCGGCGAGAACGGGCTCAATTTCGACCAGCCGGCGCTCGGCTTCGGCCAGTCGTTTTCGCTCCCCTTTACGCCGACGATCCTGCACTGGTTCGTGCTCGCGGTGGTGACCGGGTCGTATCTCTTGTTGCGACGCATCACCCGGTCGCCATTCGGCATGGTGCTGCAATCGATCCGCGAGAACGAGGCGCGTACCCGCGCGATCGGTTATGCGGTCGAACGCTACAAGATCGTTGCGGTGATGTTGTCGGGCGTGTTCGCCGGCCTCGCCGGGGTCCTCTACGCCATCCAGAACCAGTTCGCCGCACCCAATTTTGTGTTCTTTCTGGTTTCGGGCGAAACCGTGATCTACAACGTCATCGGCGGCATCGGCACCTTGGTCGGCCCGATTGTCGGCGCCGCCTTCTTTCTTTTATTGCAAGAGGGTCTGTCGCGCTTCCTGACCGAGTATTACCTGATCCCGCTGGGGATCATCTTTATCGCCATGGTAATCTTCCTGCCGCAGGGTCTGCTCGGCTTCGCCCGCCGCTGGCTCAATCAATAAATCTCATCTCACGCCGCGCAGATTCTGGGCCGTTTGATTGAACAGCACCCGGCGTTCTTCGTCGGAGGGCGGAGCCGAGCGACGCAATTCCTTGCCGAGATCGACGCCCCGCTGCACCGCCGGCCTATCCCTGAGCACTGCACGCCAACGAGCGACATTCGGGAAATCGTCGAGCGATTGGCCCAAGGGCTTCGCGATCAGCACCCACGGCCAGGACGCCATGTCAGCGATCGAATACTCGTCGAGGATATATTCACGACCCTCGAGCCGGCGTTCGAGGACGCCGAGACAGCGATTGTACTCGTCGGCATAGCGCTTGTGCGAATAGGGGTGCTCGCCTTGGGCGTAGTTGACGAAATGGCTGAGCTGGCCCGCCATCGGGCCTAGATTGCCGACCTGCCAGAAGAGCCATTCCAGGATCTCCTTGCGGCCCCGCCGGCTCTGCGGCATGAAGCGGCCGGTGCGCTCGGCCAGATGGATCAATATCGCGCCAGATTCGAAGACCGGCAGCGGGCCGTCCGAATCGTCGTGGTCGACGATCGCCGGCATCCGGTTGTTCGGGCTGATCGCCAGGAACTCGGGCTTGAACTGGTCGCCCTTGCCGATATTGACCGGGATCACGCGGTAGTCGAGCTCGCATTCTTCGAGCATGATCGCGACCTTCCAGCCGTTCGGCGTCGGCCAGTAATAAAAGTCGATCATGTTATTCCCGCTTATCGCGTTGCAGTGAAAACGTGTGCCTGGATCTTGCCCTCGATCGGCCCCGGCCCGAACCGAACGGTTAGGGCCCCTGCGGCTGCATCGACGGCCTCGGCGAGACGCGTGGCGTCGCGAGCCTCGATCTCGCTGCGCAGCGGGGTCCCTTCGCACATCCCCACCGCCGGCTCCCGCGCCGTTGGCGCGCGGCCGCGCAGCGCCACCGTCGCCGTCTCGACCCGGTCAAAACCCGCGCGCTTCAACTCCTCGCGGATCGCCAGAACATCGTAATAGCCGAACGGCGTTCGTGTGAGAAAGCGGGGCGGATCATCCGGGAACAACGCCGCAACCGCGGTCTGGACCACATTGCTGATTTCGTTCTCCTCGATCCGGTCCCATACATTGAACAGATAACGCCCGCCCGGTCTCAGCACGCGCCGAGCCTCACGGTAGCCGGCGATCTTGTCGGGAAAGAACATGACGCCGAACTGGCAAACGACCGCGTCAAACGAACCCGTCATCGAACGGCAGCCGCAGCGCGTCGGCCTGACGCCAGATGATATGCTCTACACCGGGCTGCGCCGCGGCGAAATCGAGCATCGGCTGGTTCAGATCGGTCGCGACGATCTCCGCGGTGGCCGGAAGAGCGCGCACCAATGCACGCGTGACGATGCCGGTCCCCGCCGCGACTTCGAGCACTCGCGCCGGCGCCAAAGCCGCAACTCGGGTGGCGAGATCGGCCGCATAGGGAACGCAATTCAACGGCCCGAGATAGCGGTCGTAGAAAGCCGGAATCGAGCCCGAGAATTCGCGGTCGATATCGGCCATTGCACGCTCCCTTGGCTTGTCGCTTACGAGGTTACGGTGGGCTTGGCGGGTTGTCGGCACATGCCCGCTCGATTCAGTTGCCGCTTATCGCCCCCGCGGCGCGCAACCCGGCAATGTCGGCGGCGGAGTAGCCGGTCTCTTGCAGAATTTCTTCGGTGTGCTCGCCGAGCGTGGGGGCGCCATAACGGATTTCGGCCGGCGTCTTCGAGAACCGCGCGGCGGCGCGGGTCTGCCGCAGCTGGCCGGCTTTCCGGTGCTGGGTTTCGACGACGAGGCCCAAGGCTTCGACTTGCGGATGCCGGATCACCTGGTTGCGCGTCAGCACCGGGCCGCACGGAACCTGCGCCGCGGTCAGCCGCTCGAGCCATTCCGCCGCTGGTCGGGTCAGCAACGCCTGCTGCGTGAGTTCCAGCCGTGCATCGATGTTCTGCTGCCGCAGCGCCGAGGTCCTGAACCGTTCGTCCTCGATCCATTCCGGATGGCCAACCGCCTGCGCCAAGCCGGCCCATTGCCGGTCGGTCAGGGCTGCCGCGGTGATGTAGCCGTCGGCGGTGTCATAGACCAAATCATGGGTGCTTGCCGGCGTCTGCCGCAGCGGTTCGTCGCCGGCGAAGGTCTGGTCGCCCATATCCGAGGCCCACATGAACGCAAGCACGGCCTCGAGCATCGACAATCGGACATGCTGGCCCTCGCCGGTGCGCTCGCGCGCCAGCAACGCCGCGGTGATCGCCTGCGAGGCGGTGATCGCGGTCAATTTGTCGGGCAGGATCGTGCGGAGCAGCCGCGGGCGGGACTCGTCGGAGCCAGCCTGCACTGTCGCCAGCCCCGAAAAGCCCTGGATCACCGGGTCGTAGGCCGGCTTTGCGGCGTAGGGCCCCTTTTCGCCAAAGCCACTGATCGAGACATAGACGATGCCGGGGGCGACGGCGCGCACGGCCTCCTCCCCGACGCCGAGCCGCTCGGCGACGCCGGGGCGGAAATTCTGCACAAAGATGTCGGCGCCGGCGGCGAGCCGCAGCAACGCCTCCACTGCCGCCGGTTTTTTGAGGTCGAGGACGATAGAGCGCTTGTTGCGATTGTTGTTCAGAAACGACGCGGTAAAACCGGCCCGCCGGTTGCTGCCGGCGCGGGTCGCGTCGCCGCCGTCGGGCGCCTCGACCTTGATCACATCGGCGCCCTGGTCGGCGAGGATCATCGTCGCCAGCGGCCCGGAGACGTTCGAGGTCAGATCGACGACCCGATATCCGTGCAATGGGCCTGGCATCGTGCTCTCTCTCAACGCAGCGGGACGGCCGCCGGACCAGACTATGCATCGACCCCGCGGTCAAGGGCGCCGCGCCGGCGGCGGCGTCCGGACTTGATCGGCGACCGGGCTAGAACGCCGGGATTACCGGGGCCGGGACGAGATGTTCCTCGACGCCCTTGACCCCGGGAATGTTCTCGGCGGCAATGCGCAGCGCCTCGCGCTCGGCCACCGGCTGGTCGTCGGCGATCCAGAGATGCACGATGCGGTCGCGCACCATGATGTCCGAGGCCCAGACCCGGGCCCATCGCTGCCGCTTCAGCTCGTCGATCAGCTTGTCGCGGATCGTGCCGTCATCGGCGTCGGCAATAATCGTCGGGGCGCCGCTCGTCGTCGCCAATGCCCGCACCAAATTCGCCCGGCTGACGATGCCGACGACTTTGCCGTCGGTGACGACCGGCACCCGCTTGATCCCGCGGGTCTCGAGCATTGTCGCGATATCGGCGAGATTGGTGGTCTCGGCGGCCGAGACGACATCAGGGGTCATGATGTCCTTGACCGTGCGGCCGTGCGCCTTGACGTAGTCGCGGGCGGCTTCCGCCTCGGCCGCGACCGAGTTCGAGCCACCATGACCGCCGGCGCTGCACCCGGCGCTCGGTACCGACTTCGGCGCGATGCAACAGGTCACCCTCGCTGACGATGCCGACCATATGGCCGGCGGCATCGACCACGGGGGCGCCGCTGATCCCTTTTTCGGAAAGAAGCGCCGCCAGCGCCTGCACCGTCGTGTCCGGGCTGACGGTGATCACTTCGGTCGTCATCACGTCTTTGGCGTTCATCAGAGGCCTCCAAGTTGATTTTTGAATTTACATCGCAACCCTATCACCGCGCGTCGACAGGGATCAATCGGCGACCCGAATCTCACGCGAACCGGCCGGGAAGGATCGGCCGCCTCCACCTGCGGCGCGGGAGATGCCGCGCGCCACCGCAGCTCGATTCTGCCTTACCGGAAGACAAACGCCGGGTCAGGCGAAGCGGGTCGGGCTGAAGGGGGCGATGTCGATCGAGGGCGGGCGGCCGGCGACGAGGTCGGCGACGACCCTGCCGGTCATCGGCGCCGAGGTCATGCCGACATGGCCGTGGCCGAAGGCGTAGATCACATCTCGTGTCGCCGCCGAGGGGCCTAGCGCCGGGAGCGAGTTGGGGAGGCTCGGGCGGTGACCCATCCACATTGAGAGCCGCTCCTCGGGGTGGTCGGCGGGGAGGCCGGGCAGCATCTTGCGGCCCTGCTGCAAGAGGATCCGGGCGCGGCGCCAATCGGGCGGTGCGGCGAGACCGGCGAGCTCGACGGTGCCGGCAAAGCGCAGCCCGGTATCCATCGGTGTGGCGACGAACTTGCCGTCGGCATCGGCGGTCGGAATGCGCGGCATGACCTCCGGATCGCGGATCATCAGGTGATAGCCGCGCTCGGTTTCGAGCGGGATATGGTCGCCGAGCGAGGCGGCCAGCGGCTTCGACCAGGCGCCGGCGCAGACAACCGCGGCGTCGGCCGGCAGATCGCCGGCGTCGGTGCGGATCGCGGCGAGGCGTCGGCCTTCGAGCCGAAACCCGGACGCCCGCGCGCGCACCAATTCGCCGCCCGAGCGCAGAAATTGCCCGAGCAGGCGCTCGACGAGGCCGAGCGGGTTTGAGGTGTGCCCGTTCTCGCGCACCAGGATGCCGCGGACATAATCGCGCGACAATGTCGGCTCGAGCTGGCGCAATTCGTCGGCGTCGAACTCGTCGGTCTCGACCCCGTTCTCGCGCCGCAATTCCCAGGCGAGCCGGTCTTTTTCCAGGCTCTGCGTCGAGCGGTAGACATAGAGATGGCCGAGACGGTGGACGAGGTCCTGCGCACCCGCGTCGCGGATGAGCGGCTGCAACGCCTCGAGCGTGGCGCCAACCAGCGGGCGCAAGGCGCGGGCCTGAGCGTGGACCTTCTCGGGTGTGCCGGCGCGGATGAAGCGCCAAAGCCAGGGTGCGATGACCGGCAGATAGCGCCACCGCAGCGACAACGGGCCGATCGGGTCGAACAGCCAGCGCGGCACGTTATGGATCACGCCCGGCATCGAAACCGGGGTCACCGACGAGGCGTTCAATGCGCCGGCATTGCCGAACGAGGCGCCGTGGCCGGGCTCGCCGCTCTCGACGATGAAAACGCTGTGGCCGTCGCGCTGCAGCCAGCTCGCGGCGCACACGCCGACCATGCCGGCGCCGATCACGCCGACCCTCTTGCCGCCCTCCGCCGCCACCGGCCGCCCTCACCAGAGCGGGTAGATGTTCTTGGCGTCCTTCTCGGAAGGGCGGCGGCGGGAGGCGCGGAGCCGGGCCGCGGCGACGGCGGCGAGGCCGGCGACCGCCAGGGCCAGCAATATCCACAATTCCATCGTCGGTCCCCGCTTTTTCGGGGTCAGCCGGTCAGGCCGCCGCGGCCTCTTCCTTGTCCTCGGTGCCGGTCGGGCCGGAATCCTTGCCCTTGGCCTCGGGATCGCGGTCGACCAGCTCGATGACCGCCATCGCCGCGTCGTCGCCGTAGCGGAACCCAGCCTTGACAATGCGGATATAGCCGCCGGCCCGGCTGGCGTAGCGCTGGGCCAGCGTCGTCATCAACTTGTCGGCCAGTTTCGCGTCCTGCAGCTTGGCGATCGCCCGGCGCCGGTTGGCGAGGCCGCCGTGCTTGCCCAAGGTGATCAGCTTCTCGACGATCGGGCGCAGATCCTTCGCCTTGGGCAGGGTCGTGCGGATTTGCTCGTGCTTGATCAACGCGGCGGCGAGGTTCTCGAACATCGCCTTGCGATGCTCCGATGTGCGGCTCAGGCCGCGGCCTCTCAGTCGATGGCGCATTTTGACCTCAATAGGGCTCGTCGAGCCGCTTGGCCAATTCCTCGATGTTCTCGGGCGGCCAGTTGGTGATCTCCATGCCGAGATGCAGCCCCATCTGAGCCAGCACCTCCTTGATCTCGTTCAGCGACTTGCGCCCGAAATTCGGCGTCCGCAGCATCTCCGCCTCGGATTTCTGAACCAGGTCGCCGATATAGACGATGTTGTCGTTCTTGAGGCAGTTGGCCGAGCGCACCGACAATTCGAGCTCGTCGACCTTGCGCAGCAAGTTCTTGTTGAACGGCAGCTCGCTTGGCCGCGCGTCCTCGGAGGGGTGGCGCGGCTCATCGAAATTGATGAAGAGCTGGAGCTGGTCCTGCAAAATCCGCGCGGCCAGCGCCACCGCATCCTCCGGCGTCACCGCGCCGTTGGTCTCGACCCGCATCGCCAGCCGATCGTAGTCGGTGACCTGGCCGACACGGGTGTTTTCGACCCGGTAGGAGACCTTGCGCACCGGGCTGAACAGCGCGTCGACCGGGATCAGGCCGATCGGCGCATCCTCGGCGCGGGTCTGGGTGCCGGGCAGATAGCCCTTGCCGGTTTCGACCGTCAGCTCCATCGCGATCCGGGCGCCGTGGTCGAGGGTGCAGATCACCAGCTCGGGGTTCATGATGTCGATGTCGTGCCCGGTCTCGATCGCGCTGGCGCGAACCTCGCCGGGGCCGCTGGCGCGCAGCCGCATACGCTTGGGGCCTTCGCCGTACATCCGCAGCTCGATGCTCTTGACGTTTAGGACGATGTCGGTCACGTCCTCGAGCACGCCGGGGATCGAGGAAAATTCGTGCAGGACGCCCTCGATCTGCATCGAGGTGACGGCTGCTCCCTGCAACGACGAGAGCAGGACCCGGCGCAGCGCGTTGCCGAGGGTGAGTCCAAAGCCGCGTTCGAGCGGCTCAGCGACGACGGTCGCAGCGCGCTTGCGGTCGTCGCCCGGCTCGACCGACAGTTGCTTGGGTTTAATCAGGGTTTGCCAATTTCGCTGGATCACGACTCGAACCTCGGCCGTTGAAGGCGGATGCCATCCGCAACAAGAGCCGGCAGCGAGGCTGCCGGCGTTTTCCTCGTAAAAGCCCTCCGCCGCGGCGGGGCGGGTCTGCGTGTCAGACGCGACGACGCTTCGGCGGGCGGCAGCCATTGTGCGGGATCGGCGTCACATCCCGGATCGAGGTGACTGCGAACCCGACCCCCTGCAAGGCGCGCAGCGCCGATTCGCGCCCGGAGCCCGGCCCCTTGACCTCGATCTCGAGGGTGCGCATGCCGTGCTCGATCGCCTTTCGCCCGGCGTCCTCGGCCGCGACCTGCGCCGCATAGGGGGTCGATTTGCGCGAGCCTTTGAACCCCTGGCTGCCCGCCGACGACCAGGCGATCGTGTTGCCCTGCGCGTCGGTGATCGTAATCATCGTGTTGTTGAAGGTGGCGTTCACATGCGCCGTGCCCGACGTGATGTTCTTGCGTTCGCGCCGTCGGAGGCGCGGCGCCGGAGCCGCCGTCCTTGCCATGATCTCGTTCCGTTCGGTTGGTCAGGGTCGCGGGCGCTATTTCTTCTTCCCCGCGATCGGGCGGGCGGGGCCCTTGCGCGTCCGCGCGTTGGTGTGGGTGCGCTGCCCCCGCACCGGCAGCCCCCTGCGGTGCCGCAGGCCGCGATAGCAGCCGAGATCCATCAGGCGTTTGATGTTCATCGCCACCGACCGGCGAAGGTCGCCTTCGACCGTGTATTCGCGGTCGATCAGCTCGCGCACGCGCAGAACCTCGTCATCGGTCATCTCGTGCACCCGCCGGTCGAGCGGAATATCGACGCGGTTGCATATTTCGAGCGCCTTGGTCCGCCCGATCCCATGAATATAGGTGAGCCCGATCGGGACCCGCTTCTGATTGGGAATATTGACGCCAGCAATTCGCGCCACCTGCGCTTCTCCTCGAATGAGCTAGATAAGTGCGAGCGGGGTTCCTCGCAAGGGCGAGCAGTATACGGATCGAAAGCGGGGCGTCAATCCCGCGTGCGAACAGCGTGCCAACCCTATTCGGCCGCCACCCTGGGCAGGTCGGCGAGGGCGGCTTCGAGGAGTGCGGCATCGTACTCGCTATCTTCGAGCTTGCCCGCCATGTAGTCGATGTAGGCCTGCATGTCGAAATGGCCGTGGCCGCACAGATTGAAGAGGATCGTGCGCGCGGTCCCCTCCGCCTTGCAGCGCAGCGCCTCCTCGATCGCGCCCAGCACCGCGTGGTTGGCCTCCGGGGCCGGGAGGATGCCTTCGGTGCGGGCGAATCGGATGCCGGCCTCGAAGCAGCTCGTCTGGGTATAGGCGCGCGATTCGATCAGCCCCAGCTCCTGCAGCAGGCTGACCAGCGGCGCCATCCCGTGATAGCGCAGCCCGCCCGCGTGAAAGCCGGGGGGCACGAAGGTCGAGCCCAGGGTGTGCATCTTGACCAGCGGCGTCAGATGCCCGGTGTCGCCGAAATCGTACGCATACCTGCCGCGCGTCAGGCTCGGGCAGGCGGACGGCTCGCAGGCGACGACGCGCGGCCGGGGACCGCCGCGCAAGCCCGCGCCGATGAACGGGAAGGCGATGCCGGCGAAATTGCTGCCGCCGCCGGTGCAGCCGACGATGACGTCGGGATAATCGCCCGCCATTTCGAGCTGGGCCATGGCCTCCTGGCCGATCACGGTCTGGTGCAGCAGCACGTGGTTGAGGACGCTGCCGAGCGAATATTTGGTGTCGTCGTTCTGTGCCGCGATTTCGACGGCCTCGCTGATGGCGATCCCGAGGCTGCCGGGCGAATTGGGGTGCTCGGCGAGGATGCGCCGCCCGGCTTCGGTTTCGCTGCTCGGGCTCGCCACGCACTGCGCCCCCCAGGCCTCCATCATTGCCTTACGGTAGGGCTTCTGCTCAAAGCTCACCTTGACCATGTAGACGCGCACTTCGAGCCCGAAGAGCGCGCCGGCATAAGCGAGCGCCGAGCCCCATTGGCCGGCACCCGTCTCGGTGGCGAGCCGCCTGACACCGGCTTCCTTGTTGTAAAACGCCTGCGCCACGGCGGTGTTCGGCTTGTGGCTGCCGGCCGGGCTCACACCCTCGTACTTGTAATAGATCTTCGCCGGGGTATCGAGCGCCGCTTCCAGCCGGCGCGCCCGGTAGAGCGGCGACGGGCGCCACTGGCGATAGACGTCGCGGACCGGTCCGGGAATTTCGATTTCACGCTCGCTCGACACTTCCTGCGCGATCAGCGCCGGCGGAAACAGCGGGGCCAAATCCTGCGGCCCGACCGGCTGCAAGGTTCCGGGGTGCAGCACCGGATCGGGCGGGCGCGGCAGATCGGCGACGATATTGTACCAGTCCTTCGGGATCCGGCTCTCGTCGAGCAGATATTTGATGGTGTCCGACATCGGATCTTGCCTCCGTCGCGCCCCGCCGCTCACACGGTCGGCCTGATGTTCTGGTTGAGGCGGAACAGGTTGGTCGGATCGTGCTTGTTCTTCAGGGCGACGAGCCGGTCGTAGTGGCCGCCATAGGCTGCCCGGATCCGCGTCGTGCCCTCCTCGGCGTCGAGGTGGTTGACATAAACATCGCCGGTCGCGAACGGCTCGACCGCATTCCAGAATTCGCGCGTCCACTCGACATGCCGGGCGGTCTCGCCAGGGTCGGTCCATTGTGAGATTACGTCGTAATCCCACTGGTCCTGGCGCAGCCCGAAGGCGGTCGCGTCGCGATCCACCCGGGTCGCCGCACCGTGCATGTGGAAGAACAGGACCATCGACATCGGCGACAGGAATTTTGCCGTTCGCGCAGATCATGACGTCGAGCATTTCGTCGCCCAGCTCCTTGAGGAAGCTCGATTTCCAGTAGCGCTGCACGCCGCCATAGGGGACGGCGGCGTCGAACAGCGTGTTGAGCTGCGCGTACGAGGTCGGGGCGATGGTATCGAGGAGCGGCGCGCCAAACCGCCGTACCGGCGCCACCACCCTTTCGCCGGCCGCCAGATCGCCGATATGGGCGACGATGACCGCGACGACCGGGGTGCCGTCGGGGGCCGTCATCAACGCCGCCGCGGCGAGCGCTTCGTCCGGGCAGCCGCGCGCAAAGTCGCGATAGAAGCGCAGCACCTCCTTGGCCTTGGCGATCGGGTGCAAGACCATGCCGGCCACTACCGGCCCGACCGAATGCAGCCGGTACTCGAACGAGGTGGCGACGCCGAAATTGCCGCCGCCGCCGCGCAGGCCCCAGAACAGGTCCGGGTTCTCTTCGGCGCTGGCGGTCAGGAACTGGCCGTCGGCGGTGACGATGTCGGCCGACAAGAGGTTGTCGCAGCTGAGCCCGTGCTTGCCCATCAGCCAGCCGAGGCCGCCGCCCAGGGTCAGCCCCGCGATCCCGGTGGTCGAGACGACGCCGCCGGTGCTGGCGAGGCCGAAGGCCTGGGTCTCGCGGTTGTATTCGCCCCAGGTCAGGCCAGCCTCGGCCCGCGCCGTGCGCGCGCGAGGGTCGACCCGCACACTCTTCATCCCCGACAGGTCGAGCATGAGCCCGCCCTCGCAGACGGCGTTGCCGGTGATGTTGTGGCCGCCGCCCCGAACGGCGAGCAACAGACGATGCTCGCGCGCGAAGCGCACCGTGGCCATGACGTCGGCGACCCCGCCGCAGCGCGCGATCAGCGCCGGGCGGCGGTCGATCATGCCGTTCCACACCCGGCGCGCCGCGTCGTAGCCGTCGTCGCCGGAGCGCAGCAGCGGCCCGCGCAGGCCGGCGGCAAAATCCCGGACCGCGGCCTCTTCGAGGATCGTGTCGGTGCCGTTGCTGGAGACGATACGCAAATCGGTCATTTCCGACCTCCCTGATATGTTTGCGGCCCGCCGTCCGCCGCGCTCAACCGCCCGCCGGCGGTTTCCAAATGCCGCGCTCCTGCATCAGCCGGACCTGCCGGTCGATGACCTCGCGCTTGTAGTCGGCATGATGGCCGGGGATTTTATCGAGATAGAGGTTCTTGGGGTAGATCGGCTGCTCGTAGATGATCTGGGCGAGCTCGGCGCGGATGTCCTTGGGCCAGTTCGTCACCTGCGCGCTCTGGCGGTGGTGGCGCAACGCCTCGATGTCGATCGGCCCAGAAACGAAGGTCGATCCGTTGGTGTCACGCTGCTGGCCGACGATCCGGCCGCGATAATCGACGATCATCGACTGGCCGCCGCCGGCGTCGATCGGCGTCTCGCTGTCCGGATAGAGGTGGTAGCCGCCGATATTGGGAGCGACAACATACATGTTGTTTTCGAGCGCGCGCGCCCGGTTCGTGATCTCGAAGAAATCGTTCTCGGTGAAGGGTGCGGGCAAGGACGCGCGATAAACCACCTCGGCACCGTTGAGCGCCAGGCCGCGACCGTTTTCGGGATAGCAGCCCTCCATCGCCATCATGACTCCAAGGCGCCCGATCGCGGTGTCGGCCACTGGCCAGAATGCCTGCAAGGTCCGACCGTGCTTTTCCACCCACCAGTCGAACAGATCATGCGGCGAGACCGAGCGCTCGCACGGCAAGAGGGCCGAGATCTTGTAGTGCTTCAGGATCACGCCACCATCCGGGTCGATGACGAAGCCGACATTAAAGAAGCGGTCGGGCCAGTCCTCGTGGCGCGCCTTGGCCTGAGCTATGATGAAGACGCCCCACTGCCGCGCCAGCCGTCCGAGCCGGTCGGTCTCGAGGCCGGGGATGTCGATCGCGCAGGCCCGGGCAAACTCGGCGTGGTCGGGGTCGAGAACCTCGTCGTTGAACCCTTGCAGCGCGCCCTCGGGGATCGCGACGAGACGGACCGGGATATCGAGATTGGACAGCCAGAACGCCGCCTTGGTTAGGCTCTCCAGGTGCTCCAAATTCTTTTCGATGTCCTCGCGACGGCGAATGCCCCAAAAGCTCGGGATCAGCCCGACCGCGTTATAGGGTTCGATCATGCCGTCCGGACCTCCCACACAACTTGCCCGCGTTGCCCGCGGCTTTTGCAGGCTTACGCGAGCAGCCCTTCGATCTCTCGCGTGACCGCGTCGATCTCGGCCATTCCGTCGACCGAGCGCAAGAGCCCGCGCTCCCGATAATAAGGCAGGATCGGCGCCGTCTGGCGATGATAGACCTCGAACCGCGCCTTGACCGTCTCCGGGCTGTCGTCCGCCCGGCGCACGAACTCGTCGCCGCCGCAAACATCGCATACGCCGTCGACGACCGGAGTGTGATCGCGGTCGTGATAGCTCGCCCCGCATTGGCGGCAGGTGAAGCGGCCGGCCAGTCGGTCGACCAGCGCCGCTTCGTCAACCTTGATTTCGATGACGTGGTCGAGCTCGAGGCCGCGCCTGGCCAGCATCCCGTCGAGCGCCTCGGCCTGCGGTACGGTGCGCGGGAACCCATCGAGAACGAAGCCGCCGCGGCAATCCGGACCGCCAATGCGTTCGGCGATCATTTGGATGATGATGTCGTCGGGAACGAGTTGCCCGGCGTCGTAAATCGCCTTCACCCGCTGCCCGATTTCGCCGCCCGAAGCGATGGCCGCACGCACCATGTCGCCGGTGGCGAGCTGGACGATCCCGCGGCTTTGCTCGAGCCGCTTTGCCTGGGTCCCTTTCCCCGAGCCCGGCGGCCCCAAAAGGATCAGATTCATAAGATCAGGTTCATCCGCGCCGCCCCCGCAGCTTCGCCCTCCTGATCAGCCCCTCGTACTGATGCGCCAGGAGGTGCGAGTGGATTTGCGCGACGGTGTCCATCGTGACGCTGACGACGATCAGGAGGCTCGTCCCGCCGAAATAGAATGGCACCGAATATTCCGAGATCAGGATCTCGGGAAGGATGCACACCGCCGAGAGATAGGCCGCGCCGATGACGGTCAGGCGGGTGAGGATGTAGTCGAGGTAGTCGGCGGTGTTCTTGCCGGGCCGGATGCCGGGAATGAAGCCGCCGTATTTGCGCAGATTGTCGGCTGTCTCGGACGGGTTGAAGACGATCGCGGTATAGAAGAAGCAGAAGAAGACGATCAGGCCGACATAGAGCGCCATATAGAGCGGCCGGCCATGCGCGAGATAGGCGGTGATCTCGCCGAACCAGCCGAGGCTCTGCCCGTTCGCCTGGAAATTCGCGACCGTCGCCGGCAGCAGCAGCAGCGAGGAAGCAAAGATCGGCGGGATCACGCCCGAGGTGTTGATCTTCAGCGGCAAATGTGAGGCCTCGCCGCCGAACATCTTGTTGCCGCTCTGCCGTTTTGGATACTGGATCAGGATGCGGCGCTGCGCCCGCTCCATGAAGACGATAAAGGCGACGACGCCGATCGACACGACCAGAAAAACGATGATGAAGAAGCTCGAGATCGCGCCGGTGCGGCCCAGCTCCAAGGTCGAAGCCAGGGCATGCGGCAAATTGGCGACGATGCCGGCAAAGATGATCAGCGAGATGCCGTTGCCGACGCCGCGCGCGGTGATCTGCTCGCCGAGCCACATCAGGAAGACGGTGCCCCCGACCAGGGTTACGACGGTGACCAGGCGGAAGAACAGGCCGGGGTCGAGCACCGCGGTTTCCGCCCCGGAATGCATGCCTTCGAGCCCGATGGCGATGCCGTAGGCCTGGACCGCGGCCAGCAACACGGTGCCGAAGCGGGTGTATTGGTTCAGCTTTTTGCGCCCGCTCTCGCCTTCCTTCTTCAGCGTTTCGAGGGTCGGGGAGACCGCGGTCAGCAGCTGAATGATGATCGAGGACGAGATATAGGGCATGATGTTGAGGGCAAAGATCGTCATGCGCCCGAGCGCGCCGCCCGAGAACATGTCGAACATGCCGAGAATGCCGCCGGCGTTGCGCGCAAAGATGTCGTGCAGGATAGCGGGGTCGATGCCCGGGATCGGGATGTAGGTGCCGAGCCGGTAGATCACCAGCGCGCCAAGGGTGAACCAGATGCGGCTCTTGAGCTCGGTCGCCTTGGTAAAGGCGGAGAAATTGATGCTGGCAGCGAGTTGCTCGGCGGCTGACGCCATTTAGCTCATCCCTCACCAAAAGCCGGCCGATGCGGTCAGGCCGATGCCGTCGCCTCCGCTTTCGGCTTCTTCGTCCGGCCGGCTTGCACGATGACCTTGCCGCCGGCCTTCTCGACCGCGGTGATTGCCGCCTTCGAGGCGCCGGCGACCTCGATTGTGATCGCGGCTCGCAGCTCGCCCTTGGCGAGCAGCCGGATGCCGTCGCCCTTCCGGCGCAGCACGCCCGACTTCACGAGGCTCGCGCCGTCGAGCGTGCCGTCGGCCGGCAGCTTGCCGTCGTCGAGCGCCGTCTGCAGGCGCCCGAGGTTGACGATCTTGAAGTCCTTCTGGAACATCTTGTTGCCAAAGCCGCGCTTGGGCAGCCGGCGATGCAGCGGCGTCTGGCCACCTTCAAAGCCGTTGAGGGCGACGCCGCTGCGTGCGGTCTGGCCCTTGCCGCCGCGCCCCGCCGTCTTGCCTTTGCCCGAGCCGATGCCGCGGCCGACCCGCTTGGCGCGGTAATGGGCGCCCGGATTGTCTCGGATTTCGTTGAGCTTCATGCCTCGCCACCTTGCGCCGCGAAAGGGCGGCCCGTCACGCTTGTTCTTCGACCCGCACCAGATGCTTGACCTTGTCGATCATGCCGCGCACCGCCGGCGTGTCCTCGAGGACGCGGCGGCGATGGAGCTTGTTGAGCCCGAGCCCTTTGAGCGTCGCCTCCTGGTCCCACCGGCGGCCGATCGGGCTCCCGGTCTGCACGACCGTGACCGTCTTTCCGCCCTCCATCAGGCCGGCTCCCGTGCTTCTGCGTCGCGGCGGCCGAAGATCTCGCCGACCTTCTTGCCGCGCCGCGCTGCGACCGCGCGCGGGCTGGTCGCTCGGGTCAATGCGACAAAGGTCGCCTTGATCATATTGTGCGGGTTTGGGCTGCCGATCGATTTCGCCACCACGTCATGGACGCCGAGCGCCTCGAAGATCGCCCGCATCGGGCCGCCGGCGATGATCCCGGTCCCCGGTTTGGCGGCGCGGACGATCACATGGCCGGCGCCGTAGCTGCTGACGATGTCATGGTGCAGGGTGCGGCCTTCGCGCAGCGGCACGCGGATCATGCCGCGCCGCGCCTGCTCCGTCGCCTTGCGGATTGCCTCGGGCACCTCGCG
Source organism: uncultured Alphaproteobacteria bacterium (assembly GCA_963781215.1). Lineage (GTDB taxonomy): Bacteria > Pseudomonadota > Alphaproteobacteria > ATCC43930 > CGMCC-115725 > AP-15. The sequence continues at coordinate 61,782 of CAWAFE010000028.1, forward strand.
CGCCTTGCCGGCGCCATAGCCGACCCGGCCCTTGCGATCGCCGACGACGACGAGCGCCGCAAAGCCAAAGCGCCGGCCGCCTTTCACCACCTTGGCGACGCGATTGATGTTGACGAGTTTTTCGGTGAACTCGCTCTCCTCGCGGTCGCGCCCCTGCCGGTCGCCGTCGCCTCGCCCTCGGCGGTCTCCCGGGCCGCGTGACGGGGTGCGCGTCGGCGTGCGTGTCTGGGTGCGTGCCATGTTGGCCCTTTCAAAAATCGAGGCCGCCCTCGCGGGCGGCATCGGCCAGGGCTTTGACCCGGCCGTGAAACAGATAGGCTCCGCGGTCGAAGACGACCCGCTCGACCCCCGCCGCCTTGGCCCGCTCAGCGAGCAGCTTGCCGACCGCGCCGGCCGCGGCGATGTCGGTGCCCTTGGAGAGGCTCGCGCGCAACCCGGCGTCGAGGCTCGAGGCCGCCGCCAGGGTCCGCCCGGCCGTATCGTCGATGACCTGGGCATAGATATGCTTCGACGAGCGGAAAACCGACAGGCGCGGCCGGCCGTTCGCGAGCCGGCGCAGATTCGCCCGCACCCGCTGTCGCCGGCGCAGGAAGAGGGCTTTGGCTTTCTCGGACATCGGCTTACTTCTTCTTGCCTTCCTTGCGGCGCACGGTCTCGGTCGAATATTTGATACCCTTGCCCTTATAGGGCTCGGGCGGGCGATAGGCGCGGATCTCGGCGGCGACCTGGCCGACGCGCTGGCGATCGAATCCGCTCACCGCGATCAGGGTCGGCCGCTCGCAGGCGATCGTGATATCGTCGGGGATCGGGAACGCGATGTCATGGCTGTAGCCGAGCTGCAGGTTCAGCGTCTTCCCCTGTACGGCGGCGCGATAGCCCACACCGTTGATCTCGAGGCCAACGGTAAAGCCCTGCGACACCCCGGTGACCATGTTGCTGACCAGCGCCCGGGTCGACCCCCACATCGCCCGCGCCTGCTTGCTCTCGCTGTTGGGGGCGACGGTGATCGCACCATCGCCGATCGTGGCGGTCACATCGTTGCTGACAACGAGGCTCGAGGTCCCGAGCCTGCCCTTGGCGGTCAAGTTGCGGCCCGCGAGCCTGACCTCGACGCCCTCGGGGATCGGTACCGGATTTTTGCCGATGCGTGACATGACCAATCCTCAAAACACGCGGCAGAGCACCTCGCCGCCGACCTTGGCGGCGCGGGCCTCGTTGTCCGACATAACGCCGCGCGGGGTCGACAGGATGGAAATCCCGAGCCCGTTGTAGATCCGCGGCAAATCGGCGATCCCGGAATAGATCCGCCGGCCCGGCTTCGAGACCCGCGAGATCTCGCGGATAACGGGCTCGCCATCGACGTATTTCAACTCGATCTTGAGCTCGGCGACCCCGGGTCTGATGTCCTCGCGGCTAAAGCCGCGGATGTAGCCCTCGCGCTTCAATACTTCGAGCACATTGGCGCGGATCTTGGAGGCCGGCGAGGCGACGACGGCTTGCCGTGCGTGCTGGCCGTTGCGGATCCGCGTCAGCATATCGCCCAAGGGGTCGCTCATCGTCATGGCCGCGCTCCCGCTACCAGCTCGACTTGACCATGCCAGGGATCTGCCCGGCCGAGGCGAGCTCGCGCAGAGCGATCCGCGAAATCCGGAACTTTCGGTAATAGCCCCGCGGCCGGCCGGTCAGCGAGCATCGGTTGCGGATTCGGGTCTGCGAGCTGTTGCGCGGCAATTCGGCGAGCTTCAGCTGCGCGGCAAACCGTTCCTCGGGTGGTGCCGAGCGGTCGCGCGCCAACGTCTTCAGCCGTAGCCGCTTTCGGGTGACGCGCTTGGCCAGCTGCGTCCGCCGGGCATTCTTCTCGATCGAGCTTTTTTTCGCCATCAGGCCGGACTCCCGATACTGTCAGTTCGCAAACGGCATTTCGAACGCGGCGAGCAGCGCCTTCGCTTCCGCATCGGTCTTCGCTGTCGTCGTGACGACGACGTTCATGCCGCGCATCGCATCGGCGCGGTCGTAGTCGATCTCGGGGAAGACGATCTGCTCGCGCAGGCCGAGGGCGAAATTGCCGCGCCCGTCGAAGCTCCTGCCCGAGATGCCGCGAAAGTCGCGCACCCGCGGCAATGCCACCGTGATCAGCCGGTCGAGGAACTCGTACATCCGCTGGCGGCGCAGGGTGACCTTACAGCCGATCGGCATGCCCTCGCGCAGTTTGAAGGTGGCGATCGACCGCTTGGCGCGGGTGATGACCGCGTGTTGGCCGGTGATCGCCATCAGCTCGCCGGCGGCCGCCTCGACCTTCTTGCTGTCCTGGACCGCCTCGCCGACCCCCATGTTGACCACGATCTTTTCGAGGCGCGGCACCTGCATCGGGTTCTTGTAGCCGAATTGCTGCATCAGCGCTGGTCGAACCGTGGTGTCGTAATGCTCCCGCAAACGCGTCGTAGCCATGTCCTCACCTGTCGATGACTTCGCCCGAGCGGCGGGCGAACCGGACCTTGCGCCCGTCGTCGAGAAACCGGTAGCCGATGCGCGTCGGCTTCGCCGAGGCCGGGTCGACATGGGCGAGGTTGGAGATGTGGATCGACAGCTCCTTCTCGACGATGCCGCCGGGGTCGCCCATCCGCGGCTTGGTGTGCCGTTTGACCATGTTGACGCCCTGCACGACGGCGCGCGTCTCGGCCGGCAGCACCCGCAGCACCTCGCCGGTTCTGCCCTTGTCGCGCCCGGCGATGACGACGACATTGTCGCCCTTCTTGATCTTCAGCTTCGGCATCGCCTGGCTCCTGGGTGCGCGCTCACAACACCTCGGGGGCGAGCGAGACGATCTTCATGAACCGCCGCGCCCGCAGCTCGCGGGTGACCGGACCGAAGATGCGGGTGCCGATCGGCTCGCCCTGGTGGGTGATCAGCACCGCGGCGTTGCGGTCGAAGCGAATGGCACTGCCGTCGGTGCGGCGGATTTCCTTGGCCGTTCGCACGATGACGGCGCGATGCACGTCGCCCTTTTTGACCCGGCCGCGCGGGATCGCCTCCTTGACCGAGACGATGATCACGTCGCCGACCGTGGCGGTCTTGCGCTTCGAGCCGCCGAGCACCTTGATGCACTGCACCCGCCGCGCGCCGGAATTGTCGGCGACGTCGAGGTTGGTCTGCATCTGGATCATGCCGCGCCTCCGGTTGGTTCGGCACCTTCGCCGCCGGGCGGCGGGGCGGCGGCGCCGGCCGCTGCTGCCTGCCCTAGGGAGCCGAGCACGACCCAATGCTTGCGCTTGGAGATCGGCCGGCTCTCTTCGATGCGAACCATATCGCCGTTGTGCCAGCGGTTGTTCTCGTCGTGCGCGGCGTATTTCTTCGATTGCGTGATGAATTTCTTGTAGATCGGGTGCATGACGCGGCGCTCGACCTTGACGACCACGGTCTTGTCGCCCTTGTCGCTGACAACGACACCTTGCAGGACGCGTTTGGACATTCGTCTATTTTCCTACGATGCCTTGCGGCGCCGTTCGTCGAGAACGGTCTTGATGCGGGCGATGTCGCGACGCACCTGGCGTACCCGCGACGTGTTCTCGAGCTGGCCGTTGGCCCGCTGAAAACGCAGATTGAAGGTTTCCTTGCCGAGAACTTCGAGCTCGCTCGTCAGCTCGTCGTCGGTCTTGGCCCTGACATCGGCTGCCTTCATCACAACGCTTCCTCGCCGGGGCGGGTCACGAACCGGGTGTCGAGCGGCAATTTGGCGGCGGCGAGCGCGAAGGCCTCGCGCGCGATGTCGGCCGACACGCCGTCGAGCTCGAACATGATGCGGCCGGGCTTGACCCGGCAGATCCAGAATTCCGGCGAGCCCTTGCCGCTGCCCATACGCACCTCGGCCGGCTTCTGCGATACCGGCACATCCGGGAAGATGCGGATCCAAACCCGGCCGGCCCGGCGGATATGGCGGGTGATCGCCCGCCGTGCCGCCTCGATCTGGCGGGCGGTGACGCGGCCCGGGTCGGCCGCCTTCAGCCCATAGGCGCCGAAATTCAACGTCGTCCCGCCCTTGGCAAGGCCGTGCACGCGGCCCTTGTGCGCCTTGCGGTATTTGCTGCGTTTTGGCGCGAGCATCTTTGGATCACCCCAGGGGCTCGCGGCGGCCGCGCTCGTGGCTCGCCGGCGGCCCTTCGTTCAGCCGCTTGTCCTGCGCCATCGGGTCGTGCGCCAGGATCTCGCCCTTGAACACCCACACCTTGACGCCGCACACGCCATAGGTCGTCTTGGCGGTGCCATAGCCGAAATCGACATCGGCGCGCAGCGTGTGCAGCGGCACCCGGCCTTCGCGGTACCACTCCATGCGGGCGATTTCGGCCCCGCCGAGGCGGCCCGAGCAATTGATCCGGATGCCCTGGGCGCCCAGCCGCATCGCCGACTGCACCGCACGCTTCATCGCCCGGCGGAAGGCGACGCGCCGCTCGAGCTGCTGGGCGATGCCGTCGGCGATCAGCTTGGCGTCGATCTCGGGCTTGCGGATTTCGAGGATGTTGAGGCTGACCTCGCTGCTGGTGATCTTGGCGATGTCGGCGCGCAGCTTCTCGATGTCGGCGCCCTTCTTGCCGATCACCACCCCGGGCCGCGCCGAATGCAGGGTGATCCGGCTTTTCCGGGCGGCGCGCTCGATGATGACGCGGGAGAGCCCGGCCTGCGCCAGCCGCCGCTGCAGGAACCCCCGCAGCTTGAGATCGTCGAGCAACAGGTTGCCGTACTCCTTGCGGGCGAACCAGCGCGAGTCCCAGGTGCGGTTGATGCCGAGCCGAAGCCCGATCGGGTTGACCTTTTGACCCATCAGGGTGTCTCCTCCGGACGCTCGCGGACGACGACGGTGAGATGCGCAAAATGCTTCTCGACCCGCGCCGAGCGGCCGCGGCCGCGGGTGTGGAACCGCTTCAGCACAAAGGCTCGGCCGACCGTCGCCTCCTTGACGTAGAGCCGGTCGACATCGAGCTGGTGATTGTTCTCGGCATTGGCGATCGCCGCCTGCAGCACCTTCTTGACGTCGCGGGCGATCCGGCGATGGGAGAAGGTCAGCTCCGCCAGCGCCGAGGCGGCGGGCTTGCCGCGGATGGTCTGGGCGACGAGGTTCAGCTTTTGCGCGCTGATCCGCAGGCCCTTCAGGCTGGCCAACGCCTCGCTGTCGTCGAGGCGGCGCGGGGTTGGCCGCTTGCTCATCTCAGGCTCTCCTCGCCCGCTTGTCGCCGGCATGGCCGTAGAAGGTGCGGGTCGGGGCGAACTCGCCGAGCTTGTGGCCGATCATGTTCTCGGTCACCAGCACCGGGATGAATTTGTGGCCGTTGTAGACCCCGAAGGTGAGGCCGACGAATTGCGGGAAGATGGTCGAGCGGCGCGACCAGGTGCGGATCACCTGGTTGCGTCCCGAGCCGCGCGCCTGCTCCGCCTTCTTCAAGAGATAGCCGTCGACGAACGGCCCCTTCCAAACCGAGCGTGCCAACTCTCTCTCCGCTAGCGCTTGTGGCGGCGGCGGACAATGAGCCGGTCCGTCGCCTTGTTGTGCCGGGTCTTCTTGCCCTTGGTCGGCTTGCCCCACGGGGTCACCGGATGGCGGCCGCCCGAGCTGCGGCCCTCGCCGCCGCCATGCGGATGATCGATCGGGTTCATCGCCACCCCTCTGACCGACGGCCGACGCCCCAACCAACGGTTGCGGCCGGCCTTGCCGATCACGATGTTCTGCTGATCTGGGTTCGATACCGCGCCGATCGTCGCCCGGCATTCGCCGCGCACCATGCGCAATTCGCCCGAGGAAAGACGCAACAGGGCATAACCCTGATCGCGGCCGACAAGCTGGGCATAGGTCCCGGCGGAACGGGCGATCTGGCCGCCCTTGCCGGGCTTCATCTCGACATTGTGGATGATCGTGCCGACCGGCATGCTGCGCATCGGCATCGTGTTGCCGGGCTTGACGTCGACCTTCTCGCCGGAGACGACGGTATCTCCGGCGCGCAGCCGCTGCGGTGCCAGGATGTAGGAGAGCTCGCCGTCCTGGTAGCGGATCAGCGCGATGAAGGCGGTCCGGTTCGGGTCGTACTCGAGCCGCTCGACGGTGGCCGGCATGTCGATTTTGCCGCGCTTGAAATCGACGAGCCGGTAGCGCCGCTTGTTGCCGCCGCCGCGCCAGCGCATCGTCGTGCGGCCGGTGTTGTTGCGCCCGCCCTTGCCGCGCAGCCCCTCGGTCAAGGCTTTGACCGGCTTTCCCTTCCACAGCTCGCTGCGGTCGACGGTGACGAGCTGCCGCCGGGACGGCGTCGTCGGATTGAAGGTCTTGAGCGCCATCGCCTCGGCTCCCGGCTCAGATACCCGTGGTCACGTCGATCCTCTGGCCGGCGCCAAGGGTGACGATCGCCTTCTTGTAGTCGGAACGCCGTCCGACGCGGCCGCGAACGCGCTTGACCTTGCCCATGACCCGGATCGTGTTGACCGCGGTCACCGTGACGCTGAACAACCCCTCGACCGCCGCCTTGACCTCGCGCTTGGTCGCGGCCAGCGGCACGCGAAAGACCACCTGATCGTGCTCGGAGACGTTCGTCGCCTTTTCCGTGATCACCGGGCTCAGGATGGTGTCGTACATCTGCTGGCGCGTCAGCTTCGTCTCGGCCCGCTGGATGACGCGAAAGCGGCTCATTTGAGGCGTGCCTCCAGATGCTGCACCGCCTCGCGGGTCAGGACCAGCGTGTCGCGCCGCAGGATGTCGTAAACATTGGCGCCCTGCTGCGGCAGCACATCGACGCGGGGGAGATTGCGCGCGGCGCGGGCGAAATTCTCGTCGACCGCCGGGCCGTCGATGATCAGCACCGATCCCCAGCCGAGCGCCTCGAGACGCGCCCGCAGCGCCTTGGTCTTGGCTTCGCCGACATGGGCCGTATCGATCACCACCAGCTTGCCCTCGCCCTGCTTGGCCGAGAGCGCTGTCTTCAGGCCGAGCCGGCGCACCTTCTTCTGCAAGCCGAAGGCGTGGCTGCGCACGACCGGCCCGAAGATCACCGCACCGCCGCGGAATTGCGGCGAGCGCAGGCTGCCCTGCCGGGCGCGGCCGGTGCCCTTCTGCTTATAGGGCTTTTTCGTGGTTCCCTGGATCTCGCTGATGCCCTTGGTCTTGTGGGTCCCGGCGCGGCGCTTGGCCAGCTGCCAATTGACGACCCGGGCCAGGATGTCGCGGCGGACCGGAACGCCGAACACCTCCTCGGCGAGCTCGATGTCGCCGACCTCCTCATTGTCGAGATTGCGCACGGTGAGCTTCATCTCAGGCCTCTCCGGCCGGCTCTTCGGCGGCCGCGCCGCCGTCGCGCAAGGCGGCCGGGAACGGAAGCCCCTCGGGTGGCTTGCGCTTGGCCGCATCCTTGACCAGCACATAGCCGCCCTTGCTGCCCGGCACCGCGCCCTTGACCATCAGCAGACCGCGCTCGGCGTCGGAGGACACGACTTCGAGGCTCTGCGTCGTCACCCGCGCGTCGCCGAGATGCCCGGCCATCTTCTTGTTCTTGAAGGTCTTGCCCGGCGACTGGCGCTGGCCGGTCGAGCCGTGGCTACGATGCGAGACCGACACCCCGTGGCTCGCGCGCAAGCCGCCGAAATTATGCCGCTTCATCGCCCCGGCAAAGCCTTTGCCGATGCTGGTGCCGACGACATCGACGCGCTGGCCGGCAACAAAGTGCGCAGCGGTGATCTCGGCGCCGACCTCGACCGCGGCATCCTCGGAGACGCGGAATTCGGCGAGGCGGGCCTTCGGCTCGACCTTCGCCTTGGCGAAATGGCCGCGCTGCGGCTTGGTCACGTTCTTGACCTTGGCCGTCCCGACCCCGAGCTGCAAGGCGCTGTAGCCGTCCTTCTCTTGCGTGCGCACGGCGACGACCTGGCAGTGGTCGACTTTCAGAACGGTCACCGCGACATGATTGCCGTCGGCCGCGAAGACCCGAGTCATGCCGAGCTTTTGAGCGAGGAGACCGGTGCGCATGACGATTTCCTCAGAGCCCGGCAATGCTCGTCATTCCCGCAAAAGCGGGAACCCAGGGTCGCAGACCGGAGCGGTCCCCCATTTCCCTCGCTTTCGCGGGGGTAATGGGGGCGTGTGGGTATGGGATGAACATTTCGAGCCGTACGCTCAGAGCTTGATCTCTACGTCGACGCCGGCGGCGAGGTCGAGCTTCATCAGCGCGTCGACGGTCTGCGGCGTCGGGTCGACGATGTCGAGCACGCGCTTATGGGTGCGGATCTCGAACTGCTCGCGCGATTTCTTGTCGACATGCGGCGAGCGCAGCACCGTGTACTTCTCGATCTTGGTCGGCAGTGGGATCGGGCCGCGGATCCGCGCCCCGGTCCGTTTTGCCGTGTTGACGATCTCGCTCGTCGACTGGTCGAGCACGCGGTGATCGTAGGCCCGCAAGCGGATGCGGATATTCTGGTTGTCCATCGGCTGTTTGCGTCCCCTCTCTGCGGGCGTGCTCGCTCGTCGCCCTTATTTGATGATTTTGGCGACGACGCCGGCGCCGACGGTGCGGCCGCCTTCGCGGATCGCAAAGCGCAGCCCCTCGTCCATCGCGATGGGCGCGATCAATTCGATCTCCATCGAGATGTTGTCGCCCGGCATCACCATCTCGGTCCCTTCGGGCAGGTGCACGGTGCCGGTCACGTCGGTGGTGCGGAAATAGAATTGCGGCCGGTAGTTGCCGAAAAACGGGCGTGTGCCGGCCGCCCTCCTCCTTGGTCAGGATGTAGGCCTCGCACTGAAAGCGGGTGTGCGGGGTGATCGAGCCCGGTGCGGCCAGCACCTGGCCGCGCTCGACCTCCTCGCGCTTGGTGCCGCGTAACAGCGCGCCGATGTTGTCGCCGGCCTCGCCCTGGTCGAGGAGCTTGCGAAACATCTCGACCCCGGTCACCACCGTCTTGGCGGTCGGCCGCAGCCCCACGATCTCGACCTCGTCGCCGACCTTGACGATGCCGCGCTCGACCCGGCCGGTCACCACCGTGCCGCGCCCCGAGATCGTGAACACATCCTCGATCGGCATCAGGAACGGCCGGTCCTTGGCCCGCTCCGGCTGCGGGATGTAGGCGTCCACCGCCGCCATCAGCGCCATCACCGAATCATGCCCCTGCTCGGCGTCGCGCCCCTCCAGGGCGGCCAGGGCCGAGCCCCGCACCACCGGGATGTCGTCGCCCGGAAACTGGTAGGACGACAAGAGTTCGCGCATCTCCAATTCGACCAGGTCGAGGAGCTCCGGGTCGTCGACCATGTCGACCTTGTTCATGTAGACGACCAAGGCCGGCACCCCCACCTGGCGCGCCAACAGGATGTGCTCGCGGGTCTGCGGCATCGGCCCGTCCGCCGCCGACACCACCAGGATCGCGCCGTCCATCTGGGCCGCCCCGGTGATCATGTTCTTGATGTAGTCGGCATGGCCCGGGCAGTCGACATGCGCGTAATGCCGGTTAGGGGTCTCGTACTCGACATGCGCGGTGGCAATCGTGATCCCCCGCGCCCGCTCCTCCGGCGCCTTGTCGATCTGGTCGAACGGCACGAAGGTGGCACCCCCCGCCTCCGCCAAGACCTTGGTGATCGCCGCCGTCAACGTCGTCTTGCCGTGGTCGATGTGACCGATCGTCCCGATGTTGCAGTGCGGCTTGGTCCGCTGAAACTTCGCCTTCGACATCGCCTTCTTCTCCGCTCAATTCGCTTTGCGCCGGATGGTCACGCCATCTTGGCGCGGACTTCGTCCGCCACCGCCTGCGGCACTTGCTCGTAGTGATCGAAATGCATCGTATATTGGGCCCGGCCCTGGCTCATCGAGCGCAGGGTGTTGACATAGCCGAACATGTTGGCGAGCGGCACCATCGCATCGACGACCCGCGCGTTGCCCCTGGTATCCATGCCGGTGATCTGCCCGCGGCGGCTGTTCAGGTCGCCGATGACGTCGCCCATATAGTCCTCCGGCGTCACCACCTCGACCTTCATGATCGGCTCGAGCAGCCGCGGCGCCGCTTTCATCACGCCGTCCTTGAAGGCGGCACGGGCCGCGATCTCGAAAGCGAGCACGCTCGAATCGACATCGTGATAAGCGCCGTCGAACAGCACGACCTTCAGATCGATGACCGGGAACCCGGCGAGCACACCGGTTTCGGTCGAGGCCCGCAAGCCCTTTTCGACGCCCGGCGCATATTCCTTCGGCACGGTGCCGCCGACCACCTCGTTCTCGAAGACGAAGCCCGAGCCCGGCGGCAGCGGCTCGAAGCGCAGCTTGACCCGCGCGAACTGCCCGGCACCGCCGGTCTGCTTCTTGTGCGTGTAGTCGACCTCGGCGGCGCGGGTGATCGTCTCGCGGTAGGCGACCTGGGGCGCCCCGACATTGGCGTCGACCTTGAACTCGCGCTTCATGCGGTCGACGATGATTTCGAGGTGCAGTTCGCCCATCCCCTTGATCACGGTCTGGCCGCTCTCGTGGTCGACGGTGACCCGGAACGACGGGTCCTCGGTGGCGAGGCGGGCCAGCGCCTGGCCCATTTTCTCCTGGTCGCCCTTGGTCTTGGGCTCGACCGCGATCTCGATGACCGGCTCCGGAAACTCCATCCGTTCGAGCACGACGGGGTGGCTGGGATCGGAGAGCGTGTCGCCGGTTGTCAAGCTCTTGAGCCCAGCGAAGGCAACAATGTCGCCGGCCAGCGCTTCCTTGATGTCCTCGCGATGGTTCGCGTGCATCTGCAGCATGCGCCCGACCCGCTCGCGGATGTTCTTGACGCTGTTGAGCACCTGGCTGCCGCTCGTCACCACCCCGGAATAGACCCGTACAAAGGTCAACGAGCCGACAAAGGGGTCGCTCATGATCTTGAAGGCGAGGCCGGCAAAGGGTTCGTCGTCGGAGCAGCGGCGCACTACGGGCTCGTTCGAGCCGGCCCTGACCCCCTTGATCGCAGCGACGTCGGTCGGTGCGGGCAGATAGGCGACGACCGCGTCGAGCAGCGGCTGCACGCCCTTGTTCTTGAACGCGGAGCCGCACAGCACCGGGACAAAGGCGCCGCCGATCGTGCCCTTGCGGATGCAGCGCTGCAGCGTCTCCTCGCTCGGCTCCTCACCGCCGAGATAGGCTTCGAGCGAGGCGTCGTCCTGCTCCACCGCAGCTTCGACGAGTTGGGCGTGCAGCGCCTTCGCCTCCGTCTGCATCGCCGCAGGGATGTCGACGATGTCGAATTGCGCGCCCAGGGTCTCCTCGCGCCAGATGATCGCGCGCATGCCGACGAGGTCGACCACGCCGACAAAGTCGCTCTCGATCCCGATCGGCAATTGCAATACCAGGGGCTTGGCACCGAGGCGGTCGGCGATCATCGCCACACAGCGCGGGAAATCCGCGCCGGTGCGGTCCATCTTGTTGACGAAGCAGATGCGCGGGACGCCGTATTTGTCGGCCTGGCGCCAAACCGTCTCCGATTGCGGCTCGACGCCGGCGACCGAGTCGAAGACCGCGACCGCGCCGTCGAGCACCCGCAGGCTGCGCTCCACCTCGATCGTGAAATCGACATGGCCCGGCGTATCGATGATGTTGATGCGATGATCGCACCAGAAACAGGTAGTTGCGGCCGAAGTGATGGTGATGCCGCGCTCCTGCTCCTGCGCCATCCAATCCATCGTCGCGGTGCCGTCGTGCACTTCGCCGATCTTGTACGACCTGCCGGTGTAGTAGAGGATGCGCTCGGTCGTCGTCGTCTTGCCGGCATCGATATGGGCCATGATGCCGATGTTTCGGTAGCGATCGAGCGGTGTCGTGCGTGCCATGCGGAAAGCTCCGGCGGCGCCGCCCGCGGGCGGCGCCATGAACAGGGTTCGCGAACCTATCGCCCTCTACGACGCCGATTACCAGCGATAGTGCGAAAAGGCCTTGTTCGCATCGGCCATCCGATGCGTGTCCTCGCGTCTCTTGACGGCGACACCGCGATTGTTGGCAGCGTCGAGCAGCTCGCCCGAGAGCCGTTCTTCCATGGTGTTTTCCGAGCGCCCGCGCGAGCTTGAGATCAGCCAGCGGATTGCCAATGCCTGGCTGCGGTCCGTGCGCACCTCGACCGGCACCTGATAGGTGGCGCCGCCGACCCGCCGTGAGCGCACTTCGACAGCTGGCCGCACATTCCCCAGTGCGTCGTGGAAAACGCGGAGCGGGTCCTGGCCGCTGCGTCTGGCGATACGGTCGAGGGCCCCGTAAACGATGTGCTCGGCGACCGATTTCTTGCCCTCGTACATCAGGCAGTTCATGAATTTGGTCAGCACGCTGTCGCCGAACTTGGCGTCCGGCAGAACCTCGCGTTTGACCGCGGCGCGGCGGCGCGACATGGCCTTCTCCTATTTCGGGCGCTTGGCGCCGTATTTCGACCGCCGCTGCCGGCGGTCCTTGACGCCCTGGGTGTCCAGCGTGCCGCGAATGATGTGGTAACGCACACCGGGCAAATCCTTGACCCGTCCGCCGCGGATCAGCACAACCGAGTGCTCCTGGAGGTTGTGACCCTCGCCCGGGATATAGCTCGTCACCTCGAAGCCGTTGGTCAGGCGGACCCGGGCCACTTTGCGCAGCGCCGAGTTCGGCTTCTTGGGCGTGGTCGTGTAGACCCGCGTGCACACGCCGCGCTTTTGCGGGCAGGCTTCCATCGCCGGAACCTTGTTGCGCGCGACCGGCCACTGTCGTGGATGGCGGATCAGCTGGTTGATCGTCGGCATCGTCGTACCCTCAAGACAGGCAAGCCGCCCGGCGCCTTGCTGCGCCGGAGCGGTGCTGCAATTCCACCCACCGATTTCATACGCCCTCTCGCAAGGGCGGCGAGCCATGCGCGCGGGACCGGGCTGCGTCTAGGTGGCTTCCTACGGCCAGCCCCCGAAGGCGCGGAATATAGGGAGGGGACCATAGCCGGTCAAGCACCTTCCCGGCACAGACGCCGGTTTCCGCCCCGGCCAGGGGCCCGCCCGCTCAGTCGCGCGCGGCGGTGAGCTGCACGCGCACCGGCGCCGTGAACGCGGCAGTTCGGGCGATGCGCCGCCCGTCGCCGCCGAACAGGAACAGGCGATCGCGCGCCAGGCTCAGCCGGACCCGGTCGCCCGCATCCAGTTCGGCCCACGCCAACCCTTCGCTGATCACGACGAAAGGGCGCTCCGTTCCGAGATCGAAATAGAGCAGCGTATCCTTCCCCAACGGCTCGACGAGGCGGACCGGCAGATCGAGGTCCGCCGCGGACGCGCCATCCCGCCGCACCTGAATGTGCTCGGGGCGGATCCCGAGGGTGACCGGACCGGCCGGCACCCCGGCAAACGGTTCGGACAGGGGGATCGAGAAATGTTGCGAGCGAAAACACGGCCCGCGGTTTTCGCCGAGCACCTCGCCGGCGATTAGGTTCATCGACGGCGAGCCGAAGAAATCGGCGACGAAATCGGTCGCCGGGTCGGAATAGATCTCCATCGGCGAGCCGATCTGCTCGATGTCGCCCTGGCGCATCACGACGATGCGGTCGGCGAGCGTCATCGCCTCTTCCTGGTCGTGAGTGACGTAGATGAAGGTCTTCTTCAGCTCCTGGTGCAGCCGGTCGCATTCGGCGCGCAATTCGCGGCGCAATTTGGCGTCGAGGCTCGACAGCGGCTCGTCCAGCAGGAAGGTCGAGGGGTTGGTGACCAGGGTGCGGGCCAACGCGACGCGCTGCGACTCGCCGCCCGAGCAGGCGCTCGGCATCTTGTCGAGGAGGGCGGTCAGCCGCACCATCTCGGCCACCTCGCGCACTCGCCGCGCCCGCTCTGCGGCCGGCACCTTCTTCATGCGCAGGCCGAACTCAATGTTCTGGGCCACCGTCTTGTGCGGAAACAGCGCGTGGCTCTGGAACACCATGCCGAGCCCGCGGTCGCGCGGTTCGAGGTCGTTGACGACGCGCCCGTCAATCCGGATCTCGCCCCGGTCCGGTTCTTCGAACCCGGCGATCAGGCGCAACGTCGTCGTCTTGCCGCAACCCGATGGGCCGACAAAAACGATGAATTCGCCGTCCTCGATGTCGAAGCTCAGATCGCGCACCGCGCGGACGGGGCCATAGGATTTGGCGAGGTTGACCAGCTCAATCCGGGCCACGTCTACCTCCGCACCATGCCAAAGCTGAAGCCGCGCGCGAGATGCTTGCGGATCGCAATGCCGACGATCATCAACGGCAGGGTGATGCCGACCGACAGCGCCGCTTGGCGGCCGAACAGGCGGCCTTCGGTCGATCCCTCATACTTCGACAATTCGACCGGCAAGGTCACCACATGGGTCTTCGACAGGATCAGCGCCAGCAAGTACTCGCTCCAATTGAGGATCAGGATGAACATGAAGGTCGCCACCAGCCCCGAGCGGATCAGCGGCAAGACCACCTCGAAGATGGTACGCCAGCGCGAGGCTCCCAGGATCTCGGCGGCCTGCTCGACCTCGCGCGGCACCTCGTCGATGAAGCTCTTCGTCATCCATACCGCGTAGGGCAGGCTGCTGAGGAAATAGAGCACGCCGAGGCCGAACATCGAATCGAGCAAGCCGATATAAGAATAGTAGAGCGACAGGGGCGCCACGATGACGATCGGCGGCACCATCCGCAGCATCAGCAGCTGGAACATGCGGACGTCGCTCAGCAGGCGGTAGCGGGAAACCCCGTAAGCGATGATCGACCCGTAGAGCACGGCGAAGAACGTAGCGCCGAACGCGAGCATCAAGGTGTTGCGCAGCGCCAGGAACGGCGTCTGCATCTCCATCGCATACTGCCCGCCGGCAGCCACCGAGGTGGTGCCGAGCCACACGTCCTTATAATTTTCCAAGGTGGCCGGCGACGGGAACCAGACCGGCGGCCAGGAGAACCATTGGTCGCTCGGCTTGAACGAGGTCGTCACCATCCAATAGAGCGGGAACGCGACGATCAATCCCCAGAGGGTCAAGACGGCGTAGCGGGTCGTCGAAGCGGCGTAGCGCTTTTGCGTCCTGGTCATGCCGCCTCTCCCGCTGCGTGCGGGTTTGGCGTACATCGTGTCGAGCGACCGCTTTTCTTTCCGGAGCAGCCGGATCGCGGCGAGAACGATCACCACCATCATCACCATCGTGATGTAGGACTGCGCCGCACCCAACGAGACGTTAAAGTCCTGCCAGGTGGTGATGTAGATGTAGATGCCCAGGGTCTCGGTCGCGGTCCCCGGACCGCCCTGCAGTAGCGCCCAGATGATCGGAAACGCGCCCATCGCGTCGAGAAAGCGCAGCACCAGCGCCAGCAGGATCACCGGACGCAACAGCGGCAGCTGCACCTCCAGAAAGATGCGCCACGACGACGCGCCGAGGATCTGGGCGGCCTCGATCGGCTCTTTCGGCAGCGACGCCAGCCCCGCAAGCATGATGATGAAAGAGAACGGCGTCCAGTTCCAGATATCGAGCAAGGTCACCGTCAACAGCGCGATATTCGGGATTGGACAGCCACAACACCTGAACGTCATGGCCGCTCAGCGTGGACAGGATATCGTTGAGCGGCCCGCTGCGGTCGAGCAGCATCTGCCCCGTATAGGCGATCACGATCGGCACGGTCAGCATCGGCAGGATGAACAGCGCGTAATAAAGCGCCTGACCGCGGAACGGGCGATAAACCAGATAGGCGAGCAGGAATCCGAAGACGAAGCAGCCGATCGTCGAGCCGCCGGCAAAGGCGAGGGAGCGCAACACCGCCCAGCCGAACCGCGGGTCGGTAAACACATTCGTGAAAATGTCGAAACCGACAAAGTCGGCGTTCCACCAGGAGCTGAGGTAGACGGTCCACTGATGGAACGAAAAAAAGAGCTGCAGCAGCAGGACCGGGGTCAACAGGCTGAACAGCAACAGGACCAGCGGCAGCAGGATCATCCACTTGAACCGCCGCACCGCACGGCTGCGCGAGATCTCGCGCCGGCCCGCCGCCGTTCCGGCTGGAACGGCGCCGGCCAGAACTTCTGCCATTCCCCTGATCCTCCTACCCTCACGCTGGCAGGCGTGGCTTGGCGCCGCGCTCGCGATGGCCGTCAAGCCGGTTTGGTAGCCGTTGGCATGATGGCGACGTAGCTCTTGTAGTCATTCTTCAGCTTGGCGGTGCCGATCCGCTTGACGATTTTGGCGAAATCTTCGTCGATATTCTTCAAGACTTCGTCCGCCTTGAGCTGACCGACATATCCCTGGCCCAAATTCTTGTCGAGTACGTCGACGAATTCCTGGTTGCCGGTTAGATAAATGTTGGGGGATGCAACCTTGAGGTTCGCTTCGATCGCCTTGACCGCCGGCGGGCGTATAGGCCGCCAGGACAGCGCGGGTCGGTCATCTCCTGCACGGTCCAGGCGTCATGAAAGGTGTTGACGCGGTCCGAGACCATCTGGACGCTCGCTTTCTCGGTGCCGAGCCAGCACGCCATGTAGGCGGCAGCCGCCTTGCGCGGGCTGTGGCGGTTGACGACAAGGACAATCGACCGGCATGCCCGCGGCGCGGTAAAGCGGCTTGCCGTTGGCTTCGCCGCCCGGCACCAGCCCGTAGAGCCATTTGCCTGCCGTCTTCGATTTCGCCGGATTTTCGCAGAGCTTGATCAGGCCGCCCCAGTACTGGCAGGTGGCGACGTCGCCGGCGGCGATGTGCGGGATCATCTGCGAAGTGCCCCAACTCGGCGAGTCCGGGAAGGCCACCTCCTTGTCACGCAGATAGACCTCGATCGCCTTCTTCCCGGCCTCGCTGTTGACGGTGGGCTTCATGTCCGCATCGAACGGGAACCCGCCGAAGCTGTACAGATACATCAGGAACCAGACATAGCCGAACCCGCGGGCCCGCAAATTGCCCGAGCCGTAGAGCCCCTTCTCCGGGTTGTGGAAGAACTTCATCAGCCGGAACTCGTCGTCCCAGCTCTGCGGCCAGGCGAGCGGCTTGCCGAACTTGTCCTCGAATTTCTTCTTGTTGTCGGCATCCTCCATCAGATCTTTGCGGATCTGCTGAACAAAGATGTTTCCGTCGGTGATGATGCCGTAAGTCTTGCCGTCGTAGGTCGGCAGCTTGCCGTAATCGCCGACCGCATTCATCTTGTAATTGTGCCTTGGGCATGTACTCGTCGAGCGGCTCGAGAAAGCCGGCCGACACCAAGCGACGGGATCATCTCCGAGCCGACGTGGATCAGGTCGAAATCGGGCGAGCGCGTCAGCGCCTCGGCCATCGCCGCCTGCGGGATCGTCGGGGTCGAGAGATCCTTGATCTTGGTGATGCCGATCCCGGTCGCCTTCTGGAACTCTTCCATCGGCGGTTTCATCGGGACGAAGTAGTTCGACCACATGATGGCGCTGAGATCGGTCTTGCCGATGCCCTTGGCGGCGGTGACGATGTCGTCGCCCTCGCTCGCCGCGAGCGCCGAACGCCCGAACTGGGTTGCCCCCAGAAGCGCAACACCACCCTGAACGAGCCGACGGCGGGATATCGATCCCCGGATCATGGCAGCCCTCCCTGCATCTGCAGTTTCATGAGTTCGAATTTCCGCGCACACGGCGGCGTCGAGCCGAGGACGCCGCCGTGCCGTTCCACCGGTCATGCGGCCCGGCCCGACGGCATCCGGCGTCAGGCTCAGCGGTTACGCCGTTTGCTTTTCCGCCTCGACGAGCTCGGCTGCCGCCTCCGCGTTGGCGGCGATCGCGGCGAGCTCGCGGTCGCGCTCGGCGGCGACCTCGCGCAGCCGGGCGATGACGCTGCCGGTCCCCGCCGGGATCAGGCGGCCGACGATGACATTTTCCTTCAACCCGTTGAGCGCATCGATCCGGCCCGAGACCGCGGCCTCGGTCAGCACCCGCGTCGTCTCCTGGAACGACGCGGCCGAGATGAACGAGCTCGTCTGCAGGCTCGCCTTGGTGATCCCTTGCAGCACCGGATGGGCGATCGCCGGGCGCAATCCCTCCCGATCGGCCTTGGCGTTTTCGAGATCGAACTCGGTGCGGTCGACCTGCTCGCCGGCCAGCAGCGTGGTCTCGCCAGGCTCCTCGACCTCCACCTTCTGCAGCATCTGGCGCACGATTACCTCGATGTGCTTGTCGTTGATGCGCACGCCCTGCAGCCGATAGACCTCCTGGATCTCGTTGATCAGATAGCTCGCCAGCGCCTCGACCCCGAGGATGCGCAGGATGTCGTGCGGGACGCGGTTGCCGTCCATCAACAGGTCGCCCTTCTCGACGTAGTCGCCTTCCTGCACGCTGATGTGCTTGCCCTTGGGGATCAGGTACTCGGTCGCCTCCTTGCCCTCTTCGGTCGGCACGACGACGATCCGCCGCTTGGTCTTGTAGTCCTTGCCGAACTCGATGCGCCCGTCGCTCTCGCTGATGATCGCGAAATCCTTGGGCTTGCGTGCCTCGAACAACTCGGCGACGCGCGGCAGACCGCCGGTGATGTCGCGGGTCTTCGAGGATTCGCGCGGAATCCGGGCCAGCACGTCGCCGGCCTTGACCTGCGCGCCGTTCTCGACCGACAGGATCGCGTCGACCGACATGAAATAGCGCGCCTCGAGCCCGTTGCCGAGCAGCAATACCTCGCCCGCCTCGTCGCGCAAGGTAATCCGCGGCCGCAGCTCGCTGCCGCGCGGCTGCTGCTTCCAGTCGATGACCACCTTCGACGAGATACCGGTCGCCTCGTCGACCACCTCGCGCATCGACAGGCCCTCGGTCAGGTCGACGTAGTGGGCGATGCCGTCCTTCTCGGTGATGATCGGGATCGTGTAGGGGTCCCATTCGACGAGCCGGTCGCCGCGGGCGACCCGGGCCCCGTCGTCGGCCAGCAGCCGCGCGCCGTAGGGGACACGGTGCCGCGCCTTCTCGCGTCCGGCCTCGTCGAGCAGCACCATCTCGCAATTGCGGCCCATCACCACCGGGACCCCGGCCGAGTTCATCACGATGTTGCGGTTCTTGACTTCGACCTTCGCGTCGAAGGCGGCTTCGACCGAGGATTGCTCGGCGCCGCGCTGTGCTGCGCCGCCGATATGGAAGGTGCGCATCGTCAGCTGCGTGCCGGGCTCGCCGATCGATTGCGCGGCAATGACGCCGACCGCCTCGCCGATATTGACGACGGTGCCGCGGGCGAGGTCGCGCCCGTAGCATTTGCCGCAGACGCCGACGCTCGCCTCGCAGGTCAGGACCGACCGGATCGGCACCTCGTCGACCCCGGCGCGCTCGATCTGCTCGATCGCGTCCTCGTCGATCAGCGACCCGGCGGGCAGCACAATCCCGCCGCTCAGCGGGTCGAGCACGTCGACCGCCGCGGTGCGCCCGAGGATGCGGTCGGCGAGCGGTGCGATGACCTCGCCGCCGTCGACCACGGCGCGGGTCAACAGCCCGCGGGTCGTGCCGCAATCCTCCTCGGTGATGATCGCGTCCTGCGCGACATCGACGAGGCGGCGGGTCAGATAGCCCGAATTCGCGGTCTTCAGCGCGGTGTCGGCGAGACCCTTGCGGGCGCCGTGCGTCGAATTGAAATATTCGAGGACGGTCAGCCCTTCTTTGAAGTTAGAGATGATCGGAGTCTCGATGATCTCGCCCGAGGGCTTGGCCATCAGCCCGCGCATCCCAGCCAGCTGCTTGATCTGCGCCGCCGAGCCGCGGGCCCCCGAATCCGACATCATCCAAACCGAGTTGATCGGCTCGCCCGGCGGCGCCGAGCGGATCATCTTGAGCATCTCCTCGGCGACCTTGTCGGTGCAGCGCGACCAGACGTCGACCACCTTGTTGTACTTCTCGCCCTGGGTGATCAGCCCGTCCTGATATTGCTGCTCGTACTGCTTGACCTGGTCCTGCGCCTCGTTGACGAGCACTCGCTTCGCCTCGGGGATGATCAGATCGTCCTTGCCGAACGAGATGCCGGCCTTGCACGCCTGCTGGAAGCCGAGCGCCATCAGCCGGTCGCAGAAGATCACGGTCTCCTTCTGGCCGCAGTGGCGATAAACCTGGTCGATGACGTTGCTGATCTCCTTCTTGGTCAGCAGGCAGTTGACCAGGTCGAAGCCGATCGCCGGGTTGCGCGGCAGGATTTCCGACAGCAGCATCCGGCCGGGCGTCGAATTCGACGCGCCGCACGATCGGCTTGCCGTCATCATCGACAGTCTGGTAGCGGGCCTTGATGTGGGCGTGCAGCGACACCGCCTTGGCTTCGAGCGCCTGCTCGATCTCGCCGATGCTGGTGAAGACCATGCCCTCGCCCTTCTCGCCGGGGCGGTCCATCGTGATGTGGTAGAGGCCGAGCACGATGTCCTGCGACGGCACGATGATCGGCTTGCCGTTGGCGGGCGAGAGGATGTTGTTGGTCGACATCATCAGCACGCGCGCCTCGAGCTGAGCCTCCAGCGACAAGGGCACGTGCACGGCCATCTGGTCGCCGTCGAAATCGGCGTTGAAGGCGGTGCAGACGAGCGGGTGGAGCTGGATCGCCTTGCCCTCGATCAGCACCGGCTCGAAGGCCTGGATGCCGAGGCGGTGCAGGGTCGGGGCGCGGTTCAGCAGCACCGGGTGCTCGCGGATCACCTCTTCGAGGATGTCCCAGACTTCCGGCCGCTCCTTCTCGACCATGCGCTTGGCCGCCTTGATCGTGCTGGCGAGGCCGTAGAGCTCGAGCTTCGAGTAGATGAACGGCTTGAACAATTCGAGCGCCATCTTTTTCGGCAGCCCGCACTGGTGCAGCTTCAGCTCGGGGCCGACGACGATGACCGAGCGGCCGGAATAGTCGACGCGCTTGCCCAGGAGATTCTGGCGGAAGCGGCCCTGCTTGCCCTTGAGCATGTCGGAGAGCGACTTCAACGGCCGCTTGTTGGCGCCGGTGATGATCCGCCCGCGCCGCCCGTTGTCGAACAGGGCGTCGACCGCCTCCTGCAGCATGCGCTTTTCGTTGCGCACGATGATGTCGGGCGCGCGCAGCTCGATCAGCCGCTTGAGGCGGTTGTTGCGGTTGATCACGCGGCGGTAGAGGTCGTTCAGATCGGAGGTCGCAAATCGGCCGCCGTCGAGCGGCACCAGCGGCCGCAGCTCGGGCGGAATGACCGGCACGACTTCGAGGATCATCCATTCCGGCCGGCTGTTCAATTCGATGAAGGCCTCGACCAACTTCAACCGCTTGACGAGCTTCTTGCGTCGCGCCTCGGAGTTCGTGTCGCGCAGCTCGCCGCGCAGCTTTTCCTTTTCCTCGCCGAGGTCGATCGCCGACAGCATCGTGCGCAGCGCCTCGGCGCCGATCGAGGCGGTGAACTGGTCGTCGCCGTAATCGTCCTGGGCCTGCAGGTATTCCTCCTCGCCGAGCAGCTGATGCTGCTTCAGCGGGGTCAGCCCCGGCTCGATGACGACGTAGTTCTCGAAATAGAGGACGCGTTCGAGATCCTTCAGCGTCATGTCGAGCAACAGGCCGATGCGGCTCGGCAGCGACTTCAGGAACCAGATGTGGGCGACCGGCGAGGCGAGCTCGATATGGCCCATGCGGTCGCGGCGGACCTTGGACAGGGTGACCTCGACGCCGCATTTCTCGCAGATGATACCGCGATACTTCATCCGCTTGTACTTGCCGCACAAACACTCGTAATCCTTGATCGGCCCAAAGATCCGGGCGCAGAACAGGCCGTCGCGCTCGGGCTTGAAGGTACGGTAGTTGATCGTCTCGGGCTTCTTGATCTCGCCATAGGACCAGGAGTGGATCCGGTCGGGGCTGGCGATCGAGATGCGGATCTGATCAAAGCTCTGCGTCCCGGTGACCTGCCCGAAGATGTTCATCAACTCGTTCATCAACGACCCCTCTTGGATAACCTGTCGATCCCGGCGCGCCGCCGCGTCACGGCCGGGCGGCGTTGTCGGGCTGAAACCTCACCTCGATCGGTCAAAAGTCGCGCTGCTCTAGCTCGACATTGAGGCCCAGCGAGCGCAGCTCCTTGACCAGCACGTTGAAGGATTCTGGGATGCCGGCCTCGAAATTGTCGTCGCCGCGCACGATCGCCTCGTAGACTTTGGTCCGGCCCGAGACGTCGTCCGACTTGACCGTCAGCATCTCCTGCAACGTATAGGCCGAGCCGTAGGCCTCCAATGCCCAGACCTCCATTTCGCCGAAGCGCTGGCCGCCGAATTGCGCCTTGCCGCCCAATGGTTGCTGGGTAACGAGGCTGTACGGCCCGATCGAGCGGGCATGAATTTTGTCGTCGACGAGGTGATGCAGCTTCATCATGTAGATGTAGCCGACCGTCACCTTGCGATCGAACGTCTCGCCGGTGCGGCCGTCGACCAGGATCACCTGGCCCGAGGAGGAGAGCCCCGCCTTTTCCAGCATCGTGACGATATCCGCCTCGCTGGCGCCGTCGAAGACCGGGCTCGACACCGGCACCCCGTGCGTCAGATTGCCGGCCAGCTCGACGAGCTCGTCATCGCCGAAACCGGCGACCTCGGCACTCTCCGCTCCCTGATACACCTCGCCGAGGATCGAGCGCAGCTCGCCGTCGCCGACGCCGCGCTTGACCTTGGCCAGCACCTCGCCGATGCGCCGGCCGAGTCCGGCCGCGGCCCAGCCGAGATGGGTTTCGAGGATCTGGCCGACATTCATCCGGCTCGGCACGCCCAATGGGTTCAGCACGATGTCGACCGGGGTGCCGTCTTCGAGATAGGGCATGTCCTCGCACGGCACGATGCGCGAGATGACGCCCTTGTTGCCGTGCCGGCCCGCCATCTTGTCGCCGGGCTGCAATTTGCGCTTCACCGCGACGAAGACCTTGACCATCTTCATCACGCCGGGTGGCAGCTCGTCGCCCCGCTGCAATTTCTCGACCTTGCTCTCGAAGCGCGACACCAGCACGGTGACCGCGTCCTCCAGCTGTTTTTTGAGCGCCTCGATGTCGGCCATCCTGGCGTCGTCGCGGATCGAGATCTGCTTCCACAAAGCCGGGGCGTGCTCGGCCAGCACAGCTTCGGTGATCTCGACCCCCGATTTCATCCCCTTCGGCCCGCCGACCGCGATTTGGCCGAGCATCAGCTCCTTGAGCCGGGCGGCGAAGCTGCGCTCGAGGATCGCGCGCTCGTCGTCGCGGTCCTTGGCCAGTCGCTCGATTTCGGCCCGTTCGATCGCCAGCGCGCGCTCGTCCTTGTCGACGCCGCGGCGCGAGAAGACGCGTACCTCGACGATCGTGCCGGAAACGCCGGGCGGCAGGCGCAGCGAGGTGTCGCGCACGTCCGACGCCTTCTCGCCAAAGATCGCGCGCAACAGCTTCTCCTCGGGCGTCATCGGCGACTCGCCCTTGGGCGTCACCTTGCCGACCAGGATATCGCCCGGCTTGACCTCGGCGCCGATGTAGACGATCCCGGCCTCGTCGAGGTTCTTGAGCGCCTCCTCGCCGACATTCGGGATGTCACGGGTGATCTCCTCCTGGCCGAGCTTGGTGTCGCGCGCCATCACCTCAAATTCCTCGATATGGATCGAGGTGAACACGTCGTCGGAGACGATCCGTTCGGAAATCAGGATCGAATCCTCGAAATTGTAGCCGTTCCACGGCATGAAGGCGCACAGCACATTGCGCCCCAGCGCCAGCTCGCCGAGCTCGGTCGAGGGTCCGTCGGCGATGATGTCATCCGCCGTCACCTGGTCGCCGACTTTGACCAGCGGCCGTTGGGTGATGCAGGTGTTCTGGTTCGACCTCTGGAATTTCAATAGGTTGTAGATATCGACCCCCGACGCCGCGGCCGACGTCTCCTCGGTTGCGCGGATCACGACGCGGGTCGCGTCGACCTGGTCGACGACCCCCGAGCGGCGGGCGATGATCGTCACCCCGGAGTCGCGCGCGACGGTCTCCTCCATCCCGGTGCCGACCAGCGGCGCCTCGGCACGGATCAGCGGCACCGCCTGGCGCTGCATGTTGGAGCCCATCAGCGCGCGGTTGGCGTCGTCGTTTTCGAGAAACGGGATCAGCGCCGCGGCCACCGACACCAGCTGCTTTGGCGAGACATCGATCAGGTCGATGTCCTGCGGCCGCTGCATCACGAAGTCGCCGCCTTTGCGGCAATTGGTCAGATCGGCGGCGATCCGGCCCTCGGCGTCGGTCTCGACATTGGCCTGGGCGATCGCGTAGCGGCCCTCGTCCATCGCCGAGAGGTAGACGACCTCGTCGGTGACCTTGCCGTCGACGACCCGGCGGTACGGGCTCTCGATGAAGCCGTACTGGTTGACCCGGGCGTAGGTGGCCAGGCTGTTGATCAAGCCGATATTCGGGCCTTCCGGTGTCTCGATCGGGCAGATCCGCCCGTAATGGGTCGGATGCACGTCGCGCACCTCGAAGCCGGCGCGCTCGCGGGTCAGGCCGCCCGGGCCCAGCGCCGACAGCCGCCGCTTGTGGGTGATCTCGGAGAGCGGGTTGGTCTGGTCCATGAATTGGGACAATTGCGAGGAGCCGAAGAACTCTCGCACCGCCGCCGCTGCCGGCTTGGCGTTGATCAGGTCGTGCGGCATGACCGTGTCGATCTCGACCGAGCTCATCCGCTCGCGGATCGCCCGCTCCATGCGCAGGAGGCCGATGCGGTACTGGTTTTCCATCAGCTCGCCGACCGAGCGGACCCGCCGGTTGCCGAGATGGTCGATGTCGTCGATCTCGCCGCGCCCGTCCTTGAGGTCGGTGAGCACCTTGAGGATCGCCAGGATGTCGGCCTTGCGCAGGATGCGGACCGAATCGTCGGTATCGAGCGTGAGGCGCGAATTCATCTTGACCCGCCCGACCGCCGACAGGTCGTAGCGCTCGCCATCGAAGAACAGGCTGTTGAACAGGGTCTCCGCCGTCTCCAGGGTCGGCGGCTCGCCGGGTCGCATGACCCGGTAGATGTCGATCAGCGCATCCTCGCGGGTCGCGTTCTTGTCGATCGCCAGGGTGTTGCGGATATAGGGGCCGACGGTGACGTGGTCGATGTCGAGCACCGGCAGCTCGTCGATCCCGGTCTCGCTCAGCTGGGCGAGCGCCGCGAGGGTGATCTCGTCGCCGGCCTCGAAATAGACTTCGCCGGTCTCCTCGTTGATCAGGTCGGAGGCGAAATAGCGGCCGGCCAATTCCTCGTCGTGGACGACGATATCGGCGAGCCCGGCCTCGCGCAGGCGCCGCGCCTGCCGCGGCGTCATCCGCTCGCCGGCCGCCAGCGCCGCCTCGCCGGTGCGGGCGTCGCGCAAGTCGCTCGTCAGCTTGCCTTTGAACTGGTCCGGGTCGAACGGAGTCATCCAGCCCTGCGGGCCATGGCGGAACGTGATTGTCCCGTAGAATGCCGAAAGGATCTCTTCCTTCGACATGCCGATCGCCTCGCCCGGTTGCAGCTGCCGGGCCTCGGCCTTGGCGACGGCGCGGTGCGCCTCGGTCGGGGCATCGTCGAGCGCCAACAGCAGGGTTGTGGCGGGCAGCTTGCGCCGCCGGTCGATGCGCACATAGACGTGGTCCTTGGCGTCGAACTCGAAGTCGAGCCAGGAGCCGCGGTAGGGGATCACCCGCGCGGCGAAGAGGTACTTGCCCGAGGAATGGGTCTTGCCCTTGTCGTGGTCGAAAAACACGCCCGGGCTGCGATGCATCTGCGAGACGATGACCCGCTCGGTGCCATTGATGATGAAGGTGCCGTTCTTTGTCATCAACGGCATGTCGCCCATATAGACATCCTGCTCCTTGATGTCGCGGATCGAGCGCGAGCCGGTATCCTCGTCGACATCCCAGACCACGAGCCGCAAGGTCACCTTGAGCGGTGCGGCAAAGGTGATGCCGCGCTGCTGGCACTCGTCGACGTCGTATTTGGGCGCCTCCAGCTCGTAGCGGACGAATTCGAGCTGCGCGCGCTCGGAAAAGTCGCGGATCGGGAACACCGACTTGAAGACTTCCTGCAGCCCGACATCGGTGCGCTGCTCCGGCGCCTCGCCCATCTGCAGGAAATGGTCGTAAGAGCTCTTCTGGACCTCGATCAGGTTTGGCATCGGCGCCACTTCGGGAACCCGCCCAAAGCTCTTGCGGATGCGTCTTTTGCGCGCCAGAGAAATAGCCATCGAAGCTCCTCGCTGTGGTCCGCCGTGAAGCGGCCGGAAATTCCCTACCTCTGCATCGCAGACGCCGAAACCCGGCGTGCGCGGTGGGCCGCGCCCCGGTTCCCGGCTCTCGATGTCGGACGCGGCACCCTCGACTGCTCGGATGCCCGTCCCGCTCCAACAGAAGTCGTAGCAGACCTACTTTATTTCAACAGTCGCACCTGCGTCCTCGAGCTGCTTTTTGAGTTTTGCCGCCTCCTCCTTGTTGACCCCTTCCTTGATCGGCTTGGGCGCCGCCTCGACGAGGTCCTTGGCTTCCTTGAGGCCAAGGCTGGTAATCGCCCGGACCTCCTTGATTACGTTGATCTTCTTTTCGCCGATCACGGCCAGGATCACGTCGAACTCGGTCTGCTCGACAGCGGCCTCGGCGGCGGGCGCGGCGGCGGCGGCGACCATGACCGGGGCGGCCGCCGAGACGCCCCATTTCTCCTCCAGCATCTTCGAGAGCTGCGCGACCTCGATGACGCTCAAGGCCGACAGATCGTCGACAAATCTCACCAAATCCGTCATTGCTTGCTCCTGACCTCCGAAATATCTAGCTGACTGTTGCCAAACCCGTATCGGCGCTTCAGCCCGCCTCGCCCTGTTTTTCGGCCAGCGCCGCCAAGACCCTGGCGAGTTGCCCGGCCGGCGCCTGCAGCAGGCCCGCCAGCTTGGTCGCCGGCGCCTGCAACAGGCCGATGAGCCGGCCGCGCAGCTCGTCCAGCGACGGCAGGCTCGCCAATTCCCGGACCCCTGCCTCGTCGAGGGGCTGACCTGCGAGCCCGCCGCCGATGATCGTCAGCTTGTCGTTGCGATTGGCGTACTCGACAGCGACCTTCGCCGCAGCCACCGGATCGCGCGAGAAGGCGATCGCCGTCGGGCCGGTGAACAGCGGCACCAGCGTCTCGAAGGTGCCGCCGGCGAGCGCCCGACGCGCCAGGCGGTTTTTCGTGACCCGGTAACGGGCGCCGGCGCTGCGCATCTGCCGCCGCAGCTGCGTCGCCTCGGCGACGCTGAGCCCGGTCTGATGAGTCACCACAACGCAAACCGTATCGGCAAGGTCCTGGGCCAGCGTCTCTACCAGCCTCTGCTTTTGTGCTCTGTCCAATCCCGTCTCCGCACTACCCGCCTGACCCCGCGCCCGCGAGCCTCTTTTCCGGCCGGCGCGCCGAGCGCCGGAACCCCGCTACGGCCTCGTCTCCTCCGCGAGGCCCGACAATTCGAGCTTGACGCCAGGGCCCATCGTCGAGCTCAGGCTGACCTTCTTGATGTAGGTGCCTTTGACGCCGCTCGGCTTGTTGCGGGTGATCGCGCCGACAAAGGCGCGCACATTATCCGCAAGTGCGGCGTCGGTAAAGCTCGCTTTGCCGACGCCGGCATGGACGAGCCCCGCCTTCTCGGCGCGGAACTCGACCTGCCCGCCCTTGGCGGCGCGCACCGCCTCGCCGACATTCTGCGTCACCGTGCCGAGCCGCGGGTTTGGCATCAGCCCGCGCGGCCCGAGGATCTTGCCGAGCCGTCCGACCAGCGCCATCAGATCCGGGGTGGCGACGGCGCGGTCGAAATCGATCTGCCCGGCCTGGACCTTCTCGGCGAGGTCCTCGGCCCCGACGATGTCGGCGCCGGCCGCCTCGGCCTCCTTGGCCCGGTCGCCGCGGGCGAAGACCGCGACCCGCACGGTCTTGCCGGTGCCGTGCGGCAACATCACCGCGCCGCGCAGGTTCTGATCCTGCTTGCGCGGGTCGAGGTTCAGGTTCATCGCGATCTCGACCGTCTCGTCGAACTTCGCCGAGGCACGGGTCTTGATCAGCTTGACCGCCTCGTCGAGCGGATGCGCGACGGCCGGGTCGATCCCCTCATAGGCCTTCTTCAACCGTTTTCCGATCTTTGCCATGGCATCTACTCCACGATCTCCAGGCCCATCGAGCGGGCCGATCCGACCAGCATGCGGCAGGCGCCCTCGATGTCCTTGGCGTTGAGGTCCGGCATCTTGGTTTCGGCGATCTCGCGGATTTGGGTCATCGTCACCCGCCCCACCGTGCTGCCCTTGCCGGTCGTCTGCGAGCCCTTCTCGATGCCCGCGGCCTTTTTTAGAAAGTAGCTGTTGGGCGGGGTCTTGGTCACAAAGTTGAACGAGCGGTCGGCAAAGGCGGTGATCACCACCGGGATCGGGATCCCCGGCTCCAGGCTCTGGGTGGATGCGTTGAACGCCTTGCAAAATTCCATGATGTTAAGCCCGCGCTGCCCGAGGGCCGGCCCGATCGGCGGCGACGGATTGGCCTTGCCCGCCGGGACCTGCAATTTGATGATGCCGACAATCTTCTTCGCCATGCCCTATCTTTCGTGAAAATAACGGGAGTCCGGCCGGGCGGACAATGCCCGCTCAGACCTTCTCGACCTGCGAATATTCGAGCTCGACCGGGGTCGCCCGGCCGAAGATCGACACCGCGACCTTGACGCGCGCCTTTTCCTCGTCGACCTCCTCGACGAGGCCGTTGAACGAGGTGAACGGGCCGTCGCAGACCCGGACCTGCTCGCCGATCTCGAAGGTGATCGAGGGCTTTGGCCGCTCGATCCCCTCCTGGATCTGGCGGATGATCCGCGCCGCCTCGCCGTCGCTGATCGGCAAGGGCCGCCCGCGGCCGCCGAGAAACCCGGTCACCTTGGCGGTGTTCTTGACCAGGTGCCAGGTCTCGTCGCTCATGTCCATCTTGACCAGCACATAGCCGGGAAAGATCTTGCGCTCGCTGCTGACCTTGGCGCCGCGCTTGACCTCGACCACCTCCTCGGTCGGCACCAGGATCTCCTCGAACCGATCGGTCCAGCCCTTCTGCTCGGCCTGCTCGGCGATCGAGGCCGCGACCTTCTTCTCGAAGCCCGAATAGACGTGGATCACATACCAGCGATTGGCCATCGCCCGTGTCCCGACCCTACTGCCCGAGCCCGAAAAGGAGCCGCACCACCTCGGAGAAGACCTGATCGACGACAAAGAAAAAGACGGCCGCGATGAACACCATCAGGAACACCATCGCGGTCGTGACGACCGTCTCCTTGCGGCTCGGCCAGGTGACGCGCGACGCCTCCTGTCGAACCTGGTGGATGAAATCGATCGGGCTCGTCTTTGCCATGACCTATCTGCACTCATAACGCATGCGGCGGGCCCAAGCCATATGGCCCTCCGCCCACGCCGGTTCCAGGAGGAGCGTCCCGCCTCGCCGATTGGCAGGAGTGGAGGGGCTCGAACCCCCAACCCCCGGTTTTGGAGACCGGTGCTCTACCAGTTGAGCTACACTCCTATGCCACGAAAATCGAGCAACGGAGACCGCTCCGGCGCCGGCCCCGCGCCCGCCACCACTTTCTCGCCATGTCATTTGGGCTTGGTGGGGGCGCGTTTTAGGTGCGTTTGCCGCGCTCTGTCAATCCCGTTCGCCGCCAAGCGCCCCGCGTAAGGGTCAGCCTGCGGCCTTGCGGTTCATCGCGATCCTTGCGTCGATCACCGCCACCGTCTGGTCGACGACGGGATGACGCATGCCGAACTGCGCGGCGAGCGTCTGCACCAGCCGGTCGGTCCGCTCGATGTTGGGCGCGCCGTTGAAGAGCGCGCGGGCGGCCGAGGACGGGCGCACCAGCCCCTGGGCGGCGGCGGCGTATTTCTCGAACGGCACCAGATCGTCGGGCGATGCGCCGAGCTTCTCGCACACGCCGCAGACCCAGTCATAGACCGAGCGCGATGTCGCGAGATCGCTGTGCACGGCCTCCTTGATCGTCACCGCCGCATCGGTATGGACGCAGCGGTAGTTGCCGGTCAGCAGCATCGCCCATTTGGCGAGCGGGACAAAGATCGACTCGTGCACCTTGAGCTTGACCGGCAGCTCGATCGGCCCATCGCCGGGATCGTACCGGGCCGCTTCGACATCCGCCTGCAGCTGCCGCAACATCGCGGTCGGGCCGTCGGCGGCAAAGCGCGCCGATTTGAAATTTGTCGGCAATGTCACCTGCAGCACGTTGATCTTTTCATCGGGCGGGCGGATCGCCTGCGGGTCCGGGCTGCACAACGTCAAAAGCCCGGGCTCGAAATTGTCCCACACCCCGGCATCGGTGTAGCAGGGCTTCAAGGTGTCGGTGGCGAGGCCCGGGATACGCTTCATATAGGGCAGCGGCGGCATGTTCATGATCGACATGCAGGGCACCTTGGCCCTGGCCGCGCGGTCGAGCAACTCGCGCACGCCCGGCAAGCGGTATTGCGGCTCCTGCATCGCCAGGACGACGAGATCGTAATCGGCCGGGTCGACCTCGCCTGGCCCGGCCGCCGACAGGCTGCCCGGCAATTTGCGCGAGTTCGAGCTCGATCGGGTCCTTCCGGCCGCGGATCGGCATGCGCACATGGGCGCCCTCGCTGTTGAACGCCTCGACCTCGGCCGGCAGGCAAACGAGCTTTATCTTATGCCCGCCAAACAACAGCTTGACCGCCAGCAGCGAGCCGTAGGAAGCCCCCATCATCAGCACGTTGTAAGCGGTCATGATCCTTCCTCCCGAGCTGGGTGCCGCGCCGGCGCCGTCGCCATCTGATGCTGGACGATGCCGCAGCGCTAACGTTTCGGCAAGCCTCAAGGCAGGGCGGCGAGGATCGCGGCGAGCCCGGTGCGGTAATCGGGATAGCGCAGGCCGACGCCAAGCTCGGTCTTGAGCAGCCGGTTCGCGACCCGCTTGTTGTCGTCGTAGAAGCTCCGCGCCATCGGCGACAGCCCGGCCTCGGCGATCGACACCAATGGCGGCGCCGGCAGGCCGAGCAATGCCGCGGCGTGAGCCGTGACGGCCGCGGGGGGAGCTGGCTCGTCGTCGCAGACATTGTAGACGGCACCCGGCCGCGGCCGCGCCATCGAGGCGCTCAGGACACTCGCCAGATCATCCACATGAATGCGCGAGAACACCTGGCCCGGCTGGTCGATCCGCCTGGCGGTGCCGGCGCGCAGCCCATCGATGGCGCTGCGGCCGGGACCGTAGATCGCCGCGAGGCGAAAGACATGGACCGGCACCCCGCGGTGGCGCCACAGATCGAGCCAGCCCTTCTCGGCGGCGACGCGGCGGCGTCCCCTTTCGCCGGTCGGCCGCAGTTCCGAGCTTTCGTCGACCCAGCCGCCGCCGCGGTCGCCGTAGACGCCGGTGGTCGACAAATAGCCGACCCAGCAGGGCGCCCTCAGCGCGGCGATGTCCGAGCCGTGCCGGGCCAGCACCGGGTCGCCCGCCGCGTCCGGCGGGACCGACACGAGGAGGTGCGTCGTCCCGTCGAGCGCCCGCGGCGGAAGCGGACAGCCGCGGTCGAACAACGCGACCGAGAACCCGGCCTCGCGCAGCGCCGCCGCCCGTTGCGCGCCGCGGCAGGTGCCGCTGACCTGCCATCCCTCAGCCGTCAGGCGCCCGGCCAGCGCGAGCGCGCTGTATCCGAGGCCAAAGCAGAACAGATGCCCGCTCACGGCCGGCCGCCGGACGGGTCGGTCTCCAGGGTCAGCGCGATGCGCCGCTCCTTGAGCTTGGTGAAGCCCCAAAAGCCGCAGGAGACGACGGCGCCGACGGCGAGCGGCAGGCGCAGCCCGAAGCGCTCGCTGAGCGAGCCCATCAGCACCGCGCCGACCGCCGGCCCGGCGCGGAAGATCATACCGTAGAGCGCCATGATGCGGCCGCGCATCTGGACGTCGACCGCGGCCTGGATCAGCGTCTGGGCGCCGACCCCGGTGATCGTCATTGCTGCCCCGGCGAGAAAGACGCAAGGGAGTGCGACATAGAATCGGTCGGTCGCCGTGAAGCCGAGGATCACCAGCGAGATCACCAGGTTGTTGGCGAGCACGAGCCCGGTCAGGCCGGCGATCGCCGGCCGCAGCAGCATATAGATGGCACCAAAGATGGCGCCGAGCCCGACCGTCGAGGTCAGGGTCGCCAGACCCTCCGGCCCGCGCCCGAAGACGTGGTCGGCAAAGCCCGGGAAAAGCTCGACAAAACCGCGGGTGCCGACCGTCGTCACCGTGAAGAGCAGCAGCATCGGCGCGATTCCAGGATGCCGGCTGGCATAGGAATAGGCCTCGGCCGAGGCCTTCAGCACACTCTGGGTGGCGCCGACCGGCAGCGCCGGCAGGCCGCGCAGATTGGCCATCGCGACGAGAAAGACGACATAGGTCGCGGCATTGACTGCAAAGGCGGCGCCGACGCTGACCTTGGCGATGACGATCCCGGCCACCGCCGGGCCGACAAAGCGGGCCGAGTTGAAGATGATGGCGTTGATCGCCAATGCCGAGGGCAAGGCCGGCCGGTCGACCAGGGTCGGGATCAGCGCCAGCCGCGAGGGCTGCGCCATCGCGTTGAAGACGCCAAGCGTCAGGGTCAACCCGAGCAGCAACTCGATCGTGATCGCCCCGGTATAGACGAGGATCGCCAGCAGCCCCGCCTCGAGGCTGCCCGCGATCTGCGTCACCCGGATGATCCCGACCCGGTCGCGCCGATCGGCGAGTGCCCCGGCGATGGGGCTCAGAAAGACCACCGGAAAGAATTCCGCCATCGACATGATGCCGAGCCAGGTCCCGGAATGGGTCAGCGTCCAGGCGAGCCAGCCGACCGCCACCCGCTGCATCCACACGCCGATCAGCGAGACCGCGTTGCCGGCGGCGTAAATGCGGTAGTTGCGGTGGGTGAAGGCACGCGTGACGTTGCCGGCCCCGCCGGGGATCAGGCGATCACGCAAAAAGGCCGAGACGTTCACATGCCATCGTAGCGCCGGTCGCAATTCGGCCGCAACGAGCGCCGCGATCGGGCGCAAGCAGCGCGATGCGCGCCTTCCGACACCGCCTGCCGCACCGGGTCAACTGGATCGAGGTGCTTTCATGTTGCACCGCGGTGTGGTTGATATCCGGCCATGCGCATGCAGCGACATCTGCGGGCCGGCGCCTGGGTCCTCTGCCGGCTGCTGCCGCTGGCTCTGGTCGCTGCGGCGCCGGATGCGGCCGAGGAGGACGCCGCGACCTACGAGCATTGCATGACGCTCGCCAAGCAGAAGCCGGGCGAGGCGCAACGCCTGGCACAGGCGTGGCATGAGCGGGGTGGCGCGCATCCGGCCGACCATTGCGCCGCCGTCGCGCTGATCGGGCTGGGGAAATATCGGGAGGGGGCGACCCGCCTCGAAAGCCTGGCGGCGGCGATGGACAAGGCGCCGGTGGCGCTGCGGGCCGAGGCGCTCGACCAGGCGGGGCAGGCCTGGCTCCTCGCCGGCGACCCGGTTCGCGCCTATGCGGCCGCCGGCCGGGCGGTGGCGCTGATGCCGAACGACCCCGACATGCTGGTCGACCGCGCGGAGGCGGCGGCGTCCGTGGGCTATCTCGACAAGGCCGTGGCCGACCTCGATCGGGTGTTGAAGGCCAACCCCGCTCGGGTCGACGCGCTTATTTACCGCGCCTCGGCCTACCGTGCACTCGAACGGCTCGACCCGGCGCTCGCCGATGTCGAGAAGGCGCTGGCCGAGGCGCCGAACTCGGCGCCGGGATTGCTCGAACGCGGCAACATCCGCCGCCTTCGGGGCGACCGGGCAGGTGCGCGCCGCGATTGGGAGCGAGTCGGCCAGATGGCACCAGGCAGCCAGGCGGACATGGCGGCGCGGGCGAATCTCGAGCGGCTCGACGGTAGCCCGCCCAGCCCGCCGGCGGCCTCCTCCGGCCGCAGCCGCTGAGAGATCGCCGATCGGATAAGGGTTGGCGCGATGCCGTGCGATAATGCCTGCCGCCGTCCTGTGCAGCGCCGCCGCTTCCTCGCCGCGAGCCTGGCGATGACCGGTGCCGCCTGGGCCGCGCCGTTCGGGTCGCGCGCCGGCGCGGCGCAACCCGCGGCGCTGCGCGAGCTGGCGGCGGAGAAAGGGCTTTTGTACGGCACCACGATCTCGGCCGCTCAGATCGACGGCGACCCCGCCTTTGTCAAGCTGGTAGTGCAGCAGGCCGGGATCGTCGTGCCCGAGAACGACATGAAATGGGTGCCCATGAACCGGGGCGCCCCAGGGAAGAACGATTTCGTCCCCGGCGATACGGTCGTGGGGTTCGCGGCGGAAGGCGGCCTGGCGCTGCGCGGCCACAACGTCCTGTGGTACTTTCGTACGCCGCACTGGTATTTCGACCTACCCGGCCGACGCGAGCAGGAGCGGGTTGTCGTCGATCGGATCCGAAATCTAGTCGGCCGCTACCGCGGGCTGATCCACAGCTGGGACGTGGTCAACGAGCCGATCGAACCCAAGGACGGCCGGCCTGACGGCCTTCGCACCGCGGTATTTCTCGAAACGCTGGGGCCCGACTATCTCGATCTTGCATACCGCGTCGCGCACGAGAGCGATCCCGGCGCCCGGCTCGTCGTCAACGAATACGATGTCGAGCTCGACACGCCGGCGCACGAGGCGCGCCGCACCGCGCTCTTGGCGCTGCTGGAGCGGATGCGGCGAACCGGCACGCCGGTCGATGCCGTCGGTATCGAAGCTCATCTCTATGCCGTCGGCGGACCGCCCTTCTCGCCCGAGCGGCTACGGCGGTTTCTCGCCGATATCGCCGCCCTCGGCCTGACAATCCAGATCACCGAGCTTGACGTCAGCGACGAGAATGCCCCGGCCGCCACCCTTGCTCGCGACCGCGTGATAGCCGACGCCTACCGCCGTTTTCTCGACGCAGCCCTCGACGAGCCGGCGGTCAAGATGGTGGTGACCTGGGGCTTGTCAGACCGCTACAGTTGGATCGTGCGCCAGGAAACCGACCAAGCCCGGTGGCGGCCGGATAGGCTGCCTTCCCGCCCCCTTCCGTTCGACGCCGATCTCCGCGCCAAGCCGGCCTACGACGCGGTCGCGCAGGCCTTCGCGCATGCGCCGGCGCGCACCGCCGGATGAGTTGACAGGCGAGCGGCTCGGCCCTAGCGTGCCGCGGGTGAGAACATGCGGGAAAGGAACGGCCATGAAGTGGAAGACCCCGGTCATCATCGAGATCGCGATCGGCCTCGAAATCAACGCCTACGCCTGCGCCGAGGTCGAATAGCCCCGAGGTCGAATAGCCCCAGGGCTCGACTGACGCCGGCGGTCCCGGCGAGGCGACGCGATGCTGCATATCGTCGTCCTCGGCGCTGCCGCCGGCGGTGGTTTCCCGCAGTGGAACTCGAACGCACCGGCCTGTCGCCGGGCGCGAAAGGGTGATGCGGGCGCGCTTCCCCGCTCGCAGGCATCGCTCGCAGTGTCGGCGAACGAGCGCGATTGGTTCGTGCTCAACGCCTCGCCCGACCTGCGCCAGCAGATCGAGGCGACGCCGCAATTGCACCCGCGCGAAGGGCTGCGCTCGTCGCCGATCGCGGGGGTCGTCGCGACGGGCGGCGATGTCGATGCGATCGCCGGGCTGCTGCACCTGCGGGAGCGACATTCGTTTGCCGTCTTTGCCCCGGCGCGGGTGCTGGCGATCCTTGCGGCCAACCCAATCTTCGACGTTCTGGCGCCCGATTGCGTCCGGCGGGTCGAGCTGCCCCTCGAGCATTCGATGGCACTCGCCGGGCCTGCCGGCGGCTCGGGGCTTGCCGTTACTGCCTTTGCCGTGCCCGGCAAGGTGCCGCTCTACCTGGAAACGCCCGGAACGGATCCGGGGCTGAGCGAGGCCGGCGACGCCGTCGGCCTGCAAATCACCGATACGGCGAACGGCGACAGCTTTTTCTTCATCCCCGGCTGCGCGGCGATGACCGAGCCGCTTCGCCGGCGCCTTGCCGACAGCGACCTCGTTTTCTTCGACGGCACCCTGTGGCGGGACGACGAAATGATCCGGCTCGGCGTCGGCGCCAAGACCGGCAAGCGGATGGGCCATATGAGCATCAGCGGCGAGGACGGCGCGATCGCCGCCTTCCGCGACCTCGGCGTCGGCCGCCGCATCTTCATTCATCTCAACAATTCGAACCCGGTGCTGGTCGCCGATTCGCCCGAGCGGCGCCAGGTTGAAGCCGCCGGCTGGGAAGTCGCCTGGGACGGCATGGAGGTGCGGCTGTGACCGAGGGGATGCTGTCGCCGGCCGAGCTCGAAGCGCAGCTGCACGCGATCGGCGCCGAGCGCTACCACCACCGCCATCCGTTCCATCACCTGATGCGTGACGGCAGGCTCGATCGCGGCCAAATCCAGGCCTGGGCGCTCAACCGCTATTATTATCAGGCCCGTATTCCGGCGAAGGACGCGTTTCTGGTCGCTCGGCTGCCGACCCCGGCATTGCGGCGGGAATGGCGGCGGCGGATTCTCGACCATGACGGCGACGACGAGAACACCGGCGGCATCGCCCGCTGGCTGAAATTGACCGAGGGCCTTGGCCTCGACCGCGATTATGTGGTCTCGACCGCCGGGCTGTTGCCGGCGACCCGCTTTGCCGTAGACGCCTATGTCAATTTCGTCCGCGACCGGCCGCTCCTGGAGGCGGTCGCCTCGTGCCTGACCGAGATGTTCTCGCCCGAGATCATCGCTGAGCGGGTCGACGGCATGCTGCGCAACTACGATTTCGTCAGCCGCGACACGCTCGCCTATTTCACGCCACGGCTGACCCAGGCGCCGACCGACGTCGCCTTTGCGCTCTCCTATGTCAAGGAGCACGCCGACACCCCGGAAAAACAAAGGGCGGTGCTCGACACCTTGCGCTTCAAATGCGACGTGCTGTGGGCCCAGCTCGACGCGCTTCATTTCGCCTATGTCGAGCCGGGCCTGGTGCCGCCGGGCGCTTTCGTCCCCGAGAAGAGCGGGTGAGCGAAGCCGGCCGTCCCGAGCGCAGCCGGGTGGAAGGCGGCACCGTCCTGCGCTTTGCCCCGCATGCCAGGTTCCGCTTTGACCAGACGCGCCAGGCCTGGATCGTGCTGGCGCCGGAGCGGCTTCTGCTGCCGGACGAGCAGGCGGTCGAAATCCTCCGCCTTGTCGACGGCGAGCGCGCAGTCGACGCAATCGTCGACGATCTGGCGCGCCGCTTCGAGGCGCCGCGCGAAATCGTCGCCGGCGATGTCCTGCCGATGCTGCAGGACCTCGTCGACAAGAAGGTGCTGCGCCTGTGACCGCGCCAAAGGCCGACGAGATCGAGCCGCCGCTGGCGCTCCTCGCCGAGCTGACGCACCGCTGCCCGCTGCGCTGCCCCTATTGCTCCAACCCGCTGGCGCTGGAGCGGGCGGGCGCCGAGCTCGACACTGCGGCCTGGCGGCGGGTGCTCGGCGAGGCGGCGGCGCTGGGGGTGCTGCAGGTGCATTTTTCCGGCGGCGAGCCGCTCGTCCGCCGCGATCTCGTCGAGCTCGTCAACCACGCCGCCGCGGTCGGGCTCTACGGCAATCTTATCACCTCGGGAATCGGGCTCGATGCCGATCGGATCGCGGCACTGGCCAAAGCCGGGCTCGAGCACGTGCAGCTTAGCCTGCAGGACGTCGATCCCGAGGCCGGCGACCGCATTGCCGGCCTCGGCGGCGCGCAGCAGCAAAAACGTGAAGCTGCCCGCCTCGTCCGCGACGCCGGCCTGCCATTGACGATCAACGTCGTCGTGCACCGGCAAAACCTCGACCACCTCGCCGATATCGTCGATCTGGCGCTGGCCTATGGCGCGGACCGGCTCGAAGTCGCCCATGCCCAATATTACGGCTGGGGGCTGCGCAATCGCGCGGCGCTGTTGCCGAGCCGCGGCCAGCTCGACCGGGCAACGGCATTGGTCGCTGCGGCGCGCGCCCGGCTCGAAGGCGTCATGGCGATCGACTATGTCGTGCCGGACTACTTCGCCCATCGGCCGAAAGCGTGCATGGGCGGCTGGGGCCGGCGTTTCCTGAATGTGACGCCCGCCGGCCGGGTGCTGCCCTGCCATGCGGCGGAGACGTTGCCGGGGTTGCGCTTTCCACAGGTCGAGGAAGCGAGCCTCGCCGACATCTGGCGGCACGACCCGGCCTTCGCGCATTTCCGCGGTACGGCGTGGATGCCCGAGCCCTGCCGCTCCTGCGAACGGCGCGAGATCGATTGGGGCGGCTGCCGCTGCCAGGCCTTTGCGCTGACCGGCGAGGCCGCGCGCACCGACCCCGCCTGCGCGCTCTCTCCCGACCACGCTCTCCTCGCCGGGGCGCGCGGCGAGGCGGCAGGCGCCGCCCCGGCCTTTGTCTATCGCCGGTATTCCGCCTCGCCTCGGCTCACACCGTAATCAGAGTCAGGCGGCCAGCTGGTTGCCGATCGGCAGCCGCCGGATGCGTTTTCCGGTGGCGGCGAAGATCGCGTTGCACAAGGCCGGCGCAAAGGGCGGCACGCCCGGCTCGCCGACCCCGCTCGATGGCACGTCGATGCCGGCGGGGACGATGTGAACATGGGTGATCGGTGGCGATTCGTCGATGCGGGCGACCGGAAAGTCGTTGAAGTTGCCCTGCTCGACGCGGCCGTTCTTGAAGCTGATCTCGCCGTAGCGGGCGAGGCTCAGCCCCATCACCGCGGCCCCCTCGATTTGCGAGCGGATGCGCTCCGGGTTGGCGGCAAAGCCGCAGTCGATCGCGGTGTCGACGCGCGGCACCCTGAGCCCGCCTTTCTCGTCGACCACGACTTCGATCACGGTCGCGACATAGCTCAAGAAGCTGCGATGGACGGCAATACCCCGGCCGTGCCGCGGCGGCAGAGGTTTGCCCCACTCCGCCTTGTCGGCGACCAGCTCGACGACGCGGCGCAGGCGTGCGGTGTCGATCGGGTAGGTCTCGAACGGATCGCCGTAATTCCAGAAATCGGCGACCTCCGGCGATTTGCGCGGGTCGACGATGCGCGCCGGGCCGATCAGCTCGAGCAGCACGTCCTTGGGGTCGCGGCCCAGGGCATCGGCGATCTCGGCGGCGAAGGACTGCACCGCAAAGCCGTGCGGGATGTTCGAGACCGAGCGGAACCAGCCGATCCGGGCATGGGCCTCGGCCTCGCCGTTCTCGCAGCGCAGGTTGGGGATGTCGAACGGCACGTCGACGAGGCCCATGCCGAGCTCCACCGGCATCTCGCGCTTCGGGATCGGCGACAAAGATCGAGCGGATCGTCGGCGCGACGCTGCGGTGCCGCCAGGCGACGACCCGGCCCTGCGGGTCGATCCCCGCATCGATGCGTTCGAGCGACACGGTATGGAGATAATCATGCCGCAGATCGTCCTCGCGCGTCCAAAGAACCTTGACCGGCGCGCCGCCCATCTCGCGCGACAAGAGGGCCGCTTCGAGCACGAAGTCGCATTTCGATTTCCGCCCGAAGCCACCCCCGAGCAGGGTGACGTTGACGGTCACATCCTCGGGCTTGAGGCCGAGCTTCTGGGCCACCTCGTCGCGGACATTGCCCGGGCTCTGCACCGGCGCCCAAACCTCGCATTTGCCATCGGCGGCGCGCGCCGTGGCGCAGGGCGGCTCCATCGATGCATGGGCCAAATGCGGGATGTAGTACTCCGCCGAAACCGTCTTCGCGGCCGAGGCGAGCGCCTTCTCCGCGTCGCCGTCGTTGCGCACGACCTTGCCAGGCTTGCGCGCGGCCGCTTCGAGCTGCGCTTTGTAGGCGACCGAATCGTAACCGGCATGCGGGCCGTCGTCCCAGCTGAGCTTCAGCGCCTCGCGCCCCTTGATCGCGGCCCAGCTATTGCGCGCGACGACCGCGACCCCGCCCAGCGGCTGGAATTTCGCCGGCGGCGGGGTGCCCTCGATGACGACAATCTTCTCCACGCCCGGCACCTGCATCGCCGCCGAGCCGTCATAGGAAGCAAGCTTGCCGCCCATCACCGGCGGCCGGGCGACGACGGCAT
Source organism: uncultured Alphaproteobacteria bacterium (assembly GCA_963781215.1). GTDB lineage: Bacteria > Pseudomonadota > Alphaproteobacteria > ATCC43930 > CGMCC-115725 > AP-15. The sequence goes on from CAWAFE010000028.1 coordinate 101,644, forward strand.
ATTTCATGCCCGGCAATTTCGTGTCGATGCCATAGACCGCGCGGCCCGTGGTGATGTCGAAGAGATCGACGATCTGGACGTTCTCCTTGCCGAGATAGCGGAAGGCCGCCTCGTCCTTGAGCTTGATCCGATCGGCGGGCGGCGTCGGCAAGGCGCCGGCCTCGGCGGCGAGCTCGCCATAGCCGAATTTTCGGCCCGAGGGCTTGTGGACGACCTCGTGGTTCTTCGCCTCGACCTCGGCGATATCGACGCCCCAGCGTTTGGCTGCGGCGGCTTCGAGCATCTGCCTTGCCGCGGCGCCGCATTGCCGCATCGGCTGGATGAAATGGCGCAGGCTGCGCGAGCCGTCGGTGTTCTGGTTGCCGTATTTCTTCTCGTCGCCCGGCGATTGCCTGACGCGCACCCGCGTCCAGTCGGCCTCCAGCTCGTCGGCGATGGCCATCGGCAGGCTGGTGCGCGACCCGGTGCCCATCTCGGCGCGATGCGCGACGATGGTGACGATGCCGTCGGGCGCGATCGAGACAAAGACATGGGGATCGCTCACCACCCCGCCCGCCATCTTGTCGGCGCCGGTCGCAAAGGCGGCGAGTGCCGCGCGGGCCGGCAGGAATTCGGCGGCGACGACAAGGCCGCCGGTGGCGATCATTCCCTTCAAAAAGCCGCGGCGGCTGACGTTCTCGATCGCGGCCTCGATAGCGGCGTGGACGGCGCTCATGTCAGGCTCCCGTGGCAGCCGCCTTGATGGCGGCGGTGATGCGCTGATAGCAGCCGCAGCGGCAGATGTTGCCGCTCATGACGCTGTTGATCTCGGCCTCGGACGGGTTCTTGCTGGTCGCCAGCAGGGCCGCGGCCTGCATGATCTGGCCCGCCTGGCAATAGCCGCATTGCGGCACGTTGAACACCCGCCAGGCCTTCTGCACCGGATGGTTGCCGTCACGGTCGAGACCCTCGATCGTCGTCACCGAGCGGCCGGCGGCGTCGCTTACCGTGGTGATGCAGGCGCGGGCGGCCTCGCCGTCGACATGGACGGTGCAGGCGCCGCACAACGCGACGCCGCAGCCGAACTTGGTCCCGGTGAGCCCGAGCTCGTCGCGCAAATACCACAACAGCGGCATCGACGGGTCGCCGTCGAAAGACTGCTCCTGGCCGTTGACATGCAATTTGAGCATTGCGCCCTCCCCGATTTGGATTTCGAGACGCGGCATGCCCGCGACCGCTTGACATAAACCTTAGCCCCGAGGCGCCGCGCCGGCAACAGGCTCGGAACGCTCACTCGCCGGCGCAGCCGCCGTGCAGGCCGGCCGCGGTCTCGATCCCGCCCAAAAGATGCCGGCGAAAGAGCGGCTCGCCGTAGCTTTCCGCGGTGTGGCCCATGGCGGTGTACCAGCTGCGGCCGCCGTCGAAGTCCTGGCACCAGGCGATCGGATGGTCGGCGCCCATCGTCCCGCCGGCATAGGTCGATTCATCGAGCGTCGCCAGGACACGGACGGCGCCGCGGGGATTGCTTCGGAAATTGTACCATTCGTCGGTGCGTTCCCAGACCGCCGGCAGACCCGTCGTCGAGGGATGCCTCGGCTCCGCGATGCGCACCGTCGCGGGCTGCACCGCCGGATGGCTCGCGAAATAGGCGCCGACGAGGCGGCCGTACCACGGCCAGCGATATTCGGTGTCGCTCGCCGAGTGGATGCCGACAAACCCGCCGCCCGATCGGATGTAGCGCTCGAACGCGGCCTTCTCGGCTGCGTCGAGGACATCGCCGGTGGTGCTCAGAAAGACCACGACCCGGTACCGGACGAGCTCAGCGTCGGTAAAGCGGGCGGCGTCCTCGGTGCGCTCGACGGCAAAGCCGTGCTCGGCGCCGAGCGCCGCGATCGTGGCGATGCCCCGCGCGATTGAATCATGCCGATAGCCCGTGGTCTTGGTGAAGACCAGCACCGCAAATTCAGGACCGGCCGCGACGCCGCCGCCGACCGCCGAGAAGAGGATTGCGATGGTCGCCAGCAGCAATGCGAAAGATAGCGGTTTCACCAGCCGCTTACCGGGAGGTGCAAACCAGCGACTGCCGGCGCGCGATGGCCCGAAGAAGCGTCGAACGGACCGAGCCGGCCCGGTTCAAAGCCCGCAATTAGGATAATTCGGGTAGGGGCAATAATAGCTGGGCGTTGTCGGATAGTAGTATGGCGTGCTGGCGGCGGCGGCGCCGACCACCGCGCCGGCCGCGACCCCGGCGGCGACGCCGCCCCAGCCCGACCCGTAATAGCCGCCACCCCCGTAGTAGCCGCCGCCGCTGACGTTGACGTTCCGGTTGACGTTGACGTTCCCGCGGTTGACGTTCCCGCGGTTGATATTAGCGCTGTTGAAGTTCCCGCGGTTGACATTGGCGCTGTTGAAGTTCCCGCGGTTGCCGCCGCCGGCCCCGGCCCAGGAACCGCCGCCGCGCTGGGCACCGCCTCCAGCGACGCCGCCGCCGCGATGATAACCGCCGCCGCCACCTCCCCCTCCGCGATAACCGCCGCCACCTCCCCCGCCGCGGCCGCCGCCTCCCCCGCCGCGGCCGCCGCCTCCCCCGCCGCGGCCGCCGCCTCCCCCGCCGCGGCCTCCGCCGCGCACGAGCACCAGCGGCGCATCCTCCCGATCCGCGGTCGCCGCGGCGATATCGCGGGCGAGGCTGCCGCTCCAGGCCGCCGCGGCGGCCGGCGCGCCCATGGCGATCAACCCGATGAAGGCGATCGGCGCCGCGTAAAGCATAGGTTTGGTCATCGCTGCGGCCTCTCTCGGCATATCGGCTCGAGCTTCTCTCCGCCCCGCGGCCGGCGGAGGGCCGAGGACGGCTTCGTCAAAGCACGGCCGGCGCCATCGCCGACCGCATTCGCGGGATTCGGAAATCCCGAATGAGGAACCACCTTTGCCATTGATCTATGGCATTTGACGTGGATCAATTCCACAGTGATCACGACCGGCCGCGAAAAATCCAGCGCCGACGGGAGCAACATGATGAACGCGAAAGTCACGGCGGTGCTGATCTCGGGGTTGCTTGCCGCCTGCGTACCGACACCGCCGCCGGAAGCCACCGCCACCGCTCCGCCCGCTCCGTCTCCGCCCCCGGCCGAGGCCACGGCTGCAGCCCCGCCGGCGGAGCCGGCGCCGGTGGACCACGTCGTCAACATCCGGCGGGCAGGCTGCCAGGACCTGCTAAAATTGTCGCCGGCCGATCGCTCCGCAGCATCGATGTTCTATATCGGCTATCAGGCGTCTCGGTTCCGGTCCAGCACCATCAATGTCGGCGACATCCCCAGCATCGCCGCTCAAGCCTTCACCTATTGCGAGGAGAACCCCGACCGAACCGCAGCCCAGGCGTTTGCCGAGGCCTATTCGGGACGCCGGAGATGAGGTCGCCCGGCGAAACCTGATCGTGGCGGTTTATCGAGGAAGTCCCCTTCGCCGCGGCTGTTCGAACCCGGGAACGAGGATGCCATGAAGCTCTACGGCTATTTCCGCTCCTCGGCGGCGTTTCGCGTGCGTATCGCGCTCAACCTCAAGGGGCTCGACTACGAAAGCATCCCGGTGCATCTGCGGCGCGGCGAGCAGGGCCGTCCCGACTACCTCGGCATCAACCCGCAAGGGTTGGTCCCGGCGCTCGAAGACGAGAGCGGGCGCACCCTGATCCAATCACTGGCGATCATCGAGTATCTCGACGAGACGCATCCCGACCCGCCGTTATTGCCACAGCACCCGGTGGATCGCGCGCGGGTCCGCGCGCTCGCCGACATCGTCGCCTGCGACATCCACCCGATCAACAATCTTCGCGTGCTGCGCTACCTGGCGCATTCCTTCGGCCGCGACGAGCACGACATCGGCCGATGGTACAACCACTGGATCGATGCCGGCTTTCAGGCTTTCGAGCAGCTCGTTGCCGACGACGCCGCGACCGGCGCCTTCTGCCACGGCGACACGCCCGGCCTCGCCGACATCGCGCTCATTCCGCAGGTCGTCAACGCCGAGCGCTATCGTCTCGATCTCGGACCCTACCCGACGATTGGGCGCATCTATGAGAGCTGCATGAAGCTCGCCCCCTTCGCCGCAGCACACCCGAGCCGGCAGCCCGATCACGAAGCCTGAAGGGGTTCCGCTATCGCTTGCGGGCGTCCGCGACCATGTCCTTGAGCGCGTCCAAGTCGACGGCACCCGGAACGATCTTGTCGCCGACGATGAAGGCCGGCGTGCCGTGGATGTTGAGCGCATCGGCGAGCGCCAGATTGGCCTTCAGTGCCTGCGCGATCTCGGGCGCCGCCATGTCCTTCTTGAGCTGCTCGACATCGAGCCCGACCGAGCCCGCGACCTTGTAGACGGTGTCGTCGCTGATCTGCCCCCGGGCCGCCATCATCGCCCTGTGAAACGCCTCGTACTTGCCCTGCTTTTGCGCGGCGAGCGCTGCGTGCGCGGCGGTGACCGAGGCGGGGCCCAGCACCGGCAGCTCCTTGTAAAAGAGCCGCAATTGAGGATCCTGATCGAGCAGTTTCTGCAATGACGGCTGGACCTGCTTGCAATACGGGCAGCGGTAATCGAAGAACTCGACGATCGCCGCATTGCCGTGCGGATTGCCCCCAACCGGCGTCGCCGGGTCGTCGAAGATCTCATGCTTCCGGTCGCCGAGCGACTGCGAAGCCTTGACGTCGGCGTCGTGGTTCAGCTTCTCCTCGGCGCCCCGCAGCGCATCGATCAGGACTTCGGGGTTTTTCATCAGATAGTCGCGGACGATCTGCTCGATCTCCTGGCGTTGCGCCGGGGTCGTCTCGGCCGCCTGGATCGGACGAAACGACATGGCGGTGAAGATCATGCAAGCGAATAATATCAGGATGAACGGTTCGCGTAAGTATCTGGGCACGGACACCTCTTATAAATTTGATAGTTGATGAAGAGATCGGTTGTGCTCAGTCAGAGTTCTCGAGCTCGCCCGCCTCGCGCCGGATTTCCTCGGCACGATTATAGGCGACCGTGCTCTTGGGCAATGTCGCTTTTGCTCGATTGGCCTGCTGGATGGCGTCTTTTTTCTTGCCGCCGGCGAGCCCCTCCTCGGCCAGTGACAGGGCGGCCATGCCGATCTGATTGTCGCGCCCATAGGCGGTCGCCAGCAGGTGCCAAGCGCTGGTGTCCTTGTCCTCGGTGCGCAAAGCATCGTTCAGATACGCGATCGCGCGCTTGTTGAGGCTCGGATCATTGGCCTCGATATAGGTCTGGGCGAGCGATATCCGCAGCAGCGGCGCGCCCGGCGCCAGACGCACCGATTCCTCGTAAGGTTGGATCGCATCGCGGATGCGGCCGTTCTCGAACAGCATCTGGCCCTTGAGCTCGCGAAAATACGGGTCCCTCGGGTAATCCTTGATCAGGCCGTCGACGATCGGCAGCGCCTTGTCGAGCTTTGGGATCCGGTAATAGGCGATCGCCCGCGCATAGCGCGCCAGCACCGACTGGTCGCGCTCCGGATACGCCGCCAGCGTCGAAGACGGCGGGTCCGTGAAGGCGCCGAGCTTGACCTTGATGCGCTTGAACAATTCGACATAGGCGGGCGGGTCCGGCACGTCCGACCAGCGCGAGTGCGCGACATGGTTGCGCAAATATTCGATCCGCTGAGAGGTCAAGGGATGCGTGCGCAGATAGGGATCCTCGTGCTGGCCCGACAGCAGCTCCTCACCCTGCAAAATCTCGAAAAACTGCAATAGCCCGCGAGCGGATTCGCCGGCGCGGTCGAGAAAGGTCATCGCCGCCTGGTCGGCCGCCGCTTCCTGGCCGATCGAGTATTGAAAGAAGGCGCGCTGCGCCACACCCTCGGCGCCCAAGAGGGCTCCGCCGCCGCCGCTGCCTCTTCCCGCCACCGTCGCCGCGGCGCCGAGCACCATCGCGATGATCCCCTCGATGCTGGCATTCGTCATCGCCTGCTGCGTGCGCGACAAGTGGCCGCCGGCGATATGTCCGGTCTCGTGCGCCAGCACGCCGATCAGCTGGTTCGGCGTCTGGGCGCGCATGATCAAGCCGGTATTGATGAATTCGTTCTGGCCGCCGGCGACGAACGAGTTGAGCTGCTTGTCGTCGATCAGATAGACGTGCAGCCCATTCGGATCGAGCCCCGCCGCCTTCCAGATCGGGGTCACCATGGTGCGGATGTCGGCCTCGATCTCGGTGTCCCGGATAAAGCTTTGCGCGGCGGCCGCCGCCTGGGCAAAGGCGAGCGACGCGGCAATGGCGAGCGTAGTGGAGCGAACCAGGAATCGGGAAGCCACCGGCATCGCCTTCATCGGCTGCGAGGGCTGCGTCGGAGCCCTTCGCGATCGCGGGCCAGACCGGAGTGGACAGCCCGTCCGACTTCCTAACCCCAGAAATGCGGCAAGGGCTGGGCAAGCCGCGTCGCCGCGTCAAGACTGCATCAGCCGCTGCCACCAGCCCTTGCGCGGATCAGCCGGCTTCTGCGACACCGTCTGCACGGGATGCGCCGGTGGCGGCTCCGCGGCGGTCGCTTCGGACGCTGAAGGCGGAGCCGTCTCGACGGGAAGCGGTGCCGCAGGTTCCGCCTCGGCGGCAGGCGGCGGCACGGCCGGAGCGGCATCACCAATCTCTACGGCCGTCCCCAAGTGCGCCGGGCCATTGTCGTCCGGCTCCAGCAAAGGCGGCGCCATCTGCCAAGGCGGTACCGACTCGGGAAAAACCGGCGGCGCGGGTTCCGCCTCGGCGGCGGGCGGCATGGCCGGCGCGACGTCGCGAACCTCCACGGCCGGCTCGGGATACGCCGGGCCAATGGAGCCCGGCTCCTGCGAAGGCGGCGTCATTTGCCAAGCCGGCACAGTCTCGGCAAAGACCGGCGCTGCGATTTCCGCCTCGGCGGTGGACGGCATCGTCGGCGGATTGACGAGCCCGGCGCCTTTTGCCTCCTCGGTCGGATCGGCGCGAGTGGGTTCTGCGCCATTCCCGGTGGCGAACGGCCCGCCTTGGCCCGCCGCATCCGCCATTTCGCCATTACCCGACATTGTCGGCACGGCTGCTGTTGCAGCGGCGGCAACCGGCATCTCCACGCTCGCCTCCGGCAGCCATCCCGCGGCTGTTGCGGCGGTCGCCGTCTCCTTTTCCTCGACCTCGGCGGTCGGCAGGATTTCGATCTCGGCGGCGGGATGTGCCGTCTCGAAACCCGTCTCGGCGCCGGCCTCGCGCCGGTCCTTGCGCCTACCGCCGCGACGCCCGCGACGGCGGCGGTGCTGCTCGGCGTTGGCCTCGTCGCCGCCGTCAGGGTCCTCACTGCCGGCGGCAACCGGTGCGCCTTCTTCCCCGGCCCGCTCGACCGGTTCCGCGGCACGCGCGGCGGGCGTCTCCTCGTGCCGCCGCCGGCGGCGGCGGCGGCGCCTGCCACGGCCGCGATCCTCGCGATCTTCCTCGGCCGCGGGCTCCGGGGGCTCTGCCGCGATGCCCTCGGCCTCTTCCTCGACTTCCTCGTCCTCCTCGTCCTCGTCGATCGCCGGCGCCTGCGTCAACGGAGCGGGCAATGGGGCGATCGCCTCGCCCGGCCCGTAGGCGCGCAGCCGCTCCAGCCGGAAAGCCGGCGGGATCAGCGCATCGTCGCGCGCCACCAGCACGTGAATGGCGTAGCGGGCCTCGACCTGCGCCAGCGAGTCGCGCTTTTGATTGAGGATGTAGAGGGCGACCGTGGTCGGGACATAGACGCAGATCTCCGCCGAGCGCCGCCTGATCCCCTCCTCCTCGATCGACCGCAGCACATAGAGCGCCGCCGACTCGGTGGAGCGGATGAACCCCGTGCCGCCGCAATGCGGGCAGGGCAGGGTCGAGGTTTCGACCAGCGACGGGCGCAGCCGCTGCCGCGACATTTCGAGCAGACCGAACGCGCTGATCCGGCCGACCTGAATGCGGGCGCGGTCGTTCTTAAGCGCCTCCTTGAGCCGGCGCTCGACCGCACCCTGGTTGCGGTGCTCCTCCATGTCGATGAAGTCGATGACGATCAGCCCGGCGAGGTCGCGCAGCCGCAGCTGCCGGGCGATCTCCTCGGCCGCTTCGAGGTTGGTGCGCAGCGCCGTCTCCTCGATGTTGCGCTCGCGCGTCGAGCGGCCCGAGTTGACGTCGATGGCGACCAGCGCCTCAGTCTGGTTGAGCACCACATAGCCGCCCGAGCGCAGCTGCACGATCGGCGAATGGATCGCGTCGAGCTGGCTTTCGACCTGGAACCGGTGCAGTAGCCCGATCTGCGGGTCGCGATAGGGCTGAACGCGCTTGGCGTGGCTCGGCATCAGCATCTTCATAAATGCCTTGGCCGTGCGGTAGCCGTCTTCGCCCTCGACCAGGACCTCGTCGATGTCGCGGGTATAGAGGTCGCGGATCGACCGCTTGATCAGATTGCCTTCCTCGTAGATCAACGACGGCGCGCTCGACCGCAGCGTCATATCGCGGATCTCATTCCACAGACGCAGCAGATATTCGTAGTCGCGCTTGATCTCCGCCTTCGAGCGCTCGGCGCCGGCGGTGCGGACGATGACGCCCATCCCGTCGGGGATGTCGAGCTCCTCGAGAATGTCCTTGAGGCGGCGGCGGTCGCCGAGGCTGGTGATCTTGCGCGAGACGCCGCCGCCGCGCGCGGTGTTCGGCATCAGCACGCAATAACGGCCGGCGAGCGACAGATAGGTCGTCAGCGCCGCCCCCTTGTTGCCACGCTCCTCCTTGGTGACCTGGACCAGCATGATCTGGCGCCGCTTGACCACCTCCTGGATTTTGTAGTGGCGGAAGGTTCGCGAGCGCTGAGTTTCGGCTTCCTCGAATTCGTCGCCGCCGAGCGTCTCGATGATTTCGGCGTCGCCATCCTCGCCATTGCCCGAGGCGGGAGCCTCGACAGGCGCGAAAGCCTCGTCCGATGCCGGGAACGGATCGGCCCGATACGGCAGCACATCGCCGGCGGCGCCGTCCGCCCCGCTCTCCTGCTTCGAATCGGGCAGCTCCATACGCCCGGTCGAAGGGAAGGCGTCAGCCGCCGGCACATCCGCCTCGGCACGCCAGAAGGCTGCCGCCGGCTCGACGGCCGGCGCGGCATCTTCCCACGGCAGCGGGCCAAGAGCGGCCTCGGACCGTTCGGCGGGTTCGGCAGCGGCGGTTTCGTCCTCGGATTCGGTGGACTCTTCCATGGCCCCTGCCGCGGCGTCGGGGACCGCTACCGGCTCCGGTAGTGCCGTCGCCAGCGAGGCCGCGGCCTCATCGTCATTCTCAGCCGAAGTCGCCCCGAGCTCAGCGTCTTCGGGCACCGCTTCGCCATCGCCCGGCTCGCGGTCGGCGACCGGGATCCGGTAATAATCGGGATGGATCTCGCTGAACGCCAGGAAGCCGTGGCGGTTGCCGCCGTAGTCGACAAAGGCCGCCTGCAGCGACGGCTCGACGCGGGTAACCTTGGCGAGATAGATATTGCCCTTTACCTGCTTCTTGGTCGACGATTCGAAATCGAACTCTTCGAGACGGCTGCCGTTGAGAACCACCACCCGCGTCTCTTCAGGATGGGTGGCGTCGATGAGCATGCGCTTTGCCATTCGGGCGTGACTCCGAGGCGCGCTGCTGCGGCCGCGCGAAATTCGGCCGGCGGCGCGATCCCGTGTGCAAGGAAGCCGGCAACGCCTGAACTCATTCCCTGCGGGAACGATTGGATATCGGCCATCGCGTATCTCATCAGGGGGACGGCTTCGGGTTCCTACGATGGGGGCCGTCGGGCGCCGCGGCACGTGCGCGGCGGCAAGCAAGTTGCCGCTCCCACGGGCTTGTGTCGCGGTGTCCCACCGGGCGCGGCGCCCGGCAGGCGGACGGCGGTTTTTCGCAGGCACTAATGTATAGAGTGAAACGCCCCGCCACAATGATTTCGTCCGAACCGCGGGAAGGCTGGTGGTTTCGATCCCAAAAACAGCGGGGCGGTGCGACAAAACTTCCTTGGAACAGCCGCCCCGGCAGCGCATATAGAAACCCGCCGCGCGGGGACGGGACGGTCGGTCTGGCGGGCGGCTGAATAGTAGAGGAGCGCCCGCGCCGCCCCGTACGATGGTGAAGCTGGTCCGCTTTCTGTTTGTCTGCGCGGTGCTCCTGGCGATCGCCGGTTGCGGCTTCGTGGGCGTCACGCTGTGGTATTTCGGCCGTGACCTGCCGGACTACCAGCAGTTGGCGCACTACCAGCCGCCGATCATGACGCGGGTCCAGGCGGGCGACGGCCGGCTTCTGGCCGACTACGCGACCGAACGCCGAATCTTCGTGCCGATACAGGCGATCCCAAAGCGGGTCGTCGACGCGTTTCTGTCGGCCGAGGACAAGAATTTCTACAATCATCACGGCGTCGATCCGCTGTCGATCATGCGGGCGGCGATCACCGATGTCGGCCGGCTGCGGGCGAGCCGCCGCCCGGTCGGGGCCTCGACGATCACCCAGCAGGTCGCCAAGAACATGCTGCTGACCAACGAGATTTCGGTCGAGCGCAAGATCAAGGAAATCCTGCTGGCGACCCGGATCGAGGCGGCGATGTCCAAGGACCGCATCCTCGAGCTCTATCTCAACGAGATCTATCTCGGCGCCGGCGCCTATGGCGTGGCATCGGCGGCGCAGACCTATTTCGACAAGTCGCTGGACGAACTGACGCTCTCCGAGGCGGCGTTTCTCGCCGGGCTGCCCAAGGCGCCCAACCGGTACAATCCGAGCCGCTATCCCGAGGCGGCCAAGGCGCGGCGCGACTGGGTCGTCGACCGAATGGTCGAGGACGGCGTTGCGACGAAACAGGAAGCGGCGCAGGCCGAGGCCGCGCCGGTGGCACCGCGCCGCCCCCGCGAGACCGAGCAGGTCAAGGCGCCGTATTTTGCCGAGGAGGTGCGGCGCGAGCTGCTCCAGCGCTACGGCGACAAGGTGCTCTACGGCGCCGGGCTCTCGGTCCGCACCAGCCTCGACGTGCGACTGCAGGCGGATGCGGACAAGGCGCTGCGTGCCGGGCTGATCGCCTACGACCATGTTCACGGCGGCTGGCGCGGCGCGATCGCCCGTATCGAAGTCAAGGACGATTGGCCGGCCCGCCTCGCCGGTGTGGCGGTGCCGCCGGTAGCGACCGATGTCGGCTGGCGGCTGGCGGTGGTCTTGCGCACCGACCGGGACGGCGCGGCGATCGGGTTCGCCGACGGCGCATCGGGGCAGATCCCGTTTGCCGAGATGCGCTGGGCGCGGCCGCGGCACAACGACGCCAGCCTCGGGCCCCCGCCGCGCGGCGCCGCCGACGTGGTCAAGCCCGGCGATGTGGTGATGGCCGCGCCGATCGCCCTAGCCCCCACCAAGGCCGAGCCGGTCAACACGAAGAGACCGGCCGTCTTCACCCTGTGCCAGGTGCCGGAAGTTTCCGGAGCGCTGGTCGCGCTCGATCCGCATACCGGCCGCGTGCTGGCGATCAGCGGCGGGTTCAGCTTTGCCATCAGCCAGTTCGACCGGGCGACCCAGGCCTATCGGCAGACCGGCTCGGCAATCAAGCCCTTCGTTTTTCTGACGGCACTCGACCATGGCTTCACGCCGTCGACCCTGGTCAGCGACGCCCCGATCTCGCTGCCGCAAGGCCCCGGCCTGCCGATGTGGACGCCGAACAACTACACTGAGCGATTCCTAGGGATGGTGCCACTGCGAGTTGGTCTGGAGAAGTCGATCGACACCTTGACGGTGCGGCTCGCCACGATGATCGGGATCGAGCCGATCGCCGACACCGTCGAGCGCCTGGGGATCATGGACCACATGCCGCGCGAATATTCGATGACCCTCGGCGCCGGCGTCACCACCCCGCTACGCCTGACCGCCGCCTACGCGATGCTGGTCAACGGCGGCAAGCGCATCACCCCGACCCTGATCGACCGCGTCCAGGACCGCAACGGGGCGACGATCTTTCGCGCCGACCGGCGGTCCTGCGACGGCTGCAGCGGCGTCGACTGGGAGCATCAGCCGGTGCCGGTCATCCCCGACACCCGCGAGCAGGTGGCCGATCCGGGCTCGGCCTTCCAGATGGTGTCGATGATGGAGGGGGTGGTCCAGCGCGGCACCGGCACGGCGGTGAAGGCCGTCGGCAAGCCGATCGCCGGCAAGACCGGGACCACCAACGACTATCACGATGCCTGGTTCGAGGGCTTCTCCCCCGACCTCGCCGCCGGCGTGTATGTCGGCTACGATGATCCGGACAGCCTTGGCAAGGACCAGACCGGCGGGCACGTCGCCGCGCCGATCTTCCGCGATTTCATGATCGCGGCATTGCAGGACGAGCCGGCGACCGAGTTCCGCATTCCACCGGGGATGCGGATCTACCGCGTCGACCCGGGCACCGGCCTGCCCGCCGGCTCGGGCGGGCCGGCGATCTACGAGGCGTACAAGCCCGGCACCGAGCCCGGCAACAACCGCGCTCCTGCCGTCGACGGCGCACCCGCCGAGGCCGACGGGGTCCCGGTTGCGTCGACCGGCGACGGCGAAGGCATGGCGATGCCGGTGCGCGGGGCTCCGGCGAGCGGCACCGGCGGCCTATATTAGGGTCAGGCGTTATCGAACCAACGGACGAACGGAGCGAGCCATGCGCGCCGAAATTCAGGCGGTCGCCGACGACATCGCTAAGTCGCTGGCGCTGCTGAGGAGGCATCTTTGACTGGGAGACCGCAACCCGGCGCCTTGCCGAGCTGAACGCGGCGGCCGAGAACCCGAAGCTGTGGGATGATGCCGCCGCGGCGCAAAGGCTGCTGCGCGAGCGCACCCGGCTCGACCAGGCGATCGCCGGCTACCAGCGGATCGAGCGCGATGTCGACGAGGCGCTGGAGCTGATCGAATTGGGCGAAGCCGAGGGCGAGGCGGCGGTCGTCGCCGAGGCCGAGGCAGCACTCGAAAAGCTCCACGCCGAGGCGGGGCGGCGCGAACTCGAAAGCCTGCTCTCGGGCGAGGCTGATGGCAACGACTGCTATCTCGAAGTTCACGCCGGGGCCGGCGGCACCGAGGCGCAGGACTGGGCCGAGATGCTGCTGCGGATGTATGTGCGCTGGGCCGAGGCCCACGACTACAAGACCGAATGGCTCGAAGAGAGCGGCGGCGAGGAGGCCGGGCTCAAATCGGCGACGATCGTGGTGCGTGGCCCCGATGCCTATGGCTGGCTCAAGACCGAGAGCGGCGTGCACCGGTTGGTGCGCATCTCGCCCTTCGACTCGAACGCGCGCCGCCACACGAGCTTCGCCTCGGTCTGGGTTTATCCGGTCGTCGACGACAAGATCGAGGTCGAAATCAACGACAAGGATTTGCGAATCGACACCTACCGCTCCTCGGGCGCCGGCGGGCAGCACGTCAACAAGACCGACAGCGCGGTGCGCATCACCCATGGCCCGAGCGGCATCGTCGTGCAGTGCCAGAGCGAGCGCTCGCAGCACCAGAACCGCGCCCATGCCTTCGCCATGCTGCGCGCCCGGCTCTACGAGGCCGAATTGCAGCGCCGCGAAGCCGCGACCGAGGCGATGAACGCGACCAAGACCGATATCGGCTGGGGCCACCAGATCCGGTCCTACGTGCTGCAGCCCTACCAGATGGTCAAAGATTTGCGCACCGGGGTCGAGACCTCGAACACCGGCGCGGTGCTCGACGGCGATCTCGACCGTTTTCTCGCCGCGGCGCTCGCCGCCCGCATCGAGGGCGCCGACGCAATCGCGGTCAGCCCCTGATCGGATCGGCCCCGCGGGCCGACGCGATCGTCGTGCTCGGCTGCCCGAGCCGGGCGCGGCTGACCCGCCGGGTCGAACGCGGTGTCGCGCTTGCCCGTGCGGGCGCCGCACCACTGCTGGTGCTGTCGGGCGGCGGCAACAGCCCCGCTCCCGAGGCAACGCTGATGCGCGATTTCGCTCTCGTCCGCGGCGTGCCTCCGACTGGGCTGCTGCTCGAGCCCAATTCGCGCGATACGGTCGAGAACGCGCGCGAGACCGCCCGCCTCCTGGCCGCGCGCGGGCTCCGTTCGGTGATCCTGGTCAGCGACCGGACCCACCTGCCGCGGGCGACGCTGCTCTTCCGCCTAGCCGGGATCAGGGTCGCGGCTTGCTCCGGCATCCCGGCGCCGTCGCTCCTGCGGGAGGCGAGCGCTGCGGCCCGCGAGGCGGCGGCGCTGCCGTGGAGCCTCTGCCGCGCCCTGCTGCGGCGAAATTGAAACGGCGGATGGGGTAGGTTTGGCTCGGCTGGCCGCCGCCGCGCCTGGGTCACGCGGCGCGGGCGAGGGTGAGGCGGTCCCAGACCTCGGCGAGGGCGGCGGCGAGGGCATTAATGTCGGCGTCGCTGTGCAGCGGGGTTGGGGTCAGGCGCAGGCGCTCGGTGGCGCGCGGCACGGTCGGGTAGTTGATCGGCTGCACATAGATCCTGTGGCGCTGCAACAGCTCGTCCGCGGCGGCCTTGCACCGCGCCGCGTCGCCGACCAGCACCGGCACGATATGACTTTGCGACGGCATCACCGGCAGGCCGGCTTCGGCGAGGCGTCGCTTGACCGCGGCGGCGCGCTCCTGATGGCGCTCGCGCTCGACCTGGCTCCCCTTTAGATGGCGGATGCCGGCGAGTGCTCCAGCGGCCAGCGCCGGCGGCAGCGAGGTGGTGAAGATGAAACCCGGCGCGTGGCTGCGGACAAAATCGACGAGTGCCGAGGAGCCGGCGATATAGCCGCCCATCACCCCGAACGCCTTGCCGAGCGTCCCCTGAATGACCGTCGGCCGGCGCATGATGCCGTCGCGCTCGGCGATGCCGCCGCCGCGCGGACCGTAGAGACCGACGGCGTGCACTTCGTCGAGATAGGTCATCGCCCCGAACCGGTCGGCGACGTCGCAAAGCGCTTCGATCGGGGCGATGTCACCGTCCATCGAATAGACCGACTCGAAACAGACGAGCTTTGGGCAACCAACCTCGACCCTCGCCAATATGCGCGCCAGGTCATCCGGGTCGTTGTGGCGAAAGACGTGCTTTTCGGCGCGGCTGTTGCGAATGCCGGCGATCATCGAGGCGTGGTTGTTCGCATCGGAAAAAACCACTGTCCCCGGCAGCTCGCGCGCCAGTGTCGACAGCACCGCCTCGTTGGCGACATAGCCCGAGGTGAAGAGCAGTGCCGCCTCGCGGCCGTGCAGGTCGGCCAGCTCCTCTTCCAACAGCACGTGGTAATGGCTGTTGCCAGAGATGTTGCGGGTGCCGCCGGCGCCCGCACCCGCCGCCTGCAACGCCTCCGCCATCGCCGCCAGCACCGCGGGATGCTGGCCCATGCCGAGATAGTCGTTCGAGCACCACACCGTGACCTCGGCCCCGACGCGGTGATCGAAGGCGCGTGGGAAAGCCCCGCAGCGCCGCTCCAGCTCGGCAAACACGCGATAGCGCCCCTCGGCCTTCAGCGCGCCCAGCCGGTCCCTAAAAAAGCCTTCGTAATCCATCGTTTCGGCCATCCCCGAAGGCCGCCACCATAACATAATTCGAACCGGTCGCAGCGGACGACATGTCGCGGCGGGGGTGGCTATTTTTGCGGCGCGCACACGAAGGTCGCCCGCGCCGGCACCAGCAGCGGACAATATTCCAAGAGCCAATCGGTGTCGACCGGCGTCGCCACAGTGTTCGCCGCGCATTCCTGCTGCGCCGCCCTTTGCACCTCGGCGAGGGTGCTGACCAGCCTGTCGTAGCAGATCGCGACGCGCGGGCCCGGGTCGGTCACGCCGGCCTCGGCGGCGCGGGGAAAGGTCGCATACGGGTCAAGCGCCGAACAGCCGCCGAGCGCCGAGGCCAGAACAGCAGCCAGGATGGCCTTCATGCCGACCGGGCCAGCGCCTGCTCGAGAAAGGCTGCGCACGCCATCAGCCGCGCGTCGTCGCGGCTCCGCCCGACGAGCTGCACCCCGGTTGGCAGGCCGTTGGCGTCCCAGCGCGCCGGCAGGGTTGCGCACGGCACGCCGAGCAATGTCCACATCCGGTTGAAGACCGGGTTGCCGGTATAGCCGAGGCCCTGCGGCGCTTCGCCGGGGGCCGCCGGCACGAGAAGCGCGTCGCAGCCGCCGAAAAATCCATCGAGGCCGGCCCGCGCCGCCTCGGTCCGTGCGAGCGCCGCATCGTAGACATCGGCGCCGATCGCCATTCCGGCATCCAGCATCTGGGCGAGCCGCGGCGACAGCTCGGCGCTGTGCCCGATGCGCTCATAGGCCAGTGAGCGGCACATCTCGAAGCCCATGACCGCGTCCTGCACCTTGTCGAGCCCGTGATGCTCGGGGGCGATCGCCAATTCGACGACCGCTGCCCCGACGCGTTCCAGTGCCGCTCGCGCGATGTCGAGGGCAGCCGCGGTGGCGGGCTCGGCCTCGTCCCACATCGGCGTGCGGTAGAGGCCGAAACGCGGGGGCTGTTCGGGCATCGCAAGGTGGCGCAGCGCCGGCCGCTCGGTCAGCACGCCGGCAAAGAAGGCCGCGTCCTCGACATTTCCGGCGAGGATGCCGACCGTGTCGAGGCTGTCGGCGAGCGGCTTGACCCCCGCCCGGCTGATCAGGCCAAAGCTCGGCTTGTAGCCGACGACGCCGCAATAGGCGGCCGGGCGGATCACCGAGCCTGCGGTCTGCGAGCCGAAGGCGAGCGGCGCCATGCCGTCGGCGACGGCGGCGGCCGAGCCGCTCGACGAGCCGCCAGGGGTGTGCGCGGGATTGCGCGGGTTCGCCGTTTTGCCCGGAGTGAAGGCGGCAAACTCGGTGGTGACGGTCTTACCGAGCACGACCGCACCGGCGGCGCGGGCCAGCGCCACGCAGGCGGCGTCGGCCGCCGGACGATGGCCGCGGTAGATCGGCGAGCCGTAGCCGGTCGGCATGTCGACGGTGTCGATCAGATCTTTGACCGCGATCGGCACCCCGTGCAACGGCCCGCGCGGCGGCTCCGCGTCGCGCCGCCGCGCCTCGGCCAGCGCCTGCTCGCGATCGAGGTATTGCCACGCGCCGACCACGCCCTCGCGCGCCTCGATCCGGTCGAGGTACGCCGTGGCCAGCTCAACGGCGGTGAGCCTGCGCTCGGCGATCCGCCGCGCTGCCTCGCGGGCGGAGAGGGGGCGAGTGTCGGTCATGGCGAAACTCCGTCAGTCCTGCTGCCGAGTGTTCGCTTCTTCGCGGTCGAATGCGAAATCCGCAGGGAGCCGACCGCGGAACGTGCGCAGACGCCTCAGCAGCTTGTCACGTTCCGACATTCCAGCCTCCTCGGCCGTGTCGTCCGGGCTCGGTATCGGGCCGGTGTGGGGAGAAGGCCGCACAGGATTATTTGACAAGACCCAGCCTCCAACCTCAACTCGCATCCATCGCCAATTGAGCACAGCGGGGCGGCATGATCGAGATTCCGGCGCGTCGGGGCAAGGCCGCGCGCATCCGCCAGGGCCAGCAGGTCAGGGTCGTCAACACAAGGGGCCAGCAGGTTGTCGACGCCTGGGCGTTTAACGCCGGCGACCTTGGCGAATTCATGTCGATGGAGCACAGCCGCGTCGCCATCGGGCATATCATCCCCGCGGTCGGCGACGCGCTCGTCACCAACCGGCGGCGGCCGATCCTGACCTTGGTCGAGGATACATCGGGCGGCATTCACGACACGCTCTTCGCCGCCTGCGACCGCTGGCGCTACGAGACGCTCGGTTGCACGGAGTATCACGACAACTGCACCGACAACCTCGCCGCAGCACTGGCCGCACTCGGGCTGACGCCGCCCGAGACACCCTCGCCGCTGAACCTCTTCATGAATATCCCCGTCGTCGACGGCAACCGGGTCGAGGTGCGGCCGCCGGTCAGCACCGCCGGCAGCTGGGTGCTCCTTCGGGCCGAGATCGACTGCGTCGTCGCCTTCTCCGCCTGCCCGCAGGATCTGCTGCCGATCAACGGCATCGGCATGCGCCCGACGGAGGCGCATTTCGAAATCCTCGATTAGAGGGCGCTCCGGCCGCCGAGACGGACCCTGGCGGCGTCGGGCCAAGGGGTCCATATTCCGGCGATGACGACGTTTCTGACGATCCTCCTGGTGCTGGCGATGCTGGGCGTCTTGACCGTGCTCGGCCTCGGGGTGGCCTCGATGCTGCGCGGCGGTGACCCGCGGCGCTCAAACAAGCTGATGCAGGGGCGGGTCATCATGCAGGGGCTGGCGCTCTTGCTGCTGGCGATCCTGATGCTGCTGTCGCATCACTAGCCGCGGGGGTACGCGATGGTGCGGCTGACGCGGATCTATACGCGCGGCGGGGACAAGGGCGAGACCTCGCTCGGCGACGGCTCGCGGGTGCCCAAGCACGCAACGCGCGTCGCCGCCTACGGCACCGTCGACGAAGCCAACGCCGCGATCGGGATCGCCCGGCTCCATGCCGATCCGGCGGCCGAGGAGATGATGGGCCGCATCCAGAACGACCTCTTCGATCTCGGCGCCGATCTCTGCACCCCCGCTGGCGGCCGGCGCGATGTCGGCGCGCTGCGGATCCTCCCCGCCCAGGTCGAGCGGCTGGAGCACGAGATCGACGATATGAACGCGGCATTGCGCCCACTCGACTCGTTCATCCTGCCGGGCGGCAGCCCGGCCGCTTCCTATCTCCATCTGGCGCGCACCGTGACCCGGCGGGCCGAGCGGCTGGTCAGCGAACTCGCCCAAACCGAGCCGGTCAACCCCGAGGCGCTCAAATACCTGAACCGGCTCTCGGACCATCTCTTCGTCCTCGGCCGGCGGCTCAACGACAACGGCGCCCGCGACGTGCTGTGGCGGCCCGGCGCCAACCGCTGAGAGCCTGTGAGGAATCAGGTGTTTGTTGGATCAAACCCGCAGAGTTCTCCCTCGCCCCCGCTTGCGGGGCGAGGTGACCGGCCGCACGGCCAATTCTTTCACCCGCTCCGAGGATGAAGAAATGAGCGAAAGCGATGCTCGGCCGCCAGTCAGCCGGCGCCGGCAAATTCGGCTAAGCCCCGACGAGCAGGCCCAATTCCTGCGCGACAACCCGAAATGCGCGCTCGCCACGATCGACAAGGATGGGTTTCCACATGTCGTGGCGATGGGGTTCTACGTCGAGGACGGCACCTTTTACATGACCTCCTATGCCAAGGCGCAGAAGGTGCTGAACATCCGGCGCAACCCGATGGTTGGGCTGATGGTCGAGACCGGCGGCAGTTATGCCGAATTGCGCGGCGTCATGGTGCGCGGCGACTGCGAGATCATCGAAGATGTCGAGACGGTACGGCAAGTCATGAACCACCGCCGCAACAGCCCCGACTCGGGCCGGCGCGGCGCGCTCGACAGCGCCCCAAAGCGTGTCGTCCTCAAAATCACCCCGCACAAGACCGCCAGCTGGGACCACCGCAAGCTCGGCGGCAGATACTGACGCGCGACCTCGATTAAGGTCGTCCGCGTGATTCGAATCCTCCGTCGTTCTTGCAAGGCTGTCTGGAAACCGAGTCGACTACTTGAAACTGGGAGCCACTGCTGTCGTTCATCGTCCTCGGTGAGGCCAACGCAATCCGACGCGATGCGCGACCAACGGCGCGCCAAACTGTCTCGAGGGCTGAACCTTCGAGCAATCGTCGATTCTCGAGGACGAGAACGAGCCGCCACCGTGAACGCCGCAAAGCCTGGGCTGGCTTCTCGGCGGTCGAAACTGTTGGCTAGCTGAATGTACCATGGCATAACTTCCTATTATGACAGGCGACCAGACCTGTGTCGGAGCAATCCGGCCTCTGTAGCTTCACAAACGCGGAGACAGCGATGATCGCGGCGCCATCTTTGACCGACACGGTTGGTGAACTAGCCAAGTCTTTCACCGGGCAGATCCTCCAGCCCTCGGATCCGGGCTACGAGGATGCCAGGAAGGTCCATAACGGCCTGATCGACAAACGGCCGGCACTGATCGCGCGCTGTCGCGGTGTCGCCGACATCGCCGACGCCATAAAGGTGGCGCGAGATCAGAAGCTCGAAGTCGCCGTCCGCGGCGGCGGCCACAACGTGGCGGGGCGGTCGACGATCGACAATGGTGTGTTGATCGATCTGTCGCTGATGACAGGCATTCACGTCGATCCGAAGGCCCGCGCCGCCCGCGCGCAGGGTGGCCTCACATGGCACCTCTTCAACCGTGATACGCAACTCCATGGGCTCGCCACGACCGGAGGCGTGATCTCGACGACAGGCATCGCCGGCCTCACGCTCGGCGGCGGAATCGGCTGGCTCATGGGCAAGCACGCCCTGGCCCTCGACAATCTCCTCTCGGTCGAGGTCGTACTGGCTGACGGCAGCGTCGTTACTGCCAGCAACGAAAGCAACGCAGACCTGTTCTGGGCTCTGCGCGGCGGTGGCGGCAACTTTGGCGTGGCGGCATCGTTCGAATATCGCCTGCACCCGGTCGGGCCCCTCATCACCGGCGGCGTCATCGCCTACCCTATCAGCGCGGCCTGGGACGTGCTTCGGTTCTTCCGCGATGTCACCGCGTCGCTCCCTGACGAATTCACGGTATTTGCCGGTCTGATTCACGCACCCGATGGGTCGGGTACAAAACTGGTGGCAATGGTGCTGTGTCACTGCGGGCCGCTCGACGCCGGCGACCGTGCCGCGCAGCCGATCAAGCAGTTCGGCGCGCCGGTCATGGATGTCATCGGAGCGATGCCCTATTCGCAGGTCAATACGATGCTCGACGCCGCCTATCCCCGTGGGGCGCTCAACTATTGGAAGTCAAACTTTCTATCCAGCCTGAGCGACGAGGCGATCCGCACGATGATCGATTGCTTCGAGAAATGCCCGACGCCGATGGGGCAGCTGCTGCTCGAGCATTTCCATGGCGCGGTCACTCGTGTCGGCGTTACGGACACTGCATTCCCACACCGTGCCGAGGGCTACAACCTGCTCGTGCTGTCCGAGTGGATGGACCCGAAAGACAACAACACCTGCATCGCCTGGGCCAGGGATTCCTATTCCGCCATGCAGCCGTTCATGGGCTCCAGCCGCTATGTGAACTATCTCGGAGACGACGAACAAGGCGACGCGACCGCTGCTGCCTACGGGCCGAACTATCGACGGCTTCAGGAGCTCAAGGCGAAATACGACCCCGACAATTTCTTTCACATGAACCAGAACATTCGTCCCCGTTGAGCAGGCTGGAGATCGTCGATGGCGCTGGTCGCTCGGGGGAAGAGCCTCAGCGAGCCCAGCGCGCAAGAGTGCAGCGCCTGTCGCCTTTAATCGTCGCGGATTGGCGCCTCCTTTCGCACGCACGGCGGATGCCGGGCGTCGCGGGCGAGCGGCTTTTTTGCGACAGCACCGGCGAAACCGCGGCGCTCGGCGATCTGGCGGTTGGTCACCAGTTAACCGTCATCCGGACGCCAAAGATCAGATCGTTTTTCAACGGCACGGCGCTTTGCGCGGTCGGAATCCCGGCGCCGGGGTTGACGACGAATTGCACATCCGGCTGCGCATAAAGCCACGGGGCCAGCCGTGCTCGGTAGGTCGCCTCGATCACCGTTTCGCCCCGCCTGTAGAGGGTGCCGGTGCCGGTATGGAAGATAAGATCGCTGCTGAAGTGTCGCGCGCCAGCGCCGATCCCGGCATAGGTTAGTGCCAAGCCGGCGGCATCCTTAGGTCTTCCGGGGATTGGTCCCTTTGAATTCACGCCGCCAGCGATGAACAGGTTGCTGAGGTTACGATCCTCGGGCGCGATCATCGCCTGCAAGAAGATGCTGATTCCTTGCGTGTCGGTGTCTGGCTTCTTCCAGACCCTCTGATCGGCAACGGCGTAAACGGCATGGTTAGTGGCGTGTAGCAGCGGGATGCCGGTGCTCGCCGGATCAGCCAACGACAAACCCGCGGTATCGTGCAACGGATCGGCGAAGGGCCCCGTGGCTACCCATGCGCCGAGCTTGTAAGTCGCGGGCATGCCAAGGCTTGCCAAAACGCTGGGCGAGTACCACAGCTCGGCGATGGACAGCGTGTGATCATTTAGTCGGAACGCCGTGCCATGCCGATCCCGCAGTTGCGGATCGCCGGACCCTGGCGGCGCGGGATCGCCGTTGTAGACCGCGCCGATCAGCGTGATTTCGTCGCTCGGCTGATACTGTGCGCGGACAAAGGGCGTGGCGAGCGGGTAATTAGGCCCGCCCGACGGCAGATCGAGCTCCATCAACGGCGGAAATCCAAAGCTCGAATTGAGGTATAGCACCGCATTTTGCGACCGCATCAGCTCGTCGTTAGCGCCTTCCTGGCCAAAGCGAAGCGCGAACTTGCCGCCGAACATCTGCTGCTCGAACCACAGGTCGTAGAGCTTGGTGCTGGCAGTCGCCTCGATGCTGCTGACCAGCTGCAGAGCGCCGACGCGCAGCGGCGTCGGCCCGACGCCTTGGATTTGAAAGCCGCTCGCAAATAGACTGCCGCCCTTCCACCCGACCGCCTTGTCGAGATCGATGGCCAGGCTCGCGGTCAGCAAACCGTCAGCGGCGCCGCCGCGACTGAGCCCGCCAGTAACATTGCCCCAAAGCTCGCTCTGCTGCTGCAAGGCGAAGGTGACACCCGCGTTCACCAGTCGAGTGCGCAGGCCATCCCAATCGCCGGTCAGGGTGTCCCGCTGCCACAAATCTTGATTATCGGTCGAGGTCTCCGCCGATATCGACGTCGGCCCGTAGCACGTCGCCAGCGCAAGCACCACAAGGGCTGGCACAACAGCGCTGCGGCCGGCCGACGCTGCACGCGAAGCGCTCACACGCTCGATGCCTCGATCTCGTCATAGCGATTGACGCGGTAGACGACGTAGGAAACGAGCCAGGCGGCGAGGAAAATGCCGATGATCAGGAACCCAAGGACGCCAAAGTTGTCACTCAGCGATCCGACAGCCCCCCAAAAGCCGCCGCCGTCGGTCAGACCCAGTTGATCGCCGATCAGATTGAGCGTCTCAAGGCCGCCGACAATCACCGCGACGACGACCGATACCGCTGTAATCGTCAGGTTGTAGTAGAGCTTGCGGATCGGCTTGACGAAGGCCCAACCATAGGCACCGAGCATCAAGATGCTATCGGTCGTATCGATCAGGGTCATGCCGGCCGTGAACAGCGCCGGAAACACCATGATCGACCATATCGGCAGACCTTGTGACGCCTGGGTCGCGGATATCCCCAACAGCCCGACCTCGGTCGCCGTATCAAAGCCGAGGCCGAACAGAACCCCCAGCGGGTACATCTGCCAGCTGCGCTCGATCATGCGAAACAACCGGCGGAACAGGCGCCCGAGGAGCCCTCTCTTAGCGAGCATCAGATCGAGGTCTTCCTCGACCAGGAGGCCACCATTCTTGACCGACTGAAAGGCACGATAGACCGAGATCAGGACAAGCACGTTCGCCAGGGCGATAGCGAACAGGAACAGCGCCGACACGCCCGTTCCGACCATGCCGCCGACGCTTTTGAACGCGTCGAACCGATTTTGCAGCGCGGTCGCCGTGATCGCGAGGGCAACGGAGAGCCCGACAACGATCGTTGAATGGCCAAGAGAAAAGAATAGTCCGACCCCGACCGGGCGCCGCCCCTCTTGCATCAGCTTTCGCGTTACGTTGTCGATGGCCGCGATATGATCGGCGTCAAAGGCGTGCCGAAGCCCAAAGCTGTAAGCGAGCATCGCGGTTCCCAAAAGTATTGGAAAATTATGAAACGTGATGAATGCCCAAATCCAAGCGCTAATATTGGCGATGAGCAGTAGAATAAAAATACCGATTACTTTTCCCCGTACATTCTCGCTTTTGTCGTTGAACAGTTCCGAGAGGCCAACAGGCATGATCCTTCACTCCCCAAAGAGCCTGGGTGGCGGTCACAAAAACAGGGTTGCTTCAGACTCTCGGATGAGCGTGAAGGTGCTCGCTCGCGGGCGACCCGCCCTGATGCGCATGCGCCGCCGTCTGGATAACGACCGGCACAAAGGCAACCTGGCCGTGAGTGACGCCGCGCTCGGCGATCACGGTCCGGGCAAATTCGCGCACCGCAGACACATCGCCGCGCAGCACCGCGACTTCGAGGCAGCTGTCATGGTCGAGATGAACATGCAGCGTCGCAACTTGCAGCTCGTGATGCGCGTGATGCGCCCCGGTCAGCCGTCTGGCCAGTTCGCGCGTATGGTGGTCGAACACGTAGGAAAGAGTGGCTACGCACTCGCCGGGCATACCGCTCTCGGTTCGCACCCGCCCGAGACCGAGACGCGCGAGATCGCGGACCGCCTCGGAGCGGTTCTCATAGCGATGATCCGCCATGAACGTCGCAAGCTCGGCTGCGAACTCGCCAGACATGCTGATCGTGACCCGTTCCATATCAGCGGCTTTCCTGATTTGAGGTATGATCTCTTTACCAGATTGTCATACGTCGCATGTCGACGACAAGAGCCGTCTTTAGGGGCAGCTCCTTCGCCGTCTCGCTTGCCCCATCAGAACCCTCGAGCAGACGCTCGACGCGCTGCTTGAGCAGCGGGCGTAGGGCAGGTGCAGCCCGCTGTTCCGGCCGCGGACCGCGGCTTGCGCTACGGCCCACCAACCCCAGGCGCCCGAGGAGCTTCCAGCGGCTATGAGCTCGGTCTCTCTGAATATCAACGGCTTGGACCTGATATCCTTGTTAGTCTGCGCACGGGCGCCTCGCCGCGGGAAGCGACACCCACGCAATTGCCATATTTGCATCCTATGGTGGCGCGGTGTGCGCCTCCGTGAACGGTTCGGCATCCCCGACGAACGAGCTTTTCGCTGCAGATTCCCTGCAGATAACAGCGAAAGCAGCGGGCCGGGCGCGGACCGAGGCGACGGATGCCCGGGCGTCGCGGGCGAGCGGATTTTTTGCGGCAGCACCGGCGAAACCGCGGCGCTCCGCGATCTGGAGGTTGGTCACCTGATCTCGACCTGATTAAAACAGGTAAAACAGGTCGGGCGTCGGGTCGACGGCGATGGAGGCGCGACAAGGACGGGGTGGCAAAGCCGCGTTCCGCCGCTTTCGCGGGGGCGACGGCAGTGTGATATAAGAGCCTGAGTTTGCCCTCAGACGGAGGCCCGACAACATCATGATCAAACGGTTTCACGCTCTCTATGTCGGCCAGATCGAGCTCGACAATATCGGCCTCGACGGCACCCCGGCGAACGACCGCCGCTATTCGAGCGAGCGCCTGTCGGAGGCGTTCTGGGCGGCGCGAGACGTGGCGCGGGTCATGGACGAGGAGGGCTATTACGCACTGTGGACCGCCGAGCACCATTTCCAGCGCGAGGGCTACGAGTGCCTGCCCAATCTGGTCCAGCTCGGGCTGTGGCTTGCCACCCAGACGCGCCGGCTCAAATTCGGCTGCGGCTTCAATATCCTGCCGATGTGGCATCCGATCCGGCTGGCGGAAGACTATGCGATGGCCGACATCGTCACCGACGGCCGCGTCATTTTGGGCGTCGGCCGCGGCTACCATACCCGCGAGGTCGAGACCTTCGGCGCGCCGTTGCTCGACGCCGAGGCCAACCGCGCGATCTTCGAGGAAGGGCTCCAGCTGCTGCTGAAATGCTTCAACGAGGAGTCGTTCCGCCACCACGGCAAGTATTTCGAATGCCCGCCCCGGGTCCCCTATCGCGGCTACCAGGTGGAGGAGATCACCTGCGTGCCGCGGCCGAAGCACCTGCCGGTCGAGATTTGGATGCCGATCGCCAGCGGCAGGACCATCGACATGATGGCGCAATACGGCATCAAGGCGATGGTCACCTTGAACGGCGAGAAGATCCTCGACGACGTGGTCCGCGCCTACCACGCGGCGCGCGCCCGCCACGGCCGGCCGGCCCAGCTCGGCGAGGACATGATCTGGGGTGCCGGCATCTACCTCGCCGGGAGCCGGGAGGAGGCGATTGCCAAGGTCGAGCCGTCGCACGACGAGCGCTACAAATGGTTTGCACCATTCGGTTTTGTCCGCTACGCCGACGAAGAGGGCCGCACCTGGGGAATGCCCGGCGCGCCGTCGCGGGTGCCCTCGCTCAGAGACGGGGTGGCGCAGAAGGCCTGGTTCTGCGGCACGCCCTCGGAGGTCATCGACGGCATCAAGTCGATCGAGGCGAAATACCCCGGCCTTGAGGATTTCATGATCCACTGGGCCGAAGGACTGACCCCCGCCGAGTTCAAGGACCAGCTGCGCTGGTTCGCCCGCGACGTGATGCCGGCCTTCAACCGGGCCTAGAGCCTGCCCTCGATCCCAGTGTTGTAAACGCGTCGTCATCTCGTCACCGTCACCCCGCCAAGCGGGAGTTAGGTAATCGATCGGCAATGCTGACTCCAACTTACCACAGACAGCCGGCGCGGAGCGGACGTGCTTGCAGTCCGGCGCGCCTCTCTACCGCGCGATACCCGGTACAGGATGAGTTAATCCGCCCGGTTACGCAAAACGGGTAGCCATGAAGAGCTTTGATTCACGAGCGTACACGATTAGCGATTTTCTGCAGTGGCACAGCCAGCAGGAACTTGAACTGAATCCATTCTTCCAGCGACGTGCTGTTTGGAGCGATAATGCCAAAAGCTATTTGATGGATACCTTTGAGCCGGATCGGCGGGGTCCATCGCCGCCGCCCTGGATCTGGGCGTCGCCGACCACGAGTATTTTGCCTTGATGGCTGCGGCCACCACCGCCGATGAGCGGATCGTTCTTGCTGCGGCAGACGATCTCGGTTTCATCGACCTCGACCAGACCGGCGAGCGGGCTGCGGCCGGCGGCGACCATGCTGCGGCGCAGCTTGGCGCTCATCAGCCACGCCGATTTGTAGGAGCCCAGGGCGAGCTGACGTTGGAGTTGCAGCGCCGAGATGCCGTTGGAGTGGGTCGCCATCAGATAGCCGGCCCAGAACCAGGTGGTCAGCGGCAGCTTGGAATGGTGCATGATCGTGCCGGCGGTGACCGAGGTCTGTTTGCCGCAGCCGGCACACTCCCAGGTCCACAGCTTGGTTTGCAGCTGCCACGCCTTGCGCTTGCCGCAGCCGGGGCAGACGAAGCCGTCGGGCCAGCGCGCCGCGAACAGGTTCAAGCTACGGCTGACCGACCTCGACGACGAGCGGCTCGCCGACATCCGTGCTCGTGGCGGCCTCGATGTCGCGGGCCGCGGCGGCGGCTTTGCCGCGGTGGAGCGGGTGACGACCGATCTTGGCGCGGCTATCGACGGCGCCGACATCATCATCGTCGCGACCGGCGGCAACGCCCAGGAGACGGTCGCCCACTCGCTGGCGCCGTTGCTGCGCGACGGTCAGACGATCCTGTTGATCCAAGGCAACACCGGCGGCTCGCTGGTCGTGCGCCGGGCGCTCGACGCGGCCGGCTGCCGGGCCGGGGTCGACATTGCCGAGATGGACAACTACCCCTATTCCTGCCGGCGGCCGTCGCCGACCCGGATCGAGCCGGTCGTCGCCAAGCGCTGGCTGCAGATCGCCGCATTCCCGGGAAAACGCACAGACGCCGTATTCCGGCGCCTGTCGCCGCTCTTTCCGCGGGCGGTTGCCGCAGCCAATGTCGTCTACACCGGGTTCACCAACGCGAATGCGATGCTGCACGTGGCGAACTGCGTCGGCAATGTCGGGCGGATCGAAAGCGGCGGCGGTTACAAATTCTATGCCGAGGGGGTGACACCGGCGGTCGCCCGCCTCTACGAGGCGATCAACGCCGAGCGCGTCGCGGTCGCCGCCGCCTTCAGCGCCGCCGTGCCCAATCTCGCCGACTGGTTCGAGCGCGTCTACGGCGTGCGCGAGGCGAATCTGAGCGAAACCTGCCGGCGGCTGACCTACGACGCCGACGGCCCCTATCAGGCGACCGGCACACCGACCTCGCTCGACCACAAATACATCACCGAGGATGTCCCGGTCGGGCTGATCCCGATGAGCGCCCTCGGCGCCGCGGCCGGCGTGCCGACGCCGGCAATCGACGCGCTCCTCGAAATCACCCGCGCGATGACCGGCAAGAGCTTTGCCGCCGAGGCGCGCACGCTCGACCGCATGGGCCTCGCCGGGATGAACGCGGCCCGGATCCGGCGCGTCGTCGAGAACGGCTTCGCCTAGCCGGAAAGACGCATGTATTTCGTTTCCAGCGCGCGCCAGCGCTCGGTGCCGACCGCGTCTTCGCGTTCCTGGAAGGTGGCGAGGTCGGCCTCGACCCGCGTCGTGTCGCCGTCCTCTTTCAACGCCGCCAGCACCTTCTGCGCGGCGCGGATTGCGGCGCGATGCGTCTGCGACGGATAGATGCCGAGGCGGAAACCCATCGCGTCGAGTTCCTGCGCCGGCACCATCGGCGTCTTGCCGCCCTCGAAGACGTTGACCAGGGCCGGACCCTTGACCGACCGGCCGACAATCCTCAGTTCCTCGACATTCTGCGGCGCTTCGACAAAGCCGACATCCGCACCCGCTTCGAGATAGGCGTTGACCCGGTCGATCGCCGCCTGCAGCCCCTCGACCGCGCGCGCGTCGGAGCGCGCGATGATGACGAAATCGGGGTCCCGGCGGGTGTCGACCGCGGCGTGGATCTTGCCGACCATCTCGTTGAGGGGGACCACCTCCTTGCCCTCGTAATGGCCGCATTTCTTGGGCGAGACCTGGTCTTCGAGGTGAAACGCGGCGACCCCCGATTTCTCGTACTCGCGGACCGTGCGGATGACGTTGACCGCGTTGCCGTAGCCGGTATCGGCGTCGGCGATGACCGGGATTTCGACCGCTTCGACCGTCATGCCGATAAAGCGGACGTTCTCGGAGAGGGTCAGGAGCCCGAGATCGGGATAGCCGTTCGCCCGCGAATAGCCGCCGCCGGTCAAATAGACCGCCTCGAACCCGGCCTGCTCGACGAGACGCGCGGTCAAAGTGTCATAGGCGCCGGGCACCATCGTATAGCCGGAACGCCCGATCAGCCGCCGCATCTGTTGCCGCATCGTCATCCGCTTCCTCCTTCGTCGTCTGCATGCTTCAATTTAGGCGAGATTGCGTTTTTGGTTTAGAGGGGGCGCGACGTGGCGGATGCGCAGCTGATCGACGGTCGGGCGGTCGCCGCGGAATTGCGCCGAGGCGTCGCCGATGCAGCCGCGCGGTTGCGGGCCGAGACCGGCATGGTCGCCGGTCTCGCGACCGTCCTTGTCGGCGACGACCCGGCGAGCCGAGCCTATGTCCGGGCCAAGCAGCGCGCCTGCGCCGCCGCCGGCCTCGCCTCGTTCGAACGCAACCTGCCGGGCGACATTCCGGCAGCGGCGCTGCTGGCCGAGATCGCACTGCTCAACTGCGACGAGCGGGTCGATGGGGTGCTGGTCCAGCTGCCCCTACCGCCGCAGATCGACGCCCACCCAGTGATGGCGGCACTCGATCCGGCAAAGGACGTCGACGGGTTTCATCCGGTCAATGTCGGCCGGTTGTGGACCGGAATTTCCGGCATGGTCCCGTGCACGCCGCAGGGCTGCCTGCGGCTGATCCACACGGTTCACCCGGATCTCGCGGGCGCCGAGGCGGTCGTGCTCGGGCGCTCGAACATCGTCGGCAAGCCGATGGCGGCGCTGCTGCTCGGCGCCGATTGCACCGTCACCACCGTTCATTCGAGGAGCCGCGACGCGGCGGCCGCCGCTCGACGTGCCGACATCCTGGTCGCCGCAACCGGCCGGCCGCATCTGGTCGGGGCCGAGTGGGTCAAGCCAGGCGCCACGGTAATCGACACCGGCATCAGCTCGATGCGCCTGCCGGATGGTGGCAGCCGGCTGGTCGGCGACGTCGATTTCGCGGCGGTGCGGCGGATCGCCGGCGCGATCACCCCGGTGCCGGGCGGGGTCGGGCCGATGACCATCGCCTGTCTGCTGCGCAACACCCTGCTTGCCGCCTGCCGCCGCCGCGGGCTAGCGGATCCGGCTCTTTGAAATATCTCGGAACGATACCGCAATCCGCCTTGTTTGCGCTGCATGACCAACCACGCAAGGAGGTAACGGTGATGATTTCGAAGACAATGACGAGCCTCGCCTTTGCCGCCGCCTGCCTGACGGCGGCCGCGGCGATCCCCGCCGCCCAGGCGCAGGATCAGCTGGTTACCAATGGCCCGCAAGTCAGCCCGGGCGACAATTCGCCCAACTGGTCGGCGCGGCAAAACGTCATTCAGAGCAGGCAATACGACCGGTTGCTGGAAACCAGTGGCGCCTTCCGCCAGTCGCGGATGAACAAGGAGTGCGGCCCGATCGCCGATGCGCAGTTGCACGCCAGCTGCGTGGCGAGCTTCAATCAGGACGAGCCCGCCTCGTCGACATCGCCCCATCCGTATCGCCGCGTCGCCGGCGACTGATCCCCGGCCGTTGCAGCGCCGACGCCTCATGATCGGCGCTGCAACACCGCCACGGCCACGGGCCCGAGATCGAGGCGCCCCTTGCGAAGATCGTGGCCGGCGCCGTCGACCGTGACGATCTGCGTCGGGGCCGAGATCGTTGTCACGGCCGCCTGCAATTCCTCGATCGTGCCAAATGCGTCGCGGGTGCCGTGGACAAAGACAGCCGGGATTCGCAGCCGCGGAAAATGTTCGGTTCGCAACCGTTCCGGTTTTCCCGGCGGGTGAAGCGGGTAGGAGAACAGCAGCAGCGCCGCCGCTATGTCGGGCGCTTCCGCCGCAAGCAGGGTCGCCTGCCGGCCGCCGTAGGAATGGCCGCCGAGCAGCACCGGCCCCGATGCCACATGGCGCATCGCCGCGACCGCATCGCGCAGGCCGTCGCGATCAGCGGCGGCGGTTGCCGGCGACGGCGGCCCCGAAGGCCGCCGCTGGCGGAACGGCAGGTCGCAGCGCAGCACGTAGAGCCCTTCGGCTGAAAATGCCTCGGCCACGGCAATCAGCAGCGGCGCATTGCAATTCCCGCCGGCGCCGTGCGTCAGCACCAGCGCGCCCCCGCCCGGGTGATCCGGGGGATGCAGAAATCCCCGAACGCCGGGACTCTCGAACGGATTTGCCGTCATCGCACCGTTATCTATATTGGCGGGCGCAGGAGGTGAGCCATGCCCGACACGCTGCTCGACATACCGGCCAGCCGGGCAAGGACCGACCCCGCGCGCTTCGAGGTGGTCAAGAACGCGCTCTATTCGGCTGCGGAGGAGATGAAGATTGTCCTCGCCAAGACCGCCTATTCGCCGCTCCTGAAGGTCGCCGGCGACTATTCCTGCGGCATCTTCGACGCCGAAGGCAATATGGTCGCGCAAGGACCCGACCTGCCGATCCATCTGGGCTCGATGCCGGATGCGGTGAAGGCGGTGGTCGCCGCTTTTCCCGAGGTCGAGCCCGGCGACGTGTTCATTCACAACGACCCCTACCACGGCGGCTCGCATCTGCCCGATGTCAATGTCGTGATGCCTGCTTTCATCGGCGAGCGGCTTTTGGGTTTCGGCTGCGTGCGCGCGCATTGGCCCGATATCGGCAGCGCCACGCCGGGCAGCTATGGTGCGGTGACCGAAATCTACGGCGAGGGTCTCCGGCTGCCGCCGGTGCGCCTCTACAGGAATGGGCGCCCCGATCCCGACATCGAGCGCATCATCTTCGCCAATGTGCGCACGCCGGCCGAGCGCCAGGGCGATCTGCGCGCCCCGGAGCCTGACGCGGCCCTTCGGGCTCGCCGGGGGGATGCCGGGCGCGCCGATGCGGCTCCGGCTCGAATTGCCCGACGGCGGCGTGCAGCGGCTCAACAGCAAGGGCGCTTTCATCGTCCCCGCCGAGGGCCGCGTCGTCATGGAAGCCCCCGGCTCCGGCGGCTACGGCCCGCCCGCCGCCCGCGACCTGGCGCTGTTGCGCGAGGATCTGGCCGACGGGTATGTCAGCGAAGAAGCAGCGCGGCACGAGTATGGAGTTGCGTCATAGCGACGCGAAGAGCCCGCGACTGTATCAGACCCGCACGGCGAACCCTCAAGACGACTGACGGCGCGCATTCCGGCTCGTCTAAAGAGGACGCTATCAGACGGCGCGGGCCGGGCTCGACGATCTCGCCCTGCCGCGGCCCGGCGACCGGCGCATTCATCCGCAATATCTGGCCCGGCTGGTCGACCGGCTCGCCGCCCCGGACGCGATCTTCACCGCCGATGTCGGGACCCCGACGGTGTGGGCGGCGCGTTATCTGACGATGAACGGTAAGCGCCGGCTTTTGGGCTCGTTCAACCACGGCTCGATGGCGAACGCATTGCCGCAGGCGATCGGCGCGCAGGCGGCCTTTCCGGGCCGTCAGGTGGTGTCGCTATCGGGCGACGGCGGGTTCACCTCAGCGGCCGCGGCGACGAGGTCGTCGAGCTGGCGCGCACCAATCTGCGGCGCTGACCCTTTGCCGCTCAGGCCGGCCGCTTCCAGCCCAGCCAATCGCAGATCGCGTCGCCCATGACCAGTTCCTTGTCGCGGCCCTGGAGCCAGGGCACCTCGTCGGTGAACATTGTCACGCATTGCCGGTAGGAGCACGGCATGCGGGTGATGTCGGTGCCCCAGAAGCAGCGCCGGGCGCCGAACGCGTCGAAGATCTGGCGAATGTATTTATGGATGTTGCGATAGGGGTAGGGCTCGCTCGAATAGCTCGGGGCACCCGAGAGCTTGACCGCGACATTGGGGTATTTGGCGAGCGCCAGCATCTCGCCGAGATTGGCGAAGGCGGCATCGTCGGTGCCGGAGCCGCCCCCGCCGCCGCGGCCATGGTGGTCGATGTGCAATTTGAGGCCGGGATGGCGCTCGGCGATCCGGCCGAGATCGGCCATGTGCCCGCCGGCCAGCAGGCCGACCGGCAGCTTCTCGCGCTCGCAGGCGGCCCAGAACCAGTCGAGCGAGCCGTCCGCCCACCAGCTCTGCTGGTGCGGCTGGTTGAACGTGAAGCGGAAACCCAGCATGCCTGGCCGCTGCCGCCAGTTCCTGACGATGTTCTCGCGGTCCGGGCTCTGCAGGTCGAAATGCCCGAGGATGCAGAACTTGTCCGGATGCGCCTTTACCGCTTCGACAGCCTGCACATTGACCGCTTCGCCCAATGTGCTGGGCGGGTGAATGACCGCAGCATCGACCCCCGCCTCGGTCATCTCCTTCAAGGCGTCGTCGACATTATAGGTCGGGATCTGCCGGTGCTGCGGCGACATCCGCGCGTTTTCCCAAAGATGGATCTGTGAATCGACGATCTGCATCGCGTTCCTCCTTTCAGGTTAAGCTCCAATTTTGACCTGTGCCCGCGCCCCCACCCTAACCCTCCCCCGCGTGCGGGGGAGGGAACGAGAGGGGGCTCCCGCCGGCGCCGGTTCGCCGATGCGCGGGCGAAGCTTGCCGTCGGCTTCGATGTCGGCGAGCACCCGGGTGACGATCTCAGCCACCGCGTCGCGCGCCGCCGACGAGCCGCGACCCGCCGCGACACCCAGTGCCAGGGTCCTGAAGGCGCCGTCGGCGGTGAGGCGATGCGCTTCCGCGAGCCCGCGCGCGCATTCGCGATGGACCGAGGAATGCGGCAGGATCGAAGCGCCGACACCCTGCTGCACCATCAGCCGGATCGTCTCGTGGTCGTTGAGCTCGGTCTCGACCAGAAGCTCGATGCCCCGCCCGGCGAGCAAGGCGTCCATCGCCGCGCGCAACCCATCGCCAAGGATCAGCGGCGTCCGGCTCAGCTCCTCCGCCGAGACGACCCCGCTATCCCGCACCCCCGGCCGCGTCACCAGCACCATCTCCTCCTCGGCGAGCCGCGTCGACACGATCAGCCGGCTTTTCGAGATTTCCGACATCAGCGCGATATCGACGCGGCCGTCGATGACGAACTCTTCGAGCCGGACCATGCCGGCATGAACCACCTTGAGCTCGATCATCGGATAGTGAAGCCGCATCCGGGCGAAGACCTCGGGCACTACCACCGGGCATTGGGTCGGCGTCACGCCGAGGATGATTTTGCCGCTGGGATGCGCCTTGTGCGCGCGGATCTCGTCGCCCGCGCGCTCGACATCGCGCAGGATTCGCTGGGCGTTTTCGAGCAGTTTGTGACCGGCCTCGGTCAGCCGCACGCCACGGTTGGCACGTGTGAACAGCGGCGTGTCGAGCTCGTCCTCGAGCCGCTGCACGTGTCGCGTTAGCGCCGGCTGGGCAATTTGCAGATGCGCCGCGGCGCGGGTGATGCTGCCGAGCTCGGCGATGCGGACGAAATAGTGGAGGCTGCGCAGCTCCATGACCGCACGATTTCGCTCACCGGCCGCGGCTGACGTCAATCGGAATTGCGGGACCTCCTTTCATGCCGTGATGGCATGGGCATGATCGGAAATGAGCATTTGCTTGATGAACGGAACAAAATTACCGTCCTACGGGCAGTGCGCGGTTGGAGAAGCGGAAGATGGAAATCGGCGTCTATCATGAATTTCATTGCCGGCCGGAACAGACTCAGGCGGCGGCGTTCGCCGAGGCGCTTTCTCAGATCGAGGCCGCCGACCGCTGGGGTCTCGACGCGATCTGGCTGGCCGAAATTCACCAGCAGGCGCGCCGCTCGGTGATGAGCGCGCCGATGACGGTGGCGAGCGCCATCGCCGCCCGCACCAAGCGCATCAAGATCGGCACCGGCGTCCAGGTGTTGCCGCTGTGCCACCCGCTGCGCCTCGCCGAGGAGACCGCGACCGTCGACCAGATCAGCAACGGCCGGTTGCTGTTCGGGGTCGGGCGCAGCGGCAACCCGCGCAGCTATATGGCCTATGGCGTGCCCTATTCGGAAAGCCGCGAGCGGTTTCTCGAAACCTTGGAGATCGTCAAGCGGGCGTGGTCGCAGGAGCGCTTCTCCTACGAGGGGAAATACTGGCACTTCGAGAACGCCTCGGCGGTGCCGCAGCCCTTCCAGAAGCCGTTTCCGCCGATCCGCGTCGCCGCCGCCAGCGAGGAGACTTTTCCCTCGCTCGGCGAAGCTGGCTACCCGATCTTTGTCGCCGTCCGCAGCGGCTCGCTGTCTGGTCTGGCGCCCGACCTCGCCGCCTATCGCCAAGCCTATAGGGAGGCCGGCCATCCGGGGGAAGGCGAGGTTTATCTCCGCCTGACCCTGCACATCGCCGACACCGACAAAAAGGCGCTCGACGAAGCCGAAGAAAGCATCATGCTCGGCTATCGGACCTTGAGCACGCGGCTCGAAGGGGCCCCCAACCGCCGCCGCGCGGCCGAGGCGGTGGCCATCCGCACGATCTCCTACGAAGAGGTGCGGCGCGACAAGGTCATCATCGGCGGGCCGGAATATGTCTCCGACCGGCTGCGGCAATTGAACGAGGAGCTGGGGCTGAACGGGATTCTGGCGGAATTGAATTTCGGCGCGTTGATCGCGCCCGAGCCGATGACCCGGTCGTTGCAACTACTGTGCGAAAAGGTCATGCCGCGGCTCCATTAACTGCGGAGGGGCGATGAAACGCAGCACCGAGCGCTTTCTGACAACGCATACCGGCAGCCTGCCGCGGCCGCCCGATCTGGTGCGCGCGATGTTCGCCAAGGAAGAGGGCGTGCCGGTCGATCCGGCGGCGCTCGCGGCGCGCATTGCTGCGGCGGTGGCGGCGGTCGTTGCGAAGCAGGTCGAGGCCGGCATCGACATCGTCAACGACGGCGAGATGTCGAAGCCCAGCTACGCCACCTATGTCAAAGACCGGCTCGCAGGCTTCGGCGGCGAGAGCCGGCCGCTCGTCTATCAGGATCTCGTCGATTTTCCCGAATTCGCGCAGCGCGTATTTGGCGACCCCGGCCGCTCGCGGCGTCGGACCCCCGGCTGCGACGGCCCGATCGGCGTGCGCGACCCCGGGGCGGCCGCGGCCGATGTCGACCACCTGAAGGCGGCGCTCGCGCCGTTGAACGCGCCGGAGGCGTTCCTCAGCGCCGCCTCGCCGGGTGTGATCTCGCTGTTTTTTCACAACGGCCATTACCCGAGCGATGAAGCCTATCTCTATGCCATCGCCGAGGCGATGCGCCCGGAATACGAGACCGTCGCCAATGCCGGGCTGATCTTGCAAATCGACTGCCCGGACCTCGCCATGGGACGGCATATCCAATACGCCGACCTCGATCTCGCAGGGTTCAGCAGCAAGGCGCGGCTGCACATCGAGGCGCTCAACCACGCCCTCGCCAACATCCCGGCGGACCGGATGCGCCTCCATCTGTGCTGGGGCAATTACGAGGGGCCGCACCATTGCGACGTGCCGCTGCGCGACATCGTCGAGACCGTCTTTATGGCGAAGCCGAGCGGGCTCTCGTTCGAGGCGGCCAACCCGCGCCATGCGCACGAGTGGACGGTCTTCGAAGAGGTGAAATTGCCCGACGGCAAGGTATTGATCCCCGGCGTCATCGAATCGAAGACCAATTTCATCGAGCACCCGGAATTGGTGGCACAGCGGATCGGCCGCTACGCTCGGGCCGTCGGGCGCGAGAACGTCATCGCCGGCAGCGATTGCGGCTACGGCACCTGGGTCGGCCAGGCCGCGGTCGATCCGGGGGTGGTGTGGGCCAAGCTCGCGAGCCTCGCCGATGGCGCCCGCATCGCCTCGCGCGAATTCTGGCGCTGAGCCGGGACACACGAGAGGCTGGACGGGCTATGTGATCGAATGCCGCCTAGCGCAGGTGGCAGGCGACCTTGTGGCCGAGGCTGACCTCGCGCAAGGCCGGCACATCGATCTTGCAGCGCGCCTCGGCATAGGGGCAGCGGGTGTGGAAGGTGCAGCCGGGCGGCGGGTTGACCGGGCTCGGCACGTCGCCCTGCAACAGCCGCTTCTGGCGCTTAATCCGCGGGTTCGGCACCGGCACCGCCGCGAGCAGCGCCTCGGTATAAGGATGGAGGGGATTGGTGAACAGGGTTTCCTTGTCGGCGTGCTCGACGATCTTGCCCAGATACATGACCGCGATGCGGTGGCTGATGTGCTCGACCACGGCGAGATCGTGGGCGATGAACAGATAGGAGAGGTTCTTGTCGCGCTGCAGATCCATCATCAGGTTGATGACCTGGGCCTGGATCGACACGTCGAGCGCCGACACCGGCTCGTCGCCGATGATCAAGTCGGGGTTGAGCGCCAAAGCGCGGGCGATGCAGATGCGCTGGCGCTGCCCGCCGGAGAACTCGTGTGGGAAGCTGCGCATCTGCAGCCGGCGCAGGCCGACCTGGTCGAACAGTTCGGCGACGCGGGTTTCTTTTTCCTTGCCGTTGGCGATGCCGTGCACCTTCAGCGGCTCGCCGACGATGTCGCCCGCCGACATGCGCGGGTTCAGCGAGGAAAACGGGTCCTGAAAGATGATCTGCATCTGCCGGCGATGCGGGCGCATCGCCGATTTGCCCAGCCGGGTGATGTCGTGACCGTTGAGCCGGATCGAGCCGCCGGTGGGCTCGATAAGCCGCATCACGGTGCGCGCGACGGTCGATTTGCCGCAGCCGCTCTCGCCGACGAGGCCCAGGGTCTCGCCCTCGGCGATCGAGAAGCCGACGCCGTCGACGGCATAGACATGGCCGGCCACCCGGCGCAGCAGGCCCTTGCGGATCGGGAAATGCTTTTTGAGGCCCTCGACCTCGATTACCGGGGCGGGGTTGCGCCCGGGCTTCTGCGCCGGCGCCAGCTCCTCGACCAGCGCGCTAGCCATCGCGCCCTCCATAGAGCCGCTCGGAGTGCCAGCAGGCCGCCCAGTGCCCGGGACGGAATTGCTCGTAAGGCGGGTATTTGGAACGGCACTGGTCGTCGGCGAACGAGCAGCGCGGGGCGAAGGTGCAGCCGGGCGGGAGATTGGTCAGAGCCGGCACCATGCCGGGAATTTCCTGCAGCCGCTCGGCCGACCGGGCGGTGCGGCCGGCCATGATTTCGAGCCGCGGGATCGACGCCAGGAGGCCGTGGGTATAGGGGTGGAGCGGCTGCGCGAACAGCGAGTCGACATCGGCCTCCTCGACCTTCTTGCCGGCATACATGACGATGACGCGCTGCGCGGTCTCGGCGACGACGCCCAGATTGTGCGTGATCAGGATGATCGCGGTGCCGAGCTCCTGCTGCAATTCCAGGATCAGATCGAGGATCTGCGCCTGGATCGTCACGTCGAGCGCGGTCGTAGGCTCGTCGGCGATCAGCACCTGCGGGTTGCAGGCGAGCGCCATCGCGATCATCGCCCGCTGCCGCATGCCGCCCGACAGCTGGTGCGGGTATTCGCGTGCCCGCTGCGCCGGCTCGGGGATCTTCACGAGCCGCAGCATATCCACCGCCTTCTCGGCGGCGGCGGCCTTCGACAGATCCTGGTGCAGCCGCAACGCCTCGGCGATCTGATGGCCGATCGTCAGCACCGGATTGAGCGAGGTCATCGGCTCCTGAAAGATCATC
Organism: uncultured Alphaproteobacteria bacterium; assembly: GCA_963781215.1. Classification (GTDB taxonomy): domain Bacteria; phylum Pseudomonadota; class Alphaproteobacteria; order ATCC43930; family CGMCC-115725; genus AP-15. The sequence continues at coordinate 139,939 of CAWAFE010000028.1, forward strand.
GAGATGTCGTTGCCGCGAATGTCGCGCATCTCGCCTTCGTCGAGCAGCAGCAGATCCTTGCCCACGAGCTTGATGGTGCCACCGACGATCTTGCCCGGCGGGTTGGGGACGAGCCGCATGATCGACAGCGCGGTCATCGACTTGCCGCAGCCGGACTCGCCGACCACGGCCAGGGTTTCACCCCGTTGCAGCGAGAACGACAAATCGTCCACGCCCTTGACGACGCCCGAGCGGGTAAAGAGGTAGGTCTGCAGCCCCTTGACCTCGAGCACGGCAGCCGCTTCCTCGCCCGCCTTCGTCATCGCATAGGCTGCGGCCGGTTTGCGTGCGCTGATCGTCTCCGGATTGGCTGGCATCGGCGGCTCGCTCGGTCGTGTCGGGGCGGTCAGCTGCGCTGCCTCGGGTCGAGAATGTCGCGGATGGCGTCGCCGAGGAGGTTGGTGCCGAAGACGACCAGGCTGATCGCGACACCGGGGAAGATCACCAGCCAGGGTGCGGTGCGCACGTATTCCGCCGCCGATTCCGACAGCATCCGGCCCCAGGAGGGATGCGGCTCCGGAACGCCGAGGCCGAGGAAGGAGAGCGAAGCCTCGGTCAGGATCGTCGAGCCGAGCTGCGCCGTGCCGAGCACGATCAGCGGCGCCAGGGTGTTGGGCAGGATATGCCGCAACGCGATGCGGAACTCGCTCATCCCGATCGCCTTGGCCAACTCGACAAAGGGCAATTCGCGCAGCGACAGCGTGTTGGCGCGCACCACCCGCGCCGAGTACGGGATCAGCGGGATCGAGATGGCGAGGATCGTGTTGCGCAGCGATGGGCCGAGCGAGGCCGCCATCAGGAGCGCCATGACCAGGAGCGGCAGAGACTGCAGGGTGTCGATCAGGCGCTGCGCGGCGAGGTCGACCCAGCCGCCGAGATAGCCGGAAAGCAGGCCGATCAGGATGCCGATGCTGCCGCCGAGCAGGGTCGAGCCGATGCCGACGGCGAGCGAGATACGCGCGCCGTAGACGATCCGGCTGTAGACGTCACGCCCCATGAAGTCGCAGCCGAGCCAATGCCCGGCGCTCGGCGGCGCCAGGGACAGCGCCGAATTCGTCGACAGCGGGTCGTAGGCGGTGATGAACGGGGCAAAGAACGCGGCGAAGACGAACAGCACCATAATCACGGCGCCGACCGCGCCCAACGGATAGCGGCGCGCGAAAAAGCGGATGGCACTCCACTTCCCCTCGACATTCGCTCCGGCCTTGGCTAGCTCCGCACGGTAGTCGATGCTGCTCACGGCATTTTCTCCCGTTCAGTGTCCCTGCACGCCATCGTTACCGTCGCCGTCGTTTTACTTGCTGATGGACAGTTCATTTCTCGAGCCGGGCCTAATCCGCGTATTTGATCCGCGGATCGAGCGCCGCGTACAGCATGTCGATAGTGAAATTCACCAGAACCACGATGATCGCGATATACATGATCAGGTTCTGCACGATCGGATAGTCGCGCCAACGAATGGCTTCGACGAGGAACCGGGCGACACCCGGAATATTGAAGACGGTCTCGGTGACGATCAGGCCGCCCATCAGAAAGGCGGCCTCGATACCGATCACGGTCACCACCGGTAACACCGCGTTCTTCAGCGCGTGATGATAGTTGACGACTTTCTCCGAGGCGCCCTTGGAACGCGCCGTGCGGATATAGTCCTGGCGCAGCACCTCGAGCATCGAGGAGCGGGTCAGCCGCATCAGCAAGGCCGAGCTGCGAAAGCCCACCACCGCCGCCGGTACGCTGTACATGACGATGCCGTCCCACAGGCTCTTCGGCGCGTCGTTATAGATCGGGATCGTGCCAAACCAGGTGACAAAGGCCATCAGCACCAGGAGGCCGAGCCAGAAGGCCGGCATCGACAGCCCGGAGAGGCTGAGCACGCGCAGCAGATAGTCGAGGCGGGTGTTCTGCTTGACGGCGCTGACGACCCCGAGCGGGACGCCGATCAGCACCGCGAAGGACAGCGCCAGCCCGGCGACGCGCGCGGTGATCGGGATGCGCGGCAGGATCTCGGCCAGGGCCGGCCGATCGGACACATAGGAATAGCCGAGATCGCCGCGCAACAGCCCGCCGATCCAGCTCGCATATTGCACCGGCAACGGCTTGTCGAGGCCGAGATCGCTCATGATGCGGGCCTTCTCGGTCGGGTCGACGAAGCCCGCGGCATCGAACAGGATGTCGGCGATGTTCCCCGGCGCGACCCGCAGCATCACAAAGATGATCACCGAGATCCCGAACAGGGTCAGGAGCATCAGGCCGAAGCGGCGCACCAGATAGGACCCCACGGTCTTCCTCCCTCGCCTGCGGCGTCACCCTTGCCCGCGCATGCTATCACGCCTTGCCGCGGCCGGTCGATCGCGTCTGCGTGATCGATCCTAGCGGTCGAGCCAGACGTCCTCGAAGCGCCAGCCGTTGTAGATGCTGTTGGCCATGATCGTGACGCCCTTGACGTAGGGCTGCCAGCAGGTAGCAGCCAGGTTGTGGAGGATGATCGGCCGGGCGCCGTCCTCCTGCAGCTTCCGGTCGATATCCCACACCAGCTTTTTGCGCTTTTCCTGGTCGCCTTCGGCCGATTGCCGGTCGAATTCCTTGTCGAGCGCCGGATTGCAGTAGCCGGTGTAGTTGCGGGCCGAGCCGCACGCATAGTTCTCGTAGAACTGCTGGTCCGGATCGTCGACGCCGCTGCCGGTGGCGTTGAGGCCGACCACGTAGTCCTTGCGGGTCACCTTGGCGTGCCAGTTGGCCGTTTCGACAGGGTCGAGCTCGCCGTCGATGTAGATCTCCTTCAATTGGTCGATCAGGATCACGGCTGGGTCGCGGTAGGTGGCGACGTTGCGAGTCGCAACCTTGATCGCCAGCCGCTTGTCCGGCCCGTAGCCCAGCTTTTCCATGATCTGGCGCGCGTCCGCACGGTTCTTCTGTACGTCGGGGCCGTAGCCCGGCAACGTCGCCAGCATCTCCGGCGGCATCCCCCACAGCCCGGTCGGCGGCGGCAGCATGGCGCCGCCGATCTTGCCTTGACCCTCGGTCAGGATGTCGATGAAGGCCTTGCGGTCCAGGGCCAAAGCCATCGCCCGGCGCAGATCGGCGTTGTCGAAGGGCGGCTTGTCGCGATTGACGATCAGATTATCACTGGCGTTGTTGGTCTTCAGCTCGCAGATCGCCTGCGGCGCCTGGTTTTTGACTTCTTTCAGGAGCGGCACCGTCACGACGAAGGGCCAGGTCATGTCGAGCTTGCCCGATTCAAAGGTGAGAAGGGCGGTCGACCGGTTCGGGATGATCGTGTACTCGATGCCGTCGAGATAGGGCCGGCCCGGCTTCCAGTAATCGGTGTTGCGGGCGACCTTGATGTACTCGTTCTGCTTGTATTCGACGAATTTGAACGGGCCGGTGCCGATCGGATGGCGCCGCATCTCGGCCGCCGGCACATGACAGGGATAGATCGGCGAATAGCCTGAGGCGAGCAGCGCGATCAGCGCCGGCTGCGGCCGCCCGAGATGGAAGACCGCCTCGAAATCGCCGTTGGCGGCGACCTCCTTGACGTTGTGGTACCAGCCCTTGCGCGGGTTGATGCGCAGCTTGTCCTTCCCGGTGCCGAGCAAGAGATCGAAGGTGCATTTTACATCGGCGGCGGTGAACGGCTGGCCGTCGTGCCATTTGACCCCTTGGCGCAGCTTGAACGTCAGCTCTGTGCCGTCCTCGCTCGACGACCAGCTCTCCGCCAGATCCGGCACGATCGAGCCCAGGCTGTTCTGCGGGACGTGCTGGTCGTACATGACAAGATTGTTGAACACGCCCATCATCGGCACCACGGCCGAGTAGGTCGCTTCCTCATGGATCGACATGCCGGCCGGGCTGTCCCAATGGTGGACCTTGAAGATGCCGCCCTGCTTCTGCGCCAGGGCCGGTCCGGCCGCCGACGCCGCCAGCGCCAACGCGCCCGACGCCGCGAGAAGACGCAGATTCAGGTTCAATGCCATTCTCGTTTCCTCCGTAGCCGCCGGCCGATTAGAGCTTAACGTTAGCTTACGTCGGCCTCATTTGTCGAGCCAGACGTCTTCCATGCGCCAGCCGTTGTAATTGCCGTTGACCATCATCGTGTGGCCCTTGAAATATGGCTGCCAGCACGCCGCCGACATCGGATAGAAGAGCGCTGGACGGGCCGCGTCCTCCGCCAGCCTGCGCTCGATTTCCCACACGATCTGTTTGCGCTTAGCCGGGTCGGGCTCGCTCGATTGCTGGTCGATCAGCTGGTCGACTTCGGCGCTGCAATAGCCGGTGTAGTTTCGCTCGGCGCCGCAGGAGAAGTTCTCGTAGAATTGCTGATCGGGATCGTCGAGCCCATTCTCGCTGACGGTCAGGCCGACGGTGTAGTCCTTGCGCATGACTGTCGGATACCATTGCGTCGTGTCGATCGCGTTGAGGGTTCCGTCGATATAGATCTCCTTCAATTGGTCGATAAGCAGCACCGCCGGATCGCGATAAGCCGGGGCGTTGCGCGTCGTCAGGGTCACCGACAGCCGCTTGTCCGGCCCGTAGCCGAGTTTCTTCACGATCTCACGTGCCTCGGCGCGGTTCTTGGCAACGTCGGAGCCAAAGCCGGGGAGGGTCCGCAAGACCTCGGGCGGCATGCCCCAGCTTCCCGCCGGCGGCGGCATCATGGCGCCGCCGATCTCGCCTTGCCCGTCGCTCAGAATGTCGATGAAGGCCCGGCGATCGAGCGCCAGCACCATTGCTCGCCGCAGTTCGGCGTTGTCGAAAGGCGGCTTGCTGCGGTTGACGAGCATTTGGCGCGGAATATTCCATGGCACGACCGTGCACTCCGCGTTCGGCACCTGATCCTTGAGCTGCTTCATCAGCGGGATCGACATGATGCCCTGCCAGGCGCGATCGAACTTGCCGGCCGCGAAGGCCAGGATCGCGGTCGCAGGAGTGGACATCAACGTGTACTCGATCGCGTCCAGATAAGGCCGCCCCGGCTTCCAGTAATCCGGGTTGCGGGCCACCTTGACCGATTCATTGGGCTTGAACGCGACAAATTTGAACGGACCGGTGCCGATCGGATGGCTGCGCATGTCACGCGGCGGGACGTGGCACGGATAGACCGGCGACCAGCCCGAGGCGAGGAGCGCGATAAACGAAGCCTGCGGCCGCTTCAGACGAAACGTGACCGCATCGTCGCCACTGACGGTCACTTCTTCCAGATTGCGGTACCAGGATTTGCGCGGATTGACCCGAAATTTCTCCGCCGCAGTGCCAGTAATCAGATCCCAGGTGCATTTGACGTCTTTGGCGGTGAATGGTTTGCCGTCATGCCATTTCACGCCCTGCCGCAGTTTGAAGGTCAGCTCCTTTCCGTCCTCGCTCCAAGACCAGCTCGAAGCGAGGTCGGGGACAATCGACTCAAGACTGTTCTGCGGCACGTGCTGGTCGAACATGACCAGGTTGTTGAAGACCCCCATCATCGGACCGAGTGCTGCAATCGTCGATTCCTCGTGGATCGACATGCTCGCCGGGCTGGTGATCATCGGCATCCTCAGGACGCCACCCGATTTTTGCGCCGAGGCCGACGCCGCCATCGCGGTCAGAACCGCCGCCGCGGCAAGAAAGAGGTGAAGATGCCGTTTCACATCGTTTCCCCTGGTTATTTGTCGAGCCAAACGTCTTCCATCCGCCAGCCATTGAACAGGCTGTTCGCCATCTGGGTGAAGCCTTTGACATAGGGCTGCCGGCAGGTCGCGCCCTTGGCGTAAAAGAGAATGGGTCGGGCGTCGTCCGCCGCCAACTTGCGCTCGATCTCCCAGAGAATCTGTTTGCGGCGAGCGGGATCGGCTTCCGCCGATTGCCCGTCAATCAGCTTGTCCACCTCGGGGTTGCAGTAGCCGTCCCAGTTGACGCTCGCCCCGCAGCTGTAGAACAGCTTCAGGATCGGGTCGGGGTCGGGACCGCTGGTCTGCAGGTTCAGCGCGACCGCGAAGTCCTTGCGGATGATCTTCGGAAAATATTGCGGCGTATCGACCTCTTCGAGTTCGCCGTCGATATAGACATGCTTCAACTGATCGATCAACAGCACCGCGGGGTCGCGGTAAAACGGGACGTTGCGCGTGGTCACCTTGATGTCCAGACGCTTGCCCGGGCCATAGCCGAGCTGCTGCATGATCTGCCGCCCCTCGGCCCGACTCTTCTCCAGATCGGGGCCGTAGCCTGTCAGTTTCGTCACTTCGCCCGGCGGCATTCCCCACAGCCCGTCGGGCGGCGGCTGCAGCACCCCGCCGATCTTGCCCTCGCCCTGGGCGATCGTGTCAACAAAGGCTTGGCGATCGATGCTGAGCGCCATCGCGCGCCGGAACTCCGGGTTGTCGAAAGGCGGCTTGTGATAGTTGACGAGCAGGTGCCGATTGATGCCTTCGCCCGAGTTCAACTCGCAGACCGCCTGCGGCATCTGGCTCTCAATATTCTTCATCAGCGGGATCGTCAGCCCCGCCAACGGAAAGGTGATGTCCAACTTGCCGGCGATGAAGGCCAAATTGGCCGTCGCGAGGTCCTTGATGATCGTATATTCGATGCCGTCGAGATAGGGCCGGCCCGGTTTCCAGTAATCCGGGTTGCGCACCACTTTGATGTCCTGGTTGGGCCGGTATTCGACAAACTTGAAGGGACCTGTGCCGATCGGATGCTGGCGCATCTGGCCCGGTGACACGTGGCACGGATAGATTCCCGAGAAATCGGCAGCGATCAGCATCGGGAAGGCGGGCTGCGGCCGCTTCAAATGAAAGGTGACCTCCCAATCGCCTTCGGTCGTCACCTCGGCGAGGTTGTAGAATGCAGACTTGCCCGGGTTGATTCGCAATTTCTCGGGCGCCAGATCCATCCGCAGATCCCAGGTGCACTTGACGTCCGCGGCGGTAAACGGCTTGCCGTCATGAAATTTGACGCCCTGGCGGAGCTGGAAGGTCAGTTCCCTCCCGTCCTCGCTCCATGCCCAACTCGTCGCCAGATCGGGGAGGATAGATTGCAGGCTGTTCTGCGGCACGTGCTGGTCGAACATGATAAGGTTGTTGAACACACCCATCATCGGTCCTCTCGCGAAGACCGTCGCTTCCTCCATGATCGACAATCCCCCGGGGCTGTCGGGATCGTAAGTCCGCAGAATCCCGCCGGCCTTCTGGGCGCAGGCCATGTTGCCGCCGGCTATCGAAAAAAGGACCGCGCCCGCCACCGCAGCGGTTCGAAGCCTGAGTGCCATTTTCTTGCCTCCCGGTGTTAATCTTTCGTGCTGCCCCCACGATTATTTATCGAGCCACACGTCTTCCATGCGCCAGCCGTTAAATCGGCTGTTGGTCATCGTCGTCAGCCCCTTGAGGCGCGGCTGCATGCAGGTGGCAAAACGAGAATACAGCAGCACCGGCCGGGACGCATCCTCCGCCAGCCTGCGCTCCACCTCCCAGACCAGCTGCCGACGTTTCTGTGGATCTGCCTCCATCGATTGGGCGTCGATCAGCTTGTCGGTCTCGCGGTCGCAATAGCCGGTCAGGTTGCGCTCCGCGCCGCAGACGTAGTTCTCGTAGAATTTCTGGTCGGGCTCGTCGAGGCCGCCGGTGCTGACGTCGACGCCGAGCTTGTAATCCTTGCGCATGACGCGCGGGAACCAGTTGGCCGTGTCGACCAGATCGAGCTCGGCATCGATGTAGACCTCGCGCAACTGCGAGATCGCGACGACTGCGGCATCGCGATAACCCGGGACGTTGCGGGTCGACAGCTTGACCGCCAGCCGGTTCTCCGGTCCGTAGCCGAGCTTGCGCATGATGGCGCGGCCTTCCTCGCGGCTCGAGGCGACATCGGCGCCGTAACCGGGCAGTGTGTGCAGGACCTCGGGCGTCATGCCCCACACACCATCGGGCGGCGGCAGCAGCGCGCCACCGACCGCACCCTGCCCCTGGGCAAGGATGTCGATGAAGGCCTGGCGGTCGAGCGACAGCGCCAGCGCACGCCGCAATTCGTGGTTGTCGAAAGGCGGTACGGCGCGGTTGATCAGGAGGTCGCGGCTGTTGTTGTCCATGACAACGTCGCACACCGCCTGCGGCGCCTGGCTCTTCACATCCTTCAGCAGCGGGATCGTCGCGAAGGTGAAGTCGAGCTTGCCGGCGGCGAAGGCCAGGAGCTGCGTCGCCGGGCTGGCGATAATCGTGTACTCGATGCCGTCGAGGTAGGGTCGCCCCGGCTTCCAATAATCCGGGTTGCGAGTCACCCGGATACGCTCGTTCGGTTTGTATTCGACGAATTTGAACGGGCCGGTGCCGATCGGGTGCTGACGCATCTGCGCCGTCGATACATGACAGGGATAGACCGGCGATTGGCCCGAGGCGAGCAGCGCGATTAGGAAGGGCTGCGGCCTCGCCAGATGGAAGGTGACCTGATGCTCGCCGTTGGTCGTGATGTTCTCGACGTTGCGATACCACGCCTTACGCGGATTGATGCGGAATTTGTCGGCATCCACCCCGCGCAGCCTGTCCCAGGTGCATTTGACGTCGGCCGCAGTAAATGGCTTGCCGTCATGCCATTTGACGCCCTGCCGCAGATGAAAGGTCAGCGCCGTCCCGTCCTCGTCCCAGGACCAGTCGGTCGCCAGATCCGGCACGATCGAGTTGAGGCTGTTTTGCGGCACGTGCTGGTCGAAGACGACCAGGTTGTTGAATACCCCCATCATCGGAATGCCGGCGGTGATCGTCGATTCCTCGTGGATCGACATCGACGCCGGGCTGGCGAAATCGAGCATCTGCAGGATGCCGCCCGATTTCTGCGCAAATGCCGGCGAGATCACCGCTGCCGCCAGCAGCAGCCCGCCCAGCATAGTTGAACGCCAACGCCCTTCCGCCATGTTGCTTCTCCTCCCGTCCGCGTCAGGTCATTTGTCGAGCCAGACGTCCTCCATGCGCCAGCCGTTGAACAGGCTGTTGACCATCAGGGTCAAGCCCTTGACCTGCGGCATCCAGCAGGTGCCGGCGCGGGTGTAGAAGATGATCGGCCGCGCCACGTCCTGCGCCAGCATCCGCTCGGCCTGCCAGACGAGTTGTCGGCGCTTTTCAACGTTGCCTTCGGCCGATTGCCGGGCGGCGAGACGATCAAATTCCGGATTGCAGTAGCCGGTGTAGTTGCGCTCGGCACCGCAGACGTAATTTTCGAAGAACATCTGGTCCGGATCATCGAGCGCTGTCTCGGTGATGGCAAGCCCGACCGTGTAGTCCTTACGGAAGAGCTTCGGAAAATAAACCGCGGTGTCGACGGCGTCGAGCTGACCGTCGATGTAGATGTCCTTAAGTTGGTCGATCAGGATCACCGCCGGATCGCGATAGCCGGGGATGTTGCGGGTGGTCACCGCGACCTGAAGCCGGTTGTCCGGCCCGTAGCCGAGGTCCTTCATGATTGCGCGCGCCTCGTCGCGCCGTTTCTGCACGTCCGGGTCGTAGCCCGGCAACGTCGTTAGCATCTCGGCCGGCATGCCCCAGACACCTTCAGGCGGCGGCAGCATTGCCCCGCCGAGCACACCCTTACCCTCGGTCAGGATATCGATGAAGGCCCTGCGGTCGAGCGCCAGCGACATCGCCCGACGCAAATCGGGATTATCGAAGGGCGGCTTGCTGCGGTTGACGATCATTGTCCGGCTGCCGTTGTCGAGCGTGAGATCGCAACTCGCCTGCGGCGCCTGGCGTTGCACATCTTTGAGCAGCGGGATCGACACCCCGTAAGGAAAGCTCATATCGAACTTGCCCGCGGCAAAGGCCAGCATTTGCGTCGCCGGGTTCGGGATGATCGAATATTCGATGCCGTCGAGATAGGGCCGGTCCTTCTTCCAGTAGTCCGCATTCTTCGTCAGTTTGATCGATTCGTTGGGCTTGTATTCGACAAATTTGAACGGGCCGGTGCCAATCGGGTGCTGCCGCATCTGCGCCGGCGAGGCATGGCACGGATAGACCGGCGAGGCGCCGGAGGCGAGCAGCGCCAAGAGCGAAGGCTGCGGCTGCTTCAGCCGGAAGGTCACCTGGTAATCCCCCTGGACCGTCACTTCGTCGAGATTGCGGTACCAGGATTTGCGCGGGTTGATACGCAGCTTTTCGCTGCTTTTGCCGGCCAGCATATCCCAGGTGCACTTCACGTCGCGCGCGGTGAACGGCTGACCGTCGTGCCATTTGACGCCCTGGCGCAGCCGGAAGGCGAGAGCTGTGCCGCCGGCGCTCCACGACCATGATTCGGCCAGCTCCGGTCGGATCGTGTCGAACGTGTTCCGTGGAACCTCCTGGTCGAAGATCACCAGATTGTTGAACACGGCCATGGCCGGGGTCACAGCAAAGCGGGTCGATTCCTCGTGGATCGACATCGACGCCGGGCTCGCGAAGTCGGGCATCTGCAGGATGCCGCCCGATTTCTGCGCAAATGCCGGCGAGATCGCCGCTGCCGCCAGCAGCAGCCCGCCCAGCATAGTTGAACGCCAACGCCCTTCCGCCATGTTGCTTCTCCTCCCGTCCGCGTCAGGTCATTTGTCGAGCCAGACGTCCTCCATGCGGTAGCCGTTGTAGATGCTGTTGACCATCGTGGTCAGCCCTTTCACATAGGGCTGCATGCAGGTGCCGCCGCGCGGGTAGAAGATGATCGGCCGCGCACCCTCCTCGGCCAACCGCCGCTCGATCTCCCAGACCAGCCGCTTGCGCTTTTCCACGTCGGCCTCGGCCGATTGCCGGTCGATCAGCTTGTCGACCTCGGCGTTGCAGTAGCCGGTGTAGTTCCGCACCGCACCGCACACGAAGTTTTCGTAGAATTGCTGGTCCGGGTCGTCGACGCCGCTCTCGGTGCCGTTGATCGCGATCGTGTAGTCCTTGCGGTAGATCTTGGGGAACCAGTTGGGGGTCTCGACCGGCTCGAGCACCGCATCGATGTAGATCTCCTTCAGCTGGTCGATCAGGATCACCGCCGGATCGCGGTAGGCTGGGATGTTGCGCGAGGAGAGCGTGACGGAAAGCCGGTTGCCGGGCCCATAGCCGAGCTTCTCCATGATCTTTCTGGCTTCGGCGCGGTTCTTGGCGATATCGGGGTCATAGCCCGGCAATGTCGCAAGCATCTCCGGCGGCATCCCCCACAACCCCTCGGGCGGCGGCAGCATGGTGGCGCCGATGTCGCCCTTGCCTTGCGTGATGATGTCGATAAAGGCCTTGCGGTCGAGGCTGAGCGCCACCGCCCGGCGCAGCTCGGGGTTGTCGAAGGGCGGCTTGTCCCGGTTCAGGATCAGGTTGCGGCTGACGTTGGTCGCGGTCATCTCGCAGACCGCCTGCGGCGCCTGACTCTTGACGTCTGCCAGGAGCGGGACCGTCGTGCCGTAGGGCGATGAAATGTCGAATTTGCCGGCGATGAAAGTCAGGTTGCGGGTCGCGATATCCTTGATGATCGACCACTCGATGGCGTCGAGATAGGGCCGGCCGGGCTTCCAGTAGTCCGGATTTCGCGCGGTGCGGACTACCTCATTGGGTTTGAACTCGACGAATTTGAACGGGCCGGTGCCGATCGGACGCCGCCGCATCTCGGCGGGTGGCACATGGCAGGGATAGACTGGCGACCACCCGGACGCCAACAGCGACAGCAGCGCCGGCTGCGGCCGCTTCAGGTGGAAGATAACCTCATAGTCGCCGCTGGTCGTTACCCGGTCGAGGTTCGAGTACCAGGTCTTGCGCGGGTTGACGCGGAGCTTTTCGCTGCCGACGCCCATCAAGAGGTCCCAGGTGCATTTGACATCGGCCGCGGTGAAGGGCTTGCCGTCGTGCCATTTGACCCCCTGGCGCAACGGGAAGGTCAATTCCTTGCCATCCTCGCTCCACGACCAGCTCGTCGCCAGATCCGGGACGATCGAGGCTGGGCTGTTCTGCGCCACATGCTGGTCGTACATGACGAGGTTGTTGAACACGCCCATCATCGGCCGCAGCGCCGCACCCGTCGCTTCTTCGAGCAGCGACATGCTGGCCGGGTTGTCGAAAAACGAGATCCTCAGCGTGCCGCCGGCTTTTTGCGCGACGGCCACCTGCCCGCAGCACATCATCCCGAACACCGCGCCGGCCACCGCCAAAATCTGCCAGCTCCGCGTCATTGCCGGTCCTCCCTGAATGGCGGGTCCGTGCGCTATTTGTCGAGCCAGACGTCTTCGAACCGCCATTCGTTGTAGATGCTGTTGGTCATGCGGGTCCATCCCTTGACCCAGGGCTGCCGACAGGATGCTCCGGCCGGATAGTAGATCACCGGCCGGAACGCGGCTTCCGCCAATTTGCGCTCGGCCTGCCAAACGATCTGTTTGCGCTTTTCCGGATCGGACTGCACCGATTGCTGATCGACCAGCTTGTCGAATTCCGGATCGCTGTAGCCGGCATAGTTGCGCTCCGCTCCGGTGTAGAAATTCTCGTAGAACATCTGGTCCGGGTCATCGACGCCACTCTCGATCGGCACCGCTCCGACCGTGAAGTCCTTGCGCGCCATCTTGGCGTACCAAAGCGCTGTATCGACAAATTCTAGCTCTCCGTCGATATAGATTTCCTTCAGTTGCGAGGCCAGGATTACCGCCGGATCGCGCCAGGCGGGAAAGTTGCGCGTCGATATCTTGATGGCAAGTCGCTTGTCCGGTCCATAGCCGAGCTTTTCCATGATCGTGCGGGCCTCGGCGCGGTTCTTGGCAACGTCGCCGCCATAACCAGTTAGTGTCTTCAGCACCTCCGGCGGCATACCCCAGACACCATCGGGTGGCGGCAGCATTAATGAGCCGAGATTACCCACGCCCTCGTTCATAATGTCGACAAATGCCTTACGGTCGAGCGCCAGGACCATGGCGCGGCGCAATTCCGGATTGTCAAAGGGCGGCTTGTGCAGGTTGATCAGCATCGTGCGCGGTACGTTGCCGACGTTCACCTGGCAAATCGCCTTGGGCGCCTGCTCCTTGAAGTCCTTCAGGGTCGGGATTGTTACGCCCAGCGGTATGGCATCGAACTTGCCGGCGAAGAAGGCCAGGTTGCGCGGCCCGGTTTCGCGCATGATCGTGTATTCGACGCCGTCGAGGTAGGGTCTGTCCTTCTTCCAGTAATCCGGGTTTCTTGTCACCTTGATGTATTGGTTCGGCTCGAATTCGACGAATTTGAACGGTCCGGTGCCGACCGGATGCTGACGCATCTCCCGCGCCGGGACATGGCACGGATAAATGGGCGACCACCCGGAGGCCAGCAGCGCCAGTAGCGCCGGCTGCGGCTGCTTCAGGTGGAAGGTGACCTCGTAGTCGCCGCGGGCCGTCACCTCGACGACATTGCTGTACCAGGATTTGCGCGGGTTGATGCGCAGTTTGTCGCTTCCTTTGCCCATCAAGAGATCCCAGGTGCATTTGACGTCGGCCGCGGTAAACGGCTTGCCGTCGTGCCATTTGACCCCCTGGCGCAGCGGGAAGGTCAGCTCCTTGCCGTCCTCGCTCCACTCCCATTTGGTTGCCAGATCGGGAACTATCGATTGCAGGCTGTTCTGCGCAACGTGCTGATCGTACAATACAAGATTGTTGAACACCCCCATCATCGGTTGTTCGGTAGCCCGCGTCGATTCCTCGAGGATCGACATGCTGGCCGGGCTGTCGAAATGCTGGAGCCGCAGAATGCCACCCGATTTTTGCGCCTGTGCCGGCCCGGTGGCCGACATCGCGATCAAGAGACCGCCCGCGGCGGCCATGGTGCGCAAGTGCATCGTCATGCCGGCTCACCCTCCCACTCGTCTTTCGCGCGTTCCCGTCAGCGGGCGCTCCGTCGAGAGCGACAGATATCACGAGCCGGACAGCAGGAGTACCCGGCATGGGCGCCGTCCTACCGTCACCGTGTCCGGGCGCCGGTCGGCACTCCTCGGGCGCGTGCGCTCCGCTGCCCGATGGCGAGCGGAGGAACCGGTGGAACATGCCCGGCCCCCGATACGGGTCGCGCGCGGCCTGGCTCGCCGGGACCCACGCCAGCGGGCTCGACCGCAGCGCAGCGATGCCCCGATCTGCAGGAGGTGGCCTCCACCTGATCTTTGGTGGTGGCGCCGACAGCTTCGAATTGGGCTTGGAACCAAATCGATGATCAAGAGAGTGGCGACCCCGGCAGGACTCGAACCTGCGACCACTCGCTTAGAAGGCGAGTGCTCTATCCAGCTGAGCTACGGGGTCGTGATCAGCCGACGGCACCTCGCCTGATCGGCAATCGGCTGTGGCGACAGGATCAGGCGCGGACGCGGTCGTAGCGGAAATTGTCGGCATAGCTCTTCGGTTTCTCGGCCGCCGATTGCGGCCCGATGACCGTATAGTCGAGCCCGAGCTTTTCGGCAAAGGCGACGGCTTCGTCGCGCGTGTCGAAGCGCAGCTGCACCTGGTTCAGCGTGTCCTGCCCGCTCAACCAACCCATCAAGGGATCGGGTGTGCGGCCGGTCGCCGGCTCGTATTCGAGGACCCATTTCCGGGTCTGCGCTCGCCCCGACTGCATTGCCGTCTTTGCCGGCTTGAAGATCCGCGCCCGTGCCATCAATCCCTCACCTCGCTGCGGGCAGCGCCGCCGATGCCGCTTTGGCACTGTTCGGGCGCTGGTCGGGGCGAGAGGATTCGAACCTCCGACATCCTGCTCCCAAAGCAGGCGCTCTACCAGGCTGAGCCACGCCCCGCCGCCAAGGACGGCGCGGGTTTTAGAGGGTTCCGCGCGCCCATGCAACCGCCGCGAGGCCAGGAAAGAAAATACGGCCGGCCGACCGGCGAACTCTGGCGCGACGCGCCGCTGCAAATTGTGCGGAGCGCGCGTCGGGCTTATATGACCATGTACTTGTGACCATGGACCGAACATCATGAAGAGCTATGCGACACGTGCCGGCCGCGACGTTCAAGGCCAGCTGCCTGCGCCTGACGGACGAGGTGGCGCGCCAGCGGCGGCCGATCGTCATCACAAAACGGGGAAAGCCTGTCGCCAGGCTGGTGCCGATCGCGGAGGAAGACGTCGACCTCTTCCGGCGCTTGGCCGGAACCATCAGGATTTGCGGCGACATCATCGGCCCGATCGATGACGCAGGATGGGCCCGCGATGCGGAAAACATCTGAGGCGCATCTTCTTTTGCAACGGCGTGGTCACGAACTGCGCTGACGACGTGCGACCAGCAACGCCCGCGGGCATTTGACGGCCATCCCCGCGTGAGGGCGGGGAGGTGATCAGCCGAGTTTACCGCGGCAAGAGGCTCGACCCCATCAGGAACTCGTCGATGGCGCGGGCGCATTGGCGGCCTTCGCGGATCGCCCAGACGACGAGCGACTGGCCGCGCCGCATGTCGCCGGCGGCGAAGATCTTGGCGACCGAGGTTTGGTAGTCGACGGTGTTGGCGCCGACATTGCCGCGAGGGTCGAGCGCGACGCCCGACTGCTCGACCATTCCCGGCCGGCGCGGCCCCAAGAACCCCATCGCCAGCAGCACCAGATCGGCCTTCAAGGCAAAGCCGCTGTCCGGCACTTCCTGCATTGCGAAGCGGCCGTCCGGGCTCCTCTGCCATTCGACGCGGACGCATTCGAGCGCCTCGACCTGGCCGTTGCCGCCGATCGCGCGCCTAGTCAATACCGCCCAGTCGCGCTCGCAGCCTTCTTCCTGCGAAGACGAGGTGCGCAATTTCAGCGGCCAGTCGGGCCAGACGAGCGGTTTATTCTCCCGGTCCGGCGGCTTCGGCAGAATTTCGAGCTGGGTGATCGAGGCGGCACCCTGGCGCACCGAGGTGCCGATGCAGTCCGAGCCGGTGTCGCCGCCGCCGATCACGACGACGTGCTTGCCTGCGGCGGTGATGGTTCCGTGCGGTGCCGCGCGGTCCTCGCTGTCGCCGGCGTTGCGCTTATTCTGCTGCGGCAGGAAATCCATCGCAAAATGGATGCCGTCGAGCGCGCGGCCCGGCACCTCGAGGTCGCGCGGCGCCTCGGCGCCGCCGGTCATCGCTACGGCGTCGAACTCTTCAATGAGCGAGGCCGTGTCGAGATCGACCCCGATTTCGACCCCGGCGCGGAACTCCACCCCCTCGGCCGTCATCTGCGCGACGCGGCGGTCAATCAGCGATTTTTCCATCTTGAAATCGGGGATGCCGTAGCGCAAAAGGCCGCCGATCCGGTCGCTCTTTTCGAACAAGGTCACGGCGTGCCCGGCGCGCGCCAATTGCTGTGCGCAGGACATGCCCGCCGGGCCCGAGCCGATCACGGCGACCCGCTTGCCGGTCCGCCGCGCCGGCGCCAGCGGCTCGATCCAGCCTTCCCGCCAGCCGCGGTCGACGATCGCGCATTCGATCGTCTTGATCGTGACCGGGTTGTCGTCGATGTTGAGGGTGCAGGCCGCCTCGCAGGGTGCGGGGCAGATGCGGCCGGTGAATTCCGGAAAATTATTGGTCGAGTGCAGCACCCGGAGCGCCGCCTGCCACTGGTCGCGGTAGACGAGATTATTCCAGTCAGGGATCAGATTGTTGACCGGGCAGCCGTCGTGGCAGAACGGGATGCCGCAATCCATGCAGCGCGCCGCCTGGTTGAGGTTCTCCGGGTCGGAGAGCGGCTTGACGAACTCCTTCCAGCTGCGGCGGCGGAGATCGGCCTTCTCGTAAGGACGGTCGTGCCGCTCGTATTCGAGAAAACCGGTCGGCTTACCCATCTATTCGATTCCCACGGCTCCCCGGCTGGGCTTCAGCCGGTCAACATCGCTGACTTATATCGATGTTGCCTCACTTCGCCCGGCGCATCAATGATCGCGCAACGAAAGGCGGCAGCGCAACCCCTGCCGCAACCAGCGGATGGCACGCCCGATCTGCTTGCCAGACAAGGGTGTGTCGATCGTCGGCACCTTCGATTGCCGCGCCGGGTCGCGACCTGCCCTGTCGCGAAAAGCGGGCTCGATGTGGGGTCGGGCAGCTCGCCCGGCGCACGGCGAAAGAAAGGTAGCGCTGTATAACCCGCAGCGTCGCCTCGATCGTTGCCGCTTTCCGCTGACGATTTGACGGAATTGTTCAGAGTATTTGTTACGACTAGTGTAACGGTGCTGTGGATTTGGTATATCGGCCCAGCTTCACTCGGCCGGTCCTAGCTCGAGCCAGCCGCGGTCTCGGCGATCAGCCAGTCGACGACGGCGGCGAGCGCTTGCTTGCGGGTGGCGCCGGCGGCCTGGGCCGCTTCGAAGACGGCGATCTGGCGATGCGCGCTGGTGCCGCGGGAGACGATATCGCGAGCGTGCGAGACCTCGTCGAGGCAGCCGAAATGACGCGCATCCTGGTCGACGAGGGCGAGCATCTCGTCGAGCAGCTCGGCATAGGGGAGGATTGCGCCGCGGCCGAAATCGACCAGACCCCGATCGGTGCCGTAGCGCTGCGCCCGCCAGCGGTTCTCGTCGATCAGCATGCGGGCATAGATCCGCCAGCGCTGGTTCTCACGCTTCAGCCGCCACAGCATGCGCAACAGACAGCGGAACAATGCCGCGATCGACAGCGAATCCTCCAACGTCGTGCAGCTGTCGGTGATGCGCATTTCGAGGGTCGGAAAGCGCTCGCTCGGCCGCAGGTCCCACCACAATTTGGTCGCATCCTCGATCAGCCCGGCGGCGGTCAGGATGTCGATATGGCGGCGGTACTCGCCCCAGCTTGCGAAACGCTCGGGCGTGCCGGTGCGCGGCATCTCGTCGAAGACCGCCAGGCGATAGGATTTGAGACCGGTATTCTCGCCCTCCCAGAATGGCGAGGAGGTCGACAAGGCCAACAGATGCGGCAGGAAATAGGACGCCTGGCTCAAGAGGTCGATGCGGAGCTCATTGTCGGGGATGCCGATATGGACGTGCAGCCCGCAGATTTGAAGCCGCCGCCCGACACCCTGCAGATCGTTGTGCAGATCGGCATAGCGGCGGCGCTCGGTGGTCTTTTGCGCGCCCCACCGGGCGAACGGGTGGGTGCCCGCGGCGACCGGCGCCATGCCGTATTTCGCCGCGACCCCGGCGACCGTCCCCCGCAGCCGGTGCAATTCGGCACGCGCCTCGCCGAGGCTCATGCACACCCGGGTCCCGATTTCAATCTGCGAGCGCAGGAATTCGGGGCTGACCTGCCCTGCGAGCAGCGCCTCGCATTCCGTCAGCATCGCCGCCGGCGGGTCGCCGACGACATCGCGCGTCCCGAGGTCGACGAGGAAATATTCCTCCTCGATGCCGAGGGTGAATTCAGGTTCGCGTATCGCCAACGCTACCGCACGCCGAGGATCGAGCCGGTCTGTGAGCGCGGATCGCGGCGCGGCCAGCGCTGGCACTCGACCTGGTGGAAGAATTCGTCGAGGGTGCGGTTGAAGAGATCGGGCTCTTCGAGGTTGAGCCCATGGCCGGTGTTCGGAAAGACGATCAGCGCCGCCGAAGGGATCGTCCGCTTCATCAACAGGCCGGGCTCGAGGCAGGGGTCGTCCTCGTCGCCGGTCATGATCGAGAGTCGGCACTTCGAGCGCGCGCATCTGCGTCGGTCAAATCGTAGAGCGAGGGCCGGCGCGCCTGGACGCCGCGCATCGTGTTCGCGGACCCTAGGGTCGAATGCTCGGCGAGGTGGGCAGCGAACTCGGCCCAGCCGCGCGGGTCCTTGTTCTGGAACTGCACCCGGGTCGGGCCGATCGCGTAGGTCTTCGAGGCGACCGGCATGCCGGCATTGGCGATCAACTCTATGGTCTTGGCGGTTTCATCATGGAACTGCTGGCGCTTGCCGCGCTCGGCGCCATAGCCGCAGCCGGCCACCACCAGCGACAAGGCGCGCTCGGGATAGGCAAAGCCGAAATGCAATACCGCAAAGCCGCCCATCGAAATGCCGACGACATGCGCCTTCTCGATGCCGAGGCCGTCGAGCACGGCGTGGATATCGTCGCGGGCGCGCTCCTGCGAATAGCGCGCCGGATCCTCCGGCACGTCGGAGGGCGGATAGCCGCGGGCGTTAAAGGCGATGCAGCGATAGCGCCGGCCGAAATAGCGCACCTGCGGCTCGTAGCCGCGCACATCGTCGGCGAATTCATGGACGAGCACGATCGGTACGCCAGACCCGCTCTCCTCGTAATAGAGGCGGACGCCGTCGTCGGTGGTCAAATGTGGCATCGCCGTTCCTCCTCTGCGCTCGATGGACCATCCTAAAACCCTGCGCGCGCGACCGGCAAGCCGCCCGCTTGGCACGGTTCTTGTAACGATCCTGGCAGGTCCGGGCTGCGGCGGGGCGCGCGGTGGCCGATCCGGGCCGGGATCGCCGGATCGCACCGGACCTCATTCCCGGACCAGCCCTTCAGCCTGCTCGATCCTTGCGCAGATGCCCACCGACGGCGCAGGCAACGCGTTCCGGCTCCTCGACCTGGATCAATAAGCGGCCGGCGGCGGCCAACTCGGGCAATTCGACGTTGATGATATGGCCGGGATCGAGCACCATTCCGTTGTCGTTCGGGTAATGCGGCTCGACTGCTCTAAGCCGCGTCTATGACAGGTGGGAGATTGCCCCCTGGCGGGAGGAGATTTTGGTCCGATGAGCAAAGCCTTCGTCAAGGAATCGGATGACGAGGCCGACCTGCCCGACGAGCCGACCGCCGCTCCGGCCGGCTTCAAAAACTACATGACCCCGCACGGCCACCGTCATCTACAGGACGAATTGCACGAGCTATTGCGGGTGGAGCGGCCGAAAGTGGTGGAAACCGTGGCCTGGGCGGCCGGCAACGGCGACCGCTCGGAAAATGGCGACTATATCTACGGCAAGCGCCGCCTGCGCGAAATCGACCGGCGCATCCGCTTCCTGACAAAGCGGCTGGAAAGCGCCGAGGTGGTCGACCCGAAGCAGCAAAAACGGCGCGACCAAGTGTTTTTCGGCGCGACCGTCACCTACGCCGCCGAGGATGGGAGCGAAACCACGATCACGATCGTCGGCGTCGACGAAGCCGATTTCGCCCGCGGCCAGGTCAGCTGGATATCCCCGATCGCCCGCGCCCTGATCAAGGCGCATGAGGGCGACGTTGTCGAACTTCGGGCACCGGCCGGCGTCGAGCAGATCGAGGTGCTCAGCATCCGCTACGGCAGCGCCGATGGCGCAACCGGCTGAAGCATCGGGTGCGGCTTGGGTGAGCTGTGTGGCATACCAGGCCGCCCTGTGTCGGCTCCGGCCCGAGAACCGCTTCTGACATCAAGCCGTCGCTGGGCGCGAGACAGGCGACTGACCGAAACGGGTGGGAAGCTGTCATTCGTTCCCCGCCATTGCTTGGCCGAGGCAGGTTGGAACCTCGCCGGATTGCGGTTGTGCTTCGATGATCATGTTGCACGGCGTCTCAGCGGCGCGCGCGACATTGCGGAAGCCACCAGCCGTGATGACCTCGCGCAACTGGGCCTGCCAGCGTGTGCGCCGAGGGCGGCGCCCACTTCCTGTGACGGCGAGGTCGGCACGCACCCGATGGCCGAACCGGCGTAGTAGATGCGTTCGACCGAGTTCAAATTGTCTTCGAGCTTGTCGCGCGCCATCGGCTCGATGCTCATCCACGAGCCGTCGGGCTTAATGATTGCCGGACATGAGCCGCTGCACCTGCCGGGTCGCCATCGGTCCCAGGCTCATGCACGGCCTTGTACAGGCCTAGCGCGTCGCCGATGCGTCCCAGCGCAACGTTCGCAGCACCGCTGAGGTCTGAGAGCATTTGCGCATGAACTCGATGCAAATTGCCGTCGTCGACCATTTCAACCCAAATTCGCCGCGCGCAAGCCCCTATTCGGTCTCAGCCAAAAAACCACCAAGTCATGAACCAAAGCTAACCAGATCGCTGCAAACCGGCTATGTGGCCGCAGGGACATAAAGCGGTTAGCGCGTCGCCGGGCTTCTGGGATTGCGCGCAGACACCTGCAACAACACCATGGAACCGCCGTCGAGCCTCCACTAGCCCGAGAAGCGACGCGAAACCGTCGAGCGCCAGGCCGCCACGGAACTGGCTGTAGCCCTAACCACCTCACTTCCCGGCAACCTTCAGCGGCTGCATACAGGTCTGCACGGTGTATGCACCGATTTTCCAGCCCATGTCCTTGCCCACCTCGGTCGAAAACCGCCAGTGGAAGCCAGCCCAGATGCGCGCATCCGACACCTCGTTGTTGAAAGCATGAAGGTTGGTGTAGCGGTGGGTTACCCCCGGGGCCGTAGGGGAGGTTAATTCGGATTCCGGGATTTCGTCTGTGCCGAGAATCGCCGCGATCGCACCGGCCATCGCCCCAGTGATGATGCAATGGGCGCATGGGTATTCAGGATGCATCGGTGTGAGTGCAATCGGTTGCCACGTGGCGACCCGTTCCGTCGCTGGGTTGCCGTCGATGTCACCGTTGCGGATGGCGGTGATCGGGCGCCAGAAGGTGTAGTGGTACTTGGCATCAAAGACGGCGATTGCGGCTTCCATCTGCGCCATAGTCACCAGTGCCATGAAGCGAGCGCTGTCCACGATGGACATATTTTTCTTGATGACGATCTGACGAGCGAGCGGCTGGTTCGATCCGGGCGAGACCGTCAACCAGAACTTACCATCCTCCGTCTGCCGCGGCGTGCGCTTCGGGCTGTCCTTCTCCCCATACTCCTTCATCTCGTTGTAGTTCTTCGCCCATTCCTCGCTGCTCAGGGCGATTGGCGGTGGAGGTCGGAACTGCGACGGGCTGGTCATGGCGAACGGGCGCATAGTCGAAATATCCCAGCCATATGTCAGCATGGTCTCGGTATACACACCGGGCTGCGTCACAGGTCGAAACGCATTCGGCGCGCCATAGCCATCATCCAGTCGGGATTCGATGGCCTTGAGTGCCATTTCCTCACCTAGCTTGACACCGTGATCTTTGGCGTCGCCGTCCGGTATGCGGGCGAGATATGCATCCCGCTCTTGAGAGATCTTCGCCGCTTTCTCGGGCAGCATTTTGATCAACACGGTTGCAGCGGCTGAAGTCGCCGCAGCTTCTTGTGATGCATCTTTGATGCATGCCCTTGGAAGGCGTTTGACCATGATATGGTTGGTAATGCGGATCGATAGCGTTGACCGCCCCGAACACCGCAAGGTGCATAATTGTCGCGATGCGCTCACCTCCAGCTGGACCGATCTGCGGCGGTGGTATCGGTGCATTGCCCTGGATGACATCCATGGCTTTCGTGTCCCAGTCCGTGACGACATTGGCATGCGCAATTGCAGCCGGAAGAAGCACGGCTACGCATGCTGTGAACAGCCTTCTCATTGTTCCCTCCCTGATATTAGCCCGGCATTTCCCCCAGATGACCGTCAAATTTCGACGGCTTTTGTGAACGGTAGGCACCGTTTGGCCCTCCTGACAAGCAATGTATAAATGAGGAATAGGAGTTGCGCTATGGCGCCACCGGTTGGGGCCATGTTAGGCCAGGGCCCGATGGATGCACCGGTGGCCCATAGCGCGCTCGGCGATCTGCGTGGTTTCCTCATTCAAGGCCTCCCCTGCGCAGAACTGTTGTAACCTGACGTACTGCCCCACAGCGGTCCGGCAACGCTTAGCACTCAACCGCCAATTTGATACGGCCAAGCCGCCTACTCGCGGCAGAATCGTTTGCTGATCGGCCAAGGAGTGTGAACTAATTCACACTTGGACAAAAAAATTCGCCTATCGAACATCCCACGGCTCCCAGAAACATCCATCAGGCGCCGTTCGTCTCCATGCCAACATTGCCGACGTGGGGATGGGTGGCGTTCTTTTTCTCTGTAGGCCACCGTCAGCCGATGTCTCGCGGCGGCGAACGGCGGCTTCGGGTCGTACTACGTCGTTTGCTCGCGACAATCGGCGCTCATGGCAAGATGCGGAACGGGGTCACACCGACACCTACCCGAAGACTGAGAGTGCTCCGGCTGCTGTGGTTGGACACCCGAGAGAACCGGCGATCAGCGTCCTCCAGCCAGGGGGCGGTTTTGGCTAGAGAACCAACCTTGGGCATTTCTGCATTCTGCCGGTCCACCGGAGCGCCGGCCGGACCCGTCAGCCGGGCTCCGGGCGCTGCGGTGTGGCGCACCGGGGCCGCGGCCGGGCGCGGGAGGGATCAGGCGGCGGCGCTTGCGGGCTGCGCGGCCCTGGCGACGCGGGCGAGCATCGCGGCGGCGTTGCGGTGCAGGATCTGCTCGCGCGCTTCCTCGCCGATCTGCGCTTCGGCGAGCGCCTTCCTCGTCCAGTCGCAGCCGAACTCGGTGCCGTCGGTGCCGCACACGATCCGCTCGGCGCCGTAGAGGCTGACGGCCGCCTCGATCGCGCGCGGGCCGAACGAGTTGCAATCCACATACACCTTCGCCCGGCGGAAGCGCGACGACGGCAGCTCCTCGTTCGGCGTGTCGAGCAGGCAGCGATGGTCCATGCGCTCGACCTCGTAGGGAATGTTGCCGCCCAGATTGTGGACG
Source organism: uncultured Alphaproteobacteria bacterium (assembly GCA_963781215.1). Lineage (GTDB taxonomy): Bacteria > Pseudomonadota > Alphaproteobacteria > ATCC43930 > CGMCC-115725 > AP-15. Next base: position 163,418 of record CAWAFE010000028.1, read on the forward strand.
TGGACCATCGCGTCGGGGTAGTCGGCGAGGTAGTCGGTCAGAGACAATGTCACCATCACCGAGGACAGGCTCGCCTGCATGTCGAGCGTGCCGTTGCGGCGGCGCGCATTGTCCGTGTCGGCCGCGACCTTGGGGTAGGCGTCGCCCGGCCGCGGGCCGTTATGGATGAAGAGCACCGCGCGGTGGCGGTTCGCGACTTCCATGAGCGGCCGCATTGCTTCGGCGTCCTTGCGCGTCAGGAAGAAGTTGCCCGGTATCTGAGCGCCGATCATGCCCGGCAGCCCGAGCGCCCGCTCGAGCTCGACGGCGGCGGCGGAAATGTCGACGAGGGGCAGTGCCGCGTAGGCGGCGAAGCGGCCGGGATGCTTCTGGCAAATCGCGGAAAGCCCGTCGTTGATGGTCCGGCACAGCGGCCCGGACTCATCCAGCGGCAGGGCCTCGACCCAGCAGAACGAACCAAGGAGCGAGAGCACGCTCGTCTCGACCCCCTGGCGGTCCATTCGACCGAGATGGAAATCGACCTCGTCGAAGGCCTCGGCGAGCGGCGCCTCACCCATCCGTCCGGACTTCAGCACCTCGACGCCGTCCGGATTGCGCAGGATGCGCGGTTCCCGGGTGCGGGCGCGGAGCGCGTCGGCGACGTCGGCGGGCCGCCAATGGGCGTGCATGTCGATCATGGCTGTCATGGCTGTTTCCTTCCTGGGCTGTGCGGCAGCTTAACCGCAGGGGGGCTCGATGCAAAGTACCACAACTGTCGATATCGATAGATGGCGCCAGCTGGCCATGTGGCTTCTTGCCCCGCCGATTTAGAATGCGCCGGGCCGGATCGAGGTTCAGGCGTTCAGGCTGTGCCGAGCGTCGTCGGGCGAAGGGTGAAGTACGCGGCGTCAGTTCATATCGACGGGCGGATATTCCCGAAAAACGTTCGCTGCGGTGACCAGGATATGGCGAGTCACCGTGCGCGGCGGCAGCGTTTCGCCGGCGAGCAGACGCAAGGCGAGCGGCAGCACGTCGTAGCCGTAACGGTCCATGTAGTAGGCGACCGAGCCCAGCACCACGGTGCCGCGGTTGTTGGGGTCGATCTCCTTCTTCTCGCTGGCGCCGCCGTGGATGTTCGGGTCGAGCCCCTGGCTGACGATGACGCAGTCGCTCTGCCGCCGGTTCATTTCAATGGCATTCTTGGCGTACACGGCGGCGAGGTCGTCGAGGGTCGCGATCAGCAGCCGTTGGCCGTGCTGCGTCTGCAGGAATTTCGCCAACAATGCGTCGGCGCGCACCGACTGTCCGCCGGTGTCGAGCGACGCGAGCTTCAGCGTGGGCAGCGACTCATGCACCCCTTCGGTGATGCCTCGCACGCGGTCGCGGACGGCGGGGTCAGGATCGGCGAGGTCGCCAATGAGGACCCCGAGCACCTGCTCGCCCGGCCAGGTTTCCCGCGCGAAAGCACCAAGTGCGCGCCCGGCGATATGGCCGGCGGCTCGGTTGTCGGGTCCGTAGAGCGGTGCGCCGGGCAGCGGATCAACCAGCGCGAGAGCCGGAATGGCGGCGGCGGCGAGGCGGCGGGCGATCTCGGCATTCGCCTCGGCATCGGCGTTGTATTCGATCAGCAAGTCGACTTTGGCGGCAATCGCGGCCTCGGCATTGGCGACGGCGCGGCCGGCATCGCCGGCATTGTCGAAATAGAGCATGTCGACTGGCAAGGTGCGTGCTGCCAGCTCGAAGCTGCGCCGCAGCTCGGAACCCGTGAAGCCGAGCCCCTCCAAGGTCACACCCGGCGTCTCGTCGAGATCGGCGAGAGCGATACGGAAGCGCCGTGGCTCGCCCCTTGCGGCCCTCGCGGGGTCGAGGCCGCAGGCGAGCAGTCCGGCCAGGAAGAGCCGGCGCCGCAGCACCGGCTGCGACGCCATTCGCTACTGGATCGCCTCTATGTTGACAAAGGTGCCGGTCAGGCCGACCGCCTTGGGCACCGTCATGTTCAGGAAGAAGGTAGCCCGGCCCGTCTTCGCGGCCTCGGCGGCAATCAGGTCGGTGCGTACATTCTCGATGAGGTGAATGCCATTGTCGGTAATCATCGTCTTGTGAACCGGGAAGGCTATGTCCTCTTCCTCGCCTGGAATCACCTCGACCGCCCAAGTGTCGGCGCCGACGAGAATCACCTTCTGCGAGGCGAGCCACTGCGCCGCCGCCTCGCCGATGCCGGGCTCGCTCTTGTTGTAGGTCGCGTTCTGGGCCGGCCACTGCAAGAACAAGTCCTCCCAGCCGGTGTGGAGGAATACCGCGTCGGCCTCGCGCAAGGTCACGTTGTACATTTTCAGCCCGGCCTGCAGATCGGCCGGGGTGATCACCGTGCCCCCGTCGAGGCAGGGGTTCTTGCAGGCGGGGTTGGATTTCAACTTGCCGGCGGCCTGGAACACTTTCACCATGTCGATGATGACGCCGCGTGTGGCAAAGCTCTTCATATTCTCGATGCCGAGCCGCTTCATGTAGTTCTGGGTGACGTATTTTCCCATCGGCGTCTGATTGTAGTAGCAGTCCTGGATGCCGATGTGGCCGACGCCGTCGATATGCGTGCCGACATGGCTCTGGCTGAGATAGGTATCTTCCATATAGGTCAGCTTGTTCTTGCCGTACTCCGCGCCCGGTGTGATGGCGAAGCTGCTGAGGATGGTCTTGCTGAAGCGGGTGCCGAACAACGGTATGCCGTCGACGAGGACGTTGGCCATCGGGGTGACGGCGCCGGTCTGGATCTCGGCGGCGGCGGCCTTGATGACGGTCGGGGTCACGCGGTTGGTGGCACCGGTCTGATCGTCCGGACCGAACGGCGAGGGCGCGACCACCGCCTTGCAATCGGCTTGGGCCGAGGCGGGTGTCGGTTGCACCAACAGCGACAGGACCGACATACCCATGAATGCGGCTAATCCGGCGATTCTCATGGTTGCTCCTCCCCTATCTCGTTCTGCGCGCGGGTTGCGATGGTAAACTTGCCCCTAGAATGACGTACTCCGCGAGATTATACCAGCCTCGCCGCGTCAGCGGTTTGAGTCTGACGCCCTGGTCCTTCGATTCGCGTGGTAGGGCGGTCGTTGGGGCTATGGCTTTGCTCCGTCGGATCCATGGCGGTTGATGGCGGCGTCCTGCTGCGCGACGTAACCGTGCGATATGGGCGGCGCGTTGCGTTGGAGGCGGTGAGCGGAGAGTTCGTTGCGGGCAGTCTGACCGCCGTTGTCGGGGCGAACGGGGCGGGCAAGAGCACGCTCCTGGCGGCGATCGCGGGTGTGGTACGACTGGCCGGCGGGGTGGTGAATTGCGCCGCACGGCAGCGCCTGGCCTATCTGCCACAGCTGGCGGCGCTCGACCGCGACTATCCGCTCAGCGTGTCTGAGCTGATCACGCTCGGCGGGTGGCGGGAGTTCGGCGCGTTCCGCTCCCCAGGATCGGCACTGCGAGCGCGCGCGGCGGCGGCGGCGGAGACGGTGGGGCTCGCGGGACGGCTGGGGCGGCCGATTGGCGAGATCTCGGTGGGCGAGCTTCAGCGGGCGCTGTTCGCGCGGCTCATTCTGCAGGATGCTGCCGTTATTCTGCTCGACGAGCCATTCGCCGCGATCGATGCGCAGTCGATGCCGGTGCTGCTCGATCGGGTGACGCGATGGCACCAGGAGGGCAGAACCGTGATCGCCGTGCTGCACGATCTCGATCTGGTGCGGGCGCGCTTTCCCTCGACCCTGGTATTGGCGCGGCGCTGCCTCGCCTGGGGTACGACCGAGGTGGCGTTGTCGGCGATGGCGGCATGATGTCGGCGCATGCGCTGATCGTCGAACCGTTCGAGACCCTCGCATTCATGCGCGCGGCGCTGGTGGCCTGTCTGGCGCTGGCGCTGAGCAACGGGGCCGTCGGAACGCTGCTGGTGTTGCGCCGGATGAGCTTCGATGGCGACGCGCTCGGGCATGCGGTGATGCCCGGCGCAGCGGTCGGGTTTCTCTATGCGGGGCCATCGCCGGCATGGCTGTCGCTGGGCGGGCTGGCGAGCGGACTTGCCGTGGCGGCGCTGGCCGGGCTGATCGCCGGCGGGCGTGCGCGGCAGGATGCCGGGCTCGTGGCGTTCTATCTGGTCGCCCTCTCGCTCGGCGTCGTTCTCGTGGCGTGGCGGGGCAGCAATGTCGATGTCATGCGCGTGCTGTTCGGCACGGTGCTTGCCATCGACCAGCGGGCGCTCGTGCAGATTGCCGCTGTGAGCAGCGTAATCGTGCTTCTGATTGCAGTATTGTATCGGCCTCTGGCCGTGAGCGCGTTCGATCCCGCGTTTCTTCGTGCAGTGGGTACGCGCGCGCCGTACGAGGCAGTGTTCCTGGTGCTGGTGGTGCTGGCGCTGGTCGCGAGCTTCCAGGCGTTCGGCACACTCTTGGCGGTGGGGCCGATGCTGCTGCCGGCTGCGGCGGCGCGGTGCTGGGGGTTGGGAGTGGCAGCGACGATCGCGTTGGCGACCGGCTTCGGGCTCGCCGCATCGGTCTCGGGACTGCTGATCTCCTATCATGGCAATCTGCCCTCCGGTCCGGCGATCGTACTGGCGGCAGGATTGCTTTATGGGATCTCGCTCGTGGCCGCCGGCTGGCTGCGGCGCCTGGCGCCGATGATCGGGTGGAGGGACGCTTGATGCTTCGTTGCTTGATCGCAGTTGCTGCGCTGTTGCTGGCAGGCCCGGCGCGAGCCGCAGAACGGATCACCGTGGTCGCAACATTCAGCGTCATCGGCGATATGCTCGCCAAGGTCGGTGGCGATCGCCTCGACATCAAGACGATCGTCGGGGCCGGCGGGGACTGTGAGCTGTACCAGCCGACCGCGGCCGATGTGGCGACGGTCGCTTCGGCGCGCGCGGTATTCGTCAACGACCTCAACGAACAGTTCGAGCCGTGGCTGGGGCCCCTGCTCGAGCAGGCCCTCTTCAAGGGCACGAAGGTGGTGGTTTCCCGCAATGTACGGACCTTGACCGCGGAGGAGGAGCATCCGGTTTCCGGCAGGCAGCTTCCCGCGGCGATCGACCAGCACGCCTGGCTCGATCCGAAGAATGGCGTCATTTACGTGCGCAACATCACCGCAGCACTGGCGCGTCTCGATCCCGCCGATGCCGCGGACTACCGGGCGCGCGCGGCGTCCTACACAAACGAGATCCAGGCCGTCGACCAATGGGCGCGCCAGGAGATAGCCGGTGTGCCGGCGGGAAAGCGGCGGGCGCTGGCGTCGCACGATTCGCTGCAATACATCGCCAACGCCTATGGCATCACCTTGCTGGCGATCAACGGGTGGACCAACAGCAGCGAGCCTTCGGCGGCGCAGCTCGCCAAGCTGGCGCAACAGATCCGGGCCGACCGGGTGAAGGCGCTGTTCCTCGACAGCATCACCGATCCGCGGGCCATGCAACGCATCGCCGGTGAGACCGGTGCTGCGATCGGCGGCACACTCTACGGTGATTCTCTCTCCCGCGCCGGTGGCGAGGCGGACAGCTACATCAAGATGCTGCGCCATGACGTGACGACGCTGAAGGCCGGCATGCTGGCTAACTGAGCGATGTTGCTGGCAGCGGCCTGGCGGCGCCTGCTGGTTGCGGGTGTGGCAGTGGCGGCTTTGTGGGCCGCTGTTCTGTGGGTCGCACCCTCGACGCCGTCGACAGCACCGGCACAGCCTTCACAGCGGGTGCCGGCGCATTCGGCCGCCGTTCCCGTGCCCGAGAAAGGCCTATTGCGCGCAGTTCTGCGGTCCGGCCTGGCGGCGCCCGGCGGCGGCCGCTTCGATCGGTTCGATGTCACCGCGCAGCCGATTGTCGCGCCGGTCAACGCCCGCGGCCAGGTCGCCTTCTACGCGACCGTGCTGCACGCGCCGGCACGCGAGGGCATCTTCCTTGCCGAAGCCGGGCAGGTGACGAAGGTCGCGGCGTTCGGGGACAGCTTGCCGGGGGGCGGCACGCTCGCGGAGTTCGGGGCGCATCCGCTGCCGGCGCTGAACAGCGCCGGGCATGTGGCGTTCGACGCGCAGGTCGCCGGCGGGCGGGCGACCGAGGGGGTCTTCCTCGCCGGCGCGGACGGGCTGCAGGCGATCGCACTTGCCGGCGACGACGCTCCGGGCGTGCCTGCCGGTGTCCTGGTCGGGTTCGACGCGCCGGCGCTGAACGACAACGACGAGCTGGCTTTCGTCGCCACTGTGCGGCGCGGACGCGACCTGCTCGATGTGCTCTATTTCTGGAATGGCCGGCGGCTGCAGCGCCTGGTGGCCGAAGGCGACCTGCTGCTGCGCATCGGCGGCAGGATGGACAATATCGGCGACCCGGCGCTGAACAACGCCGGTGTCATCGCCTTTCCCGCCGCGATCCTCAAGGGCCCGGCGCTCGGCGGCATTTTCGTCGCGGGTGCCCGCGCTCTGCGCCTCTTGGTCGCCGCCGGCGACCGGGCGCCGAGTGGGGCGATGATCCTGCGCTTCTCCGAGCGGGTGGCGATCGACGACGAGGGCGGGATCGCGTTCGGCGCCTATCTCGGCAAGGACGGCGACACACGCGAGGCCGTGCTGCGGACCGGCTCTGAGGGTTTGGCCGAGATCGCCGTCGAGGGAGCCCCCGCGCCGGGTGGCGGCCGCTATGCGGGATTTGGTCCGTGGCCGACAGTCGGGCCGGGCGGGGTGACGGCGTTCATCGCGGCCCTCGACGGCGGGCCTGGACCGCTTGCCGCCTTCGCGGGGGAAGCGGGCGATATCAGGCCGATCGCGACCATGGGCGAAACCCTGCCGCAGGGCGGGACGATCGGTCGCTTCGCACTCAATGCGGTCGCCGTGGCGGGACCGGGCGGCGCGCTGACTTTCGCGACGGTGGCGCAGAAGGAAGGGGAGCGCAACGCGATCTACTGCCGTTGTCCGGAGCCGGCACGCTGAGAGATTCTGGGCTGCGCGGCACTCCACGTCATGGCGGGCGGAGCATACCCCTTACGAACCTTATGTCGACCGTCCAACGATCGACTGAGTTGGGTAGACAGCAGACATTCTACCCACATTGAGGTCGACGATTTCGGCGCGGCGGCTAAGGCGTCTTGATCGGCAGGATCGTGTGTAGGAAGACGACGATTGCACCTCCGTCTTCGCGCTCCCGACCGGCACTTCGACCTCCGCCCCGGCCTCTGCTATGATGACCGGGAGAAGGAGGATCCGGGTATGGGCGCCACTCGGAAATACGCCGTCATCGACCCCGCCACCGGCAAGATCGACCGCCGCATCTTCAGCGAGCAGGCGATCTACGACGGCGAGATGGAGAAGATTTTCGGGCGCGTCTGGTTGATGATCGGGCATGAGAGCCTGGTGCCCGCGGCGGACGATTTCTTCCACACCTACATGGGCGAAGACCCGGTCATCCTGACCCGCGACGGGGAGGGCCGGCTGCATGCGCTCCTCAACATGTGCCGCCACCGCGGCAACCGCGTGTGCCGCGTTGACGACGGCAACGCCAAGCGCTTCATGTGCAGCTATCACGGCTGGACCTACTCGAACGACGGCGCCCTCGAATACGTCCCCGGCGAGACCGAGGCCTACTACGACGTGCTCGACAGGCCGTCCCTCGGTCTGATCGAGGCCCGCGTCGAGACCTACGCGGGGATCGTCTTTGCGACCTGGGCCAAGGATGCCCCGAGCCTCGAGGCCTATCTGGGCGACGCGCGCTGGTATCTCGATACGGTGTTTAATCGGCGGGATTGCGGCATGCAGGCCCTGGGCCCGATGAAGTGGCTCGAGCCCGTCAACTGGAAGACGATGGTGGACAATTGCTCGGACAACTACCACGTCCCGACCAGCCATCTCTCCAGCGCCCGGGTGCAGACCCGCTGGCTCGGCCGCCCGCACCTCTCCCATGCGGATCAGTTCGCGAGCCCGAACAGGCACGCCTTTGTCAACGGGCACGGGGTCACCTTCCGCGATGCGGACGACAACGCCCCCCGCTACGTGCACGGCATCACGAGCGAGACCGCCCGGCTGTTCCAGGAGCACCACGACAGGACGATGCCCGAGGTCGAGCGCCGGCTCGGCGCGTTGCGCGCGCACCGGGTGCAGCTCGGCAACCACTCGATCTTCCCGAACGGGATCCTCGGGCTCCGGCTGGCCCTGCCGCGCGGCCCGCTCCAGACCGAGTTCTGGCACTTCGTATTGCTCGACCGCGATATGCCCGAGGAGCTGAAGCGCGCGATCCGGATCGGCAGCCAGGCGAACAACGGTGCGGCCGGCATGTTCGAGCAGGACGACGTCGACAACTGGCGCCAGGTGACCGCCGCGAGCACCAGCCGCCTCGGGCGCCGGCACCCCCAGGATCTGTCGATGGGTATCGGGCATGCGGGGCCGCACCCGGATTACCCGGGGCTCGTCTCCGAGCGCTACATCTCGGAGAACAACCAGCGCCTCTTCTATGGGCGCTGGGAAGAGTTCATGAACGCCGGGAGCTGGGCCGACATCCCGCTCGACCCGACCACCGCCCATTTCGACGGCACCGCGACGATGCGGAGCTAACTGTCGTTTCTATTTGGAGCCCTACCCCATGATGGGGGAGAGTTGGGAGGGGGTGATATTTCCCGCCGCGCAAGTCGAGACATGAAGAAGCATCCCGTCGATGGCGCACGCGCGCGAGCTCGCAGTTTACGGCAGAACATGACCGAGGCGGAAAGGCGGGTCTGGCAAATACTGCGTTCGCATCCCGCCCAGTTATCAGGAATCGTCGGCGGCATCTCGACTGACTGCGATGGTGGCGGACGTCCAAAGAAGCGGAGGGTAACATGCCGGTGGTTCGGGGAAGTTGCCTATGTGGCGGCGTGAAATACGAAATAACGGGTCCACTGATGCGAAGCGGCCATTGTCATTGTTCAAACTGCCGAAAGGCTCACGGCGCTGCTTTTCGCAGCCGTGCGCGTGTTCGTGTCGAAGATTTCAAGTGGGTGAAAGGGGAGGAGTTAGTCAAATACTTTAAATCCTCACCTGGATTTCATCGAGGCTTTTGCAGTGTCTGTGGTTCACCGATTGTAAACCGCCCCGATCGCACCCCGGAACTCGGAATTGCTCTTGGCGGTCTCGACGATGACCCAGGTGTACGCCCCGAACGCCACTTCTACGTAGCGAGCAAAGCCCCCTGGTTTGAGATCACCGACGATTTACCGCAGCACGCGGAGCTTCCTTCTCGTTCCGAAGTCCCCGGAATATAAGCCGGACTCAAGCGATTGAAGATGACCACTAGCGGGGCGGCGATCCGGTGAAGACGAAGCGCGCGCGGGACGCGGCCCGCCCAGTGGAGCTGACGATCCCGGCGCCGACCCAATGGCGCTAACGGCCGCGCTGACGCCGCAGCAGGCGCTGTGGCTCGAGCTGATGCAATTCTACATCCGCGAGGCCTGGCTGCTCGACGAGCGCAAGCTCAAGGAATGGCTCGATCTTTTCACCGACGATGTCCTCTACTTCATGCCCCGCCGCAAGAACGTCCCGCGCCGGGAAGGGCACCGCGAGCTGACGCCGCTCGGCGATCTGGCGATTCTCGAGGAGGACAAGCGCTACCTCGAGATGCGCGTCGCCCGGCTCGACACCGGGATGGCCTGGGCCGAGGACCCCCCGTCGCGCACCCGCCACCTGATCGGCAACCTCGAGGCCGCACCGCTGGAGAACGGTGAGGTGCAGGCCAAGACCGCGTTTCTGGTGTACCGCTCGCACCTCGAGACGGATCATCAGCTCCTCTCCGGTTGCCGCGAAGATGTGCTGCGCAAGGTGAATGGCGCGTGGCAGGTGGCGAGGCGCACGATCGTGCTCGACGCCAACGTGCTTCTCGACAAGAACCTCAGCGTCTTCCTGTAAGCGCCGCGCGATTTATCTTTGCTGCGGCCCCCAAATGGGCGAAGCCGCGTCCTGAGACGCAATGGCGACGCTGACGACCCGCAATGTCGATGCCGGAGTTAAAGAGCGATTGCGCGTGCGCGCGGCGCGGCATGGCCGATCGATGGAAGCCAAAGCGCGGTCGATCTGAACAAAGCCGTGGCGGGCGATCGCGACCGATCCGAGCCGAACCCGGCGGAGGCGATACGCCGGCGCTTTGCGCCGCTCGGTGGAACGTTACCGGACGCGGGCTGGTGTTGCCGGAGACCCCGTGATGATCGTCTGCGCTGTTTCCTGGCCGCTGGCCAGCGCCGCCTCGACCGTGCCCATATCCGGACCAGCATAGAGCGCCTCGCCGGAAAAGAATATGCCGTCACCGTTCGGTTTTCTCAGCACCGACTGCGCTTCGCGTGTTTTTGGCGTGGCATAGGAATAAGCGCCGCGGGCGAACGGATCGTTGCCCCAGTTGATCGCGCGCGCCGCGACGAGGTTCGTCCTGATGCGCTCCACAGGCAGATCGAAAATCTCGGCGAGCGAGGCGAGCCCGATGTCGATGAGCTCGGCCTCGGCAAGTGACGACACCCTGTCGGCCTTGGGTCCCGCCAACCAGCCGGTCAGTACCGGATATCCGTCCGGATACTGGGTCCACCAGGTCGGGACCGTTGCATCGGAAAGCAGGAACGACAGGTCACTCAAATCTCGCCCGTCCAGATCGGCCCACCACTTCGTGGCGAAGCGAAACAGAATTTTGACGACATTGCCGAACCCGATATCCGCAGTGGCTGCTGCCCGTTCGCGCGCCGTCGGCGGAAGCGCGATTTCGGACAGGAGCGGCAGTGGCACGGCAAGGATCGCGGCGTCGGCCTCGAACCTGGCGCCGTGGCAGCAGCGCACGGCAACCCGGCCGCGGGCTTCGTCGATCGCCGCTACGGCCGCGCCGAGATGGAGTGCTGCTCCGTGCCTGCGGCATTCGGATGAAAGATACTCGATGAGCGCGCCATAGCCTTCCGCGATCCGCCCGTGCTCACCGTCGTCGCGGGCCGTCCATTCATCACGCAGTGCCAGGGTGCTGGCGCGGCGCGGGTCGGCCGCATCGTAGCCCTCGACCGTCCGGGTGATTGACCGCCGCAACTCGTCGTATCGCCGATCGGCAAAATGCGTCTCCAGAAATTCGGCGATCGGCAGATCGGCTTTCACCTCGCTCAGAGCTTGGTAGAACTGCCCCATGTTCGGCGGCGAAGGCTCGTTGGACGACAATTTGCCGGTACGGGCGCTCCATCGTGTGCCACCGCGCGGCAAGAGCGAAAGTTTCGCTTCGCGCATCAGAGCTCGCGTCACCGGCGCCGCACCGTGGACAAATTCGGCGCCGCCCTCCGCCGGATAGCCAAATTCCTCGGCGGGCAGTGGGTAGATGCGTCCGCCGCAGCGGTCTCGGGCTTCGAGGATCGTCACTTGCTTGCCCGCGCGCACGAGCTCGCGGGCGGTCATCAAGCCCGCGGCACCAGCGCCGATGACAAGAATATGCGTCTGATGCAGAGCGGCCACCGTCAGGGGATTTGCGTGCCTTCGGCAGCCACAGCCTTTTGAACGGCGGGACGCGCCAGCATGCGCGCCCGATGCTCCATGACGCGGGGTAGTTTGGTGGTGTCGACGCCGTCACCTTCTATCCAGGAAGCGATCGTGAACAGGTACGGATCGCAGATCGTGTACTGGTCACCCATGACCCACGGACCCTTCAGGAGTTTGTGCTCGATCAGGCCAAAGCATTCCGTGACGTTCGACGGCACCTTTCGCTTCATGGCCTCGATCGCCGCGGGGTCATCCGCCCACCGGGTGCCCCGCATGCGGTGTGCATGCGCGACATGCACCGTCGAGCAAAGGTAACTGTTGAACTCCTGAACCTGCGCAAGGGCGAAGGGATCGGCGAGGGGCGCGAGCTCGGCCTTCGGAAAACGCTGTGCCACAAAGCACAGGAGTGCCGGCGTTTCGGTAAGCGTGCCGCCTTCGGTTACCAGTGCGGGAACGCGCCCTTTGGGGTTTACCGCGAGGTATTCGGGGCTCCGCTGGCTCTGAGAGCGAAAATCGACAAGAACCGCCTCGTAGTGCGCACCAGCCTCTTCAAGCGCGATGTGCGTCGCCAACGCACACGTACCGGGGGCGTAATAGAGTCTGAACATGTCGTTCGTCCTCCTTCCATCGGCGACAAACCGCCCGCGGCGCGCTGCCCCTTCGGTCGCACTTGGGTGGCGGCGGCCCGGCCGTTTCACCATGCGACGTCATCCGGGTCAAGTTACGTGTAAGAGGCCGGCTTACCGCCGTCACGCGGCCGGCAATCACCAATGTATCTGGACGGGGCGCTGATCAAGCGGATGCAAGCGGGCCAGGCGGCAAGCGCCGTTGTTTTCTCGGCCGTTTTGGCACAGACCGGGTTCACCGGCGGACGGAACATTTTTAATGGCCATCGACCACAAGAACTAATCCGCGGAGAGTTGCAGCCGCGCAAAGCGCCAGAAGTTCCCCTGCGGTATCGCTTCATTACCCGCCGAATGCGCCGATCAGCGAACCCTTGATGGAAACACATCATGAACATACATGAGAGGCTCCTTGCGCTGGGAACTGTGCCTGTGCCTGAGGCCGTTGCCGAGCCGCCTGATTGCTCCTGTTATCCCCTGTTTTCCGAACACGGAACCGTGGGAAATCAATCGCTTGCTCCTGATCTCTTTTCGCCTTGCGCGCGCGGCGCGCTCCGCCTGGGGAAGCTCCGGCAACCCGCCCCGCCGGTCACTTGGCGTTCCCAATCCCCGACGGCGCGTGCCCGATCTTGCGGCGGGGGCGCTGAGCATGAAGTTTCTCTGGCGGCTGGTCTGCGCCGACCGCATCATCGCCACCGCACATCCCAGGCGCCAAGTGCTAGATTCGACCGAGGTTTGGGGATTCTGCGAAAGGGAGGAGAGGCGGATGCAAGCGGATTACGTGATCGTCGGCGCCGGCTCGGCTGGCTGCGTGCTGGCCAACCGGCTGACCGAGGACCCCGCGAACCGGGTGGTGCTGGTCGAGGCCGGCGGGCGCGACTGGAACCCGCTGATCCATATCCCGGCCGGGTTCATGAAATTGCTCGACCATCCGACTTTGACCTGGGGCTTCAAGGCCGAGGCCGATCCCGGCACCAATGGCCGCGCCATCCCCTATCCCCGCGGCCGGGTGCTCGGCGGCTCGTCGTCGATCAACGGGCTGATCTACATCCGCGGCCAGCCCGAGGATTTCGACCATTGGGCGCAACTCGGCAATCGCGGCTGGGGCTGGGACGACGTGCTGCCCTATTTCACGGCGGCGGAAAACTGGCAGGGCGAGGCGAGCGAGTTGCACGGCACCGGCGGTCGCTTGACCACCTCGCCGATCAGCGAACGGCCGGCGGCGTGCCGGGCGATTATCGAGGCGGCGCAGGAGATCGGGCTCGAATACCGCCCCGACGTCAACAATCTGCCGCCCGGTGCTGGCGACAGCATCGGCTGGTGCCAGCAGACCCGCGGCGGGCGGCGTCGGGCTAGCGCGGCGCGCACCTATCTGCGCCCGGCGGCAAAGCGGCCGAACCTGCAGGTGGTCACCGGGGCGCTGGTGCACCGCGTGCTGTTCGACGGCACCCGCGCGACGGGCGTCGAGTTCTCGCGCAATGGCGGGCCAGGGAATTCGACCGAGCGGGCCGATGCCGCGTGCGAGGTGATCCTCGCCGCTGGTGCGGTCGGCTCGCCGCACCTGTTGCAATTGTCGGGCGTCGGCGACCCGGAGACGCTCTCCAAGGCCGGCATTCCGGTACACCATGCGCTGCCCGGCGTCGGGAAGAATTTCCAGGACCATTACATCGCCCGCATGTCTTGCGAGGTGATGGGCATCGAGACATTGAACGAGCGCGGCCGCGGCCTTTCGTTTGCGGGCGAGGTGCTGCGCTATCTCGCCTCGGGGACGGGCATGCTGACCTACAGTGCCTCGCTGTGCGCCGCCTCGGTCAAGGTGCTCGAGGAATCGGCGACCCCCGATGTGCAGTGCGTCTTCGCGCCGGCGAGCTACAAGCCGGGCCTCATTCGCAAGCTCGACGACAAGCCCGGCATCACCGGCGGCCCGTGGCAGATGCGGCCTTTGTCGCGGGGGTATGTGCTGGTGCGCTCGCCCGACCCGCGCGAGCAGCCGGCGATCAACCCGCGCTATCTGGCCGAGGACACCGACCGCCGCGCCATGGTCGGCGGGCTCAAATTTCTGCGCCGCCTGTTCGCGGTACCCTCCCTGGCGAAATACGTCGTCGCCGAGACCATGCCGGGGCCCAGCGTTGAGACCGACGAGGAACTCCTCGATTACGCGCGGCAGAACGGCTCGACCGTCTATCACGCGAGCTGCAGCTGCATGATGGGCAGCCACGCGATGAGCGTCGTCGACAGCGAGCTGCGCGTGCACGGCCTCGACGCGCTGCGCGTCATCGATGCCTCGATTATGCCGGCGGTCAGCTCGACCAACACCAACGCCCCGACGATCATGATCGCTGAGAAGGGTGCCGCGATGATCAAGGCCACAGCGCAACGGCGGTTGGCAGCCTAGGCGCCGCACGCCCGCGCAGAAGCCGCGCCCGTGGCGAGGGCGCACTCGTGCCCACGCCGCAAAGTCAGCGACATGCCGGCGTTCGCGATCGGTTGCCGCGGCGGCGCCGGCTTCGGCCTTCTCCAGCGTAGCGGCGATCTCCGCGCGATGCGCAGGGTTCGAGGCGCTGAGCAAAAGATAGCCCTTGAAGCAGTGGCCAAGGGCGAAATCGGGGTCGGCCATCAGCATGCGGCCGACCAGCGCTATTACATCGGCATGGTATTCGAGCCAGTGCTCAACGCCGCGGTCGAGCAGCTCCGCGGCTTGCGCGCTGTCGGTCGACAGCGGCAAACCGCGCTCGTCGCGCTGCATCCTCAATCCTCCCGAAGCAGCGACCCGATCATTGCGCGGAGGCGATCTGCGCGATGCCGCCGCCGATCGTGAACATGCGCGCGGTCGATCTCGGCCTCGCGCGCGAAGATCGGGCCCTGGGCCAGTTCGCGCGCCCGCTGCTGCAAGGCGCGCTGTGCCGGGGTCAGGTCGAATTGCATAACGCCTCGCGCTCAGATCGCGGCCAGTATGGAAAGGAGCGCCGGCCGGGAGGCAAGACGGGCAGAAGCATCTATACCCGGGACAGAGAAAAGCAGCTTGCCGAGCTGCCTTGCGGGAGGCTGGCCTTGCTCGATGGTGGCGTGTTTGTCATGCTTGAAGGGTTGGTGAAAGCGGTGGGCGCCAATTCCCGCTTTGCTGCTGTTCGCTGCCGCTGATCGTGGGCAGGCCATGACCTGGAACGACATCGGCAGTCGAATCAAGGTATAAATACCATGAACACGGCGCATGAGGGACGATTTACCCGTTGGAAAGGGTTGGCTGCTTATTTGCGATCGCGATCGCCGCGACTGCGCGACTATAATCTCGGTGAGATGTTGCGGAACGTCGAGGGCATGATTATAGAGGTACGGCGAAGACAGGAGGAACAGTAATGCCGGCGTATGATGATTCGAGTGTAAGAGGGTACCTGGAGACGTTGGGGATCGGTCCTCTGATCTCCGAAAGAATAGAGAGCTTGATTAGCGAATACCGGATCTTTATGGGAGAGCCGCCCGAATTTGTGTTCGTAGAGAATCCTATTAGCAATGCTGGATCGGTGGAGTTTTCTAATTTAATTTTGCTTACTGGGAACATGTATGCAGAATTTTCTCTAAGTCATCCCAATGACACCGTCACATTTTTGAATATCGATAAAAACGTCAATCGAATGATAATGCCGTTACTGCAAGAGCAGCCATTCACCAACATCACAGCAAGATCGCGCCTTACGGTGCAAATATGCAATGGACTGGAAGTTATTGGGTTTTTTGTGGCGTCTGGAAGGAACTGTGCCGAGCTGCTGGATATGGTAAAAAGATATTTCATCCCGGCGATCAGCGGGTAGCCCGCTGCGAAGCGTCCAAGGCGCTCCGCGGGACGCCGGCGGCCGTGGATATGCGGCGCGGCTATTCGATGACGATGCGGGGCGGGGCGCGGCGCTCGGCGTCGGGGCCGGCGACCTTTTCCCAGATGCGCGCGGCCATCCGGCGGAACACTTGGGCGTTCGGGCTCTCCGGGTCGGAGACGGTGATCGGCCGGCCTTCGTCGGAGGTGACGCGGATCTCGAGGTCGAGCGGTACCTCGCCAAGGAACTCGGTGCCGAGCCGCTCGGCCTCGAGCCGGGCGCCGCCATGCGAAAAGATCTCGCTGCGGCCGCCGCAATGCGGGCACAGGAAATAGCTCATGTTCTCGACGATGCCGAGCACCGGCACGTCGACCTTGCGGAACATGTTGAGCCCCTTGCGCGCGTCCAGCAGTGCAATGTCCTGCGGCGTCGAGACGATGACAGCGCCGGCGAGCGGCACCTGCTGCGCCATGGTCAATTGCGCGTCGCCGGTACCGGGCGGCATGTCGACGACCATGATGTCGAGCTCGCCCCAATCGACCTCGCGCAGCATCTGCTGCAGCGCACTCATCACCATCGGCCCGCGCCAGATCATCGGCGTGTCCTCGGGGACGAGAAAACCCATCGACATGCAGAAAAGCCCGTAATTCTCCATCGGGATCAGCTTCTTGCCGTCGGGCGAGCGCGGCCGGCCGGAAATCCCCAGCATGCGCGGCACCGAGGGCCCATAGATGTCGGCGTCGAGCACCCCGACGCGCAGCCCGTTCGCCTTCAGCGCCAGCGCCAGATTGGCGGCCACCGTCGACTTGCCGACCCCGCCCTTGCCCGAGGCCACCGCGACGATAGCGCCGACCCCCGGCACCGCGCCGCGCTGCGCCCGCCCGCCCGCCGCGGGCGCCGGCTGCGCCGCGCCATGGCCATGGGGTTGGCCGTGGGAAGCCGCCGGTCGCGCCGGGCCGCGGCCCTGGGACTGCGCCTGCGCGGTCAGCACCGCCGTCACCGAGAGCACGCCGGGAAGCGCGTCGACCGCCTTCTCGGCGGCCTCCCGCAGCGGCTCCAGCCGCGGTCCGCGCTCGGGCTCGACCTCGATCGCAAAGGCGACGTTGCCGTCGCGGATGGCGATCCCCGACACCATGCCGAGCGAGACAATGTCGGCGCCTTTGTCGGGGTCGGTGATCCGGGCGAGCGCCTCGAGGATCTGTTGTTCGGTGACGGCGGCCATTTCGCTCTCCTTGCCTGGCGGACGCCACAATTGGGCATGACGATGGCGGCTCGGTTCCCGGCGCCATCCGCGGCTGCCGTCCGCCGGGGCATTCCGGATTTGGGGCGGGCGGCTCGACTTGACAACACCACCGCCGGCCCCTATCGGGTCGGGCATATCGCGCGCCGCCGGCTTGGAGCCCGCATTGCAGCGAAGCTGTGGCGCCGCAGGCGACGCCAGCGAAAGGTTCGAGCCAGATGTTTTGGCAGAGTCAGGGTGGCGGCCCTTGGGGCGGCGGTCCACGCGGCGGCGGCCCCTGGGGTGGCGGCGGCAATCGCGGCAATGGCGGCGGACCGCCACCGCGCGGCCGCGGCCCGCAGCCGCCCGATTTCGAGGAGCTGCTGCGCCGCGGGCAGGACCGGTTTCGCCGGCTGCTGCCGGGCAATTTCGGCACCGGCGCCGGTGTCGCCATCGTCATCGCCGCAATCGTCGTCATCTGGCTGGTCAGCGGCTTCTACCGCGTGCTGCCCGACGAGGTCGGCATCGTGCTGCGCTTTGGCGCCTACAACCGGACGACGCAGCCGGGCCTCAACTACCACCTGCCCAATCCGATCGAGACCGTGCTGCGGCCCAGCGTCACCCGCGTCAACCGCACCGAGATCGGCTACCGCACCGGCGAGAGCGCGCGCGGCCCGGCCTCGCGTCAGGTGCCGGAAGAGGCGCTGATGCTGACCGGCGACGAGAACATCGTCGATATCAACTTTACCGTCTTCTGGGTGATCAAGGACGCGCGCTCCTACCTCTTCAACATCCGCGACCCGGAGCTGACCGTCAAATCGGCCGCCGAGAGCGCGATGCGCGAGGTGATCGGCGAGACGCCGATCGCCCAGGCGCTGTCGGAAGGCCGCGCCAAGATCGAGAGCGGCACCCAGCATCTGCTGCAGACGATCCTCAATAGTTACAGCGCCGGCATCGACATCACGCAGGTCCAGCTGCAACGGGTCGACCCGCCGGCCGAGGTGATCGACTCCTTCCGCGACGTGCAGGCAGCACTGGCCGACCGCGAGCGGCTGCGCAACGAGGCCGAATCCTACCGCAACGACATCATTCCGCGGGCGCGAGGCGACGCTGTCAGGATCAAGCAGGAGGCGGAGGCCTATCGTCAGGAGATCATTGCCCGATCGCAGGGAGACGCCGACCGCTTCGTCTCTGTCTACCGCGCCTTCAAGGCGGCACAGGACGTGACCTTGCAACGGCTCTATCTCGAAACCATGGAGGCAGTCCTCAAGAGCAGCAACAAGGTGATCATCGACAAATCCGCGCAAGGCAGCAGTGGGGTGCTCCCCTATCTGCCGCTGCCGGCGCTGGGCCTCGGCGGCGAAACGACGGGCGCGCCTGCCGCTGGCGCTGGGTCGGGTACCGCCACGCACGGCCCGGGCGCGACGCCCTCGCCGTCGGCGACCACATCCGCACCCTCCCGCAGCCGGCAGTGAGGAGGCCAAAATGAGCCGCCGAATCCTCGCCGTCATCGCCGGAGCGCTGATCCTCGCCGGCATCTTCGCCTTGAGCTCGCTGTTCATCGTCGAGCAGACCGAAGAGGCACTGGTGCTGCAATTCGGCCAACCGCGGCGAGTGGTCCGCCAGCCCGGCCTGTGGGTCAAGCGGCCCTTCCTCGAGAACGTGATCTTCTACGACAACCGGCTGCTCGATTTCGAGCCGCCGCCGGAGGAGGTCATCGCCTCGGACCAGAAGCGGCTGGTCGTCGACACCTATGCTCGCTACCGTATTACCGACCCGCTGCTGTTCTACCAGACGGTCGCTACCGAGGCTGCGGTGCGGGCGCGGCTCAACGCCATGGTCAGCGGCAGCCTGCGACGGGTCATCGGCAATGTCACGCTGTCGACTCTGCTCTCGCCGCAGCGCGCGGCGATCATGACGCAGATCCGCGACGAGGTCGCCGCCCAGGCCAAATCATTTGGCATCGACGTCGTTGACGTGCGAATTCGCCGCGCCGACCTGCCGCCGCAGAACAGCCAGGCGATCTATGCCCGCATGCGCTCCGAGCGCGAGCAGCAGGCGGCGCAATACCGCGGCGAGGGTGCCGAGGCGGCGCAGACCGTGCGCGCCAATGCCGACCGCGAGCGCACCGTGCTACTTGCCGAAGCGCAGCGCGACGGCCAGCGGGTGCGAGGCGACGGCGATGCTGAGAGCATCCGGATCTACGCCGACGCATTCGGCAAGGACAAGGAGTTCTTTGCCTTCTACCGCTCGATGCAGGCCTATCGCGAGGCGCTCACCGGCCACAACACGTCCTTCGTCCTGACCCCGGACAGCGGCTTTTTCCGATTTTTCGAGAAAGAGGGCGGTACGATCGGCGCCCCCGCCTCGCCGACGGCGAAGGCCGGCCCGCAGTGATTTCCGGACGCGACGCGCCCTCCCCGGAGCGATGAGGGATCTGTGGACGGCGCTGGCCCTCGTCCTGGTCGTCGAGGGCGCCTTCTACGCCTTGTTCCCGGAGGCTATGAAGCGAGCCGCGGTGCGCACGGTCGCGATCCCGCCGCAGACCCTGCGGCTGGCCGGACTGGCTGCGGCCTGCCTCGGGGTTGGGCTCGTCTGGCTGGTGCGCCGGTGACGAAGCCTTTCCCGGAGTGCAATTCCAGATGCGCGCCAAAAGCGGCTGGCTTGCCGGGCGCTTCTCTCGTAGTCTTTATTTGTCAATCCCGATCGGTGCATGCTGCGCGATCGATAAGGCTGCCCGCGCTCAAACGAGGAGTTGATTGAGGTGTCGACCCTTTCCACTCGCCTGGTGCGCCGCGCTGCTGTGGCGATGGCCGCGCTGCTGATCATCGCGGCACCGGCCGCGGCCCGGCCGGCGCCCGACAGCTTTGCCGATCTTGCCGCCGGGCTATTGCCGGCGGTGGTCAACATCTCGACGACGCAAACCTTGAAGTCCGATCGCGGCCGCGAGCACAGCGGGCCGGAGATGCCGCAATTCCCGCCGGGTTCGCCGTTCGAGGAGTTCTTTCGCGATTTCTTCGAGCACGGGCTTCCCAAGAGCGGCCGGCCGGAGGCCCTGCCGCGCAAGGCCACATCGCTCGGCTCAGGCTTCGTGATCGACTCGGCCGGCTACATCGTGACCAACAACCACGTCATCGCCGATGCTGACGAGATCACCGTCATCCTGCACGACGACACCAATTTGAAGGCGGAGGTCGTCGGCCGCGACCAGAAGACCGACATCGCCCTGCTGAAGGTCAAGACCGACAAGCCGCTCAGCGCCGTGCCCTGGGGCGACAGCGACGCCTCGCGGGTCGGCGATTGGGTGCTGGCGATCGGCAACCCCTTCGGCCTCGGCGGCAGCGTCACCGCCGGCATCCTCTCGGCCCGCCAGCGCGACATCAATTCCGGCCCCTATGACGACTTCCTGCAAACCGACGCCTCGATCAACCGCGGCAATTCCGGCGGCCCGATGTTCAACATGGACGGGCAGGTGATCGGCATCAACACGGCGATCTACTCTCCCTCGGGCGGTTCGATCGGGATCGGCTTTGCGATCCCTTCCAACCTCGCCAAGGAGGTCGTCGCCGAGTTGCAGAGCGAGGCTGACCATACCGTGCACCGCGGCTGGCTCGGCGTGCGCATTCAGGCGGTGACCGACGAGATCGCCGAAAGCCTCGGCCTCGACAAGGCGCGCGGCGCGCTGGTCGCCAGCGTCAGCGAGAAGGGACCGGCCCAGGCTGCCGGGATCCTGCCCGGCGACGTGGTCCTGAGCTTCAACGGCCGCGACGTGACCGACATGCGGCGCCTGCCGCGCCTGGTCGCAGAGACGGCGGTCGACAAGACCGTGCCGGTGACGGTCTGGCGCAAGCGCAAGGAAAGCACGCTGGAGGTCAAGATCGGCCGGCTGGAGGACACCGACCAGAAGCAGGCGACCGCCGGAGCCACGCCGAAGAAGAGCGGCAAGGACACGGCCGGCATCGTCAAGACGCTGGGCCTCACGCTCTCCGACATCACGCCCGAGCTCAAGGACAAATTCTCGCTCTCCGACGATTCCAAAGGCGTTTTGGTCGTCGACGTAGCCAAGGACAGCCCCGGCGCCGCCAAGGGCGTGCACCCCGGCGACCTGATCATGGAAGCCGCGCAGGAGGAGGTCAAAACCCCGGGCGAGGTCGGCACCAAGATCGACGAGGCCAGGAAATCGGGGCGGAAATCGATCCTTCTGCTGGTCGAGCGCCAGGGCGATCTGCGCTTTATCGCGCTGCGCCTCGACGAAAGCTGACGACGGGCCGCCGTCAGCCGACGATCTCGTCCTTGCGATAGCCTTGGGCGTAGAGCAGGCCGGTCAGATCGGCATGGTCGAGACGCCAGCGCGCGGCGGCCGCGACCGCGGGCCCGGCGCGGAAGGCGATGCCGATACCGGCGGCGGCCAGCATCTCCAGATCGTTGGCGCCGTCGCCGACGGCCATCGTCTGCGCCTCGGAAATGCCAAACTCCGCGGCGAGGCCCAGCAGGACATTCCGTTTGGTGGCGCCGGTCACGATCGGACGGCGCACCGTGCCGGCGACGAGGCCGTCGACGAGGTCGATGCGGTTGGCGACGACGCGGTCGAAGCCGAGCTCGGCCGCGACCTGCTCGGCGAACACCGTAAACCCGCCCGAGACCAGCGCTGTGACAGCACCAGCCCGACGCATCGTCATCACCGCTCCGCGCGCCCCCGGCGTCAGCCGAATGCGGGCGGCGGCCTCGTCGAGGAAGCGGCCCTCCATCCCTGCGAGGAGGCCGATGCGCGCCTCGAGCGCCTCGACAAAGTCGATCTCGCCGTTCATCGCGCGGCGGGTAATCTCGGCGACCCGTGCGCCGATGCCGTGCAATTCGGCGAGCTCGTCGAGCATTTCGTTGGCGATGATCGTCGACTTCGAGATCGGCGACCAGCAGCAGCTTGCGCCGCTCGGCCAAGGGCTGAACCAGAAAATCGACCGCCGCACGGCCGATCGCGGCACGGGCGGCTTCCTCGACCGAAGCAGTGTCGGCCGCATCGAGAACCAGGTCGCACGCCTCGCCCGGTGCCAGCCAGAGCGGTTCGGCATCGGCTTCGAGACCGGCGGCGATCGCGGTGGCGAGGCGGGGCAGGGGAGGGTGGCCGCCGGCGCCGGCGATCAAGGTGAGGACCAGTTCCATGAGCCCGCCTCCTACCCCCTACCGCAGCGCCGTGGCAAGGAAATCGGCGGCGAGCCGGTCCTCGTCGTCGCCGGCCCGACCGCAAGCGGCAAATCGGCGCTCGCCCTGGCGCTGGCGGAGGCCTTGAACGGCACGATCGTCAATGCCGACAGCCTGCAGAGCTACCGCGACCTGCACATCCTGACCGCGCGTCCGGACATGGCCGCACTGGCGCGCGCGCCGCATCGCCTCTACGGCTTTCTCGATGCTGCCGATCGCGGGTCCGCCGCGAGCTGGCGTGCGCTGGCGCTCGACGAGATCGCGGCTGCGGAGCAGGCGGGGCGCCTGCCGATCATCGTCGGCGGCACCGGCCTCTATTTGCGTGCCTTGCAGCACGGGTTGGCGCCGATCCCGCGGGTTCCCCAGGAGATCCGGCTGGAGGCGCTGGCGCTCCATGGGGCGTTGGGCGGGGTCGCCTTTCGCGAGCAACTGGCGCGGCTCGACCCGGTCGGCGCCGGGCGGCTCTTCCCCGGCGACCGGCGGCGCCTGGTGCGCGCTTACGAGGTCGTCCGCGCCACCGGGATACCGGTCGCGGCCTGGCGGGAGAAGCCATCGTCAGCCGCACCCTACCGCTTCGCGACGATCCTGTTGGCACCGCCGCGCGATCGGCTCTATGCCGCCTGCGACAGCCGCTTTGCCGCGATGATCAAGGCGGGCGCGCTCGACGAGGCGACTGCACTCGCCGCCCGCGGCCTCGATCCGGAGCTGCCGGCGATGAAGGCGGTGGGCCTGCCCGAGCTGCTGCGGCATCTGCGCGGCGAGATGCCGCTCGGCGAGGCCGTGGCCGCGGCCCAGCGCGCCACCCGCCGCTATGCAAAGCGTCAGACGACTTGGTTTCGCCATCAATGCCGGCCCGACCTGATCCTCGCTGAGCAATTTTCGGAAAGATTGCTGCGCTGCTCACGCCAGTTTATTGATGGGTTTTTGTTGACCCCTTCGGCATAGCCGAATAGGTTGCGCCCCCGCTCGGGCCGCCGATCCCAAGGGCTCGACCGATCCCGGGGCGGCCTAGCTTGTTCACCAATGGAGATCGTCATGTCGGCCGAGCCGATCAGCGGAGCGGAGATCGTCATCAAGGCCCTGGTCGACCAGGGCGTCGATGTCGTATTCGGCTATCCCGGCGGCGCGGTCCTGCCGATCTACGACGCGCTCTTCAAGCAGAACGCGCTGCGCCACATCCTGGTGCGCCAGGAGGGCGGCGCCGTGCACGCCGCAGAGGGCTATGCGCGCTCGACCGGCCGGGTCGGCGTCGTGCTGGTGACGAGCGGCCCCGGCGCCACCAACGCCGTCACCGGGCTCACCGACGCGCTGATGGACTCGGTTCCCATCGTCTGCCTGACCGGGCAGGTGCCGACGCATTTGATCGGCAACGACGCCTTTCAGGAGGCCGACACCACCGGCATCACGCGGCCCTGCACCAAGCACAATTACCTGGTCAAGGACGTGCGCGAATTGGCGCGCATGCTGCACGAGGCGTTCTACGTCGCCCGGAGCGGGCGGCCGGGGCCGGTCGTCATCGACCTGCCGAAAGACGTGCTGTTCGCCCCCGGCCCCTACACGCCGCCGGAGCAGGAGGGGCGCCACAAGAGCTACCGGCCGCAGCTGTCGCCCGACCCCGCGCGCATCGCCGAAGCGGCCGAGATGATCGCCGGGGCAAAGCGGCCGCTCTTCTACGGCGGCGGCGGGCTGATCAATTCCGGACCCGAGGCCTGCGCCCGCTTTACCGAGCTGGTGCGGCTCGCCGATGCGCCCTGCACCTTGACCCTGATGGGGCTCGGCGCCTTTCCGGCGGGCGACCCGCATTTTCTCGGCATGGTTGGCATGCACGGCACCTACGAGGCGAATTTGGCGATGCACGGCTGCGACCTGCTGGTCGCCGTCGGATCGCGCTTCGACGATCGGGTGACCGGCCGGCTCAACGCCTTCTCGCCCGGCTCGAAAAAGATCCACATCGACATCGATCCGTCCTCGATCAACAAGAACGTCCGCGTCGACGTGCCGATCATCGGCGATGCCGGGCAGGCGGTGTCGGCATTGCTCGCCGCCTGGCCGAAGGCCCGGCACAAGGCGGGCGAGGTGGCGCGCGCGAAATGGTGGCGCATGGTCGAGGGTTGGCGCGAGCGCGACTGCCTGCGCTACGACCGCGGCCGGCGCGACCTGATCAAGCCGCAATATGCGTTGGAGCGGCTCTATGCGCTGACCCGCGGCCGCGACGTCTACATCACCACCGAGGTGGGCCAGCACCAGATGTGGGCCGCGCAATTCTTAAAGTTCGACGAGCCTTACCACTGGATGACCTCGGGCGGCCTCGGCACCATGGGCTACGGCTTGCCGGCGGCGATCGGCGTCCAGATCGCGCACCCCGATGGGCTGGTCATAGACGTCGCCGGCGAGGCCTCGATCTTGATGAACATCCAGGAGATGTCGACCGTCTCGCAGTACCGGCTGCCGGTGAAGGTGTTCATCCTCAACAACCAGTACATGGGAATGGTGCGGCAGTGGCAGGAATTGCTGCACGGCGGCCGCTATTCGGAGAGCTACACCGCCGCACTCCCCGATTTCGTCAAGCTCGCCGACGCCTTCGGCGCCAGCGGCCGGCGGGTCGAGGACCCGGCCGACATCGACGACGCGATCGCCTGGATGCTGGCGACGCCGGGGGCGGTGATCGTCGACGTGGCGGTCGATCCGGCCGAGAACTGCTTCCCGATGATCCCGTCGGGTGCCGCACACAACGAGATGCTGCTCGGCCCCGAGGACGAGGCGCAAAAGCCCGTCTCAGAGGAAGGCATGGTGCTGGTGTGAGCGCCGGATTCAAATGATTTTCTTGCAACCAGTAGGCTATCCGTCATCCCCGCGAAAGCGGGGATCCAGGCTAGCCGGCGCTCGAATGATTGCCCTGGGCCCCCGCTTTCGCGGGGGGGACGGCAACTTCCTCGGGTTGCGCGCCTCCTCTCGGGTCTGAAGCTGAGCAGGTCCGGTGGCCGACAACATCGAACGCCACGCGATCGCCGTCCTGGTCGACAACGAACCGGGCGTGCTCGCCCGCGTGATCGGGCTCTTTTCCGGGCGCGGCTACAATATCGAGAGCCTGACGGTGGCCGAGGTCGACCGCCGCGAGCGGCTGTCGCGGATCACGATCGTGACCTCGGGCACGCGGATGATCATCGAGCAGATCAAGGCCCAGTTGTCGCGGCTGGTGCCGGTGCGCAAAGTTCACGACCTGACCGACGAGGGGCCGTTCGTCGAGCGCGAGATGATGCTGATCAAGGTCGTCGGCAAGGGCGACGCGCGGATCGAGTCGCTGCGTCTTGCCGGCATCTTTCGCGCCCGCGTCGTCGATACGACGATCGAGAGCTTCGTCTTCGAGATCACCGGATCGAGCGAGAAATTGAATGCCTTTATCGCGCTGATGGAGCCGCTGGGGCTGGCCGAGGTGTCGCGCACCGGCGCCGCCGCGATCTCGCGCGGCCCGGCGAGCTTTTTGTAGAGAAGAGCGCGGTGATGGACGCCATTCTATTTAGTGCCAGACGGGATATGGTGACCGTCGATGATGCGATAAGGCATCTAGCGGATCACGACGAATTATATTGGGAAGTGCCGTTCCAGATTGACAAGGAGAAGTTCTCGTTTCCGATGCTGGGGTTGATCCACATTAGCGGTGAGCAGGTTGAATACCGGGTCACTATTGCTGATATCATTCTGCCATAATCCTGCGCATTACGAGGATCCTGCCCTGGCGGCTCGCGTCAAACCAGCGCCGTGGCGATCAGCGTGGCAACAAGATCTTAATAAGGCGCGGTCGACCAATTGGAGATTTACTTTCGTTATAACAAAATTTGAACCATTTTCGATCGAGACACGCTCTGTCAAGAAATACGATGGGACTCTGGTAAAACAGGCTCCACGGAATTACGTTCGCATCCTTCCGCCGACTTCCGAAGAAGCGGCCGCTTCTTGGCTGCCGCGCCGAAGTCACATCTCTGAAAAAAATCTTGAAACCGGTCGTGATAGAGAATCTTGGAAAGGTCGAACCTGGACTGTCCCTCGTAGAAAGGCAGTTGGCTACACCTGACGCAGGACGTATCGATTTGCTCTGCAAGGATTCTAATGGAACGTATGTGGTTGTGGAATTGAAGAAATCCCGAGGATCAGACCAGGTCGTCGGCCAAATACAGAGATACATGGGTTGGGTAATGGAGAACAAAGGCGTTGATAAAGTACGTGGCATAATAATAGTCCAGAGAAAGGATAGGCGACTTGCGTATGCCGTTAGAGCGGCTGCCAATATCGATGTTACGGAGTTTGGAATTACATTCTCTTCTGCATGACGCAGAATCCGCTTGGTGACGCGGCTGGATGAGACGACCTACAGGAGGATGGGGTTATGCGTGTCTATTACGATCGCGATGCCGACGTGAATCTGGTCAAGTCGAAGAAGGTCGCGGTCATCGGCTATGGCAGCCAGGGCCACGCGCACGCCAACAACCTGCGCGACAGCGGCGTCAAGGACGTCGTCGTGGCGCTGCGCCCCGGCTCGCCATCGGCACAGAAGGCCGAAAACGCTGGCTTCAAGGTGATGACGAACAGCGAAGCCGCGAAATGGGCTGACATCGTCATGGTGCTGGCGCCCGACGAGCTGCAGGCCGGAACTCTACAACGGCGAGCTGCGCCCGAACATGCGCGAGGGTACTGCACTCGCCGTCGCGCACGGGCTCAGCATCCATTTCCGCCTGATCGAGCCGCGCCCCGACATGGACGTCTTCATGATCGCGCCGAAGGGGCCGGGCCATACCGTGCGCTCGGAATACCTGCGTGGTGCCGGCGTTCCTTGCCTGCTCGCGGTCGAGCAGAACCCCTCGGGCAACGCGGTCGAGATCGCGCTTTCCTATGGCTGCGCGATCGGCGGGGGCCGCGCCGGGGTCATCGAGACGACCTTTCGCGAGGAGTGCGAGACCGACCTCTTCGGCGAGCAGTCGGTGCTCTGCGGCGGGCTGACCTCGCTGATCCTCGCCGGCTACGAGACCCTGGTCGAGGCCGGCTACGCGCCGGAGATGGCCTATTTCGAGTGTTGCCACGAGGTCAAGCTGATCGTCGACCTGATCTATGAAGGCGGCATCGCCAACATGCGCTACTCGGTCTCCAACACCGCCGAGTATGGCGACTACTCGCGCGGGCCCAGGGTCATCGACGAGCATGTGCGGGCCGAGATGAAGAAGATCCTGGCCGATATCCAAAGCGGCCGCTTCGCTCGCGAATGGGTGCTGGAAAACGCCGCCGGACAGCCGAGCTTCAAGGCCTTGCGCCGGCGTGCGGCCGAGCACGACATCGAGAAAGTCGGCGAGAAATTGCGCGCGATGATGCCCTGGATCGCCGAAAACCGCCTCGTCGACAAATCCAAGAACTGAACGATCGATCTGGAGCCGCACCAAATTCGCCTTCGCAGCGGGGCGCGGGGTCAGTTGCGCCGTACCACCAGAACCCGGCGGTCCTGCGCCTCGCTTCCGCCCGGCAGGCTCATGCTGCCGTGCGCCGCGGTTTGGACCCGGCCGCCGGCGACCCCGCGCTCGGTGAGCGCTGTCCTGACCTGATTGGCCCGCAACCCCGCGAGCACGCCCAAACCTTCTCGGGCGTCTTCGTTTTCCGATGAATAGCCTTCGATCGTGACGGAAATATCGGGGTGCTCCTTCAAATAGGCGGCTTGACGATCAATCGATGCTTTCGCCGTTTCGGACAAGGAAATCTTGCCCCTCGCAAACAAGAGGGGATCACCAATCAGCCCGTCAGCCGGAGGCCTCGATCGCCCTTGGCTCGCGGCAACGGCGAATTTCCGTTGCCCAAGCCGGTGAGAAGCGCGATCCTGGCCGCGAAATTCGCCGGAATTTGGCGAATGTCGGATTAGATCGCCGCTACAATCGGGTGCCACCTATGAAAAGCGCAAAAATGTCGGCAATCGCTCTTGCCGTCGTAGCGGCAGGAATGGCGAGCATGCCGGTTGCTCGCGCCGATGAAGCGCAAGCCAAAAGCTTGCTCAAGGCCATGTCCGACTATCTTGCCGCGCAGAAGACAATATCCTTCGACTACGATACCAATCTCGAACTCGTCACCAACCAGCAGCAGAAGATCGGGTTGGCAAGTTCCGGCACGCTGACTCTCGAGCGTCCCGACAAGCTTCACGCAACACGCACAGGCGGATTCGCAAATCTCGAGATGGTTTTCGATGGGAAATCGCTGAGCCTGCTTGGCAAGAACGCAAACGTCTATGCTCAGATCGAGGCGCCAGGCACGATCGATCATTTGGTCGACGAGTTACGGGACAAATACCACAGACCCGTTCCGGCGGCGGATCTGTTGATGTCGGATCCTTATAAGGAGCTGATGCCGCCGGTCACCGACGTGAAGGACCTTGGAAGCGGTGTGATCCGCGGCGTCGAATGCGATCACCTTGCCTTTAGGACCAAAGAGGTCGATTGGCAGATCTGGATCGCGCAGGGAGCCCGACCCTATCCCTGCCGCTATGTCATTACGAGCAAGAAGGTCAAGGGATCGCCACAATACACCCTCGATATCAGGGCATGGAAAGCAGGCGGCGAGGTCGCTTCCGATGCTTTCAAACTGGAGATTCCGCCAAACGCCCAGAAATTGACGCCAGGGCAAATCCCCGATCTCAACGACATTCCCGCGCTTTTCAAGGCAAAAGGAGCAAAGTAACCATGTTCAGGCGCATCGGTGTTGTGTTGCTGGCTGTGATCGTCTGGAGCGTTTGCCTTGAACTCGGCGAACAATTCGCGATACCGGGCTTGCCGGGCTTCGTCTCCCCCGCAGAGGCCGTCGTCGGCCGCCCCTTGACCCCGGTGAGTTACGCCGGCGTCGCGCGACGGACCTCGCGTCGCTGTGCAGCAGGGGCTTACTGCTAGGCGAAACCTAGTGGACTGGCTCAAACAGAAGGTACAGGCAGTCGGTTGAGTTTGGCGAGGATGATTTTGGAGGGTTTGGTCCAGAGGAAGGGCTTGGGGTCATCATTGTGCGCGTTGAGATAGCGATTGATGGCGGTCTGGAGGTCGGCGATGGAGCGGCAGACGCCGCGCGTGAGGCGCTTTGGGGTGAGCGCTGAGAAGAAGTTCTCGACGGGGTTGAGCCAGGAGCCCGAGGTTGGCGTGAAGTGGCACACCCAGCGCGGATGGCGGGTGAGCCAAGCCTCCAGGAATCGCACACTTTACGTGTTGAACCCTATGTCTGCGGCGGTGCACTAGGATGCTCAAGGTAAGAGCAATCAAGTTCTGATTTCGACGACAAATTCGTAGTCTTGCCCCCGGACAAACGAAGTGGAGATTGGATGCCCTTGTCCGGGCTTCGGAGCGAACCTGCGGCCCGGCAAAGGGGCCAGCGACGCCGCGCCGCCCTGTGCTATGCTGGCCGCCGATGCGCGTCCTCTATGCCAGCGCCGAGCTCTACCCTTGGGTCAAGGCGGGGGGACTTGGCGATGTCGCAGCGGGGCTACCCCCGGCACTGACAGCGCTGGGCGAAGATGTACGCCTGCTGCTACCGGGCTTTCCGGGCTTCCTCGACGCCTTCTCCGGCATCACCGATGTCGCTCGGCTGACGACGCCGTTTGCGGCTGAGCGGGTGCGCGTGGCGCTCGCGCGCCTACCCGGAACCGAGCGTCTGGTCTATTTGGTCGACCAGCCGGCGCTCTATGACCGGCCGGGGAGCCCATATGCGGTTCCTGACGGCAGCGATTGGCCGGACAACGACCGGCGCTTCGCGCTTTTCGGTTGGGTGGCGGCGGCGCTGGCGCGCGGTGCCGACCCGGCTTGGCGCCCCGACATCCTGCACGGGCACGACTGGCACGCCGGCCTCGCCCCGGCCTATCTCGCCGCCGAGCCGCCGGCGGACGGGCGGGTCGCTACCGTGTTCACGATCCACAACCTCGCCTATCGCGGCCTGTTTCCGGCTTCGCGCTTTCCCGACCTTGCCCTGCCGCCGCAATTCTTCGCGATCGACGGGGCCGAATTCTACGGCGATCTGTCGTTCATGAAGGCTGGGCTGTTCTATTCCGACCGGCTGACCACGGTCAGCCCGACCTATGCGCGCGAAATCCAAACGCCGGGTTTCGGCTGGGGCCTCGATGGGCTGTTGCGCTATCGTGCCGCCGCGCTCACCGGGATCCTGAACGGGGTCGACCCCGAGGTGTGGGACCCGGGGCACGACAGCGTGCTGCCGCGGGCTTACGGGGTCGAGGACGCGCCGGTGGGCAAAAGTGCCGCGAAGGCCGCCTTGCAGCGTCGGTTCGGGCTCGACCAGCGCGGCGACGCACCGCTGTTTGGCGTGGTCAGCCGCCTGACCCCGCAAAAGGGTCTCGATCTGTTGCTCGCCGCCTTGCCCGGCCTCCTCGGAGAGGGCGGACAGCTCGCCCTGCTCGGCTCGGGCGATGGCGATCTCGAGCGGGGCTTTGCCGCGGCGGCAGCGGCGAACCGGGGACGGGTCGCGGTCGAGATCGGCTATGACGAGGCGCTGTCGCACCTGATCATCGCCGGCGCCGACCTCGTCGCCGTGCCGTCGCGCTACGAGCCTTGCGGCCTGACCCAGCTCTACGCGCTGCGCTACGGCGCGCTGCCGTTGGTCCGCCCGGTCGGCGGCCTCGCCGATACCGTAGTCGACGCCACCGCGGTGACCCTCGCCGATGGCAGCGCCACCGGCTTCGCCTTCGCCGACCCGAGCCCGCAAGCGCTGACCATGGCGATCGGGCGCGCCGTCGCCCTGAGGCGCGAGCATCAGGTCTGGCGCCGCATGATGCGACGGGCGATGACCCGCGACTTCAGCTGGGCCGCCGCCGCCCGCCGGTACGCGGCGCTCTATCGAGAGCTGCGCCCAGAAGCGCCGTAGTGTTGCCCGGGCCACCTTGCCCCGTGTCGATACATCAATGGTTGTAAAAGCCTCCGCTTGTTTGTCATACCGGCGCAGGCCGGGACCCATAACAAGAATCGGCACGGCCTTGTCCGGTGCGACGACAATCCGGTGGGAGCAATACCCGGAATCTGGTGGAAGCAGCGAACCGGCAGAAGATCGCCCGGGGCAGGCTATCCCCCGAGGATGGTGCCCTCGGCGATCCCGGCTTCCGCCGCCGGGATCTTGGGGCCGTTGTCGAGGCGCACCCGCGAGACCTCGACATAGCCGCCCTGGGCCAGGATCCGCATCCCCGTGTCGCCGACCGAGGCCACTTCGCCAAGCTTCTTGCCGCGCACGGCGCCGAAGGTCGCCGCACCGATCTTCTTCGCATCGAAGAGATAGAGCTTCTGCTCGCCATGCGTCGTCCAGGCGCCGGGGGCGGGGTTGCAGCCGCGGATCAGATCGTAGGTGAAATCGAGGTGGTTCGCCCAATTGATCCGTGACTCCGCCTCGCGCACCCAGCCCTCATAGGTAGCCCGGCCTTCGTCCTGGGTGGTTTCGGTCGCGCGACCCCGGACCACCAGATCGGCCGCCTCGACCAGAGCTTCGACCCCGAGCGGGAAGATCTTGTCGAAATAGAGCGAGCCGGCGGTGTCGTCGGGGCCGATCGTCACCCGTTTTTGCAAGATGACCGGGCCTTCGTCTAGGCCCGGGGTCGGGCGAAAGATCGACAATCCGGTCTCGGCCCGGCCGCGAATGATCGCCCACGGAATCGAGGACGGCCCGCGATGCAATGGCAGCAGCGAGGGATGGAACTGGATCATGCCGTGCTTGGGGATGGCGCAGAACTCGGGCGGCGCGAACAGCAGGACATAGGCCATGACGCCGAGATCGGCGTTGAGCTCGGCGAGTGCCGCCTTGGCCTCGTCGGCCGAATATTTGGGAAAGCGATGGACCGGCAGCCCCCGCTCCTGCGCCGCCGCGACCAGCGGGTCGGGCCTGGCGCCAGGCCGGTCGGGTGCGGCAAAGACCGCAGCGATCTCGTCCCCGCGCGCGACAAATGCGTCGAGCACGGCCTTGCCGAATGCCTGCTGGCCGACGATGACGATGCGCATCTCTGTTCCCCTCCGGCTGGGTCTTTTCGATACCGCGACTGGCGCCGCAGAATTTCACGCCGGGCCATCCGGGGGCAAGCCCGTCGCATCGCTTTGGCTCGACTGGCGGTGCGCGCGGCTTCTCGGCAGATGCAGGCTCACCGTGGTGCCGCGGCCGACGGCGCTGCGGATCGTCGCGGTCCCGCCCGATTGGCGGGCGAAACCGTACACCATGCTGAGCCCCAGGCCGGTGCCCTTGTCGGGGCCCTTCGTCGTGAAGAACGGCTCGAAGGCGCGCGCCGCCACCTCGGGCGGCATACCGGTCCCGTTGTCGGAGATCGCCAATCCGACAAAATCCCCGGCTTCGGTGGGCT
Source organism: uncultured Alphaproteobacteria bacterium (assembly GCA_963781215.1). Taxonomy (GTDB): domain Bacteria; phylum Pseudomonadota; class Alphaproteobacteria; order ATCC43930; family CGMCC-115725; genus AP-15. The sequence continues at coordinate 196,061 of CAWAFE010000028.1, forward strand.
CTCCGGGCTCGGTTCCGGACAGCGTCGCGTTGAAGGTCCGGATCCGAAGCACGCCGCCTTCCGGCATCGCGTCGCGCGCATTGATCGCCAGATTGATGACGGCGAGGTCGAGCTGGCCGGCGTCGGCGTCCAACGGCCACAGATCGGGCGCCAAATCGGTCTCGATGCCGATTCCGCTGCCGACAGTTTGAACCAACAGCTCGGTCATGCGGCGCAGCCGGGAGTTGAGGTCGAGGCTCTCGACCGTCAGCGGCTGACGGCGGGCGAAGGCCAGCAGCTGGCCGGTCAGCTTCTCGCCGCGCTCGATTGTCCGCAGCCCCATCTCGACCCGCGCCTGCATCCGGGCGTCGCGCTGCCGGCCGCTCAGCAATTCGAGACAACCCTGCAGCACGGTCAATAGGTTGTTGAAATCGTGGGCGACACCGCCGGTCAGCTGGCCCAGCGCCTCCATCTTCTGCGACTGGCGCAATTCGGCCTCGGCCAGGACCCGGCGATCCATTTCCCGCCGCAGGCGCCGCGCCGTGTTCTGCCAGCGCCAGCTGGCGATCTTCTGCCGTTGCAGCTGCCGCGCCGCGAACAGCGTCATTGCGAACAGCGCCAGCGAGGCGGGCAGGGCGAACAAAAGATAATCGACGAGATTGGCGCGCCACGAGGCGAGCATCCCCCGCCACGGGATGCCGAAGGCGACGTAGACCGGGTAGCCGACGACCTGCTGATAGCCGAACACCCGCTCGACCCCGTCGGTCCTGCCCCGGCTGCGAAAGATGCCGCGATCCGGCTGCGCGGCGATCGCCTGCATGACCGGCCTGTCCCGCGAGAATTCCACCGGTCCGGCCAATGCCGGGTAGCGCACCAGCACGGTGCCGTCGCTGTGGATCAACAGCGCCGAATATTCTTCGTTGCGCGACACGGTGCTGAAGAAATCGCTGAAATAGTCGGGCCTGGCGGAGAGGGCGATGACCCCGTCGAAGCTGCCGTCGGGCGTCGAACGGCGCCGGCTGATCTCGAAGCTCGCCCCGTGGGTCAGCGGATCGTCGTACGCGCGCACGACGAGGATGCCGGCGAGAGGCGGTTTTTGCAGGGCAAAGGCGTCTCGGCCGGAGGCATCCTCCGCGGGTGCTGGAAATGTCCGCCCGGTGGCGCGGACATGCCCTGAAGCATCGATGACCGAGACCGCGCCGATCTGCGGCAGGGTCTCGACATCCGCGAGAAGACGATGCAGCTCCTCGTCCTGCGCGATCCGGTCCCAGTCGAGCCCGCGCATCCGGTTGTCGATCCAACTGAGCACTAGCGCATAGGTCTCGAAGGCGCGGAAGGCGTGCTCGTGCAATTGACCGGCCTCGATCTGCACGCGTTCTTCGGCCTGCAGCCGCAGCAGCCGAAAGTTCTGCCAGGCAGCCATGCCGAACAGCAGCAGCGGCACCGCGAGCGAGGCTGCCAGGAGCCCCCGCAGCGGCCAGGTCAGCCGCGCGCGCGGGCGCCGGGGGACCGTATCGTCGGACGCCTCGGCGGCCCTCCCGACGCGGCCGAGGGCGCGCGCGACCGTCCGCAACCTCTCGCCGGCGACGCTCATCATCCTCGCCCCGCTCCGGCCGGCACGCCAGCCTGGATGGCCTCCGTCACCCCGCCGGCCTCATCCCAGCGGCTCTCCGCACCGTACCGGGCCACCGCAGTTTATGCGGAAACCGTTGGGAGGTCGAACCCCTCGCCGATCGAAATGCCGCGGTTGCGAGATGAACGCCGCCGCTATCCGCGCACCGCGGCGAGGTCGAAGGCGGCGGCCATCAGGGTGCGGGTGTAGGGGTGCTCGGGCCGCGTCATGATGCTGCTCAGTCGGACCGGCCTCGACGATCTTGCCGTCCTTCATGACCAGGATCTCGTGCGCCAGCGCTCGCACCACGCGCAGGTCGTGGCTGATGAACAGATAGGCGAGGCCGTGACGCTCCTGCAATTCGCGCAGCAGCTCGACGATCTGCGCCTGCACCGACATGTCCAGCGCAGAAGTCGGCTCGTCGAGCACCAGAAATCGCGGCCTCAAGACCAAGGCGCGCGCGATGGCGATGCGCTGGCGCTGGCCGCCGGAAAATTCATGCGGGTAGCGTTCGGCCGCTTGCGGATCGAGCCCGACCTCGACGAGCACGGTTTCGATGAGCCGCCGGCGTTCGGCGGCGTTGGCCGCCAGATGGTGCACCTTCAGCCCTTCCTCGACGATCTGCGCGATCGACATCCTGGGCGAGAGGCTGGAGTACGGGTCTTGAAAAACCACCTGCATCTGGCGCCGCAACGGCCGCAACTGGCGCTGGGCGAGGGCGGCGATGTCGTTCCCGGAGAAGCGGATATGGCCCTCCGCCTCGGTCAGCCGGAGCAATGCCAAGCCGAGCGTCGTCTTGCCTGAGCCGCTCTCGCCGACGACGCCGAGCGTCGTCCCCTCGCGCACCGCGAGCGAGACGCCGTCGACCGCTTTGACGTGGCCTCGCACACGGCGCAGCACGCCGCTGCGAATCGGAAACCAGACCTTAAGACCGTCGGCCTCGATCAGTTCGGGTGCGGCAGGATCGGCCGGTGCCGCCCGGCCCTTCGGCTCGGCGGCCAACAGGCGCCGCGTGTATGGATGCCGGGGCCTTGCGAAGATGTCGGCGGTCGGCCCGGCCTCGACGATCTGGCCCTCGGTCATGATGCAGACCCGGTCGGCCATCCGGCGCACAATCGTCAAATCGTGGGTGATCAGCAAGAGCGCCATGCCGAAGCGGTCGCGCAGATCCTTCAGGAGCTCGAGGATGTGCGCCTGGATCGTCACGTCGAGTGCCGTCGTCGGCTCGTCGGCAATCAGGATGTCGGGCTCGTTGGCGATCGCCATCGCGATCATCACCCGCTGCCGCTGCCCGCCCGAAAGCTGGTGCGGGTAGGCTCCGAGCCGGTTCTCGGCGTCGGGCAGGCCGACCAGGCGTAACAGCTCGATGGTACGCACCCGCGCCGCCGCCGCCGGCATATGGCGGTGGATCAGCAGGGTCTCGGCGACCTGCTTTTCCAAGGTGTGCAGCGGGTTGAGCGAGGTCATCGGCTCCTGGAAGACCATCGCGATGCGGTTGCCGCGCACCCGCCGCAATTGCTCGGCCGCGGCGCCGACCAATTCCTCGCCGGCAAAGCGAATGCTGCTCCTCGCCCCGTGCGCCGCCGCCGGGTAGGGCAGCAATTGCAATACCGAGAGTGCTGTCACACTCTTGCCCGAGCCGCTCTCGCCGACCAATGCCAGGGTCTGGCCGCGGTCTAGCGTGAACGAGACATGTTTGACCGCCTCGACCGGCTTTGCTCCGCCCCGCCCGGCGAAGGTGACGCCGAGATCGTCGACCGCGAGGAGCGGGGAGGCACTCTCGGCGTTTCCCGCGGAGGCGCCTGCCGCGCCGGGCGAAGCGGCGCTTCGCCCGGAGCTCACAAGATCACCTTGCGCGGGTCGAACGCGTCGCGCACCGCCTCGCCGACAAAGATCAATAGGCTCAGCATCAGCGCCAGCACAAAGAAGGCGGTGAGGCCGAGCCAAGGCGCCTGCAGATTGGCTTTGCCCTGGGCCAGCAATTCGCCCAGCGAGGGCGAGCCCGGCGGCAGTCCAAAGCCGAGAAAATCGAGCGAGGTCAGGGTGGTGATCGAGCCGTTCAGGATGAACGGCAGAAAGGTGATCGTCGCCACCGTGGCGTTCGGCAGCACATGGCGCAGGATGATGACCCGGTCCGAGACGCCGAGCGCGCGGGCCGCGCGCACATAGTCGAAATTGCGCGCCCGCAGGAATTCGGCACGCACGACATCGACCAGCCCCATCCAGGAGAACAACAGCATCAGTCCGAGGAGCCACCAGAAATTGGGCTCGATAAAGCTCGCCATGATGATAAGCAGATAAAGGACCGGCAGCCCCGACCAGATCTCGATAAATCGCTGAAAGCCGAGATCGACGAACCCGCCGAAATAGCCCTGGACCGCCCCGGCGGCGACCCCGATCACCGAAGAGAGTAGGGTCAGGGTCAGCCCGAACAAAACCGAGATGCGAAAGCCGTAGATCAGCCGCGCCAAGACGTCGCGGCCCTGGTCGTCGGTGCCGAGCCAGTCGACGCCGGACGGTGGCGAGGGTGCGGGGCTCGGCAAATTGTAGTTGATCGTGCCGTAGCTGAACGGGATCGGCGGCCAGACCATCCAGCCCTTGTGGGCGATCAGCTTCTGCACCGCCGGGTCGCGGTAATCTGCGGCTGTCGGGAACTCGCCGCCGAATGTCGTCTCCGGATAGTCGGCGAAGACCGGGAAGTACCAGGCGCCGTCATAGCGAACCAGGATCGGCCGGTCGTTGGCGAGGAACTCGGCGAACAGCGTCACCATGAACAGTGCCAGGAAGATCCACAAAGACCAAAAGCCGCGCCGGTTGCGGCGAAAGCTGTCGAGCCGCCGCCGCGTCAGCGGCGTGACCGCCCGGCCGAGAAAGCGGTCGCCTAGAACGGGGGCGTATCCCGCTCGCGCCGCCGCGGTTTCCGGCAAATCGGTCATCCCCCGCCCGTTCTCTCCCTCTCTCCCCGCCGGCCCGGGGGAGTGGGTCGGGGCAAGGAGGGCCAAGGGGCCGGGGTCCGCTTAGCCTCCAATAGATACGGGCGTCGTCGGAGCGTTGGTCGGGCGCCCCTCTCGCCCTGCCCCCGGATCGGGTCCGGGGCAAGCTCTCTCCCCCTGCAATCAGGGGGAGAGAGAGAAGAAAGGCAGCCCACGGCTCACAGCGGAACTGCCTTGCGCCGCAGCGGCTCGACATTGGACGGCGCGCTGCTGCGCCTGCCGGCGAGATGCTCGGCGGTCAGGAGCTCGGCGATCTGGACGGCGTTGAGTGCGGCACCCTTGCGCAGATTGTCGGATACCACCCAGAAGTTGAGCCCGTGCGGCACGGTCGGGTCGCGCCGGATGCGGCTGACGTAGACGGCGTCCTCGCCGGCCGCCTCGGCCGGGGTCACATAGCCCTCGTCGGCGCGGCGGTCGACGACGGTGATGCCGGGCGCCCGCGCCAGCGCGGCGCGTGCCGCGCCCTCGCTGAGCGGCTCCTCGAACTCGACGTTCACCGCCTCGCCATGGCCGATGAACACCGGAACGCGCACGCAGGTCGCGGTGACCGCGATGTCCGGGTCGAGGATCTTGCGGGTCTCGACCGCCATCTTCCATTCTTCCTTGGTGTCGCCGTCATCCATGAAGATGTCGCAATGCGGGATCACGTTGAAGGCGATCTGCTTGGTAAAGCGTTCACGCTTGATCGGGTCGTTGACGTAGATCGCGCGGGTCTGGTTGAAGAGCTCGTCCATCGCGGCGTGCCCGGCGCCCGAGACCGACTGGTAGGTCGCCACCACCACCCGCTTGATCCGAGCCAGATCGTGCAGCGGCTTCAGCGCCACCACCATCTGGATCGTCGAGCAGTTCGGGTTGGCGATGATGCCGCGCCTGCCGTATTGCGCGATCGCCTGCGGGTTGACCTCGGGCACGACCAGCGGCACGTCGGGCTCCATGCGGAAGTACGAAGTATTGTCGATCACCACCGCCCCGGCCTTGGCCGCGCGCGGGGCAAACTCGGCCGACACCCTGGCGCCCGGCGATGACAGAACGATGTCGATGCCGTGGAAATCGAAGGTATCGAGCGCCTGGACCTTGAGGATGTCGTCTTCGCCGAACGAGACCTCCCTCCCGATCGAGCGCGAAGAGGCCAGCGCCGCGATGTCGTCGACCGGAAATTTGCGCTCGGCAAGGGTGCTCAGGATCTCGCGCCCGACATTACCGGTGGCACCCACCACGGCTACTTTGAAACCCATGTCGAGACCCCGGAGCGTTGAGTGGCAACGAGAAGGCTGACTTACGATGCCCGGCGATGCTTTACAAGCATCGGCTCGCCTCTCCCGCGCCGCTCGCGTGCGAGCGTCGACCCTTATGCGCGGGCTCGCCTCACGAGGTCCATTGGCCGGCGACCCACGTCCAGCCCTCCGATTCCTCGCGCCAGTAATCGGGGATCCAGTTGGCGGTGGGGGTCGGGCGCTCGGCATAATGGCCCGGCGTCCACACGTATTTCGCCCCGGTCCAGCGCCAGTGGCCGGTCTGCCAGAGCGCGCGCGGCGACGGCGGCGACGGAGGGATTTCCGCCAACTTTGGCGGTGGGCGGTAGGGCACGATTGCAGCCGCGGCAGCCGGCGAGGATGATGGAGCCGTGGCGCAACCGGCAAGCGCCGCGCCGCTCATGGCGATCAGGGCAATGCCGGCCACCCGATCGAGATGCCGCATTCGTACCTCCCGTTCCGTAGCGCGGGTTGACCCCGATCGCTGTTTTGATTTGCATCATACACCCTGAGGCGCCCCTTTTCAATGCGCTCAGGCGGTCATTTGCAATGCGAGCCCCAATTCCCGGATCGTCTCCTCGCGCATCAGGAACTTCTGGACCTTGCCGGTGACGGTCATCGGAAAGGCATCGACGAATTTGATGTGGCGCGGCACCTTGTAATGGGCGATCTGGCCTTGGCAGAAGGCGCGGATCTCCTCGGCGGTGGCACTCTCGCCGTCGCGCAGGCGGACCCAGGCGCACAATTCCTCGCCATAGCGCGGGTCGGGGACGCCGATCACCTGAACGTCCTGGATCTTGGGGTGGCGGTAAAGAAACTCCTCGACCTCGCGCGGGTAGATGTTCTCGCCGCCGCGGATCACCATGTCCTTGATCCGGCCGACGATGTTGCAATAGCCCTCGGCGTCGATTGTGGCGAGGTCGCCGGTGTGCATCCAGCCGGCCGCATCGATCGCCTCGCGCGTTTTCTCCGGGTCGTTCCAATAGCCGAGCATGACCAGATAGCCGCGGGTCAGCAGCTCGCCGGCGGTGCCGCGCGGCACGATCCGGCCTTCGGCGTCGACCACCTTTGCCTCGACATGGGGCAAAATTCGCCCCACCGTCGATACCCGCCGCTCGATCGGGTCATCGGTCGCCGAGGCAAAGCTCGCTGGGCTCGTCTCGGTCATGCCATAGCCGATGACCACCTCGGAGAGGTGCATCGACGAGAAAGCTCGCTTCATGACCTCGATCGGGCAGGGGCTACCGGCCATCATGCCGGTACGCAGCGAAGAGAGGTCGAATTTGGCGAAATCGGGATGGTCCATCTGGGCGATGAACATTGTCGGCACGCCGTAGACTGCCGTGCAGCGCTCCGCCTCGATCGTCTCGAGGGTGGCGAGCGGATCGAACCCCTCGCTCGGATAGACCATTGCCGCCCCGTGCGTCAGACAGCCGAGGTTGCCGATCACCATGCCGAAACAGTGATAGAGCGGCACCGGGATGCATACCCGGTCATGCTCGTTCAGCTTCATCGCCCCGGCGATGAACAATCCGTTGTTCAGGATATTGTGATGGCTGAGCGTCGCACCCTTAGGAAAGCCGGTGGTGCCGCTAGTGAACTGGATGTTGATCGGGTCGTCGAATTGCAGCTCGCCCGCGAGCGCCGCGAGGCGTTGGCGTTCGGCCGTGCCGCCGAGACCGTAGACATCGTCGAACCGCACCGTGCCCGGCACGTCCTCCGAGCCGATCGCGATCACCAGCCGCAGATCGGGGAGCCGCGCCGCGCGCAAACCGCCCGGGGCGGCGGCAGCAAGCTCGGGGGCCAGCTCGCGCAGCATGCCGAGATAGTCGCTGGTCTTGAATCGGGCCGCGGTGATTAGCGCGACGCAGCCGGATTTGTTGAGCGCATATTCGAGCTCGGTTGTGCGATAGGCCGGGTTGATGTTGACCAGGATCAGCGCCGCCTTGGCGGTAGCGAACTGGGCGACGACCCATTCGGCATTGTTCGGCGACCAGATGCCGATCCGCTCGCCGCGCCCAAGGCCAAGTGCCAACAGCCCCGCGGCAAAAGCGTCGACCCGCTCCTTGAAGGCGGAGTAGCTCCAGCGCACCCCCTGATGCCGCACAATCAGCGCATCGCGGCCGCTAAAGCGCGCGACGATCCGATCGAAATGCGCGCCGATCGTCTCGCCGATAAAGGGCCGCTCGCTCGCCCCGTGCACATAGCTCGATCCCGTCATCTCTCCTCCTGGACCTGCACCCCCACCCCTTTATGTAGCAGCCGGCCGGAGGTTTCGAGAGCGTCCGGCCGATGTCACGGCGGCGGTAGGTGAGGCGCTGATCACCCACACGCAGCTGGCTTTTCCTTTGCCAGGGGCCGCCGATAGAGCCTGGGCTAGCCCAGCAGCGCCGCGATCTCTTCCGGTGAGTAGCCGAGCTCCGCGAGCACCTCGCGGTTGTGCTCGCCCAGCGCTGCGGCGAAGGACTGGGCGGCGGTGCGGGCGGCCGACAGCCGGAACGGCGGGTTCAGCGCGAGGAACGTGCCGCCAGCGTCTTGCACCTCGGCGAAGGCCTCTCGGTGGGCCAGCTGCGGGTCGCTCATCGCCTCCTTGACGGTACGGTAAGGCGAGGACGGGACCCCGTGCCGATCGAAGATCGCCTGCACTTCTTCGGTCGTGTGCTCCTTCGACCACCGCTCCAGTTCGTCGACGAGATGCCCCCAATTGCCGCGCCGGTCGGGATATTTCGCAAACCGCGGATCGGTGACCCAGCCGGGGTTGCCGCTCGCGGCGGCGAGGTTCTGGAAGGTGCGCTCGCTGGCTACCGCCAACATGATGTAGCCGTCCCTGGTGGCGATCGGGCCGAAGATCGGCCGGCCCGGTGGCGCCACCGGGAACTGCGCCGTCTGGATTTCGCTCAAGGTCAAGCTCAGCATGCTTTCGAGCATCGATACGTCGACCATCTGGCCCTGGCCGGTCGCCTGGCGCTGCCAGAGGGCGGTCATGATCGCACCGAAGGCATAGGTGCCGGTCAGCACGTCGGCGATGAATATTCCGCAGTAATCCGGCCGGCGCTCCTCTTCCTGGTGTGCCAAATGCGCCAGATCGTAGCCCGAGGCGGCATGGATCACCGGCGCATAGGCCGGCAGTTCGGCCGAAGGGCCGGTTTGCCCGTAGCCCGAGATTGCGCAATAGACGAGGCCGAGGTTGATTTTCTTCAGCGCCTCGTAATCGAGGCCGAAACGCCGCATCACGCCGGGTCGAAAATTCTCGACGACGACATCGGCGGTGGCGGCCAGCCGCCGCGCCACTTCCACCCCGGCGGCCGATTTCAGATCGAGGACAACACTCTTTTTCCCGGTGTTCAACTGCCCAAAGCTGGTGCTGGCGCCGCCGCGCAACGGCGGCCGGGTGCGCATCATGTCGCCTTCGGGCGCCTCGATCTTGATCACCTCGGCGCCGAGATCAGCCAGCATCCGACCGCAATGCGGACCGGCGATCGTCGTCGTGAAATCGAGCACGCGCAGGCCTCCCAAGGCGCTGTTCATCATCCTCCTCCACCGCGCAAAATCGGCACCGCAGGGTCGGGACCCCGCGGTAAATGTCAAGTCGCGTCGGCGGCCTCGTCCGACACGCAGCTTGCGTTTCGGCGAGTTCGGTGCCAAGAGAGCCGCCGGCAATCGGAGGGAGGATAAACAATGGCATTCCGAAACATTCAGGCCGGGATGGCGACCTATCGCGGCCATGGCGGCGACCGTGGCGACGCGTATTACGCGCATCCGACCAATGCCGGCCCGCATCCCGGTGTCGTCGTGATCCATCATATGCCGGGCTGGGACGAATGGACCTGCGAGGTCGCTCGCAAATTTGCCCATCACGGCTATGCCGCGATTGCGCCAAGCCTCTATTTCCGCGTCGGCGATGGGGCGGACGAGGCTGTGGTCGCCAAGGTGCGCGAGGGCGGCGGCGTCCCCGACGAGCAGATGCTCGGGGACGTGACCGGCGCCATCGATTTCCTGCGCTCGCAGCCGCATGCCAGCGGCAAGGTCGGGGTGATCGGCTTCTGTTCTGGCGGGCGGCAGACTTATCTGGTCGCCGGCAAGCTGTCGCATCTGGTCCAGGGTGCGGTCGACTGCTGGGGCGGCAACGTGATCGTCGACGACAAGTCGCGGCTGAGCGCGGCACAGCCGACGGCGCCAATCGAATTCACCGCAGGCATCAACTGCCCGCTGTTGGGCCTCTTCGGCAACGAGGACCCGAACCCGACGGCCGATCAGGTCAACCGCACCGAGGCCGAGCTGAAAAAGCACGGCAAGAACTACGAGTTCCATCGCTATGACGGCGCCGGCCACGCGTTCTTCGCGCATTACCGCCCGAATTACCGGGCCGAGCAAGCGGTCGACGGCTGGCACAAGGTCTTCGGCTTCTTCCACAAGCATCTCGGCGCGCCGCGCACCTAACGGCGGCCCGGCCGGCCGATGATCGACTGCGCGATCGTCGGCCTCGGCCGCTGGGGCAAGACCGTGGTGGCGGCGGCTCAGGGCAAGAGCGTTTCGCGGCGGTCGATACCGTCCGCGCCAATCTCGACGCCTTCGCCGCGGCAGTCGCCGGCGATGCACCCGACCCGATTGCAACGAGCGAGATGCTCGACACCGTCGCCGCCTTCGAGGCGATCGTCGGGGCAGTGAAGCCTTAAATTTGTTGAATGGGGCGGCGCGGATGGGCTTGACATTCCGCCCCTAATCGAACAAAACACGAACATGTATGACGATCCCTTGGCGACGCTTCGCGAGCGGGTTCGGCGGATTGAGCGGCCATCGGCGGCAGCGCACGGGGTGTTGCCGTTCGGCGTCGCCGCGATCGACCGGGTGTTGCCGGGCGGCGGGCTGGCGCGGGGCGCGCTGCACGAGATCCTGGGGGCGGGCGGCGACGAGGAGGACGGCGCGCTCGCCGCCGCCTTCGCCGCGCGCATCATCGGGCGACTCGGCGCCAGCCCCCATCCCCACCCTCCCCCGTGGACACGGGGGAAGGAGCTCTCGTCTGTCTCGAACGGCATCGTGCTGTGGTGCCTGCCGCGCCCGGATCTTTATGGGCCGGGCCTCGCCGCCTGCGGGCTCGATCCCGGACGCCTCGTGCTGGTCCGGGTGGTGCGCGACGCCCAGATCCTGTGGGCAATGGAGGAAGGTCTACGCGCCACCGGCATCGCCGCCGTGGTGGGCGAGGTGGGCGCGCTCGGCGCGGCGGCGAGCCGCCGGCTGCAGCTCGCCGCGGAACGCTCCGGCATCACCGCCTTTCTGTTGCGGCGCTGGCGCGATGGCGGCCAGGCGGCCCGCGAACGCGGCCTACCGAACGCGGCGGCGACGCGCTGGCGGCTCGCGGCGCTGCCCTCGGTTTCGGCGCGCAGCGAGCCGGGGGTCGGATGCCCGCGCTGGCGAGTTCGAGCTGTTGCGCTGCCGCGGCGGCGAGCCGGCAGGCTGGGAGGTGGAGGTGACGGATGCGGCGGGTTCTCTATCTCTGGCTGTCGTGCTGGCCGATCGACCGGATGCGGTCGGAGAAAGAATACCAGCGCACCGGCTGAGGAGCGCCCCTTCGCCACGGTGCTCGACGCCGCCGGGCGGCGCCTTCTCGCCGCGGTGAACCCGGCCGCCGCAGCCGCCGGCCTGGCCCCCGGGATGCCGCTGGCGGACGCACTCGCCTTTCTGCCCGGCCTCGCACCGCCGCCGCCGAGCCCACGGAGGATGCCGCGGCACTGCGGCGGCTGGCGGAATGGTGCGGCCGCTACAGCCCGTGGACCGCTCCCGACGGGACGGACGGGGTGCGCATCGAAATTACCGGCTGCGCCCATTTGTGGGGCGGGGAAAAGGCGCTCGCGGCCGATCTCGCGGCGCGGCTCGACCGCCGGGGCATCGCCGGCCGTATCGCGATCGCCGACACGCTCGGCGCCGCCTGGGCGATGGCCCGCTTTGCCGAAGCCGGCAAGAGCATCGTCATTCTACCGCCCACGGATGCCGGCGCCGCCCTCGCTCCGCTGCCGGTGGAGGCGCTGCGTCTCGACCCGGCCACCGCCCAGGGGCTGCGGCGGGTCGGCCTGAAGCGGGTCGGCGATCTCTATGCGATGCCGCGCGCCGCCCTCGCTCGCCGTTTCGGCGAGGGTGTAGCGCTGCGCCTCGATCAGGCGCAGAACAATCTGGCGGAGCCGTTGTCGCCGCTGGGCGAGGCGCCGGTTCGGCGGGTGCGTTTGAGCTTTGCCGAGCCGATCGTCGATCCCGCCGATCTCGCGCTCGCGGCCGAGCGGCTCGCCGCGGATCTCGTCCTTCGCCTGGCACGCGAAGGGACGGGAGCCCGCCGGCTCGACCTCGCCTTTCACCGCGTCGACGGCCGGGTCGAACGGCTCCGGCTCGGCACCGCACGCCCCAGCCGCGACCCGCGCCATCTCGCTGCTCTGTTCGCGCAGCGGCTCGACACCGTCGATCCCGGCCTCGGCGTCGAAGACATGATCCTCGCCGCTTTTATGGTCGAGCCGCTGCCGGCCGAGCAGATCGGCCTCGACTGCGGGGCCGCGGGCGGTGCGGCGCCGTTGCTCGATCGGCTCGGCAACCGGCTCGGACCCGGCGCGCTCTACCGGCTGGCGCCGCGCGAGAGCCACATCCCGGAACGGGTGTCGGTCCGGGCGCCGCCCGGCGACGGCCCACGCCCCGGCCCTTCCCCGTTCAACAAGCCGCCGCGCCCGATCCGGCTGTTCGAGCTGCCGGAGCCGGTCGAAGCCTTTTGGCTGCTGCCCGACGATCCACCCTTCCGTTTCACCTGGCGGCGCCGCCTGCACCGGGTGACGCGCGCCGACGGGCCGGAGCGGATCGCCGAGGAATGGTGGCGAGCCGAGATGCCCGACACGATCCGCGACTATTACCGAGTGGAGGACGATGAAGGGCGGCGCTTCTGGCTGTTCCGGGCGGGCCTCCCCGGCACGGACCACCCGACGCGCTGGTTTGTCCATGGCGTCTTTGCCTGAATGGACTCGACCCGAGCCCGGCTATGCCGAGCTGCAGGTCACGACCAACTTCTCGTTTCTGCGCGGTGCGGCGCATCCGGACGAGCTGGTGGCGACCGCGGCGGCGCTCGGCCACAAGGCGATCGCGATCACCGACCATAACAGCCTCGCCGGCGTCGTGCGCGCGCACCAGGCGGCGAAAGAGACCGGACTGCACCTCGTTATCGGCTGCCGCCTCGATCTGTGCGACGGCACGAGCCTCCTCGCCTACCCCACGGATCGCGCCGCCTATGGCCGGTTGACGCGGCTCCTGACCCTCGGCAAGCGCCGCGCGTCCAAGGGCGAGTGCCGTCTCGACTACACCGATGTCGCCGCGCATAGCGACGGCCAGATCGTCGTCGTCCTGCCGACGGAGACGGCGGGCACGGCGGATTTCGCGGCTCGCGTCGCGACGGATTTCCGGGGCCGCGCCTATCTCGCCGTCCATCATCTTTATCGCGGCGACGATATGCGACGCCTCGCCCGCCTAGCCGCGCTCGGCGAGAGGGCCGGGCTGCCGCTGGTGGCGACCAACGACGTGCTCTATCACGTCCCCGAGCGCCGACCTTTGCAGGATGTGCTGACCTGCATCCGCGAAGGCTGCACGATCGGAAGGGCCGGCTATCGCCTCGCCGCCAATGCCGAGCGCCATCTGAAGCCGGTGCGGGAGATGAGACGGCTCTTTCGCGGCCATGAGGAGGCGGTCGCACGCAGCCTCGAGATCGTCGAGCGCTGCCTCTTCAGCCTTGACGAATTGCGCTACGAATATCCCGAGGAGGCGGATCCAGACGGGCGCACGCCGCAGCAATGCCTCGCCGATCTCGCCTGGGAAGGGGCCGCTGAACGGTTTCCCGCTTCCGTCACCCCCGCGCAAGCGGGGGTCCAGGGCCACTGTTCGGACCTTGGCTCACTGGATTCCCGCTTTCGCGGGAATGACGACAGAAGTCGTATCCCCGCCAAAATCCGCAATTTGATCGCACACGAATTGCAGCTGATCGAGCGGCTCGACTACGCGCGCTATTTCCTGACCGTCCACGACATCGTGCGGTTCGCACGCCGGCGCGGCATCCTGTGCCAGGGGCGCGGCTCGGCCGCCAATTCGGCCGTCTGCTATTGCCTCGGCATCACCGCGGTCGATCCGGCGCGGATCGACGTCTTGTTCGAGCGCTTCATCAGCGCCGCGCGCAACGAGCCGCCCGACATCGATGTCGACTTCGAGCACGAGCGGCGCGAGGAGGTGATCCAGTACGTCTACGAGAAATACGGCCGCGACCGGGCCGGGCTCGCCGCCACCGTGATCCGCTACCGCTCGCGCTCGGCGATCCGCGAGGTCGGCAAGGCGCTGGGCCTCTCGGTCGATGTCGTGGCGGCATTGGCCGGCATCGTCTGGGGCTGGAGCAACGATCCGATCGCCGACCAAAGAGTGCGCGAGGCCGGGCTCGACCCAGCCGACCGCACCTTGCGCCTCGCCCTCGACCTCGCCGCCGAGCTCACCGGCTTTCCACGACACCTGTCGCAGCATGTCGGCGGGTTTGTCATCACCCGCGGGCCGCTTTCCGAGCTGGTGCCGATCGAGAACGCGGCGATGGAGGACCGCACCGTCATCGAATGGGACAAGGACGACCTCGACGCGCTCGGGATTCTGAAGATCGACATCCTGGCGCTCGGCATGCTGACCTGCATCCGCAAGGCCTTTGCGCTGATCGAGCAGCATTACGGCCGCCGGATCGAGCTCGCCACCGTCCCGGCCGAGGAGCCCGCGGTCTACGACATGCTCTCCCGCGCCGATTCGCTCGGCGTCTTCCAGGTCGAGAGCCGCGCCCAAATGACGATGCTGCCGCGGCTTCGACCCACGCGAATTCTACGATCTCGTCATCGAGGTCGCGATTGTGCAGGCCGGGGCCGATCCAGGGCGACATGGTGCACCCCTATCTGCGCCGCCGCTCCGGGCGCGAGCCGGTCGACTACCCTTCCGAGGCATTGCGCCAGGTGCTGGGCAAGACCATGGGCGTGCCATTCTTCCAGGAGCAGGCGATGAAGATCGCGATCGTCGGCGCCGGCTTCGCTCCGGAGGAGGCCGACCGGCTGCGCCGCGCGATGGCGACTTTCAAGCGCAACGGCGACATCCATCTGTTCCGCGACAAATTCATCGCCGGCATGGTCCAAAACGGTTACGAGCGCGATTTCGCCGTGCGCTGCTTCAGTCAGATCGAGGGGTTCGGGACCTACGGTTTTCCCGAGAGCCACGCGGCGAGCTTTGCATTGCTCGTCTACGTCTCGGCCTGGATCAAATGCTTCTACCCGGAGGTTTTCGCCTGCGCCTTGCTCAACAGCCAGCCGATGGGGTTCTACGCGCCGGCGCAGATCGTACGCGACGCGCGCGAGCACGGCGTCGAGCTGCGCGCCGTCGATGTAAACCGCAGCTTCTGGGACTGCACGCTCGAACCCGTATTCGTCACCCCCGCACAAGCGGGGGTCCAGGGTCACTTTTCGGACTCCGCCCCTGTGGATTCCCGCTTTTGCGGGAATGACGACGGCAACCCGCGCTGGGCGCTGCGCCTGGGCCTGCGCCAGATAAGGGGCTTCGCCGAGGCCGATGCGGAGCGGCTCGTCGCCACGCGCGGCTCGGGTTACCAGGACCCACGAACGCTATGGCGGAAGAGCGGGCTCGGCCGCAGCGCGCTCGAACGCCTCGCCGAAGCCGATGCCTTTCGTTCGATCGGGCTCGACCGCCGCCGTGCATTATGGGCGGTCAAAGCGCTCGGCGAACCGCCCTTGCCGCTGTTCGCAAAGGAAGAACTCTCTGAAAAAGAAGGACCCTCGCCCCCCGGCGGGGGGAGAGGGCAGGGTGAGGGGGGCTTCTCCGGGCTACCGCCTCTGGAATCCCCCACCTCACCCCAGCCCTCTCCGCCCCCAAGGGCGGAGAGGGGGAGTTTCGCGGATGAGGGCGCGGCCTGCGAAGCGCGGGCCATGATGCTGTTGCCGCAGATGCCGCTCGGCGAGCACGTCGTCGAGGACTACGCCAGCCTGGGCCTCAGCCTGAAGCGCCACCCGCTGGCCTTCCTGCGTGCCGAGCTCGCCGCGCGAAGGTCTGGTGACCGCCGCCGACCTCGCCCGGCTACCGGTCGATCGGCGCCTCATGATCGCCGGGGTCGTGCTGATCCGGCAGCGCCCCGGCAGCGCCAATGGCGTCGTCTTTATCACCATCGAGGACGAGACCGGGATCGCCAATCTGATCGTCTGGCCCAAGATCCTCGAACGCTTCCGCCGCGCAGCACTCGGCGCCACCCTGCTCTGCTGCACCGGCAAGTTGCAGCGCGAGGAGAGCGTCATCCATGTCGTCGCCGACCGTCTCGACGACCTGACTCCGCGCCTCGACACGTTACGAGAGCGCGGCGCCGACGGCGAGCCGCCGCTGAAGCTCCCCGAAAGGGTGCCCGGCTACGATCCCCGCGACCTCGTCATCCCGAGCCGTAATTTCCGTTAGCCGGCCGCCTCCCCTCGGCGATGCCGGCGCGGGCCAAGGCGTCGGCCCGTTCGTTCTCGGGATGGCCGGCATGGCCGCGCACCCATTCCCAGGCGACCTCGTGACGCGCCGCCGCGGTTTCCAGCCGTTGCCACAAATCCATGTTCTTGACCGGCTTTTTGTCGGCGGTGCGCCAGCCGCGCTGTTTCCAGCCGTGAATCCATTTGGTGATGCCGTCGCGTAGATATTGGCTGTCGCTGTAGAGCCGCACCCGGCACCGGCGCTTCAGCGCTTCGAGCCCCATTATCGCAGCTGTCATCTCCATGCGGTTGTTGGTCGTGGCGGGCTCGAAGCCGTTCAGCTCCTTTTCGGTGCCGCCCCAGCGCAGGATGACGCCCCAACCGCCGGGGCCAGGGTTGCCGCTGCAGGCTCCGTCGGTGAAGATTTCGACCTCGGCCGGCTCAGACATCGAGGCCATAGCCGCCGGGACCGGTGATCTCGCGGTGAAAGCGCAGCTTGCGCAGATATTCGAGCGGGTCCTTCGGCTTCACCAAGGCGCCCGCCGGTTGGTTGAGCCAATCGAACAGCCGCGTCAGCAAAAAGCGCAGCGCGCTGCCGCGGGCGAGCAACGGCAGCGCCGCCAGCTCCGTCGCCGAGAGCGGTCGCGTCCGCCGATAGCCGTCGAGCATCAGCCGCGCCTTGGTGATGTTGAAGCTGCCGTCGTTCTCGAAACACCAGGCGTTGAGGCATATCGCCAAATCGTAGGCGAGAAAATCGGTGCAGGCGAAATAAAAGTCGATCAGGCCCGACACCTCGCGGTCGCGAAAGAAGACGTTGTCGGGAAAAAGATCGGCGTGGATCACCCCGGTCGGCAGATCGCGCGGCCAAGCCCGTTCCAGCACTGCGAGCTCCTCGGCGAGCTCCTCGGCGAGCCCCGGGCGAACCTCGGCGGCACGGGCACTGCACGAATCGAACAGCCGCCGCCAGCCGACGACCGAAAGATCGTTCGCCCGGCTCATCTCGAATGAAGCGCCGGCGCAATGCAATGCGGCGAGCGCCCTGCCGACGTCGGCGCAGTGAAACGGCTGGATGCGCCGCGGCCACATCCCGGCGAGGAAGGTTACGATCGCCGCCGGACGCCCGCACAGCTCGCGCAGGGCAACGCCGTCCCGCGCCCGCACCGGCGTCGGGCAGGCGACGCCGTTTCCTGCCAGATGCTCCATCAGCGCGATGAAGAACGGCAGATCCGACGGCGCGACGCGCTTCTCGTAAAGGGTCAGGATGAAATTGCCGCGCTCGGTCGTGACCAGGAAGTTCGAGTTCTCGACCCCTTCAGCGATTCCCTTGCAGGACAGCACCTCGCCGATGTCATAGAGCGCGACAAAGACGCGGAGCTCGTCGTCGGCAACGTCGGTATAGACGGCCATCGGGTGTTCTACGCTCCCGGCGTCGCCCGGCTTGTGCGCCGGAAGAGGCTCGCATACAGTCGCCCGTGACGTGCGGCCGCCGCCACGGCGCGCGGAAATTGGCCAGGCAAGCGGCAGGGAAGAAGGAATGACCGAACCGATTCCAGCGCAAAAAGAGCCCTACGGCATCAATGTCGAGGCCGGCAAGCGGTATTTCTGGTGCGCTTGCGGGCGCAGCGGCACCCAGCCCTTCTGCGACGGCTCGCACCAGGGCACCGGACTGACGCCGGTGCCGTTCACCGCGCAGGCGACTGAAGAGGTCTGGCTCTGCGGCTGCAAGCAGACCGGCGGCAAGCCGTTCTGCGACGGTACGCATAACGGGCTGTGAGAGGCGCGCGCGCCGCGCAGGCTGCGGCTCTTTTCGGCCTTCTTGCCCTTTCTGGTTGCGGCTGGTTCTCGTCCTCGTCATCGACGCCGGCTGAGGTCTGCCCGAGCGCTGTCATCCTGCGCCCGCTCGCCAACACTGCCGTGTTCGGCCCGGCGCAGCAGCGTCGCCCGGAGAGCGTCGCCTTCTACGGGCTCTTGAGCGAGGTCGACAGCAAGTGCGACCTGGCCGCCGATTCGGTCAGGCTAAAGCTCGATGTGATCGTGATCGGCGAGCGGGGGCCGGCGTCCGGCAAGGCGGACGCCGTCGACCTTACCTACTTTGTCGCCGTGACCGGACCGGACGAGGCGGTTCTCAGCAAGAAGCCATTTTCCGTCCACATCCCCTTTGAAGCCAACCAGCGGCGGGCCGGCATTACCGACCACATCGAGGAGTCGATAGCGCTAGGCGGCCGCAAGGCATCCGATATCAGCGTCGTGCTCGGATTTCAGCAAAGCCCCGAAATCGTCGACTTCTACAAGCACTTCCGAGGCCGCTGATCCGAAACCGCTTGGCCGACCGTCATGGCCGGTGCTAAGGATGGGCGGCTGATTGCACGCCCGCAGGAGAGGTCGCGCCCCGGTCTGAACCGGGAGCCGCGACGCCGAAGGAGCAACCGCCCCGGAAACTCTCAGGCAAAAGGACCGCGGGCGGAAGGGCGCTCTGGAAAGCAGCGGCTGGGGTTCGCACGCCCACCCGCTCACCGAAGGAGTAAGCCCACCCCACCCTGGGTGGGGTCGGGTGAATCTCTCAGGGTCCACGACAGAGGGGGCATGGTCGGACGCCGCGGTGTCCGCTCTGTCGGAGGCGTGCCAAATGACCCTTGCTGCCGCGACGGCGCCGATGCGGACGCCGCTCCACGCCCTTCATCTAGAGCTCGGCGCGAAGATGGTGCCGTTCGCCGGCTACGACATGCCGGTCCACTATCGCGCGGGCATCCTCGCCGAGCATCTTCATACCCGCGCGCAGGCCGGGCTCTTCGATGTCTCGCATATGGGGCAGATGCGGCTCCTGGGCCCCGACGCTGCAACCGCGCTCGAAGCGCTCGTGCCGGGCGATCTCTTGGCCATGGCGCCGATGCAAATGCGCTACACCCTTCTCCTCAACGAAGCCGGCGGCATCATCGACGATTTGATGGCGACCCGGCTCGCCGACGGGCTGTTTCTCGTCGTCAACGCCGCGCGCAAGGCAGTCGACCTCGACCATCTGCGCGAGCGCCTCGGGAATGCCGCGGCGGTCGAGCCGCTGGCGGATCAGGCATTATTTGCGCTGCAAGGGCCCGCCGCCGCCGCTGTCCTCTCCCGCTTCGCGGACGGCATCGCGCGGCTTCCCTTCATGACCGCGGCGGAGGTGGCGCTCGACGGCCGTTGCTGCCTGGTGACCCGCTCCGGCTACACCGGCGAGGACGGGTTCGAGATTTCTCTGCCGGCGGCGGACGCGGTGGCGCTGGCCGAGCGCCTGCTGGCCGAACCCGAAGTCGCGCCGATCGGTCTCGGTGCCCGCGATTCGCTGCGTCTGGAAGCGGGGCTCTGCCTCTGGGGGCACGACATCGACGAAGTCGACAACCCCTGTCGAGGCGGCTCTCGCCTGGAGCATTGGCAGGAGGCGGCGGGCTGGGGGCGGCTTTCCCGGTGCTGCGATCGTTCTGCGCCAACTCGCCGAGGGGACGGCGCGCAAGCGCGTCGGCATTCGCCCGGACGGCCGCGCCCCGGCCCGCGAAGATACGCCGATCGCCGATCCCGCCGGCAACGGCATCGGCCGGGTGACGAGCGGCGGCTTTGGCCCGTCGGTCGGCGGCCCGGTGGCGATGGGCTATGTCGAGGCGGCCCAGGCCGGGCAAGGCACGGCCCTCTCACTCCTCGTGCGCGGCCTCCCACGGCCGGCCCGTGTGGCGCCGCTGCCCTTTGTTCCGCACCGCTATTACCGCGGCTGAGCCGCAGGAGGAAACGCCGATGAGCGCCATTCGCTACACCCGCGACCACGAATGGATTCGTCTTGACGGCGAGGTTGCCGTGATCGGAATTACCGATTACGCGCAGTCGCAGCTCGGCGACGTCGTCTATGTCGAGCTGCCGGAGATCGGCCGTCGGGTTGAGAAGGGCAAGGAGGCGGCGGTCGTCGAATCGGTCAAGGCGGCGAGCGAGGTCTACGCGCCTGCCACGGGCGAGGTCGTTGCGGTCAACGAGGCGATCGCCGCCGATCCCGCCAAAGTCAACGCCGATCCGATGGGCGAGGGATGGTTCTTGAAGCTGCGCCTCGATAACCCAAAGGAACTCGACGGCCTCTTGGACGACGCGGCCTACCAGCATCTCGTCGAGGAAGCCTCCTGATGCGGTACCTGCCGCTGACCCCGCGCGACCGCGGCGAGATGCTGGCCGAGGTCGGCGTCGATTCGATCGAGGCGCTGTTCGCCGATGTCCCCGACGCGGCACGGCTCGACGGCCTCGTCGATCTTCCAACGGCGATGGGCGAGATCGAGGTCGAGCGGGCGATTTCGCGGATGGCCGCGCAAAATCTCGCCGCCGGCTCGGCTCCGTTCTTTGTCGGCGGTGGGGCGTACCACCATCATGTGCCGGCCGCGGTCGATCATTTGATCCAGCGCGGCGAATTCCTGACCTCCTACACCCCATACCAGCCCGAGGTGTCGCAAGGGACCCTGCAATATCTCTTCGAGTTCCAGACCCAGGTGGCGCTGTTGACCGGCATGGAGGTCGCCAACGCCTCGCTCTATGACGGCGCCACCTCGTGTGCCGAGGCGGTGATGATGGCCAACCGCGTCACCGGTCGGAAGCGGGCGGTGTTGTCGGGCGGCGTCCATCCGCATTACCGCGCGGTGTGCGAAACCTACGCGCGTTTTGTCGGGTTTGAGGCCACAGTTCAGGATCCGGCGCCGGGCGAGGACGAGGACCTCGCCCGCCTCGTCGGCCCCGACACATCGTGCGTCGTCGTGCAGAACCCCGATTTTTGGGGCGAGGCGCGCGACTGGTCCGGGCTCGCCCGCACTTGCCACGACGCTGGTGCGCTGCTGGTCGTGGTGGTGACCGAGATCCTGTCGCTCGGGGCCATCTGCCCGCCCGGCGACATGGGCGCGGACATCGTCGCCGCCGAGGGTCAATCGCTCGGCAACGCGCTCAATTTCGGCGGCCCTCATCTCGGCCTCTTCGCCAGCCGCGACAAATTCGTGCGCCAGATGCCGGGCCGCCTCGCCGGGCAGACGGTCGACACCGATGGACGGCGCGGCTGGGTGCTGACCCTGTCGACCCGCGAGCAGCACATCCGGCGCGAGCGGGCGACCAGCAACATCTGCACCAATTCGGGCTTGTGCGCGCTCGCCTTCACGATCCACCTGGCTCTGCTCGGCGAAGACGGGTTCGGCCGGCTCGCCCGCCTCAACCATGCCGCGGCAGTGGGGTTGGCCGAGCGTCTCGAGCGGCTGCCTGGGGTCGAGCTCGTCAACCGGGCGTTCTTCAACGAGTTCTCGCTGCGCCTGCCATGTCCGGCGGCCCCGGTTGTCGAGGCGCTCGCCGACAAGGGCATTCTCTGCGGCATCCCGGCGAGCCGCCTCTATCCGGACCGCGCCGGGCTGGCGAACCTGCTGTTGGTGGCGGCGACCGAGACGGTGACCGAGGAAGACATGAACCGGCTGGAGCAGGGTTTGCGGGAGACATTGTCGTGAGCGAGTGGAGCCGGGCGCTTAGCACGCATCCGGCCGAGGCGCCGCCTCCGGCGGCGACGGCGAGCGGCAATCGCGGCTTGCAGATCGAGGAACCGCTCATTTTCGAGCAGGATTCGCCGGGGCATTGCGGTGTCGACCTGCCCGAGCCGCCGCCGTTCCGCGCCCGTCTCGGCGGGCTCGAACGCCGGGCTCCGGTCGGCCTGCCAGGGCTCAGCGAGCCGCAGGTCGTGCGCCACTTCACCAGGCTGTCGCAAAAGAATTATGCGATCGACGGCGGGCTCTACCCGCTCGGCTCGTGCACGATGAAGCACAACCCGCGCCTCAACGAAAAGCTGGCGCGGCTGCCTGGCCTCGCCGACATCCATCCGTTGCAGCCGGTCTCGACCGTGCCCGGCGCGCTGGCACTGATAGACACGCTGGCGCATTGGCTGAAGACGCTGACCGGTATGCCAGCGATCGCATTGTCGCCCGGCGCGGGGGCGCACGGCGAATTGTGCGGCATGATGGCGATCCGCGCTGCGCTCGAAGCGCGCGGCGATCGACGCGTTCGGGTGTTGGTGCCGGAATCGGCGCACGGCACCAACCCGGCAAGTGCTGCGGCGTGCGGCTACGCCGTCGACCCGATCCCGAACAATGCGCGCGGGCGGGTTGACCGTGCCGCGCTCGAAGCCAGGCTCGGCGGCGATGTCGCGGCCCTGATGCTGACCAACCCCAACACCTGCGGCCTCTTCGAGGACGAGATCGTCGAGATCGCCGCGGCGGTGCACCGCGCTGGCGCCTTCTTCTATTGCGACGGTGCCAATTTCAACGCGATCGTCGGACGGGTGCGGCCGGCCGATCTCGGCATCGACTGCATGCATCTGAATCTGCACAAGACGTTTTCGACGCCGCATGGCGGCGGCGGGCCGGGTAGCGGGCCGGTGGCGCTGGCCGCGAGCCTTGCCCCCTACGCTCCGCTGCCGTGGCTGGTGCACGGCGCACACAGGATCGAGCTGGTCGAGCACAAGAATGGTCAAGGGCAGCATGCGCTCGGCCGGCTGAAGGGCTTTCACGGCCAGATGGGCATGTTCGTGCGCGCGCTCGCCTACATGATGAGCCACGGCGCCGACGGGCTCCGGCAAGTCGCCGAGGACGCGGTGCTCAACGCCAACTATCTGCGGGTCGGGCTCGAAGGCGAGCTCAGCCTCGCCTATCCCGGCCCGTGCATGCACGAGGTGCTGTTCGACGACCATTTCTTGAGGGACACTGGCGTCAGCACACTCGATTTCGCCAAGGCGCTGATCGACGAGGGCTATCACCCGATGACGATGTATTTCCCGCTGGTCGTGCACGGGGCGCTGTTGATCGAGCCGACCGAGACCGAGAGCAAGGCCTCGCTCGACCAGTTCATCACGGTGGTCAAGGCGCTCGCCGCCGCGGTCCGCAGGGGCGACGCCGCGCGTTTCCATGCGGCGCCGCGCTTCACCCCCCGCCGCCGCCTCGACGAAACCGCCGCCGCCCGCAAGCCCGTCTTGCGCTGGCGCCCCGACCCGGTTCGGCAAGAGGCGGCAGAGTAGTAAATCGTCCAAATCCCGTCCCAAATCTTGGTTTTCGTGGACATAGCAATCGAGGTTGTCGAGACTGCGGCTGACGACTGAACATTTGTTTTCCGGGCCGGGTCGAATGCCGCAGCGTCATCTTGTCTTTGCAAGACCCACAATCGGCTCGGACCGGGAAGACAGGTCTTTCGGGCCACCCGGTCCCGACGCGCTGGCGGCGCTGTTTCCCGAGCTCCAATCCATCCCGGCGGCATTGACATCCTGGTCCGGCTCGCGCCGTCAGGCTCTCAAAGAGGCGCATGCGGCGGCGCTCGGCGTTCCCTTCATCGTCTTCGGCTGCGGGCTGTTGCGAGCGCCGCCGAGGCGAAACGGCGCTTCCCCGGTGCTGAGCGCAACCGCGGTTGCCGTCGGAGGGCCTCGCTCGCGCGCGGCCAACGCTTTCCTCTCCGACCGCCTTCTCGCTAACCATGGTTGGGAATCGCCGGAGCTGCTCGAACGCGGTGCTGCGACGCGGCGCGAGTTGGTGGCGCAGAAAGTCGGAGGCTCGTGGTGGCATTCGGCCGAGCTGCCGACTACCGAAGGGGCGGCGCTCGTCGTCGCCGATCGTTCGGCCAGCGAGGTCGTCTGCCGGGCGATGCTGGCGGCGGCACTCGCCCAGAACCCGGCGGCTAAGGTCGTGCTCCTCGCTGCCGCTGCGTCCCCTCCGCGCGGTCTGCTCGAAGTTGCCGCCGCCCGCGGCTGCGCCGTTGTTGCCGCGGCAGTGGACCCGTGGGCAGCGATAGAGCGTGCGGCCCGAATCTACGTCGCCGGCGGGGAGACCGGTTTTCTCGCCCTGCTCGCCGGTCGCGAGGTGCATTGCTTCGGCAATTCCTTTTATTCCGGCTGGGGCCTCACGATCGATGGCGAGGCGGTGCCGCAAAGGCCCTTCGGCCGGACACTCGACGAAATCTTCGCCGGCGCCTGTCTGGTTGCAACCCGCTGCGTCGATCCATATAGCAATAGAGCCGCCTCGTTCGAGGAGATCGTTTCTATCCTCGGCGATTGGCGCCGGACCGAGGCGGCCAACCGGCATATCGCAGTCTGCGTCGGGATGTCGTTCTGGAAGCGCCGGCGCGTCGCCGATTTCCTGCTGTCGGCGGCCGGCGCGCCGGTTTTCCGGCGGACGGCGAGGAGCGCGGTGGCGGCGGCGCGCGCACGGCCCGGGAGCTCGATTGCCCTTTGGGCGTCGCGCGCTCCGAAGGGGCTGGCAAAAGCCGCTTGGGAACACGGCATCCCGCTGGTTAGGGTCGAGGACGGGTTTTTGCGGTCGGTCGGCCTCGGCTCGGACTTCACGCCGAGCGCATCGCTGGTGCTCGACAATCTCGGCATGCATTACGATCCGCGCACCCGCAGCGATCTCGAGCGCCTGCTGCGGGAGACCGAATTCGACCCCACCTTGATCGAGCGCGCGCGTCGACTGATCGTGCGGATCGTCGCGCGCGGCATTACCAAATACAATCTCCATGCTTCACGGGTCGCCATCGATCTCCCGCCGAACATCCGGCGTATCCTGGTGGCCGGTCAGGTCGAGGACGATCTTTCGGTACGTCTTGGCGGGGGCGAAATCCGCGGCAATCTCGATCTGCTCGGCCGGGTGCGCGCGGCCAACCCGGACGCCTGCATCCTCTACAAGCCGCACCCCGACATCGAGGCGGGGCATCGCCGGGGCGCGATCCCCGATTGTCTGGCGGAGAAATTCGCCGATTTCGTGGTCCGCGGCTTTTCGACCGCGGCTCTTCTCGCCGAGATCGACGAATTGCACACCCTGACTTCGCTCGCCGGCTTCGAGGCCTTGCTGCGGCGGCGGCGGGTCGTGGTGTACGGCAAGCCGTTCTATGCGGGTTGGGGGCTGACGACGGATTTGGCGCCGATCGATCGCGGCCGGCAACTGAGCATCGAAGAGCTTGTCGCCGGAGCGCTGATCCTCTATCCCCGCTACCTCGATCCGGTGACGCGTTTGTCTTGCGCGCCCGAGATCATGATCGAGCGCCTCTGCGATCCGACATTGTGGCAGGCGGGTCCGCTGGTCATGCTGCGCCGCCTCCAGGGCGTGCTGGCGCGGCGCTGGAGCGGCCTTGCCGCAAGGCCGCCAAAGCTCGCAGCGGGGCGAGGGTGGCGGTCTTTCGGCGCCTCGATGTGAGGATTTTGCGTCACGAAGCGTTTTCCCTGCGAGAAAGGCCCATGCCGACCGATCTTGCGACCAACCGGCCTGGCGGTTTTGAGACGTTGGCGCTTTAGGCTGCGGGGATGCGTGCGCCGTTCCGCGTCGTAATCATCACGGGTGCCTCGAGTGGGCTTGGCGCGGCTCTGGCCGAGGCATATGCAGGATCGGCGGTCGTGCTCGGCCTGGTCGGCCGCGATCGGCAGCGCCTTGAGGCCACGGCGCGCGCGTGCGAGGGGAAGGGGGCGAAGGTGAGCATCGCGGCGATCGACGTGGCCGAGGCTTCGGTTCTCTCATCGTGGCTGTGCCGGTTCGATCGCGACTACCCGGTGGATCTGCTGATCGCAAATGCCGGCGTATCCGCCGGACCGGATCCCGACAGCCCTTCCGAAGGTGTCGAAACCGCCACACGACAAATCGGCGTGAATTTGCTGGGCGCGATCAATACGATCGAGCCGCTGCTTCCGGCGTTGTGCGCGCGCGGCCGTGGGCGGGTCGCGGTGGTCTCGTCGATCTCCGCTTATCGCGGGCTCCCCTACAGCCCGGGCTATTGCGCGAGCAAGGCCGGGTTGCGCGCCTATGCCGAGGCGCTGCGACCGCGGCTGGCGCTGCTCGGCGTCGGCCTAACCGTGATTTGCCCCGGATTTTTCGAATCGCCGATGACCGATCGCTTCGAGGGGCCAACCCCGTTTGTATCAAGCTGCCAGGATGCCGCTCGCATCGTCAAGCGCGGGATCGACCGCGGCCGCCGCCGGGTCGCGTTCCCCTGGCCTCTCGTCCTCGGGCTGAAATTCTGCGACATGGCGCCGGCGATTGTCGGCGATGCGATCTTGCGGCGCTATCGGTTTCGGATTCGGGCGGCTTGAGCCGGTGATCGGACTGCTCTCGATTGCCATCGGCGGCACGCTCGCGCTTTTGGCGTGGCTGATCCCGCGACAGGTTGCGGGCGCCCGAACCTACAATTCGCCGGCGCTGCTCCTCGATATTTTACCCATCCTTCTCGGTGGCGGGCTGTTGCTGATCGGAACCGGCCGGCCGATGTTCTCGGGGTTGGTGCTGTTCTCTCTCGGCGCCGGGTTCGCCCTCGCCGACCGGACCAAGAGGGAAGCCTTGCGCGAGCCCGTGGTCTTTTCCGAGATGTCCGAGCTGCGGCACGTCTTCACCCATCCGCACCTTTATCTTCCCTTCGCCGGTTCGGGGCTCGTCATCGGCGGAACCATGGCGGCGGTCGCCCTTTGTGTCGCTCTCCTCGCCGTCAAGCCGTCGACGGGCGAAGCCCATCCGTGGTTGTTCCTGTGCGCCGCTTCGTTGGTCGCCCTGATTGGCCGGGGGCTGTCGCGGGAGCCGGCGCTGGGCGTCGCCGCGGCGGCGTTGCGCCGGTTGCATCCCACGGGGGACCCCTTTCGAGATGCCGAGAAAATGGGCCCATTCGCCATTCTCCTCGTCTACGGCATCATCGCCCGCGCGGAGCGCGAGGCACGGCGCGCCCGGCACGCGCCGCCACTGGTTCCCGCGCGGCGGTGGTCGCGATCGACCGCGGCGGTTCCTTTGATCGTCGTGCAATGCGAGTCGTTTTTCGATGCCCGGCGGCTCTCGCCGCTGGTGCCGCGAGACCTGCTGCCGGGCTTCGACGCCTGCCGTCTAGGCGGTGCGAGCTTTGGCCGGCTGGAAGTGCCGGCCTGGGGCGCCAATACGATGCGCGCCGAGTTCGCGGTGCTGACCGGCATCCCGGAGCTGGACCTCGGCTATGACCGCTTCAACCCCTACCATGCCTTCGCCCGCGCGCCGATCGCCTCGCTGGTCCGCCATCTGCGTGAGGAAGGGTACCGAACCATCTGCCTGCATCCGTTCGACGGCGACTTCTTCCGCCGCGATCTGACCTTGCCGGCGCTGGGTTTCGAGACGTTTCTCGACCTCGAAAGCCTGGGCGGCTCGCGTCGGCCGCCCTATTGCTCCGACCCGGAGCTGGCCGGCCATGTTCTGCGAGTGCTCGATCAGGAGGGTCCGCGCGTCTTCGTCTTCGCGATCACCATGGGCAATCACGGCCCGTGGCCGGAAGGCGGGCTTCCCGTCGATCCCGATCTGCTTGCGGCGATCGACCCGACGAGCCTGCCGCAGGGTGGAGATCTGTTGCGCTATCTCGACGGGTTGCGCCGATCGGACCAGATGCTCGGGATCCTGATGGAGGGTGTCGAGCAGCGCCGCCTCGACGCGATGCTCGCCTTCTACGGGGACCACCAGCCGAGCCTACCCCAGGCCTTCGGCCATTTCGGCTTCGAGGAGTGGGGCAGCGACTATGTCTTCCGGCACGGCGCGGCATCGCCCGCGCAGCGGCTCGATCTCCCCGCCTATCGGCTGCCGGGGATCATCATCGACGCGCTCCAGGCAAGGGGCGCTATCGGCGGACCTGCCGCAACCAGGGCGGCTTGACACCTGCCGCCGGCCACGGGAAACATCGATCTCGCCGCGGGCGGTATCGAGAGGGGCCGGGCGATGGATCTGCAAGATCGAACCGTCATCGTCACCGGTGGTGCCTCCGGGATCGGCAAGGCTACGGCACTGCTGCTGGCGCGCGAGGGCGCACGGGTTTTCATCGGCGATGTCGACGAGCCCGGCGGGCGCACGATGGCGGCGGAAGCGGCCTTGGACAATCTCGTCGTCGAATATCTCCCGCTCGACCTGATCGATCGCAGGTCGATCGATGACTTCGTCGCTGCGGTGCACGATCGCGCCGAGCGCATCGACGGCTTGGTCAACGCCGCCGGTTGGGACCAGATTCAACCTTTTCTCGAAAACCCGCCGGAGATGTGGGATCGCATCGTCGCGATCAACCTGATGGGCGCGATCCGGCTCACCCGCGGCGTGCTACCGCCGATGGTTGCGGCCGGCAGGGGCAAGATCGTCAACATCTCGAGCGACGCGGGGCGGGTCGGCAGCATGGGCGAAACCGTCTACGCCGCCGCCAAGGGCGGGCTGATCGCCTTCACCAAATCGCTCGCCCGCGAGCTCGCCCGCTACCGCGTCAACGTCAATTGCGTGTGCCCGGGTCCGACCGACACGCCGCTCTTCCAGCGCCAGCCGGAACGAATGAAGGAGGCACTCACGCGCGCCATCCCGTTCCGCCGGATCGCCCGGCCGGGCGAAATCGCCGACGCGGTGCTGTTCTTTTTGAGCGCGCGGTCGGATTATATCACCGGTCAGGTCCTCAGCGTCAGCGGCGGCCTGACCATGGTGGATTAACCAGGGAGGCAGAGTGGTGAAGATGCCAAGGAACCTGGCGGCGGTCGCCGCCGCAGCAGCAATGATCGTCGTCTCGGCGGGTGTGTCAGTCGCGCAACAGATGCCGACCAACTCAGCCGCTCAGGCCAATGTGCGCGAGAGCGAGGCATACACGCAGCTACTGCGCACCAACCCGGCCTTCCGCGCCAAGCGCATGCAGATCGAATGCGGCCCGATCAACGATCCTCAGCTTCATGCCAGCTGCGTTTCGTCGTTTCAGGCCTACGGCCCGACGCCGGAGGCCGGAAGGCCTCGGCGTTGACGACGCGAGAGGACGGAACCATGGCCAACCAGGCGCCGGGTTTTGCCGCCAAGCCCGATTACCGCGTCGACCTCGTGCCGGAAAGCCGGCGGGTCAGGGTCGAATTCGCTGGCGTGACGATAGCCGACAGCGGCAAAGCGCTGCGGGTCGAGGAGACCGGTCACGGGCCGGTGCATTATGTTCCGGAAGAGGACGTGCGCTTCGATCTGCTGCATCCGACGGCGCACCATACGCGCTGTCCCTATAAGGGCGAAGCCTCGTATTGGACGATCGAGGTTCCGGCCGGTGGTACTTCTCGGCGCTCGGAAAATGCGGTGTGGGCCTATCCCACGCCCTTTGACGAGGTTGCCGGGCTCGCCGGCCATTACGCGTTTTACGCGACGCGCGTCGACGCGATCACCGTGACTTGAGCAGCAGAAAAAATGCACCTGACGCAGAACTGGGAGGTCCGCAAGCCGGGCGTGTCGTCCGGCAAGGGTGTCGTCGCCTCTCAAAACAGAGCCGCGGCCGAAGTCGGCGCTCACGTGCTGGCCGCCGGCGGGACCGCGGTCGACGCCGCCGTCGCCACGGCCTTCGCCCTTTCTGCGGTCGAGCCGTGGAACAGCGGTCTCGGCGGCATCGGCTTTATGGTCGTTCACCGTGCTGGGGCCGACCGGGCGGAGGTCGTCGATTTCGGCCCGATTTCTCCCGGCGGCCTCGACCCGGCGGATTATCCGCTGACCGGCGCCATGCGCACCGAACTCTTTACCTGGCCGCAGGTCATCGACGACCGCAACGTCCACGGCGCGCTTTCGTTCACGATCCCGAGTGCGGTTCGCGGCTATGCGCTGGCGGTCGAGCGTTTCGGCCGGATGCCGTGGCGCGAGCTGGTGCAGCCGGCGGTGGCGCTCGCCCGGTCGGGTCTGCCGGTCGACTGGTTCACCACCATAAAGGTGGCGTCCGTCGCCGCCGATTTGCGACTCTACGCGGAAAGCCGCCGAGTATGGCTACCGGACGGCTTGCCGCCGGTCTGCCCGCCCGATCGCGATAGCTTCTGCCTCCCGCTCGGGCGTCTCGCCGAGACGCTTGAGCGGCTCGCCGCGGCCGGACCCGACGACTTCTACACCGGCGATATCGCGCGCTCGATCGCCGCCGACACCAGGGTGGCGGGCGGGGTGCTGTCGGCCGAGGATCTGGCGCGGTGCCGGGCGCGGCTCGTGCCGGCGCTCGAAATCCCCTATCGCGACGCGACCTTCGAGGTCGCCCCTGGTCTGACCGCCGGGCCGACCTTGGCACGCGTGCTGGGCCTGCTCGCCGAGCGGCAGTTTTCGGCCGCACCCGGCACCCTCTATTTCGAAGCTCTGATTGAGGCGCTGCGGCGGGCCTATGCCGAGCGGCTCGACGGCATGGGCGATGTCGAAGCAGTCGCCCCGACTTCGACGACCCACATCACCGTTGCCGACCGCGACGGCAGCATTTGCGCGCTGACGACGACGTTGCTGTCGAGCTTCGGCAGCCGCTATGTGCTGCCGGGTACCGGCATCCTGATGAACAATGGTGTCATGTGGTTCGACCCGCGCCCTGGACAGCCGAACTCGATCGGCCCCGGGAAGCGCGCGCTGAGCAACATGTGCCCGGTCGTGGCGGCACGCGACGGACGCCCGTGGTTCGGGCTCGGCGCGTCGGGCGGGCGCCGTATCCTCGCCGCGGTCAGCCAGCTGGCGAGCTTTGTCGTCGACTTCCGAATGTCTCCCGAGGCGGCCGGGCATCATCCGCGCATCGACGTGAGCGGCAGCGACGGCTTCGGCATCGACCGCCGGATGCCGGGACCGATCCTCGACCGGCTGTCGGCGCTGCCCGGCGCCACGCTCGTCGAGCATGGCGTGTTCCCGCCCCGCTTTGCCTGTCCCAATCTTGTCCTGCGCGGCCCGGACGGGCTCACTCATGGCATCTCCGACGTGATGTCGCCCTGGTCGGCGGCGGTCGCCGAGCCGAGCTGAGGCCGGTGCGCGGGGCTGTCTGCTGGACCATCCTGTGCGTGTTGTTGCTGCTCGCGGCGGTAGGCCTTTCTGCGCGCGATGTCACAACGCCTCCCGCCGGCCAGTGGACGGCAACCGACCCGTCGATCAACGTCCGCCATATCGAATTCGGCGAGATCAACCGGAGGGGTGAAGCGGTCGGCTTTCACCACCGGCCGAATGGGGTCGATCCCACCGACGCGCGGGTGTTGCGGATCGTGCAGGCGGCGGATGCGAGCGGCGTCTATCGGGCGCGCGTCGCGATCCGCGATCCGGCGACCGGGGCATGGGTCGCAAAGAGGGCGCCTTCCACCTTCTTTCCCGATGCTATGTCCGACCAGAATGTCATCGACATCGTGCTTGCCGTCTTCCACTCGAGCCCTATGCGCCAAGACGGCCGGTTCGTCGGCGATTCGGGGCGAGGTTTCGCGGTCGAGGGCTGGTACCAGGACGGCCGAATCAACGCGGCCTACCCATTGCGTGGCCCGTGATGGCGCGGTCGGGTCTGATCCGGGTTCGCCGACGCCGCCCGGGTTTTCTTCAGGGTATCGCGCGACCTGGAAGCGGCCGCCGAGGCGAGATCCTGGCGAGCTTTCTGCAATCCGATGTGCAAGGCGATCTCGCCCACGCCCAGGCCTTGCTCGCCGAAATCGCTGCCGCCGAACGCGGCGAAGCGCCGCAGCCGGGCGGGGTCGGCAACGCCTTCTCGATAGCGATTGCGAGCGACGGCGCCGCGATCCGCAACGCCGTGATCGAAGGTGCGTTGCCCGAGCTCTTCAGTCTCGAAGACTTGCGTGCCGCGCTCGAAACCTGGATTACGGCCATCGAGCGCTCCCGGCCCGGCGGCTCCTGAGCCCGACGGCGCTCCTCGGCGCACGGCAAGCTTTCGAAAATATTTATAGAATTCCTCATCTGAGAAAGCCGCAACGCGGCTGTCTCGAAGGATGCCGGGTGCTGATCCAAGCCCTATCACTTTCCCGATGATCTCCGAGCGCTTTGTCGCAACGTGATCGCTGGAGCAGGAGCCCCGACTTCCGTCATATTGTCCACCATGAACGACGTGTCCCAAGCGCCGGGTAGAGAGCGCGTTTCGGTGGTGCGGCCGCGTGATGCGGCTTCCCTGATCCTGCTGCGTGGTGAAGGTCGCGATCTCGAGGTGCTGGCCGGCCGGCGGCCGCTGCATGTCAAATTCATGCCTGGGGTTTATGTCTTTCCGGGCGGTGCTATCGACCCGCCCGACCGGATCGCCTGGAGCGTCGAAGCGGGAACCGAGACGCTGGGGCCGAGGCTCGCGCGGTCGGCGCGCGCGGCATTGCGCGAAACCTGGGAGGAGGTCGGGGTGCTGATCGGCCGACCAAGCGGGCCACGCCCAGCCGCGGCTGCCGCGGCGCCGGTTGACCAAGCCTACCGCGAGCGCGGCCTCTCGGCGGCGATGGATCTGTTAACTTATGTCGGACGGGCGATCACGCCCTCGCACTCGTTTCGCCGCTTCAACACTCGCTTTTTTCTAGGCGACGGCGGCGACGTGTTCGGCGAGCCGGCGGAGAGCGACGAGCTCGAAGACGTGCGCTGGCACCCGGTCGGTCGCGACATGCTCGAATCGTTCCGCGACGTGACCCGCTTCATGCTCGCCCGCGCGATTGCGCTGCGCTCCGGCACCGCCGAGGGCGAGGCGCCGCTCTTCTACTGGGCCAAGAACGCTCGCCGCATCGGCGTCTGCCGCGAGTTCCCGCGCACGCCTTAGGCTTGAAGGCGAATTAGCGCGCCTGGGTGCCGAGCATAGCGGCGCGCGACTGTGCCACCGTTTCCTCGTCGCCAACCCCCATCGCCTTGCCGTGCGTCTCGACGCCGAGAAAAACGAAGGAGAGCCCCACCAGCAGCATGCAGAAGGCGAGGAACAGATAGGCCGGCAACACCGCATCCGAGGTCGCCTGCGGCGACACCACGTTGCTGCTACCGGCGATCAGGGCAAGGCTTAGCGGGCCGACGATCTTGCCGACGCCGTTCGCGGCCTGCCCGAGGCCGGAGGCGCGCGCGCCGAGACGCACGCCATAGCGCTCGACCGTGTAGGGCGCGAAATTGGCGAAGCCGCCCTCGATGAAGAAGGTGGAGGCGCACAGCAGGATCACCATCGCCGGCAAACCGGCGACAAGGACATTGGCGTAATAACCGGCGGCAGCGAGGGCGACGACACCGCCGAGTTCCCAGACCACGCCCAACCAGCGCCGGCCAGTCAGCGGCGCCAGCAACGTTACAATGATCTTGCCCGTCACCCCGCCGAGCGTTACGAAAACGAAATATTTGGCGGCCTGCGGGACTGGGACGCTGAGCACCATCGCGACGATGGTCGGCCCCCACAGGTAAACGCCATAGCCGGCCATCGACGAGCCGCCCCAAATGATGACGGTCTCCCAGAACATGCGCGGCTGCCGATACAGCTCCGAGAGACGTCCGCGGGGCTGGGCGACAGGCGCCTCGGTCGGCATCGGCACCGATTGGAGCGGCACGCCAAGGTGCGTGGCAACTTCGGCGCGTGCCTCGGTGAAGCGGCCCTTCGCCGCGAGCCAGCGCACGGATTCGGGCACATAGAACCAAATCAGCACGCCAACGACCGCCGGCGCCATACCGAGCATCGCGACCCCGCGCCAACCGAGCGGCGCAAGCAATGCAGCAGAGACCGCCGAAGCGAGAAAGCCGCCGGCCGAAGCGAAAACCAGATAAAAGCTCGTCAGCAAGGTCCGGTGCCGCGTTGGCGTCAGCTCGACCTGGATGGTCAAGGATGGCGTGACCCCGGCTGTCAGCCCGACGCCAATGAAGAAGCGCAGGACCGCGAAGATCTCCCACGAGCCGCTGGGAACGATGCCCATCAAGCCGGAACTCGCGGCGCAGATCAAGGTGCCGATAATCATCGTGTTTTTTCGGCCCCAGGCGTCGGACAGCCCGCCAAAAACGAGCGCGCCGAGGATCGCGCCGACGCCGCCGCTGTAGAGGATCACCGCCGACTGGCCGTAGGTCAGGTGCCATTGCGGCGCCAGCACCGCTAAAAGGTAGCCGACGATCAGAAAATCGAAGAACTCAAGGACGAACAGCCCCGACAGAAGCGTAAACGCCACCCAATAGCGCCGGTTGAGCGGTGCCGCGTCGAAAAGCGCCAGCAGGTCGTCGGAAGTCTGTCCGGGCATCGTCTGCTCCCACGCGGCACCGGCTGCGATTGCCGGCTCGTTGTCTCAGGCGGAAAAACGAATAGGCTCGCACGTAACGGGCGTCAACCAACCTTATAGAGAAACGCGGGGCCAGCGAAACAACTAGCCCGCGACAGAGGCGAGCTCAGCCTCTGGGCAGTCGGTCGTCTGGTCGACAGTGATGAAAGAGGCGGATTTGCTCACGCGGCTCTGGCGCTGACAGCGGGCGCGGCCTCGTGCCGGGCGGCGCGGATCATCTCGGCGCCCTTCTCGGCGATCATGATCGTGGGTGCGTTGGTGTTGGTCGAGGTCACCGTCGGCATCACCGAGGCGTCGACCACCCGCAGCCTTTCGAGCCCGTGAACGCGCAGCTGGTCGTCAACCACCGCCATCTGGTCGCCACCCATCTTGCAGGTGCAGGTGGCGTGGTAGACGGTCGAGCCCTTCTGCCGCGCATAGTCGAGCAATTCGTCGTCGCTCTCGATCTGTGCGCCGGGGAGGATTTCGGCGCCGCAATATTTGGCTAGCGCCGGGGCGGCGAAGAGCCGGCGGATGAACCTGAGGCCGCCGACGACGGCGCGGCGGTCGGTCTGCTCGCTCAGATACCGGGGGTTGATCGCCGGCTGCTCGGCCGGGTTTGGCGACTTTGCCTCGACATAACCGCGCGACAGCGGCCGCATCTGCCAGGCCCCCGCGGTGATGCCCGGAAAATC
This sequence comes from uncultured Alphaproteobacteria bacterium, assembly GCA_963781215.1. GTDB lineage: Bacteria > Pseudomonadota > Alphaproteobacteria > ATCC43930 > CGMCC-115725 > AP-15. Next base: position 231,048 of record CAWAFE010000028.1, read on the forward strand.
GTCGAGCTCGCCAATCTGGCCGTCCTTGAAGCTCCCCGGCGCAATGCTGCACTGAATGTCGGGGGTGGCCGATTCCTCCAGCACCTTGACCGAAGCAGCGGCCAACGAGGCGCTGTAGGTCAGCATGCCTCTGCCGGTGACGAGGTAGCGCAGGATCTCGCCGGCCAGCGGCAAGCCGCGCGAGCGCTCGTTGACGGTCGCCATGCCGACGACCGGGTAGCTGATCCGGGCGATGTAATGGTCCTGAAGGTTCTGCCCGACCCCCGGCAGCGCGTGGTGGACCGGGATGCCGACGCGGCCCAGATGCTCGGGCGCGCCGACCCCCGAAAGTTGCAGGATATGCGGCGAGTTGACCGCGCCCGCGGACAGGATGACCTCACGGTCAGCGTCGGCGCGCTCTACGGCGCCGCCGCGCTCGTATTCGACGCCGATCGCGCGCCTGCCGTCGAACAGGATGCGGCGCACCAGCGCCTTCACCACGACATTCAGGTTCGGCCGCTTTGCCGCCGGCCGTAGATACGTGCGCGCGGTGCTGGCCCGCCGCCGGCCGCCCCGCGTCTGCTGGCACCAGCCGATGCTGTCGCCGGCGCCGGCCGGCAGGTCGTTCACGTCATTGCGGTATTCGAGGCCGATCTCTTTGCCGGCTTCGATGACCGCCGCGCAGAGCGGCGACCGGTCCATCTTCGAAGTGAACAGCGGACCGCCCTTGCCACGAACCTCGGTCTCGCCGCCCTCCCAATTCTCGGCCCTCCTGAAATGGGGCATCACGTCGTCCCAGCCCCAGCCGCGATTGCCGAGCTGCGCCCAATGGTCGAAATCCTCGGGCTGGCCGCGCACATAAATGAGGCCGTTGATCGAGCTTGACCCGCCGAGCACGCGGCCGCGCGGATAGAGGATCGCGCGCCCGGCTGTGCCCGGATCGGGCTCGGCATGGTAGCCCCAGGTCAGGGTCGGGTGGTCGAGCATCTTCATGAACCCGGCCGGGATGTGGATATAGGGGCTCCAGTCGCGCCCGCCCGCCTCGATCAGCAAGACCCGGACCGTCGGATCCTCGGTCAACCGATTGGCCAGCACGCATCCCGCCGAGCCCGCGCCGACGATGACATAGTCAGCCTTCATTTTTTCCTCCTGCCGCGCGTTCGAGCAGCCGGAGATCGGCATGAGCCATCGCCTCCTCCCGGAAATTGCCGGAAGGCAAGTTACCGGCGGCGAACGGCGACGACAATCCGCTCGTCTGTTACCCGGGCCATCGCGTCCCGGCGCAGGCCCTGCACCGGTCTAGCGGCGCGCGGTCAGGCCACGGACAATCCGGTCTTAGTCGGGAAGCGCCCGCCGCCGGCGCGCGCCTCTCCTGTTTCCCCTGTTTTTTGCAGGTCCATATCAGGCATCGCCGCTCTCCTCCGCCCGCCGCGTCCGACGCGCGGGGCACCTCGATAGGGGGAGGATCACATGTGATTACGGCAATTCTACCGTCGCTGTTCGCAATGGTCACGGAGCCGCCGACGCAGCATCAGCGGCGGCAACCGGCGCGAGGAGCGGCTCGATCTGCTGGACCCGCGCACGGCCGAGCGCCACATCGCGGCCCGGATGGCCGAAGGCTTAGAATTGTACCTCGTGATCATGCTTGCGACGCGCGGGTCCAATATCAACGTCCATCACGCAGCGAATGCGCATAATGGGACGGCGAGACGACTTATCGGCCCCCGCTCCGCAGCACGGCCACTTTTAGCAGGCCCTCGCGCATGCCCGCTGCATGCGCGGCCTTATCGTTACGCAACGACGAGATCAGGCACCATCTCGGTGCCCTTGGTCTCCGGGCCGAACCCAACCGCCAGGATGAAATTGGCCAGCCCGAACATGGTGCCGATCAGCATCGGGATGGCGAAGCCCAAATTCCAGGTGATCGCGAAAAAGGTCAAGATCGGCGGCACCATCGCGCCGGGGATAGCGCCGACGTGATAGCAAAAGCCGGTCGCGGTGCCGCGGATCTCGGTCGGGAAGCGCTCGGTCAGATAGCTCGGCACCTGCCCGTACATGCCGCCTCCGGCGAACAGCCCTTGCAGCATGAACGCGATCACCACCCAGGTGAAATTGCCGGAGAACAGATAGATCGGCACGAGCGGGATCGCGCAAAATGCCGGGATCAGCATCGCCGGACGGCGGCCGAGCTTGTCCGACACCCAGCCCCAGCCCGAGCTGGCGAGAAACACGAAGAGGTTGGCCAGGATCAGCGGGGTCGCGATGGACGCCGGGCTCAGCCCCAAATCCTTTTGCAAATGGGTCGCAAAGAGCGCGTTGATCGAATAGTAGGTGACGAAGCCGGCTGCCTGAAACCAGCACGTGGTCAGGGTGTTGCCGAGCATGCCGCGCTTGAAGATCTTCAGGAGCGGCACCCGGACCTCGCGCCGCTGGGCGCGCTGCAACCGCCGGTTCTCCAGCCAGACCGCCGGCTCTTTGACAAAGTAGCGGATGTAGACGAGGGCCAGCGCCGGCGCGATGCCGACCCACAGCATGCCGCGCCAGCCGATGTGCTTGTAGAAGAGGCCGTAGATCGCGCTCGACAGCAGAAACCCGAGGCCCCAGGAGCCCTGCAGCACGCCGCTCATAAAACCGCGCGAACGGATCGGCCAAGTTTCCATCGCCAGCGAGGCGCCGGCCGGCCATTCGGCACCCATGAAAAAACCAAGGAGCGAGCGGAACAGCAACAGAAACCAGAAAGTCGGCGAAAACCCGGCAATGAAGTTGCACAACGAGTAGCCGAAGATCGAAATCATCAGCGGCAGCTTGCGCCCCATTCGGTCGGCCATCCAGCCCGAGGCGGTGGCACCGATGAGCCGCATCCACAGGGTCAGGGTGAAGACGATCGTCACGTCGGTCAGCGGGACGTTGAACTCCTGCGAGATCGGCAGCATGATCAACAGAAAGATCGTGAAATCGAAGGCGTCCAGGGTCCAGCCCATCCACGCGGCGCCGAACGCGTACCACTGGTCCTTGGTAGGCTCTTTCCACCAGGGGATGCTGTTCACATTGTCGATTGCTGCCATTGCGCTTCCTCCCGTTGCGGCCGGCTCTCTTCTTCGAGGATGCCTTGCCAGAACCGTAAAGGAAGATCGTGCGAATGTCGCTGGGTTTTTGTCCAATTTCGCGCATTTAAGTATTTCGTAATACAATATTACCTTTATTAGTTATAATGTCCGTATATTACCCTTATAAGTAGCAAATTTGCTTCGTCATATCTGGCTTGCCGACATGGCGTCGGATCAGGTCGTGGCCCAATATCTTGCCGAAAGAGACCCGAATCGGCCGGAAAGCGGTCGTCGGCGATCACCACCGCCCGGACGGCAAACGGCGAACTCTGCGCCGCGATGTACCGATGGGGGTCGGTTCGAACGGCTGCTCGCGCATCGCTACCGCTCATGCAGCTTCCGTCGGCAACCTGGGTCAGACTGGGCCGCCGCGGATCGCCCGATAGATCACCAGGATCAGCACCGCGCCGACGATCGCGCCGATCAGACCTGCGTTCTGTCCCGGCCCATACCAGCCGATGCGCTGCCCGAGCCAGGTGGCGAAGATCGCTCCGACGATGCCGAGCAGCGTCGTGACGATGAACCCGCCCGGCCCGGCGACAAAAAACTTGGCGATGGCGCCGGCGATGAACCCGATGATGATGACCCAAAGCCAATGCAGCATCGCCCTCTCCCCGCTGGTGTGACTGGCGCTCGCGCTGATCGAGGCCGACTCGACGAGCTCAAATCGGACCTGTGGTATCACATCCTGACGGGTATTCAACGGCGTGCACAAATTGCCCAAGCGGCTGATGCCGATGACCCGTCAGCGGCCGCGATGAAGGGGGATCCTGGGCGATGTGGGTCGGCGCTCGGCCCAGTGCCGGTATCCATTAGCTCCGATTCGGCTTTACGGAGAGCTCCTAGGCCTCGGCAAAGCGCACGACCGCAATCGGCGGCAGCCGCATTGCCGGCATTGTCCAGGACTGGCCGGCATCTTCGGACAGCCACAGGCCGCCGGTGGTCGAGCCGAAGGCGAGCCGCTCGCCGCTCGCATCGACCGCGAGCGCGTGGCGCCACACCAGGTCATAGGCGTGCCGTTGCGGCAGGCCTTTGCTCAACACCTCGAAGCTGCGTCCGCCGTCGCGGGTCCGCGCGACCACCACCTTGCCGTCGACGGCAATGCGCCGCTCGTCCTTGACCGCCGGGACGAACCATGCGGTGTCCGGGTCGCGCGGGTGGGCGACAACGGCAAAGCCGAATTTGGAGGGCCGGATCGCGGTCAGCTCGTGCCAGGTGGCGCCGGAATCTTCCGAGCGGAAGACACCGTTATGGTGCTGGCACCACATGATCTCGGGGTGTGCGGCGCAGCGCGCGAGCCGGTGGATGTCCTGGGTAATCGGCTCCTCGCGCTGCTCCGGCGGCAGGTATTCGTTGTACATGCCGCGGTTGATGATGCGCCACGAGCCGCCCTCATCGGTGCTCGCCCACACCCCCGCGGTCGACACGCCGACGCGTATGTCGGCGGGATCGCGCGGGTCGACGAGCACGGTATTGATCCCGGGCTGCTCGCCGCCGGCGACGCCGAACCACTGCCGGCGTTCGGGCATCCGCCACAGCGCGTCGTTCAGCGACCACGACGCTCCGCCATCATCGGAGCGGAAGAGGCCGCCCGGCATCGTGCCCGCCCATAGACGCCCGGATAGGCCACCCGGCTCCAGCGCCCAGATCTTGCCGAGCGACCAGGGGTGGGGGTCGTCGCCTGCGTCTTGCGGCTTTGGCGGATAGACGGGCACCGCCAGCTCGCCCCATGCCCCAGCGGCGTCCCGGCGCCAGAGCTTTGCTCCGAAATGCCCGAGGTCGAGCGCAACATAGACCAAGCCTTCATGCGCCAGCACCGCGGAAACAGGATCGCCGAGAAAGCGTATGTCGGCGACCTCCCAAGTGCCGTTGTTGCGCGACAGCTCAAAGAGGCCCTTGCGAGTTCCGACATGGAGCCGATTTGCCATCCATCCCTCCATCAGCCACCGGATAACGCCTGGAAGACAAAAATCTCGTCGCCCGGACCGACCGGGTCGGTCAGCGCGATGCGGTCCCGGACCGGCCGGCCGTTGATATAGACGGCGACGTGGCGGCGGATCGCGCCCTGGTCGTCGAGCACATAGCCCCGCAACGCCGGTTGCGTGGCGAAGACGGCGGCCAGGGCCCCGTCCAGGGTGGTGGCCTCGACCTCGGCCGACGGGACGGCGAGAAAGCGCTCCAGCGCCGGCGTGAACGATACCTTAGGCATGGCGACCCGGCAGGGGCGGTGGTGGCGAGGTCGTTCCGCTGCCAGCTAGCCAGGCTGCTCGCAATTGACCATCCACGGGGTGCCGAACCGATCGGTGCACATGCCGAAACGCGCGGCCCAGAAGGTCTGCTGGATCGGCATGCACACCGTGCCACCTTCCGCCAAGGCGTGAAAGATGCGCTCCGCCTCGGCCGGGTCGTCGATGCCGAGGGTCACCGAGAAGCCCTTCATCGGCTCGCGGCGGTCGGGCGGAGCATCGGAGCCCATCAACACCTTGTCGCCGACGACGAGGCGGGCATGCATGATCTTGCTGCGCCACTCGGCCGGCACGTGCTCCGCCATCGGGCTGCCTTCGTGCGGGATCATTGCCACGATGTCGCCGCCGAGAACCTGTTGGTAGAATTTGAAGGCCGCCTGGCATTGGCCGTCGAAGGTCAGGTAGGGGTTCAATTGCATCGGGCCCTCCATTGGCTTGACAAGATATGTTGATATCAACATAATGTGGTCATGTCAAGCCCCGGCGAGCTCCCTTTCGCGATCACGCATGAGGTTCGCGACGCCTGCCTCTGCCTCCATCTACGCCGCGCGGCGCGAGCGGTGGCGCGGCGCTTCGATGCGGCGTTTCGGCCGCTGGCGCTGACCAACGGCCAGTTTTCGCTGCTGATGTCCCTGAACCGCCCGCAGCCGCCGAGCATCGCCAGGGTGTCCGAGGGTCTGGCCATGGACCGCACCACGCTGACCGCCAACCTGAAGCCGCTAGAGCGCCGCGGGCTGGTGCAGGTGACCGTCGACCATGCGGACAAGCGTGGCCGCCGGCTGCTGCTGACCCCTGCAGGGCGGGCGATCCTGGCTGCCGCCGTTCCGATCTGGGAAGAGACCCACGCCGAGATCGAGCGCCTCGTCGCCCGCGCCAGCCCCGATGACCTTCGCGCTGACCTATGCGCGCTGTCCTGACCTTATCCCGCGCCTTGATCGGCCCAGTGCGCGGCCGGCGAGGGACGCTTCGGGCGCCAGCCACTGTACAAAAAGCCGGATTCGGCGGCTGCCTCTTGAACTGCCGCTATCGTTGACGGCGTAAGGCGGCAGTTGCATCGAACGCGGGCAGAAGGGACCGGTCGCCGGCGAAGGATGCCTTGTGTTCCTACAGCTCAGCTATTGGCATCCGCTTTGCATGCGGGATCAACAACGGCAATAGCTGCGGAGGAGCGCCGGAGCCTACCAACCTTGGGGTCAGAGCAGGCGCATGGAGCTCGGTGTCTTCATTCCGATCGGCAATAACGGGTGGTTGATCTCCACCACCTCGCCTCAATACACGCCGAGTTTTGACCTCAATCGCGAGATCGTGCACAAGGCCGAGCGCTTTGGTTTCGATTTTGCGTTGTCGATGATCAAATTACACGGCTTCGGCGGCCCGTCCCGATTCTGGGACTACAATCTCGAATCCTTTACCTTGATGGCCGGGCTCGCTGCGGTGACGAGCCGTATCCAGCTCTTTGCCACCTGCGCCGTCTTGACGATGCCGCCTCCGATCGCCGCCCGGATGGCAGTGACAATCGATTCGATTTCGCATGGCCGGTTCGGCGTCAACATCATTTCCGGTTGGCAACGACGCGAATACACGCAAATGGGGATCTGGCCGGGAACAGACCATTATCGCCGCCGGTACGATTATTGCGCGGAATACGTCAGCGTCATGCGCGAGTTGTGGGAGAACGGACATTCGGATCTGAAGGGCGATTTCTTCCAGATGGATGACTGCCGCTGCCTGCCACTGCCGACCGGCAAGATTCCGATCATATGCGCTGCCCAGAGCGATGCCGGCACACGCTTTGCCGCGCAATACGCCGATTACAATTTCTGCACCGGCGGCGGGGTCAATCAGCCGAATGCGGTGGCGACCAGCGTCGCGCGTCTGGTTCAGGCCACGGCGCAGACGGGGCGCGATTGCGGCGCCCTGATCCTGCAGATGATCATCGCCGACGAGACCGACGCCGCCGCGATGGCGAAATGGGAACATTATAAGGCCGGCACCGATCTCGAGGCGCTCGCTTGGCGCGATGCCCAGGCCGAGGACGATCCGAGCCAGGACCCGTACGCGCAGCCTAACCGCCGCCGCACCCTCGGCATCGAAAAGCTGCCGACCAATCAGGGGGTGTTTGTCGGCTCCTACGCCTCGGTCGCGCGCATGCTCGACGAGATGGCGGAGGTGCCGGGGGTGCGCGGCGTGATGCTGACTTTCGACGATTTCGTGATCGGCATGGAGCAGTTCGGCACCCGCATCCAGCCGTTGATGCGCAGCCGCGACGGCATGCGCCGGGCGGCCTAGGAAAAGGAATAAGACGATGACCGAGAGCGGGACGAACCGCATTTCCCGACGGCATGTGCTGCGTGGCGCCTCGACCGTGGCCGGGCTCGCCGCGGGGACCGGCATGATCTCCGGCTTCCCGACGATCTGGGCGCAGGAGGTCAAGGACGTCACCCTGCTACACGCCGGCCCGCCGGTTGCCGCGATCCCGAAGATCGCCGAGCAGGCCACCAAGGATCTGGGCTTCACGATCAAGATGCAGGCAACCGAGAACACCGATCTGTTGAACCGGTTTCTGTCGCAATCGAGCGCGATCGACGTCGGCGACGTCAGCATCACCTTCATGAAGTATCTCGTCGGTCGTGACGTACTGCAGGCGATCCCGCTCAGCAAATACAAGTACTGGGACCAGACGCTCCCGACATTTACCAAGGGCGTCTATCCCGACGGCCGCGAGGCTTCGAAACAGGGGGTGGCGCCCTACAGCGTGCTTTACGCCACCGACGCCAGCGGCCAGAAATTCGCCGGCAGCCCGACCGAATGGCTGACCGGCATCCCCACCATCACCAATGCAGACACGTTGGGCGTGCGGCCCGACCTCGTCGAGCGGCCGATCTCGAGCTGGGCCGATCTGATCAATCCCGAATTCAAGGGCAAGGCGGCGTTGCAGGATCAGCCGACGGTCGGGGTCATCGATGTGGCCCTGGCCCTTGAAGCGCGCGGCGACATCAAATACGGCAACAAGGGAAACATGACCCGCGACGAGATCGACAAGACGATCAAGGTCATGATGGACATCAAGAAGGCCGGGCAGTTCCGCTCGTTCTGGAGCACCTTCGACCAGTCGGTGAATCTGATGGCATCGGGCGAGGTGGTGATCCAGTCGATGTGGTCGCCGGCCGTCACCGCGGTCAAGACCCGCGGCGTCCCTTGCGTCTATCAGCCGTTGAAGGAAGGCTTTCGCGGCTGGGGCTACACCCTGGCGCCGATGAAGCATCTGAGCGGGCTCAAACTCGACTGCTTCTACGAATACATGAACTGGTACACCTCGGGCTATCAGGGCGCCTTCATCGCGCGCGAGGGCTATTACTCGTCGGTGCCGGAGAACGCCAAGAAATTCCTGACCCAGGCCGAGTGGGATTACTGGTACGGCGGCAAGCCCGCCGCCACCGACATCGTCGACCCCTTTGGCAAGCTAATGGAGAAGGCCGGCGGCGTGCGCGACGGCGGCGCCTTCTGGGACCGTCTGGGCAATATCGCCGTGTGGAACTCGGTGATGGACGAGGATCGCTATCTGACCCGCCGCTGGAACGAGTTCATCACCTCATGACGATCCTGTCGCAAACCGCCGCCGCGTTACCGCGGCAGGGCCGGCGCGGCTGGGTGCGGCGGCGCCCCGCGCCTTGGCTGGCGTCGTGGTTGCAGGTCAGCCCGTTGGCCCTGATCCTGATCATATTGTTCGCCCTGCCGACGGTTCTCTTCGTCGTGGTCAGTTTTTTCGATTATGACCGCACCGGTATCTACCCGGCCTTCATCCTCGACAATTACCGCGACCTTCTGACTACGCCGGCGACGATGCGGGTCTATGTCAGTTCGCTGACTTTTGCGGTCATCGTCTGGGCGATCACCCTGTTTGTCGGTTTCAACATCGCGCATTTTCTGATCTTTCACATCCGTAGCACGACGGTCCGCACGATCTTTTTTCTGCTGTGCGCGATCCCGTTCTGGACGTCTGGGATCATCCGGACGATCGCCTGGATCCCGTTTCTCGGCCGCAACGGCGCCTTCAACCAGATCATCATGGGCGCCGGACTGACCGCGCAGCCATTGGATTTCCTGCTGTTTTCGAGCTTTGCTGTGGTTATTACCTACGTCAATCTGTTCACCCTCCTGATGGTCGGGCCGATCGCCAACTCGCTCTCGAAAATCGACCCGGCCCTGATCGAGGCGGCGCGCGACGCCGGCGCCAGTCGCTGGCGCGTCATGATCGAAGTCATCATCCCGCTCTCCAAAACCGGGATCGCGCTGGGCTCGATCCTGGTCTTCACCCAAGTCATGGGCGATTTTTTCGTCGTCAAGGCGATGAGCGGCGGCCAGAGCGCCTCGATCGTCTCGGCACTGGCGACCGAAATCGCAGCAATGCAATACCCGCCCGCCTCGGCGAGTGCCGTGATCCTGGTGATTTTCGTCGCGATCCTCGTCGCCTTGATGATGCGCGTCGTCGACGTCCGCAAGGAATTGGTCAAGTGAGGGGACCGGCGCGATGATGATTGGCGGCCAGAGCCACCAGGCTGGGGCTGGCGGCGGCCGACCCTGGACCTTTTACGCGCTTGCCATGCTGTTCGGGCTGTTCCTGCTGTTTCTCTACGGCCCAATGCTGGTGATGTACGTGCTGTCGTTCCAGGGGCCCGACGGCGGGGTCACCTTCCCGATGGTCGGGGTCTCGCTCCACTGGTTCGCCGACATCGTCAAGCCCGGCCAGATGGCCAACATCCCAGGCGCGTTCAGCCGCTCGATCGCGCTCGCCTCGATCGTCAGCCTACTGACGGTAATGATTTCGGTGGCAGCGGGTCTGGCCTTCCGCCGCCGGTTTCCGGGATCGGGCCTCTTGTTTTATCTCGCCGTGGCGAGCCTGGTCATGCCGAGCCTCCTGGTCGGGTTCGGCATCGGGTTGGGGTTCCAGACCCTGGGCTGGAAGCCCAGCCTCTTCACCTCGGCGCTCGGCGCGCAATTGACCTGGACCCTGCCGTTCGGTCTGTTCGCGATGTTCGCCGTCGTCAACCGCTTTAACCGCTCCTATGAAGAAGCCGCCAACGACCTCGGCGCCAGCCCGTGGCAGCGCTTTGTCCACGTCACGCTGCCGATCCTGCTGCCTGGCGTCATCGGCGTGGCGATGGGCGCCTTCACGCTCTCCTATGACGAATATGCGCGCACCACTTTAGTAATTGGCGATCGCAACACCTTGCCCTTGGAAATCTACGCGCTGATTTCGAGCGCGACCTCGCCGACATTGTTTGCCATCGGCACAGTCACCACCGGGATGTCGTTCCTGCTGATCGGGCTGACCCTATGGCGGGTTCTTCTTCTACAGCGCCGCCGGGCTGGTGCGCCGCCTTGACGATCACCCACGGCGCCAGCGAGGCGGGAGGCAACATGCGGGCGGAACCACGCTTCGATGTCGAGCTGGTCGCGGTCACCAAGCGTTACGGCGAAACGCTCGCGGTCGACAATATTTCCCTGCGGATTTCGCCTGCCAGCTATTGCTGCCTCTTGGGTCCGAGCGGCTGCGGCAAGACCAGCACATTGCGGATGATCGCCGGGCATGAAGCCGTCACCGATGGCGACGTCCTGATACGCAACCGCAATGTTACCGACTTGCCGACGGCGCGGCGCGGGACGGCGATGATGTTTCAGAATTATGCGCTGTTTCCGCACTTGAATTGCCTGGACAATGTCGCCTTCAGCCTCAAGATGCGCGGCATCGGCAAGGCCGAGCGCCATTCCCGTGCACGCCAATTTCTGCAGTTAGTGGAAATGGAAGATCTGGCGCCACGGTTGCCGGCGCAACTCTCCGGCGGCCAGCAGCAGCGGGTGGCGCTGGCACGCTCGCTGATCACCGAGCCGCAGGTTCTGCTGCTGGACGAGCCGCTCTCGGCGCTGGACCCGTTTCTGCGCGTGCGCATGCGAGAGGAATTGAAGAGGTTGCAGCGCGAACTCGGTATAACCTTCATCCATGTCACCCACAGTCAGGACGAGGCGATGGCGCTGGCCGATCTGATGGTGGTGATGGATGAGGGCCGCATTCGCCAGACCGGTTCTCCGCGCGAAATTTTTGAGCGCCCGGCGAGCGCCTTCATCGCCCGCTTTATCGGCGGCCACAATGTGCTGCATACGCCGCGAGGCATGGTCGCGATCCGCGCCGATCGTTGCCGGATCGGCCAGGCGGAAAATGGCGCAGCGTTTTCCGGCCGCGTCGTAGCCGTCGAATATCAGGGCCCGGTCGTGCGCGTGTCGCTGCAGACCCAATCGGGCGAGGACGTCGCGGCTTTATTACCGGACAGCATGTATTTTGCTGGTCCGGTACAGCCCGGCGACCCGGCAGCCCTCGTCTGGTCCGATGCCGACGCCCACCGGCTCGATGCCGCCTGAACCAAGGACGCGTGGAATCGGCTGATCCGTTCTGACGAAGCGCTCGGTCATCCGCTCGAACCCGCTCGACCTGCGCGCCAGAACTCACTATCCCAACGCGCCCGATTGGCGCAGCGCCGTGATCTCGTCGCGGGGGAGGTCGAGCACGTCGCGGAGAACGGCGTCGGTGTCGGCGCCGAGCGCCGGCGCGGGGGCGAAGCTGCGGCCGAAGCTGGCGCGCCAGGGTAGGCCGGGCAGGAGGCCCGCGCCGTTCGCGTCCCAGAACCGGCGTTCCCGCAAGTGATCGCTGCCGACGAGTTCGAGCGAGGTGGCAAGCGCCGCGGACGGGATGCCGGCACGGCGCAGCTCCACGGCGGCGGCCTCGGCGGGGCGGGAACGCAGCCAGGTGGCGAGTGCGCAATCGATCCCGACGCGGCGTGCCGAGCGCTCCGGAAACCGAAGCGCCGTCAGTGGAGACAGCGCCGGGACGAGGTCGCAGAGGCGGCGCCATTCCTCGTCGTGCGTGACGGCGAGGCTGATCCAGGCGTCGTCGCCGGCGCAGTGAAAGGCGCCGTGCGGGGTGCAGTCGACGGATTGGTTGCCCTGCGGCTGCGGCGGGGCGTCGAGCTGGGTCGCCAGCAACGGCTCGGCCATTGTCCACAGCATGGCCTCGATCATCGAGAAATCGATGCGGGCGACGCCGCCGGCCCGTCGGCGATGCCAGAGTGCGGCGGCGGTGACGAAAGCCAGCATCAGGCCACACATCGGGTCGAGCCAGGCGAAGCCGACCCGCGGCGGAATGTCCGGATGGCGGTTGAGTCCGGCAAAGCCGGCATAGCACTGCAATAGGGTGCCGTAGGCGACCGCCTGCGCCTCGGGGCCGGTTCGCCCGAGGCCGGAGGCCGAGACATAGACGAGACCGGGATTGAGCGCCGCAAGCGCTTCGGCGCCGAGGCCCAGCCGGTCCATGACCCCGGTCGCGAAATTCTCGATCAGCACGTCGGATTTTGCCGCCAACTGCTGTGCGACGGCGATGGCCTCCGGCTTTTTGAGGTCGAGGACGATGCTTTTTTTGGCCTGGCCGAGGACGGTGTGCAGTTCGCCGGCGCGGCCCGGATCGCCGCGGCCGGGCGCCTCGATCTTGACGACCTCGGCGCCCATCGCCGCCAGATAGCGGGTCGCCGTCGGCCCGGCGATGACCCAGCTGAAATCGAGGACTCGGACGCCGGCGAGCGGCATCGGCCCGGCACCTCGATCCCTCCGGGCAGCCCCGTCCGCGATTCGCAGCCCGAAGGGCGGCCCGGGCGCCCTGACCGTCTGCCCGCCGATTTCGATCGGCCGCCAGAAGCCCCGGTGCGAGAGCTGGGGCGAAGCGAGCTGCTCGGCCGGCTCGCGCAGCGGAAAGCTCGGCACATGGGCGGCCTGGGCCGCGTCGGCGATCCATTGCTTGTCGTGTTGCCGGCTCCAGGCCGACATCAACGCGTAGAGGGCATCCCAATTGGCGACCCGGCCGGGCTTGGCGGCAAAGCGCGGATCGGCACCCCAGTCGGGCGAGCCCATCACCCCGAGCCACGATGCCCATTGACGCTCCTCGCGCGGCGAGATCGCCACATAGCCATCGCGCGCCGGCAGGATCGCGACGGTGGCGCCGTTGCCGTCCGCCACCCGCTGGCGCGGTCGGCTCCTGCCGTGGAGGCCGGCATTGGCCAGCTCGGTGATCGCCAGTGTCGCCAGCGCCTCCTCGATCGATACGTCGATGACCGCGCCCGGCCCCACCGCCAAGACCGCGTGCATACCGGCGCAGGCCGCGGCGAGCCCACCGATGAAGGCCGATTGCCGGCCGACCGGGCGGATCGGCGCCTCGTCCAGATCGTCCACCTGTCCGGTCAACAGCCGGGCGATGCCGCTCGAATAGAGCAAGGTCAAGTCCGAGGCCGGATCGTCCGCCATTGGCCCGGTCTGCCCGAACGGCGAGATCAGGACGAGCGCCGCCCTCGAATTGCGCCGGCGCAGGCTGTCGGCGTCATGTTGGCGGGCGTGAAGATCGCGCGGCCGGCCTTCGCAGACGATCAGATCGGCTGCCGCGACCGCCGGCCAGCGATCGTTCTCGGCGACCACCGTCTTGCCGTTGGACAGGCATTGGGCGAGCGGGGTCGAGCCGGCCGGGCCGATGCAGACGACGGTGGCGCCGACATCGGCGAAGAGGCGCCCGCAGACGGCGGCGGCCAAGCCGTCGCCGAGCTGAACGACCCGCAACCCCGCCAGCAGCGACATTGGCGACCCTTCCGTCGAGGAAGCGCCGGTTGTGGCCGAAGGTTCTGCAAACCGCAATGGGTTTGGCCTCGCCCGATATGCGATGATGGGCCTGCGCACGGCGGCGGAGGAGATCGGTATGGGCAGGCTCGGCATTGCGTTCTCGGGCGGCGCCAGCCCGGCCGAGATCGTCGAGTGCGTCAGGCTCGCGGAGGCGCTCGGCTACGAGTCGGCCTGGGTCGCCGAAGGGCATGGCGGCGACCAGTTCGCGGTATTGGCCGCCTGTGCCGCGCAGACCTCGACGATCCTGCTCGGCACCAGCATCACCAGCGTCTTTGTCCGCACCGCGCCGACGATCGCGATGGCCGCGGCGAGCATCGACGACATTTCCGCCGGCCGGTTCATCCTGGGGCTGGGGTCGAGCCATAAGGTGCAGGTCGAGGGCGAGCACGGCGTGCCCTACGGCAAGCCGCTGACCCGTGTGCGCGAATTCGTCGCGGTCATCCGCGCGCTGCTGCGCGACGGCCATGTCTGCTACCAAGGCGAGACGGTCGGGATCGAAGGTTTCGATCTGTGGTTTACGCCGCGGCGCCCCGCAGTCCCGATTTACCTGTCTGCCGTCTTTCCCAAGATGCTGGCGCTGTGCGGCGAAATCGCCGACGGCGTCATTCTGACGCGAAGCTCGCTCGGGACCGGGGCGCTCGTCAAAGAGCGGCTCGCCGAAGGCGCCACGCGGGTCGGCCGCGACCCGAGCCGGATCGCCGTCACCTCTCTGCTGCCGACCGCCGTGGGCCGCACTCGGCGCGAGGCGCTCGACACATTGCGGCCGGGCCTCGCCTTCTATACCGGCTTCTTTCCCCGCTACAACCGGCTGATGGCCGAGCACGGCTTCGCGGAGGAGGCGGCGGCGGTGGCGGAAGCCTGGTCGCGCGGCGACCGGCAGGCGGCCGAGCGGGCGGTCAGCGACGCTATGATCGACGCCACCAGCGTCGCCGGTACGCCCGAGGAGTGCTGCGAGCGCATCGAGGCCTATCGCCGCTCCGGCATCGAGCTTCCGATCCTGAGCCCGTTCGCCCGCGGTCCCGGCGCCAAGGCCAAGTTCGAGGCCGCGATCAGGGCCTGCGCGCCCGAAGGGACGCGACAGAGCTGAGGTGCAAGACGCTCAGCTCGGGCGGCGCCAGCGCTGCCAAAGCCAAACAGCTGCGAGGACGAGCAACGATCCGACGACGGCGGCGATGACATCCCGCAACGAGACCGTCACCCTCTCGAGCCCGGGGAACAGGCCCAGCATTCGAAACAAAAGCCCGCCGACGAGAGCGCCGACCAGGCCCAGAGCCAGATTCCGGGCGGTCCCGAAGCCTTTGCGCTCCCCTTTGATGATCAACCCGGCGAGGCTTCCGCCAAGTAGGCCGACGATGATCCAAACGATGAATTGAGCGAGCGATACCATTGCAGCTTCCGGCTATTCGATTTATTTAGCCGATCCGGCGCGGCCCATGCAATCGTCCATCGGGCGTTGTGCTAAATTTCTGCTCCGACCGGGCAGCTTATTATTCGTGACATGTCGCGTCGGCGGAGCCGACCTCCCAATCGCGACTGGGGCTACCGCTTCTGATCCTCAATGCGGCGTCGGCGAATTCGGCGGTCAAAAAAACCGCCTGGTGCCGTCGAGTTTGTGACAGAATTGGTTAGGGCGGCGTGCGCAACGCCGAGCAACGCCGGAAACGGAGAAACTCATGCAGTTAATGTATTTCACCGAGCAGCCGATGTCGGCCTATCCGGCTGATGAGGGCCTGAAATTCGGCGCCACCGCGCTGATGTTTTCCAACAAGTACTTCGATCCGGTGGCCGGCAGCCGGCTCTACAACGAGTATCTCGAGCACTACATCTATGCCGAGGAGATGGGCATTGAAGGCTTCATGCTGAACGAGCACCACAACGCGCCGTTCTGCATGCAGGCCAAATGCAACATCTTTGCCTCGATCCTCGCCGCGGTGACGAAGAAGGCAAAGATCATCCTGCTCGGCAACCCGCTGCCCTTGGCCGAGAACCCGGTGCGGCTCGCCGAAGAATTGTCGATGATCGACATGATCTCGAAGGGCAGGCTGGTTTCGGGCTTTGTCCGCGGCGGCGGCCAGGAGCAATTGGCCGCCGGCGTCAGCCCGGCCTACAACCGCGAGCGCTTTCAGGAGGCGCACGATCTGATCATCGCCGCGTGGACCAGGCAGGGCCCGTTCCGCTGGGAAGGCACCCATTACCAGCACCGCGTCGTCAACCCGTGGACCGTGCCGTTGCAAAAACCGCATCCGCGGGTGTGGATCCCGGGTGTCATCAGCCCCGAAACGGTGGTATGGGCAGCCCAGCGCGGCTATCCCTACATCGCGCTCAACACGCCGATCGACCGCACCAAGAAGATCTGGGAGATCTACGACGGCGTCGCGGCCGAGGCCGGCTTTGCCGGCGGTCCGGACTATCACGGGATGCTGAAGCAGATCCACGTCGCCGAGACCGAGGAGAAGGCGCTCAAGAACGCTGCCCAATTCAGATGGATGCAGGGCGAGTTCACTGGCCTCGCCCACCCCGTATGGAGCACGCCCTCGGGTTACGGCAGCCCGGAAAACCGCCGCGCCTTTGTCGAGTTCGCCTCCGGCCGATCGAAAAACCCGCGCTACCGTCCGGAGCTCGAAAAGCAGCTCGAAGATTTGATGATCATCGCCGGCACGCCAAAGCAGGTGATCGCCAAATTACGCATCCTGCTCGAAGAAACACGACCCGGTATTCTTGGCATCTGGGGGAATGACGGCAACGTCACGCACGAGGACGCCAAAACCTGCATCCGGCTGTTGGGCCAGGAGGTGTTCCCGGCATTGCGCGAGATGGCCAAGGAATTCGACCTCAAGAGCCCGTTCGAGACCAACCAGCCGGTCAGCATCGACTATATGGGCGGTCTGCGGCATCCGGTGCGGGCCGCGGCGGAGTAATCGAGCGGGTCGAGGCCGGTTCGAGAGGGACGCGGCGCCGGCCCGATTGGCTGCGCCGCAAACCTCTATCGCATCGTCTCTCAGGAGAGATTCGCATGACTTCGATCGTGGGCACCTGGAAATTGGCTCGGGCAACGGCCCAGGACGCAGCGGGTAAGGCGCTGCCGTCCCCCTATGGGCCAAGGGCGATGGGCCGGGTCACGTTTACCGCGGACGGGCGCATGATGTCCGTCGTCTGCGACGGCCGGCCGGAGCTGCCCACGGGCGCCGGTAGGGACTACAGCTCGTATTGTGGCAACTACACCTTCGACGGGTCGCGGCTCGTCACCAGGGTCGACGCGGCCTCGGACCCGAGCCGGATCGGCAGCGATCAAGCCCGCGGGGTGCGTTTCGAGGGCGGCCAGATGATCCTGTCGCCGCCGCCGCGCCGGACCGGCGGCGGCGAGGAGCACCGCGAGATCTATTGGGAGCGCATCGCCGCGGAATAGCGGTGCGCCGACGCTTGCCGTTGTCCATGCGGCGGGACGGGGCGGGGCCGATCCGCTACAGGAAATCGCGCGCCCGCTCGATGTCCTCGAGGACGCTCCAGTGGGAGACGAGAAGAACTTCGTCAAAGCCCATCTGCTCGATCCTCTTCAACCGTCGGCGCGCTTCGTCCGGCGGGCAGATCAGCGAGACATGGGCGACCTCCGCCAGGCTCGCCGATTCCGGCCGCTCGGCGAGGTCGATCGCGACATTGGCCAGCACCGCGTTGTCGCCGCCCGCTTCGCGATAGAGGCGCATGCCCGCTTCGAGGTCGTCCCAGCTGCTGAACCGGCCCGATGGGGTCCAGCCCTGGCACTCCTTCGCCGCATAGCCGATCCAGCGCGGACTGCGCCAAGCTCCGACATAGATCGGCGGCCCGCCGCCGCATCCGGGCCACGGCGACAGGGTCCCGCCATTGACCGGCTCGCCGCGCCACGCCCGCCGCATGATGTCGAGCGAATTTCTCAATGTGCGGAAACGATGGTCGTAGTCGGCGCCGAGCAGCTCGAAATCCGCCCGCGTCGAGCCGCTGCCGACACCGAGGCGCAGCCGGTTCCCCGACAGCGCCTGAACCGACTGCACGCGATGGGCGAGCTCGATCGGGTTGCGCAACGAGACTTGCAGCACCGCGATTCCCAGCTCGACCCGCGTGGTCGCCGTGGCGAGCGCCGCCAGCGCCGTCAACGGATCGAGGGTGGGCCGGCCCCGGCCGAGCGAATCCCCGACCCAGATCCCGGGAAACCCGCCGGCCTCGCTGCGGCGGGCATAATCGGCCATCCCGCTCAGCAATTGACCGGGCTCAACGTCGGGGTTTGGGCGGATCTGAACGCTCACGCGCATATTGAACCTATCGATTGAAAATTATAACGGAAGATCATCTTATCTCTGTGATGAGGCGCCGGGAAGGGCGGTCGGATCGGCGGCCGCGACCCGCCGGCGCAGACGGAAGAGGGGAGGGTGGTCGGGCTGGGTGGTGACGATCGCAACCGGCGTGATCGGCTCGTCGGAGGCCCGCTCGATGTGAAAGGCTCGGACCAAGGTGGCGAGGACGAGGGTCGCTTCGGTCAATGCGAATTGGGCGCCGATGCAAACGCGCGGACCGACCCCGAACGGCAGATAGGCAAAACGGTCGGGCGGCGGCGCGCCGGGTAGAAAGCGGTCCGGGTCGAACGCCTCCGGCTGGGTCCACAGACGGCGGTGGCGGTGCAATACCCAGGGCGAGATCAGCACTATCGCACCGCCCGACAACGGCACATCGCCGGCGATGTCGGCGGCGATCGCCCGGCGCGCGAGCGTGAAGGCCGGCGGATAGAGCCGCATCGCCTCTTGCACGACCGCGCGCGTATAGACGAGCGACGGCAACATCTCGGCGGCGTGGTCCGGATCGAGGTTGAGCGAGCCAAGTTCGGCGGCGAGGCGCTCCTGGATCTCGGGGCGACCCGGAGATGAGATAGAGCGACCAGAACAGCGCGACCGCGGTCGTCTCATGACCGGCAACGATCATCGTCGCCACCTGGTCGGCCAGCCGGTCGGGCGGGAACACAGCGCCGCTCTCCGGGTCTTTCGCGCTCGCCATCAAGTCGAACAGATCGCGCGGAGCCCCGGCCGAGCCTTGTGCGCGGCGAGCGGCGATGATCCGTTGGATCAGGTTCAGCCAGTGGCGGCGGAAGCGCCAGCGCAAGACATCGTGCGGGCTCGGAATGGCCGGCGGCAGCAAAAAGTCCAAGATCCTCGGGCGGCCGAGATTGGTGGCGAAGCGTTTGATCAGTTCGCGCAATTCTGTGCCGTAGCGCTCCATCTCGAGCGAAAACATCGAGGCGCCGGCAATTTCGAGGGCGAGAAATTGCATCGCCGCAAGCAGGTCGACCGGGGCGTCGCAGGACATTTTGAGGTCGGCAACCGCGGCGACCGCGGCGCGCGCGACATGGCGCGCCAGGATCGGCACCGTGCGCGGCGCAAAGGCTGGCGCCAGGGTGCGACGCTGGTGGCGCCAATCCTCGCCGGTGCTCAGCAACAAACCCTTGCCTAGCAATGGCCGCAAGATGCGGATGCTGGCGGGGGTGCGACGGTAGTTTCCCGAATTGTCGACCAGGATATGCTGGATGCCCGCGGGCCGGCTCATGATGATCAGCTGGCGGCCGAAGAATTTGCGGAAAACGACATCCTCCTCGAAGGCCTCGGGCGGAAACGCGTTGAGCCCATTGTCGCGCATCGAGCGCGCGAAACCGCGCCATGACGGCGCATCGATCCGGCCGCCGGCCGTTAGCGAAGGGAGGGGCCGCGCTTGGGTCATTTTCGCACCCCGGTGCCAACCATGCCCGATACCCGGGAAGTCGTCATTGGTGAGGCTTATTCCAATCGTCGCGGCGAAGCGCGCAGCAATGGCAGCACCAGCAACGACAGCAGGATCGCCCCGCCGATCCAGAGCCAGGCGTCGTTGAAGGCGGCGACGAGCCCGGCGCGCTCAACCAATGGGGCGACGATGTCGCGCGTCGCCGCGTCGACCGGGCCGATCGGCACGCCGGTAAAGCGCTCGACCGGCAGCCCGGCGAGGCGTGCTGCCGCCGGATCGCCGGCCTGGAGGCGGGCGGCGAGGGCGGCGATGTGGGTCGGCGTGCGCTGTTCGAGGATCGTGTCGATTACCGCGAGCCCGATCGCCCCCCCGAGATTGCGCATCAGGTTGAACAGACCGCTCGCATTCGGCACACGGGCCGGGTCGAAGCCGCCTAGCGCCAGCGCGGTCGTCGGCAACAGGCACAGCATGACAGCCGTGCCGCGCGCGATCTGCTGCCAGAACAGGCCCCAGAAGTCGGTCTCGTAAGTCATGAACCCGTTGCCGAGCCAGCCAAGCGCCAGGAGTGCGTATCCCGCGCCGACCAAGAGCCGCGCGTCGAGGCGGCGCTCGAGCAGGGTGGCGATCGGCGCCACCGCCAGCTGGGCGGCGCCAGTGACCATCATGATCTTGCCGATCGGCAACGCGTCATATTCGCGGACCAGGCCGAGAAACACCGGCAGAAGATAGGTTGCGCCATAAAGCCCGACGCCAAGGACAAAGCTGTACCAGCAAGCGAGCGCGAAGTTTTGATCACGAAAAGCGGCGAGATCGATCAGCGGCGCGGGGTGCCGCAACGAGCGCCGCACCAGGCCCCCGCCGCAACCCAGGCACAAAGCCGCCAGCAGCAGCATCGTGCTACTGGCCCAGCCGCGCTTGGGCGCCTCTTTCAGCAAGAGTTGGAGGCCGGCGAGAAAGACCGCCAACAGCGGCAACGCCCAAAGATCGACGGCGCCAAAGCGGCGCCGATCTGGGCGATCGATATCGACCGCCCAGGCGACCAGCAGCGCCACGACGATCCCCGGCGGCACATTGATCAGAAACAGCCAATGCCAAGAAAGCCAATCTGTGACAAATCCGCCGACACTCGGTCCGAGGGTCGGCGCCAGCATTGCCAAGAGGCCGGCGACCAATGTCGCCCGGGTCCGCGCCGGCCAGTCGAACATCAGGAAGATCGCGGAAAAGACCAGTGGGATCAGCGCTCCGCCGCAAAAACCCTGCACCACTCGCGCGGGGATCAGCCACCAGAACCCAGTAGAACCGGCGCAGGCGAGGCTCGCGGCGGTAAAGCCGCAGACACAGGCGACAAAGGCGCCGCGCGTCGACAGCATCGCGGACAGCCAGCCGGTCAGCGGGATCGCGACGATCTCGGCCATCAGATATGCCGTCTGCACCCAGCTCAACTGATCGAGGGCGAGCCCGAGCCCGGCCTGGATCTCGGGTAAGGAACTGGCGACGATCTGAATGTCGAGGATCGCCATGAACATGCCGACGGCCATGGCGACAAACCCGATCCACGTCTTGGCCCGGGCGGCGTAGGAGACAGCGGCGATGGTCACAGTCCTCGGCGCGGCGCCAGCGCGCGGTCCTCTATGCGGATGCGCCTGGCAATCAGCATCAGGTTGAGCGCTGAGAATATCGCGGCGACCGCGATCGCGCCAAACGCCAGCGGCAAAACCGCGAACTCGGCCACGACCAGGATATAGTTTGGATGCCGCATCCAGTAAAACGGTCCGGTTTGCACGAGCGGCGCGCCGGGCAAGGTCAGGACCCGCGTCGTCCACCAGCGGCCTAGACTGAGGATGACCCAGAGCCGGCCCAGCTGAAGCATTGCGAACAGCGCCAGCAATGGCCAGCTCGGCAGGGTCGCGGCCGGCACCGCCAACGCAAGGCCGGCGAGCCAGCCGGCATGCAGCAAGACAAAGAGCGGATAGCCGCCGGCGTCCGCCTCGACGGCGCCGAGCCGGCGCAGCTGCGCAGTATTGCGGGCCGCCCAGGCGAGCTCGGCCAGCCGCTGCAGGGCGATGAGGCCAAGCGTCCAGTAAAGTACGGTCACCGATTGTCGAGCACAAGAAACCCAGCAGTAAAACCCGGACCCAGCGCATTCATCAGCGCCCTGTTCCAGGGCCGTGGGTCCGCGAACATGCGTTCGAGCACGAACATCACGGTAGCGGCCGACATATTGCCAAAGTCGCGCAGCACGCCGCGCGCGCCGGCGAGCGCCCCCTGCTCGAGGCCAAAGGCGTCTTCGAGCGCCGCCACCACCTTGGCGCCGCCGGGATGGCAGACAAATCGGTCGATGTCGTCGACCACCAGGTCG
Source organism: uncultured Alphaproteobacteria bacterium (assembly GCA_963781215.1). Lineage (GTDB taxonomy): Bacteria > Pseudomonadota > Alphaproteobacteria > ATCC43930 > CGMCC-115725 > AP-15. The sequence continues at coordinate 253,187 of CAWAFE010000028.1, forward strand.
TGACGGGCAAGGAAATCAGCCATCACCTCCCGAAACCTCGTCGCGACAAGCTTCGGTATGTCCCGGGAAAAGACCGCGCTGAGCCCGGCATCGGCGACGTCCCAGCCCATCACGTCGAGACTCCCCGGCCAGGTGTGCTCTCCTGCGGCGACGACTGCGGGCCCGTCTCCTGCGGTCGACAGCAATGCCCCCGCGGCGCCGTCGCCGAACAGCGCGGTCGCGACGATGTTGCTCTTCGAGAAATCGTCTCGGCGAAACGACAGCGCGCACAATTCGGCGACCAGGAACAAAATCGTCTCACCCGGCGCCGCTACCGCTAGGCTCGCGGCGCGGGCCAAGCCGATGACGCCGCCAGCGCAGCCGAGCCCGAAGATCGGCAGCCGGCGCACCGTCGCGCGCAGCCCCATGCGGTCGATCAGCAGCGCGTCCAGGCTCGGCGTGGCGATCCCGGTGGTCGAGACGACGACGATGGCATCGATATCCTGCTTAGCACGGCCGGCGCGGTCGAGCAGTTGGAGCGTCGTGGCTTCGAGCAGGTCGAGCGCGGCCGTGAGATAGATCCGATTGCGTTCGGCCCAGTTGTGGGGACGGTCGTACCACTCGATCGGTACGCACGAATAACGCGTGCGGATGCCGGTATTGGTGAATACCGGCAGCAAGCGGTCGAGCACCTGCGCGCCGCCGAACAACAATTTGACACGTTCGATCACATCGTCCTGGTCGAGCGGATAGGGCGGAACCGCGGTTGCAACGCTCAGCAGGCGCGGGGCTGCAGGCACCAAAGGGCTGTCCTCCTGTCCGGGACCATCCCGACACCGAATATGACACGGCCTCGCCGCTGATAATTCCCGGCGCACGGAGATGTGAAGGCACCCCGGCAGGGATATTTCTGACGATCATTATAAGCTCGAACACGTGATGCTCGACCAGCCCATCGGCCACTGCAGCTGACCTCCCTGCTTGCGGCAGCGCCGGGCGGCGGGCATGCTGCGCCGACGCCGAATGTGCGAGCCATTTGGCGGCAGGCGAGGGGAGAGGGGTCGATGAACGGGGCGGAAAGCTTGGTGCGTACCTTGGTCGGCGGCGACGTCGATGTGTGTTTTGCCAATCCCGGCACCTCGGAGATGCATTTTGTCGCCGCGCTCGACCGGGTCGAGGGGATGCGCTGCGTGCTGGGCCTCTTCGAGGGGGTGGTGACCGGCGCCGCCGACGGCTATGCCCGGATGAGCGAGAAGCCGGCGGCGACCCTGCTGCACCTGGGGCCGGGGCTGGCGAACGGGCTCGCCAACATCCACAACGCCAACAAGGCGTCGAGCCCGATGGTCAACATCGTCGGCGACCATGCCACCTATCACCGCAAATACGATGCGCCGCTGACCTCCGACATCGAGGGCCTGGCGCGACCCTCCTCGCATTGGGTCAAGACCTCGCCCGATGCCAAGTCAATCGCCGCCGACGGCGCCGCCGCGATCACCGCGGCGCGTACATCGCCGGGACAAATCGCGACCCTGATCCTGCCGGCCGACACCGCCTGGAACGAGGGCTCCGGCCCGGCGCCGGTCGCCGCCGCCGAGCCGCCGAAGCCCGTCTCGGCCGAGGCGGTCGCCGAGGCGGCGCGGGTTCTGCGCTCGGGCGAGTCGTGCCTGATCCTCGTCACCGGCCGCGCGCTGCGCCAGGAGGGGCTGGACCTCGCCGGCCGCATCGCCGCCAAGACCGGTGCACGGCTGATCGCGCAAGGCTCGAACGCGCGCACGCAGCGCGGCCGCGGGCGGGTTTTCGTCGAGCGGGTGCCCTATGTCGTCGACCAGGCGGTCAAGGTGCTGGCCGGGTTGAAGCACATCATCCTGGTCGGGGCGAAGATGCCGGTGGCGTTCTTTGCCTATCCCGACAAGCCGAGCCTTTTGGCGCCACCCGACGCGCAAGGCCATCTTCTGGCCCGGCTCGACGAGGATCTGCTGGGCGCACTCGAAGCGTTGGCCGACGCGGTCGGCGCCCGTTCGACCCCGGCGCCGGTGACCAACGATCCGCCGCCCGTTCGGGCGCAAGGACGGATCACGTCGGAGGCGCTCGGCGCCTCGCTCGGCGCGCTGATCCCGGAGAACGCGATCGTCGTCGACGAGGCGGTAACGACCGGGCGCGGCTTCTTCGCCCCGACCCGCTCGGCAGCACCCCACGACTGGCTTTCGAACATGGGCGGCTCGATCGGGCTCGGCATGCCGCTCGCGACCGGCGCCGCGGTGGCCTGCCCCGACCGCAAGGTCGTCTGCCTCGAAGGCGACGGCAGCGGCATGTACACCTTGCAGGCGCTGTGGACGCAGGCGCGCGAGGGCCTCGACGTGACGACCTTGCTATTCTCGAACCGCAGCTATCAGATCCTGAAGGGCGAGCTCGCCAATGTCGGCGCCGGCAACCCCGGGCGCAAAGCGCTCGACATGCTCGACCTCGACAAGCCTGACCTAGACTGGGTGGCGATGGCCAAAGGGATGGGCGTCCCCGGCGCGAGGGTGGCGACGATGGAAGAATTCAACCGCCGTCTGGCCGATGGGATTGCCTCGCCTGGCCCGTACCTTGTCGAGGTCGTAATTTGAGAACCACGCCCGAGACGGAACTTTTGCAACCCTCAGTGTGTTTTATCGTCGTTGAACAGGGCAAGGCCGGCAGGGGGACGATTGCAGGTGAGGTCAGAGAAGGCTACAACCGAAGGACTGCGCATCTACAATCTTTTTCCACCGCTCGCCGGTACCGTCCGCGAGTGGGCCAGTCATCTGCCGCGGATTGCGGCAATGCGATTCAATGCCGTTTATGTCAATCCGTTTCATTATCCGGGTTTTTCCGGCAGCCTCTACGCGGTCAAGGACTACTATCGTCTAAACCCGCGCTTCCGTGATCGGGGAGCGGGCAGCGACGACGCGTTGCTGCAAGGGTTCACCGATGCGGCGCGGGCGCATGGGCTGCGGGTGATCATGGACCTCGTGGCCAACCATACGTCGAGGGACAGCGAGCTTGTCGCCCGCCATCCGCATTGGTTTGCGCGCGACAGCAGCGGTGGCCTCGTCTCGCCGCATGCCGTCGATCCCAGCGATCCAAAACAAAAGACCACCTGGGGTGATCTTGCCGCGCTCGATTACCAGTCGCCGCGCCGGAGCGAGATCCTCGCCTACTTCCAGCAGCTGGTCCGGCACTACCTGAGCCTCGGCTTTGGCGGGTTCCGGTGCGACGCTGCTTACAAGGTGCCTGCCGAAATATGGCGCGGCATGATCGACGCGGCGCGGGATGTCGCACCCGGCGTGGTGTTTTGCGCGGAGAATCTCGGAGCCCCCAAGGAGGCCGTCCTCGGCCTTGCCGATGCTGATTTCGACTACCTCTTCAACAGCGTCAAATGGTGGGATTTTCAAAGTCCGTGGCTGCTGGAGCAATACGAGCTCTTTCGTCACATCGCGCCGTCGATCGGTTTCCCCGAGAGCCACGACACCGAGCGGCTGGCCGACGATCTGCTCGCTGCCGGGGCGGCTGACAACGAGATCGAGCCGCGTTACCGTCAAGCTTACGCCTTTGCCGCGGCATATTCATCGGGCGTTATGATGCCGATGGGCTACGAATACGGTTGGTCGAGGCGCCTCGACGTGGTGGCTTCGGACCCTGGCGAGGCCGAGCTCAAGCGCTTCGATCTCACCGACTTTGTTGCCGAAATCAATGCAATGAAACGGGCGATCCCAGCCCTGAACGAGGAAGGTCCGCAACGACGGCTGAGCGGCGCGGGAGACCCTTTGCTGGTGCTCGAGCGGCAAACCGCGCTCGGCGGCGGGCGCACTTTGATTCTTGTCAACATCGATCCGTGCGAGGGGCATGAAGCCGATCTCGGCACGCTGTGTGCGGGCCTGACGCGCGACGGCGTGGGCAACAACCTGACGGATTCGTTGCTGGGTACCTGCGCCGCCGTCGACGGTCGCCTGAGGGTCGACCCGCTGGGGTGGGGGGTGCTGCACGGGGCATCCGCGCATTCGCGCGCCGTGTTGCAGTCTCATCCGCTGTGGCGGCGGGAATCGAGGATCCAGATTGAAGACGTCTATCCCGAGCTCGACGGCGGCCGCTATCCGGTGAAGCGGATCCAGGGCGACAGATTCGAGGTTTGGGCGGACATCTTTCGCGACGGGCACGACAAATTGCGCGCCGTCGCCAAATATCGCTGCGGGATTAGCCCATGGCGCGAGACCCCACTCGCCTTTTTCGACAATGATCGCTGGGTTGCCCGTTTTTACCTCGACGAGATCGGCATATGGCAATACACGGTCGAAGCCTGGACCGACCCCTTCGAAAGCTGGCGCGATGAGTTTGAGAAAAAACGCGAAGCCGGCCAAGACACGTCGCTTGAACTGGTCGAAGGTCGGACGATCGTCGCATCGGCCTTGCCGCTGGCCGGGCCTGGCGATGCGGCGCAGATCGAGAAGCTGCTCCGCGAGTTCGACGCGGGGGCAATAGACAAGCGGACCGCGCTGCTGCACTCGCCTGCGATCCGTGCGGTCATGGAACGGTGTTCCCCGCGCGGTGATGCTGTGGTCTATCCGCGAACCCTCGAAATCGTCGTCGACCGCAAAGCCGCGCAATTTGCCGCCTGGTATGAAATGTTTCCGCGCAGCCAAGGGTCGCGTCCCGGCGAGAGCGCCACGTTCGACGATTGCATCTCGCGACTGCCGGAGATCGCGCGGCTCGGATTCGATGTCGTCTATCTCCCCCCAATCCATCCCATCGGCCGGATCAACCGCAAGGGCAAGAACAACGAACCCACGGCGCGACCGGGCGACCCGGGCAGCCCCTATGCGATCGGCTCCACCGAGGGCGGCCATAGCGCGGTACACCCAGAACTCGGCACGCTTGAGGATTTCGGTCGCTTTGTGCGCGCTGCCGAGGTGCTGGGCATCGAAGTGGCGCTCGATTTCGCCATCCAATGCGCGCCGGACCACCCTTGGGTGCGCGAGCATCCGGAGTGGTTCCGCTTCCGACCCGACGGGACGATCAGGTACGCCGAAAATCCGCCCAAGAAATACGAAGATATCGTCAATGTCGATTTTGACAGTTCCGACCGCGATGGGCTATGGGCGGAGCTGCGCGACACGGTGCTGTTCTGGGCGGCCCAGGGGGTAAATACATTTCGCGTCGACAACCCGCACACCAAGCCGCTCCCCTTTTGGGAATGGCTGATCCGCGAAGTCAAGAACCGCCACCCCGAGGTCGTCTTTCTGTCTGAGGCATTCACCCGTCCGAAGATGATGCGGGCGCTAGCCAAAGTTGGGTTCAGTCAATCCTATACCTATTTCACGTGGCGCAATACGAAAGCCGAGCTGATCGAGTACCTAACTGAGCTGATGCAATTTCCGAACAGGGAGTATTTTAGGCCGAACTTTTTTACCAATACGCCCGACATCCTGCCGGTCTTCTTGCAGAACGGCGGCCGACCGGCGTTCCGCATCCGCTTGGTGCTCGCAGCGACCCTCTCCGGAGCTTACGGGATCTATAACGGCTTCGAGCTGTGCGAAAACACTCCGCTTCCAGAACGGGAGGAATATCTCGATTCCGAAAAATATGAATACAAGGTGTGGGACTGGGATCGGCCCGGCAATATCAAGGACGATATCAGGATCGTCAATCGGTTCCGCCGCGACAACGCGGCAATGCAGGAATTTCTCAATCTGCGCTTTCTGGCCTGTGACGATTCCAACATTCTGGCGTACACGCGAATTTCGGCGGATCGAACCAACATCGTCATAATCGTCGTCAATCTCGATCCGAACGCGACCCATGAAGCCGACATCGAGCTGCCGTCGAGCCCGCTTGGCTCGGCGCCGGATGCGATCTTTTTCTTGGAGGAGGCATTCACCCGAACCGTCACGAGTTGCCGCGGCGCGCACCAGCGATTTCGCCTCGATCCCGAAATCTGTCCCGCCTTGCTGTTCCGCTTGCTTCCGGCCGACGGAAGATGACCCCAGCCGACGACACCCTCGCGTCGGTCCTCGCCGGCGACATGCCGACGCGTCCCGACGGGCCGGACCCGTTGTGGTACAAGGACGCGATCATCTATCAACTGCATGTCAAGGCCTTCTTCGACGGCAATGATGACGGCATCGGCGATTTTACGGGTTTGTGCCGCAAGCTCGACTATCTGCAGGATCTCGGGGTTACGGCTTTGTGGCTGTTGCCGTTTTACCGCTCGCCATTGCGCGATGACGGCTACGACATTTCCGACTATCGGGCGATCAACCCCGATTACGGGCGGATGGCCGATTTCAAGGCCTTCGTGCGCGAGGCGCACCGTCGCGGGTTTCGCGTTCTCACTGAGCTCGTCATCAATCACACCTCCGACCAGCATCCGTGGTTCGAGCGCGCCCGCCAGGCAAAGCCGGGTTCGGCGCTGCGCAACTTTTATGTCTGGAGCGATACCGACCAGAAATTTCCGGAGACGCGCATTATCTTTCTCGACACCGAGAAGTCGAACTGGGCGTGGGACTCGGTCGCAAAGGCGTATTACTGGCATCGGTTCTATGCCCATCAGCCGGACTTGAATTTCGACAATCCCCTTGTATTTCGGGCCGTTGCAGCCACCATGCATTTCTGGCTCGATCTCGGGGTCGATGCGCTGCGCCTCGATGCCGTGCCCTACCTGATCGAGCGCGATGGCACGATCAACGAGAACCTGCCGGAGACCCATGCGGTCTTGAAACGCCTGCGCCGTGAGCTCGATCGCCGGTATTCCGACCGCATGCTGCTCGCCGAAGCCAATCAATGGCCGGAAGATGTTTTGCAATATTTCGGCGAGGACGATGAATGCCACATGGCATTTCATTTTCCATTGATGCCGCGCATCTACATGGCCTTGTCGACAGAAGACCGACACCCGATCACCGACATCATGCGGCAGACGCCGGATATCCCGCGGAGCTGCCAATGGGCGGTGTTTTTGCGCAACCACGACGAGCTGACGCTCGAAATGGTCAGCGACCGTGAGCGCGACTACCTGTGGAATTATTACGCCGGCGATCGGCGGGCGCGTCTCAATCTCGGGATCCGCCGGCGGCTGGCGCCATTGATGGAGAACGACCGCCGCAAAATCGAGCTGCTGAACGCGCTGCTGATGTCGATGCCGGGGACCCCCGTGCTCTATTACGGCGACGAGATCGGCATGGGAGACAATGTCTTCCTAAAAGACCGCGACGGCGTGCGTACCCCGATGCAATGGTCGTTCGATCGTAATGGCGGATTTTCCCGCGCTGACCCGGCCCGCTTGTATCTGCCGCCGATCATGGATTCGGTCTACGGGTTCGAGGCGGTCAATGTCGAGGCGCAGAGCCGCTCGCCATCGTCTCTCTTGAACTGGATGAAGCGGCTGATCGCCGCCCGCCGCCAGCGGCGCGCCTTCGGCCGCGGCACGCTGCGCTTCCTCTACCCCTCGAACCGAAAGGTCATCGCCTACCTCAGAGAATTTGGCGATGAGATCATCCTTTGCGCCGCCAACCTGGCGCGCTCTCCCCAGGCGGTGGAGCTCGACCTTTCCGATTTCCGTGGTCGCCAGCCGGTCGAGCTGCTCGCCCGCAGCGTCTTTCCGACGATTGGCGAACTTCCTTACCTGTTGACCCTACAGCCCTATAGCTTCCTCTGGTTCGACTTGCAGGCGTCGACGCCGGAAGCGGTCAGCCTTCAGGTCTCGCCGGCCGAATTCATCACCTTGGTAATGTCGCGCGGCTGGCCGGACATGTTTCACCAACCCAATTTACAACAGCTCGAATGCGAGGCACTGCCGGGTTTTCTTGCGCGCCAGCGCTGGTTCGCGGCGAAGGACCGTCGGATCAAAATAGCCTCTGTCGCGGCGCATGGTGAAATCGTCCAATCCCTCGAGGAGGCCGCCTCATCCGAGAGCGTTCTTGTAGCAATAATAAACGTGCAGTTCACGCAGGGCGACGGCCAGTTATACTTTCTTCCTCTCGTCAGAACTTGGGCGCCGCCCGAGACCGACCAACGGCAGGCGCTGTTCACGGTCACCCTCGCGGGATTGCGTCAGCTGCGTCGGGAGGGGGCGTTGATCGACGCGCTGTCCCAGGACAGCTTTCTGCTGGCGATCATGGACGCGATCAGGCGCGGGGTGACAATCCCGCTGGAAGGCGGCGAAATCCGCTGCCGCCCGACGCCGAGCTTCGGGCAGGTGCCGTTGCCCGACCGCCTGATTCTACGCCGTCTTGGCGCCGAGCAATCGAACAGCTCGGTCCTGTTCGAAGAATACGGGGTGCTGAAGATCTATCGCCACCTGCAATCCGGTCCCCACCCCGAAATCGAGATGTCGCGGTTCCTGGTCGAGCGCGCCGGATTTGCCAACACGCCGCCGGCATTGGCGGTCTTGGAAATCGTGCTTGACGGCGAGCCGGCGCAAACCTGCGCGCTCGGCGTGCTGTTCACCTTTGTTCGCAACCAGGGAGACGGCTGGACGCAGGCGCTGAACTATTTGGCCCGCCACCTCGACGACGCGCTTTTGTCGACTGGCGAACGGTCCTCCGATCAGCCCGACCCCGACCATTTCTTCATCGGGCTCGCACGCCAGCTCGGAATTCGCACCGCCGAGATGCACAGAGCGCTGAGCGAGCACGGCTTCGATGATCCCGATTTCTCCGCCGAGCCGATCGGCCCGAACGACCTTGCCCAATGGCGGCGCGCGCTGGACGAGGCGGCTGCCGGGATGATGACCCAGCTCGGGCGGGCGATGGCAAGCTTGCCGGCGGCGACCCAAGAGCTGGCCGAGCGCCTGCTCGGCATGCGCGATGAATTGTCTAGCCGGATCAGCCGATTGCTGCCGGACTCCGTCGACGCATGCAAGACCCGCGTGCACGGGGATTTTCACCTCGGCCAGATCATTGTGGTTCAAAACGATGTCTCGATCATCGACTTCGAAGGGGAACCGGCAAGGCCTCTTGCCGCGCGGCGGGAAAAGAACTCGCCCTTGCGTGATGTGGCCGGAATGATCCGGTCTTTTGATTACGCCGTCGATGCGGCGGTCCGTCACCTCGCCGAAGCGCGCCCGGCCGCCGAGCCGCGAATGCGGCAGCTTGCCGAGACCTGGCGCCAGCGCGCTGTCGGCGGTTTTCACGCCGCTTATCGCAAAACCATGCGCGGCTGTGCGGCCTATCCGGCGAGCAGGCGCCAAGCGCGTGAAATAACGCTGTTCTTCATGCTCGAAAAGGCCGTTTACGAGGTGGCTTACGAACTGGCGAACCGGCCCGGCTGGCTACACATCCCACTGAAGGGGGTGTTGGACATATTGACGAAAACCGACGGAAATGCGCGCAGCTCTTAAATCTGATCCGGAAGCGGCTGCGATCGTCGAGGCCCGCCATGACGATCCTTTCTCCTTTCTCGGAATGCACAAAACCGCGACCGGATTGTGCGTCCGCGCGATGCTGCCCCAAGCACAGGAGATGGCGGTGGTCGACGCGGGCACGGGCGAGGTCGCAGCTATCGGAGCGCGTGTTCACCCCGAGGGCCTGTTTGTGGCGACGTTCGGCACGCGCAAGGAGCCCTTCCGCTATCGGCTGCGCGTGCGCAGCGGGGTCGTGCAACACGAATTCGACGACGTTTACCGGTTCACGCCGGTTCTCGGCGATCTCGACGTTCACTTGCTCGGTGAAGGAAACCACCTGGCGAGCTACCGCAAGCTCGGCGCCCATCCGCTGACCCATGAAGGGGTCGAGGGAGTTGCCTTTGCGGTCTGGGCGCCCAATGCCCAGCGGGTCAGCGTGGTCGGCGATTTCAACGCCTGGGACGGCCGGCGGATGCCGATGCGGCGCCGGGAGGGAATCGGTTGCTGGGAGCTGTTCGTCCCCGGGCTGCGGGCGGGCCATTTCTACAAATACGAGATCCTTGGCGCGGCCGGCGCGCTGTTGCCGCTGAAGGCCGACCCCTACGCTCAGCAGGCTGAAAAATCGCCCGGCACCGCCTCGATTATCGCCTCTCCGCCCCGCGATGTCTGGCACGACGACGCTTGGATGGCGGAGCGCTGGCAGCGCAACGATCGTGAAGCACCGATTGCCGTCTATGAGGTCCACCTCGGCTCATGGCGCCGCAACGGCGCCGAGGGTGGGCGCTACCTGACCTACCGAGAGCTCGCCGAACAGCTGATTCCCTACGCCACCGATATGGGTTTCACCCATATTGAGGTCCTGCCGATCATGGAGTACCCGTTCGATGGGTCATGGGGATATCAGCCGGTTTCCTTGTTCGCGCCGACCAGCCGGTTTGGCTCGCCCGACGACTTCCGCACTTTTGTCGAAGCCTGCCACGCCGCCGGGCTCGGCCTGTGGCTCGATTGGGTGCCCGGCCACTTCCCGAACGATCCGCACGGGCTCGGACGCTTCGACGGCACCGCACTCTACGAGCATGCCGACCCGCGGCAGGGGGTTCATCGCGACTGGAATACGCTGATCTACAATTTCGGCCGCCGCGAAGTGGCGAATTTTCTGTTGTCGAGCGCGCTCTACTGGCTGCGCGAATATCACATCGACGGCATCCGGGTCGATGCCGTCGCCTCGATGCTGTACCTCGATTACAGCCGCCGCGAGGGTGAATGGATCCCGAACGCCTATGGTGGGCGCGAGAATTTAGAGGCGATCACATTTCTGCGACGGATGAACGAAGTCGTGTTCGGCGACGGTGCCGGCGCCACCTCGGTGGCCGAGGAATCGACGGCGTGGCCGATGGTGTCGCGTCCGACCTATGTCGGCGGGCTCGGTTTCGGCTATAAGTGGAATATGGGATGGATGCACGACACCCTTGATTATATGGCGTCGGACCCGATTCACCGAAAATATCGCCACAACAATCTCACCTTTGGGCTGCTCTACGCCTTTCACGAGAATTTCATCCTGCCGCTCAGCCACGACGAGGTCGTGCACGGCAAGGGTTCGCTGCTGGGCAAGATGTCCGGCGACCGCTGGCAGCGCTTTGCCAATCTGCGGGCCTATTACGCCTTCATGTGGACGCAGCCCGGCAAGAAACTGTTGTTTATGGGTGACGAATTCGCCCACGCGCGCGAGTGGAACCACGATATCGGGCTCGACTGGGAGCTCCTGGCCGACCCGTTCCATGCCGGCGTGCGCCTGCTGGTGCGCGACCTCAACCGGCTTTACCGGACGACGCCGGCATTGCACCGGCTCGACTGCGATCCTGACGGCTTCCGGTGGATCGACGTGGCGAATGCGGCCGAAAGCGTGGTGTCTTATCTGCGCCGCGGCCGCGACCCGCGCGAGCTCGCCGTCGTTGTCTGCAACTTCACGCCCATTGTGCGCGAGAATTACCGGATCGGCGTCCCCCGCCCCGGCCGGTACCGCGAGCGGATCAACACCGACGCGCGGGAATATGGCGGCAGCGGGGTCGGCAATTCCGGCGAAGTCCATGCCGAGCCGCATCCGATCCACGGCCACGACCATTCGATACGGTTGCAGCTGCCGCCGCTCGGCGTGCTGATCTTCACGGCCGACTAGTCGCAAATGTTCGGTACCGGTCGAATCGAGGGTCGCGCCGGCCCGGGCCAAGGCGTCTGTGGGCCGGTTCCAGCCAGCGACGGGCACTTTTTTCGTCGGAAAAAGCTTCTGATCGACCTGAGTTGAAGCCGCTGAGCGGCAGGCGGCGCTCGGCCGGGGAATTGTCGCGTACCCTGACATCGCCGCTTCGACACCACCCGCCATACCGGCTATAGTGGCATCGTCACGAGCTTGGGTACGAGCCGCGGGATCCCGGGTTACCCTGGCGGCCGGCCCAGGGGGTCGGCGGGGGAGGCGGGGCCCATGCCTCCCCGCCCGCTCCCGCTCCCGATGGCTTTCGGGGAGAACCACGTGCGCTTTCTGGTCCTCGGCGCCGGGTCGCTCGGCGGCTATCTCGGCGGCATGCTGCTCGCGGCCGGCGCCGATGTCAGCTTTCTGGTGCGTCGCAACCGGGTGGCGGAGCTCGCCGAGCGGGGGCTGGTCATCAGGCTTCCCGATGGCGAGCTTCGCCAACCGGTGCGCGCACTGACCGCGGTCGATATCGGCGGCCGTTACGACGTCATCCTCCTGACCTGCAAATCATACGATCTGGCGAGTGCCATCGAAGCGGTCGCCCCGGCGCTCGGCGAAGGGAGCGCCGTTCTTCCGGTGCTGAACGGGCTCAATCACATCGCAATTCTCGCCGACCGGTTCGGGGCCGACCGGGTCCTAGGCGGCGTCTCGAACATCGCCGCGGCCCGTTCACCCGAAGGCGAGGTGATCCCGCTTCAGGGTCCCGAGGGGACGTTGGTCTTCGGCGAATTGAGCGGCCTCGAGACGGAGCGGTGCGGTGAGATCGCGCGCGCCTTCGCCGCCGCCGGCGTGCCTTGCCGGGTCAGCGGCCAAATCATGGCCGAGATGTGGGTAAAGCTCTTCGGCTTTGCCGCAATCGCCGCGATCGCCACCCTGACCCGCGGCAAGGCCGGCGAGCTCGCCGCCGCATCGGCCACGCCGGCATTCGTGGCCGCGGCAGTCGACGAGTGCGCCCGCGCCACGGCCGCCGAAGGATACCCGCCGCCGCCGGCGTTGAAGGACCTGATCCGCGACATCTTCGCGCGGCCCGGCTCGATCTATGCGCCCTCAATCCTGCGCGATGTCGAGCAGGGGCGCCCGACCGAGGGCGAGGACACGATCGGCGAACTCGTCCGCCGCGCCGACCGGCGCGGCATCGAGGTGCCGCTGCTGCGCGCGGCGCTGTGCGGCCTGCAGGTGCACGAGGTCCGCAGGCGCGCGGCTCAGCCCTGAGCGGGCAGCACCTTTCCGCCGGCGGTCACCGACTTTGCCGCGATCAGCACGAAAGCGATGACGCAGGGCACGGTGCCGCGGTTGACCCAATTGTGGATCGTGCCGCGCTGAACCAACACGTCGCCCGCTTTCAGATGAACCGTCGAGCCGTCGAGCTCCATGTCGATCTCGCCCGACATGATTACGGCGTAGTCGATCGAATCGGTGCGATGGTTGCGCGGGCCGGCGCCGGGGGCGAGCTCCAGCACGCGAAAGACGGTTCCGTTTTCGAGCGTCGTGCCAGTCTGGCGCAGGCCCTCGTCCTCCCGCCCGTCGTTGTCGACCGGAAAGCCCTGGGTCGTCCAGACGACGCTGGCAGTGGCGCCCGGCCTCCCCGAGCTGAAGTTCTTCGCCATCTCGTCGATCTCGACGATGGCACGGCCGGTCGAATCGTGGCCGGTGACGACGCGGCGGAACTGCAATGGCATGATCGGTCTCCTCGGCTGGCTCGAAGGCGTTGGCGGCGATCTTCGCCCGGAAAATCGACAATCCGCAACAACGGCAGGTGCGCGATGCCGCCGCCGCAGGCATAGTCCCGCATCGGAGGCATCCCGATGCTGCTGCGCGTCCGCTCGATCACCTATCTTGCCGAGGCCGTCAACGGCTACGAGCTCGTCGATCCGCGCGGGCGCGACCTGCCGCGGTTCGAGGCGGGCGCGCACATCGCGGTCCGGCCCGCGGGCGGGCTGACGCGCGATTATTCCTTGTGGAACGACCCGGCCGAGCGCCGGCGCTATTGCATCGCGGTGCTGTGCGAGGCCGAGAAGGACGGCGTCTCGCGCCGGTTGCACGAGACCTTGCGGGTCGGCGACCTCGTCGAGGTCTCGACGCCGCGCAACAATTTCCGGCTCGACGATAGTGCCGAGCGGCACCTGTTGCTTGCGGGCGGCATCGGCATCACGCCGATCCTTTCGATGGTCGCCGAATTGCAGCGCCGGCGCGCCGATTTCGCCCTCCATTATTGCACGCGCTCGCCGGAGTCGACGGCCTTCCGCGACGAGCTCTCATTGCTCGCGGCGCGGGGCCGCGTCCATTTCCACCACGATGGCGGCGAGCCCGCGCGCGGCCTCGATATCGCGGCGCTGCTGCGCGATCCCGGCCCGGGAACGCATTTATACTATTGCGGCCCCGGCGGGCTGATGGCGGCGGCAGGAGCGGCGGCGGCGCATTGGCCGCCGGGGACGGTGCATTGCGAATACTTCACCGGGGCACCGGCCCTGCGCTTCGAAGACGATCGCCCGTTCCGCGTCAGGCTCGCGCGCAGCGGCGGGGAATACGAGGTGCCGGTCGGTGAGACCATCACCGATGTATTGCGCCGCCACGGTATTGCAGTCGCAACCTCCTGCGAGCTCGGCTATTGCAACGCCTGCCTGACCCGCTGGCTCGCCGGCGAGCCTGACCATCGCGACCAGACCCTCGCTGCCCGAGATCGCGAGCGCTACGTCCTGATCTGCTGCGCGCGCTCGAAGACCGAGGTGTTGGAACTCGATCTATAGGAAATCAGCCGCCGTCAGCCTGCGCTCTTGGCGTGTGGGCGGCCAATGCCGCTTGCTACCAGTGGGAGACGATCTCGTATTCAGCGAACAGTCCCGGCAGCGCCTTGCGTGAGAGGAGCTTGACCCCGGGCACGAGCTCATTCTGAGAGATTCCGCGTTCGGCCAGATCTTCCTCGATAATATACACGGGTATCTTGCGATTCTCCATCAGGTCGGCGACGTCCCGATCCATCTTCGGCGCCTGCGTCTGTTTCCACTCGCCGACCGTCAGGCCGGGCGACCCTTGCCCGGCAATCGCATAGTTTACTGCGTTGCCGCGCAGCACCACCGTATGCGCACCGCCCGCGCCCTGCATCGCTGCAAGCAACCACAAGATCGTGTCATCCTGCTCTTCCATGATGGCGCGATAGGCCGACTCGACGATGTTCAATGATTTCTTGGCCATGGCCCTGCCTCATTTCGTCGGGATGACGAGGGTATTGTCGGATGCTTCGGCGAAGGCCTGGAAATCGGCCGGCGAGCCGCGTCGTGTGCCGGGCACGAACTCGTTGACCCCACGCTCGTCGACGCACATGCCGCAATTCACCCAATCGACCTTGCCGCCGTTCTTCGTCGCCTCGACCAGGAGTGCCGCGACCTGGTCCTTCGTTGTGGGATGGTTCTCTTCGGCGAGGTTCTTGCCGTGCACCGGGTTCGGGTGCGGCGCCTGTCGGGTAAACGCGAGCCCCGCGGCCCCCTCATACGCAAACACGTTGATGTCATGGCCGCGCCGCGCGGCCGCGTCGAGGATGCGAAACGCCGTGGTCAGGTTTGCCGATTCGTACGGTGCATCCATCAGTGCGAAGGTCAGGGTTTTTTTGGCCATCGTCGCCTCCTCAGTGCCAGAGCGTTTTGTGGCCAGCCTCCAGATGATCGACGATGACGTCGATCGGGGCAGCCACCACCCCCTCGGCCAGCTTCGAGATGCCTCGCTCCCGCAACGAAAAATCATCTGCGAGAACCTTGACCCCGCTCCGCCCGAGCGCGGACAAAGTGGCGGAATGGGCCGACGGCCGCGCCGCCAGCACACCGTTCTGGACCAGCAGAAGCGTCACTTCATTACCGGCCTCGACGAGGCCCTTCGACAGTTCGTAGTAGTGCGCCACGTCGTTCAATTCGAACGGGTCGCGCGATTCGATGAGCAGATAGTGCTCCACGGTGCCTCTCTTGTATTTAAACTTGGCTCCCTCCGCACAAGGCGGCGCGGCGGATTTCAGCACGCTACGCTGTGGCGTCCCGCTGTGCAAGAACGGAGTTGGTGGCGTTCCCGGCCCTCGTGGACCGCAAGAGCGACCCGGCGGATCGAAAATCGCCTGCGCGCCTTGAGCCCAGGAATCTTGCCGCTGGCACATACCCCGGCCTGCTGCTTTCGTCGGATAAAGCAACCTGGCCAGCACCGAGCAATCGTATTTGCCAGATGCCGACCGGTTGCACGGACGAAAGCGCCCTCTCTCTTTACGACTTCCCGTGATGCGGGCACTGGAACAGGTCCATCAGATCTACGGTGCCCTCATTCGGCTTTCCTTGCGCCAGCACCTCATGATGCGGCGGCACTGCCGGATTGCCGTTACGGTCGCTGAACCAGATCGCGTCGCCGATGCCGAGCATGATGTGGTTCGCTCCGGTCCCGCCCTGCACGGCTTGGTGAAAGTTGTCGCTCATCGAATAGAGCCGCCGGCAGCCTTGAGCGGCAATGCGACCCCGGCGGTCGAAATTTCAAGAATGGGCGGCCTCAAGCGGGCAATCGCGATTGAGCCTCTGCGACCAGGGCTTCGATAAGCTTCGCGGCAGGCAAATCGCGGATGAGCGGCGCGGCTTGGCCTGCCCATAATGGGAGAAATGCCGCACGTGCCGCATCGCTTCCTGCCTGCAACAGGGCACGTGTCAGGCTGGCTTGAGCCGGAAATTCCAACGCTTCCGCATCGCCCAATTCGTCGATCAGGCGGTTCCTCAAGGCGCGAGCGAGTCCTCCACTGAAAACCCGAGTCAGTCGCGTGTCTTCGTCTGCAGCCGCATGTAAAGCCTCGCGGTGGATTGCCGGGACTGCCGCCTCTGGACAGCCAAGGAAGGCCGTGCCGATTTGCACGCCGCTCGCGCCCAGGGCAACGGCCGCCGCAATACCGCGACCATCGGCGATCCCACCCGCGGCGATCACCGGTACATGCACTGCGTCGACTATCTGAGGGACCAGAGCCATGGTGCCGATCAATCCTGCGCCGTCGCCCTTGCTGAAGGTCCCACGATGCCCGCCGGCCTCGTATCCTTGGGCGATGATCGCGTCGGCACCTTCGGCCTCCAGCTGGCGCGCCTCCGCGACTGTTGTCGCCGAGCTAAGCACAACGGTCCCTCGCTGCTTGATCCGCTTTACGGCATCGGCAGGCGGCAACCCAAAATGGAAGCTGACCACATGCGGCTCCAGATCAAGAACCAACTGCAGTCGCTCCTCGTCAAAGTGAGGGAACGGGTCGCTCGGCTCCGGCATCGTGCCAAGCCCGAATTCCTCGTAATAGCCGGCAAGGCGCGTTCCGACCCTTCGCGCCGCATCTGCATCTATACGGGGAACAGGGTGCACGAAGAAATTTAAGTTGAATGAGCGGTTAGTGGCTCGACGCACCGCTCCGACCTGATCATGTATGGCGTGGTTCGGCAGGGTACCGCAACCAAGCGAGCCGAGAGCGCCCGCATTTGAGACAGCGGCAACCAGATCCGGGCTGGTAAAGCCGCTCATAGGAGCCAGGATGATCGGATGGCTGATGCCGAGGAGGTCGAGAAGATCAGTGCGAGGCCACATCATGTCCTCCCAAAAGGGGCTGGCAAATCAACGCGACACGCCGGAAGCCCGATGACGGACCGAAACTCCCTGAACACCGATATGCAGCTATGAGGCAGCTCAGCCGTCGATCACGGCGATCGCCTCGATCTCGATCATCGCGTCGGGGTCGGCGAGTTGGCTGATCTGGACCGTCGTGCTGGTCGGCGTCGCCGGGCCGAAATAGCGCATCCGCATATCGGGGTGCTTCGAAAACGCCTCGTAATCGGTGACGTAGGTGTTGGTCTTGACGATGTCGGCCAGGGTGGCGCCCGCCGCTTCGAGACAGGTCTTGATGTTCTCGCCCACCTGCTCGATCTGGGCGCGCATGTCGCCTTTGCCGACGCAAACCCCCTGCGCGTTGCGCGCCAGCTGGCCGGCGACAAAGATCATCTTGCCGGTGCCGCTGACGGTGACGACCTGGGTGTACCGCGCCTTGCCGTCGACCATGCGGACATGGATGCCGTGGGGCTGAATCTTTTCGCGTTTGATCGCCATGGCGTTCCCTTCCTCTATAATGCCGTCCGATGATACGCCGCGCGCGCGCCCGGCGCCAATCGGAGCGAGGTCGTTCATGCCGCTGACCAATCTGCGCCACGGGATCTTTCTGCCGCCGTTCCATCCGAACGAGGAGAACCCGACCCAGTGCCTCGAACGCGACCTCGAACTGATGGGATGGCTCGACAAGCTCGGCTTTCACGAGGCCTGGATCGGCGAGCACCATTCCGCTGGCTACGAGATCATCAGCTCGCCCGAGATCTTCATCGCCTTCGCCGCCGAGCGCACCAAGAACATCCGCCTCGGCACCGGCGTCATCTCGCTGCCCTACCATCACCCGATGATGATCGCCGACCGCATCGTCCAGCTCGACCACATGACGCGCGGCCGGATCATGTTCGGCGCCGGCCCCGGCCTCCTCGCCGGCGATGCGATCATGATGGGCATCGACCCGCTGACCCAGCGCGACCGCATGGCCGAGGCGCTCGATGCGATCCTGCGCCTGTTCCGCGGCGAAATCGTCACCGAGAAGACCGACTGGTACACGATGGAGGGCGCCCGGCTGCACCTGCTGCCATACACCAGGCCATATCCCGAGGTCGCGGTGGTCAGCTCGAACACGCCGTCGGGCGGGCGGCTTGCCGGCAAATACGACCTCGGCATGATCTGCGTCGCCGCAACCAACCCGTTCGGCTACGAGGCGCTGTCGGCGAACTGGCAGATCGCCAACGACGTTGCCGCCGAGCACGGCCGCACGATGGACGCCAACCGGCTGCGCCTCGTCGGTCCGATGCACATCGCCGAGACCCGTGCGCAAGCCTACGAGAACGCCAAATTCGGCTTTGAGCGCTATCTCGGCTACGCCAACAACAATCAGCCGCGCTTTATCGTGCCGGCAGGACGGGACCCGCTCGAATGGTTTGTCGAGAACCGCTACGGCGTCTGCGGCACCCCGGATGACGCGATCGCGCTGATCGACCGGCTTTACGACAAGCAAGGCACCTTCGGCGCCTTTCTGCACCAGGCGCATAACTGGGCCGATTGGGAGGCGACAAAGCGCTCCTACGAACTCTACGCGCGCTATGTGATGCCGCATTTCAGCCGGGCCAACGCGCCGCGCGCCGCCTCCTACCAATGGGCCGGCGACAACCGGACGGAGTTCAGCGCCAAGCGCCAGGCCGCCGCAAAGGCCATGTTCGACAAGCACGAAGCCGAGCAGGCGGCAGCGCGCGACCTCGTCGACGCCACCCCCGGCATTGCCCGCCCCGCCCGCGGCCGCGAAGCGTGGTAGCGCCCGCCCGTTGTCACGAAAACGCGTCTGTCCGACCTGATTTATTAGCCCTGATAACAGGTTGCGGCATTCTCGGCGAAACGCTCGAACGGCAATTCCTCGGACAGCGACCCGATTCGCTCATATTATTGAATATATAACAATCATAAGATTTTGTCAAGAAAGGCTTCGGGAGACAGGGTCGGGCCGCTATGATTGTTTATTGTGTAGAGGCATAAGCAGGTGTCCTCTATCTTCGCAGGCATATCTTGGAGAGGCTCGATGGCAGATCTCCCTTATATTCCAAAAAAAGCGCTGTACGACGCATTCCCGAAAATGAAGGAGTTGTCGAAGCAGGTAAATGACGTGATGGAGGGTGCCGAAGAGACGCTCTCCGAGCGCGAATTGGCTGGCTGCGATACGAGCTGGGCGAGGGCCCATCTTTTCGAGGCAGAATGGCGCATCAGCTGCACCAGCGATAACATGGCTGCATCTCATGCAGTCGAGCGCTTAAAGAAGGCGCTCGTATGCGTCGACCCTCCCGATGGGCTGACCCAGGATAGCGGGGGCAGTTTTGCGCCTGGTACCGAGGTGTTCTTTTTGAAACTCGACCGCTCGACCGACCAGCTCCTGGCCAGGAAATGGCCGTGGCGCTTGCAGCCGACTTTTCTTGATCGCATCGATGACCCGGGGCGCATGGTTACCTATCTGCAGGATTTGTGCTGGTCGGATGTGACGCGCTGTGGGCGGGACAATCGCAAAGAGCTCAATCTCGCGATATCGGTGATCGCGCGTCTCGTGTTGCAAGGCGGACAAGCCGGCTATCTGAGCGGACCCGGTTTCGTGCCCGTGCTGGAACGGTTTATTCAAGATTGGCAAGACCCAAAAACCAGCTTTTTCGGTGTGACTTACATCACCGACAACCAGGGGAATGAAGTCAGGACTACGGATCTCAGTCTGACCTTTCACATGGTGCGCTACGCTCCTCATCTGGTGCGCTGGTGGCCGCTCCTGATCGATACGCTACTCAGCATAAAGGACGAGCAATATCCTCAAGGCTGGCTTGAAAATTCAAAAATGACGGATCATAACAACTATGACGTGGTAGAGCTGTTCTGGCGTTGCTGGCCACATATGCACCCCGACCAACGGCGGCAAGCGAGCCAGGAGATTGCAAAAATGCTTGAGTGGTGTCTTCATCACTCAGTGAGAAACACCGGCGAGATAATAAACCCTGACAAGGGTGACATGATACCAGACTCATATTATTTTGCTGCCGCATTCCTCGACACCGTCGGCTACTTTGATAAAACAAAGAGATTTTGGGCCGATAATGAGATGTTGCCGGCTGACACGGAACCATTGCAGAAAGCAATGATCGCTCAGCTCAAGCGCTTTAATCCCGACTTGACCGTCGTCGACGACACTCTTGAGCGGCTCGGCGCGGGCCCGCGGCCGTGGTCCAACGCGATCCTGTAAAGCTTGGAACCTGCGCGAGAGTCCGTATTACCGATCAGGGCCGGCTATTGCGGCTTATTTCGGTTTGTCGGCGTCGAGGATCGCCCGCACCCGGTCAGGATCGACGGCGGGCGGCTCGATGCCGGAGCGCTCGACCTGCAAGAGCTTGGCCGACGGTGCTGTTGCGCCTGCCCCAGCCGCGGTTCATCGCTTCGGTCAATCCCTCATAGGCCATGTTGGCGAGGCGCATCGGCACGCCCACCTTCGCGCCAGGGACCGACATCCTTGTGCAAGAAGCGCACGGCGAAATCGGCCGAGTCGTGCTTGCCTGACAGAAACCGGCCGAGCCGGTCGAAAAGTCAGCTGCCGGCCGGTCGCGTCTGGCGCATCCGCGCCAGACCTCGGTCGACATCACCTCGCTGTGCCGCAATGCCGAGATCACCGTCTTCCGTGGCAGGAGCGAGGATGTGAAGCAGCGCACGACTGATAGCCTGCGCAATTTCCTCAAGGCGCACGTGCCGATGGCGGCCGCGAGGCGTGGTAGCGCGGGGCGGCCCTGTGGCAACGGCTAAAGCACTATCTCGCGGCTGACGCCGCGGACATCGACTTCGACATCGAGGCCCAGGACCGGCGGGCGGGCGTAGTGCCAAGTTAGGCCCGCCGCCATGGCACCGCGGCGCAGGAATTCGTCGGCGAGCGCCGGGTAGATGTCGAAGACGGTGTAGAGCTGGGTGGCGGTGACATCGGCCCAGGAGCGGCCGAGTGCCGCCATGCGCCGCTCCATCGCGCCGAGCACGAAGCGCGCTTTCTCGCGCAGCCCGTCGGGCGAGGTGTCGCCGTGGCGGACGATCCGCTCGGCGTAGGGACCCGAGGCGCCGTCGGCCTCACCGCTGCCGGCGGCGACAAAGTCAGTCCTGGCATAGCCCGCCTCGGCCGGCACCGTGTAGCAGAAGGCATAGAGCGACGGCGTCGCCGGCGGGTCGATCTCCGGGCACACATTCGAGCGCGCCACCGGGTTGACCTCGTCGCGGAAGATCCCCCAGCTTTCCAGCCGCTGCACGTAATGCCGGTTGAAGGCGACGAACCCGGCATCGGTGAACTGGGCCGGCGAGCGCAATTCGCAGGCGCAGAATGCGCCGGGCGGACGCTCGAGGCGCCGCAGATGGGCTTCGATCGCGTCAAATCCGTCGCTGAGCGGCAGCATCCGGGCGAGCCGCACCCGCTCGATGGCAAACCCCGGCTCGGCCGCGACCCCGCCCGAATACTGGAACGCATGCTCGATAAAGCGGTAGCCACCGGGCTGAAACGTCACGACATTCGCCATTGTCCAATTCCTATTGCCGTCAATCGGGAACGACTGGATCATACGTCATCGGCGAATAAGTCCGCTCTAGGAGCCGCCATGCGTTGGTGAGCCGCCCGGCTCGCAGCGGCTAACCGCGTTGGCGCCCGGGTCTGCGATTGCGCCCGCAGGGAAGCGATTTCGGGCGCGGCCTATTTCGGTTTGTCGGCGTCGAGGATCGCCTGCACTCGGTCGGGGTCGACGGCGGGCGGCTCGATGCCGGCGCGCTCGACCTGCAACAGTTGGCCGACGGTGCTGTTGCGCGTGCCCCAGCCGCGGTTCATCGCTTCGGTCAATTCCTCAAAGGCCATGTTGGCGAGCCGCATCGGCACGCCCACCTCGCGGCCGAGACCGACCGCGAGCCCGACATCCTTGTGCAAGAGGCGCAAGGCGAAATCCGCCGGGTCGTGCTTGCCCGACAAAAACCGGCCGAGCCGGTCAAAAGTCCGCTGCCGGCCGGTCGCCCCCTGGCGCACCGCCTCCCACAAATCGAGCGGCTCGACCCCGGCCTTGATCCCCATCGTAAAGACCTCGGCGAGCGCCACCCCGAGAACCGCGCTGGTGCAGTTGTGCACGAGCTTGGCGATCGAGCCGGCGCCGATCGGGCCGATATAGGCCGCCTGGTCGCCCATCGCGTCGAGCACGGGTTTGTGGCGGTTGAAGATCTGCTCGTCGCCGCCGACCCAGATCGCCATCTTGCCGCTGGCCGCACCGGAGGGGCCGCCGCTGACCGGGGAATCGAGCATGTAGAGGTTTTTCTCGGCAAAGGCGGCGTTGATTTTGCGCACCATCGTCACCGAGTTGGTCGACATGTCAAAGAAAGCGGTGTCGGGGCGCATGCCCTCGATCAGCCCATTCGCCCCGAGCGCCACCAACTCGACGTCGGCCGGCACCGGCAGCGAAGTGAAGACCACTTCGGTCTGCTCGGCGACCTGCTTCGGCGAATTGGCCCAGACCGCACCCTTCGCCAGGAACGGCTCGGCCGCGGCACGGCTCAGATCATGCACGACAAGGTCGTGTCCGGCCTTTTGCAGATTGGCCGCCATGCCCTTGCCCATCATGCCGAGGCCGATGAATCCGACGCGCATACTCTCCTCCGCCGAGTGCAAAACCGTTGCCCAGCGAGTTTTGCCGCGCGATGCGTCGCAGCGCAAGGATAACCGCCCTCTTCGCGCCGGAGAGGGCTCAAGGCGCTGATCTAGTCGACATCGATCCTTCCACAGCCTCTAAGTTCAACGCATCCTACCGCCAGCGCCCAACTCGAAATGATCCTGTGGAACCATTATGTTTGCCGGAATGAACGAAAACCCGTTCTTCGAGCCGTGGGCCACACCGTTCGGCCTGCCGCCCTTCGAGCGCATCCGGCCGGTGCATTTCCCTCCGGCTTTCGATCGCGGCATGGAAGAGCACGCGGGCGAGATCGCCCGCATCGCCGGAAATCCCAAGCCGCCGAGCTTTGCCAATACGCTCGAGGCGTTGGAGCGCTGCGGGCGGCTCCTCGCCCGGGTCGGCCGGGTGTTCCATAATCTCGATGCCAGCGACACCAATGACGCGCTCCAAGCGATCGCCCGCGACTACGCGCCGAAGCTGGCCCAGCATCACATCCGGATCGCGCTCGACCCCGGCCTCTTCGCGCGGATCGCCGACCTCCATGACCGCCGGCACGCGCTCGGGCTCGCCGAGGACCAGGTGCGGCTCGTCGAGCGCCACCATCTGCGCATGGTGCGCGCCGGGGCCTTGCTGAATGCCGAGCAGAAGCAACGGATGGCGGCAATCGCAGAGCGCCTGGCGAGCCTCCATACCCGCTTTGGCCAGAATGTGCTGCACGACGAGCGCGACTGGCAGCTGGCGCTCGACGAGCCTGATCTCGATGGCCTTCCCGATTTCGCGCGGGCGGCGGCGGCGCAGGCGGCTGCCGAGCGCGGGCAGGCGGGGCGCTATGTCGTCACCCTCGCCCGTTCTGCGGTCGAGCCGTTTCTGACCTTCTCCGCGCGGCGCGACCTGCGGCGCCGATTGTGGCAGGCGTGGACCGCGCGCGGCACGCATCCGGGCGATGCGGACAACACGCCGCTCGTCGCCGAGATCCTGGCATTGCGCGGCGAGCAGGCGCGGCTCCTCGGCTACGCCGATTTCGCCGCCTACCGGCTCGACAATTCGATGGCCAAAACCCCGGCCGCGGCCGAGAGCTTGCTGATGCAGGTGTGGGGGCCGGCCAAGGAGAAAGCGCGCGCCGAGCGGGCAGCAATGGAACGGGTGGCGCGGGCGGAGGGCCTCAACGAAGGGATCGAGCCCTGGGACTGGCGCTATTACGCCGAGAAGGTGCGTTGCGCCGAATACGATTTCGACGAGGCCGAGCTGAAGCCGTATTTCGTGCTCGACGACATGGTGCGGGCGCTGTTCGACACCGCCCGGCGGCTCTTTGGCCTCACCTTCACCGAGCGCCCGGATTTGCCAATTTACCACCCCGATGTGCGCGTCTGGGAGGTCCGCGGCCGGGCGGGCGAGCATGTCGGTCTCTTCCTGCACGACAATTACGCGCGCCCCGGCAAGCATTCCGGCGCCTGGTCGAGCCGCTACCGCGACCAGGAGGAATTGGACGGCCCGGTATCGCCGATCGTCGTCAACAACAATAATTTCGCGAAATCGGGGCCCGATGGGGGGAGCCCGACCCTATTGAGTTTTGACGACGCCGAGACCCTGTTTCACGAATTCGGCCACGGCTTACACGGTTTGTTAAGCCGGGTGCGGTACCCTTCGCAATCCGGCACCGCGGTGCGCCGCGATTTCGTCGAGTTCCCGTCGCAAGTCTTCGAGCATTGGATGTCCGTACCTGAGAATTTGCGCAAATACGCCCGCCACTGCCAAACCGGCGAGCCGATCCCCGAGGCGTTGCTAGGCCGGCTGTTGGCTGCCCGTACCTTCAACGAAGGCTTTGCCACGGTCGAGTACACGGCCTCAGCGCTGATCGACCTCGAATTGCACCGTGACCCGCACCCCGAAAGCCTCGATCCAGAGCGTTTCGAGCGCGAATTCCTGAAGGCGTACGAGGTCCCGCGGGAGATCGGCCTGCGTCACCGGCCGGCCCATTTCCAGCATCTCTTCGCCGGCGGCGGCTATGCGGCGGGCTATTACGCCTATCTCTGGGCCGAGGTTTTGGACGCCGACGGCTTTGCCGCCTTCACCGATGCGGGCGACGTCTTCGACTCGGCGCTGGCGGCGCGTCTCGAAACGATCTACAGCGCCGGCGACACGCGCGACCCGATGGCGCTCTACCGCGCCTTCCGCGGCCGCGATCCGACCATCGACGCATTGCTGGCGCAGCGCGGCTTAACGGAAAGTCGGTAGGATGAGACCAGACGGAGAATGTCGGCGCGGCGGCATCTGCTGCGACCGGAGACGGGTGCTGCAATTGGCGGGGATGACGATGGTGACAACGGCTCTTTCCCCAATCGCGCGGGCTGCGGAAGGTGATTACGAGGCGATGCTGCTCTCCTGCATCGATCCGCGGATGGTCTCGCCGGTCTATGACCATATGCGGCAGCAGGGCCTCTCCGGCAAATACAGCCAGTTCTGCATCGCCGGCGCGGCGGTCGCCGTCGTGGCGCCAAAGTTCGAGACATGGCGCCCCGCGTTCTGGGACAATCTCGGCGCCTCGATCCAATTGCATCGCATCAAACGGCTGATCGCGATCGATCACCGCGATTGCGGTGCCGCCAAGATCGCCTACGGTGACGCCGCGCTGGCAACCCCGCAGGCAGAAACCGAAACCCATCGCCGAGCATTGGCAGAATTCCGCCGCGAGATGGCAAAGCGTCATCCCGGTTTGACTGTCGAAACCGGTCTGATGGCGCTCGACGGGACGCTCGAAAAGCTGGGCTGACGGCAGCGTCGCGTTCTTGCCCCGATCTTGCAGCCTCGAGGCCCGATATCCGCTGCGTGATCGGCGGCCCGTCTTTGACCCGAAGCCGGCCCTTGCGGTTGTGGGTTGCCGCCGACCGGGTGCGCGCATGACGGCACGGCAGTGGCGGCGTCGCCGATCCCCGTCAAGACCGCGATCGGGTTATTCCGGGCTTAGGTGGGCTGCAGCACCAATTCGACCCATTCGTAGAGCTTGCTCTTGGGCAGCGCGCCGATCTTGGTGGCGGCAGCCTGACCGTCCTTGAACAGGATCATTGTCGGGATGCCGCGCACGCCGTATTTCATCGGCGATTGCGGGTTGTCGTCGATGTTGACCTTGGCGACGGTCAGCCGCCCTTCCATGTCGGCCGCGAGCTCCTCGAGAAAGGGCGCGATCATCTTGCACGGGCCGCACCATTCGGCCCAGAAATCGACAAGGACGGGTCCGCTCGCGCGGAGCACGGCGGCGTCGAATTCGCTGTCGCTGACGGCGGTCGGCTTCATCGCGTCACTCCTCCGTTTGATTGCTGCTGACATTAGGGGAGCCGAAAAAGCCGCGTCAAGGCAGGTAGCCCGCAAGGCGCTCGGGGCTGACCGGCATCAGCCGCGGCCCTTCGGTCCACAACAGCGCGCAGCCGATTTCGCGCCCCGGATAGATCCGTTCCAGCGCCGCGCGATAGATCGCGAGCTGGCGCAAATAAATGGGCGCGATCTCGTTTTCGGCCGCGGGGGGCGGGCGCAAGGTCTTGTAATCGACAATCAGCACCCGGTCCTCGGCGACGACGAGACGGTCGATCTGCCCCGACACAGCGTGGCCGCCGATCAGCCCGACCAGCGGCACCTCGGCCTGCGAACCCGGGCCAAAGATCGGGGCAAAATCGGGGTGGCTCAGCACGGCCAAGGTCTCGCGGCGAATCTCCTCCTGGATTTCGGCCGGCAGCCGATGCGCCGGCAGCGCCAGAAACCGCGCCGCGGCGGCGTCGCGTTCCTCCACCGGCAATTCCGGCAGGCTCTGCAGCAGGCGATGGACCAGGAGGCCGCGCTTGAAGCGGTCACGCCCGGCGGCGGCGAGCGGCGACAGCGCGGCGGGCTCCTCCTCGCTCGGCCGCGAGGGAAAGAGCGGCCGCGGCGGGTCGGGCTCGGCCGGCGGCGGCCTTCTCACCCAGCCCGGCAGCGGTCCAGGCTCGTGGGCGGTCCCCACCGCGGGCTCCCGGACCGGCGCCGCGGTCTGCATGCCCTCGAGCCGCAAACCCTCGCCGCACCACGCGTCCCGCTGGACGGGCGTTGGCGCCTCATATGAGAACGGCGTCGCGATTTCGCTCAGGCCGGCGCGGCAGAGATTGTACCAGCAACCCGGGTCCGGTTTCTGCCGGGTCTGCCAGCCGCAGATGTAGAGCCGGTCCTCGGCGCGGGTGAGGGCAACGTAGAGGAGGCGCCGATACTCTTGCAGCTGATGCCGGCGGACCGCGTCCCGTTCCGTCTTGTACCGCGCAACTGCGAAATTCTTCGGCGGACACCACAGCGGCAGCTGCTCCTTCTCGGTCCACAACAGCGTCTCGGGCGTCTTTGGCAGCGCCATTGTGTCCGGGACAAAGACGATCGGCGCTTGGAGCCCCTTGGCGCCGTGCACGGTCAGAACCCGCACCTCGTCGCGTTGCCGCGCCGCGAAATCGCGCTTGACCTCCGTGTCGCCGGCGACGAGCCAGCGCAGAAAGCCTTGCAATGACGGCACGTGCTCGCGCTCATAGGTGAGCGCCAGCCCGAGAAACTCCTCGACCGGGTCCTCCGCCTCGGGCCCGAGCCGGCCCAGCAATGCCTGCCGCCCGCCCTGGGCACCCAAAATCTCGGCATAAAGCTCGTAGGGCGGCACGAAATCGGCGCGGGCGAGCAAGCCGGCAAGCCGGTCGACAATCCGGCGCAGCCTGACGCTGTTCGCGGCGCGAGCCCGCAACCGGTCCCACAAACGTTCCTTGCCGCGGCCATGGGCGAGATCGAACAGCGTGTCCTCGTCGATCTCGAAGAGCGGGCCTTTCAGTACCGTGGCGAGGGTCAGATCGTCATCGGGAAACAACAGAAAGCGGCCGAGTGCGATCAAATCCTCGACCGCCAGCTGCTGGGTCAACATCAGCCGGTCGGCGCCGGCGACCGGGATATTGCTATGCTTGAGCGCGCGCAACAGGTCGTTGAAAAACGCGTTTCGCCGCCGTACCAGCACCATCACGTCGCCGGCCCGAACCGGGCGCCCGCGCGCCTCCAACCTCTCGCCTTGATCGAGCCAGCCGGCGATCGTTGCGGCGATCGCGCCGGCGAGCCGGGTTTGCGGCTCGGCCACCCGCCGGTGCGCAATCGGTAGCGCGGCAGACTCGGCCGCTTCCTCGGGCTCCGGCAGCGCCGGCGGCCACAGCTCGACCAGACCCGACTGCCCGGCGCGGGAGGCGGCGTGGCGGATCTCGCCGCCGTCCAGCGACACACCGCCTTTAGCGGCGTCATGCGCAAAAATCGCATCGACCGCGCGCAGCACCGCCGGGGTGGAGCGGAACGAGATTTCGAGAGGCACGGTCGCCCACCCCTGGGCCGCCGCGGAGACCCGGCTCTCGAAGTGTTTGCCCATCTGCAAAAAGGTGCGCGGGTCGGCGCGCTGAAAGCTGTAGATCGACTGTTTCGCGTCGCCGACGGCGAAGATCGTCCGGGTGCGATCCCGCATCCCCTGGCCGGCGAAGAACTCCTCGGCCAGCGCTCGCGCGATTTCCCATTGCTCGGGGTTGGTGTCTTGCGCCTCGTCGATCAGGATGTGGTCGAGCCCGCCGTCGAGCTTGAACATGACCCAGGGCGCCTTGCCCGGGTCATGCAGCAGGGCAAGCGCCTTGTCGACGAGATCGTCGTAGTCCAGCAGCCCGCGGGCCTGCTTGCGCTCGCCATAAGCATCGATCAGCGCGCCGCCGCACCGGGCCAACGCGCAGGTCGCTTCGACGATGACTGCCGCGGCGCGCGCGTCCCGGAACCTTGTGACCCGTTCGGCCTCGGCCGCAAGGATCGCCGCGGCCGGGCAGTCGGTCGCGCGGGCCGTTCTTTTGGTGATCAGGCGTTTGAAAATCTCTGCGTCGTCGGTGAGAAAGGCGCCGAGATAGGCGTCGATCATCGCCGGCCGATGCCCCGGGTTTTCGCACCATCTTTCGATAATCAGGGCGCGGTCCCGGTCGGTCTTGGAGCCGCCGGCCAGCACCGCCGCGGCGGCGCGCAACCCGGCCTCGTCACAGTCGCCCTCGGCGCAGAAGGCGGCGGCGAGGGTCTGCGGCGTCGCCTCGTGGGGGACGGACAGCGCCGCGCACAGCCTGCCGCGCAACGCGCCGCCATCGGCGAGCGCACGGCGGAGCTTGTCGTGCTCGGCCGCGAGCGCCGCCATCAATATCGCAAAGCGCTCTTCCGGAGCATGCCGGCTGACGACGGCAAGTGCCCCGGCGAGGCCGCCACCGGCGCCGTTCCGGGCAGCGAGGATCATGCTCTCCGCGGCCTCGGCCAGGGCGTCGCGGGCGCCGCGCTCTTCGACGACGGCAAATTCCGGCGCGATGTCGGCCTCTAGCGGAAAGCGGCGCAACAGCGTCTGGCAGAAAGCATGGATCGTGGCGATTTTGACTCCGCCCGGAGTGTCGAGGACGCGCGCGAAGAGCTGCCGCGCCCGCGCCGAAACTTCCTCGTCGGGATAAGAGCCGGTGAGGTTTTGCAGCTCCTCGGCGAGCGTGCCTTCCGACAGCGTCACCCATTTGGCCAATTCCTGATTGAGCCGGTTGGCCATCTCGGCGGCGGCGGCGCGGGTGAAGGTCAGGCACAAGATCCGGGCGGGGTCGCTGCCGGCCAGCATCAATCCGAGCAGCCGGTCGGTCAAAACCTTGGTCTTGCCGGTCCCGGCTGAGGCCGAGACCCAGACCGACGCGCCCGGAGCGGCGGCCCGCCGCTGGTCGGGGGTCGCGGCGCCGGTGCCGGTCACTCGTCGTCCTCGTTCGCGCCGAACCGTTCGAGGTGGCGGTAGTCGGAGAAACGCGGCTTCCAGAGCGGCGCCGGCGCCGCGAGATAGGGGGTCCTCGGGTCGTCGAAGTGCTCGATCAGCGCCTTGACCCGTTCGAGCAGGCGGTCAACCAGCGCGCCAGGATCGTCCTTGCCGATCGGGCGGCGTTCGCCGGCCGGGTCGCCGCCGCTCAGCCGCCAATATTCGAGGCTCGTCGCGACGCCGCTGACGCCGCCAAAGCTGCCGTCTCGCAGGATCGCCCCTTCGAGCGGCAATTGCGGCGCAAAGCCCGCCGTGATCTCTTTCGGCGAAGGCACCGAACCGGTCTTGTAGTCGACCAGCAGGAAGCCACCGTCAACGAGGCGGTCGATCCGATCGGCGGTGGCCGTCAGGATAAACGCCCCGCCGCGCGAATCGAGCGTCAGGCTGCCCTTGCATTCGGCGAGGCTCTCGACGACGCGGCCCCGGTGCTCGCGCTCCGCCGCCACCAGCCAGTGGACCATTCTTGCGTAGCGCGGCCACCAGAAGACCTCGGCGCCGGGACGCGACAGCAAGGGCCCGAAGCACTCGCGGCCGATTGCCAAAAGCTCCGCCTCGGCGTTTTCGGGCAGCCGGGTCGGATAGCGGGAGACGAATTTTTCGAGCGCCTGGTGCACCGTGATACCGAGCTCCGCACGGCCCGGATCGGCATCGAGCTCGTCGGCGGCTTCGAGCCCGAGGATATGCCGGGCGTAGATCGCATAGGGGTCGCGCAGCCAGGTCTCGATCTGGGTGACCGACAGGCGGCGCGGGCGAGCCGCGAGCGGCGGGCGCGGCTCGGCCGGCGGCAGCGGCCGGTAGTCCGCGGCGTCGATCAGCTCGGCCAGGCCATCGGGCGCCCCGGTCTCGCCGAGCGCGCCGTCGAGCCCGACCGCGCGCAGCACCGCGTCGAGCCGCAGCAGCCAGCGCGACGGCACGGTCGGCACGCCCTCGCTGCGCGCGGCCCGCGTCAGCACCACCTGCGGCGCGCCCATCGCCTGCACAAAGTCGTGGGCGGCGATGCCGATTGCGCGCTCCGGCACGGCGATGCCGAAATCGCGGCGCATCTGCCGTGACATCCACGGGTCGTGCTCGGCCGGGCCGGGCCAGGCGCCCTCGTTGAGCCCGCCGAGGACGAGGAGGTCCGCCTGCTGCAGCCGCGCCTCGAGAAGCCCCCAGATCGCCAGCCGCGGATGACGTCCGAAAGTGGGTCGGACCACGGCACCGGCGGCGAGCGCTTCGAACAAGGCCGGATAATGACGGCCGGGCAGGGGAGGGAAGTCGCCGGCGGCATCGATCAGCTCGTGGCAAAAGCGTGCCGCGACCTCGCCCGCCGCCTCGCGCCACAGCCGCTGCGCGCCGCTCTCGGCATCGCTCGCCGCCAACCGCTCGGCCGCCTCGAGATGCGCCGCCGCGATCCTTGCGAGCGGGATCGCGTCGGCGGCGAGCAGGTCGGGCAGCCGGCCGAGACAGGATTCGAGCCGGTCGACAAAGCGCCGCAACTCGGTTGCCGCGGGCCCGAGCGCATCCCGGAGCCCGGCAAAGCCGGGCGCCGGGCGCGGCCCGAGGATCTTCGCTTCGAGCCGGCGGGTGAGATCGCGGAAGGCGGCCGGCGCGAGCCCGCCGGCGGCCAGCGGGTGCTTCAGTGCGGCGAGCAGCGGCACCGGCGCCAGCCGGCTCTCGGCGAGGTCGAGAATGAGGCGCAAGAACACGCCCGGCGGCGTCCGGCTCAGCGGCACGCCGGCCGAATCGTCGATCTCGATGCCCCAGCGGCGCAGCTCGGCGGCAACCCGGCGGGCGAGACCGCGATCGGGGGTGACGAGTGCCGCGGTCGCTTCCGGGGTTTCGAGCTGGCGGCGCAGCAGCAGCGCGATCGTCACCGCCTCGTGCTGCGCGCTGATGCAGTCGATGCGGCTGAGCCCATCGAGCGCCTCGGCGGAATGCGGCGGCAGGCTGCGCCAGGCGTCGGTGGTGGCGGCCGGACGCATCGCTTCGCGGATCAGCTCGATCCGCCGGGCTCGCGGTGATTCGGCGGCAACCTGACCCTCGGGCCAATCACGGATATCGTCCGGGGCAAGGTCGAAATCCTTCAGCAGCAGCGCCATCAGATGCTGCGGATGCGCCTCGTCGGCTTCGATCGCCGCCCATTCGGCCGCGTCGCGGCTGCGGTCGAGGCCCGGCAGGATGACCGCCCCGCGGCTGAGCGAGGCGATCACCGAGAGCAGCTCGGTCATCGCCGGAATGCCGCCCACGAGCCCGGCGGCGACGACCGGGTCGAGCGGCGGTGCCGCGCGCCAGATAGCGGCCTGGTGCGCCAGGAGGCGGTTGCGCCGTTCGCCCGGGTCGAGCGTGCCCTCGGCCGCCAGCGTGGAGGGCCAGCGCCGCGGCAAGATCTCGAGGAATTCGAGGACGATTTGCCAATGTTCGGCGAGATCGGCCGGCGCCAGATCGCGCAGCCGCTCGAAACTCCGCCCCTCGGTTGCCACGGTGTCGAGAAACCGCCCCAGGGTCGCGGCAAGTGCCGCCGCCTGGCCGGGCAGCAACAGGGCGCCGCGGCCGCGCCGCGCGCCCCAATCGAGCACCAGGCGGGTCAGCAGCAGGCGCCGGCGCAGCTCGGGAATGGCCGGCGGCACCGACAATGTCTCGCCATCGGCGGCGCCCTCGACCAGCGACAGCTCATCCGAATCAAGATCGCCGATCGGCCGCATCCGCGGCAGCAGCAGCGGTGTCCCCGCCTCCCGCCCGTCCGCGCCGGCGCGCAGAAAGGCCTCGCGCAAGGCGCGCACCGCACGGCGGGTGGGCAGCAGCACGGTAATGCGGGTGAGCCGTAGCGGGTCGCCGCCGGCCATCGCCAGCAGCCCGGCGGCTAAACTCGCCAGAAACGGACGGTCGGGGGCGATCGTGTAGAGACGGGGCGGCACGGCGACCGGCTAGCGCTCGATGCGGTGGGAGGAGAGCCGCCCGCGGGTGGCGGCCAGCCCCGCCGGCGTGCCGACGTGAAACCACTCACCGTCATGGACGATCGCGTGCAGGCGGCCCTTCCGTTCGGCGCGGTCGAACAGCCGGACCAGCGAGAAGACGCGGTCGTCCACACCGTCGAACAGGCGGCGGTGCAACAGTTGGACGCCGGCGAACAGGAACGGCGCCACCTCGCGCTCCTGCCGGCGGTGCGGCTGCCCGCGCGCGTCGAGCAGATAGTCGCCATCGCCGTCGTAGCCGACCGCCGACACCGTCGGCTGCAGCAACAGGACCGCGTCCATGCCGTCGGGATCAAATGCGTCGGCGAGGCGGCGCAATGCCGAAATCCTTGCTGTCGAGCCACAGGACGTCACTGTTGACGACAA
The DNA here is from genome assembly GCA_963781215.1 of uncultured Alphaproteobacteria bacterium. Classification (GTDB taxonomy): domain Bacteria; phylum Pseudomonadota; class Alphaproteobacteria; order ATCC43930; family CGMCC-115725; genus AP-15. The sequence continues at coordinate 286,200 of CAWAFE010000028.1, forward strand.
AGAACGCCTCGCCGAGGAGCGGCAACGCCTGCCGGACGCCTCCGCCAGTGTCCAACAGCTCTGGTTCTTCCGAGATTTCGATATGCGGGTTGTCCCGGCGGCGGAGGTGCTCGGCGACCATCGCCGCCTTGTAATGGACGTTGACAACGACGCGCTCGACGCCGGCCAGCTCCAGCCGGTCGATCGCATGGTCGAGGAGGCTGCGCCCGTTGATCTCTACGAGCGGCTTGGGCAGGGTCTCGGTCACTGGCCGCAGCCGCGTGCCGAGGCCGGCCGCCAGCACCATCGCCGAGCGCGGCGGCGAGATCATGTGGTGCTCTGTGGGTCCGGCAGGCGTCGTACAATGGGCGGCAGATGTCGGTCGAACCAGCCGGCGACCGGCGCCAGGGCCGGGTGGCGAAGGTCGTGCTCGATCAGACGCCAGACCCGCGGGATGTGCGCGAGATAGCCGGGCTTGCCATCGCGCCGCCACAGCCGGGTGAAGATGCCGAGGATCTTGCAGTTGCGCTGCGCCGCCAGAATCGCGGCCGAGCGCAGGAAGGCTTCGCGGTCGAGCGTGGGGAACGCGGCCAGGTAGCGCTCGGTCATCGCCCGGCGCAGCGCGTCGGGCACATCGCGGCGGACGTCCTCCACCAGCGAAACGAGATCGTAGCTCGGCGGGCCCAGGACCGCGTCCTGAAAATCGAGCAGCCCGCAGCGCCGCACTCCGGAACGGTCACGCAGCAGCATCAGATTGTCCACGTGAAAGTCGCGCAACACCAGGGTCGGGGGAAGCACCGCCGCCTGCGGCAATACTGCCCGCCAAAGCGTCAAATATTCGTCACGAGAGGCTTCTGTAACCGGCTCGCCGAGTGCCGCCGGCGCATACCAGTCGACCAGCAGCGCCGCCTCGGCCAGCAGCCGCGCGCTCGTCGTAGGGGGGCAGGGCAGGGGGATCGCGGAGCGCCACCTTTTGCTGCAGCGCCACCAGCGTGTCGATTGCAAGCGCATAGAGTGCCGGCTCGTCGGCGCCGCTTTCGAGCAGCCGGCTGTAGGTGTCGTCGCCGAAATCCTCGATCAGCAGAAAGCCCGCCTTGCGATCCTCGGCCAGCACCTGCGGGGCGCTCAGGTCCAGCTCGCGCAGAATGTTCGCGACCCTGACATAGGGGCCGACATCCTCCTGCGGCGGCGGCGCATCCATCAGGATCGCGCCGCGTCCGCCGCCCCGCAGCCGGTAGTACGAGCGGAAGGAGGCGTCCGCCGCGAGTCGCACCGGGGCGATGCCGGCCCAGCCGCAGCCATCGAGAAACGCCTGCCGCGCCGAGCCGCGGGCCACGGCGGCCAGGCGCGCCCGCCATTCGGGGCCGGCGCGGAGAGTGGCGCAGCGGGCGTCCGCCTCACCGCCGAAGTCGAAGGCGATCTCGAGCCGGCGCTCGGGCAGCAGGGAGCCCAGCCGCTCGGGCCATTCGATCAGCGAGATGCCGTCGGCGAAGGCGTCCTCGATGCCGAGCTCCCAGGCCTCCTCGGGCGCGCGCAGGCGGTAGAGGTCGAAATGCCAGATCGCGGCCGGATCGAGCGCATAGGTCTGGACCAGGGTGAAGGTCGGGCTCGGCACTTCCTCCTCGCCACCGCGGGCGCAAATGAAGGCGCGCGCGAAAGCGGTCTTGCCGGCGCCGAGCTCGCCCTTCAGCGCGATCACATCGCCGGGCTCGGCGAGCGCGGCGATGCGGCCGGCGAGTGCCGAGGTGGCGGCTTCATCGAGCAGATCGAAGGCGGTAATCATCTACATATTGTATATTATCTCCCCCGCTACCCGCAATATCTATCCGATCGACGACGCGGTCACCGGCGGTAGCCTGACGCGACCGCCTGAACTCGGCGCGCCGCGACCGTCTCGCCAGGCAATAGACGATTCAGTTTCGCCATTCGAACCGGAACGCCGGAACCTTTTCGGCAAAGCCCTTCAGCCGCCGCTCGCCGAGCGCCACGAAACGCGCCGTCTCCTCCTCGCTCAGCTCGCGCACGAGCCCGGAGACGACGATGCCGTCGGCCTCAGCCTCGCTGCACAGCCGGTAGGCGAGTTGTACCGTCGCGCCGAAGAGGTCGTTGTGATCCGTGACCGGCTCCCCGGCATGGATACCGATTCGCACGCTCAGGCTTTCGGACGCGTTTGCGTTGTAGGCGGCAAAGCCCCGCTGGATGTCGGCGGCGCCGCGCACCGCATTTGCCACGTCATCGAAGGCGGCCATGATGCCGTCGCCGGTATGCTTGACTTGGCGCCCGCCATGCGCGTCGAGGCCACGCCGGACCAGCGCGTCGTGCACCCGCACCAGTTCGACCGCGGCGGTGTCGCCGAGCCGCGCTGTCATCTCGGTCGAGCCGACAATGTCGGTGAACATGACTGCGCGCAAGCCGGCATCGACCGCGGGCGCGTCGGCGCCCGCGGTCGCGCGCGGGTCGCCGATTCGGCCGAGAAACGCCATGACGGCGGCCAAATCAACCGGGATAATGGCACTCGCGGTATTGCCGTGCGCCTCGCGATGGACGCACTCGGCGGTCGCGGCGTCGGGCGCGTCGACGAGGCAGAAGCCTGTGCCGCGCTCGTAGTCCCACCAGTAGGTCATGTATTTGACCTTATATCGCGCCTGAACTTCGATGTCCTTCTGGTGCGCGCCGAACGACATCCTCCACGCGCGCGCCGGGAATGTCGTGGCGATCCATAAAAATCGGCATATGACCGTCCCTTTTCTCGCGGGGTTGGCTCAGGGCGCCGGCCGGATGTTGTGGTTGATCCGGAACAGGTTGCCGGGGTCGTATTTCTTTTTCAGCTGCGGCGAGCCGGTCGTAGTTGTCGCCGAAGGCGGCCCTGCACCCGCGCCTCGCCCTCGTCGTCCATCATGAAGTTCGGATAGGCGCCGGCGAGGTCAAACGGATGCACAGCCTCCCAATAGTCCCGCGCCCATTGTCGCAAAGCCGGCGCCTTGGCCGGCTCGGGATCGATCCCGGCGATCACCATCGACCAGGTCGCATCGCGATGGCCCCAGGCCGTCTCGTCCCGCTGCCTGCGATGGACCGCGCCGTCGATCGGATAGAGGTGCATCAGCGATAGCGGGCTCGGCGCCTTGGCCGCGTGCGCGATATGCGCCTCGATCGCCGCGTCGGGCAGCTCCTTGACGAAATCGCCCTTCCAGTACCATTGCAGGCCCTTCGGCAATAGCGGGTCGAACATCGACTGCAGCGCCGTGTAGGGCATCGGCTGCGCCCAGTCGATGATCGGCTTGGGAAGTTCCGCGCGTATGGCGTTGACCGCCTTCTCGCCGTCCGGGCCGGGATGCGAGACGAGCAGGGCGCACATCTTCTTGTTCCAATGCTCCTGCGGGAACGGCTCGCTCGGCGGCACCGTTTGCAGCCCGAACCAGATGTAGAATTCGTCCGGCGAATTCGCCTGGAATTGTCGATACCAGCGCATCACCGCTGGCGGCGTCGGCAAGATCGAAGATGATCGGGCCGGCATACAGCATCCCCACCGGGTTGGTGCGGAACAGGAAGCTGGTGACGACTCCGAAATTGCCGCCGCCGCCACGCAGGCCCCAGAGCAGATCCGCATTCTCGCTTTCCGACGCGGTGACGAAGCGGCCGTCGGCCAGCACTACGTCGGCTTCGAGCAGGTTGTCCACGGCGAGCCCGTACTGGCGGCTGAGATAGCCGTGGCCGCCGCTCAAGGTCAGGCCGGCGACGCCGGTCGTCGAGACGACACCGAACGGCACCGCCTGCCCGAAGGCGCAGGTGGCATGGTCGACGTCGCCGGTGACGCAGCCGGCGCCGACCCGCACCGTCCGCTTCGCCGGGTCGACGCGCACGCCCTTCATCACCGACAAATCGATAACCAGCCCATCATCGACGCTGGCGAGGCCCGGCCCATTGTGGGCGCCGCCGCGAATGGCGATGGGAAGCTCGCTGTCCCGGCCGAAATTCACCGCCGCGATCACATCGGCGACGTCGGCGCAGCGGGCGATCAGCAACGGCCGCTTGTCGATCATCGCGTTGTAGAGCTTTCGCGCCTCGTTGTAATCCGGATGGTCGCGCCCGACGACCGGGCCGCGAAGACTTTGCGAGAATTTGGCGATGGCTTCGTCGTTCATCACGCTATCTCCCCAAAAGCAATGCCCATTAGACGCCCTGACTGAGCGGTCCTAGCTTAGGGGAAGGTCGATGCCGGTAAATCGTCAATACGAAGGATGCGCTGCCGTGGTCGGGACCCGCATCGCCCGGGGGCGATCACTAGAAATGGTGAGATGCCCTCGCCGGGCCCGCGCCGTGCCGGCTGTGGACCGTGAATCTCAGCGGTCCGAGGCGGGCGCCAAGCCGTGCCGCATGGCGTAGGCGGCGGCCTCGGTGCGGTTGGCGCAGCCGGTCTTGGCGAGAATGTTGCGGACATGTGTCGCCACTGTATTGAGGCTGATCGACAGCGCCAACGCGATATCGGCGTTGCTGCGGCCGATCGCGATCAGGCGCAACACCTCGGCCTCGCGCGCGGTCAATTCGTCGGCGCGCACCGGCGCCGGGACAAGTTCGTCGAGGCGGCGGGCGACGCGCTCCTCAAGCGACCTCAAGCCGATCTCGCGCGCGCTTTCCAGGCTCGCCCGCAGCAGGGATACCGCGCGCTCGCGGTCGCCGGCTTCGCCGCGCGCCAGCAGCATCGCCGCATAGTCATGGTGGGTGTGGGCGAGCGGCACGCGGGCGCCCATTCGCTCGTTCATCGCCAGCGCCGCCTCGAAATGCTCTTGCGCCTCGGACCACCGGGACATCGCAGCGCTGAGCCGCCCGAGATAGCGGTCGGCCGAGCCGCTGCCGGCAATGCCGCCGCCGAGGACGATAGTTTGCCCGCTATAGGGAGCCAGCAGCCGGTAGAGGATCGCTGCCCGTGCAGCATCGCCGAGGGCCTCGCAGACCTCGCTCAGATAGACCATGCAAAAGAGCCAGCGCCCGTCGCGCGGCAGGTCGGCGAAATCATGCGCAGCCAATTCCTGGAACGCGCGGCGCGCATCCTCAATCTGGCCCATTTCCAGGTAGAGCACGGCCAGGCCAGGACGCCAGATGGTGGTCGCCGTCTGCTCTTGAACGAACTGCGCGACGACCGGCCCCAGCTCGGCAAGCCGGCCCTGCTCGCGACGCAGCGTAAACATCTGGATGCCCAGCTGCTCCGCCTGTCCGGTCTGCCGCAACTGCGTTGCTATGCGAAGATAGTCGCGCTCGGCCTGATCGAGGCGGCCGCGCAATATCGCCAGCGTCGCGTCATAGGCGAGAGCCGCGTTGGAATAGGTCGCCTGGCGGATACGCTGGTCGAGCCGCATCAACGCCTCGACCTCGGCATCTGCGGCGGCGATGTTGCCGAGCCTCAGCTCGAACTGGAACCGCAGAGCGTGGGCGGTGTGGGCAATCTCGAGATTGCCGCAGGCATTTGCCGCGGCCAGCGTTTCGTTGGCGATATCGAGAGCTTCCTCGACCCGGTCGGGACCCCAGACAAAATCAGACTGATAATACGAGAGCGCGGTCGCCAGTATCGCGGGGTTACCGAGCCGGCGGGCGAGCGCGACTGCGCGGGACCCCTGTACTCTTGCTTCCTCTTCCGCGCCGGAGTGGAGCAGCGCCCGGGCCAGCGCACCCTCCACCTGCACCCGCATGGCGGTCTCGGTCGGCGGCAACGCGCGTAACACCCGCTCCAGGAGCTGCCGCGGAACCGGCCGGTCAGCGGCGTAGGAAAAGCGCCACATCGCCAGCTCATAGGCCACTGCCGCGCGCACCATGACATCGACGAGGCCAAGTTGGTGCGCGGTTTCGGCTGCCTCCAACAGGGTTGCCCGCGCCCGCGGGAGATCGCCCGACTTGCGGCGCGCCTCGCCAAGTTCGAACAGCAGTCGGCAGCGCTCCGCTCGATCCGCGCCGCTGTGCCGCTCCAGGGCGTCGAGGGCAGCTTCGAACGATTGTGCCGCATCCTCGAAGGCCAGCAATGCGTCGGCGCGGCGCCCGGCGCGCACCGCATAGTCGATCGCCCGCTCGCTCTCGGCGTCGCCGCCGGCCGCTTGGAAATGGCGCACCAGCTGTGGCAGATGGGGGTCGAGGTCGGCGCGGTAGAGCGCTTCGATCACATTGCCGACGGCGCGGTGATATCGCCGCCGCCGGGCGATCCGCAATTCGTCGTATAGCGTCATGCGGATCAGATTGTGGGTGAACCGGTATTGCCCCGGAGCGGTCTCGTCGAGAACGTGCGCAGCCACGGCCTCGTCGAGGGCTTCCAACAGTGCGTCCTCGTCCAACGGCGCGGCGGCGCGCGCCAATACCTCGCCGCTGAAATCGCGGCCGATCACCGAAGCGAGCGCCAGGACTTCGTTGGTTCCTGACGAAAGCAGGTTGAGGCGGCGGCCGATCACCTCGATTACCCCTTCGGGGATGCGGATCGCCGGCGGCAAGGCGCCGTCCGCCGTGCGACGGGCGCCGTGCTGCTCGATAAAGCGTGCAATCTCGCGCAGGAACAGTGGGTTGCCCTCGGTCTGGCCGTGCAGCGTCTGAGCCAGCCCGGACGGGGCCGCGGTCCCGGCATCGGCGATGAAGTCCTGGACCTCCTCGGCGCTGAGCCCGACGAGGTTGATCCGGGTGAAACGCGGCGTCCGCGCCAGGCCGCCTAGCGCGTTCGACAGCGGGTGCTGGCGTGACAGCTCGGTCGCACGGTAGGTCCCGACCAGGAGCAGCCGTGTTCCGCCGAGCTCGGGGGCCAGGAATTCGAGCAGGCGCAAGGACGGCGCATCGGCCCAATGCAAATCGTCGAGCACCAACAGCAGGGGCCGGCGCCGGCCCAGGCTTTCGAAAAGCTGCCGGATCGAATCGAACATCCGAAACCGGGCCTCGGACGCGTCGCCGAGCCGGGCCGACGGCTCCAGCCCCGGCAGCAGCTCGCGGATCTCCGGCACAATGTCGGCGATGTCGCTCGCGATCGTGCCGAGGCCGGCGAGAAGATCGGGATCGAGGTCGCGCAGCGCTGCGCCAAGGATCTGCACCCACGGCCAATAGGGCGGCGCCCCGGCTTCTTCGTTGCACCGGCCCCAGAAAACCACCGCCTGACCCTCTGCGGCGTGGGCCGCCAGTTCCTGCGCGGTGCGGGTCTTGCCGATGCCAGGCTCGCCGGCGAGCATGACAATCCGCCCGTGCCCGGCGCAGGCCTCGTCAAAGGCGTCGCGCAGCACTTCCAGTTCGCGCCGCCGCCCGATAAAGGTCTCCGTCGGTGCCAAGGCGGCTGCCGCCAGGCGGCGGATCTCGGCTTGGGGCGCGCCGTCCGAGATCGGACGGCGCCACGGTATGTCCGGCGATCGGGAATGCGGAAGACATGCACCGGCCGGGCGATGTTCTTGACCTGCTGCTCGCCGCCGTCCTCGAAGGCAAGGTCGAGCTTGTCGCCGACCTGCTCGCGCACCACCCGGCTGACGCAGATATCGCCGGGCTCGGCCAGTGCTTCGAGCCGAGCGGCGAGGTTGACGCCGTCGCCGTAGATGTCGCCTTCGTCGAGGATGACGTCGCCCAAATTGATGCCGATGCGGAACTCGATCCGCCGCCCCGCCGGCACATCGGCATTGCGCTCGGCCATCGCCCGCTGCATCTCGACGGCGCAGCGTACCGCATCGACGACGCTCTGAAATTCGACCAGCAGCCCGTCTCCGGTGGTCTTGACGATGCGGCCCCGATGCTCTGCGATCTTGGGGTCGCCGAGCTCGCGCCGGATCGCTTTCAACGCGGCGAGCGTGCCTTCCTCATCCCCACCCATCAGGCGCGAGTAGCCGGCGACGTCGGCGGCCAAGATCGCGGCGAGGCGGCGAGTGGCGGTCATTGTCGACGAGGCCTATCTTTCTACGCAGCAGGTTGTCCGCAGGATATCACGATTGATGGCGAAATAAGCTTGCGCCTTGCCCGCGGAACCATTTCGGCCGATGCTCCGGGGCGAATCTGGTGCCGCAGCGGAGGAGGCCGCCATGCCCCTGTTTCTGATCGAGCGGAATTTTGCCGAGGCGGTGCAGAGCGATCCGGATACGATGGCCGTCATCAAGGAGGTCAACGACGAGATCGGCATTCAATGGCTGTTCTCGTTTTTGAGCGCCGACAAGCGAAAGACCTATTGCCTCTACGAGGCGCCGAACCCTGAAGCGATCCGCGCCGCCGCCCGGCGTCTCGGCGTCCCGGCCGACATGATCGTCGAAGTTGGCGAAATCGGCCCCTTTGCCGCCGCCGTCGCTTCGCTGCACGAGCAGCGCCCATAGGAATTGCGGCGCGAGCGGCCCGCCGGCTGGTAAAATCGCCATCATCGCTCGCTATCGTGATTTGCTTCGCCGGGCTCGGGAGCGCTCGGCGTCTGTCGACGGGGTGACCGCCGGCTGCAGATTCGCTGCAGATAACAGCGAAAGCAGCGGCCGAAGGGTCCGCCGAAATCGACGCAGGGCGTCTCGCTTCACCCGGCGGAAGACCCGGTGCTATGCTCGCGGTCCCGTTTCGAGGAGGATCGCATGGCCAATATCCCGGGTGCGGTGACCGATGCCAGCCGCGTGCATGGGGAGAATGTCCAAATCAAGAGCGGCGGCGACACCATCCAGGGCTATATGGCCCGCCCGAGCCAGGCCGGCCGCTATCCCGGCATCGTCGTGATCCACGAGGCATTCGGGCTGGTCGAGCACATCCGCGATCTCGCCCGGCGCTTTGCCAATATCGGCTACAACGCCGTCGCACCCGATCTCTACACGCGGTCCGGCTCGCCCGATCCGAACGACATGGCCGCGGTCTTCCCGGTGATGTTCGGAAAATCGGATGCCGAAGCGGTGCGGGATGTCGAGGCCGCCGCCGCGCATTTGCGCGGGCTATCCGGCGCCTCCCAAAAGGTCGGCGTCATCGGCTTCTGCTCGGGCGGGCGCCAGACGCTGCTCGTCGCGTGCAGCAGCGACAAGGTGGATGCGGCGGTCGATTGCTGGGGCGGCTTTATCCACCGCGCCACCCCCGATGCCGAGACCACGCCGTCGCGGCCGACCCCGGTGCTCGATCTGGTGGGCCGGCTACACTGCCCGCTGTTCGGCGTCTTCGGCGAGGAAGACCAGAACCCGACCGTGGCGCAATCCGAGGAACTGCAGAAGCGCGCGCGGGCCGCCGGGAAAGATGTCACCGTCAAGGTCTACAGGGACGCCGGACATGCCTTTCTCGCCGATTACCGGCCGAGCTATCGCGAAGGCCCCGCCGCCGAGCTGTGGACCGATGCTGTCGCCTTCTTCGACAAGCATCTGAAATAGGGCCGGGCGAGCAGCCCACAGATCAGATCGAGTGAAGCACATTGTTGCAATGGATCATCGTCGCCTGATAGCGATGCGATGAGCCTGCCGGGATCGGGCGGGCTTTTCCCGGAAGCCGAGCGCCAGCGCGACCAGACGACCGGGCTCTTGCCGTCGCAGCTGCTGCGCGAGGCGGTCGCGGCGCGGCGCGAGATCCTGTCGCCGCAGGTGATCGGCGACGACCAGATCCAGCCGGCCAGCATCGATCTGCGCCTCGGTGAGGTCGCCTACCGGGTGCGGGCGAGCTTTCTTCCCGGCGCGCGGGCGAGCGTGCGCGACAAACTCGAACAATTGTCGATGCACCGCATCGACCTGACCGGCGGAGCGGTGCTCGAGCGCGATTGCGTCTATATCGTGCCGCTCTTCGAGTATCTGTCGCTGCGCAGGCGCACCGCGGCGCTGGCCAACCCGAAAAGCTCGATCGGCCGGCTCGATGTCTTCGCCCGCGTCATCACCGATCACGGCACCGAGTTCGACCGCATCCGCGAGGGCTATCGGGGGCCGCTCTACGCCGAGATCTCGCCGCGCTCGTTCAGCATCCTGGCGCGCACCGGCTCGCGTCTGGTGCAATTGCGCATCCGCCGCGGCTCGCCCGCCTTCAGCGACACCGCGTTGCGCCGGCTGCACCAGGAGGTCGGGCTCGTCGAGACGCCTGTAGGCGAGGCTCCGGCGCGCGAGGCGATCCGGGACGGGCTCGCCTTTACCGTCGATGTCGCGCGGCGACAAGGTCGTCGGCTACAAGGCGCGCCGGCACACCGGCCTGATCGATGTCGACCGCGTGCGCCATTACGACCCCGGCGATTTCTGGGAGCCGGTCCGTGCCCGGCGCGGCGAGGGGGTGGTGCTCGACCCGCATGATTTCTACATCCTGGCGTCGCGCGAAGCCGTCGCCGTGCCGCCCGACCACGCAGCCGAAATGCTGCCCTACCACACCGTTGTCGGCGAGTTCCGGGTGCATTTCGCCGGCTTTTTCGACCCGGGCTTCGGCGTCTCCGAGACCGGCGGGGCCGGCAGCCGCGCCGTCCTCGAAGTGCGCTCGCACGAGGTGCCGTTTCTGATCGAGGACGGCCAGATCGTCGGGCGGCTCGCCTACGAACGGCTGATCGCCCGGCCCGACAAGCTCTACGGCGCCGCCATCGGCTCCTCCTACCAGAGCCAGGGCCTGGCGCTATCCAGGCATTTCAAGGAGTTCGCGTCACAATAGGCCGCTCACCTCGCCGCCCACAGCCGACGCAGCCGGTCGCGATGGCGCAACAGCCAGTAGAGCGTGACGAGCGTGTGGCCGCTCTCGATCGCACCCGTGTCGAGCAAGGTCTCGATCTCGGCGACTGTCTTGACCACGATTCGGATGTCCTCGCCTTCTTCGGGCAGGCCGTGCACGCCCTCGGCGGCCGCGGCGTCGACGCGGGCGCAGAACAAATGGACGCTTTCGTCGGAGCCGCCCGGCGACGGCAGATAGCGCTGGATCGGGATCGGCGCGCCATCGAGCACGAGCCCGGTCTCCTCGCGCGTTTCGCGGATCGCCACCGCCTCCGGCGTCTCACCGGCATCGACCAGCCCGGCCGCGACCTCGATCTGCCAGGGCGACGCACCGGCCAGCAATGCCGGCAGGCGGAACTGCTCGACCAGGACGACGCTGTCGCGATCGGGGTCGTAGAGCACGACCGCGACCGCCGCCCCGCGGCGCAGCACGTCGTAGCGGTAGGGCGCGCTCCATTCGCCGGAGAACCGGCGGTGGCGAAACTCGAATACGTCCATGCGCAGGAATCGCGCGAACGCCGTCTCGGCATTCAGGATCTCGACATCGGGATGCGCCGGCTGCGTCATGCGGAAGCTGCGGTCGCCGCGGCTGCGGGGGCATCGGCGCGGCGGCGCGGCAGGCGCAGGGTGAACTCGGTATATTCACCCTCGCGGCTGTCGACGGCGATGGTCCCGCCGTGCTGCTGGACGACGATGTCGTAGCTGATCGACAGGCCGAGCCCGGTGCCTTCGCCGGTCGGCTTGGTGGTGAAGAACGGCGTGAACAGCTTCTCGCGCACGGCGGGCGGCATGCCGACGCCGTTGTCGCGCACCTTCGCCTCGACTGCTTCGCCGAGATCGCGGGTGGCCACTTTCAGCGTCGGCCGGAACCCCGGATCGCCGCCGTCGCGCGCGCGTTTGGTTGCGGCATAAAAGCCGTTGCCGAACAGGTTCAGGAACACCCGGCTCATGTCCTGCGGCACCAGATCGACCGCGCCGATGCGGGGGTCGAAATCACGCTCGAGGGTGATGTTGAACCCCTGGTCACGGGCACGAGCGCCGTGGAAGGCGAGATTGAGAGCCTCGTCGACGAGCGCGTTGAGATCGGTCTTGCGGCGCTCGCCGCTGCCGCCGCGCGAATGCAAGAGCATGCTGGTGACGATGCCGTCGGCCCGCCGCCCGTGCTCGACGATCTTCGAAAGATTGCCGGTCAGGGTCGTGGTCAGCTCGCCGATCTCGCCCTGGACGGAGCCCGCTCGCCCATCGGCTGCATCGGCCGTCAGCTCCGCCAGCTCGTCCATCAGCTCGCGCGACAGCTCCGCAAAGTTGTTGATGAAGTTGAGCGGATTCTTGATCTCATGGGCGATGCCGGCGGTGAGCTGGCCGAGCGAGGCCATCTTTTCCGCCTGGATCAGATTGGCCTGGGTGGCTTTGAGCTGCTCATGAGCGGCGCGCAGCTCCTCGAATGCCTTGGCGTTGCGCACCGCGAGCGCCGATTGTGTGGCAAACGCCTCGACCAAGCCGACGACTTCCTTTGAGAAATTGCCGGCCTCGCGGCGCACCACGACAAGGCCGCCGAGGATCTGCTTCTCGTCGAGCAAAGGTGCGGCGAGCAGCGCGCGATAGCCCATCCTTCCGATGCCCTCCCACAGCGCGAAGGCGGCGGGACCGCTTTCGTCGAGAAGATCGGCGACCTGGACGGGTGCGCCGTCGGCCGCGGCCCGGCCGAGCGCGCCTTCCCCAAGCCGGATCGGCTGCGCCTTCAAGAGATCGGTCAACGCCGGCGGCGAGCCGTGGCTCATCCGGTAGTGGAATTCCCGCGCGGCCTCGTCGTATTCGTAGATGATGCCGGCCTCGGCATGGGAGAACTCGACGGCGCGCGCCGCGACGATGCCGAGTACGGTCTCGGGGTCGAGCGTCGAGCCGACCGCCCGCCCAACCCCACGCAGCGCCTCGAATTGCGCCAGGGTCTCGCGCAGCTCCGTCAGGGTGTCGCGGAACAGCGCCAGGGTCCGCGCCATGGCGCCGATCTCGTCCGGGCCGGCGGGTGGGATCTCGACGCGCACATCGCCGGCGTTGAGCCCGCTCATCGCCGCCGTCAGCCGGCGCAGCGGCAACGCGATCGAGCGCAGCACGAAGAAGGTCAATAGCGCGCCGACCAGCACCGCCCCCGACACGACGATCCGCGAGACCCGGGTCGCCCTCGCCGCCTCGGCGACGACGCGCTCGCGGGCGGCGATGGCCTCGCCCGTCAACTCGGCGGCGACCGAGGTCAGCTGCCTGTCGACGGCCATGCTGTGCAGACGCGCCTGCGCCAACAGCGAGTTGCCGATCACCCGGCGGTCGTCGGTGTATTCGTCGACCGCCTTTTCGGCGAAGTCGTCGTACTGCGCCAGCTCGCTGCGGACCTTGGCGATCCGCTCCGGGTTCCACCGCGTTAGGACGGAAAGGTGCTGCTCCATCCGGTGGCGCGTGTCGGCGGCGTTCTTTTCCGACAAGGTCAGCTGGCTGACGGCGAGATCAGTCATCCAATAGCGCAGCTCCCCGAAGGCGAGCTGGGCGTCGTTCGCCTGCTCGATCAGGCTCAGCAATTCGGCCGCCCGCACCATGCCGGCCGAATTGTCGGCGAGCTTGCGGTTCAGATAGGCGTTGGTCGCGATCAGCACGAGCAGCCCCGCCGTCGTCAGCAGGATCAGCCGCGCCCGGATCGTCAGCTGGGCCATCATCGGATCACCGCAGCACGCGCGCTCAGTGGTAAAGGGTGATGCTCATCGCCGCACCCAGATCCCCGATCTTGCCGCCTTCTTTCGGATAGCCGGTGATGTCCATCTCGCCCTTGGGGCCGCCGTGGCAGGCGAGGCACGAGGCCGCGTAATATTCCGGGACCATGATCCGATAGGCCGGCCGCCCGCGGGTCTCTACCACGGCCGAATAGGATTGGCCTTTCGGCCAGGCCGGTTCGAGCAATTTCGATTTCATGATTTCGGCTTCCCAGGCATCGGGCCGGGCCTTGCGGTTGCGCACGAAACCGGGCGGTGCCGTGACCTTGACCTCGGCTTCGCCTTTCGCCAGCTGGGCGAACTCCTCGTCAACGAGGCGCGCAAAGACCGCAGGGATAAAGGCTTTGAAGCCCATGCCTTTGGCGTTGATGGTCGACTGGTTGTCGTTGGTTACCGCGACGATCGCGTCCATCATCGCGCGCAGCAACCGCCCCTGCCGCGAGGCCGGGTCGATCTTGGTCGGGTCGACCCCGGTCGCCCTCCGGTAGAGCCCGACCGCGTCGCCGAGGACAACGTCGCCGCTGAGGTGCTTGTCGCCGATATCGGGATTGTTGATCAGATCCTGGTTATTGGAGATGACCGTGCGGGCATCGCTTAGCATCTCGGCCAGGCTCTGCGCGATGGCCGCATCCTCCTCCTCGGCCGGCGGCGCGGCGGCCGCATCCTCCTTGGCCGGCGGTGGCGCGGCGGCTGTGGCCGACATTGCGCCAGCGGCGAGCAGTGTCAGCATCGCGCCCTCTATGCAACGCCGCCATCCCCGCATCGACCCGTCTCCCGCCGCCTTGCCGCGCCGCCCGCATCTGTGCACCGCGGCCCGGCGCGAGGCAATGGGTTTGCGATTTGTTAATCCGGCCGATCGGCCGGCATCAGTTCGAGCAACTGTTCCTTCAGCCGGTCGAAATCGACGGGCTTGGCGAGAAAGGCAGAGGCGCCGAGCTCGTCGGCGCGGCGTTCGCGCTCGGCGTCGCCATAGGCGGTCACCATCAGCACCGGCAGCTGAGGCCGGCGCTCCTTGATCGCGCGCAGCAGCTCCAGCCCGTCCATTCCCGGCATGTTGATGTCGGACAGGATCACGATCAGCTCGGGGTGGATCTCGTCGAGGCGGCGCAGCGCTTCCTCGCCCGAGGCCGCGAAATGCAGCACGTACCGGCCCTGCCGCGCCTCGCGCCGAAAGCGCTGGCGGAACAGCTCGACGACATCGGGCTCGTCGTCGACGATCAGGATGCTGTAGCTCATGCCGCTTTCTCCACCGCGTGGCGCGGCTGCGCGGCAGGCGGATGGTGAATTCGGTAAACTCGTCGAGGCGACTGTCGACTGTGATCGTGCCGCCATGCTGCTGGGCGACGATGTCCCAGCTGATCGAGAGGCCGAGCCCGGTCCCCTCGCCGGTCGGCTTGGTGGTGAAGAACGGCTGAAACAGCTTGTCCCTGATCTCGGGCGGGATGCCGGTGCCGTTGTCGCGAATGCGGATTTCGACCGCCTCGCCGAGATCGCGCGTCGTCACCTTCAACACCGGCCGGAAGTCGGACGCGGCGCCGTCGCGTTGGCGCTTGGTGGCGGCGTAGAAGCCGTTGCCGAAGAGGTTGAGCAGCACCCGCGTCATCTCCTGCGGCGCCAGCTCGATCGGGGCGATGGCCGGAGCGAAATCACGCTCCAGCGTGATGTTGAAGTTCTGGTCCTGGGCGCGGGCGCCGTGATAGGCGAGGTTCAATGCCTCCTCGACCAGGCCGTTGAGATCGACCTCGCGGCGCTCGCCGCCGCCGCCGCGCGAATGCTCGAGCATGCTCTTGACGATGCCGTCGGCGCGCCGGCCGTGCTCGGCGATCTTTTCGAGATTGCCGGTCAGCATCGCGACAATTTCGTCGATATCGGCGCGCTCGTCCTCCGCCAGACCGGCAATCGCCGGCCGTGCGGTCTCCTTCAGCTCGTCCAGCAACTCGACCGACAACCCAGCGAAATTGTTGACGAAATTGAGCGGGTTCTTGATCTCGTGCGCAATGCCGGCAGTCAATTGGCCCAATGAGGCCATCTTCTCCGCCTGAATCAGACTGGCCTGGGTCGTCTTTAGATCACGGTAGGCGGCCTCGGCGTCGTCGCGAGCATCCCGGATCTCGGCTTCGGAGCGCTTGCGCTCGGTGATGTCGCTGTAAATCACGACAAACCCGCCGCCGGGCACCGGGTTATGGCGCACCTCGAGAATTCGGCCGTCCGGGCGGGTGCGCTCGTAGCTGTAATGCCGGCCGGTATTCTCGGTAAAGCGGTGTAGCTCGGCCTCGGGGTCGGCCGCGGCGCCGAACTCGCCGCGCACCGCAAGAAGACGGATGAGGTCGGCCAATGTGCGCGGCTCGCCCAAGAATGGCTCGGGCAGATCGAGGATCTGCTGAAAATTGCGGTTCCACGCCGCTAGCCGGTGCTCGCCGTCGAACATCGCGACACCGTCGCCCATGTTGTCGAAGGTGACATGCAATTCGGCCTGGCGCTGGCGGATCTCGTCGAGCAGACGGACATTTTCGATAGCGATCACCGCCTGGTCGGCGAAGGTCGTGACCAACTCGATCTGCTTCTCGCTGAACGGTTCGACCCTTTGACGCGCAAGGGCCATGATGCCGAGCAGCGAGCCCTCGCGCATCAGCGGCACGCCGAGGACGGTACGGGCTTTTCCAAGAGTGACCGTTTCGGCGAGCGCGTATTCGGGATCGGCGGCAATGTCGGCGACTTGGACGATCCGCCCATCGAGAGCAACCCGCTGGGTTACCGTGGCGCGGCCGGGTGCTAACGTCAGGCCTTCCATAAACGCCCCGTAGTCGGTCGGGAAGCCGAAATTTGCCGCCAGCCGATAGACCTCACCGTCGCGACGGAAAACGAACGCCATTTCCGCTTGGCAGAGCCGGGCGGCGGTTTCGGCGAGCGTGTCCAGCACGGGTTGCAAATCGAAGGTCGAGCGGCTGATGACCTTGAGCACGTCGCTAACCGCGGTCTGCTGATCAAGCGCTTCGGAGAGTTCGGCGGTGCGCTCTTCGACCTGCTGTTCCAGCCGTTCGGCCGCCTCGGCGCGCTCGGCCAAGAGCGCATCGCGTTCGATCGCGTTCTGGCGAAACACCTCGACCGCCCGCCCCATCGCCCCGATCTCGTCGCCGCCCGTCACCGGAACAGCTTCACGGCCGCCGCCGGCGATCGCGAACATCGCGCCGCTCAACAGGTTCAAACGCCGCACAATGTTGCGGCCGACATAGAGCCAGACAGTCAGAACCGAGCCCGCGAGGCCAAGCGCGAGCAACACGCTGATCGCGCCGGTGCTCAGCCGCTGAACGCGAAGAGCCGACGCGGTCGCTCCCCGCACTTCTCGCTTGGTCGTCTCGACCAGCTGTTCGGCGGCATCGGTTAGCTGGGTCGACAGCGTGTCGTTCTCGGCCAGGAGCCGACCGGCGTCGGCGATCAGATTCAACTCGTTCTGGCGTAATTCGGGTATCGAGTTTGGCCCTTCGACCAGGGTCTTGAACTTGTCGAGCTCAGCCAGGAACAGTGGGCGCAGCTTGGGCTCCAGCGTTTGCGAATCCTTCTCGAGCTCAACGAGCTTGCGGCGCAGCTGAAAGGCGAGGATCAAAAGACGCTGTTTATTCTCGCTCACAGAAGCCTGCGCCAAGGCGTCGGCTACGTCGGAAGCTTGCTGCTCGACGCGTTGCACCTGGCGTTGCGCCAAGAGGCCGGCGATCAACGGCCGAGAGGCCTCCGATATCGGGGCATCTTGGTTCCCGTCCGCTCCCATTTTCGGAACGAGGCGGGTAATCTGACTGTCGTAAACGAGTAGGGTCGGCGATAACAGGCGCTGGGTCTCATCATTGGTATCGAAGACGCCCCGCATCAAATCCTTGGTCCGGCCGATCAGCTGCAGGCGCAGGCGGACGTCAGCGTCCAACGCCGTCAGATTGGCGTCCAACTGAACAGCGTAGCCTTCGATCGGCGCCAACCGTTCCGCGCTGATCCCGCCAACGCGCAATTCGGCTAGAAAGGATCGCAGCTTGGCCGACTGATGGGAGAGTCTGGAGAAAAGGTGGTCGCGTCTCTGCTCGGTGGTGGCGGCGGACAGCGCCGAAGCTGCGGTCGCGATGCGTTCGACCGAGCGCGACACTTCAACCGAAGCCAGGATCGGATCGATGCGGCGGTCGATCAGCGCGAGCGAATGTCCGACCTCGACAAACGCGTATATCGCCGCACCCGCGACCAGCGCCGAAACCGCGCCGATGCCGAAAATGACGATCAGGAGCCGCGCCCCTACGCCGCTCACCCTTGTCCGGCTGTTCGGCAAACTATAAGGTCCTATGAGTTCGATCTTACGCCTTGCTTCGTCTGGCGATAGTGTCCGAAAATCAAGCGCGGGACAACCTGCTGTACATTCCGCCTGGGAGGCCACGATGAACACGCGACGCCGCGAGATCCTGGTCGGGGCGTCCGCTTCGGCCGCCGCTGTCGCGAGCCTGCCGGCGCCGGCCATCGCGCAAGGCACCAAAGAGTTAAAATTGGTGACCGCTTGGGGCAGCCCTGAGAAATTCCCCGGGCAGGCCGCCAGCATCGCGCGATTGGTCCAATCGATCACTGCAATGTCGGATGGGCATCTCAAAGTGGCGGTGTACCCCGCCGACCAGCTCGTCCGCGCCTTCGAGGTCTTCGATGCGGTCGGTGCCGGCGTTGCCGACATGTATCATGTGGACGAGAAATATTTTCAAGATAAGTCACCGGCGCTGAATTTCTTTTCTGCCGTGCCCTACGGCATGACCACCGACGAGCTAAGCTCATGGATAGACTTCGGCGGTGGGCAGGCATTATGGGACGAGGTCGACGCGCAGTTCAACATCAAGCCGCTGATGGCGACGAATACCGGCGTGCAGATGGGCGGTTGGTTCAATAAGGAAATCAATACTCCGGCAGACTACAAAGGGCTGCGCTATCGCATGCCGGAGCTCGGTGCCGAGGTCCTGCGCCGCATGGGCGCCACCGTGGTCTTGACGCCGGGCGGTGAGATCGTCAGCGCGCTCAAATCCGGCGCGATCGACGCCGCCGAGTGGGTCGGACCCTGGGCGGACATCGCGCTCGGTCTCGATAAGGTGGTCGATTATTACTACTATCCTGGCTTCCACGAGCCCGGCATGAACGCGACGCTGGGGATCAACAAGAACCTGTGGGACGCGCTGTCGGCTTCCGAGCGTGCGCTGATCGAAGCCGCGGCCGCCGCCGAGGTGACGCTATCGCTGGCGCAATTCAACGCCGAGAACGTCAAGTCGCTGAAGGCGCTGCGCGCCGACGAGCGGATCAAGATCCTGCGGTTCAGTGACGACTTGATCAAAACGTTCGGCAAGCTCAGCAAAGAGGTCCTCGCCGACACGGCCGCCAAGGATCCGCTAACGCGAAAGGTCTACGACAGCTACATGGCTTTCCTCGCCGGCGTCATGGATTGGGGCGAGCTGTCGGAAACCGGCTACCGCGACACCCGGCGCCTGGCATTGGGGTGATGTCTTGGATCGATCTCGTCATTGCGAGCGGAGCGAAGCAATCTCGTTCGAATGGTGCCGTAGCCAGCGGGATTGCTTCGTCACCCTTCGGGCTCCTCGCAATGACAGGCCCTTCAACTTCCTTAGGGACATTCGAGAGGGACGAAATGACAACACGACGCCGCGAGCTGCTGCTGGGGGCGGCTGCCGCCGCTCCGCTGCCGCTGCCGCGAGCCTGCCGGCGCCGGCGATCGCGCAGGGGATTAAACAGCTTAAGCTGGTGACCGATTGGACCGAGGACATGCCGGGGCTGCGGGCCGGTGCCGAGCGATTGGCGAGGTCGATTACCGTATTGTCGGACGGCCGGCTCAGTGTGACCGTGTATCCGGCTAATACTCTCCTCCACGCGCTCGAGACGTTCGATGCGGTCTCCGCCGGAGCCGCGGACATGTACCACTCGGACGACGCTTATTTCCAGAGCAAATCGGCGGCGCTGAATTTCTTCGCCGCGGTGCCTTATGGCATGACCGCCGACGAGCTGTGCTCATGGATCGAGTTCGGCGGTGGTCGAGTATTGTGTGACGAGGTCGGCGCGCAGTTCAACATCAAGCCGCTGATGTCGACTAATAGCGGCGTGCAGATGGGCGGCTGGTTCAAGAATGAGATCAACAATCCGGAAGATTACAAAGGGCTGCGCTACCGCATGCCGGAATTGGGGGCCGAGGTCCTACGCCGCATGGGCGCCACTGTCGTCACCGTGCCTGGCAGCGAGATCGCGACCGCGCTCAACTCCGGCGCGATCGACGCTGCCGAATGGATCGGGCCGTGGATGGACGCAGCACTCGGTCTCGATAAATCGGCCGATTACTACTATTATCCGGGCTTTCACGAGCCTGGCACGAATTTTACGCTCGGCATCAACAAGGCGCTGTGGGACTCCCTGACGGCGACGGAGCGCGCGCTGATCGAGGCTGCGGCGCAGGCCGAGGTGACCCGCTCCCTTGCTCAGTTCAATGCCGAGAACGTCAAGGCGCTCAAACTGCTGCGCGCCGACGAGCGGATCAAGATCCGGCGCTTCAGCGACGCGCTGATCAAGACCTTCGGCAAGCTCAGCAAGGAGGTGCTTGCCGACACCGCGGCCAAAGATCCGCTGACCCGCAAGGTCTACGACAGCTATATGGCGTTCCTCGCCGGCGTGATGGATTGGGGCGAATTGTCGGAAACCGGCTACCGCGACACCCGGCGGTTGGCGCTGGGGTAGGAGGAGATTGCGATGAGAACTGCGACGCCGCGATCTGCTGCTGGGCGCGACCGCTGGGATTGCATCGGCCGGCGGCTTTGCCGGCGCCGGCAATCGCGCAAGGCGTCAAAGAGCTCAAGATGGTGACCAGCTGGCCCGAGAAGCTCGCCCGGCACTGGAGACCAGCGCCGAGCGATTGGCGCAATCGATCACCGCCATGTCGGATGGGCGTCTCAAGGTGACGGTCTATCCGGCCGACAGCCTGGTCCAAGCTTTCGAGGTCTTCGATGCGGTCGGCGCCGGCGTCGCCGACATGTATCATTCCTCCGACGATTATTTCGAGAGCAAGTCGCCGGCGCTGAATTTCTTTGCTGCCGTGCCTTATGGTATGACCGCCGACGAGCTGTGCTCCTGGATCGACTTCGGCGGCGGGCAGGCGTTATGGGACGAGGTCGACGCGCAGTTCAACATCAAGCCGCTGATGGCGACTCAATACCGGCGTGCAGATGGGTGGCTGGTTCAACAAGGAGATCAACGGTCCGGAAGACTACAAAGGGCTGCGCTATCGGATGCCGGGCCTCGGCGCCGAAGTCCTGCGCCGCATGGGCGCCACGGTGGTGACCATCCCCGGCGGCGACATCGTCAGCGCGCTCAAATCCGGCGCGATCGACGGCAGCGAGTGGGTCGGGCCCTGGCTCGACATGGAGCTCGGGCTCGACAAGGCGGCCGAGTATTACTACTACCCCGGCTTCCACGAGCCTGGCACGAACAGCACGCTCGGGATCAACAAGACGCTGTGGGACGGGCTGACGGCTTCCGAGCGCGCGCTGATCGAAGCGGCGGCGGCACAAGCCGAGGTCACCCGGTCGCTCGCCGAGATCAATGCCGAGAACGTCAAGTCGCTCAAACTGCTGCGCGCCGAAAAGCGGATCAAGATCCGGCGGTTCAGCGACGCGCTGATCAAGATGTTCGGCAAGCTCAGCAAAGAGGTCCTCGCCGACACCGCCGCCAAGGATCCGCTGACCCGCAAGGTTTACGACAGCTACATGGCGTTTCTCGCCGGCGTCATGGATTGGGGCGAATTGTCGGAAACCGGCTACCGCGACACTAGGCGGCTGGCATTGGGTTAGAGGGACATTGCAATGACGACACGACGTCGCCTGATGCGGCTGGGAGCGACCGCAGTTGCAGCTGCGGCTGGTTTACCAAGGCCGGCGATCGCTCAGGGCATCAAAGAGCTCAAAATGGTGACGAGCTGGACGAAGGAGCTGCAACCGGGATGGGGAGAAAGCGCCGACCGATTGGCGAAATCGATCGCGGCAATGTCAGATGGGCATATCAAGGTGACGGTTTATCCGGCCGACACACTTGTCCGCGCATTTGAGGTCTTTGACGCTGTCTCGGCCGGAGCTGTGGACATGTATCATGCGGCCGACAACTATTTCGGCTCGAAAGCACCGGCATTGGACTTGTTTTCTGCGGTTCCTTACGGCATGACCGCCGACGAGCTGAACGCGTGGATCCAATTCGGCGGCGGGCAGGCGTTGTATGACGAGGTCGACGCACCCTTCAATATCAAGCCGCTGTTTAGTATGAACACCGGGGTACAGATGGGCGGGTGGTTTACCAAAGAGGTTAACAGCGCCGACGACTTCAAGGGGTTACGCTACCGCATGCCGGGGCTAGGCGCCGAGGTCTTGCGTCGCATGGGCGCCACGGTCGTGACGACGCCCGGAGGCGAGATCATGACGGCACTTAAATCCGGCGCCATTGATGCTAGCGAATGGGTCGGTCCGTGGTTGGACATGGAGCTCGGTCTCTCCAACGCTGCGGATTATTATTACTATCCGGGGTTTCATGAGCCGGGCACTCCCGCTACGCTCGGCATCAACAAGGCGCTGTGGGACAGCCTGACCCAGTCTGAGCGCTCGATTATAGAGACGGCTGCAGCTGCCGAGTTGAGCAGATCGCTTGCCAAGTTCAATGCCGAGAACGTCAAGTCGCTGAAGTTCCTGCGCGCCGACGAGCGGATCAAGATCCTGCGGTTCAACGACGCGCTGATCAAGACGTTCGGCAAGCTCAGCAAAGAGGTCCTCGCCGACACCGCCGCCAAGGATCCGCTGACCCGCAAGGTTTACGACAGCTACATGGCGTTCCTCGCCGGTATCATGGATTGGGGTGAGCTGTCGGAAACCGGCTACCGCGACACTAGACGGCTGGCTCTGAGCTAACCGTCGGGGGCGCTGCTTTCGAGCGGCATCCGCCGCGGATCACGATGCCGAAGCCCGTTTCAGACGATCCGCCCGTCGATCACCGCTTCGGGCGCGCCGGTCTCGATCTCGACCACCCAGAGATCGGGATCGCGCTGGCGCTGGCGGACGATATAGGCATCGGCCTCGGCCTCGGCGACGGGATCGGGGCCGGTCGCGCGCATCCAGACGAGCGCGCCGTCCGTCGCGCGCGCCTGCGTCAGCACCGAGCACCCGCAATCGCGGCTGTTGAGCTTCAACAGGATCGCTCCGGCATCGCCGTCGCCGCGGGCCGTGACCGCGACGCCGACCGCGGCGAGGTCGCAGCGCCGGATCAGCGCCTTGACCCACAGCCCGGTCTTGAGCCTCGCCTCCATTCGCGCTCAGCCGCGGCCCGTCGCCAGCGGCAAGCGGATATGCACGGTCAACCCATGCGGCGCCCGGTTTTGGGCCTCGATCGTGCCGCCCATCGCCTCGACGTTGCGCCGCGCGATCGACAGCCCGATCCCGAAATAGGTGGCGCCGGCGTCGCTCGCGGCTTCCTCGCGCCGCTCCGAGTAATAGCGGTCGAAGATCCGCTCGAGCTGGCCCTCGGGCACTCCGGGGCCGTGGTCGGAGACGGTCAGATGGGCAAAACGCCCATCGCGGGTCAGATGGATCAGGATCTCGCAGCCAGGCGGCGAGAACGAGGCGGCGTTGTCGATCAGGTTTTCGAGCACGGTTTCGATCATCTCCTCGCTGCCGAGGACCACAAGTCCCGGCAGCAGATCGGCGGTGATCGTCAGGTCGCGGCTGGCCAGCACGATCGTCAGGTCGCGGCTGGCCAGGATGTCGGAGCGGTTTTGGGTCAGCCGGCCGACGACTCGGCCGAGATCGACCTGGACCCGCGGCTTGGCGAAGAGGTCTGCGGTCGCCTCATCGAGCCGGCGAGCCGAGGCAACGAGGCCGTCGAGCCGGTCGACCGCGTGCTCGACGACGCCAAAGGCGCGCTGGGCGCGCTGATTGTCTTCGGGCAGCGCCCGCTTCAACGGCTCGAGCGACTGGCGGATGACCGCGATCGGCGTCTTGAAGGCGTGGGCGTTGTCCTCCGCGGTGCGGCGGATATCGGCCGCCGATCGGTTCAGGGCGTCGACCATGCGGTCGAACTCGGCGGCGACGTCGGTCAATTCGGGGAGGCCGGCGCGGCCGCCGAACGATCCCGCATCGGCTCCTTTGTCGCGGATCCGCCGCGCCCGCCGGGCGAACCGGCTCAGCCCGCCGCGCACGCTGAACAAAGTCGAGAAGGTCAGCACCGCCATCGCGAGGTAAATGAGCGCCGCGATCCGCACCGTCGGCGTCGCCCAGTAGGGCTGACCCAGATGCGCCGAAGGGAAAGCGTTGCCGGAAAACGACGCGACCACCGCCCAGCAGCCGGCCGGCGTCGACAGCGGCGTCACCGCCGTGACGATCTCCGCACCCCCGGTCGGCCGGTGGTAGATCAGCGAGAACGGCATTTCCTCGCTGCAGTTCTCGGCGAGCCGGTCGAGCACGCCCTGCTGCGCCAGGGTCTCCCGCTCGGCCTGGAGATTGCTCTGCTCGACCGCCGGCCAGGAAGCGACATAGTAGAACCCTCCCGTGCCGGCATCCGCGCCGGCCGGCGAGAGCAGCAGCTTGATCGTCGTCACCTCGCCGGCGAAGCGGCCGAGATGTTGCCCGAGCTCGGGCAGCGAGCCGGTGTCGGCGGTTTCCAGGAGCGGCAGCAGCGATTGGGTGATGACCCGGCCCTCGTCGCGCACGCTGCGCAGCAAAAGCTCCTGACTTTGCTCGTAGGCGGTGCGGAACTGGATATAGAGGAACACCGGGACGAGCACGAAAATGACCGCCAGCAGCGCGATCTTGGCGCTGAGCGACCACGCCCAGCGGATCCGGCGCCGCACCTCACTTTTGCGCGGTCCAGCGGTAGCCAAAGCCGGCGTAGTTTTCGATGTGGTCGAAATCGGAGTCGCCTTCGCGGAACTTCTTGCGAATGCGCTTGATGAAAGTGCGAACATTGGCTCGATACCCCTCCGTACCGTGTCCGGCGACGAAGTCCTTGCCGTGGACAAGATCATAGATCTCGCGATAGCCGACGTCTTGCCCTGCCTTTTCGGCGAGCAGGGCGAGGATCTTGAATTCGGTCAAGGTCAGGTCGACCGCCAGCCCGGCCCACAGGGCGCGGTGCGTGTCGAAGCGCAGCTCCAGCCGCCCGAGCCGCAGCACGTCCGCCCGCGGCGGGTCGGGATCGGCCGCCGGCCTCACCCCCTCGGCGATCAGCTGCAGGCGCCGCAGCAGGATCGGCAGGCGGCGGGACTTGTCGATGAAATCGACGGCGCCGCCGGCCAGCGCCGCCTCTTCGTAATTGTCGTCGGAATACACCGTCAGAAAGATCACCGGGATCGCGACGCCGGACCGGCGCAGCCGCCGCAGCACCTCGAGGCCGGTCATCCCCGGCATCCGCCAGTCGAGCAGCATCACGTCGGCGCCACCGCCGTCTTCGAGATAGCCGAGCACTTCGGCGCCATTGCCAAAGCTCGTCACGTGATGACCTTCGTCGATCAGGTTGAGGCCGAGCGACTCGCGAAAATCATCATCGTCGTCGACCAGAAGTATATGCGGCATCGATCACAAAGCTTTAGGTTCCGCGGGTGACGACCAGTGATTTCAAGCAGTTCTGCCGCCCAGCCGGATCGGCGGCATCGCCGTTGAAGGTGTAGTGCAAGGTCCGCATCTGGCCACTGCGCAAATCGAGGTAGAAGTAAAAGTCGAGCCCGCAGGTGGCGCTTCGATACCGCCATACCGTGGCGGGCGGCTGGTCGGACTGCTCGGCAGCAGCGCCGAACAGCCGCTTGACCGCCGTCTGGTCGAGGCCGATCAGCTCTTGCGATCGCGGAACCGGAGCCGGGGCCGGAGGGTGCGTTGCGGTATCGGGCTCGACGATCGCGGCCCCGGCGTCGCCGCTCTCCGGCGCCGGGCTCTCCGGTTCGGGAGGCGGCGCAGGCTTGTGCGCCGGGTGCTGGAGGACGCGGTGCGGGCGCGGCGGTGGGGGCGGCGGGAGCACCGGCGCCACCGCCACTTTCGGCGGCGGCGGTGGCGGCTCTTCGGCGCACGACGCGAGCATGCCGAGGCCAAGGCTGACCAGCGCCGGATAGAGCAGCCAACGGCGCCACTCAGCCATCCACACCCCTGCTCCGATCCTGCTCGTGCGGTCTCGTCTTCCCCGTTAAAATATAGCACGGATCATCGGCGCGCCAGCCGTTCGATCGCACCGATGTCGCCGTCGCGATAGATCGCCACCAGCTGCTGATCATTGAGAAGAACATAGGTCTGGTCGCCCTGATCGCAGTCGAGCACCGCCACCGGATAGCTGGGCTGCGCCAACAGCTCAGACAATTTCTTGCGCAGCTCGGGCTGCCGCGGCACCAGATCAGTCAAGTTCTGCCGCGTCTTGGTCGTCATAGCCGAAGCCGAAGACGCCGCGACAGAGCGCTTTGTCGAGCGTCACGTTCTTGCCGTCGGGCTCGGTCTGCACGATCGTATCCTCGCGGATCGTGACGGCGTTGTTGTCGGCCGTCGCCCAGGTGCCGACAAACGGGTTCGGCGGCGGCGCCGGGGCGGCGCAGGCGAGCGGCAGCACCGCCAGCAGCGCCATCGCCGCGACCCGCGCCGCCTGCCTTCCCCATCCGGATCCCGCCACCTATCGCCCCCACCAGCCCGAGTGGCGGCAGCATACCTCAAAGTTGCGCTGCTTAACGACTCATTTACCGACGGCGCATAGCCTTCCCGCCCCAATCCGGATGAAGACGCAAGGGTCGGTCGGGATGTACCGGGAACTCCATGGTGGCGATCGGAGGGCGATCAGCATTCCAGGCGCCCCGACGCTCGCGGGCGTGACCGGCTTTTTCGTCGGGCGGAAAGCGGCCCGCCCCGCGAGCAGCGATAGGGCGTTCTCCATGCGGCTATTTCGGCGCATCGCACGAGACACCAGGGGCGTCACCGCCGTCGAGATGGCGTTTCTCGGACCGCCCTTTCTGCTGCTGTTGCTGACTATCATCGAGGTCGGCCTGACGCTCACCGCTCAATCTCTGCTGGATGGTGCGACACGTGATGCTGCGCGGCTCATTCGTACGGGTCAGGTGCAGTCGCAAAGTTCTCCGATCACCACCTTCCAGACCCTGCTCTGCGCCAAAATGAGTGCGTTGATGACAACCACCGATTGCGCCAGCAAGATCGTCTTCGACGTCGAGGTCTTTGCTAATTTCGGCGCCGTCAGCTTCACGCCATGCGCGCGCAACGCCAATAACCTCACCGGCACCTCGCAGATCTGCCAATTCACGCCCGGGACCGGCGGCGACATCGTCGCGGTGAAGGCCACCTATACTCGTCCCTTTATCGTATCGTGGGTCGGCGCGTGCCTGAGCGGCGGCAGCTGCTGGACCGGCCCTATCGGCACCCGCGGATCAAACCCCGGCACCGGCACCGCGGCATTGTCGTCGACGGTCATCTTCCAAAACGAGCCCTTCACATGACTTGGCGGCGCCAGCCGGCCGCGGGCGGTAGGCTCGCTCAGGATCCCTCGGGCACGGTGGCTATCGAGTTCGCGCTCATCGTCCCGATTATGCTGATGCTGTTTTTGTGCAGCTACGAGACCTCCAGCCTCGCTCTGGCCTATATGAAGGTCGAAGCCGCAGCCGAGACGGCGGCCGATCTCATCGGTCAGACGCGGGTCAACTCCGTGCTCCAGAGCACGGATTTCACCAACATCACGAACGCTACAAAGCAGGTGTTGACACCGCTCCCGACCAGCGGCTCGCAGCTCGCGATCGCTTATGCCGCGATCACCTACAGTACCGGAACGCCCGTCATCGATTGGCATCTCGAGGTCAACGGCGCAACTCCGATCACGGTGACCAGCGCGGCCAACGTTAAAGACCTGTCGACGCTCGGCGTCGAGACGACCGGGTCGACCGACAGCGTGATCATCGTTCGCCTCGCCTACACCTACAGCTCAACCGTCAACTACATTCTGAGTTCGCCATTCACGCTGACCGAGTGGGCCTTCAACCGGCCGCGCTACATGTACTGCGTCCCGACCTATTTGAACACCGGCAGCGTGTGCCCGTGACCGCCGACCGGATGTTAAAGGAAGCTCGACCGATGCTGCGTTCCGTCATTGCCCTAATTGCCAGCCTGCGCCGCCTTGCCAAGCGGCGCGAGGGCAGCGTTGCAATGATCTTCGCCATCAGCGCAATTCCCATCGTTATTGCCGCAGGGATGGCGATCGATGTGGGGCGGGCCTATGCGGTCAAGGTTCGCCTCGGGGCTGCGCTCGACGCGGCCGCGCTGGCGATCGGGTCGGAGTCCAACCGGACCCGGGCAGAGATGGTCACAGACCTGCAGAACTATTTCGCTGCGAACTATCCCTCGACGGCGCTCGGCACCGCCTCGCTGCCGACGCCGGTGCCCGCGGACGCCGACCTGACCGCTTCGACCGTCAATTTCCAGGCGCAGGCGACGGTGCCGATGACCCTGATGCGGCTGGTCGGCGTCGACAACATGACCGTCTCGGTCACCGCCCAGACCAAAAAGACCACCGGCCTCGAAGTCGCCGTGGTGCTCGACAACACCGGCTCGATGCTGTGCGGCCCCAGCGATGGCGCGCCGAGCTACAGCGATTCGTTGTGCGCGACCAATGTGGTGGCGTCCGACACCAGCTGCACGGATGCCACCAACCAGAGCCGCATCTGCACCCTCAGAAACGCCGCCACCCAATTTGTCGACACGCTCTCCGACGCCATCGCCGCGACGCAACAGCTCTACGTCAGCATCGTCCCCTATGTGACGACGGTCAATGTCGGCAGCAGCTTCTGCACCAGCGGGACCAGCTGCAGCCATATTGCGGCGACGAGCGGCGATTTTACCGATCTGCGCGGCAACATCATGCCGGTGACCCCGATCACTGGGAATACGACCAGCAGCAGCAGCACGATCTCTAGCGTCTCGACGCTTACGTCGAGCGGCTCGGTTTCAAATACTGTCGCCATTCAGCAAGGGATGTACATCTACGGGCACGGCATTCCGAGCGGCGCGACCGTCAGCAGCGTCAGCAGCTCGTCGCTCACGATCTCCTCGACTGCGACCCTGACCTTCAGCGGCAACTCGCTGGCGGTCGGCCCCGTCAGCGGCAACACCAGCACCCCTTATACGGACCCGACGACGTTTACGACCACAGGAAGCTGGACGAACGGAAGCAAGACGTTGACCGTCGCCAGTGCCAGCGGAATTCGTGGCGGGAATGGTTGTCACGAGCAGCAGCAGCGGCATCCCAACCTCCACCGCCACCACCGTCTCGTCGATAACCGGGACGACGGTCACACTGTCGGCCAACGCGACCGCGACGCAGACCAACAAATCGATTATCTTCAGCCTGGCCGGCAGCGCGACGAGCGGCAGCACGACGATCAGCAGCCTCAAGGGAACCTCCGCCAGCCTCAACAGCATCGTGGTCGGCATGGCCATCAGCGGAACCGGAATTCCCGCTAATGCCTATGTCACCGGTACGACCGGGAGCCCGCCTTCGTCTCTTACCATTTCGGCCGCCGTAACGTCGACGAAGGCTGGCGATATCATAACGTTGACCAACCTCGGGGCCAGCACGACGAGCGGGTCGACGACAGTCTCCAACGCTTCCTTCTCGACGCCTCCGACAGTCGGACAGGTGATCGTTGGCAACGGCATTCCGGCGAACACGACGATAACCGCTGCGCCGAGCACGGCAGCTCAATACGCGGCCGGCACAGGCTCGCTTACGATCTCCCAAAGCGCCACGACGCCAAGCAATTTCTCTAGCGCGACGGGCACGTGCTGCAACACCACGCTGGTTGCATTCGCGCCGCTCACCTACGATTCGACGTACAACACGGCGAGCCCAGCGGGTTCCTCGACCTCGACAAACTGGGGCGGCTGCGTGATCGAGCCGACCAGCTCCGGCGAAAACAGCAGTGTGGGCGGGGTGCTCAATTCGGCGACCACCGATCCCGACTATACCGAGCCGTCCAGCTGGCCGAGCTGGTATCCGCTGTGGTGGGCGCCCAGCTCGAACAATTCCTGGACCTCCGCCACCGTCAAGGCCCAGAGCAGCACCACCGAAACCCAGGGCCAGGTGGTGGCAAAATGGGGTAGCTTTACCGGCCCCAACCAGGGCTGCCCGGTGCCGCTGCTGCCGCTGACCGACGTCACCTCCTCGTCCGGCAAGACCCAGGTGCTCAACACCATCAGCAGCATGTGGCCGCGCGACGCCGGCGGCACCCAGGTCCATGTCGGGATGATCTGGGGCTGGCGCGTCCTCTCGCCCAACGGCCCCTTCGCGGCGAACAACGGCCATCCGCTGAGCTACAGCGACGCCACCACGACGGGGTGGAAGAAGGCGATCGTCTTGATGACCGACGGCAGCGAGGAATGGCCGTACAGCGACCCATATGACCGGCCTCGGCTTCCTGGCCGACGGCAAGATCGGCACGACCAGCAGCACTTCGACCGCGGCGACTAATTTGGGCACGCGTCTGGCAAGCGTCTGCAGCAACCTGGCGGCCAGCGGCGATTATATTATTTATACGATCGGGCTCGGGACCGATGGCGCCGCCAACACCCAGCTGCAAAATTGTGCCACGACCTCGAATGGCGGCTTTTTCGAAGCCGCCACCACGGGCAGCCTGCAGAAGGTCTTCGACGACATCGCCAAGTCGCTGA
This sequence comes from uncultured Alphaproteobacteria bacterium, assembly GCA_963781215.1. GTDB lineage: Bacteria > Pseudomonadota > Alphaproteobacteria > ATCC43930 > CGMCC-115725 > AP-15. The sequence goes on from CAWAFE010000028.1 coordinate 316,296, forward strand.
TCGCTCTGCGCCTATCGCAATAGATGCGCCGGCGCGATGCGTCCCCCGCTTGCGCGGGGGCGCCGAGCGGATGGGCCGATCTTGATCGGATCATGCTCCAGCAGTGGGCACCCGCGCTCAGCCGAAGGCGACGGTGACGATCTCATAGGATTTGGCGCCGCGCGGGGTGGTGACCTCGACGCTGTCGCCCTTGCCCTTGCCGATCAGCGCGCGGGCCAAGGGCGAAGTGACCGACAGCCGCCCGCGGCTGATGTCGGCCTCGTCCTCGCCGACGATCTGAAAGGTCTGCTCCTCGTCGGTCTCCTCGTCGGCCAGCGTGACCTTCGCCCCGAATTTGATGACCGAGCCCGACAGCTTGGACAGGTCGATGATCTCGGCGCGGGCGATCTTGTCCTCGAGCTCCATCACCCGGCCCTCGATAAAGCTCTGCCGGTCGCGGGCCGCCTGGTATTCGGCGTTTTCCGCCAAATCGCCATGGTCGCGCGCCTCGGCGATGGCGCGGATGATGGCCGGCCGGTCGACCGATTTCAGGTGCTTCAACTCCTCCCGGAGCCGATCGTAACCCTCGGTCGTCATCGGGATCTTGTTCATCGAGAGCGGGTTCGCATATTGGCGGAAATGGCAGGAAGGCGGCCGCGGGATCAACAAAAGTAGGATTGCAGCGGGGCAACTTCAAGGTTTCCGGCCTGCAGCGCGGCGATCGCCTGGACCGCCGCGCGGGCGCCAGCCACCGTCGTGTAATAGGGGATGGCGTGGGTCAGGGCGGTCCGCCGCAGGCTGAAGCTGTCGGCGATCGCCTGGGCGCCCTCGGTCGTGTTGAACACCAGCTGAACCCCGCCGCTCAGCATGTGGTCGACGATATGCGGGCGGCCGTCGCGGACCTTGTTGACGCGCGTTACCGGCAGACCCTCGGCGGCCAATGCGTCGGCGGTGCCCGCGGTCGCGACCAGCGCAAAGCCCATCGCGACCAGCCGGCGGCAGGGCTCGACCAGTGCTGCCTTGTCGCCGTCGCGCACCGAGACGAAGACGCAGCCTTCGAGCGGCAGGCTGTTGCCGCTGCCGAGCTGCGACTTGGCGAAGGCGCGGCCGAAATCTCGGTCGAGGCCCATCACCTCGCCGGTCGACTTCATCTCCGGGCCCAGGATCAGATCGACTCCCGGAAAACGGGCGAACGGGAACACCGCTTCCTTGACCGCGACATGCGCGTTCTGAAGCGGCCGGTCGCGGAGGCCCAATTGCGCCAGCCTCTCGCCGGCCATGACCCGCGCCGCGATCTTGGCGATCGGCACGCCGGTCGCCTTGGCAACGAAGGGCACGGTGCGCGAGGCGCGCGGGTTGACCTCGAGCACGTAGATGTCGTCGTCCTTGACCGCGAACTGCACATTCATCAGCCCGACGACGCCGAGCGCGCGGGCGAGTGCCACCGTCTGCCGCTCGATCTCGGCGATCGTAGCCGCGCTCAGGCTGTAGGGCGGCAGCGAGCAGGCGCTGTCGCCCGAATGAATCCCAGCCTCCTCGATATGCTCCATGATGCCGGCGACCGCGACCCCGTCGCCATCCGAGACGGCATCGACATCGACCTCGATCGCGTTCTGCAGATAGCGGTCGATCAGCACCGGGCTCGTCCCCGAGGCGCTGACCGCGTGGCGCATGTAGCGGTCGAGGCCGGCGGCGTCGTGCACGATCTCCATCGCCCGGCCGCCGAGCACATAGGACGGGCGGATCACCACCGGGTAGCCGACGCGCCGCGCCACCGCTTCGGCCTCGGCGGCGCAACGGGCGGTGCCGTTCTCCGGCTGGCGCAGGCCGAGCCGCGTCAAGAGCTCCTGAAAGCGCCTGCGGTCCTCGGCGAGGTCGATCGCGTCGGGCGAGGTGCCGAGGATCGGGATCCGCTCCCGCTCCAATGCGGCGGCGAGCTTCAGCGGGGTCTGCCCGCCGAACTGCACGATGACGCCAAGCAACGTGCCGCGCCGCTCCTCGACGCGCACGATCTCGATCACGTCCTCGGCGGTCAGCGGCTCGAAATAGAGCCGGTCCGAGGTGTCGTAATCGGTCGAGACGGTCTCCGGGTTGCAGTTGACCATGATCGTCTCGATGCCGGCCTCGCGCAGGCTGTAGGCGGCATGGACGCAGCAATAGTCGAACTCGATGCCCTGGCCGATACGGTTGGGGCCGCCGCCGAGGATCACGACCTTCCTGCGGTCGCTCGGATCGGCCTCGCATTCCGGTTCGGCGACCCCGTCGCCCTCCCAGCAGGAATACATATACGGGGTCAGCGACGGGAACTCGGCGGCACAGGTGTCGATCCGCTTATAGACCGGGTGGAGTTCGAGAGTTCGGCGGCGGGTGGCGACGGCCGCCTCGTCGAGGCCCGCGAGCACGCCGAGGCGGGCGTCGGAGAAGCCCATCTGCTTCAGGCGCAAAAAGCCGGTGCGGTCCTGCGGCAGCCCTTCCGCGCGCACCCTCTCCTCGAGTTCGACGATCTCGCCGATCCGCTCCAGAAACCAGCGCTCGAACCGGCAGGCGGCGTGGATCTCGGCGGTCGTGAGGCCATGCCGGTAGGCCTGGGCAATCAGCAGCAGCCGGTCGGGCGAGGGCTTGGCGAGCGCCGCCTTGACCGCCTCCTTGCCGGCGCTCTCAAATCCATCGATCGCGACCTCGTCGAAGCCGGTGAGGCCCGTCTCCATCGAGCGCAACGCTTTCTGCACCGATTCGGCAAAGCTGCGGCCGATCGCCATCGCCTCGCCGACCGATTTCATAGAGGTCGTCAGCAAGGGCTCGGCCCCCGGAAACTTCTCGAAGGTGAACCGCGGCATCTTGGTGACGATGTAGTCGATCGTCGGCTCGAACGAGGCCGGGGTGATCCGGGTGATCTCGTTCTTTAGCTCGTCGAGGGTGTAGCCGACGGCGAGCTTGGCCGCGACCTTGGCGATCGGGAAGCCGGTCGCCTTCGAGGCCAATGCCGAGGAGCGCGACACCCGCGGGTTCATCTCGATGACGACGAGCCTTCCGTCTCTCGGGTCGACCGCGAACTGCACGTTCGACCCGCCGGTGTCGACGCCGATCTCGCGCAAGACCGCGATCGCGGCGTTGCGCATCAGCTGGTATTCCTTGTCGGTCAGGGTCAATGCCGGGGCGACGCACACCGAATCGCCGGTGTGGATGCCCATCGGGTCGATGTTCTCGATCGAGCAGACGATGATGCAATTGTCCGCGCGGTCGCGGACCACCTCCATCTCGTATTCCTTCCAGCCGAGCACCGATTCCTCGATCAGCACCTCACCGGCCGGCGAGGCGCGCAGCCCGCCGCGAACAACCTCCTCGAACTCCTGCAGGTTGTAGGCGATGCCGCCGCCGGTGCCGCCCAGGGTGAAGGAGGGCCGGATGATCGCCGGCAATCCAACCTCCGCGAGGGCCCCGTGCGCTTCGTCCAGCGAGCGCACGAGCCGGCTCTTCGGCGAAGCGAGGCCGATCCGGTCCATCGCCTGGCGGAACAGCTGGCGGTCCTCGGCCTTGGCGATCGCCGTCTCATTGGCGCCGATCAGCTCGACGCCGTAGCGTTCGAGCACCCCCGAGCGGGCGAGCGCCATCGCGGTGTTGAGCGCGGTCTGGCCGCCCATCGTCGCCAGTAGGGCGTCGGGTCGCTCGCGGGCGATGATCTTTTCGACCATTTCCGTGGTGATCGGCTCGATATAGGTGGCGTCGGCGAGCTCGGGGTCGGTCATGATCGTCGCCGGGTTCGAGTTCACCAGCACGATCCGGTAGCCTTCGGCCTTCAGCGCCTTGCACGCCTGGGCGCCCGAATAGTCGAACTCGCAGGCCTGGCCGATGACGATCGGCCCGGCGCCGACGATCAGGATCGACTCGATGTCGGTGCGCCTAGGCATGGCGCATGCCCGCTTTCCCGGCGAATGCCGGGACCCATTCTGTGTGAATTACGAAAACGCCATGACCCTCCTGTCGCCCCCGCGAAAGCGGGGGTCCAGGGCGGACGGAGAGAACTTGGATCACTGGGTTTCCGCTTCCGCGGGAACGACGAACCGGGCATCGAGACCACGCGTGGCTCATTTCGGCCCGGACACTCCGGCGGCGCACGATTGTCCGGCTATGCACCCTTCGCCGCTGGCCCCCGCCATGAGCTTCACAAAGCGCTCGAAGAGGTAATGGCTGTCCTGCGGGCCGGGGCTCGCCTCGGGATGGTGCTGCACCGAGAACACCGGCTTGCCGACGATGCGCAGGCCCTCGTTGGTGTTGTCGAAGAGCGAGACATGGGTCGGCTCGACCCCGGCCGGCAGGCTCTCGGGCTCGACGACAAAGCCGTGGTTCTGGCTGGTGATCTCGACCGTGCCGGTCGAGAGATCCTTGACCGGGTGGTTGGCGCCGCGGTGGCCGCGTTCCATCTTGCGGGTCCGGGCGCCGAGCGCCAGCGCCATCAGCTGGTGCCCGAGGCAGATGCCGAAGATCGGCTTGCCAGATTGGATCAGCCGCCGCAGCACCGGTACTGCGTATTCCGCGGTGGCGGCAGGGTCGCCCGGCCCGTTCGACAAAAAAATCCCGTCGGGGCGATGGCGCAGAATATCCTCGGCCGAGGCGGTGGCAGGGACCACCGTCACCCGGCAGCCATGCCCGGCCAGCATGCGCAGGATGTTGCGCTTCGCCCCGTAATCGACCGCCACGACGTGATGACGAGGGTTTTCCTGACGGCCGTAGCCGGCTTCGCGTTCCCACCCCGTCTCGGTCCATTCATAGGTTTGCCGGCAGGTCACCTCCCTGGCGAGGTCCATGCCTTCGAGGCCAGGCCATGCAGCGGCCCGCTCCCGCAGCTCGGCGATGTCGAGCCGCCCCTCCCGCTCATAGGTGATGACGCCGTTGGGCGGCCCCTGATCGCGGATATGCCGGGTCAGCCGCCGGGTGTCGACACAGGCGACGCCAACGAGCCCATGCGACTTCAGCCAGCTGTCGAGCGGCTGGGCCGCCCGCCAGCTCGCCGGCCCGTTGATCGGCGCGCGCACGACGAGCCCCCGCGCGGCCGGAGTCGTGGTCTCGACATCTTCCCGATTCGTTCCAACAATACCGATATGGGGAAAGGTGAAGGTGATGATCTGCGCGGCATAGGAAGGGTCGGTCAGGATCTCCTGGTAGCCGGTCATCGCGGTGTTGAAGCACACCTCGCCGATCGCTGTCCCGATGGCGCCGAAGCCCCGGCCCCAAAACACCGTGCCATCCGCGAGAACGAGCGCGGCGTTGCAATCGGGCGGGCGCAGCCCCGGGTCGCGCATCAAAAATGGTCCTGTCGGCGTGCCGCGGGCTGCCACGGCACGGGGGCCGAGGAGAGCAGCCGGGCCGCCAAGAGATAACCGTTCCGGCTCGCCGTTTCAAATACTTGGTCGCGGGCCGGCAAAATTGTCGCGGGACTGGTCGGCGAATGGGTTTAAGCTCGGGTTCGGAGGGAATTCTGCCGATGCTGCGACAGGCCTTCAGCGACCGGCTCAAACAGGCGATGAAGGCCAGGGATGCGCCCACCGTCTCGGCGGTGCGCCTCATTCTGGCGGCGCTCAAGGACCGCGACGTCGCCGCGCGCGGACAGGGCAACCCCGTCGGCGTCTCCGACGGCGACATCGGCGCAATGCTGCAGGCGATGATCAAGCAGCGCCGCGAATCGATAGCACTCTTCGAGCAGGGCAGGCGCGACGACTTGGCACAGCGCGAGCGCGCAGAGATCGCCGTGATCGAAGGCTTTCTGCCGCGCCAGCTCGATGAGGGCGAGGTCGAAGCGGCGGCGCGGGCGGCGATCGCCGAGACCGGGGCCGCGGGCATCAGGGACATGGGCAAGGTCATGGCGGCGCTGCGCCAGCGCCACACCGGCACGATCGACTTCGCCCAGGCGAGCCAAATCGTCAAGCGGCTCCTGGGCTAGGCGCGAGCCGCCGAGCGATGGCCTTTCCGCCGGGCTTTCTCGACGAGCTGCGCGGCCGGGTCTCGCTGGCGGCGCTCGTCGGCCGCCGCGTCAGGCTGGCGCGGCGCGGGCGCGAGTTGGCCGGGCTCTGCCCGTTCCACCACGAGAAGACCCCGTCCTTCTACGTGGTCGAGGACAAATCCTTCTTTCACTGTTTCGGCTGCGGTGCGCATGGCGACGCGATCGGCTTTACGATGCGCGCCGACAACCTCGACTTTCTGGAGGCGGTCGAGAAGCTGGCGGGCGAGGTCGGGTTGCCGGTGCCGCAGGCGACGCCGCAGGAGCGCGAGCAGGCGCAGCGGCAAAAGACCCTGCTCGAGGCGCTCGAAGCCGCCGCCGCCTTCTACGAAGCGCGGCTGTGGGCGGCCGCCGGCAGCCGGGCGCGCGACTATCTCCAGGGCCGCGGCCTCGACGCGGAGACGATCCGTCGTTTCCGGCTGGGCTGGGCCGCCGATGACCGTCAGGCGCTGCGCCGTGGCCTCGCCGGCGATTTCCCGGAACCCTTGCTGATCGAGGCGGGCCTGCTCCACCAGCCGGAAGAAGGGCGAGCCCTTCGACTATTTCCGCGGTCGGGTGATGTTTCCGATCGGCGACCGCGCCGGCCGCGTCATCGCCTTCGGCGGCCGGGTGCTCGCAGACGGGCAGCCGAAATACCTGAACTCGCCGGAGACGCCGGTCTTCGAGAAGGGCCGCGTCCTCTACGGCTGGTCGGCGGCGCGGCATGGTTCCGCCGAGGGCCCCGGGGTCATCGTCACCGAAGGCTACATGGACGTGATCGCGCTGCACCGCGCCGGGTTCACCGCCGCGGTGGCGCCGCTCGGCACCGCCTTGAGCGAGTATCAGTTGCAGGAGCTGTGGCGCCTGGGCGCGGAGCCGATCCTCTGCTTCGACGGCGATCCGGCGGGGCAGCGGGCGGCCGCCCGCGCGCTGCGGCGGGCGCTGCCGTTGCTGCGGCCGGGCCTGAGCCTGCGCTTTGCCAGCCTGCCCGCCGGCGAGGACCCGGATTCGCTGATCCGCACGGCCGGGCCCTCGGCGCTCGCCGAGTTGCTTTCAGCAGCACGACCATTGTCGCGAATGCTTTGGGAGATCGAGTTGGGGGCGAAGCCGGCCGACACGCCTGAGCGCCGAGCCGATCTCGAACGACGGCTCGTGGAGGATGTCGGCCTTATCGCGGATCGGACCGTGCAGAGCGAATATCGCCGCTTCGTGCGGAACCAATTGTTTCAAGCTGCGCGCCCTACGCGACCATCATCACGCATCGCGTCATCCCCTCGCCGCTCCTTCGTGCGTGAGAGACCGGACTCCGGTCATCCGCGCTCCCCCGGACGCTTGCAGCGGGAAATCCTGTTTCGCATGCTGCTCAACTTCCCGGCGCTGATCGAGGACGTCGCCGAGGCGTTGGCTGCTCTCGAAATTCCCGAGCCGGAGCTCGACAACCTTCGCCGGCAAATTTTAGAGGTCGAGGCTTTGCGGCCAGGGCTTGACGCCGGTGCATTGCGGCAACACCTTACGCTGAATGGGTTTGCGGCGGCCGTGGATGCAATTGCTTCGCCTTCGGTCGATTCGGGCTTTCTGGACCGGCGTTCGGATTTGAGCTCGGTGCGCAGCGAGTGGGCTCACGTGATCGGAATGCTGATGGGAGATAGCCGGTCCGGCCTCGACGAAGCCAGCACTCATCTGATCGGCGATCTCTCGCAAGAGAGCTGGGAACGGTTTTTGGCCGCCAGGGAGCGGGCGTTGCAGGATGGCCCCGGCGACGGAGACCAGACCTGACCCGCCGCTTCCGATCGCCCAAGCCCATCGGCAGACCCGTGCCGAGGAATGCTTCTTTCAGGCGCGGCCGCGGCCGCGCCGGTGCGAGACCTGTTTAGGGATGGTGGAATGGCGAGCAAGGCAGCGAGCACAGCCGAAGCGACGGAAACCCGAGAGGAGGCGGCGGAAGCGCCTCTGCTCGACACGGTCGCCGCCGCGATCAAGAAGATGCTGGCGCGCGGGCGGGAGCGGGGCTACCTGACCTATGACGAGCTGAACGCGGCGTTGCCGCCCGACCAGGTGTCCTCGGAGCAGATCGAGGACACGATGACGATGCTTTCGGAGCTCGGCGTCAACATCATCGAGAACGAGGAGAACGAGGAGCCGGCCGTCGCCGAGGCCGAGGAGGCCGACGGCGAGGTCCGCGGCAATCTCGACGACGACATCGGCCGCACCGACGACCCGGTGCGGATGTATCTGCGCGAAATGGGATCGGTCGAGCTGTTGTCGCGCGACGGCGAGATCGCGATCGCCAAGCGCATCGAGGCCGGCCGCGAGATGATGATCAGCGGCATCTGCGAAAACCCGCTGACGACCGCCGCCATCATCGGCTGGCGCGACGCGCTCAACGAGCAGAAGATGCTGCTCCGCGACATCATCGACCTCGACGCTACCTATGGCGGCGGCGGCTTTGAGCAACCGGCACCGGTTGCCCCGGCTCCGGCGGCGGCACCTCCCGAGGCGGAAGAAGCGGACGCCGAGGAAAATGCCCAGGGCGAGAGCGGCGAGCTGGCCGAGAGCGAGCTTGCCGCCGAGGAAGCCGAAGCTGAGGCCGAGGAAAGCTCGATTTCGCTCGCCGCGATGGAAGCCCAGCTCAAGCCCGGCATGCTCGCGACTTTCGATGCGATCGCCGAGCTGCACAAGAAGCTGAACAAGCTTCAGGACCAGCGCATCAACGCCGTCCGCAAGGGCGAGCCGCTGCCCAAGGTCACCGAGCGCCGCTATGAAAAGCTCAAGGCGGAGATGATCGAGCACGTCAAGCGGGTGCGCCTCAACAACGCCCGCATCGAACACCTCGTCGAACAGCTCTACGACGTCAACCGGCGCCTTGTCGCCGACGAAGGCCGGCTGCTGCGGCTGGCCGAGAATGTCGGGGTCAGGCGGCCGGAGTTCCTGCAAGAATATATCGGCAACGAGCTGGCCGCCAATTGGCTCGACCGCGTCGGAAGCCTGCCCGGCCGCGGCTGGCCGCGGCTGATCGAGAAGCACCAGGCCGATGCGGCGAGGCTTCGCGCGGCGATTACCCAGATCGCCGGCGAGGCGAAATTGCCGATCCCCGAGTTCCGCCGCGTCGTGCAGACCGTCCAGCGCGGCGAGCGCGAGGCGGGCCGGGCGAAGAAGGAGATGGTCGAGGCCAATCTGCGGCTCGTCATCTCGATCGCCAAGAAATACACCAATCGCGGGCTGCAGTTTCTGGACCTGATCCAGGAAGGCAATATCGGCCTGATGAAGGCGGTCGACAAATTCGAGTACCGTCGCGGCTACAAATTCTCGACCTATGCGACCTGGTGGATCCGGCAAGCGATCACCCGCTCGATCGCCGATCAGGCGCGCACGATCCGCATCCCGGTCCACATGATCGAGACGATCAACAAGCTGGTGCGGACCTCGCGGCAGATGCTGCACGAGATCGGCCGCGAGCCGACCCCGGAGGAGCTGGCCGAGAAGCTGGCGATGCCGCTCGAAAAGGTGCGCAAGGTCCTAAAGATCGCCAAGGAGCCGATCAGCCTCGAGACCCCGATCGGCGACGAGGAGGATTCGCACCTCGGCGACTTTATCGAGGACAAGAACGCGGTTCTGCCGCTGGATGCCGCGATCCAGGCCAATCTGCGCGAGACCACGACCCGCGTGCTGGCGTCCTTGACGGCGCGCGAGGAGCGCGTGCTGCGGATGCGGTTCGGCATCGGCATGAACACCGACCACACCCTCGAAGAGGTCGGCCAGCAATTCTCGGTAACCCGCGAGCGCATCCGCCAGATCGAAGCCAAGGCCCTGCGCAAATTGAAGCACCCGAGCCGCTCGCGCAAATTGCGCAGCTTTCTCGACACCTGAGCCCCTGATTGGTTCTCCCTCGCCCCGCTCTCGCGGGGAGAGGGCCGGGGCGAGGGGCGACAGCGCGCTCGGCGTGCGCTATCTTTCGCGCTCGGCGGGCCCGTAGTTCAGCTGGTCAGAACACGCCGCTCATAACGGTGGAGTCGCAGGTTCGAATCCTGCCGGGCCTACCACTCTCTTGTCTTTAAGAATACCCAGCCTACCTGTGGACCGCGGCGAACCTTGCAGGTATTCCTGCTGAATGGTTTGCGCTGAACCCAAGGGAAGCCCCTATGAGTTCGTTCAAGGCGGCGGTTCTCGATAATTTGCGACTGACACACGATGTGGTAACCGCCATACGCGGGATTGCCGAAGGCAAGGGCAGACAGGATCTGTTCAAGGAGCGGGCTCCCGAGGTACTGGAAAATCTCCGACAGGTCGCAATTATCGAAAGTACGGAGTTGTCGAACCGCCTCGAAGGCATCACCTTGCCGCGGACAGCGATAGAGGTGCTTGTTCGCCGAGACGAAGACCCGAAGGCTGACAACCGTTCAGAGGGCGAAATCGCGGGCTACCGGAACGTGCTGCGACTTATCCACGAGCGATATGACTACATGCCATTGACGCTCAATCTGGTGCTTCAGCTCCACCGCGATCTGTTCCAGTTCGTCGGCGCTTCAAGTGCCGGCAGTTGGAAGTTGACCGACAATACAGTCACGGAAACGCGGCCGGATGGCTCCCGGTTCGTGCGCTTTACGCCAACGCCAGCATGGCGAACGCCTTATGCGATGGAGGATCTGCATCGGTCGTTCGCGGAGGCGGGTGATAGTGAGGTGGATCCGATAATTCTAGTAGCACTCTATGTACTTGATTTTTTATGCATTCATCCTTTTTTGGACGGAAATGGCCGCATGGTACGGTTGCTGACACGGTCTTACTACTCTATCGCGAAGAGTATGAGGTCGCTCGCTACATCTCGCTAGAGCGTTTAATCGAGCAGAGCAAAGAAAGTTATTACGATACGCTTTATCGATCATCTCAAGGGTGGCACACCGGTGCGCATGACCCAATGCCCTGGGTTACTTACTTTCTCGGAATTGTCCGCGCTGCCTATGAGGAGTTCGTACGCGATGTCGGCGAGTTGCGCGATGGACGGGGGATGAAGACCCAGTTGGTGCTTCAGGCGCTCAGCCAAATGATTGGAGATTTTTCAGTTTCCGAACTGCATCAACGCTGCCCGAGCGTCGGTTGGGATATGCTGCGCCACGTGCTGCGCGGCGAGCGTGATGCGGGCCGCCTCAGGGCAGTAGGTCGGGGTCGTGGCGCGCGCTGGAGAAAGCTAGACGCACCCTCTGGTGGCGGGATAGCGGCATAAAGGGGGTAATGGGGACATCCTGGTTACCCCCTTTTATTGCCGCTTTACCCCCTTTCCTGTGAAAGTCGGGCGCAGCGGGCAGCACAAAGATAGAAGGCAATGTCAACCGACATGCCGGCGACAACGAAGCCGATCGAGACCGGCTCGTCCTCCGGTCGCGATCAACACCGGCGCTGCCCCAACCACCAACCACCATTGCCGCGGCAGTTATCAAAAGCGGTGCTTAGCCGGACGCACCGCCTGCTCGCTTTGCGCCCGGTGAACGGCCGTTCCCAGGATAGCTGCGAGGCAATGCTATCTAGATCAGCGCTGGTGCCGGAGCAGCAGAGAGCGCAGGAGGCTCAGCACACCACCCCCGTCACGAAACCTGCGCGATCTCGCGAGCCCGGGTCGAGCGCTGGGCGGCGAGGTGGTCCTTGGCCAGCACGGTGTAGACGGCGGGCAGCACGAACAGCGTAAAGAGGGTTCCGATCGACATGCCGGCGACGACGACGACGCCGATCGAGAAGCGGCTCGCCGCCCCCGCGCCGGTCGCGGTCAGCAACGGCACCAGGCCCACGACCATCGCCGCCGTCGTCATCAGAATGGGGCGCAGCCGGACCCGTGCCGCCTGCTCGATCGCGCGGCGCCGGTCGAGCTGATCGCTGACCTGCAATTCGTTGGCGAAGGCGACCATCAGGATGCCGTGCTTGCTGATCAGCCCGATCAGGGTGACGAGGCCGACCTGCGTATAGATGTTCATTGTCGCCAGGCCGAAGAACAGCGGGATCATCGCGCCGCAGATCGACATCGGCACGCTGACCAGGATCACCAGCGGGTCGCGCAGGCTCTCGAACTGTGCGGCCAGTACCAGAAAGATCACGATCAGGGCAAAGACGAAGGTGACCGCGAGCTGGTTGCCCTCGCGCACGTAGAGGCGGGAATCCGATAGGTAATCGTGGCTGAACCCGGCCGGCAGGCTCTTTGCTTGCAGTTCGAGAAAGCCGATCGCCTGCCCGACCGTCACCCCCGGCATCGGCACCGCCTGGAAGGTCGCCGAATTCAATTGGTTGTACTGGGTCAGCGCGTTCGGCTCGGTCGCCGTCTTCAGCGTGACCAGATTGGACAATGGCACCGGCTGGCCGGCCGCGCTGTTGACGTAATAACGGGTCAGTGCCTCGGGGGTCAGGCGGTCGGCCCGCGGCACTTGCGGGATCACCTCGTAAGAACGGCCGCCGAGGTTGAAGCGGTTGACGTAGTTCTCGCCGACCAGCAATGCCAGGGTGTCGCCGATCGAGCGCATCGTGATCCCGAGCTCATTCGCCTTGGAGCGGTCGATGTCGACATGGATCACCGGCTGGTTGAAGTCGAGGTCGCTGTCGACCACGATGAACATGCCGCTCTTGCGCGCCGCGGCCTTGATCTTCTCCATCGCCTCGTAGATCGCCTGATAGCCGAGCGGGGAATAAATCACCATCTGGATCGGCAAGCCGCCGATCGTCGCCGGCAGCGGCGGTAGCGAGAAAACGAAGGCCCGCAGCCCCTCGACGGTGTCCACCTTCCGCTGCATCAGCGGCTTCAATTGCTGCGCCGAGCGGGTGCGCTCGTTCCAGGGCTTCAGGATGACCCCGGCGATGCCCTGGTTCGGCCCGAACCGGCCGTTGACGATAAAGCGCAGATAGGTCTCGGGAAACGACGTGAAGCCCTTGTCGAGCGCGCTCTCATAGGCTTGGGCATAGTCGAGATTGGCGTATTGCGGCGCCTTGGTCAGCGCGAACAGCACCCCCTGATCCTCCTCGGGGGCGAGCTCGGCCTTGGTGTTCATGTACATGAATACGATGCTGGCGAGCACCGCGGCGCCGAACAGCGCCGTCACCGGGCGGTAGTCGAGCGACCGCTCGAGGCGGCGTCCATAGCCGTCGGCGAGCCGCGAGAAGGCGCGGTCGATCAGCCCGACAAAGCGCCCGTGCAGCATCTCGCGGCTCAGCAGCAGCGAGCACATCATCGGCGACAACGTCACCGCGACGACGCCCGAAATGATGACCGCGCCCGCCAGGGTAAAGGCGAACTCGCGGAAGAGCGCGCCGGTGACGCCGCCAAGAAAGCCGATCGGCGCGTAGACCGCGGCCAGGGTCAGGGTCATCGAAATGACCGGGCTCGCGATCTCGCGCGCGCCGATCAGGGCCGCCTGCGCCGGAGTGCGGCCCTGCTCGATATGGCGGTAGACGTTTTCGACGACGACGATCGCATCGTCGACAACGAGCCCGATCGCCAGCACCATCGCCAGCAATGTCAACAGGTTGAGGCTGAAGCCCAGGGCCGCCATCAGCATCCCGGCGCCGATCAGCGACAACGGGATCGTGACGATCGGGATTATCACCGCTCGCAGGCTGCCGAGGAACAGGAAGATCACGATAACGACGATGGCGACGGCGAGTGCCAGCGAAAACTGGACCTCGTCGATCGAGGCCTGGATGAATTTGGTCGAGTTGTAGGCGACCTGCATGACGACCGAGGGCGGCAGGTTGCGCTCGATCTCGGGCAACAGCGCGCGCACGTCGCGCACCAGGGTCAAGGGGTTGCCGGCCGGGGTCGCCTGAATGCCGATGAACACCGCGCGCTGGCCGTTCATCGCGACGCTCGAGGTCCAACTTTGGGCGGCGAGGTCGACCGTGGCGATGTCTTCCAGCCGCACCAGCGCGCCGTTCTTGCTCTTGACCACCATCTCTTTGAACTGGGCGACGTCGGCGAGCCCGGTGTTGGCGCTGACATTGGTGACGGTGAAATAGCCCTTCGCCTGGCCCGGCGCCGACTGGTAGTTGTTGGCCTGGATCGCGGCGGCGATGTCGCTGGCGGAAATCCCCCGCGCCGCCATCCGCGACGGGTCGAGCCACAGCCGCATCGCAAAGGTCTGGCCGCCGAGGATGTCGGCCGAGGCGACGCCGGAGACGGTGACCAGCAGCGGCTGCACCACCCGGGTCAAATAATCCGAAATCGCGGCACTTGACACCTCGTTGCTCGAAAAGCCGATATACATGACCGCGGTGGTCTGGCCCGTCGCCTTGGTGATGATCGGGTCCTGCGCCCCGGTCGGGATCAGGTATTTGACCTGCTGCACCTTGGCCATGACCTCGGTCAGCGCCTGGTCGGGGTCGAAGTTCAGGCGGATGTAGGCGGTGATCGTGCTGGTGCCCTGGACCGAGTTCGAGGTCAGATAGTCGATGCCCTCGGCTGTCGCCACCGCCTGCGCCATGGGTGTGCCGATGAAGCCCTGCATCAAATCGGGCGAGGCGCCGGGGTAGATCGTGGTGACAGTGATCGTCGTGTTCGACAATTTGGGATATTGGCGGATCGGCAACCCCAGCATCGCCCGCAGCCCGATCAGCAGGATCAACAGGCTGACGACCAGCGCCAGCACCGGGCGGCGGATGAAGATGTCGGTGAAGGACATTGCTCAGTTCAGCATCGGGCTCAGTTCAGCATCGGGCTCAATTCAGCGCCGAGGCTCAGTTGAGCGAGGGGGTCGCCGGCGGCGTCGGCGCGGCGGCGCCGATCTTGACCAGGGAGCCGTTCTGGATCTTGACCTGACCCGCAGAGACCACCCGCTCGCCGGGTTTGAGCCCGTCGAGGATCGCCACATTGTCGCCCCAGCGCGTCCCGGTCTTGACCGGCGTGCGCATCGCCTTGAGGATCGGCTGGCCCTTGGCGTCCTTGCCCTCCTCGCGGATCACAAAGACGCTGTCGCCGTAGAGCGTGTACTCGACCGCGGTCGCCGGCAGCACCAGCATGTCGGGTTGCGCCGGCAACACCACCTTGGCATCGACGAACATGCCGGGCAGCAGCGCGTTGTCGGGGTTCTTCATCGTCGCCTGGACTTGCATGGTGCGGGTATCGGCGCTGACCTGCGGCTCGATCGTGGTGATCTCGGCGGTGAAGGTGCGGCCGGGATAGGCGTCGGCGGTGACGTCGACCCGCTGCCCGACCTTGATTTCGGGGCGCTGCCGCGCCGGCAACGTGAAGTTCACGTAGAGCGTCGACAGGTCGGTCAACGTCACGATCGGCGCGCCCGGGGTCAGGTATTGCCCGACCTCGATCTGCCGCACGCCGAGCTTGCCGGCAAATGGCGCACGGATCAGCTTTTGCGCGATCAGCGCCTCGGTCTTCAAAATCTGCGCCCGCGCCTGGTCGAGGAGGCTCTGGTTCTGGTCGACGCTCTCTTGCGAGGCGAAGTTGCTCTTGCGCAGCGTCTGCGCGCGCTGCAGCGAGATCTGGGCCCAGCGCGCCTGCGCCTCGTAGTTTTGTAAGTCGCCCTCTTCGGGGGCGTCGTTGAGCTGAACCAGGGGATCGCCGGCCGCCACCGCCGCCCCCGGCTCGAAGAAGATCTTGGTGACCCGGCCGCCGATTTCGGGGTTGATCGTGACCTGATGCACCGCAGAAAGCGAGCCGATGCCGGGGGCATAGCGCGGCACCGCCTCGGTCCGGACCTCGACCGCGCTGATCTGCGCCGGCGGCGGCTTATTGTTGGCGAAGAACGTCGCGATGGCGTGCTCGCGAAACCGGTTGAAGCCATAGAGGCCGCCCAGCACCACCGCCAGCAGCAATGCCACGATGATGAACCAGCGGACCGTCTTTGGCCGCCGCACCGCCGTGCGGTCGATATCGCGCACGCGCCGGGTCTGGTCGGGGCTCAGCGCCTCGGCCGGCATGTCCGTCATCTGATCGCCGTCCATCGGTGTCCTAACACATCAAGAGGGCGGGAGTTCAATCGGGACCTCGGCACAGCCGGTGAGGGCCGCGACGATCGCCGCGTCGGTCATGCCGATGCCGCGCAGAATGAACCTCGTCGCTTCCTCGGCAAGCGCGAGCAATGTCCCCTGATAAGCGATCGAGGCGCGGCCGGGCAACATGACAAATGCCACCATGGCGGCGACGTGGTGGCCGAACCAGAACCGGTTTGCCGAGGCCAACGCGCCGAGGGTGAGGTCCCCCGCTGCCGCTGCCGCCTCGATCGACGCGGCAAACAGTGGATGCACCCGTTCGAAGATCGTGTCGAACAGCTCGCGCGCATATTCGCCGTCCTCGAGAAAGCTGTAGAGGACAAGGCGCATGCGGCTGTCGAGCTCGGCCCGGTCCGCGCCGCCGCCGAGCACGAAATAGCGGACCATGTAACGGATCATATGGACGAGCGTGGCCGTCGACGGCTCCAGCGCGGCCAAGCGCTCCAGCACCGGATCGCCCTCGCAGCCGAGCCGCAGGATCTCGCTGTAAAGCTGCTTCTTGCTCGGAAAATGCCGAAACAGCAGCGCCTCGGAGATGCCCGCCGCCTCGGCCAGCTCCTTGGTCGTCGTCCCGGCGAAGCCCCTATGCGCGAAGAGCGGCACCGCCGCCGCCACGATCGCCTTGCGCCGCTCGTCGCTGTCCAATCGCACCGCTGCCATGGCGACGCCAAAGTAAGCGCTTACTTACAGAATGTCAAGGGACGCCCACCGTGCCGCCCGAAGCGTGCTCGAAGTATAGTGACGCCACAACGGACGCGGTCGCCGTTCGGCCCGCTCGGTGGTGCGGCCGGGGAGCGCATCTCATATGATGCGCCTGCGTCATGGGTCGAGCAAAGGATAGGGTTGATGGCGGAGCGGAAGATCGACTATTTCGGAACCTTTCTGGACAACAGCGCGAAGCGCGCGCAAGCGGAAAAGGCGGACCCGGCGAACGAGGTGCTAAAGGCCCTGCGGGGCGGCAGCCTGGCGGCGGCGGCCTTGATACCGCTCACCGACAATTCGGTTTCCCGGTTCCTCGAGGTCAGCGAGCAGCTGATCAAGGCCGATTGGGTGACAAAGAACGAGCAGACGGGCATGTTCGAACTCACCCCCCAGGGTCGCCAGCTTGCGGCAACTTTGGCGTAAAGGCGCGCCGCCGCCGGCACCGCCGGCTTTGCCGCTCTCGCCGGAAGAGCAGCAGCGACAGCGAGCCGAATCTTACCGCCGACAGCTGAGACGGGCGCGCGTGTGGGCCGCCGCGCGAAGCCTCGGCGCCACCTTGGGCGGCGGGATCGTGCTGATCCTGATCGGTTACCTGCTGCCGAGCAGCGCCGGCGAACCTTATCGGACCATCGTCGATTTGGCGATCGTCGCTTGGTTCTCAGGCTTTGTTGCTTATGGCGAATTGGTGTCGCGATACCATGACAGCCCGGCACGGCTGGTCGGCGCTCCGCCTACACCTTTTTATCTGCTCATCAATATCGCTGCGGGAATCGCCGCGCTCCTGATCGTGAACAGGCTCGGCGTCACCGCCGACACGAAGGCGCCGCGACTTTATGCGATATTGCTGGCCGGCTTTGGCGCGATCGCGTTTTTTCGTACCTCGCTATTCACGCTGCGGGTCGCCGACGCCGATATCGGTATTGGCCCCAGCGCGGTGCTGCAGTCGCTGCTCGCCGCTGCAGATCGGATGATCGACCGCGATCAGGCCCAGGGCCGCGCCACCGATGTCGCCGGCATCATGCGCGATGTCGATTTCGCCAAAGCACGAGCGGCATTGCCGAGCCTGTGCTTTCTGCTGGTCGAGAACATCACCCCGTCAGATCAGGAAGGGGTCCGTCAACAGATCGACCGGCTGGCAGAGGCCGTCGATGTCAGTACGGATCAGAAGGCGATCATCCTCGGCGTCTATCTGATCCGCCAGGTCGGCGCGCATGTCCTTGATCTCGCGGTGCAAGCCCTCGGCACGGAAATCCAAAAAACGCCGGCGCCCGCTGACAACCCGCAAAACGGCGCGTGAGTGCCTTAGCGGACAACCGAGCCAGCCACTCGTCGTAAAGGTTGTTCAGCAGGCGCTTTGAGGATCGCCTTGCGCCGCTCGCCGCGGTCCAACCGCACGTGGGGCGTGTTCGCGCGAAGCGCCGGTCGGCGCGTGCGCGATCCTTCACGGTCCACCATCCCTCGCGCAACGCCGTACCCTAAGATTGCCTCTTTCAAGTCGTGCCCTTCGGGTCGTGCCTGGAAGTCGATCGCCTAGCCCATCTGCGAGCCCGCGGGGATGATTCCTAACGACCGGGCGGCCCGAACTGTCGGGCGAGACTTGCTGCAGATGCAGCAGACGGGTTGCAGGATGCGATTTGGGACCACCTCTGGCGGCTCAGCGCCCGCGCCACGAGACCCGCCAGATCGTGCCGTTGCCGTCCTCGCCGACCAGCAGCGAGCCGTCCCGTGCCACGGCGATGCCTACCGGGCGGGCCCAGACGTTTCTCTCGTTGATCACAAAGCCGGTCAGAAAATCCTCGTATTCGCCGGTCGGCCGGCCGTTCTTCAACAATACGCGAACCACTTTGTAGCCGGTCCGCCGCGCCCGGTTCCAGGAGCCGTGAAAAGCGGCGAAAATGTCGCCACGGTATTCGGCGGGGAACTGCGCGCCCTCGTAGAAGATAATCTGCATCGTGGCCGAATGCGGCTGCACCAGCACGTCGGGCACGGTCACCCGACTGCGCAGCGCCGGCTCCTCCTCCCGGTGCCGGGGATCCTCGTTGCCGCCGATATAAAACCACGGCCAGCCATAGAAGGCGCCTTGGCGCACACGGGTGATGAAGTCGGGCACGAGGTCGTCGCCGAGGCCGTCGCGCTCGTTGACCGAGCACCAGAGGTCGCCGGTTCCGGGCTGCACCGCCAGGCCCACGCAGTTGCGCAGACCGGTCGCGAAGAACTGCTTGTCCCCACCTTCCGGTGTGAAGGAGAGCACGGCGGCGCGGCCCTCGTCCGATTGCCAAGCCGTGCCGATCCAGCGCTCGGCGGCGTTGCTGTGCGAGCCGACCGAGACGAACATGCGGGCGCCATCGGTCGAAAACGCCACGTCGCGCGTCCAGTGCCCACCTCGCGGCAGGCCGGCCACCACCGTCTCCGCCGCGCCGGCCGGCCGCAGATCGCCGGAGCGATAGGGAAAGCGGACGACGCTGTCGGTGTTCGCGACATAGACGTATCGCGGGCTTGGCCCTGGCGGCCAAAAGGCGATGCCGAAGGGCTGATAAAGGCCCTCGGCGAAGGTGTGGAGTGCCGGCGTCTTGCCCGCGTCGCCGCCGCGCAGGACGCGGATGCGGCCGGGCTCGCTCTCGGCGACGAAGATGTCGCCGCCCGGCGCCACTCGGATCAGGCGCGGGTTGTCGAGGCCGCTCGCCAGGAGCTCGACGGCAAAGCCGGGTGGCGCCTTCGGCCACGCGCCGGCGGGGCGCGCCACGACGGTCGGGCCGCGATGGGCGCTCGCCGTCGCATAGGGAGGCGGCATGTCCGCGGGCGTGATCTTGCGCCGCACTCCCGGCGCGTCGCCCTGCCAATCGCCGTAAGCGGCGGCACCGGTCAGGACCGGCGGCGACTGGCCGGATGCCGGGGCCGCGGCGATGGTGAGCAAGGCCGCCGCGATAAATCCCTTCAGGTTTGCTAATATCCCCATTCATGCTCCTTGGAGCCTGATCCGATTCCGATATGGACCGACGACTCGAAATGTTACCGTCATCCCCGCGGAAGCGGGGGTCCAGAGGTCAGTCGCAGAATCCTGCCGGCGTGGATTCCCGCTTCCCGCAGGAATGACGCATTGGTGGCCGTCGGCGTCGCACAATCGCCAAAGGAATCCCATGGCCGCCTACCAATACATCTATGTCATGAAGGGGTTGAGCAAGACCTATCCCGGCGGCCGCGAGGTGTTGAAGGACATCTGGCTGTCGTTTCTGCCGGGGGCCAAGATCGGCGTGCTTGGGCTGAACGGCGCCGGCAAGTCGACCCTGTTGCGGATCATGGCCGGCGAGGAGCGCGATTTCTCCGGCGAGGCCTGGGCCGCCGAGGGGGCACGGGTCGGCTATCTGCCGCAGGAGCCGGTTCTGGACGAGAACAAAGACGTCTTCGGCAACGTCATCGAGGGGCTCTCCGAAACGAAGGCGTTGCTCGACCGGTTCGAAGCGGTCAGCGCCCGCTTTGCCGAAGATCTCGAGCCCGAGGAGATGGAGGCGCTGATCGCCGAGCAGGGCGAATTGCAGGAAAAGATCGATCAGGCCGACGCCTGGGACCTCGACCGCACCGTCGAGATCGCAATGGACGCGCTCCGCTGCCCGCCGGGCGACGCCGCGGTCTCCCCCCTGTCGGGCGGCGAGCGGCGTCGGGTGGCGCTCTGCCGGCTCTTGCTGCAACGGCCCGACCTCTTGCTGCTCGACGAGCCGACCAACCATCTCGACGCCGAATCGGTCGCCTGGCTGCAGCGGTTTCTCGAGGATTATCCGGGCACCGTCGTGACCGTAACCCACGACCGCTATTTTCTCGACGAGGTGGCCGGCTGGATCCTCGAGCTCGACCGCGGGCGCGGCATCCCTTACGAGGGCAACTATTCGGGCTGGCTCGAACAAAAGCAGCAGCGGCTGGAGCAGGAGGGCCGGCAGGAGGCGGCCCGCCAGCGCACCCTGGAGCGCGAGCTCGAATGGGTAAGGCAGAGCCCGCGGGCGCGCCAGGCCAAGAGCAGGGCGCGGCTGACGGCTTATGAATCGCTCGTCGCCCAGAGCCGGGAAAAGGCGCCCGAGTCTGCCCAGATTGTCTTGCCGCCGGGGCCGCGGCTCGGCGATCTGGTGATCGAGGCGCAGCATGTTGCCAAGGGGTTCGGCGACCGGCTCCTGGTCGAGGCGCTCGATTTCCGCCTGCCGCCCGGCGGCATCGTCGGCGTGATCGGCCCGAACGGGGCGGGCAAGACGACCCTCTTCCGCATGATCACCGGTGAGGACAAAGCCGATCACGGTGGCTTCCGGGTCGGCGACACGGTCAGGCTCGGCTATGTCGACCAGTCGCGCGACACCCTCGGCGCCGGCAACACGGTATGGCAGGAGATCTCCGGCGGGCAGGACGAGATCGACCTCGGCCGCCGCAAGATGGCGAGCCGCGCCTATTGCGCGCTCTTTAATTTCCGCGGCGCCGACCAGCAGAAGAAGGTCGGCCAGCTCTCCGGCGGTGAGCGCAACCGCGTCCATCTCGCCAAGATGCTGAAGGAGGGCGCCAATGTGCTCTTGCTCGACGAGCCGACCAACGATCTCGATGTCGACACCTTGCGCGCCCTGGAGGAGGCGCTGCTGGACTTCCCCGGCTGTGCGGTCGTCATCACCCACGACCGCTGGTTTCTCGACCGCGTCGCCACTCACATTCTGGCGTTCGAGGGCGACAGCCAGGCGGTCTGGTTCGAGGGCAATTACGCCGATTACGAGGCCGACCGGCGCCGGCGCCTCGGCGACGAGGCCGACCGGCCGCACCGCATCCGCTACAAGCCGCTGACCCGCCAGTGAGCGGCGCTGGACTGCTCAGCGCGCCCCGGCGGTGGCGGTCTTTTGCCGCAGCATCGCCAGCAGTCCTTCGACTTTGCCGCCGTTGCGCTGGATCACCGAGGCGAATTCGGAGCGCTGGGTGACCGCCATGCTGACCCCCTCGACGACGACGTCGGTAATCTTGTAGGCGCCGTCGGCGCGGGTCACCCGCCAGTCGACCTTGGCCGGCGGGGCGCCGTTCGGGCGGATGATCTCGCTCGTCACCAGCGAAGCATCGCCATCGGGGCGGCTGCCGACGACCTTGAGCGTCTCGCCGCTGTATTCGGCGAGCCGATTGGCGTAGGCGAGCGCGATGTAGCCCTCGAACAAGCGCACAAACTCCTGCTGCTCCGCCTCGGTGGCGACCCGCCAATAGCGGCCGAGGACAAAGCGGGCGATCGCCGGGACGTCGAAATCCTCGCGGAAGAGCTGGCGAAACCGCGCCGCCCGCTCGGTCGAGCCGACATTCTTGCCAAGCACTTCGAGGGCGCGGTTGCCGAGCTCGCGGATCAGCGCCGTCGGGTCCGCGGCCGCCGCGGCGGGGAGAGCCGGCGCCACGGCGCCGCCGGCAAGGGCAAGCGCGGCGGCAAGCAGGGAGCGTCGCAACATCACGGGGATACCTCGGGACCGTTGGGCACTTCGGAGAGAACGGCGGACGGCTGCACCGGGTTCACCGATGCCTCGGGGGACGTCGCACCGGGGTTCAGGCTGAACCTCGGGTTCGGCGGCAGGTTCTCGCGCTCATGGCGGATCAGCGCCGCCCGCCGCTGCCGGTAGAGCGAGCGAATCGTCGCGTAGTAGTCGAGCGAGGTCCGCTCGATGTCGGCCAGGCTCTCGATATAGCGCGAGCGCTGGTCGATGCCGCTGACGCCGCCGCGCACGAACGAAATCCACACCAGGCTGTTGTCGGCGGCCAGGATGTTCCACGGATCGGCGAACCCCTCGGCAACCTGACCGCTCACATCGCGGACATTGGAGGGGCCGAGGACGGGGATGATCAGATAGGGCCCCTCGGGGACGCCCCAGCTGCCGAGCGTCACGCCCAGATCCTGCTCGTGATAGGGGATGCCCCAACGCCCGGCGACATCGACGAGCCCGCCTATGCCGATCGTCGAATTTATGACGAATCGGGCAAGCGTATCCCCGGCCCGGCTGAAATCACCCTGCAGCGTGTCGTTCGCGAAAATCAGCGGCGCGCGCAGATTGACCAGAAAGTCGCGGACCGAATCGCGCAGAGGGTCGGTCAATACGGTGCGGTAGGCCTTGGCCACCGGCACCAGCACGTTGCGGTCGACCGTCTGGTTGAAATCGAAGATCGCGCGGTTCACGTCCTCGATTGGGTCGTTGAAATCCTCCTCGGCGGCGGCCTGCTGCGCGCTGCCGGTAGAGCCGGCGCACCCCGCCATGGTCAGCGCGAAGACAATGAACAGCCCCGAGAAGACGAGGTGCGGGGGGCGAAGGTTCATCGATCGGTCTCGCATCGAGCTGACATCTCCTCGGCGGGCGGGATAATTGCGGGAAATCAATGGCAGCGGCAAGAGGTTGCTTGGCAGAGCCGCTCTTCGCGGCTCGGTTTGGCATCGCCTGTGGCCAGCTCAAAAAGCTGCTTGCTGACATAAGGATATCCGAATATGTTGCTGCCAGCAATAAAGTGAGACCTGAAGCGATGGAAGAGCTGCTGGCGGCATTGCGCGCGGTGGCGGAGCCGACCCGGCTGCGGCTCGTCGTGCTGTGCGCCCGCGGCGAGCTCACCGTGACGGAGCTCACCCAGATCCTCGGCCAGAGCCAGCCGCGCGTCTCGCGCCACCTGAAGCTCCTGTGCGAGGCTGGTCTCTTCGACCGCTTCCGCGAGGGCAGCTGGGTCTTTTACCGCTTGAGCCGATCGGGTCCGGCGAGCGCCCTGGCGCGCCAGCTCGTGGCGGCGTGCGAGGAAGGAGATCCGACCGTGGCGCTCGATCTGCAGCGGCTGGGTGCGGTCAAGCGGCAGCGCGCGGACCTCGCCAGCGCCTATTTTCGCGACAATGCGCCGCGCTGGGACCGGATCCGTTCGCTCCATGTCGACGAGCGCGAGGTCGAGGCAGCACTGGTCGAGATCATCGCCGCGGCCGATCCGCGCGACCTCCTCGATATAGGCACCGGCACGGGACGCATGCTCGAAGTCTTGGCGCCGCGGGTCGAGCGCGCGCTCGGCATCGACCAGTCGCGCGAGATGTTGTCGGTCGCCAGGGTCAACCTCGAACGCGCCGGGCTCGAAAACGGGAGGGTGCGGCTGGGGGACATGTACCAGCTGGCGCTGCCGGACTCCTCCTTCGACGCCGTCGTCATTCATCAGGTGCTGCATTACGCCGACCGCCCGGCGGCCGCGGTCGCCGAGGCGGCGCGGGTATTGCGGCCGAACGGCATCCTGGTGCTGGTCGATTTCGCGCCGCACCCGCTCGAATATCTACGCGACGAGCACGCCCATCGCCGGCTCGGCTTTGCCGATGCCGAGATCTCGGATTGGTGCCGCATCGCCGGGCTCGACCCGGCGCCGCCGCGGCAATTGCCGGGCGATCCGTTGACCGTGGTGATCTGGACCGCCCGCCGGCATGCGGCGCCGCCGGGCCAGCTTTTTGCCGCAGCGCTGCGCGAAGCGGCGCCGGCGGCGCTCTTTGAGGGGGAGCTCACCCGATGATCGGGAACCTCGACCCGCGGCAATCGCGCGGCCTGCTCGGCGCCGACCCGGTCGTCGATTTCGACCGGGGCCCGCCGCGCGTCTCCTTCGAGTTCTTCCCGCCGAAGACGGCCGAGATGGAGGCGCGGCTGTGGGAGGTGGTCAAGCGGCTCGAACCCCTGGCGCCGCGCTTTGTGTCGGTGACCTATGGCGCCGGTGGCTCGACCCGCGAGCGCACCCACGCCACGGTTCGCCGCATTCGCCATGAGACCGCGCTCGAACCCGCCGCGCACCTGACCTGCGTCGCCGCCAGCCGCGACGAGATCGATCGGGTGGCGCGCGACTATTGGCAGGCCGGGATCCGGCACGTCGTCGCCTTGCGCGGCGATCCGCCGGGCGGCGCACAAGGCTACGAGCCGCATCCCGGTGGCTATGCCTATGCCGCCGACCTCGTCGCCGCGCTCAGGCGCGTCGCCGATTTCGAGATCAGCGTCGCCGCCTATCCGGAAACCCACCCGGAGGCGCAAGGCGCCGCCGCCGACCTCGACAATCTGAAAGCCAAGATCGATGCCGGCGCCAGCCGCGCGATCACCCAGTATTTTTTCGATGTCGACCTCTACCTGCGGTTTCGCGACCGGGCCGCGGCGGTCGGCATTGCAGTCCCGATCGTGCCGGGGATTCTGCCGGTGACCAATTATGCCCAGGTAAAGAAGTTCAGCGCCGCCTGCGGGGCGTCGATCCCGGCATGGATGGAGGGGCATTTCGAAGGCCTCGACGACGACCCCGATACGAGGCGTCTGGTTGCCGCCTCGATCGCCGCCGAGCAGTGCCGCCGCCTCCATGCCAACGGCGTGCACGAGTTCCACTTCTACACCCTCAACCGGGCCGATCTGATCGTCGCCATCTGCCATCTCCTCGGCGTGCGCGCGAAAAAGTCTGCCGCGGCGACGGTCGCGGTCTGATGCGCCGAATCACTCACCAAAACCCCCCTCTCCCCCGCTCGCGCGGGGAGAGGGCAGGGTGAGGGGGGGCCGCCGGCTGGTTCCGATTGTGGCTCCCCCCACTTGCGCCTTGGTGCAGAGCCAACCGCGATGACCCATTTCCTCGACTACCTCGCCGATCGCGTCGTGCTCTGCGACGGTGCGATGGGGACCCAGGTGCAGGCGCGCAACCTCGACATCGA
Source organism: uncultured Alphaproteobacteria bacterium (assembly GCA_963781215.1). Taxonomy (GTDB): domain Bacteria; phylum Pseudomonadota; class Alphaproteobacteria; order ATCC43930; family CGMCC-115725; genus AP-15. The sequence continues at coordinate 341,603 of CAWAFE010000028.1, forward strand.
GCGCGACTATCTCGGCAACGAGAACTGCACCGAGATCGTCTGCCAGAGCCGCCCGGACCTGATCCGCGAGATCCATCGCGGTTATCTCGAAGCCGGCTGCGACGCGGTCCAGACCAACAGCTTTGGCGGCTCGCCGATCACCCTGGGCGAGTTCGGGCTCGCCGACCGCGCCTTCGCCTTGAACCGGCTCGCCGCCGAACTCGCCCGCGAGACCGTCGCCGAATTCGCCGGGGACGGCCGCACCCGCTTTGTGCTGGGCTCGGTAGGGCCGGGGACACGGCTGCCTTCGCTCGGCCATATCGCCTATCAGGAGATCGAAGACGCGCTGCGGGTCCAGTGCGCCGGACTGGTCGACGGCGGGGTCGACGCCATCGTCATCGAGACCTGCCAGGACCCGTTGCAGATCAAGGCCGCGGTCAACGGCGCCAAACGGGCGCGCGAGGAGGCGCACAAGGACACGCCGATCCTGGTCCAGCTGACGATCGAGACGACCGGGGCCTTGCTGGTCGGCGCCGACATCGCCGCCGCGGCGACAATCGTCGAGGCGCTCGGCGTGCCTGTCATCGGCCTCAATTGTGCCACCGGCCCGCGCGAGATGGCCGAGCACGTCAAATGGCTCGGCGAGAGCTGGCCCGGGCATATCTCGGTGCAGCCCAATGCCGGGCTGCCGGAGCTGGTCGCCGGCCAGACCCGCTACCCGCTGGGTGCGGCAGAATTGGCGCAATGGCTCGAACGCTTTGTCGTCGAGGACGGCGTCGGCATGATCGGCGGCTGCTGCGGCACGGATGTCGCGCATATCGCCGCCCTCGACCAGATGCTGCGCCGGCTGGGCCGCGCCAATGGAGAGGGGCGTCGGCGGCCGGCACCGCGCGCCCGCCGCTCGGCCTGGGCGCCCGCGCTCGCCTCGCTCTACGGCCAGGTGGCGCTGCGCCAGGAGAACGCCTGGCTGTCGATCGGCGAGCGCTGCAACGCCAACGGCTCGCGCAAATTCCGCCAATTGCAGGAGCAGGGCGACTGGGACGGCTGCGTCGAGATGGGCCGCGAGCAGGTCCGCGAAGGCTCGCACACGCTCGACCTCTGCACCGCCTTTGTCGGTCGCGACGAGGTCGCCGACATGACCCAGGCGGTGACCCGCATGCGGGGTGCCGTCAACGCGCCCTTGGTCATCAACTCGACCGAATACCCGGTCCTCGAAGCGGCCCTCCAGCTCTACGGCGGCAAGCCCATTATCAACTCGATCAATTTTGAGGATGGCGAGGAGGCGGCCGAAAAACGCCTCAAGCTCGCCCGCCGCTTCGGCGCCGCCGTCATCGCCTTGACGATCGACGAGACCGGCATGGCCAAGGAGGCGCCGCACAAGCTCGCCATCGCCCGCCGGCTTTACGACTTCGCCTGCAACCGGCACGGCCTGCCGCCCTCGGACCTCTTATTCGACCCGCTGACCTTTACGATCTGCACCGGCAACGAGGACGACCGCAAGCTCGGCCTCTGGACTTTGGAGGCGATCGAGCAAATCAGAGAGGCGATGCCGGAATGCCAGCTCATCCTCGGCCTCTCCAACATCTCCTTCGGCCTCAACCCGCCGGCGCGGCAGATCCTGAACTCGGTCTTTCTCGACCACGCGCTGCGCCGCGGGCTGACCGGCGCCATCGTCCATTTCTCGCGGATCACGCCGTTGCACCGGATCCCGCCCGAGGAAGCGAGGGTGGCCGAGGATTTGATCTTCGACCGCCGCAGCCCAAATGGACCCGATGGCGGCTACGACCCGCTGCACGCGTTCATCGCCCTCTTCGAAAACCGCTCGGCCGAGAAGGCCGAGAAGAAGGGGCGGTCCGAAAAGCTCGAAGAGCGCCTGGCGCAACGCATTGTCGACGGCGACCGCCAGGGGCTCGAAACCGACCTCGACCTGGCGATGGAAAGCTTTCCGCCGCTCGACATCATCAACAACATCCTGCTGGACGGCATGAAGACGGTCGGCGAATTGTTCGGCGCCGGCAAGATGCAATTGCCGTTCGTGCTGCAATCGGCCGAGACGATGAAGAGTGCGGTGCGCTTTCTGGAGCCGCATATGGAGCGGGTCGAGGGCCAGCAGAAGGGCACGGTGGTGTTGGCGACGGTGCGCGGCGACGTGCACGACATCGGCAAGAACCTGGTCGACATCATCCTGACCAACAACGGCTACCGGGTGATCAATCTCGGCATCAAGCAGCCGATCGGCGCCATCCTCGAAGCCGCGGCTCAGCACAAGGCGGACGCCGTCGGCATGTCGGGGCTCCTGGTCAAATCGACCGTGGTCATGCGCGAAAACCTCGACGAGATGAGCCGCCAGGGCTTCGACCTGCCGGTCATATTGGGCGGGGCGGCGCTGACCCGGCGCTATGTCGAGGAGGATTGCGTCAAGGCCTATGCCGCGGGCCGCGTCGCCTATGCGCGGGACGCCTTCGACGGGCTCGGGCTGATGGGCAAGATCGTCGGCGGCGAGTTCGACGCGCATCTGGGCGAGGTTCGCCGCCAGAACGAGGGCCGCCCGAAGAACCCGTCGCGCAAGCTCGGCCGAGCCGCCGATCCGCGGCCATTGCGCCCCGTCGATTTCGACGAGATCCGGCTGCGCCGCGCCGAATTGACCCGCGGCGTGCCGGTGCCGCCGCCGCCCTTTTGGGGACCGCGCACGATCGAGCGGATGTCGCCGCGGGCGGTCGTGCCGTATCTCAACGAGCGCATGCTCTACCAGTTCCAATGGGGCTACCGGAAGGACGGCAAGAGCCTCGCTGAATACCGTGAATGGGCGAAGGACGAATTGCGCCCGGTATTGCGGCGCATCCTCGACATCGCGGTCCGCGACGAGATCCTGACGCCGCGCGCCGCCTACGGCTATTGGCCTTGCGCCGCCGACGGTAACGACTTGATCCTCTTTGATGTCGGAGGGGAGCGTGAGGTCGCCCGCTTCTCGTTCCCGCGCCAGAACAAGGAAGGCGGCCTCTGCATCGCCGATTTTTTCCGCGACATCGGCGCCAACGAGCGCGACGTGATCGGCCTGCAGGTGGTGACGATGGGCCGCCGCGCCTCGGAGGCGGCGCGCGAGTGGTTCGCCGACAACCGCTATCAGGATTACCTCTATCTGCACGGCCTCTCGGTCGAGATGGCCGAGGCCTTGGCCGAATACGTCCACCGGCGCGTCCGCGGCGAATTGGGCTTTGCCGCCGACGAATCGCGCGATCCGGATGCGATGCTGAGCCAAGGCTATCGCGGCAGCCGCTACTCGTTCGGCTACCCCGCCTGCCCCAATCTCGCCGACCAGAAACAGCTCCTCGAATTATTGCGCGCCGACCAGATCGGCATCACCCTCTCCGAGGAAGACATGCTCGACCCCGAGCAATCGACCTCGGCCATCATCCTCCACCACCCCCAGGCGAAATATTTTTCGGTGTGAGGCGACGGCCTTGCCCGCAAGACAGCACAGCGCCGCGGCATTGCCCTGATATGCACGATATGTATGCTGTTCGAGGATGCGCAGCAGGGAGATCGTCAGGGCGCTCGAAAAAGACGGCTGGCAACTGGTTCGAGTGACCGGCAGTCACCATCATTTCAAGCATCCGACAAAGCCGGGCGTGGTCACCGTGCCGCATCCGAGGCGAGACATCCCGACCGGAACCCTGCGATCCATCGAACATCAGGCCAACCTGAAACTGCGCTGACGAACGACCGCCATGGATTACATCGCGATCATTCACAAAGACCCCGGCAGCGATTTCGGCGTCAGCTTTCCTGATTTTCCCGGCTGCATCACTGCGGGCCGGACGCTCGACGAAGCCAAAGAGATGGCGTGTGAGGCGCTGAGCGGGCACATCGCGGTGATGCGCGAGACCGGCGAACCGGTCCCCGAACCGTCCGCCCTCGACGAGGCGATGAACGACCCTCGGTTTCAGGACGGCGTCGCGTTTCTTGTCCGCGTCAAGGAGCCGGCGCGCGCTAGTTCGGGTTGAGCGAGCATGAATCGCGCGAGGTCTACCGGGAGGCGCGGCGCGCAAGCAACGGGCCGATTGGCGTTGAGCGGCGGGCCGGGCGTCGCCGTCGACGAATAGCGCGATCCCGAGGCGACGCTATCATCCTCCATCACCCCCACGCCAAATACTTTTCGGTGTAAGCGCAAGATTTACCGGGCTCGGATCGCTGACGTATAAAACCATCGGAACCTCACGCTCGAACGAGGAAACCCGGTGAAGCTCGACGCGACCGCGCTCGCCAACGCCGTGCAGCGGCTGCGCGAGGGCCTCGACCGCTGCGAACGGGAGCCGGCCGACGAACAGCTGCGCGACGGCTTGATCCAACGCTTCGAGTTCACCTATGAGCTGAGCCACAAGATGCTCAGGCGCTATCTCAGGGACACCGCGGCGTCGCCCGACGAATTCGAGCGGATGCCGTTTGCCGATCTGATCCGCGCCGGAAATGCGCAAGGCCTGCTGCGCGCCAACTGGCCGGCTTGGCGGCGCTTTCGCGAGATGCGCGGCCGCACGAGCCATGTCTACGATGCGAAAGCGGCTCTGGCGGTGCTCGCGGCAATCCCGGAGTTTCTGCGAGAGGCCGAGCATCTGTGCGCCGAATTGCAACGGCGGCTCGCATGACCCTCTCAGCAACCCTGGAGCTGCTGCCGGATCACCGTCGGATCGTGCTGGAAATCCTTGATGCGCATTTGCCGCGCCACGCCAGGGTGTGTGTGTTCGGCTCGCGCGCCACCGGCCGGGCGCGGCGGTATTCCGATCTCGATCTGGCGATTGATGCCGGACGGCCTCTAACGCTCGACGAAATCGCGTGTCTCACCGAGGCGTTCCGCGAAAGCGATCTGCCCTACCGGGTCGATCTCGTCGATTGGCAGACCATCGACGATCATTTCCGCGAGGCCATAGCGAGCGAGCGCATTGACATGGACGAGGTAGCAGCTCCCTTGCGGAGTGAAACCCGCTCGACCCTGACCAATTGAGTTCCGCCATCACCCTGCGCCACCCGCCAAGTATTTTTGGTGTGAGACCGCGCCCTTCGTGGGCGGGACGCGCCTGATGCGCACAACCAAAGCCCGCCATGCTTGCCGATGCGAGACGCACAATCGATGATCGAAAATGTCACCTGAGGAATTCATCGCCAAATGGCGCGGGACGACGCGTACCGAGCGCTCGGCCGCTCAGGAGCATTTTCTCGATCTGTGCGCCCTCCTCGGGGTGCCGAAGCCCGCCGACGTCGATCGGCACGGCACCGAATACACCTTCGAGAAAGCGACCCGGAAGATCGGCGACACCGCCGGCTTTGCCGATGTCTGGAAGCGACATTGCTTCGCCTGGGAATACAAGGCAAGCGCAGCAATCTGGTTCAAGCCTATGCGCAATTGAAGCAATACGCCGACGCTCTCGAGAACCCGCCGCTGCTGATTGTCTCGGACATGCAGGAGATCCGGGTCCACACCAATTTCACCAACACGATCGCGCAGCAGCATGTCATTCCGTTATCCGATCTGCCCTCCGTCGAGGCGCGGGACCTGCTGCGCAACTGCTTTCTTCATCCGGAGCGGTTGCTGCCCGACCGCGACGCGAGAGGGCGTTACGGCAGAGGCGGCGGCCAAGTTCGCCAATATCGCCGTGCGGCTGCGCCAGCATTACGACGAACGCCGCGTCGCCCATTTCATCAACAAGCTGGTGTTCTGCCTGTTCGCCGAGGACATCGAGCTCTTGCCCGACCGCATTTTCGCCGACATCCTCGATGAGTCGGTAAAGCGTCCGGACGATTTCGAGCCAATGCTGCGCGACCTGTTCCGCGCCATGGCGAACCGCAACGGGCGTTTCGGGACGGCTGCAATCCCTTGGTTCAATGGTGGCCTGTTCGACGACGACGACGTTCTGCCGCTCGGCATCTTTGCGGTCCGCGATCTGACGACCGCAGCGCGGCTCGACTGGAGGGCAATCGACCCGACGATTTTCGGAACACTGTTCGAGGGCGGCCTCGACGATAAGAAGCGCGCCGAGATGGCGAGCCTGTTCGACGCGCCGGACCCCGAAGACCACACACAGCCGCAACTCTTCAACGCACCGGCGGCGGACCGCGGCGTCGGCATCCACTACACCGACGAAGCGACGATCATGAAGATCATCGAGCCGGTCGTGGTGGCGCCGCTGCGCCGGGAATGGGAGCGGATCAAGGCGGAAATCAGGGAGGCGGAAGAGCGGCGCGCACGGGCGCGCACGCCGGCCGAGAAAGGCAGGCTGCTGGCCAAGGCGCGCGGCCTCTATGCGCGATTTCCGGACAAGCCTCGGCCGCTATCGCGTCCTCGACCCGGCCTGCGGCTCGGGCAATTTTCTCGCCCTGTCGCTTCGCGCGCTGAAGGATTTCGATCTGGCGGTGGCGGACGATGCCGCGGCGATCGGGCTTGCCGCGCGACGAGTTCCGGGTCGGTCCGGAAGCGGTGATGGGCATCGAGATCAACAGCTACGCCGCCGAATTGGCCCGCCTGACGGTCTGGATCACCGAACTGCAATGGCAGTTGCAGAAGGGCTTGGAGTTCAAGCGCCGGCCGATCCTCGGCAAGCTCGACGGGATCGTGCGGGCGGACGCGCTGCTCACGCAGAGCGGCAACGACAGCGCAGTGGCCGGAAGCGGATGTGGTAGTCGGCAACCCGCCGTTCCTGGGCGGCAAGCTGATGCGCACAGCGTTGGCGACGATTATGTCGACCGGCTGTTCGCCGCCTTTGCCGGCCGGGTGCCGGCGGAAGCCGACCTCGTCGTGTACTGGTTCGCAAAGCCTGGGAAGCGGATGCGCGAAGGGCGATTGAAGCGCGCCGGCTTGGTCGCGACGAATTCGATCCGCGGCGGAGCTAATCGCCGTGTCCTAGACCGCATCGTCGCGAAGGCATGATCTTCGATGCCTGGGATGATGAACCGTGGGTTCTCGACGGAGTTGCCGTACGGGTTTCGCTGGTTTGCTTCTGCGCAGCGAGCATCAGAGGAGGCAGTCCAACCTCGACTAGACGGAAATCCGGTCGAGCGCATCAACCCCGACCTGACCGCTTCGCCGAGCGATCTGACTCACCGCGCGGCGGCTTCACTGAGAACACGGGGCGTCGCGTTTATGGGCGACACCAAGGGCGGGGCTTTCGATATACCGGGCGATCTGGCACGCCGAGTGGCTGCAACTGCCGCTCAATCCCAACGGCTGTCCCAACTCCGATGTCTTAAGGCCGTGGATAAACGGTATGGACCTCACTCGCCGGGCATCGGACCGCTGGATCATCGATTTCGGCTGGGAAATGAATGAGACGAGAGGTTGCGCTTTACGAAGCACCCTTCGCATATTCCGTGGCCAAAGTCAAGCGCGAGACCGCAAGTTGCGCGACGAGAACGCGGTTATGCGCGCTGCTGGTGGCGGCACGACGACCAAGACCCGACATGTGGGGCGAACTTTCGGACACTACAGTCGGTACATCGCGACGCCAACGTCTCACAAAACATCGCGTTTTTTGCTGGTTTCCGCGAATAGTCTGCCCGGATCACCAGCTCATTGTGATTGCCCGCAGACGATGACACCAGCTTCGGCATACTACAAAGCCGTTTTCACCAAATGTGGGCACTTCGCCTTCCTGGCACCGGCTTAGGAACGAACCCCGATACACACCTACCACGACTTTCGAGACCTTTCCCTTTCCCGAAGGGCTGACGTCCGAACATCCAGCGGCCGTCGAATATGCCGACGATCCGCGCGCGGTTGCGATCGCCGAGGCGGCGCGGCGGCTCAACGAGTTGCGGGAGGCGTGGCTGAACCCGCCCGATCTGGTCGAGCGCGTGCCGGAGGTGGTGCCGGGCTTTCCCGACCGCATCGTGCCGGTCAGCCCGAAAGCCGCGGCGACCCTGAAGACCCGCACCCTGACCAATCTTTACAACGAGCGGCCGGCCTGGCTCGACAACGCGCATCGCGACCTCGACGCCGCGGTCGCCGCCGCCTATGGCTGGCCCGCCGATCTGCCCGAGGAGGAAGCGCTGGCGCGGCTGTTGGCGCTCAACCTCGAACGCGCGTCGCAAGATCGGTGACTTCGCCGATCGTCTTCGTCCATCGCCCTAGGCGACACGCACAAGAATGCCGGCTTAACCTGTTTCCTTACCGATCAACGTCACACCCTCGGCCTGCGCGGCGGCGCTCAGCGCCGCATCCAGGGTCGCCAGTGGCAGCGCTTCTCTGAGCGCAAGCTCCAGGTAGGCGGCATCGTAGACGGTGAGGCGGTGGCGGCGGGCGAGGGCCATTACGGCGGCTTCGTCCGGCGATCGATCAACGGTGATGGCCAACTGGCCGAGGCGTCGCAAGAAACGTGAAGTCTCTCGTTCGATCAGCCGACCGCGACGTTCATTGACCACGAGCGCATTGCGTACCTCGAACCACCACAGCGCGGGGACGAGAGCGTGATCGCCCGTCATCCTTTCCCGTGCCTGGGCAGCACGTCGATCGACTCCAGCGCCCAGGCGATGGTCGCCGAGGCATCGAGCACGAACACTAATATTTATGCCCTTCATGAATGGAGGAAATGATCTCCTCGATGCTCGCTCGCCCGTGCTTTCTCGCGATCTCCCGCCCCAATTCCTTGATGTCGGCGATCGCCTCGTCGATCTCCTGTTGCCGGCGCTCCACCTCCGGCACAATTCGAGCAATGCGGCGGCCGTGCCGAGTGATGATGATGGTCTCGCCGCGCTCGACGGCATCGAGCAATCGGGGAAGGTGGGTTTTAGCCTCGGAGGCCTGGATTTCGCGCGCCATCCACCCGTTCTCCGATTGGTCGATCCGACTGGTCGATATCGCCGCGACGAGGCCAAATATCAACCCGGCAGAGCTTGTGAACGAATGAGATCGGCCGGATCAGCGCGGTGCGTCCTTATCCGCTATCCGCTTCCCGAAAATCGCCGCAATGGCGTGGTATCGAAATCTTCGGTGCGGCCCTGCGCCGCTTCTTTCGGATAAGGATGTCTTGCGCCGGCACGAAGAGACGATTTTCGCCCTGGTTTCGCTGGTTCCATCCGCGGGCAAGCGAGGGTTTCTCCGGCATTTGCGCCGGCCGCCTCCTGTTTTTTCCCAGTATTAACAGGGTTAACAGGCGGAACTGCGGCTCGCGCGCCCCGACGGCGGCGGCCGGGGCTCCTCGATGCGGTAACCGTCGGCGGCCCGCCGCTCCAACCCTTTTGACATCAGGTTCCCGCGCGAGGGAACTCGGCGAAGTCACGCCCGTTCTCGTCCCCGGCGGAAGAAGGAGACCCACGCACCATGGCGACGACACCGCTTTTCATCCATCCCACACTGACCGGCGCGGCGATCCCCTATTACGTCATGTTCCCGGTAGAGCCCACCCCGTCGGACGATTCGACAAATTGGCTCAGAACCGGCAAGCCGGCGGGCCTGAAAACAAAGCACGTCGACGAATTGCTCACCAGGATTGCCGGCGAGGTGCCGGCCGGCGGCAATGTGCTGATCGCCGCCCATGGCAACAAGCAGGGGCTGAGCCTCTCGATCGGCGACGAGAAGTCGGACGTGCACCTCGAATTCGATGCGCTTCAGGCGATCCGGCGCAACCAGGAGGGCAAGGATTCCGACGACGAAACGGCGAAGATCCTGAAGATGACCGCCGCCGCCTACAAGACCTTCAAATCGCTGATCGAAAAGGTGCAGCAAAAATCCCTGGCCCGGGTCGATGTTCGGGCCTGCAATATCGGCCAGAACGATGTCGCGATGAGCGCGCTGCAAGTCTTCTTCAATTGCGGCACGTTCTGCGCGCCGAGCCTGCTCGACAGCTTTGGCGTGATCGGCTACAAGCCGTTTGCCAAGGGCGATGCTTTTGACAAATGGGTCAAGGGCCATCCCGGCGCCGTGGTCAGCGGCGCCCCGTCCGATCGCTTCGCGGTCTTTCAGGATTTGTCGAAGGGCGTCAACACCGCCGCGGCTGCCGAATCGGCAAAGGGGGCAACCGATTGGGCGAGCGCCCACCTGCCGCCCGGAGGCAGCTTCACAGGGCAGCAGGAGCTGCCCTACCACGGGCTCACCGATCTGAAGAGCCACATGTTCTTCGCCGGCGATTCGGAGTTCCGCACCCGTCTGGTCGAGGCCTACAAGGGCCGCGAGCCGTCGCGGCAGGTCGATGTCAATCAGCCGTTGACGCGGTGACCGTGATCTGCCGGCCCAGACAGGCCTGTGGGTTTCGCGTAACGCGCGATCGGCTTGATCGAAATTGCCCTTTCCGTCAATAGCGGCTAAGCTCTGATGTTGCCGGTCGGCGGCAACGGCTGCTGCCGGCTGGCGATGGGTTCGCAGACGGCCTCGGCAAACCCCAAGCAATTTTTGGAGAAAAGAATGAAGATTGGACGCAAGATGCTGGCCGCCTCGATCGGCCTCGCCGGTTGCGCGCTCGCCTTCCCGGCGCTGGCGGATGGCGGCGCCTGCGCCGGCCTGCCGAGCTGGGGACAGCTGCAATCGGCGCTGGCGGGCGCCGTCGGCGCGAGCGGCAATGGCGGTCTCGGGTTCAATATGTGGGCCACCCTCGTCGCCAATGACGGGACGGTCTGCGCCGTCGCATTTTCGGGCGGCCGCTACACCGACCAGTGGCTCGGCAGCCGCGTGATCTCGGCGCAAAAAGCGAACACCGCCAACGATTTCAGCCTGAGCAAGGGCGCGCCCCCGGCGACCAGCCTGTTTCCCAACGGCCTGGCGTTGTCGACCGCCAATCTCTACTCCGCGGTGCAGCCCGGCGGCAGCCTCTATGGTCTGCAGCACAGCAACCCGGTCGATCCGGCCATCGCTTACCAAGGGAATGCGCAGCAGTTTGGCACCCCGGGTGACCCGCTGGTCGGCGAGCGGGTCGGCGGGGTCAACGTGTTCGGCGGCGGGCTCGCCTTATACAAATCCGGCGGCAGAAAAATCGGCGCCGTCGGGGTCAGCGGCGATCAGTCCTGCACCGATCACTTTGTCGCATGGCATGTCCGCAACAATCTGAAACTCGACTATCTGGCAGGCATCGGGGTGGTGCCCGGGGCCGATGCCACGCACCCCGACAACATCATCTTCGACATTACGGCCAATCCGAATGGCGGCACCGGTATCAGCGCCAGCGGGTTCGGCCATCCGACCTGCGTCAACACCGGCAACCCCGCAACCCTGCCGGCGGTGCAGTGAAATCCGGCAAGCGTTGAAATCCGAGATGCGGTGAAATCCGGCGGGCGGTCGAAGGTCCCCGGACCCGCCCGCCGGGCCCCGCGAATCGGCTCTGATCCTACTCTTGCCTTTGGTGCGTCACACCAATGGCGCGCCGTTTTTGGCGGCGAAGGCGAGCTCGGGGGTGGCGCGGCCGAGCGGCTTGGCGGCGTCGGAGAGGGCGCAAGGAAGGAAGGCGCCGCTGCCGCGCTGGGCGAGTAGCTTGCCGTCCTCGACGACGATCCGGCCGCGGCTCAGCACCGTCACCGGCCAGCCCTTGAGCTGGCGGCCCTCGTAGGGGGTATAGCCGACATTGTCGTGCAATAGGCCGGCGGTGACCGTGGTCTCGAACTCGGGGTCCCAGATCGCGATGTCCGCGTCGCTGCCTACCGCGATCGTGCCCTTCCTCGGATAGAGCCCGTAGAGCTTGGCGTGGTTGGTCGCGGTCAATGCGACAAATTGGTTGAGGTCGAGCCGGCCCTGCTGCACCCCCTCGGAGAACAAGAGCGGGAGGCGCAATTCGATGCCGGGGACGCCGTTGGCGATCTCGTTGAAGGTGGTCTTGTCGCCCTTTGGCAATTTGCCGGACGCATCGAAGCGGTAGGGGGCATGGTCGGAGGAGAACACCTGGAAGGTGCCGTTTTCAAGGCCGGCCCACACCGCCTGCTGTGCGGCTTCGTCGCGCGGCGGCGGGCTGCAGCAGAATTTCGCCCCCTCGACCCCCGGCCTGGCGATGTCGTCGGCGGTCAGGAACAGATATTGCGGGCAGGTCTCGCCGTAGATCTTGAGGCCCCTGGTCTGGGCGTTGCGGATCACCTCGATCGCCTCGGCGGCCGAGACGTGGACGATCAGGATCGGCACGTCGAGGAGCTGCGACAAGGTCACCGCGCGGTTGGTCGCCTCGCCCTCGGCGAGCCTCGCGTGGCTCACCGCATGGTAGCGGGGTGCGCCCAGCCCGCGCTCCAGCAAGCGTGCGGTCAGCCATTTGATCATGTCGTAATTCTCGGCATGGATCATGACCAGCGCCCCCTCGCGCCGCGCCAATGCCAGGATGTCGAGCATCTGCCCGTCGTTCAATTGCAAGAGGTCATAGGTCATGTAGACCTTGAACGAGGTGTAGCCGTCGCGGATCAGCGCCGGCAATTCCTGGCCCATGACCTGCTCCGAGGGGTCTGAGATGATCAGGTGAAAGGCGTAGTCGACGACCGCCTTGGGCCGCGCCGCCTCGTGATATTCCTGAACGACTTGCCGCAGCGACTGGCCGCGGTGCTGGGCGGCGAACGGGATTACCGTGGTGGTGCCGCCGAAGGCCGCCGCCACGGTGCCGCTGTAGAAATCGTCGGCACACACGACCCCGGCCGACGAGCGCTGCTCGAGATGGCAATGGCTGTCGATGCCGCCCGGCAGGACCAGCTTTCCGCCGGCGTCGATTTCGCGGGCTCCTGGCCCGAGGCCCCGGCCGAGGGTGGCGACGACGCCATCCTTGACGCCCACATCGCAGGCGAAGGTGTCGGACGCCGTCGCTACGGTGCCGCCGCGGATCACCAGATCGTAATCGCTCATTGGGATGTCCCCCGGTATCGGCCGACGACGCCTCTCCATCGTAGCCGAGCCCGATGCCGCGGGGAAGCGACACCCCGGCGCCGGGTCGCCGCCGCCGAGCTCGGGCCACGGGTCGCACAGCAGCCGCGTGGGGCTGGCCGGCGAGCTGCAGGGGATTGATATCCCCGTCCGCGTGTCCATTTTCTGGGGTTTCCCGCGGAAGGCGGCATGGAGAGCACGGTACCGCGTCACATTCGACTCACCTCCCATCCGGGGAGCGTCGGTGAGGGTGCGGTTCCGCTGCGCTGGGGTGCTGCCGACCCGGCTGAGCGCGGCCCCGTCGTCGCGAGCCCGGCCGAGCCGCGGCACCGCAACACAATCGGCTCCTATTCCGGCGCCTATGCCGTCTATCGCGCGCTCGCGGTGGCGACCCACGCCTTGGCCCGCGATCATCGCCCTGATCTGACAGACACCGCGCCCGCGGCGCTGGTCGCGCCGCGTCCGCAATGGGCCGACCCGGCGAAGATCGTCTCGCTCGATCCCTGGGGCCACCTCGTCGGCGAGGTCTTCGCCGACCGGATTCGGGCCGGGGTCGACGCGCGCCCGACCATCGCGGTCACGACGGCCCGGATCGCGATGCCGGAATTGCGCCTCTTGCCCGCCGCCGGCGGGTTGCGGCCCGACGGGCGGGTGCTGCTCGACAATGGCGAGATCCGCGTCACCAAGGCGGCGATCGATCCGGTCTGGCACCTGCCCGGCCTCGCCGCCCGGTTCGGCGTGGCCGAGTCCGATCTGCGGCGCACCCTGTTCGAGGAGACGGGCGGGATGTTCCCGGAGCTCGTCACCCGGCCCGACCTCGAAGTGTTGCTGCCGCCGATCGGCGGTACGACCCTTTACTTCTTCGGGCCGGTCGAACTGATCGCCGAGCCGCAGACGGTGATCGCCTGCCGCGTCCACGACGAATGCAACGGCTCTGACGTGTTCGGCTCGGACATCTGCACCTGCCGGCCCTATCTGGTGCACGGGGTCGAGGTCTGCGTCGAGACCGCACAACAGGGCGGGGTCGGGATCATCGTCTATAACCGCAAGGAGGGCAGGGCGCTCGGCGAGGTCACCAAGTTCCTGGTCTACAACGCGCGCAAGCGGCAGGAGGGTGGCGACCGCGCCGACACCTATTTCCGCCGCACCGAATGCGTCGCCGGCGTCCAGGACATGCGCTTTCAGGAATTGATGCCGGACGTGTTCCACTGGCTAGGCATCCGCCGCATCGACCGCTGGGTGTCGATGTCGAACATCAAGAAAGCCGCCCTCGAAGAGCAGGGGATCGAAATCGTCGAGCAGGTCGCGATCCCGGAGCGGCTGGTGCCGCTCGACGCCACGGTCGAGATCGAGGCGAAGAAGGCGGCCGGCTATTTTGCGCCCTCCGGGGTCCCGGATCTGAGCGAGCTGCATATCGCCAAGGGCCGTGCGCTCGGCGAGTGAGGCGGCAGCGGCGCTGTTGAGCGCCGCCGCGGTGCGCGAACGCTGCGCCGTCGTGAGCGAGGCCGCCCGGCGCGGCGACACGCACCATTTCCGCCTGGTCCCCGACCGCCTCGACGAAGCCGCCCGCCGCGTCGCCGACATCACCCGGCGGCGCTACCCGGATCTCGACGTGCCCTATCACAGCCGCTGGCGGCATTTTTCGGCCGGCGGGATCGATCGCGCGGCGTTGGTGGCCCCCGGCGCCGACATGGCGCAAGCTGCGCGGGCGCGGATCGACCTCGCCATCGTCTCGGTCCTGCTCGACGCTGGCGCCGGCCCGCATTGGCGTTACCGCGAGGCCGAGACCGGCCTCGTGCTGTCGCGCTCCGAGGGGCTGGCGGTGGCGAGCCTGCGGGCGATGGAAGGAGGGCTGTTCTCCGCCGATCCGGCCGACCCGTGGCGCGCCGACGCCGCTGTATTGTCCCGGATCACCCCGGATGCGCTCGGCGCCGCCTTTCAGCACGGCCCAGAGAACCCGCTCGCCGGCATCGAGGGGCGCGCGCTGCTGCTGCGCCGGGCGGGAGAGGTCTGCGCCGGCTCGCTGGACCGCCTCGGCAATCTTTACGACCGCTGGGCCGCGCGCGGCGAACCGCTTACGGCCGACGAGATCCTGCGCACCCTGCTCTTGGTGTTTGGCCCGATCTGGCTCGGAAGGATCAGCCTCGGCGGCGTTTCGCTCGGCGATTGCGGCCGCCATTCCGCGGTCGCCGGCGATGGGCTCGTGCCGTTCCACAAGCTCAGCCAATGGCTCGCTTACTCGCTGATCGAGCCACTCGAGGCGGCCGGGGTGCGGGTCGCCGGGATCGACGGGCTGACCGGCCTCGCCGAATATCGGAACGGCGGCCTCTTTCTTGACTGCGGCGTAATCGAGCCGCGCGACTCCGGCCTCCTGCATCGCCCGCTCGACGCCTGGAGCGAGCCCGTCGTCGAATGGCGGGCATTGACCGTGACCTTGCTCGATCGACTTGCCGAGCGCGTGCGCCGGCGGCTCGGCAAGAACGCCGCCGATTTCCCGCTGGCAAAAGTGCTGGAGGGCGGCAGTTGGGCCGCCGGCCGCAAAATCGCCTTCGAGCGCCGCCCGCACGGCAGCCCGCCGCTCATGGTCGTCAGCGACGGGACTTTATTCTAGAGCGACCCGGAATCTTGTCCGGTTGTACCGCCTCGAATGCGCTGCTCGTGCGTCGTTCGGGGCGCGGACCGCAGGCTCGTGCCCATCGTCGAAATTCGTCTTGAAGGTGCGGGTGGCCGCTTCACAGCAACTGATCGAGGAGCGCCTTTGCGTCCTTCAGGTCGGCGGTGTCGAAGCCCTCGGTGAACCAGCCGTAGACGGGTGCCAGCAGATCGCGCGCCTCGGTCCGCCGGCCCTGTTCGCCCCACAGCCGGGCGAGGCTCGTCGCGGCGCGCAGCTCGTAGGACTTCGCCTGTTGTCTTCGCGCGACGCGCAGCGCCTCTTCGAGGGCGTCTTGGCCTCTTCAAGCCTGTTGAGACCGAACAGCGCGATGCCTTCGAGGCGATGAAGTTCCGCCTCCCACCGGCGTTGGTCGTATTCTTCCTGTAGCCTTTGCCCGCCCCTCGTCGCCTCAAGAGCCGCGTCGTAGTCGCCCTGCTGCGTCAGCGCTTCCGCCAGGCTGGCAAGCCCGAAGGGGCGAAACGTCAGTGCACCGAGCCGGCTGGCAAGCCCCTCGCGTAAACAGGCGACGGCCTCTTCGAGCGCTCCCTGGGCGCTCAAGGCGGCGCCGCGCGCGAACCGCGGCTCATAGAGAAACCCCAGCCGCTGCTCGGCCGCCAGCGTCTCTGCCGCGTCAAGCCGTTGCAGCGCCAATTCCGGTTCTCGGCGCTCGAGGCGGAGTAACGCGTTCCAAAGCAGGGCCAGTTCGAGGCTGAACGGGTGAGCGAGCCGCTCGGCCAAGGCCACTGCTTCTCCCTCGAGCGCCAGCGCCTCCTCGGGATACCCCAAGAGCCACTGCGCCTGCGCGCCTATGTAGCGCGCGCAAGCACCGGGATCGTGCCCGCCATAGAGCAGGCGATGGGAGCGGTGCTGTTCCGGATCGTAAAGCTGGCGCCCGATCTCGCTGTGGCTGCGGGCTGCCGCCGGCTCGCCGGCGTACAGACAGGTCGACCAGGCGCTGTGATGAGCCTGCAGGTATAATCCGTCATCCCCGGTGCCTTCGGTCAATTGTAGCAGCCGGTCCGAGAATTTGCGGCATTCGCGCGTTCTGCCGCCGCCGTTGGCCGACTGCCATAGGCCGTAGACTGCCATGAATTGTTGGCGGGGATCGCCTCGCTGCTCGGCGAGCTCGGAGGCGCGGGTGTAGATTTCGGTCGCCCCGCGGGCAGCGAACCCTTCGGTCGTGAACAGCGACAGACCGCGGGCCAATTGCAACTCAATCTCCCGTCCGTCGCGAGCCGGACCTTCGGGCTGTGCCCCCAACGCCGCAAGACCGCGGTCGAAATGGCGGATCGCTTCAAGATGGGCGGAGCGCTCGGCGGCATATTGGCCGGCCTTCAGCCATTGATCGACCGCGCGCTCGGTGTTGCCGGCAGCCGTCAGGTGATGGGCGAGCAACTCGGGCTGGCGCTCGACGAGATCGGCGAAATGCTCTTCCAGCGCCGCCGCGACGCGCGCATGCAATTCCTGCCGGCGCCCGCGCAGCAAGCGTCGAGTAGGCGGCGTCCTGCACCAGCGCGTGCTTGAACAGGTAGGAGGCGTGCGGAGCAATGCCGCGGCAAAACAGGAGCCCGGCATCGCCGAGCTGATCCAACGCGGCTTGCAATTCCCGCTCGGGACGCTGCGCCACCGGCTCGATCAGCTCATAGGCAAACTCGCGGCCGAGCACCGCGCCGATCTGCGCGATCTCCTTGGCGACCGGCCCGAGCCGGTCGAGCCGCGCCATCAGCGAGGCATGCAAGGTCGCCGGCACCGACAGCGCGGCAAGCGATGCCGCTCCCAGCACCGTAGCAACCCGGTCGCCCTGCGCGGCGCTTTCCAGCACCGCCTTGGTCAGCTCCTCGACAAAGAGCGGCACCCCGTCGGTGCGCTCGACGATCTCGGCGACGATATCAGGGGTGAGCGCGGCATTGCCGGCCAGCTTCTGCACCAGCGCCTCGCCGTCGCGTTCGCCGAGCCGATTGAGCGTCAAACTCGTGACGTGGGCGCGGCCGCCCCAGGGCGGCTGAAATTCGGGGCGAAAGGTGATCGCCAGCAGCACCGGCAGATGCCGCACCCGGTCGACGGTCAGATCCAGCAATTCGCGCGAGGTCGGGTCGATCCAGTGGGCGTCCTCGAACACCATCAGCACCGGCCGGCGCCGCGCCTCGGCTTCGAGCTGGTTGAGCAGTGCCTCGAACAGCTTCTCGCGTTTGCGCTGCGGGCTGAGGTTGAGGTCCGCGGCGGAACTCGGCAATGACAAGCAGCTCGCTCAACAGCGCGATATCGTCGTCATCCCGCGTGCCCGGCGCGAGCAATGCCCGCAGTTTGCCGAGCTTGGCTTCGACCGTGTCGTCGCGGGCGAACCCGGCGGCGCGTTCGAGCTGCGCAATGAAGGGATAGAGCGCGCTGTCCTGGTGGTGCGGCGAGCAGAAATAGCGCAGGCGGGTATGCGGCTCGGTTCCGATGTGCTCGGAAAGCGCCGCCGTGAGCCGCGACTTGCCGATGCCCGGCTCGCCGGAGATCAGCACCACCCGTCCTTCGCCGCTCTTCGCCTGTTGCCAGCGGCGCAGCAGCAGCTCGATTTCCTCGTCACGCCCGACGAGCGGCGTCGTCCGCCGAGCGCAAGGCCTCGAAGCGGCTTACCACGCCGCTTTCGCCCATGACCCGCCAGGCGCGTTGCGGCTCGGCGAAGCCGGCGAGCGCTTGCGGTCCGAGATCCTCCAGATCGAACAATCCGCCGATCTGCCGGCGCGTCGCTTCGCCGATGACCAGGGTGTTCGGCGCGGCCAAACCCTGCAGCCGGGCTGCGAGGTTCGGGGTCTCGCCGACGACGCCGCGCTCCTGCGCCGCGCCCGCGCCGATCAGATCGCCGACCACGGCGAGCCCGGTGGCGACGCCGAGCCGCACGCTCAACGGCTCCTGCCGCGCGAGCAATCGGCCGACCGCCTCGATCACGGCCAGCCCGGCGCGCACCGCCCGCTCGGCATTGTCCTCGTGCGCTTGCGGATAGCCGAAATAGATCAGCACCCCGTCGCCCATGTACTTGGCGACAAAGCCGGCGAAGCGGCCGACCGTATCGGCGACCGCAGCGGTGATAGGCGCCGATCAGCTCGCGCAGATCCTCCGGGTCATAACCGCGTCGACAGCGCCGTCGAGCCGACCAGATCGCAGAACATCACCGTCAGCTGCCGGCGCTCGGCCTCAGCCGGCGCCGGTGCGTCGCGGGAGGCCGCGGTCACCACGGCGGGCACCGTGGCGCCGAGCGCGGCAATGGCTTCGAGCAGCTTGCGGCGATGGCCGATCGCGACGACGCCGATCTCCTTGAGATCCTCCGACGTCAGCTTGGGCAGCACCTCCCAATCGATTTCGTTGTCGCGAAACGCCGGCTCATATTGTTCGAGGCTGAGGCCGCGCAGCCACGCCACTATGTCCATCGGGCGCCCCCGAGTTCGTCGAGCAGCGCCTTCGCCTCTTTTAGATCTTGTGTGTCGAAGCCCTCGGTGAACCAGCCGTAAACTGGCGCGAGAAGGTCGCGGGCTTCGGCGGGGCGGGCCTGGTCGCGCCGGAGCCGGGCGAGGCTCATGGCGGCGCGCAATTCCCAGAGCTTGGCCTCCTGGTCCACGGCGATGCTCAGAGCTTTGCGAAAGAGTTCCTCGGCGGCCTCGGAATGACCTTGCCGCAGCAGCAGCTCGCCTTTGTACCGGTTCAGTTCTGCCGCGAACCACTGCTCCCCGGTCCTTTCGACGATCTGCAGGGCATCATCCAATAGCGTCACCGCCTCTTCAATTTGACCCGCGACCTCACATCCGCCGGCAAGGAGGGCGATGTAATGGGTCATAAATGTCTCCGCCCCTGTGGCGCGGTAAGCGCGTGAACCGCTGCGGAGGAGCGATATGCCGTCCGCCACATCACCATTTTTGACCTTGGCCCACCCGCGATAGAGGGTTCCCTCCGCACGCCAATGGGGGAAACCCTGCTCGGTCGCGACCGCAACCAGCTCGTCTGCCCGCTCATCCAAGGCTCTGATTTGGCCGGCAAGCAAGAGCAACCTGATGCCGCTCGACAAGCTGCTGGCCAACAAGGTCGGATCAGCCAACCTCCGAGCCTCGGCAATGACTGCGGTGCTCTGTGCCAGCGCTTGGTCCGGGAAGCCGAGACAGAAAAGTGCATTCCCCAAATATGCCTGTCCTACTGCGTGGCGGTGGGTCGCGATCTGATCGGCAAGCAAGCGGTTGGATATTGGATCATGAGGCGCAAGCGCCTCTTCCAGGTGCGATCGGGATGAAGTAAACCTACCAGTCAACCACAGAGTTCGGCCGGCGGACAGGTGACCCAGAACAAGCCCGGCGGAGTCGTTGCGCTTGCGGCTCAGACGCAGCAGATTCTCGTCCAAGCGCTGCGCCAGATCGAATTCGCCGCGATTCTGGTGATGGAGTGACTGCCAATAGGGAACCTGAACGAACTCCGAGGGAGAACCCAACTGCTCCCACAGTTCTCGGGCGCGGGTAAGGGCACGGCCCGTTTCCGGCGACGCCAGGCCTTTGATGAATCGCAACGCCACGCCCAGGGAACTGCCTAATTCGAGCTCCTGGCGCTGACGTGCAAAATCGTCCGGCAACAGCTTCAGCTGATCCAATCCCTTTTGAAATTGTGCAGCCGCTTCCTCCATCGCCGAGCGGGCCACGGACCTCCGAGCGGCCTTGCTCCAGAAGAAGACCGATTTTTCAACCAAACCAGCTTCGACGTAATGGCGCGCGAAGAACTCGGGCTGGCTGTCCATCATCTCCGGAAAATGAGACTCCATAGCTTCGGCGATCTGCCCGTGCAATTGCTGCCGGGCATCGCGCAGCAAGGTGCCGTAGGCTGCTTCCTGCACCAGTGCGTGCTTGAAGGTGTAGATCGCGTCTGGCGGCGTTCCGCGCTGGAACACCAGCTCGGAGGCGACGAGCCGGGCGAGAGAGGCTTGCAGCTCGTCTTCGGGAAGCCCGGAGACCGCACGTAGCGAGGTGTAGCGGAACCAACGCCCGAACGCCGCACCGATCTGCGCCACATGCCGCACCGACGCCAAACGGTCGAGCCGCGCTATCAGAGAGGCATGCAGACTCGTCGGGATCGCAAGTGGCGGCAAGGGGCCGTCGAGCACGTAGTGATCCTCTTCCTCGCGCAGCAGCCCGCTCTCCAGCACGCTCTTGGTCAGCTCCTCGACAAACAATGGCACACCGTCGGTGCGCTCGGCGATCTGGTCGATGACGTCGTCAGGCAATCCCTTGCCGCCGGCAATCTGCGTCACAAGAGCAGCCCGGTCGCGCCGATCCAGCCGATTGAGGACCAGCATCGTCACATGCGACTCGCCGATCCAGGGCGGCGGGAATTCGGGGCGGAACGTGACGATCAGCAGCACTGGCAGATTGCGGACCCGCTCGACGGTGAGGTCGAGCAGTTCGCGCGAGGTCGGGTCAATCCAATGCGCGTCCTCGAAAATCACCATCACCGGCCGCCGGTTCGCCAAGCTCTCCAGCCGGCGGATCAGCGCCTCCAGTGTCCGTTCTTTCTTTCGCTGCGGAGCGAGGTTCGGCAGAGGGCGGCGCGCCGAAGCCGGCAATGACAGCAGATCGGCGAGGAATGCCACATCCTCGTCCGAGATTGATCCGCGGGCCAGTAGTACCTCGAGCTTCTCCAGCCGGGAAGCGGGCGGATCCGCGGCTGCGAACCCGGTTGCGCGTCCGATCTGGTCGATGAACGGATAGAGCGCGCTGTCCTGCCGATAGGGCGAGCAGAAAAAGCGCTGGCGGAAATACGGCTCCTCGTGAAGCCGCTCCTCCAATTCCGCGGTTATACGAGACTTGCCGAGGCCGGGTTCGCCGCAGATCAGCACGACCTGGCCGTCGCCGGCCTTGGCACGCGTCCAGCGGCGCAACAGCAGCTCGATCTCCTCGTCGCGGCCGACCAGCCGGGTCAAGGCCGATCCGCGCAACGCCTCGAACCGGCTTGCGACGACACTTGGGCGCAGCACCTGCCAGGCCGGCATCGGCGCGGTGAGACCCCTCAGTTCGATCGCGCCAAGATCGCGATACTCGAAGAGATCGCCGACCAGCCGGCGCGTGCCCGCGGCGATGACGACCGCGTCCGCCTCGGCCAAGGCTTGCAGCCGGGCCGCGAGGTTGGGCGTCTCGCCGACGACCGATTGTTCCTGCGCGGAGCCTTCGCCGATCAGATCGCCGACCACCACCAGCCCGGTGGCGATCCCGACGCGCGTTTGGAGCTTGACGGATTTGACCTCGATGCCGCCGACCGCGTCGATGACGCCCAAGCCCGCCCGGACCGCCCGCTCGGCATCGTCCTCATGCGCTCGCGGGTAGCCGAAATAAATGAGCACGCCATCGCCCATGTACTTGGCGACAAAGCCGTCGAACCCGGCGACAACCTCGGCGACGGCGCGATGATAGGCGGCGATAACTTCGCGCAAATCCTCGGGGTCGAGCCGCGACGAGAGCTCGGTCGAGCCGACCAGATCGCAAAACATCACCGTCAGCTGCCGGCGTTCGGCACCACCCCCGCCCTCCCTTCCCCGCACGCCGGGGAGGGCTGGAGGGGGGGCTGTCGCCGGCCGGTTCAGACCCCGAGGCAGGCGACCGATCGCCCCGCAGCGCGGCGATTGCCGCCAACAGCCTGCGGCGATGGCCGATTGATGTGACCCCGAGGCCGGTCAGGTCGTCGGCAGTCAGCTCCGGCAGAACTTCGCCGTCGATATCATTCTCGGCGAAGGCCGGCGCATATTGTCCTAAACCCAGCCCGCGCAGCCAATCGGCGACATCGATGGACATTGTCGCCCCTCCCTGCCGGGTAATCGTGCGTTTCGGGCGCCGGAGATGCTCTATTCTAAGCGCTGTGAGCGTCGCTTGCGAGGTTTCTCGACCATGCTGCAATCAAAGGGATGCCTGACCGTCGTCGACCATCCGCTGGTCCGGCACAAATTGTCGCTGATGCGCGACCGCGACACCTCGACCGCCGAGTTCCGCCGGCTGATGCGCGAGGTCAGCCTGCTCTTGGCCTACGAGGCGACGCGCGAATTGCCGCTCGAGGACGCCGAGATCGACACGCCCCTCGAACGTGCCCGCTTCCCGCTGCTCGCCGGCAAGAAGCTCTGCCTCGTTTCGATCCTGCGCGCCGGCAACGGCATCCTCGACGGCATGCTCGACCTGTTGCCCTCGGCGCGAGTCGGGCATATCGGCATCTACCGCGACCCGAAGACCTTGCAGGCGATCGAGTACTACCTGAAATTGCCGGACGATCTGGCCGAGCGCGACGTGATCCTCTGCGACCCGATGCTCGCCACCGGCAACTCGGCGGTGGCCGCGATCTCGCGGCTCATTGAGCTCCAGGCGCGCTCGATCAAGTTCGTCTGCCTGGTCGCCGCCCCGGAGGGGGTCGACAAGGTGCTGGGCGTCTTTCCCGAAGTGCCGATCGTCGCCGCCGCGGTCGACCGCTGCCTCGACGGCCACGGCTACATCCTGCCCGGCCTCGGCGACGCCGGCGACCGCCTCTTCGGCACGAAATAGCCTGGAGGCAATGAGAAGGCGCGCAAACCCGGTTCGGCCGGATTTGTGCCCATTTGCTAGGCAGGGTGCGGAGCCCCCCGCCCCCGCGCAACCTCCAAAATCGCAGGGCGGACCAGCCCGGCAACCGCGATGAGGGTGGTCAGGCGGCCAGTCGCATACGAAGCGAGATCGTGGTATTCTGCACAGTTGATATGGTTGATCGCATGACCAACAACGATAGAGCTGAAGAAATTCGCGACCTGTACCACCGCGCCTTCCGCGAGTTCGGCACGCTCGCGTTGTGGAGCATGCGGCCGGTCGCGACACCGACCGCGCGGGATGCCCTGGCGATCACCAAGGCGCTGCGCACGCACGGACGCATGGACGGTCGGCGGCTGGCGGAGCGCATCGAAGAGCTGTGCCGTGCCGCTCGGTAGGTTTCAGTCCGAGGTCCTGCGGACCTTGGCGGCGCAGCGCAGCCCCGACAGCTATATCGCCGGCGGCGTCGCCATCAACCGCGCCGGACCCCGCTTTTCCGGCGACATCGACATCTTCCACGATTCCGAAGAGCGGCTCGAAGCGGCATCGCAGGCCGATGCAGCGGCGCTGACGGCGGGAGGCTATACGATCGCCTGGGAGAGGGTGCGCACCGGCAGGCGCGAGGCGACGGTGGTGCGCCGGAGCGAGGCGATGCAGCTCGAATGGGCGACCGACGCCAGCTTCCGGTTTTTCCCGACTCAGCCGGACGAGCTGTTCGGCTATGTGCTCCATCCGGTCGATCTGGCGACCAACAAGGCGGCTGCGGCAGCCGACCGCCGCGAGCCGCGCGATATTATCGATCTGGTCACGATCCACGAAACGATTCTGCCGCTCGGCGCCGTGGTGTGCGCGGCCGTCGGCAAGTTTCCGGGCGAGACCCCGGAAGAGATGCTCGCCGAGATCACGCGGCACAGCCGCTTCACGGCGGATGAGTTTCAGGCGCTGGCGACAGAGGGGCCGGTCGACGTGCCCCTCTTGCACCGCCGCATCCGGTCGATGATCGAGGACGCCGAGCGCTTCATCGCGACGCTGCCTTGCGACGCCGTCGGCGTGATCTTCATGGACGGCGACGAGGCGGTGCAGCCGGATGTGAACGCGCTCGACCGCTATCGGCGCAACCCAGGCGCGCCGCGCGGCTACTGGCCCTCCTCGCCGGAAATCGCCCGCGCCATGCTGGAACGGTACGGCGATCCAAAACCGTAGCCGCGCCCCGCTCGCCGATCCGGCGATCTCCGGCCCAAGCGATCCTCTTCGATCTGATGCTCGACTGGGCGCCCCGACGAGGCGGTCTGCAACCGCATGCTCGTCGACAACGCCGCGGTGCTTTACGACTTCCCGAAGAGCTGAGGCGCCTTAGGCCGTCCGCCTCCGGTGCCGGCGAGCATCGCACCCACCGAGGCGCTACCGCCACGTCGGTGCTGACCGGACGAGCGGGCAGCCGCCGGGCGCCGCCCGCTTTCGGCCTGCGTCGCGTAATCCGCTCTATGGAAAATCGCCGGCCGGGCGTGGAGCGTGCGGCGATCTACTGCGTTGTTGGAGGCTCAGATTTCCAGTCAGCGGAAGCTACGCCCCCGAGAACGAAGCGCGCGAATTCCTCGGGAGTGGTATCGCTTAAGCCTTCTCGGTGGAGGGCTGTTGCCCATCTAATCAGAGCATGCGGCTTTTCCGATGTGTTCCATAGTGGCGAAAGATGCCGAACCCAGAGTTCGATTTCTCGGGGAGAGACGACTTTCTCCTTTGAAAGTAGCTCGGCGATGCCGACAAGAGTGCGAGCAAGACCGCCGTCGATAATTTCGCTCGGTTCCGACCAGTGGGCATTACTGCCATAGCAGTCCGTATAGAGACCGACCTGTTTGAGCGAATTCAGGATGGCGGTGTGTTCTGCATCTCTTTCGACCGTTTCGGCTAAGTGACGTAACTGGCGAGCCCCTTGGGCCGCAAGTGAGGGCAGAATCCATGCGCCATTTTTTGAGCGGTGATCCCGATATCGACGCCATGCCGCGCGGAGTTCCTCGGGCGACTTAGCAACCGCCAAGGCGCGCAAGATCGACACTTTGCCCACTTTCCTCTATCGCCAGAGCAGCAAGGGCGGCGGCTGACGGGTACCGCTCGCCATCGAGCAGAAGCTTTGCATCCGCAACAAGACGCCGGGCGTTTCGATTTGCGGCATTCATGCCTTTCGCAACTGCGGCGGGATCGAGCGAACCCCGATATTCCGGTAGGTGGCTTTTCTGCTCTAGCGTCATATGGCACATGGTGGTTGATCGGTCTTGTGGCCGCCAGTGGCCCAGCGCACAACTGCTCTGCCTCTTCCGTTAAGGCGCATAACCGGGGATCCAAAAAAATGGCTCGGAATCGGGGATTTCTGGAAAACAGCAGAGCATGTAGTGAAATAGCCGATAGGTTTTGCCGCTCGCCGTTATTTGTTCGGTCTGGTAGTGGCATGATCGATCATCTTCGCCAAGAAACTCACGGTGAGGATCATCCCGAATGCTATATCAGGTTCATCTTCAGTAAGGTCATGCGCACGCGGATTTCTGAATGCCAAGCACGCTCCCATGTATAAATGCATAAATCCTTCCTGCTCGTCGTTATCAGATTGGTTGCTCAATTCGTTAAACGCTAACGTCGGATTATTTTTGTTAAATACGGCGCTCATCAGCTTTGTGTTGTCGAGTTGATAATTACCGCTTTTCATCTGGACCAAGCTGTTCAGCGCTTTGCACGCATTTTCGACGGCGTTCGCAAGGTGACCGTCCCGAAATAGCTGCGCTGCCGCCTGCTCAATCGCAGGATGCAGGTCGATGCCTGCAAGAGAACGTGGTATGCCGCTTTGGGTGCCAGCGCCGAGGTCCGCCAGCCTTTCGTTTATGAATTTTACTGCTAAATCAAGTTTTACGAGAACACGTTTCTTTCCTTCCTCGTACCCCTTGATAATCTCATGCGGTGACGTGCCGTCGACGTAAAAACTGCCAGCGTATAACCGACGTGAGCTATAGCGGTCATACTCGATGCTGGCTTAACCGAATATGTCTATTAGCGTCGCGTTAACGGCATCGTTGATCGCTTCGAATTCTGGGGTGCGGGTGCCGCTCGCGCGGTTCGGATCTATGGCGGCAATCTCGTCAATTCGCCGCTGTAGTTTTGGAAGCGCGCTTTGCATGTCGCCAACCGAAAGCTGTGCCGGTTGCTTCGACGGTGGCTGAGAAGTGCGGCTGCGCGCCATGATGGGGGTCCGGTGATTTCCTCCGTGGTTGTGTATTTCGCTCTTACTCTCGTGATGCGCAAGGGCCGATCTTCTTGGGTTAGGCAGAACGGGTCACACGGCGTATGGTGGATATCTCGACGTTGTAGCTGTGGGCCAATTCTTGCAGTGTAGCCCCTGTGCGCGGCGCTGGCTGCCTCCTTGCGTTGCGCCGGGAGATAGGGGGCCGTCCCATGTGCCGCCCTTGGGCCTTGGCGCGGCTCCTGCCTTCGGCCGTCCGGGTGCGGATCAAATCCCGCTCCACGTCGGCGAGGCGGCCAAGCACGGCGATCACCAAGCGCCCGGTGCTGGTGCCGGTGTCGGCCCACGGCTCGGCCAGTGATCGAAACTGCGCCTTCGCGTCTACGATGCGATTGACGATGCCGAACAGGTCGAAGGTCGAACGCGCCAGCCGGTCGATCCGTGTGACCGTTACCACGTCGCCGGGGGCCGAGGCGGTCGAGCATGCGGAGAAGCTCGCGCCGGTCGGCCCGCGTGCCGGTCACCTTCTCGCGGTAGATGTTCCGGCTGGTGCATCCGGCGGCGCGAAGCTGGTCAAGTTGCGCGTCGAGGATCTGCCCGTAGGTGCTGACGCGAGCGTGGCCGATGAGGCGTTTTTCAGGGTGAGTTTCAGTCATATCTTATGCAGACATAACCCATTGGCGGGGCTGTGGCAAGCAAACCTCGCAAAAATCTTGACTTATGCAGAAGAGAGCAAAGAGAGTACTGACTGGTAGCTTCGGATAGGAGCCAAAGAATGATTGTCCGGATGGGCGAGCCCGATGATATTCCGGCCCTCCAAGCGATCGAGAAGAAGGCGCGCATCGTCTATGCTTCACTCGCAGGCTTTGAATTCGTGGCAGCAAGCCCGCCGATTGCGGCCGACCGGTTTATCTCGGGAACCGCCTTTGTCGCAGAGGTATCGAAGTCGCTTGTAGGCTTAGCCCTTGTCCAGCCGATGGACGAAGCGCTGTATCTGGCCAATATCTCCGTTCTTCCAGACGCCTCAAATCACGGCGTTGGGGCTCGGCTCCTCGAAGGGGTGATCGCGTACGCCCGCGCCAGCCACGCCACGGCCGTCACGCTCGCGACCTTTCGTGTTCCACCTTGGACCGGGCCTTGGTTTCGTCGGCGCGGCTTTACGATCATGCCTGAGAGGGAAGTCGGTGCTGGGTTCCGAGCCATCCTTACCCGGCATGCAAGCTTCCTCGACATGGAAACCCGCGAGACGTTGTGGTTTCCTATCATCACGGTCCTGAGCGCGGTGCAGAATTCTTGATTTCCATACAACGCTAAATTGGGGGGCCGTCCGGTCTCTCCCGCCCTTCGGAAACAGGGAGATGTGTCCCCATCATAAATTTGCCCGAGTCGCGTGCAATCATTAGTGCTCGCGATCCGCCGGACGGGGCTTGTGACGAATGGTCGATCGTGTCTGGACACTCCGGGCCGAAACTTAGCTTGGCATTGCGTTTTACAATCTATACGGGAAGTCCGGCTGCAAATTTTCTGCAGAATGCAGCGACAGGCAAAACTCGCTCCCGTGGCAGTTGCAGCCGCCGGCGGCCCACAGCGCTATCGCTTGACGGCGGCGGGGAAAAGAGGGATGTTGCCGGCGACGGCAGCGCGGAGCGAGGCATGAGCGATCTCGATTATCACGAGCTGTTTCCGCTGGGGGCGGACGATTCGCCCTATCGCAAGCTCACCGGCGACCATGTCGCGCTCGGCGCCTTCGACGGCCGGCGGATCGTCAAGGTCGGGCCCGAGGCGCTGACCCTGCTCGCGGCCCAGGCCTTCGGCGATTCGGCGCATCTGCTGCGACCCGGCCATCTGGCGCAGCTGCGCGCGATCCTCGACGACAGCGAGGCCTCGGCCAACGACAAGTTCGTCGCCTTCGACATGCTGAAAAACGCCAACATCGCCGCCGGCCGGGTGCTGCCGATGTGCCAGGACACCGGCACCGCGATCGTCATGGGCAAGAAGGGGCAGCAGGTGTGGACCGAGGGCGACGACGCGGCCGCACTCTCGGCCGGCATCCGCCGCACCTATACCGAGACCAATCTGCGCTACAGCCAGGTGGCGCCGCTGTCGATGTACGAGGAGGTCAACACCGGCGACAATCTGCCGGCGCAGATCGACCTCTATGCCGAGCCCGGCGATACCTACAAATTCCTCTTCATCGCCAAGGGCGGCGGCTCGGCCAACAAGAGTTTTCTCTATCAGCAGTCGAAGGCGGTGCTGAACCCGAAATCCCTCCTCAAGTTCATCGACGAGAAGGTCCGCACCCTCGGCACCGCCGCCTGCCCGCCCTATCATCTCGCAATCGTGATCGGCGGCACCTCGGCCGAGATGAACTTGAAGACGGTCAAGCTCGCCAGCTGCCGCTATCTCGATAATTTGCCGGTCGAAGGCAATAAATTCGGCCAGGCCTATCGCGACCGCGGGTTCGAGGAAGAGGTGCTCGAGCTGACCCGCGGCCTCGGCATCGGCGCGCAGTTCGGCGGCAAGTATTTCTGCCACGACGTGCGGGTGATCCGACTGCCGCGGCATGGTGCGAGCCTGCCGATCGGGATCGGCGTCTCGTGCTCGGCCGACCGCCAGATCCTGGGCAAGATCACCGCCGAGGGGGTGTTTCTCGAAGAGCTCGAAAGCAACCCGGCGCGGTTTCTCCCCGACATCGACGCGGCCTCGCTCGGCGGCGAGGTGGTGCCGATCGACCTCGCCCGCCCGATGGCCGAGATCCGCCGCAACCTCTCGCAATACCCGATCAAGACGCGCCTCAGCCTCAACGGCCCGCTGATCGTCGCCCGCGACATCGCGCATGCCCGGCTCAAGGAAGGTCTCGACCGCGGCGAAGGGCTGCCCGACCCGATCAAGAACCACCCCGTTTACTACGCCGGCCCGGCGAAGACCCCGGCAGGGTACGCCTCGGGCTCGTTCGGGCCGACCACGGCCGGGCGGATGGACAGCTATGTCGACGAATTCATGGCAGCGGGCGGCAGCTTTGTCACGCTCGCCAAAGGGAACCGCGGCGCCGAGGTGCGTGACGCCTGCCGCAAGCATGGAGGCTTCTATTTGGGCTCGATCGGCGGGCCGGCGGCGCGTCTCGCCCAGGACTGCATCCGCAAGGTCGAGCTCGTCGACTATCCCGAGCTCGGCATGGAAGCGATCTGGCGGATCGAGGTGGTGGATTTCCCGGCCTTCATCGTTATCGACGACAAGGGGAACGATTTCTTCGCGGCTCTCGCCTGAAGGGATCAACGATGCGGCTCGACTTTGGAGCTCGCTGATTGACGCCGCAGGACGGCGTCGATGCTCTGATCCGCGGCGAGCCGGGGGCCTGGGCGGCGTTCGTGCGGCGTTATGCCCGCCTCGTGGTGGCGGCGGTGCGCCAGGTCGCGCGCGATGCCGGCGATGTCGAGGACCTTGCCCAGGAGGTGTTCTTGCGCCTGTGCAAGGACGATTTCCGTCTGCTGCGCAGCTACGATCCGGCGCGGGCCGGGCTCTCGACCTGGCTCACGATCGTCGCCCGCAGCACCGCGCGCGATGCGATGCGGCGGCATCGGCCGGTGGCGGTGCCGATCGAGGCGGTCCCGGAGGCCCGGCTGGCGATCGACCCGGTCGAGCCGGTGCAAAAGCTCAAATTGCCCGAGGCGCTGCTGTCGCCGCGGCAACGCCAAATCCTGGCGATGCTCTACGACCGCGACATGGATGTCGCCGAGGTCGCCGTGGCACTCGGGATCGACCCGCAGACCGTGCGCAGCGCGCATCACAAGGCCATGATAAAATTGCGCGCGCACTTCAAGGCCGAGGCGACTTGAACCCGCAAGTTGCGGGGATGCATGAGGCACTTCCGGCATAAATTAGGGAAGAGATTTGCAATGGCGAGCAGCGACGAGGAAATGGCTAGACCCGGCGGGCGCGGTGTGGACCGCAGCCTGTGGCGGCGCTGCCGCGAAACCGATGCCCCGGACGACGAGGCCGCGCGGCTGCTCGATCTCGCCGCCTTCGCCGAGGGGGGCCTCGACCCGGACGAACGCGACCGGATGGCCGCACTTCTCGCCCGCGATCCGGCTGCCTCGGCCGATGTCGCGGCGGCCCGCGCGGCTGCCGGCGGCATCGCCGAACCGGCGGACGGACTCGAACATATCATCGCGCGTGCCTGCGCGCTGGTTCCGGGAGCCGAACCCGAGGACGCGCGCGTCATGCCTTTTGCCGTCCCGCTGCGGCGGCGCTTGTTGCACGGCTTTGCCCAATGGGGGAGCCTAGCGGCGGCGATCGCGATGGCCAGCTGGCTCGGCTTTGCGATGGGCAGCGATGCCGGGCTCGCCTTCACCCAGCCGGTTCAGCCCAATAGCGACAGCTTTCTGAACGAGATGCTCGATCCGGGGATCGGCATATTGCGCGATCTCGGCGAGGGTACGCGGACGTGACATCCGTCGCGGCGGCGGTGCGCGGCGGCACCCGGCGACCCCTTCGGTGGGTCCTGTTGGCCTTGTCGGTGGTCCTGAACCTATGCTTTGTCGGCGGCGCGCTGTGGACCTATTTTCACGCGGCACCGCCGCCCAACTTCGAGGCGCGGATGCGGCAGATGCCGGCCGAGCTCGCGCTCGACCCCCAGCAGAAGGAGGCGTTCGAGCGCTACGCCGGAGGCGTTCGAGCACGAATTCAGCAGATGCACGAGGCGGTCGAGCCGCTGCTCGGCGACGCCTGGTCCGAGATCGCCAAACCCGATGCGGACGCGGCGAAAATCATGGCGCTGTTCGGCCAGGCGGGGGAGAAGCGGCGCGGCTTTCAACGCGACCTGACGACTGAAACATTGTCTTTCCTGGCGACATTGTCGCCCGAGCAGCGAGTGAAATTCGTCGAGATCGCCCGCCGACGGCCGCATCATTGAGGTATCGCATTGGCCGGGCCGGCCCCGTATCCTGAACGGGTCGGAGGCAGTTTTCGGGAGTGCAGCTCGATGTCTCGCATGCGATTGGGCATGGCGGCTGCCTTCGCCTTTTTTTTGTCGGCATCGGCCGCGCCGGCGGCGGATCTCTTGATGCTGTCGGATGTGCATTTCGACCCGATGGCCGATCCCCATTTGGTCGACGCTCTGGCCGCGGCCGCGCCCGAGGATTGGCGGGCCGTCCTCGAAAAGTCGGGCGATGCGAGCCTCGGTCGATACGGCAGGGACACGACTTGGCCGCTGCTGCGGGCGGCACTGGCGCAGATGAAGGAGACATTGCCGGACCCGGCCCTGCTGATCCTGCCCGGTGACTTTCTCGCGCATGATTTCCGCAGCGCCTTCAACGCCGCCGCCGGCGATCATTCCGACGCCGCCTATCGCGTCTTCGTGCGCAAGACCATGGAATTCTTGGGTTTGCAGCTCCGTCAGGCCTTCCCCGAGACGCCGATCCTGCCGGCGGTCGGCAACAACGACGAGATTTGCGGCGACTATGCCTTGCAGCCGAACGGTCCGTTTTTGGCCGACACCCTGCCGATCCTGCGCATGCTGGTCGGCGCCGCGGGCCAACCCGGCTTCGACCGGGACTGGGCGGGCTACGGCAATTACAGCGTGACACTCCCTGGCCTCAGGGTCGTCTTCGCCAATACCGTCTTCTTTTCGCGGAACTACCAGAACAAGTGCGGCGCGCCTGGCGATCCCGATCCCGGCCAGGCGACGCTCGCCTGGCTCGCAAGCGAGCTCGCCGCGGCCCGGCAGGCGCAAGAACATGTCTGGCTCGTCTATCACATCCCGCCCGGCATCGACGGCTTTGCGACATTGCACAAGGGGTCGTGCCCGGACACGATGGTCGCGATGTGGCAGGAGCCCTCTGCCGAGGCCTTCGCCGCCCTGTTGCGGCGCTATGCCGATACCGTCGCGGCGAGCTTTGGCGGCCACACCCATATGGACGATTTCCGGCTGATCGGCGACGATGGCGGGTATTACGCCTTCGCCTTGATCACCCCGGCGTTGAGCCCGATTTTTGGTCAGAACCCGGCCTTCCGCACTGTCAGCTGGGATCCCGCCGGCGGCATCCTCGATCAAACCACGTGGGCACTCGACAACCTCTTCGAGACTGGCACCGGCATCCCCGCCCGATGGCGCGCCGAATACACCTTTACCCGAGAGTGGAACCTGCCGCGGGTCGACCTCTCCAGCCTCGAACGGCTCTATTCCGCGATCGGCGACACGCCGGAAGCGCGCGACCGCTGGCACGCGCTCTACCCGGTGTCGAGCCCGGTCTTCTGGGCGTTGAGCTCGGGCGGGCCGCAGGCGGTCCG
Source organism: uncultured Alphaproteobacteria bacterium (assembly GCA_963781215.1). Classification (GTDB taxonomy): domain Bacteria; phylum Pseudomonadota; class Alphaproteobacteria; order ATCC43930; family CGMCC-115725; genus AP-15. The sequence goes on from CAWAFE010000028.1 coordinate 374,110, forward strand.
CGCCTTCGACTGTGCGACCGGGCATGTGTCGGCGACCGACTACAGCCGCTGCTACTGCGCGGGCAAGGCAACCGACTGACGGTCCCTTGCGCGGCTGAAACAATATTGCGCATCCGCTGTCGCAGCCGAATTTCCTTTCGCCTGTGGGCCTCTTTCGGGTATCGCCAGTATTTTTGGAACCGGCGGCTGTACTGCCTTGTTTCCTTGCAGACTCCCTACGAAAGGGGTTCTGCAATGGATAAAGGGACCGTGTCGACGGTGGCGCGAATAAGATCACCGGGGCTGTCAAGGAGAATGTAGGCCAGACGCTGGCTGAGGTCGAGATCGCCGCCGAAGGCAGAAGAAAGTGCGAGCAAGGGCGAACTCAGACACCTTGCCCCTTGTTCTCCGCGTGGCCGTACAGCGCATTGCGGGGCTATTACCCGTCCGGCGGCTCTGGGGATATTTCTCCTGACCGCCGTCCTCTTCCTACTGCTATGAAAGATCGAAGGAGGTCATGACATGGGCAGGGCCCTTCTGCTTTGGTTGCTGGGGATTCCAATCCCTCTATTGATCCTTCTCTACTTGTTCCACGTGGTCTGAATTGGGTCGGGAACCGTCAACAGATCGACATTGTTCTCTCAGTGTGCGCTTTCGCTGGAGGCGCGCGATTTTTCAGCAAAGGAGTACCAGTCTTGAACAAATTCAGGATAAGTGCTGCCGTCGCAGCGCTGCTGATCACTGCAACGCCACTCGCCTATGCGCAAACGAGCACGACGACGCGCATGCAGGTTGCGACGACGACGAACCAGGTGGGGACTACGATCCAGCCGGATCAAATCCGTGCCAGCAAAATGATCGGCAGCAGCGTCTACGATCTCCACAACCGCGACATTGGTAACGTCAAAGACCTGATCGTCGACAGGGATGGCAAGGTTGCCGCCGCCGTCGTCGATGTCGGTACCTTTCTCGGGATGGGCGGCAAATACGTTGCCATCAGCCTGAACGACATCAAGACCGACAACAATCGACTGACCTTGGACATGACGAAGGAGCAGCTCCAGCAGGCCAAGGCCTACAGGTTGGAGAACGAGGACACGGGGGCCGGCACATCTGCATCGCCTGTTCGAGGCGGCCACCTCGGTACCAGCGCCGGCGACGATACGCGTACTGGCCGATAGACCGGGGACTACTCTGTAGACACGGGCTGGGCCGGGCGGGTGATCCCGCCCGGCCGACTTGGCGCCCCGTTGCATAACGGGCGCCGATTCGCTATAACCGCCGCCGGTTCCGGAGGACGGCTCGATGAAGGATGGCATCCACCCCGACTATCACGAGATCACGATCGTGATGACGGACGGCAGCTCGTACCAGACACGCTCGACCTACGGCAAAGCCGGGGACACGCTGCGCCTCGAGATCGACCCGAAATCGCACCCGGCCTGGACTGGCGGGCAGCAACGGCTGATCGACAGCGGCGGGCAGCTCGCGCGCTTCAACAAGCGCTTCCAGGGGTTCGGCCCCAAGACGTGAGCAGAGGCCTACCGGGCCCGGGGGCGCCTCGTCCCCCCTCTTGATTTCGACGAGGGCAACGCCATCTGGATAACTGAGCGGTTGCCGCTTCGGAGCCGCTCATACGCAGTGCGCTTGGCCATGATGGCGGGCGCTGAAATCCATGTTGCTCAATGGAGGATATGGTCATGGACCGTTTCGATTTCTCTCCCTTGTTCCGTTCGACGATCGGCTTCGACCGGCTGACGCGCTTGGTCGACGCGGCGACCCGTGTCGACAGCTCCGCGCTGGCCTACCCGCCCTACAACATCGAAAAGACCGGTGAAGACGCTTATCGGCTGACGATGGCGGTGGCTGGGTTTTCGCCCGACGAGGTCGATGTCACCGTGCACGAGGGGACGCTCCTGGTGACCGGCAAGGCGAAAAAGGAAGAAGAGGACAGCCGCTATCTGCACCGCGGCATCGCCCGGCGCGCCTTCGAGCGCCGCTTCAGCCTGGCCGACCACCTCAAGGTCGTCGGCGCCAACCTGGATAACGGCATGCTGCATGTGGATCTCGTCCGCGAGGTGCCCGAGGCGGCCAAGCCGCGCAAGATCCAGATCGGCAGCGGCCAGCCCCAAGTGATCGAGCAGAAGGCCGCCTGACCGGCCTCGCCCGACCGAAGAGACGCCCCCGGTTTACCGGGGGCGTTTTCTTTTGCCTCAGATCCAACCGCGCAGCTTGAACCACAACAGCGGCAGGATCGCGCTCAGCACGATCATCGTGAGCCCATAGGGATAGCCCCAGGCCCAGTCGAGCTCGGGCATGTCCTTGAAGTTCATCCCATACATGCTGGCGACCAAGGTCGGCGGAATGCCGACCACCGAGACGATCGTCAAGACCTTGATGATGTTGTTCTGCTCGATGTTGATCAGGCCCAGGGTGGCGTCGAGCAGCAGCTGAACCTTGTTGACGAGATGCGCGTCGTAATCGCTGAGCGAGAGCACGTCCTGGCGCAAGGTGTCGAGGCGCGGCTTGACCTCGGGCGGCAGCCAATCGGCGGCGAGGCCCGCCACGTAGGGCGCGATCCGCCCGATGCCCAAGAGGCTGTCGCGGATCTTGGAGGCGAGGTCGCCGCTGTGGCCGACGCGGCGCAGTATCAGCCGCAGATCGGCGCTCTCACGCGCCGGCGGGCGCCGCCCCGTGGGCTCGGTGGCCGGGCTGCGGAACAGCCGATGCGACAAGGCGTCGAGCTCGGCGGCGATGCTTTCGAGAACATCGGCGAGGCGGTCGGCGATCGCGTCCATCAGCCCGGCGAAGACAGCCCCGCTAGTAAGCGGGTCCGCTTCGGATGCCAGGTCGTGGCCGGTAAAATGCGTGAAGGATTGCAGATCCTGGAACCGCACCGTGATCAGCCGCTCGCGGGTCAACACCAAACCGAGCGGCGTGGACTCCGGCTCGTCGCTCAGCGCGCGATAGGTCAGCGGCATGCTGAGATAGAGCGCACCGTTTTCGTTGCGCAGCCGGCTGGAGCTTTCGATCTCGCTGAGATCCTCGATGCTCGGCACATCGAGGCCGGTGGTTCTTTGGACAAAGGCGATTTCATCGGCGCCGGGTCGCAGCAAGTCGATCCAGACCGCGTCCGGCGGTATTGATCCTTGGGCAAGGTCCGGCGGCGGCTCGCCGTGGTCGGCGCGGCTGCGATAGAGCGTCAGCATAGGCCGGAGCTTACAACCACCGGGATTTCTTTTCCGCCTGTTTGATGCGATCTTCCCAAGCGGGAGCGCGTAACGAACGGGAGAATGCGATGCGTCTGATCGGAATCGCCGCGGCCGCGGTGGCCGTGCTGCTGCGGGTTGCACCGGCACAGGCCGACGAGCCCTATCATATCCGCATCGGCTGGGTGGTAGCACCGGCCGATCTGGTCACCTTGATGTTCCTGAAGCCGGAGCTGGCGCCGCATGCGGGCAAGACCTACGTCCCCGAGCTGATCCACTTCGCGGGCACATCGACGGCGATGACGGCGCTCGCCGCCGGCCAGATCGACTGCGCCGCACTCGCCTATTCGACCTTCGCGCTCGGCGTCGAGAATGCCGGGATGGCGGATCTGCGGATCATCGCCGACGCGATCCAGGACGGCGTCCCCGGCTATCACACCAACACCTTCGTCGTGCGCAAGGACAGCCCGATCCAAACCGTCGAGGATCTGAAGGGCAAAATCCTGGCGACCAACCAGCGCGGCAGTGCCGTCGATGTCGCGGTGCGCGAGATGCTGGCCAAGCACAAGCTCCAGGACAAGCGCGACCTGACCATGATCGAGGTCCGCTTTCCGGAGCAGAAGGCGATGCTGAAGGAGGGCAAGGTCGATTTCATCACCGCGGTCGCCCCGTTCGGCTTCGACCCCGAGCTCCAGGCCTTCTCGCGCACGCTCTTCACCCAGGCGGATGCTGTCGGCCGCACCCAGATGATCGTGCGGGTGGCCCGCGCCGGCTTCCTGCAGGAGCACCGCGCCGCGATGGTCGATTTCATGGAGGACTACCTGCGCGTCCTGCATTACCTCCTCGACCCCGCGCACCACCAGCAGGCGATCGAGATTATCGTCCAGGCGACCAAGCAGAAGCCGGAACTCTACCAAAGCTGGGCCTTCACCAACCAGGATTACTACCGCGATCCCTCGGCATTGCCCAATCTCGACGCCTTGCAGGCGAATGTCGAGCTGGCCCACCAGCTGGGCTTTCTGCGTGCGAGCCTCGACGTCAAAAAATACGCCGACCTCAGCCTCGCCGAGGAAGCCGCCAAACGCCTCGACCAGGAGGCGAAGCGCTAGCTCCAAGTCAGAGACGGGCCGAGACCCGCAGCACGCTCCTTGCTCTCGCCGAGGGCTCCTGAAAATCGCCGCAATGGTGTGGTATCGAATTCTCTGACCGGCCGGGCGCCGGCGCCGCTCCGCAGGGAAAACGATGGCTATGCCAATCGGATGCGACGATGTCGCTGTTATTTCGCTGTTTTCGATTTTCGGAAAGCGAGGGTTTCTGCGGCGCAGGACCGATCGCTCGCTGTTTTTCGTCTGTATTTAACAGCGATGCCCGCGGCTCGCGCACGGACTTCTTGGGCCTTGACAGCCTTGGGCCGCCTTTCAAGGCGATCGGAGATGCGCCGGCCGAGGCGGCGTTCGACAAAGGGGGCTTTCGACCTGCGGCTTTTTGGGACGCGGTGAGCCGGTACCAAATCCCGGTCACGCCGCCGCGAGGCCAGACGCTCGCCTAACGCTTGTTTGGAATGGCATTCCGTCTAAATTGTTGCGTGTGCGGGAGACAGCGCAGTCTGTCCCCGAGGGGCGAGGAACCGGCTAGAAGGGGATGCCGATGGCGAGCAAGGCCACATACGAGAGGCTGTCGGCGTCCGAGCACAGCGCGCACCTGCGCAAGGCGGTCATCGCCGTGACCATCGGCACCACGATTGACGCGATCACGTTGGCATCCGGGCCGGAAGGGCTGACCCGCTGACCCGTCGAGAGGGAAAACGCGCGATGGAAAAGAGATTTGGTGTGGTGTCCGCGGATGGGCATTGCCGGCTGATGCACCTGCCCTTCGACCTGTGGACGAAGCGCCTGCCGCGTAAATTCCAGGACGAGGGCCCGCGCGTCGTGCCGGGGCCGGAAGGTGCCCGGCAGTGGGTCGTCGAAGGGCGCCCGTGGAGCGGCGTCGGCTGGGCCGGCGTCGGCCGGGGTCCCGTCAACTGCTACACCCGCGCCGGCATGGCGGAGGAGCCCGAGCCCGGCATCTTCCGGGCCGCAAATGCCCGCTATCGCTGCGAGGACATGGACCGCGACGGGGTCGACGCCGAGCTCGTCAACGGCCCCTACGAGCAGATCTGGGCGATCAAGAACCCGGAATTGCGCGCCCTTTGCGTGCGGGCCGTCAACGACTGGGCAAGAGAGCTGTACGAGGAATCAAACGGCCGCTTCATCATGCTGCTGCCGCTGCCGTGCCAGACGCCCGAGGAGGCTGTCGCCGAGCTGAGGCGGGTGGCGCAATTCGGCCTGCCCACCGGGGTCATCTTCGACTGGGCGAACGCACCCGAGCCCGTGCTGCACCAGATGTGGGAGCCGGTCTGGGCGGCGGCCGCGGAGACCGGCCTGCCGATCAACCTGCACGCCAACCCGAGTGGCGGGTCGCGCCAGATCGGGGTCGGGGTCTCGGGGCTCGAGCCGCGCAACCAGTCCTTGATGCGGGTCGCCAACTTCCCGATGGGGCTGATGGCGGAGCTGATGAGCGCCGTCGTCTTCTCGGGCATTTGCGACCGCCATCCCGGCGTGCGTTTCGTGCTCGAAGAGGCCGGTGTCGGCTGGGTCCCGTTCCTCTACTGGCGCTTCGACCGGGAGTACGATTTCGGCGGCCCGTCCACCCCTGTCTTCAAGCCCGACATCCCGCTCTCCGAGCACCCGACCGAGTTCGTCAAGCGCCAGGTCTTCTTCACCTTCGAGGTCGAGGAGGAGGGCGGTTTTCGCCGCGTGCCCGAAATCGGCCTGCGCAATTTCTTGTGGGCCAGCGATTTCCCCGGCCTCGACAGCCCCTGGCCGCACTCCAAGGCAATGGGTCACGCCCCGGCCGAGGCGGCGCTCGGCAAAGCGGCCCTCGACCAGCTGGTCTTCGAAAACGCCGTGAGCCTCTACAAAATCCCGGTCACCCAGCCTCGTCCGGCCGAGGAAATCCATGCTGCAAGCGCGGAGCGCGCGCGGGACTGATTTATCTCGAGACGGCCTCGCCTGCGTTCTTGAACCGGTAGCGATCTCTCCCCTGGTGAGCGGCGCGTCACGGACGGCTTTCGAGGTTCCGGCCAAAGAATTTCTGCGCTGCCGCGATTGCCTGGCTATGGGTATCGGTCTGCGGAATCTGGGTCTTGCATTGTGGAACGACCGTCTTTCCCGCTTCGGTGCAGGCCGACAGGAAATCATAGTGTCCGACACCGGGAAGCTGTTCCAGATCCGCCCCGGGGATCAGCTTGGCCGCGACGAGCCCATTGGTGGTTGGCGGGGCAACCGTGTCAGCCTCGCCCAACATGATATCGACCGGCGTGCGCATCTGCGCGAGGCTCGAAGGGTCGAGCGCCTGCACCAATGCGGGCGCCATCGCAAAGACGGCCCGCACCGCTGGGATCGAGTGGTCGTCCCCGGCATGCGCTACCTCGGCGGCTATTTCCGGTTGCTCGAGGGCTTTCGCGAACGCCTCCGGTGTCGCCGCGAACTCCCGTTGCGGCCGGCATACGCCGTCGTCGGAATTGGCCGCACAGAACCGGGCGAAGTGAGACCGATCGACCCGAGCCCCTGCCGCCACAAGCGCGGTGAACCCTCCCGCGGAGAAACCGGCAACCCCGAGGCGTGCCAAATCCATATGGCGGCCGATGGACGGGTCCCGCTTGGTCGCCTCGAGGGCCGCGCGCAAATCGTCCGCCCGGTCCCAATAGAGCGCCGCGCCGTTGACGGTCATCTGATCGCGCGCATTGTTGCCAGGATGGTCCACGGCAACGACGATGTAGCCATCGCGCGCCATCGCGATACCGAACCAGCCCATGATCCGCGCGCTACCCCCGAAGCCATGCGACAGCAGGATCACCGGCCACTGGGTCCGATCCGCGGCAAAGGCGGCGTCCATCGCTACCGATCCAAAATCGCGGAGCGGTTTCTCGGGCGACCCGACGATGAGGGGAGTTTCGACGGCGTCCGCGGCGGCAGGATACCAGACCGTGATCCGGAGCTGGTCTCGGTGACCCGCGTCTCGCAGGCTCGAGGTTTTCTCCGAAGTCACCCGGTGTGTTTCGCCAACCGGCTCAGCACATACCTGTGCGGTTGAGAGGAGAGCGAGCATGCCACACACGAGCGCGAGCTTCATCGCAGCGCCGCCTCCGTATACTGCAAGTCCTTCCACACTCCCTCCTCTCCTTGGGCTTATGCTGTTGGATGGCCGGATCGGCTCCTCATCGGATCAAAATGATTTCGGTTCCGACATCGAGGCTGGCCCAAACCCGGTGTGCCGCAACCACCGAGCATCCCAACCTGCCGTCTAGAGGCAGGCAGGCGCGATCGCCGAGCGACAGGCCAGCACGCCGGGTCATACCGCGCAGCTGCGCCGCGGCGTGGGCCTGCGCCCGGTCGAAGGCGACGACGCGCAAATCCATTGCGGATATCGCCGCGTCCGCTTGGGCTTGGTTCAGGCCATCTTCGTGCAGCTTCGATAGGACTTCGCAAAGACCTGCCTTGCACGACAAATCCCGATATTTGTATCACGTCCAAAATAAATGACATCCGCGGCCCACATGTCTGCCAGCGACCTGTTCCACCGCGAATGGCGGGTCTGCTAAGCTTGTCAAATGGAGGAGAACGGCGATGTTGAAAACCACCCGCGACATGATCCTGCCGACGGCGATCACTGGATCGTATCCACGGCCGCTGTGGTTCGACGCCAGCCTCAACGGGCGCTCGTTCAAGTCCGCGATGGGCGACTCGCTGTTCCGCGAGCAATATCTCGATGCCGTCGCCGCGGTCATCAACGCCCAGGAGGCGGCCGGGCTCGACATCGTCACCGACGGCGACAGCCGCTTCGACCTCGCGGTCGGCGGCAAATCGTGGTTCTTCTATCCGATCGAGCGCCTGGGCGGCATTCACGGCCACCGTTCGACCTCGCGCGGTTGGATGGGGCGGCACGGCCTCCAGCCCGGCCATATCCTGTGGGAGGTGCAGGAGGCCTACCAGCCGGCGGTCGTCGCCGAAAAGCTGAGCCGCGGCCCGCTCGAATACGCCGCCTTGTGGCAGATCGCCCAGCGTTTGAGCGACCGCCCGGTCAAATTCGGCGCGATCTGCGCGCCGGCGCTCGCCAGCATGCTGTGGGACGAGCATTACCACGACGATCGGGCATTGGTGCTCGACCTGTGCGACATCATGAATGCGGAGTTCCGCGAGCTCGCCGCCGCCGGCTGCCCGCTGATCCAGGTCGAGGAGCCGCGCCAGCACGGGCTGACCACCCGGCACGACTGCACCGAGGCCGAGCTCGAATTCCAGACGCAGGCCTTCAACCGCCAGCTCGACGGTGTGGACGCCGAGATCTGGGCGCACACCTGCTGGGGCAACCCCAACCAGCAGCGCGTCTATTGGGAGGTGCCGAGCTACGAGCGGGCGCTCCCCCATCTGTTGCAGCTCAATGCCGACGTGATCACCTTCGAATGCGCCTCGAGCGACGGCCGCGACCTGCCGCTCTTCGCCAAATACAAGACCGACAAGAAGATCGGCATCGGCGTCGTCAACCACTGCAACACGATCGTCGAGCCGCCCGAGCATGTCGCCGGGCTGATCAGGAAGGCGCTCGAATACATCCCGCCCGAGCGGCTGGTCGTGACCACCGATTGCGGGTTCGGCCGCGAGGGCCTGTCGCGCCGGATCGCCTATTACAAATGCGTGTCGCTGGTGCAGGGCGCCAACATCGTGCGTCGCGAATTGGGCCTTCCCGAAGCCCACATCCGCGCCGCCGACCCGAAACTGTATTTCGCCGGAGTGAGCGAAGGGTGAACGGGGCTGGAAGACGCTGATCGGAGCCGAGCCTTACCCCAATCTGGGTGAGGGGGCCGCTCCTGCGGTCGGCGAACCCGCGGAGCGATGCGGAGAGAACATGCCGCCCGATCAGGGAGCGTCGTCGGAGAAGTTGAAGGAGCTGCTGTCCGGGGTCGATCCGGAACGGCTGCGGCAAGTGATGCCGCTCGTCGGCGGCGGGGTCATCACGATGATGTTCACCGATATCGTCGACTCGACGCGGGTCAAGCGCGAAGTCGGCGACGAGGTTTATTTCGCCGCGCTCAAACAACACCACGACGCCGTGCGCGAGTGCATCGCGCAGCACTCGGGCTATGAGTTGAAGACGATCGGCGACTCGTTCTTCGTCGCGTTCGTCCATCCGGGTGAGGCGGTGCGATGCGCCGGCCGGATTCAGCAAACCCTCGCCGAGACGCCGATAAGCATCGGCGGCGGCCCGATCAGGGTCAGGATCGGCCTCCATACCGGGACGCCGATCGTCTATCGCGACGAGGCCTCGGGGCGAATCGATTTGAGCGGGACCGACGTCGATAAGGCTGCGCGGGTCGAGAGCATCGCCCGCGGCGGACAGGTGCTGATCTCGGAGCAGAACTCGCGTGCTCGCCTATGCCGCGGCCGTCCACGATTGGGGCATTTGGGAACTCAAGGGGCTCGGCGGCCAGCGCATCTTCGAGCTGCTTTATCCCGGCAAGACAGCCGAAGCTCCGGCAGGCCGCATGCAGCTCGACCCGCCTCGCTTCGCCACCTCGTTCATCGGCCGCGAGCAGGAAATCGCGGAGCTGACGGAGCTGGTGAAGCAGCACCGGCTGGTCACCGCCATCGGCATGGGCGGCATCGGTAAGACCCGGCTCGCCGATTTTGCAGCCCGCCGGGTCAGCGACAGCTTCGCGGACGGCGCTTTCTTTATCGAACTGGCGGAAACGGCCAATTCCGAAGCCGCGCTCGTCTCCGCGCTGATCGCCGCCCTCGTGGTCAACCCGGCGGGCTTCAACGACGAGACCGAGGCGCTGCTGAGGAACCTACGGAACCGGCAGATGCTCATTGTGCTGGACAATTTCGAAGGAGTCGCCGCGGCCGCGCCGCTCCTGGGAACGCTGCACCTCGGCTGGCCGCAGGCGCATTTTCTGCTGACCTCGCAGGCACCGCTGAACATCGACGGCGAACGGCTTTATCGGGCGCCGCCAATGACCGCCGCCGCGGCCGCGGCCGATGCCAGCTCTCTGGTTGGGAGCGACGCCTTCGCGCTGTTCCGCGAGCGCGCCCGCGCCCGGGTCTTCGACTGGGATGCGCGCTCCGCCGCCGACGCCTCCACGGTCGCCGAGATTCTGCGTCTGGTCGACGGCATTCCTCTGGCGATCGAGCTGGCCGCTGCCTGGGTGGACAGCAGGACGTTGGCGGAAATCAAAACCGGGCTTGGTAATCGGTTGGATTTGCTGGAACGCAGAGGATTAGGCGCGACCAGCCGACACCAGAGCATGCGCGCCTGTCTCGACTACTCGTTCGATCTGCTCCCCGGCGACGCCAAATCCGCCTTGCCAAAGCTTGCCGTGTTCGCCGGCGGATCTTTGCCGAAGATGTCGAGGTGTTCTGCGGCATAGCGGATGCTGGCGAGCTTCTGCTGTCCCTGCACGAACGCAACCTGCTGACGCGCGAGGAGCGCCTCGGCCGCAGCCGCTATTCGTTGCTGGGAACGGTACAGGTATACGCCGCCGAGAAGCTGCCCGAAACCGTTGCCGCAGCGCTGAGACGGGCGCACACCCGCCATTTCCTGGAGATCGCGCGCGCCGCGGATCAAGAACTGCACGGGACCGGATACGCCGTGGCTCTCGAACGCTTTGGCATCGATCTCGCCAACTTCGAGGCCGGGATCGGAGAATGCCGAGAGAGCGAAGACCATGAAGCAGTCGTCGGCTACGCCGCTTATCTGGCAGATCACCTTCGGATCAAAGGCAGGTATGCCGATCATCTAAATCTGGCGCTGGCGGCGCTGGCGGCCGCCGAGAAGCTCGACGCCGAGAACATGGCCGGAGCAAACAACAACCTCGGCATCGCCTATGCTAACTTGCCGACCGGCGATCGCGTCGACAATTTGCGGCGCGCGATCGCCCGCTACGAGGCGGCGCTGCGGGTGTGGACCGAGCGCGATTTCCCGCAAAACTGGGCGACGACCCAGAACAACCTCGGCCTCGCCTATGCGAACCTGCCGACTGGCGACCGCGGCGCCAATCTGCGGCGCGCGATCACCTGCTACGAGGCGGCGCTGCGGGTGTGGACCGAGCGCGATTTCCCGCAAAACTGGGCGACGACCCAGAACAACCTCGGCCTCGCCTATGCGAACCTGCCGACTGGCGACCGCGGCGCCAATCTGCCGCGCGCGATCACCTGCTACGAGGCGGCGCTGCGGGTTAGGACCGATCGCGATTTCCCGCAAAACTGGGCGACGACCCAGAACAACCTTGGCAGTGCCTATTGGAATCTTCCGACTGGCGATCGCGGCGACAATCTGCAGCGCGCGATCGCCTGCTTCGTGGCGGCGCTGCGGGTCAGGACCGAGCGCGATTTCCCGCAAGACTGGGCGACGACCCAGAACGAACTCGGCATCGCCTATGCGAACCTGCCGACCGGCAACCGCGACAACCATCTGCGGCGCGCGATCGACTGCTGCGAGGCGGCGCTGCGGGTGTGGACCGAGCGCGATTTCCCGCAAGACTGGGCGACGACCAAGAACAACCTCGGCATCGCCTATGCGAACCTGCCGACCGGCAACCGCGACAACCATTTGCGACGCGCGATCACCTGCTTCGAGGCGGCGCTGCGGGTTAGGACCGATCGCGATTTCCCGCAAGACTGGGCAACGACGCAGAACAACCTTGGCATCGCCTATTGGGGCCTGCCGACCGGCGACCGCGGCGACAATCTGCGGCGCGCGATCACCTGCTACGAGGCGGCGCTGCGGGTTAGGACCGAGCGCGATTTCCCGCAAGACTGGGCAGGGACCCAGAACAACCTCGGCCTCGCCTATGCGGACCTGCCGACCGGCGATCGCGGCGCCAATCTGCGGCACGCTATCGCCTGCTACAAGGCGGTGCTGCGGGTCAGGACCGAGCGCGATTACCCGCAAGCCTGGGCAGGGACCCAGAACAACCTCGGGACCGCCTATGCGAACCTGCCGACCGGCAACCGCGACAACCATCTGCGGCGCGCGATCGACTGCTTCGAGGCGGCGCTGCGGGTGTGGACCGAGCGCGATTTCCCGCAGGACTGGGCAGGGACCAAGAACAACCTCGGCACCGCGTATGCGAACCTGCCGACGGGCGACCGCGGCGACAATTTGCGGCGCGCGATCGGCTGCTACGAGGCGGCGCTGCGAGTATAGGACCGAGCGCGATTTCCCGCAGGACTGGGCAGGGACCCAGAACGACCTCGGCAGTGCCTATTGGAATCTGCCGACCGGCGACCGCAGCGACAATCTGCGGCGCGCGATCGGCTGCTACGAGGCGGCGCTGCGAGTGTAGGACCGAGCGCGATTTCCCGCAAGACTGGGCAGGGACCCAGAACGACCTCGGCAGTGGCCTATTGCGAACCTGCCGACCGGCGACCGCAGCGACAATCTGCGGCGCGCGATCGCCTGCTACGAGGCGGCACTGCGGGTGTGGACCGAGCGCGATTTCCCGCAAGCCTGGGCAGGGACCCAGAACAACCTCGGCATTGCCTATGCGAACCTGCCGACCGGCGACCGCAGCGCTAATCTGCGGCGCGCGATCGCCTGCTACGAGGCGGCGCTGCGGGTGTGGACCGAGCGCGATTTCCCGCAAAACTGGGCAGGGACCCAGAACAACCTCGGCCTCGCCTATGCGAACCTGCCGACCGGCGACCGTGGCGATAATTTGCGGTGCGCGATCGCCTGCTTCGAGGCGGCGGCACGCGGGTACGACGCCGTCGGTATGACGAACGACGCAGACCGGGCGAGAGCCGCCGCGCAGCAGGTGCGGGATCGATTGAAAGTAGGGTAGACCGGTGCCCTTCTCCCGGCCTCACCCCGATCCTCTCCCCGCACGCGGGGCGAGAGAATTCCGGTCAGTTGAGGCGGAGGTCGGTGATGTGGCGGGGGTCTTGCTTGAGCTCGCCGCGCTCGACCCTCTTGACGACGTCGACGAGGCGCTTGTTGGCGCGGGCCTGGATGCCGGCGGCTACGCCTTCGCGCACGACAAACCCGTTCAGGAGTTCGATCTCGGTGTGCCGGCCCTTGGCCAAGTCCTGGCCCATCGACCCACCCCTCAGCCGTGCGGCGGCCAGTAATGCAAGGCGGTGAACAAGAGACTGGCGACAACGACGAGAGCACCGTCGAGGCGGATCACCATTCGGTCAATGTGCTTTTCGAGCCGTAGCTCCATCTCCCGCATATCGGCACGCATCTCGGCGATGTCGGCAGGCGCGTCCGCGATGTCGGCCTTGGTGGCGACGTTGTCGTGGATCGCGTCGTAAATCTCCGTCGCTATGCGCTCGGCGTCGCCGCTCTTGAGCCCGGCGCCTTCAAAGGCACGGGTCAGGGTCAGCCGGTCGGTCACTTCCGCCTCCTTCGCGGCATCGATCCTAGCGGACGAGCTCGGTGATACGCCATCTCATTTGATCTCGATCGTCGGGATCTCGCCTTGGTTCTGCTGCGGCACCTCGATCCGGACCTTGCTCGGGTCGAGCTTGGGGCCGTGGTCGAGCGAGGCCAGCACCAATCCGGGGAAGGCGATGACGATCGCGACCATCACCATCTGGACGCAAACGAACGGGATGCTGCCCCAATAGATCTGAGCCGTGGTCACCGGTGCCATCAGCTTGCCGGTAACGCGGTCGATCTGCTCTCGGGTCGGGGCGACGCTGCGGAAATAAAAGAGCGCGAAGCCGAACGGCGGGTGCAGGAACGAGGTCTGCATGTTGATCCCGAGCAGCACGCCGAACCAGATCAGGTCGATGCCGAGCCGTTCCGCCACCGGGTGCAGCAACGGCACGACGATGAAGGCAAGCTCGAAGAAATCGAGAAAGAACGCCAGCACGAAAACCATCGCATTGACGACGACGAGAAAGCCGAGCTGGCCGCCAGGGAGCGAAGTCAGCAGGTTTTCGACCCAGAGGTCGCCATTGACCCCGCGGAAGGTCAGGCTGAACACCGACGAGCCGATCAGGATGAAGATCACGAAGGACGACAGCTTGGCCGTCGAATTCATCGCCTGGTGCAACAGCGGCCAGTCGAGCCGGCGCTTGGCGACCGCGAGGATCAAGGCGCCGGCCGCGCCCATCGCACCGCCCTCGGTCGGGGTCGCGATGCCGACGAAGATCGTGCCGAGGACGAGAAAGATCAGCGCCAAGGGCGGCATCATGACGATGACCACCTGCCGGGCGAGGCGGCTCAACAGACCGAGCCCGGCAAACCGGTCGCCAAGGGCGACGACATAAGCGCCCAGACCCGCCAGCCCGGAGGCCCAGATCGGATGCACCAGCCCGGTCAGCAACCAGCCAGCCGCGACGGTGGCCGCGACGATGGCGAAGAGAGAAGCATAGCCCGCCCGGCCGCTCTCCTCGCGGATCGTCAATGCGTCCGGCGGCAATGCCGGCGCCGCCTGCGGCCGGAAAATCGTCACCAGCAGCACAAAGACGGCATAGAGCGCCGCCAGCGACAGGCCGGGGAGAAAGGCGCCCTGATACATGTCGCCGACCGAGCGCCCGAGCTGGTCGGCCATGACGATCAAGACGAGGCTCGGCGGGATGATCTGGGCCAGGGTGCCGGACGCGGTAATGACGCCGGCCGCGAGACGGCGGTCGTAGCCATAGCGCAGCATGATCGGCAGCGAGATCAGCCCCATCGAGATCACCGAGGCGGCGACGACGCCCGTCGTTGCCGCCAAGAGCGCGCCGACAAAGACAACGGCATAGGCGAGGCCGCCGCGCACCCGCCCGAACATCTGGCCCGTGGTTTCGAGCAGATCTTCGGCCATGCCGCTGCGCTCGAGGATCAGCCCCATGAAGGTGAAGAACGGGATGGCGAGCAACGTGTCGTTGCGCATGATGCCGAAGACGCGCTCCGGCAACGCCTGCAGCAATTCGGGCTTCAGGAGGCCGAGATCGATCGCGACGACGCCGAAGAAAAGACCGTTCGCCGCCAGCGAGAACGCCACCGGGTAGCCCACGAGCAGGAACAGGACCAGCGCCGCGAACATCAGCGGCGCCATGTTGGCGGTCAGGAACGCGGTCATCGCGGCAGGTCTTGGACTTCTTCGAGATAGGGGTCCCGGTGCTTCTCGGAGGGGTCGGGGATCAGCCCGAGCAGGAACGCGATCCGCTTGATGATCTCGGAGATGCCCTGCAGGCTCAGCAGCAGGAAACCGGCCGGGATCAACGCTTTCGCCGGCCAGCGCAAGAGCCCGCCGGCATCGGCCGAAATCTCGTGCCGGACAAAGGATTCGACAAACATCGGCCAGGACAAAGTCATGATCACGATCGCCATCGGCAGCAGAAAGAAGATGCCGCCGAAAAGATCGATCCAGGCGCGCGTACGCGGCGTCAGGTGGCCGAAGACGACGTCGATGCGGACATGCTCGTTGTGCAGCAAGGTATAGCCCGCGCCGAGCAGGAACACCGCCGAGAACAGATACCATTGCAATTCGAGCCAGCTGTTCGAGCTGGTGTCGAAGATGTAGCGGATCGTGGCGTTGCCGGCGCTGACCACGACCGAGAACAAGATCAGCCAATAGACCGCGTGGCCGACCCGCTCGTTCAGCGCATCGATCATGCGGCTGGCGCGCAACAGACGGTTCACCGCCGGCTCCCTGCTCCCGGCCGGTTTGTCACGGCCCCGGCGATAGTATAGACCTCGCTCGCGCTCGGCGAGCGCCGCCGCCGACATCGGATGCTTTCGCGATGGTGATCCGCTTTTCCGACGAGGCCTGGGAGCGCACCGCGCGATTGCGCGAGGCGATCCACGCGCTGCCGTTCAACCGCGAGCTCGCGGCCGGCTCTTTGGCGCGAGACCGGTTTCAGCATTACATCGTCCAGGACGCGCTGTACCTTGGCGAGTTCTCGCGCGCCTTGGCGATCGCCGCCGCCAAGGCGCCCGACACCCTCTCGTTGCAGAGTTTCGCGCAGTCGGCGCTGCGCGCGGTCGCCGTCGAGAGGGCGCTGCACGAGCAATATCTGCGGCGATTCGGCGTCGATCCCGCCGGGCTGGCCGAAGCCGAGCCGGCGCCGGACTGTCTCGCCTATACGAGCTATCTGCTCGCCACGGCCTACCACGACCCATGGGAGGTGCTGGTGGCGGCGCTGCTGCCGTGCTTTTGGATCTATTGGGATATCGGCCTCGCGATCGCCGCCAAGGCCGCCCCCGAGAACCCCTATCGCGCGTGGATCGACACCTATGCCGACGAACGCTTTGGCGAGGCTGTGCGGTCGGTGATCGCCGCCGGCGACCGGGCGGCAGCGGCGGCGACGGTGGCGACGCGGTCACGAATGTTCGCCGCTTTCACCCGCGCCTGCCGCTACGAGTGGCTGTTCTGGGATGGCGCCTACCGGCGCCGCTCCTGGCCGCCCTTCGAGATCGCGTCCCGGGCCAAAACCGCGAAGTAAAGAATTTATAAGACAGCCTGAGCGACGGTCTCCACCCGGCTCGGCGCTGCCAAGGTCGAGGGAACGCACGCAATGGCGCAAAGTGGTTAAAGCTCGGTTCTATCTAATTGGAATGTCGTAATATAGTTGTCGGTATCGTTAAATTAACTATGAATGCCGGAGGTTTAACCATCAATTTTAGGGAGGATTTCGACTCCTCGCCCTAAAGTCGCTGATCGACAGGGACGGACCAAGGGGATTGGCCATGTCGCAAAGCGAATACGAGGCTGCGGTTGCCGAATTCATCCGCACCAGAGGGATCACCCGCTGCCCGACGGTCTGCGCGGTGCGAACCCAAGGTATCGTCAGCAGCGCCGATCGGGAAGCGCTGCAACGGCGCGCGGCCGAGATCGAAAACCTGAAACATCGCCGGCGTGCGCGCGGCCCGCTGGCCGCCTACGAGGACAACTCTCTATCCTGAGCCAAATGCGATGGGCCGGTGGCGCTGCTTCGCAACCCAGGTTCCCTCTTGTCATGGTTGCGGCAGGTGGCCCAGTTTGCTCCTTATCACCATACCCCCCATCGCGGGGAGGGCTTCGGCAACCAACGCCGCGTAGCCGTCCCGCTCAATAGCCCTTGAGGAACGCGAGCACCTGCGCGGTCCATTCGGCCGGCTTCTCGAAGGGTGGCCAGTGGCCGGTGTTGTTGAGAAGCACGAGGCGGGAGTCGGCGATGTGGTTCAGAATCGCGATCGAGACCTCGAATGGCACCATCCGGTCGTACCGCCCGTGGATCAAGAGGACGGGCGCCTCTATGCCGGCGAGGCCGGGGGTGTAGTCGTGCGGCAGGCTCTCCGATTGCCGGCGCGCCTCGGTGAACTCTTGTGACCAGGTGTGCGCCCGGTGGATGTAGTCGACCAGCTCGTCGGTCACCAGGCTCTCGTCGTCGATGTGTACGCGCAGATAGTGCTGGATGTTCTCCCGGCTCGGGTCGTCCAGGGCCTGGCGGGTGGCCCGGCTGCCCTCCGAGGGGCGATTGGCTAAGAGATAGCGGTCGCCGCCGGTGCCGATATGCGAGCCGCCCATCACGAATTTCTGGACCCGCTCGGGATAGGTGATGGCCGCGACCATCGCCGACTGCCCGCCCTGCGAATTGCCGACCCAGTCCGCCTGCTCGATGCCGAGGGCGTCGAGCAGGGCGACCGCGGTGCGCGCCTGAACGGCATGCACCCCCTCGCGGTAGACGATCGGGCCCGTCTTCGAAAAGTTCGGCAGGTCCATCAGGATGCAGCGGAAGTGTTGCGACAGCGCGCCGACAATCTTGTGAAACGTGATCCACGCGGTGGTGCCGGGACCATAGGAGTGGAGGAACAGCACCGGCTCGCCCTCGCCCACATCGTGGTAGTGCACCTTCATGCCGCCGGCCATGATGGTCTTGGCCGTGCCCGCTTCGGTCAGGCCATTCGATGCGATGAACGGCATCTCTTCCTCCCTTTGGCCGCCGATACCCGGCGCCATTCAAAGCATCTTGCACGATCCGTCGCATTCGTCGGCGAACAGGCTTCTGCCGCAGGCGCAAGGGCCGCGATGACCCGCGACTTTGGTGCCGGTCGTCGGGGTGGGTTGCGCGGGTAGCTTCTCCCGCCGCAACTCCTCGATGCGGGTACGGATCGTCTTGAAATCGTCAGCTGCTCGGGGCCGTGACATCAAACCCTCCGGGCCTCGCATTAGGCTAGCCGCGCGCCAGCCGCCAAAATCCAAACCGATGATTTGCGCCGGCGACGCCTACGACCCCCTGGCGTTCTGCGCTCGCTTGATCGCCTGGACGACGGCGGGCCGATGGCTTTGGGCGGCCCAGCCGGCGGCGTCGCGCCCGGTGTAGTCGGTCTTGGCGACATTGGCGCCCTTGGCGAGAAGCGCGCGCACGGCATCGAGATTGCCGTGGCTCGCCGCCAACATCAGCGGCGTCATCCCGTTCTTGTTTTCGGGGTCGACGGCGGCGCCGACATCGAGCAGCAGCTGCGCCGCCTCGGTTTGATTGCGGTCGACCGCCCAATGCAGCGGCGTGTTGCCGAGCTGGTCCCTGACATCAGGTTTGGCGCCCGCCTTGATCAGAATCGCGATGATCTGCAGATTGCCGTTCATCGCGGCGTAAAGCAGCGCGGTGCGCGAATCCTCGTCAACCTGGTTCGGGTTGCCGCCATCGGCGAGGATGTGTCTGACCCGCTCGGCATCGTTCTGGCGCGCCGCTCGCGCGACGTTCGAATAATAGTCGCCGAAGAGGTTGATATCCGCATGGGAGCTTACGCCGCCGGCCAGGAGCGCGGTCATCGCGAGCCCGAGGATCGTCGGCAAACGACTGCTCATGACACCCTCCGTGCTTCGGGAAACGGGTGCGCGCCACCAAGCCAATCGAGCGCCTTCTCGATCGTCTCGACCGCTTCCCCCGGCTCCACGGCCGGACGCCGGATCATGACGACGGGGACGCCGAGCTCGCGGGCGGCGGCGATCTTGGCCTCGGTCGCCGCACCGCCGCTCGCCTTGCAGACGAGCACGTCGATCGCATGACGTTCGAGCCGGTGACGCTCCTCGGCCAGAGTGAACGGTCCGCGGCCGAGGACGATCTCGTAAAAGCGCAGCGGGAGCCGTTGGCGCGGCGGATCGACCAGCCGGACCAGAAAGCGCACCCCGGTCGCGGGCGCGAAGCTCGAGATCTCGCCGGCGCCGACGGTCAGCCAGGCGCGGCGTCCGATCCGGCCCACCATCGCCGCCGCCGCCGCCATGTCGTCGACCTCGATCCAGCGGTCGAGCGGATGGCGCCGCCAAGGCGGGCGCAGCAGCAGGAGGCGCGGCACGCCAGCCATATCGCAGGCGCGTCGCGCCTCGGCCGAGATCCCGGCGGCGAACGGGTGGGTGGCGTCGATCAGCCGGTCGATGCAGTGCTCGACGAGATAAGCGGCGAGCTTGGCCGGCCCGCCAAAGCCGCCGATGCGGATGTTCCCCGGAAGGGGCCCCGGCCGCTCGGTTCGCCCGGCGAGCGAGGTGGTGACCTCAAAGGTGTCGCCGAACCGGGTGAAAACGGCGCGGGCGAGGGCGGCGGCTTCGCCGGTGCCGCCAAGGATCAGGAGCGATTTCACCGTCACCCGCCGACCCGCGCCAGGAAGCCGCCCCGGCGGTCGACGATCGCGACCTCGACCGCCGTCCTGCCCGACAATGTCGCGAGCGCCACCTCCCGCGCTCGCGAAGCCACGGCTCGGGCGAGCGCCTCGCCCATGTCGCCGGCAATCTCGAGGATTTCTCCCGCGCCGGCGGCGCTGCGCGCCGCTTCCACGATCGGTTCGCCGGCGCCCGTCTCGGCCAGCACCTCGGCCAGCGCCGCGGGATCGACCCGGCTCCGCGCCGAATGCAGATCGAGATGGCCGGCGGCGAGCTTGGCGAATTTGCCAAAGCCGCCGGCCAAGGTCAGCCGGCCGACCGGGTGGCCGCGCAGGTATTTCAGCGTGCCGCCGACGAAGTCGCCCATGTCGATCAGCGCATGCTCCGGCAAATCATAGAGGCGCTGCACCGCGCGCTCCGAGGTCGAGCCGGTCGCCGCCGCGATGTGGTCGAGGCCGGCCGCGCGCGCGACGTCGATCCCCTGCCGGATCGAATGTATCCAAGATGAGCAGGAATAGGGAATGACAAAGCCGGTCGTCCCCAGCACCGACAGGCCGCCGACGATGCCGAGCCGCGCGTTCATGGTCTTCCCGGCGAGGCGCTCGCCGCCGGGGATCGAAATCGTCACGGTCACGTCGGGCGGCGGCGCGCCATGCTCGGCCGCCGCGTCGAAGAGCGCCTCGCCGATCATCTCGCGCGGCCCCGGGTTGATCGCCGGCTCGCCGACCGCGAGCGGCAGGCCGGCTCGGGTGACCGTGCCGACACCCTCGCCGGCGGCAAAGCCGATCCCCGAGCCCGGAGCCGCCGGTGCTACCTCGGCGATGACCAGCGCGCCATGAGTTCACATCGGGATCGTCGCCGGCATCCTTGACGATGCCCGCACGGGCGCACAGTCCGTCGCGCTCGGCCAGCGCCAGAGGAAAGCTGGCACTTCCGCCGCGCGGCAGGTGTATCGAGACCGGATCGGGAAAACGGCCCGACAGCAGTGCGCTAAACGCCGCACGCGCCGCAGCCGCGGCGCAGGCGCCGGTAGTCCAGCCGCGGCGCAGCGGTGTCGTGCCCTGCCGTGCCATCTGCCGATCTTAGCAAAATCGCCGAAGATGACTACCTTGTGCCAGCCTCCGGGTGATGGCAGGGATACTTCATGATTGACGGCGCGCTTCTCGATCTCCCGGATCTGACGCCCGGCAGCGTGTGGCTGGTCGGCGCCGGCCCCGGCGACCCCGGCCTGCTTTCGGTCTTGGCGCTGCATGCCCTGGAACAGGCCGATGCCGTGGTTTACGACGCACTCGTCGACCCGCGCATCCTGCGCCTGGCACAACCGGGCGCGGCGCTCGACCATGCCGGCAAGCGCGGCGGCCGGCCTTCTCCGAGCCAACCCGACATTTCGGCGCGGCTGGTCCGCCTCGCGCGGGAAGGCCGCCGCGTGCTGCGCCTCAAGGGCGGCGACCCCTGCGTCTTCGGGCGCGGCGCAGAAGAGGCGTTGGCGCTCGCCGCCGCCCACATCCCGTTCCGGATTGTGCCGGGGATCACCGCCGGGATCGGCGGGCTCGCCTATGCCGGGATCCCGGTCACCTACCGCGATACCAACTCGGCGGTAACCTTCGTCACCGGCCACAATAGCGACGGCGCGGTCCCGGACGGGGTCGATTGGGACGCTATCGCCCGCGGCTCCCCGGTCATCGTCGTGTACATGGCATTGAAGCACCTGCCGCACATCGTCGAACGGCTGACCGCGGCGGGCCGGCGGCACGACGAGCCGGTCGCGGTCGTCAGCAAGGCCACGACCGCAGCGCAGTCGGTTCTGGTGTCGAGCCTGAGCGAAGTCGCGGCCGCATCGGCCGACGCCGAGGCGCCGGCGATCGTCGTTGTCGGCGAGGTCGTCCGCCTGCGCGCCTCGCTCGACTGGATCGGCGCGGCCCGAATCCGGTAGCCCGCGGCAGGGCCGGGTTACCCCGCCGCAATCCAGTCGACGACCCGTTCGCCGATCATGATCACCGTCGCATGGGCGCCGCCCGACCTGGGAATGCGCGGCATCACCGATGCGTCCGCCACCCACAAGCCTTGGATACCCTTGACGCGGCAGTGTTGATCGACGACCGCCATTGGGTCGGTATCCGGTCCCATCTTGCAGGTTCCGGACACGTGCCTGGCGGTGCCCACGGTTTGGCGTATCC
Source organism: uncultured Alphaproteobacteria bacterium (assembly GCA_963781215.1). Classification (GTDB taxonomy): domain Bacteria; phylum Pseudomonadota; class Alphaproteobacteria; order ATCC43930; family CGMCC-115725; genus AP-15. The sequence continues at coordinate 396,084 of CAWAFE010000028.1, forward strand.
AGAGGTCCAATGCGTCGTCGTTGGCCAGAATGTCGTTCGCGGGATGGATCCGGTAATCGGCCACCTCTCTATACACGTCGGATTCCAGCAGTCTCGCCGCCAATCGCAGACCGTCGCGCACCCGTCGAATGTCGTTTGGATGCTGGAGATAACAATAGTTGAAGGACGGCTGGACGGCGGGGTCGGAAGAGGCCAATTTGACGTAACCCGAGCCGTCCGGCAACCCAAGCGTGCAGTGAATGCGCGCCGCCTGCTCGGGGGGAACGTCGCCGACCAGGTATTTGGTCCGCACACCGCGGACACGCTCCTCTCGTTCGTCGACGACGGGACTAGTCCGCAGCACCATGTCGTTGACGGCGCTCGACCCTTCGGCGGTGTAATGCAGGGCAAAGTGAATTGCATCGCGATGGTGGCCAGCGAGGGGGACGCCATCTTTGACCTTGAAGGTCGTCTGCGCGCTCAGGTGGTTCATCAGGTTCTGGCCGACGCCGGGGAGATGATGGACCGTCGGTATCCCGAATTGCCGCAGGTGGTCCTCGGGGCCGATGCCCGAGAGCATCAGCAGATGAGGCGATCTGATCGCCCCGGCGCTCAGCACCACCCGGTCGGCTTCGACCTGGAATACCTTCCCGCCGCTTTCGGCTTCGACGCCGACGGCCTTGCCGTCCTTGATCAAGATCTTGCGGGCGAATACCCCACCGCGCACCGTCAGGTTCAGATAGTGGCGCACCGGATTGAGATGCCCCATCGCCGTGCTCACCCTCACGCCGTCGAGGTTATTCGACGGTGTCACGCCCAGACCGGCAGGGTGCAGGCCATTCTTGTCGTTGGTGGTGCCGAACCCCGCCTGCACACAAGCCTCATGAAACGCCTGTTGGATCGCAGGCATGGGACCTGTTTGACGGCGCCTGACGGGAATCGGTCCGTCCGAGCCATGGCAATAATTATCCTGAATGTCGAGATCGCGCTCCGATTTGCGAAAATACGGCACGATCTTTTCATACGACCATTCATCGTTGCCGAGAGCCGCCCAGGAGTCGAAATCCTCGGGGAATCCCCGTTGCATAGCCTGACCGTTGATTGACGACCCGCCGCCGATCACCTTGCCCTGCGCGACGTGGATCTCCCCTTGCTCCTCGGTGATGGTGCCTCGGAGGGCCCAGTTGTGTTTTGAGTCCGGGGCTTCGGCAAACCGTGTGTGGCCAAACTTGACGTCGTCCGGGAGATTGGCTGGGTCGGGGTAATCCGGCCCGGCCTCCAGCACCAGCACGGAAGTTTGCGCGTCTGCCGCCAATCGGCTGGCCAACACCGATCCGGCGGCTCCCCCGCCGACGATGACTACGTCATATTTCATTGGCTTTCCTTCACCGACATTCCACGGATTCTCGGGTCCGCGTTGGCTATCGTCTCGCCTTTTCGCGGCTGTCGCAACGCGCGGCACCCATGACGAATGCTCATGGGTGAGAAAGCCGGGAATTGCCCGCCTCGCGGCGCCGGAAACTTGGCGGTTTGGTTTTATTATGACGCCTTTCCGCGTCGAGTTTAGCTCAGCAATCCGACCTGTCAGCCCTTACAGAAAGGGGCATGCGCTGTGCTGTTCCGCCGCCAGCCTGACCCATGGCCCAACGCGGTCGAGCGCAGCGGAGTCCGAGAACAGACTGGTGTCGATTGGCTGCAATCGTCCTTTCGTCGGTCGGGCAGCAGCTCCCTCGCGACCGATGCCGCCAAACGGGCCGAAGATGGCGTCTCTGCCGCCGCGGGATTATGCTCGCGAGCGGCAGTTTCGAGGGGGGGACGATGGCGGCCAAGATGATCCTGACCGGCGACGTGAATTTGATGAACGTCACCGATCCGACGGTGCCGTTCGCGCTCGTCAGGGACGAGTTCCGCGCCGCCGACATGGTGTTCTCGAACCTCGAATGCCTCCTGTGCCCGGCGCCGCGTGGGCACGCGGCCGAGAACGAGGGCTTCTTCGCCGACCCAGTTGTGGCCGGCGAGGCCCTGCAATCGGCGGGCATCCGGGCGGTCGGCATCGCCAACAACGTCAATTATGGCGAGGCCGCGATCGGCGCGTCGATCACGACGCTCGACGCGCTCGGGATCGCTCATGCCGGCGCCGGCGCCGAGCGGGCATCGGCGCGCGCCCCGGCGATTCTGGAACGGGGCGGCCTGCGCTTCGGCTTTTTGCAGCGCAGCTCGGTCTATTGGCCGACCAACCACGAGGCGGGCGAGACCTCGACCGGTATCGCGGTGATCCGCGGCCACACCGCCTATCAGATCCCGATGCATGGCGGCCGGCCGCGGGCCAACCGTCCGGGCCTGCCGCCGCAGATCGTTACCTGGGCCGACCGGCAATATCTCGACTGGTTCGCCGAGGATGTTGCGGCGCTGCGCGCCCGGGCCGACATCGTCGTCGCCTCGTGCCATTGGGGTGTGGGCCGCGAAATCCTTCAGTACATGACCGAGATCGGCCATCGGGCGATCGACGCCGGCGCCGACATCGTCATTGGCCATGGGCCGCATTATTCGCTGCCGATCGAGGTCTATCAGGGCAAGCCGATATTCTACGGGCTCGGCAGTTTCTCGTTTCATACCGGCCATGGCGGGCTGCGGCACGGCGATTGGCTCGGCATGATGGTGCTTGTGTCGTGCGGCCGTGGCGGGATCGAAGGGGCGGCGTTCCGGTTTGTCCGCCACGACGACCAAAATCGCACCGTTCTGCGCGCGCTCGCCGACGAGGGCGCCGCCTTCGACCAGATCGCCCAGGAAAGCGCCGGCCTGGGCGCGAGGCTCGCCGCCAACGGTGACCAGGTTGCGGTCGCGCTGCGGGCTTGACGCCGAATTGAGGGTATCCGATGTAAGCCGATCCGCCGCTCGCCCCGCATCCAACCGATAGGAAGACGATGCCCAAGATCACTTATGTCCACGCCGACAACACGCGGGAAGAGATCGATGTCCCGGTCGGCACCAGCGTCATGCGCGGGGCGATCCTCAACGGTATCGACGGTATCGTCGCCGAATGCGGCGGTGAGATGATGTGCGCCACCTGCCATGTCTATGTCGAAGAGGCGCAATTGCCGCTCACCCCGGCGCAATCGGACGACGAGAAGGCCATGCTCGAATTCACCGCCAGCGAGCGCAAGCCGAACAGCCGCCTGAGCTGCCAGCTGGTGGTCACCCCGGAAATGGACGGGCTCGTCGTCCACCTGCCGGAGATGCAGGTCTGATGGCCGAGCCGGTCGTCGCCGTCGTCGGCGCCGGCCAGGGCGGTTTTCAGGTCGCCTCCTCGCTGCGCCAGGAGGGCTTTGCCGGCCGGATCGTGCTCTTGGGCGACGAGCCCGGTCTGCCCTATCAGCGCCCGCCGCTGTCGAAATCCTACCTCGCCGGCGACAGCGGCCTCGACGAATTGTGGCTGCGGCCCGAGGCGTTCTACGAAAAGCAGCGGATCGACTACCTGGCCGGCGAAACTGTGGCCGCGCTCGACCGGCGAGGCGGGTGTCTGCGGCTGGGGTCGGGCCGCGAGCTGGCCTGCGACTGGGTCGTGCTCGCGACCGGCGCGCGCAACCGACCGTTGCCGGTGCCGGGCGCCGATCTCGACGGCGTCATGGGGCTGCGGACCTTGGCTGACGCCGATGCGCTGCGGCAGCGACTGGCCGAGGCGCGCGAGGTGGTGGTGGTCGGCGCCGGCTTTATCGGCCTCGAATTTGCCTCCGTCGCAATCGCCTCCGGTGCGGCGGTCCATATCCTCGAAGTGACGCAGCAGCCGATGGGCCGCGTCGTCTCAGCGCCGGTCTCGCATTTCTTCACGACGGCGCATCGGCAATGGGGGGCGACGATCTCGCTCGGCGCCGCGGCGTCGCGGATTCTGGGCGACAACGGCCGCGTCACCGGGGTCGAGACATCCGATGGCCGCCGTCTTCCCGCCGACCTGGCGATCGTCTGCATCGGGGTCATTCCCAACGCCGAGCTCGCCGGTGCTGCGGGTCTCGCCGTGGCGAACGGCATCGCCGTCGACCAAAGCCTCGCGACCGAAGACCCGGCGGTCCTGGCGATCGGCGATTGCGCCAACTACCCGACCCGTTTCGCCGAAGGAAGGGTGCGGCTCGAATCGGTGCAGAACGCGGTCGACCAGGCGCGCTGCGCCGCCGCGCACATCGCCGGCAAGCCGACGCCCTACGACAAGGTGCCGTGGTTCTGGAGCGACCAGGGCGACCTAAAATTGCAGATCGCGGGCCTCGTCATCGGCCACGACACAGCGGTCGTGCGCGGCGAGCCGGAGAGCCGCAGCTTCTCGGTATTCTGCTTTCGCAATGGCCGGCTGATCGGCGTCGAATTCGGTCAACTGCCCGGCCGACCACATCGCCGCCCGCCGCATCCTCGCCGCCCCGCCCCGCCTGACGCCGCAGCAGGCCGCCGATCCAGGACTACGACTTGAGGGCGCACGCCGCGCGCAAACCATGACCGGCGATATCCTGATCCGCGGCGGTCACGGTCATCGACGGCAGCGGCAAACCCGGCGAGGTCGGCGATGTCATGGTCCGCGACGGCCGGATCGCGGCGATGGGCCGCTCGCTCTCGGCCGGCTCGGCACGGGTCATCGATGCCGAGGGCCTGGCGGTCACGCCCGGCTTTATCGACATCAAGACGCATTCGGACTTCACCCTGCCGATCAACCCCAAGGCCGAGAGCAAGGTGCGGCAGGGGGTCACCACCGAGATCATCGGTCATTGCGGGTTCTCGGTCGCGCCGGTGCTGCCGGGCAAGCTCGAGCTGATCCGCGATTATCTAAGCGCCAGCGCGCCGTGGCTGCCGTTCCGCGAGACGGGCTTTCCCGAGTACCTCGACAGTTTTCCACCGGTCGCGGTCAATGCCGGCATGCTGGTCGGTCATCACACCTTGCGGCTCAACGTCATGGGTATGGCGGAGCGGCCGCCGACCCCGGCCGAGCTTGGGCAGATGTCGGCACTGCTCGACGGGGGGCTGGCGGCGGGGGCGCTCGGCCTCTCGACTGGCCTTTTTACGCCGCCCAGCAGCTATGCCGACCGTGCCGAGATCGTGGCGTTGTGCCAGGTCGTGAAGCGCCACAACGCCCTTTACTTCACCCATATCCGCGACGAATCGAACAAGGTGATCGAGTCGGTCGAGGAGGCGATCGACATCGCCCGCACCTGCGGCGTGCATGTCGAGATCGTGCATTTGAAATGCTCCGGCCTCGACAATTGGGGCAAGGCCGCGCGCATCCTCGAGATGATCGAGGCGGCGCGGGCCGAGGGTTTGGCCGTCGATTGCGACGCCTACCCCTATGCGGCCGGCAGCAATCCACTCAAAAACCTGTTGCCGCAATGGGTGCAGGCGGGCGGGCTGGAGGCGATGCTGGCGCGGCTCGCGACAGCGGAGACGCGGGCGCGGGTGCGCGCCGAATTCGCTCGCGACGGGCTCAACAATTGGGGCCGCATCCCGTCCTGGGAGAATGTGCAGATCTCGATCTCGCCTAACCTGCCGCAGCATGCGGGAGAGACCATCGCCGCCCTCGCCGCGGCGCGCGGCTGCGACCCGGTCGACGCACTCTGCGACTATCTGATCGCGGACAAGGGTGCCACACGCGTGCTGATCACCTCGATCGCCGAAGACGACATCCGCGAGATCGTGCGCTCGCCCACCGCACTCGTCGGCTCGGACGGCAATTGCGTCGCCGATTACGGGATCACCGCGCAGGGGATGCCGCATCCGCGCTTTTACGGCACCTTCCCGCGGATCCTGGGCCATTACGTGCACGAGGAGCATCTGCTGCCGCTGGAAACCGCGGTGCGCAAGATGACGGGTGCTACGGCGGCGGCCTTGCGGCTGCGCGACCGCGGCCTGTTGCAGGAGGGCTGGCGGGCCGACATCGCGATTTTCGACCCGGCCGATTTCACCGACCGCGCGACCTACGCCGACCCGCACCGATACCCGACCGGCGTGCGGACGACGGTGCTGGTCAACGGCGTCGTCGTCGTTGAGAACGCCGCCCACACCGGCGCCCTCCCCGGAACCGTGCTGCGCCGCGCCGCCGACGGGAGGGTCGGCTGATGCCGGATTACCAGATTTTCGAGGCCGGCGATGTCGTACTGCAATCGGGGCTGACCTACCGCAATGCGCGGCTCGCCTACAAGACCTACGGCACGCTCGACGCCGCAAAGTCGAATGTCATCGTCCACCCGACCTCCTACGGGGCGCAGCATTACGACCTCGAATGGGCGATCGCCGCGGGCAAGGCGCTGGATCCGGCCAAGTATTTCATCGTCATCCCGAACATGTTCGGCAATGGCCTCTCCTCCTCGCCGAGCAACACCCCGCCGCCCTTCGACCGCGCCCGCTACCCGCATTTCACGTTGACCGACAATGTGCGGGTGCAGCAGCGGCTCCTCGAAGAAGTTTTCGGCATCGAGCGGGTGGCGCTCGTCTACGGCTTTTCGATGGGTGCGCAGCAGGCGTTCCATTGGGGCGCCCTGTTCACCGACCGGATCCGGCGCATCGCCGCGATCTGCGGCTCGGCCAAGACCTCGCCGCACAATTTCGTCTTTCTCGAAGGGGTCAAGGCGGCATTGACCGCCGACCCGGCGTGGCAGGACGGCTGGTTTTCGACGCAGCCGACCCGCGGCTTTCAGGCGATGGGCCGGGTCTATGCCGGCTGGGGGTTGAGCCAGGCCTTCTTCCGCGAGGAGGAATGGCGCAAGCTCGGCTTTTCGTCGCTCGAGGATTTTCTGGTCGGCAGCTGGGAGGCGGGGTTTCGCCGCCGCGACGCCAACGATCTCTTGGCCATGCTGTGGAGCTGGCAGCACGCCGACATCAGCGCCAACGAGATCTACGGCGGCGACCTCGGCAAGTCGCTGGGGGCGATCGCCGCCGACAGTATGGTCATGCCGTCCGAAACCGACCTCTATTTCACGGTCGAGGACAGCCGCCGCGAAGTCGCGCAGATGCCGAAGGCCGAGCTGCGGCCGATCCCGTCGATCTGGGGCCACCGAGCCGGCAACCCCGCGCAAAACCCGCAAGACGCAAAATTCATCGACGACGCGGTGCGCGAACTCTTGGCGCGGTAAGCGGGCTTACCCGCCCTCGGCCAGCGCTGCCACTGTGTCCGGCGGCAGCGGGATGCGCTCGATGTGGCGGCGGTGCCAGAGCGCGTAAAAGAGCAGATTCCAGGCGGCGCGGCCGGCGCGCTTGCCGGCGGCGGCGGCGAACAGGCCTTTGACCGCCTCGGGCTTGCAAATCTCGCGCACACCCTCCGAGCGCGCGACCAGCGGGCCGATCTCGGCGGCGCGGCGCGCGATCCAGCGCGCCACCGGCACCGTGAAGCCGCGCTTGCGGGCGAGCGGCTGCGCCTCGGGCAGGCAATCGCCGAGCCAGCGCCGCAACAGCCACTTACCGAGCCCGTGCCTGATCTTCAGCTCGTCGGGCAGGGCAAAGGCCAATGCCGCCATCGCGGTGTCGAGGTAAGGCGTGCGACCTTCGGCGCCGTGCGCCATCAGGCAGCGGTCGAGCTTGATCAACAAATCGTTCGGTAACCAGTCGGCGCAGTCGACCGCCTGCGCCACCTGCAGCGGGGTGCGGCCGTGGCCGGTGCTGCGCGCCTCGGCAGCCGCGATCCCGTCGCGCCAGCCGGCAATCTCGCCGCGCAACACGCCGAGGCCGTCGAGGACGCCGCGGGCGCGCGGCATGCGGCCGCCCGCCCACCACGGCCGCATGGCGCTGCGATAGCGCCCGTAGCCGGCGAACAATTCGTCGCCGCCCTCGCCCGACAAGTATGACCTTGAGCCCCCCTTGGCGCGCCACGCGGGCGAGCGCATAGGTCGGCAGGATCGCGTAGTCGGCGGCCGGATCGTCGACGGCCGAGACGATCTCGGGCAGCGACCGCCAGAACTCGGCCTCGTCGAAGACGATCTCGACATGCTCGGCGCCGACCGTTTGCGCCGCGGCGCGGGCGGCGGCGCGCTCGTCGGCGACATCGCCATCGGCAAAGCCGATCGTGAACGCCTTGACCGGCCGCTCGGCGAGGCGCGCCATCATCACCAGCACCGCCGTCGAATCGATCCCGCCCGACAGGAACATGCCGAATGGGACATCGGAGCGCTGGTGGATGCGCACGCTCTCCATGAACGCGGCGTCGAGCCGGGCCAGCGCCTCGTTCTCGTCGAGCGCCTCGGGGCCGCCCTCGGGCAGCGCGGCGCGGCGGCGGCGCTCGACCACGCGGCCCTGGCGCACGACCACCGTCTCGCCGGGCAATACCCGGTTGATGCCGGCAAAGACCGTCTCTCGGCCGGTGGTGAACTGCATCTGCAGCAGTTCGTCGCGCGCCGAGCGCACCAACGCCGGCGCCACCAGCCCAGCGTCGATCAGCGCGCCAGGCTCGGAGGCAAAGGCAAAGGTGGTCGGCGTCTCGGTGTAATAGAGCGGCTTGATGCCGAACGGGTCGCGCGCCAGGATCAGCCGCCCAGCCCCCGGGTCGTGCAAGGCCAGCGCATACATGCCGCGCAGATGGGTGGTGAAATCGAGCCCGTGCCGGCGATAGAGGTGGAGCGGCAGCTCGCAATCCGACTGCGTCGAAAACGCGGCCGGGCGCCCGCAGCGCAGCTCGTCGCGCAGCTCGATGTAGTTGTAGATCTCGCCATTGCCGATCAGCGCCGCCCCGGCGGGCTCGTACAGCGGCTGGTCGCCGGTCGCCAGGTCGATGATGGCGAGCCTTGTCTGCACCATCCCGACATCGCCGGAGCGGTAGCGGCCGTCGCCGTCGGGGCCGCGATGGCGCAAGGCCACACCCATGACCTGTAGCGGCACCGAGGGAGGTGCGGAGCCGTCGCGCGTCATCATTCCGGCTATGCCGCACATCTGCTCATCACCCGCTCGAAAAAACCGCGATAGCGGGCAACCACCGCCTGCTCGGTGAACTCACGCTCGTAAGCGAGGCGGCCCGCCCGCACGAGCGTGGCGCGCAATGCCGGGTCGCCGCAAACCCGCTGGATCGCGTGGGCGAGCGCCGCGGCACCGCCGCCGGGCCGATCGGGGAGCGGCACCAGGACGCCGCTCTCGCCGTCCTCGATTAGCTCGGAAGGGCCGTCGCTCGCCGTCGCCACGACCGGCAGCCCGGCCGACCAGGCCTCGATCACGACATTGCCGAGCGGTTCGTGCAGGGACGGGCAGACGAGGAGATCCGCGCTCGCCAGCAATGCCGGCACATCCTCACGCCAGCCGAGAAAATGTACCCGTTCGGCGAGCCCGAGCCGAGGCGCCAGGGTTTCGAGCCGCGGCCGCAACGGCCCGTCGCCGGCGATCCACAGTTGCACGTCCGGCGTCATGGCCAGCGCTTCGAACAGCAATTCGAAGCCCTTGTTCGGGTGCAGCCGGCCGAGCGCCAAGGCCAGCGGCATGTGGCGGTTCTTTGCAGCTGCCGGCGCGGTGCGCAAATCGGGGACAAAATTCGGCAGATAGTCGACCCGCTCGCGCGGCCAACCTTCGGCCACCGCGTAATCGACGATGCCGCGCGTGTTGCCGATCAAGTAATCGCAATGCCGATAATATTTCAGGTCGTAATACCCTCCGAGGCGGGCAACATGGACGAAATCGCCGCGCGGGCAAAGCGATGTCGCCCGGCTCATCCAGGTCATGACGATGTCCGGGCGAAAGGCGGCGATCTGGCGCCGGAAGGCTAGTCGGGTCATGACATCGATTCGGCCGCCGAAAGCGAGCTCGGCGACCGCCACCCCGGCCGCGCGCAGGCGCCGCGAGCGGTCGCGATCGCGGCGGATCAGCACGCGCTGTTCCTCGCCGGCGCGCTCCAGGGCCACCGCGAGCCTGACAAAAAAGGTTTCCGCCCCGCCATGCCGCGCCCCGGCGATCGCCTGCAGCAGCCGGCGGCTCATGGCAGCAGCGCCTCGAAGCGCGCGGCGACACTATCCCAGCAGAGCCCCCGCTGCTGCACGAGCGCGGCGAGGTGCCAGCGCCGCCACAGACCATCATCGCGCAGCGCGGCGACCGCCGCCGCAACAAAGGCGTCCTCATCCGCGGCGACGCATCCGGTGACGCCATCGACGATCCGCTCGCCGACCGAGCCCAGCGGCATGACCACCGCCGGTACCCCCATCGCCTGCGCCTCGGCCAGTGCGAGGCAGAAGGTTTCGCCGGGGTCGCCGCGATAGAGCATGGCGCGGGCGCCGGCCAGCACCGCCGCCAGCGCCTGGCGCCCGACCGGATGAAAGCGGCGTACGCCGAGGGCGGCGAGCGAATCGGCGCGGGCCAGCACCGCCTCCATCTGGTCCGCCCGCCGGGCGCCGATGCCGCCATAAACGGCCGGGCCGGCAAAGATGTGCAATTCGGCCCCCGGCACCGCCGGAGCGATCCGCGATACCCACAGATCAATCAGCCAATCGAGCCCCCGCAGCGGGTTCGAGGTAAAGACCGCGCGGGGTGGCGGCGGCTCGCGCGGGGCGGCCCGGCGAAAGCAGTCGAGCACGCCGTATGGGATGGTTTCACAACCGCCGCGCGGCAGCCAGGCCGGCACGCTCTGCGCATGATAGGCGCCGGTCACGACGAGGGTCGGGCGATACCAGGCGAGGCGCCAAACGTTGCGCGGCTTGCGCAAATAGCGCGCCGGGTTGTGCAGCCAAAAGAGCCGCCGGCGCGCCCGCCGGACGAGGCCGATGACCCGGTGGCCTCTATTGCCGATATAGAGGTCGCAGGCATCGGGGATGCCGCTCGACAGCGGCGCCCAGCGCACCCCCTTATGGTCGAGCGGACGGCGGCAATGGTTGCGCACCTGGACCTCGTGGCCGCGCGCGGCCATCGCCTCGGCGAGGGCCGCGAAGGCGGTCTCGGCGCCGCCGAGCGGCCCCGATTGCGCCGTCTCTCCGTCGAACGCCGCGCCGTCGTCGGCCATCACCACGCTCGCCATCAATCCGGCTCGAGCCGCGCCTTCAGATAGGAGAGGATCGGGTAGAGTGCCGCGCAGAGCGCGATCAAAAAGCCATAGGGCCCTTCGCGATAGCCGCGGCGGCCAACATAGCATTTCCAGAAGCGCGAGACGATGCGCCGCAGATTATGCCCATAGCTGCCGATGTCGCCGCTCGCCCGCAGATCCTGCGCACGCAAGCTCGTGTAGCGGTCGAGGCGGATGAGCATGTCGGAAATGCTGCGGTCGACGTAATGATCGAGCCGCATCGCGAGGTTCGGTCCTTGCGGCCCGGTCAGGGTCACGCTGGCGTGCAGGACGCGGTCGTCGCTCCAGGTCTTCACGCCGTTGCGGTAGAGCCCGGCATGGGCGGACCGGCCGAAGAAGGCGCCCCAGCCCCACCGCACCAGCCGGTCGCCGATGTAATTGTCGACCGGGACGAGGTGCCAGCTCGCCGGCGAGCTCGCCACGACCGCGCGGATCTCGGCAGCCAATTCCGGGCTCACGCGCTCGTCGGCGTCGACCTCGAAAATCCAATCGCCGCTGCAGGCGGCAACCCCGGCCTGCCGGCGCGGCGCTTCTCGCGCCCAAGCCCCTTCGACCACCCGGCCGGTGAATTGGCCGGCGATTTCGCGCGAGCGGTCGGTGCAGCGGTCGAGCAAAACCACGAGCTCATCGGCAAAACCCAATCTGGCGAGGCAGCCGGCGAGCTGCGCCTCCTCGTTGTGCGCGACGACGAGGATGGAGAGGTGCGGTCCGGCCGCCGCCTGGGCCGCCGGGGCCGCCGCGGCTTCCGTCGCGCTCACGCCACCGCACTCCCCGAGCGCTGCCAGAGCTCGCTCGCGGCGGCTTCGGCGGCCTCGACCGACAGAGTATCCATCAGTGTGTCGGTGGTAAGGTGGTCGAAGCCCGCCGTAAACATCGTCTCCGGCGCCTGGGCGGTGCGCACCACGGCGGTGGACCAGCCCCACGGCGCGTATTGCTCGATCGGGCTCGGGCCGAAGAGGCCCAGGGTCGGCGTGCCGGTCGCCGCGGCGATGTGCATCAGCCCGGTGTCATTGCCGACGAACAGCGCACAGCGCCGCAGCACTGCCGCCGCGGTCAGCAGGTCGACCCGGCCGACCAGATCGATGCGCCGCCGATCCGGTATTGCGCCGAGCAGCGGCAGGGCCTGGCCTCGCTCGTGGCCGGCGGCGAGTACGGCGACGCGGGCTCCCGGCAGCGCGCCGTCGGGCGCGGTCAGCCGCCGCGCCAGCTCGGCGAAGCGTTCGGCGCGCCACTGCTTGCCGCGCCAATTCGCCGCCGGACCGACCGCCAGGACCGGCCCGCCCGGCGGGATCAGCAACCCGGCCGCCGCTTCGTGATGCGGCCCCGTCCACAGGCGCGGGCCGGGCGGCGGGTCGCGGTCGAAGAGCCGGCCGAGCTGGCGCACCCGGTGCTCGCGCGAATCGCCCTTTGCCATGACTTTTCGCTCGGCCGCGCGCAACAGCCAGGCGAGCGCCGAGCCGCGCAGATCGACGACGAGATCCCAGCGCCGGGCCGCCACCGCGGCGTAGAGCGGCAGCCAATGCAGCGACCAGCGCCGCTTGGCCACGACGAGAAGCCGCTCCAGGCCGGGCACCGCCTCGAACAGCGGTGCGGCGTCGGGACCCGCTGCAATCGTCAGTCGGGCTTCGGGGTGGTGCTCGATCAGATCGGACAGCAGGCCGGTCGACAGCACGGCGTCGCCGATGCGCGTCGCGGTGACAAACAGAATGTCCATTTCGCCGATCCGCCGGCCTTATATCCCGCGGCCTTCGGCTTGCCAAGGCGATCGACCTCGCCTACTTCAACCCCATGGCCGATGCCCGCTTTGTTCTGCTCGACGACCGCGGCGTTCTCGCCGTATCCGGCACCGATCGGCGCGGCTTTCTGCAAGGGCTGGTCTCGAACGATGTCGACCGGATCGCCACCGATCGCGCCGGCTATGCCGCACTGCTGACGGCGCAAGGCAAATACCTGCACGATTTCATCATGGTCGAGCTGGGAGAGACGATCTGCCTCGACGCCGAGGCCGCCCGCCTCGCCGATCTGAAGCGCCGCCTCTCGGTCTATCGGCTGCGAGCCAAGGCCGCGCTCGACGAGAGGCCCGACCTCGCGGTGGCGGTGGTGTTCGGCGACGGCGCCCTCGCCGCCCTCGGCCTTCCGAAGGAGCCCGGTGCGGCGCGGCCCTTCGCCTCGGGGATCGCCTTGGTCGACCCGCGACTCGCCGATCTCGGCGCCCGCTGCCTGTTGCCGCGCGAGACAGCGCGCTCGGCCCTGAGCGCCGCCGGCCTCGCCGAAGACGATTTCGCGGCCTACGACCGGCTGCGCCTCGCGCTGGGCGTCCCCGACGGCAGCCGCGATCTGGTGCTCGACAAGTCGATCCTGCTCGAAGCGGGGTTCGACGAGCTGAACGGGGTCGACTGGCAGAAGGGCTGCTATATCGGCCAGGAACTGACGGCGCGAACCAAGTACCGCGGCCTGATCAAGAAGCGGCTGCTGCCGGTCACGATCGACGGCTCTGCTCCGGCGCCCGGCACGATCGTGACCGCGGACGGCCGGGAGGCCGGCGAGATGCGGTCGAGCCGTGACGGCCGCGGCCTCGCCCTGCTGCGCCTCGAAACGGCGCTGCAAGAGAAGCTGACCCTCGTCGCCGCAGACGCCGTGCTGGTGCCGTCGATCCCCGGCTGGATGCGGCTCGAAGCCGAATCGAGCTGAACCGCCGGCCCGTTATCGCTATCGGGCCTCGCCGACAAAGCTGTCGTGGAGTGCCGCCAGGCGGTCGAGCGCCGCGCGCGGCAGCGGCCCCTTCTCGACCGCGGCGGCGGCGTATTCGAGATGGTCGAGCGTCGAGTAGCCGACGAGTGCGGTCGACACCGCGTCATGGGCGATCACGAAGCGGATCGAGGCCTCGATCACGCTGTCGGCAAAGCCGTCGCGCACCAATGCTTCGAGCCGCCGCGCTCGCTCCACATCGATCCGGTAGCTGGAGCCCGAGCCGATCGGCTCGACGCTGGGGGAGCCCAGCGGATGCCGCACCTCGACCCCGCTCAAGGCGCCGGCCGCCAGCACCCGGATCGCGATCACCCCCATCGAGGCGGCCTGCGTACGCGCCAGGAGATTGCCGAAATCATGCGCCGGGTAACCGGGCGGCACCGTCGTCCCGGCGCTCGGATTGAGGGCGTTGTAGCTGACCTGCGCGGTGTCGAAGGCCCGGCTGTCGACGACCCGGTGCAATGCCGGCGTGTCGCCGACTGCGGTGATCCCGCAAAACCGGGTCTTGCCCTGCTGGCGCAGCCGCTCGAACGCCGGCGCCACCTCACCCTGCACGATTTCGGGCGTAAAGCCGCCATCGCCGCCGTCAAGGGTGATGTGGTTGTGCAATTGGAAAAGGTCGACATGGTCGAGCTGGAGGCGCTGCAGGCTGGCTTCCATCGAGGCTGCAATCGCGGCGCCGATCCCGCCGGGTGCGACGGCCGGGACCCGCACCTTGGTGCCGACGTAAATCTCGGGCTTCAGGCTTTTCAAGACGCGGCCGAGATTGCGCTCGGATTCGCCGTTCCCGTACATCGCGGCGGTGTCGAAGTAATTGATCCCGAGCTCGAGGGCGCGCGCCACAGCCCGCTCCTGGTCGGCCGCGTCGCCGCGCACCATCAGTCCACCGACGGCACCGCAGCCAAAGCCGAGCGTTGAAACCTCGAGCCCGGTGCGGCCGAGCATCCGTCTCTCCATCTTATCCTCCAGTCTCTGTCGGGCTCGGATCAAAGGCCGCCGCCCTCGGCGCTGTCAATCTCGCGCCGATTCGAGGCGGCCGTGTCGATCCGGCGCCGGCGCTTCGGCCTCGGCCAAGGGAACCCGCCGTCCTGATCGGCGGCTGTCGGGTTCGGGCCTGCCCCGGCTAGAATACGGCGGCAGCGGGAGGGAAGAGCATGCATGCGATATTCCGCGGCGTTTCCGTCATCCCGGTGCTGACGATCGAGCGCGAGGCAGACGCGGTGCCGCTGGCGCGCGCCCTCTGCGAGGGCGGGCTGCGGCTCATAGAGGTGACCCTCAGAACGCCGGCCGCGGCGGCGGCGATCGCGGCGATCGCGGCGGCGCTGCCGCAGGCGGTCGTCGGTGCCGGGACGGTGCAGCGCCCGGCCGATGTCTCGCTGGCATGCGCCGCGGGCGCGCGGTTTCTGGTCAGCCCCGGAATGACCGCGGAGCTCGCCGCGACGGCTTTGGCAACCGGCCTCCCCTATCTTCCCGGTGTGGCGACCCCTTCGGAGGTGATGGCTGCGCGCGACCTCGGCATCTGCCTGGTCAAGCTCTTCCCCGCCGAGGCGGTGGGCGGCACCGCACTGCTGCGCGCCTTCGCCCCGGTATTCTCGGGGATGGCCTTCTGTCCGACCGGCGGGATTGACGAAGCCTCGGCTGCCGACTACCTCGCACTGCCCAACGTGCCGATGGTCGGCGGCTCGTGGATGGCGCCCAGGGACGCCATCGCCGCCACCGACTGGGGCCGCATTCAGCGCCTCGCCGAGCGCGCCGCCGCGATCGGCCTCAAAGCCGCGGCGTAATTAAGCCGAGCTCTCGGGTTTTGGCTGCTTCTCGCCGGGGCGGAAGTCGAGCGAGACGCCGTTCATGCAATAGCGCTGTCCGGTCGGTTGCGGGCCGTCGTCGAAGACGTGGCCGAGATGGCCGCCGCAGCGGCTGCAATGCACCTCGGTCCGGGTCATGAAAAAGCTGCGGTCGCTTTGGCTCTCGACCGCCTCGTCGAGCGGCGCCGAAAAACTCGGCCAGCCGGTGCCGCTGTTGAATTTCGTGTCGGAGGCGAAGAGCGGCTGGCCGCAGCCGGCGCAATGGTAGATGCCCTCGGCGTACTCTTTGTCGAGCGGGCTCGACCCGGCGCGCTCGGTGCCGTGGTTGCGCAACACCTGGTGCTGCGCCGGCGACAATTTGCGCCGCCATTCCTCGTCGCTCATCGACACCGGGAATGTTTTTGCCGGCGAATGCCCCCGCCCGCCGAGGCGGCCCAACAAACCCTCTGCCATGACGCTCCTCTCGATTCACGCTCTGCGACGGCTCAGGATATCGGCACGGCCACGCCCCTGGTGAAGGGACCAATCGCAGCTGATCTTGGAAATGAGGCGGAAGAGCCGCAGCCTCGCAGCGCCCGCTGGGTCTAATGCACCCGCTCGCCCTTGTCCGGGATCGGGCGCAGCAATTCCGCGGTCGAGCGCGCGATCCAGCACCACACGACGCAGGTCAGATCGTCGTTGCCCTGGCGCAGCCGCTGCGCCTCTTGGCGGGCGACCTCCGCCGCTTCCGCCCCGTGTCGCCGGACCAGAAGCAGCGCCGCCTCCCAGATCTTGCGCTCGTTGGTCATCATCTCTGGGGCCATCATACCCGAAAACCGCTCCTCCTTGAAGGAGGTTCCCGAAGATCGGCCAATTCCTCGGCAACAGCGTTGGATCTATCCAACATCTAGTGGCGATCGGCCAGGCGGATACCGAATGCTGCTTGCGCCGGGGACACCTTTCCCTATAGTCGCGCCATGCCTGATTTGTTCGACGCCCCCGCCGCGAAAGACGGCGACAGCTATTCCGCCAAGGACATCGAGGTTCTCGAAGGGCTGGAGCCGGTCCGCCGCCGTCCCGGCATGTATGTCGGCGGAACCGACGAGCGCGGTCTGCATCATCTCGCCGCCGAGGTGCTCGACAACGCCATGGACGAGGCCGTCGCCGGCCACGCGACCCGCATCGAGATCGAGCTTGCCGCCGGCGATTGGGTCACGGTGCGCGACAACGGCCGCGGCATTCCGGTCGATCCTCATCCCCGCTTTCCGGAGAAATCCGCGCTCGAGGTGATCCTGACCACCTTGCACGCCGGCGGCAAGTTCAGCGGCGACGCCTACCGCACCTCGGGCGGGCTGCACGGGGTCGGCGTGTCGGTCGTCAACGCCCTGTCCGATGCGCTCGAGGTCGAGGTCGCGCGCGACCGCCGGCTGTGGCGCCAGCAATACAGCCGGGGCGTCGCCGCCGGCAGCCTCGTCGACGCCGGGCCGGTGCAGAACCGCCGCGGCACGACCTTGCGCTTTCATCCCGATCCCGAGATCTTCGGCGAGGCCGGGTTTCGCCCGGCGACCCTCTACCGGATGGCGCGCTCCAAGGCCTATCTCTTCCGCGGCCTCGAAATCCGCTGGAGCTGCGACCCCGCATTGCCGCGCCCCGACGGCGTCCCGGCCGAGGCGCGGCTGCATTTTCCGGGCGGGCTCGGCGATTTTCTGGCGGCGAGCCTCGACGGCTGCGCGACCTTGACGCCGCGGCCGTTTCTCGGCCGGGTCGAGCTCGGCGAAGGCGGCAGCGTCGAATGGGCGGTGGCCTGGGCCGAAAACGAGGAGGACGGCTTCAGCCACTCCTATTGCAACACGATTCCGACGCCGGAGGGCGGGACCCACGAGGCCGGGCTGCGCGGCGCGCTGCTGCGCGGGGTCAAGGCCTATGGCGAGCTCGCCGGCAACCGCCGCATCGCCCAGGCGACCGGCGAGGACGTCGCCTCGGGTGCGGCGATGCTGCTGTCGCTCTTCATCCGCGACCCGCAATTCCAGGGCCAGACCAAGGAGCGGCTGGCCTCGGCCGAGGCGACGCGGATTGTCGAGGGTGCGGTCAAGGACCATTTCGACCATTGGCTCGGCGCCGACCCGAATTCCGCGCGGCTGTTGCTCGACCATATCGCCGAGCGGGCCGAGGAGCGCCAGCGCCGGCGCCAGCAGCGCGAGCTCGCGCGCAAGACCGCGACCCGCAAATTGCGGTTGCCGGGCAAGCTCGCCGACTGCACCCGCGACAGTGCTCTCGGCACCGAGATCTTTCTGGTCGAAGGCGACAGCGCCGGCGGCTCGGCCAAGCAGGCGCGCGACCGCGAAACCCAGGCGATCCTGCCGTTGCGCGGCAAGATCCTCAACGTGGCGAGCGCGTCGGCCGACAAGATGCGCGCCAACCAGGAGCTCGCCGACATCATCCTGGCGCTCGGCGCCGGCTCGGGCGGGCAGTACCGCGAGGAGGCATTGCGCTATGAGCGGGTCGTCATCATGACCGACGCCGATGTCGACGGCGCCCATATCGCCTCACTGTTGATGACCTTTTTCTTCCGCGAGATGCCAAAGCTGGTCGAGAACGAGCACCTTTATCTGGCGCTGCCGCCGCTCTACCGCCTGACCCAGGGCGAGGTGACCCATTACGCCCGCGACGATGCGCACCGCGAGGAATTGCTCGCCGGCGCCTTCAACGGCCGCGGCAAGGTCGAGATCAGCCGCTTCAAGGGCCTCGGCGAGATGCCGGCGCGCTATTTGAAAGCGACGACGATGGACCCGGCGCATCGCGTGTTGCTGCGGGTCACCTTGCCGCCAAAGGCCGACCCCGCCGCGATCGAGGCGCCGGCCGAGCAGTTCGCCCGCACCCAGGCGCTGGTCGAGACCCTGATGGGCCGCCGCCCCGAATTGCGCTTCGACTACATCCAGAAAAACGCCCGCTTCGCCCGCGATTTGGATGTGTAGCCGCCCCCTCCCAGGATCGGCGCATAGCCGCGCGTAGGGTGGGTGAGCGGGAAGCGCAACCCACCATCACCTTCGGCGGAATGCGCTTCGCTTTTCCGCCCCATGCGCTGATGGTACCGCCCGGCTCAGCGGACCATCGGTCCTCTCTCGGCCCATCGGCCTTTCTCGGCCACTCAGCCTTTGGGTCGGGGATAGCTCTTCCTGCCCCAATACGGACATCGCCGGGTAGTGGAACAGCTTGAATGTGGCGGCTCACAAATGCCCTCGCCACCCCGGCATGCCGCATGCCAAAAGGACCGGATATCGACCGTGGGACAGCGGGCCTCGGGCTGGATGTCCTTGCAGGAAGGGCCACTACCATCGAGACCGCTCAGGAAAGGGGTCCCGTCATGAGCACAATCCGACATCTCGCCAGCGCGATTGCGAAGAGCTTCAGCGAGGCGCTGCGTATCGATACAGAAGCCGGCAGCTGGATCTTCGTCGCGGGTCAAGTGGGCGTGGTGATCCCACCGGACAACAAGCCCATCAGCTTCGAGCAGGAAGTGCGCGTCACCTTCGATCGCATCCGCGAGTCCTTGCGCAAGCTCGACGCTGACATGGACAAGATCGTAAGCATCAAGGTCTACCTCACGGACCTTGCACCCTATGCCGAATTCTCCAAGGTCCGCGGCGAGGTCTTCCCGAATAATCCGCCCACATCGACCGCAGTCCAGGTCGCCGGCCTTCTGCTTGGGGCACGCATCGAGATAGATGCAGTCGCCTTTATCGCCAAGGGGTGAGAAACAGCTGAACGCTACCCCTCGGGAGCCGATGACGACAAAGGCCGCCATCGAGGCACCGGTCAAGCGAAAGGAAGCTCCCGAAGCCCAAGGAATTGGCAAACTGGCCCACTACCCATCGCTGACGTTCGCACCTATACCTCCGTGCAGGGTGGTTGCCACCTTGCCTCCGGCCATCTGGTGTTAGAGAACATGCCATCGAAGACAAGGACAAGAAGCGGGAGCCGCGGATGGCGGAGGAACTTACCTTCAGGGATGAGGCGGCGGCGCTGTACGACCAGGCTTTCGCGCATGTCACGGCGTACTTCATGCCCTTCTTGTTGCGGGCCGCCGGTGTTGCGCCGGGCATGTGCGTCCTTGACATCGCGACAGGTACTGGGCTCTCCGCCGAAGCGGCCCTCGCCGCGGTCGGCCCGACTGGCCACGTCACCGCCGCCGACATCTCGCCGGCGATGGTTGCAAAGGCGCGCGAGCGCCTCGGCGACGCGCCGAACGTTGCGCTCTCGGTAGAGGACGGACAGGCGCTTTCATTCCCCGACGAGAGTTTCGACGCCGTCCTCTGCAATCTCGGACTGATGTTCTTTCCCGACCCGGTGCGGGGCCTAATGGAATTTCGCCGTGTGCTGCGTCCCGGGGGGCGCATGGCGGTCTCGGTCAATACCGTGGTCGAGCGCTCCTACAACCATCAGATCAACGTTATGATCGCTCGGTACGTACCGGGCCTGGCCGAGTCCGTCGCCCGCACCTTCGCGCTCGCCGAAGCGTCAAAACTGCGGTCGCTCTTCGATGCGGCCGGCTTCGCCGACTTCGCGACCGACACGGTCAGGCACGCCTTTGTGCTACCGTCGTTCGACGCTTATTACGGCCCCTTTGAACGCGGCGGCTGCTCGACCGGTCAGGCGCTGGTCGGCCTTTCCGAGGACATACGCCGTGCGGTACGCGAAGAGGCGCGGCGCGACCTGGGTGACACCGGCGGGCCGGTCAAGCCGGAAGCCGAGTACCGAATTGCCAGTGGAGAGCGCCAAGGAGCGTGAGGCAGCACGCCTTATGCAACTAGGTGACGGCCGGTTCCGGCGCATCATGCCAGTTGTGGTTCGTCCCAGCCAAGGTCGGCTCCAGCTCGAGCGTCGCTCAGGCTTAGCGACGGGAACCGCTCAAGGTGCACCTTTCCAGACCTTTGCACCGCTCAAACCGGAGGTCGGTGTTGGGCCATTCCGGGATTGCTTGGCGGTGCGGCCACTGTGATGAAGGTAAATACGAGGCCGACCCATGGGCCAGGGAGGCAGCGGAGCCAGGCTCAGGCTGGGACCACGCCGCGCACCACACGGAAGATCATGGGAAATGACCGGGGTCCATCGGGCAAGCCAACCAGATATCCGGCACGAACATGGCGCTCGATCGCGCTGCGCACATCGTCCGAAAGTGCCATTAAAGGGCCTGTGACGCTGCCCGGGCCGCCGGTGAACGTAGCCCAATAATCCGTGAAGGACGGATACTCGCAATCCACGACAACGGGAACCTCCGTTACGTCGGTGAGGCCCATCTTCCGCCACAACTCCGCCTGACCGTTTGGCCAGAAGAGCTGGCGCCCCGCCGGCATGGATCTCAGCCTGGTAAAGTCGTTGTCGAGCATGGCACCGGTATGAATGACGAGGTCGAAGGCGGGCATACCACCAAAAAACTGATGAATACCGGACGCGACCACGCCGCCTGGACGGGTCACGCGCTTCATCTCGGCAACGACCTGTTCAATCTCCGGGAGAACGTCCAGGGCCAGCGTGGAAACGGCCGCGTCGAATGAATTGTCATCGAACCGCATGTGACGCATATCGCCGACTTCGTAGGCGATGTTCGGGTGGGGTTTGGGTGTGCTTGTCGGGAAAGACCGGATTTCCACTCAAGGCGGTCCGTCAGCCTCGGGTACTTTCTGTCGGATTTGCTCCAGGGGGTGTCGCCAATCCGAAGAGCTCGCCGCTTTCGGATCACGCCAATCTTGCCATAATCGCATGGTACCGTTGCTGCTTTGAGGCGCCCGGGAGGGCGGGCGCCGGGCAGACGGGGAGAAGGTGGGTGCCTGTAGATTCCCAGTATTATCAGGCGGAACAGGCCGAGGGGCTGCCGGCGGTCGCGCGATGCGGAGGGGCGCTGGCGCAAGGGCGCCTCGGGCAATCCGGCGGGGCGGCCGCGCGGTTCGCGCAACCGGGCGACGCGCATGGCGGAAATGCTGCTCGATGCGGCAGCCGCGAATTTGGCCGGCCGGGCGATCGAGCGGGCGCTCGATGGCGATGACGTGGCATTGCGCTTTTGCCTCGCGCGCATCGTCGCACCCCGCCGCGTGCCGGCGGTCGAGCTCGACCTGCCGCCGCTCGACACCCAACAGGACCTGGCACTGGCGATGGCCGCGGTCGGGGAGGCGGTGGCGCGGGGCGAGATCGCGCCCGCCGAGGCGTCGGAGCTCGCCCGCGTCGTCGATACCGCGATGCGGGCGATCGAAGCGCGCGAGGCCGAGTTCCAAGGAAATCATTTCTGGGGCCGCGAGCGAAGCCCCGCGGCACCGCCATCGCGGCCCTCCAACCCGGCTTCCGACCCCGCATGACCCGGCGGCGATCGGACACCGCCGCGGCCAAGGGGTTCGTGCGCACCCGCGAGCCCGGTCGAAGACTCGATCGGCCGCCGCCCCGAATTGCGCTTCGAGCACATCCGGAAAAACGCCCGCTTCGCCCGCGATGTGGCTGTGTAGCCGGCCTCTCCCGGGATCGGACGCATAGCCGCGCGTAAGGTGGGCGAGCGGGGCGTAACCCACCATCACCTTCGGCAAAATGCGCTTCGCTTTTCTGCCCTAGGCACTGATGCTGCCGCCCGCCTCAGCGGACCATTGGTCCTCTCTCCACCCGTCTCGGCCACTCAGCCTTTGCGCCGGGGATGGCTCTTCCTGCCCCAAACCGAACCTTGGCCCTCAGGCCCTCAAGCGATCGTGATGATGGGCAAACGGATGGTCGTGCCGGAGTCCTTCCGGTAGATTGTTGCAACGGCATCAGGCCCAGGGAGGGGAGGATGGCAGATGCGCTGACAGACCGCCCGGAGTCTTTGTCTTCGTGGTGGAAAGTCGCCGCTCTCGCTACGATGGCGGCAGGTTTCGCTGTACTTATTCTGCTGACGGTCAAAGCCTACGAGAACGCGCCGCCGATTCCGGAGAAATTTGTCAATCCCGCCGGCGGCGTAGTCTTCACGGCCGACGATGTCATTGCCGGCCAGCAGGTCTTCTTGAAACACGGCCTGATGGACAATGGCACAATTTGGGGCCACGGCGGCTATCTCGGCCCTGATTTTTCAGCACAATCGCTGCACATCCTCGCACTCGACCTCGCCGATCGCATCGCACGCGAGCGTCTGAGTCGCGGTTACGCTGAGCTTACGACCGAAGAGAGGGCCGCGGTCGAGGGCGCCGTCGTCCTCGACCTGAAGGCCAATCGCTACGATCCAGCGAGCGGAACGCTGGCTCTGCCAGCGGGCGCGGCGGAATCCTTCAACGGCCTGGTCAAATACTGGACGAGATATTTCGGCGGGCCAGAGAGAAATGGCGGGCTCGCCCGAGAGGCGGTGAGCGATCCGCGGGAGCTGCGCCAGCTGAGCGCCTTCTTCGCCTGGACGGCTTGGGCTTCGGCCGCTACCCGTCCCGGCACTTCACATTCCTATACCAACAATTTTCCGTACGAACCACTAGCCGGAAATACCCCTACGGCCGGTGCGCTCATCTACAGCGCCCTCAGTCTGGTATTCCTCCTCGGGGGGACAGCGGCCGTGCTTCTAGCCTTCGGCAAGTTCGACTATCTCGGCTGGCATCGCCGCGCCGCGATGGCCGCACGCGCTGCGGTTCTGCCGGTAAGCGACGCGCAGCGCGCGACCCTGAAAATTATGGGCGTCGCCGCCCTCCTGTTCTTCGGCCAGACGCTGATCGGCGGCGGTGTCGCGCATTACCGCGCCGATCCTGGCAATTTCTACGGCATCGACCTTGCCCGGTTCTTGCCCAGCAACCTGTTGCGCACTTGGCATCTGCAGCTGGCGATCCTGTGGATCGCCACCGCCTATGTCGGTGGCGCCCTGTTCGTCGCCGGCATGCTCGGCCGCAGCGAGCCCTCCGGGCAACGGCGCGCGATTCATTGGCTGTTCGCCGGTCTCCTGGTGGTCGTTGTCGGCAGCCTGCTTGGCGAGTGGGCCGGGCTCCTTCAATGGCTGGGCAACGCCTGGTTCTGGTTCGGCAACCAAGGCTGGGAATACCTCGAGATCGGCCGCTTTTGGCAAGTATTGCTCGCCATCAGCCTCGTCTTCTGGTTCGGCTTGCTGTGGCGAACCGTGGCGCCGGCTTGGCGTGATCCGCAGCGCCGCAGTCTCATCACTTTCTTCTTGATCGCGGCTGCGGCAATCCCGGTATTCTATCTGCCTGCTCTGTTTTTCGATAGTTCGACCCACTACACCATCGCCGATACCTGGCGCTTCTGGATCATCCACCTCTGGGTCGAGGGCTTCTTCGAGCTGTTCGTCACGGTCGTCGTCGCGATCATCTTCTATCAGCTCGGGCTGGTGGAGCGTATGACGGCTCTGCGCGTTATCTATCTCGACGTCATTCTCATTTTTGGCGGCGGGCTGATCGGCACCGGACATCACTGGTATTTCACCGGCCAGACCCAGCTTAATATGGCGCTCTCCGCGACTTTCTCGGCGCTCGAAGTCGTTCCGCTGACCCTGCTCACTCTCGATGCCGCGGACTTCGTCACGGTAACGCGCGGCGAGGCCGGCGAGCCGTTTCGGCATAAATGGACATTCTACTTCCTGATGGCCGTCGGCTTTTGGAATTTTACGGGCGCCGGCGTATTTGGCTTTCTAATCAATATGCCTATCGTGAGCTATTTCGAGGCGGGGACCAACCTTACCCCCAATCACGGGCATGCGGCGATGATGGGTGTCTTCGGTATGCTTGGCGTTGCACTGATGGTTTTCGTCCTGCGCGAGACGGTGCAGGAGTCACTCTGGCCTCGCCTTGAAAAGTACGTGCGCTGCGGTTTCTGGGGTCTCAACATCGGTCTCGCGATGATGATCCTGTTTAGCCTGTTCCCCTCCGGCGTGCTCCAGGTGCACGACGTGTTGGAAAACGGCTACTGGCATGCGCGAAGCCTCGACTATCTCGGCGGCGCGCTGCCGCGCCTTTTGGAATGGCTAAGGCTGCCGGGCGACCTGGTCTTTATCTTCCTGGGCGCGCTGCCGATTCTCATCGCCGTTGGGGTCGGCTATTTGAGCCTGTGGTCGGAGCGGCCCCAAGCGGGAGCGACGCACCCGGTTACGGATGCCTAACGGTTGGTAACCTGCACCTCTGTACGGAGTGCGCGTCGTGAACTGCCTGGGAAGCCTCACCGCGCGGCGTTGCTGGCAGGTTTTAGCCAGACCGACATCCCGGGCTGCAGCGCTGCTGAAGTCGGCTCTATAGGATCGGCGCGCAATATGAATGTATTCAGATCGTGGTCGCCTACGGCACGGGCGGCGCGCCAGACTGCGAATTCGCCGCGCGGGATGATTTCGTCGATCCTGGCATCAATCGGGGAGTTGCCATCGGCCGGCGTCAGCTCGACGCGAGAGCCTATTCGCAGCTCGTCGATCTGGTCCTCGCGCATGTTAAAGCTAGCCCACCGCTGGCCGGGTACCTGCAATGTCATCACCGGCTGGCCCGGAACGATCGCCTCGCCCGGCTCAGCGACGAGCAGCGCGACGGTCCCGTCCAAAGGCGAACGAATCTTCAATTTGGCCACTCGCGCCGCGACTACGGCAACCGCTGCCTCCGCGACTTCGACGCGGGCGTCGGCAATCGCGCGTTCCTCGCTCGTCGGCCCGAGCTGGGCGGCTTGGTATCGCTCTTTCGCGCGGGAAACATTCGCGGTCGCCGTGTCGACAGCCGCAGTCGCCTTGTCGAGGTCCTGATGCGGCGCAAACCCGGTCGCAGCAAGTTGCGAGGTCCGGCTGAACTGCTGCTGCGCGTAAACCAGGTTGGCGCTTGCCATATCGACGTCGCGCGCGAGCGCGTCGACCTGTTCCTGTCGCGGACCGGCATAGACCCGGTCGCGCGCAGCACGTGCTTGCCCGAGCTGCGCCTGCGCCAGCACCAGCCCGGCTTCGAGCTCGGGGTTGGATAGCTCGACGAGGGTATCGCCCTTGCGCACGGTCTGCCTAAGGGCAACCGCGTAGCGAGAGAGGCGGCCGCTGATTTCGGGGGCGATCTTGATCTCGGTCGGCTGGACAACGCCGGGAAGGCGCCCCGCGAGCACGCCCGGCCGGAGGACAAGGAATGCAAGAATGCCGGCTACCGCAGCGAGCGCGACTACGACAGCAATCGTATGAAAGCGCTGGCTGTTGCTAGACGGCATTTGCTGCCTCAATCGCGGCCCGTCGCCGCGATACCGCCACCGCCAGCACGAAATAGATTGCGGTGAGCAGCCACAGGTAAAGCCAATCCACCCTGACCTCGCTGAGCGGGGCGCCCATCTGACCGATGCGCACCAGACCGTCGATCGCCGACTCGCTCGGAAAGATGCGGCGCAGCTGCTCGAGTGCCGGCGGAACCATCTCGCGCGGCCAGGACACACCGACGAGGAAGAATTGCGGCAGGGTCGTCGCGACAAACACCAAGACCGCGGTTTCGCGATGCTTGAAAAAGCTGCCGGCGGCCTGACCCATAAAGCTGGTGGCGAGCACGAACGGTACTGCAAAAAGCGCCAGATCCGCAACCCGGCCCAATGTCGAAAATCCGTATACACGCGGCAGGACGACGAAGAACAGAGCCAGCGCGGCGGCGTAGATCGTCAAATGCGCGAGGCCGCGGCCGAAAAGCCCGGTCGGTCCCGGAGCACTTCGGCGAGCTCCCGCACGCCTCTCAAAGCCAAGGGCGGCCAGGGTTGCCGCCCCCATCAGCAAGGTCTGCTGGATGATCAGCACAAAAGCGGCCGGCACGACGTAGCTGGCGTAGCCGCCGGTCGGATTGTACAGCGGTTCCATCACCAACTCGGCCGGACTCAGTGCGGTCAAAGCCACCCGGGCTTGCGCGCCGTCCATACGCAGGCCGCGCGAAATATCGGCGACGTTGCTGTCGCCGGCGCCTTCGGCGATCCCCTGCAAGGTACGATTGAACACCAGAAAATAAGCCGAATCGACATAGGCCGGGATACGGGCCTCATTCCCCCTCAAGACCTCCCGCTCGGTGTCGGGTGGGATCTCGAGGATGCCGAAGACTCGGCGGTCGAACAGCGCCTGCTGTGCTACATCAAGAGCCGGGGCGCGAACCGCAACCGAAATCGCCTCGTCGGCATCAAGGGCCTGGATCAGGCGGCGGCTCAGCGGGGTGCGATCATCGTCCACCACAGCGATCGGGATCTTGCGGACGAGCTGGCCGAGATAAGGCTGCGGATAGAACACGCCGTAAAACACCGGAGCGACGATCAAGAGGCTAAAGACGCCGCGATCGGCCAGCACGCGACGCCACTCGCCAACAAAGGCGCCGCTGATGCCGCGGCCGTCCCGTGGCAAAGGGGTGTCTTCCTCACGCTGGATTTCAGACGATAGCCGGCTCAACCGCCACCACGCGAGCGCGAAAAGGCCGATCGCCATCCCTGCGAGGATCGCGAAGGCCGGCGCCGAGGCGTGCACCGGCGATCCGCGCGCCGCCTGGTCGAACAGGATCTGCTGATACCAGCGTATCGGTAGCAATGCGCCCCAGGCCTTTGCGAAGCCATTCATGGCCAGAATTGGCAAGCCGACGCCCGCATAGCCGAAAGCCGGCGACGAGATGATCGCGACGAGGCTCAAACCCAGGGTGAGATCACGCGCCAGTAGTACAAAAACGGCCGCCAGCGACTGGTAGGCAACGATGAACAGCATCGCCGCTATGACCATCATCAGCACGTTTCCGCGGTAAGGCAGCTCGAAGCCCGCATGCAGGATCAGCGCCTCGATCCCCAGTAATGCAAAGAACAGCAGGAATAGCGGCAATAATTTGCCGGCGAGGGCGATCAGCGGGCTGCCGCCGGCACAGCGCAGCCAGGCGCGCCGGCTGCGGCGCGAGAATTCCGTTCCGATCGCATAGGCGGTCGCTATCCCGATGATGACATGCAATGTCGTCGGCATCACCGCGCGCAGCAGAAACCGGCGTAATTGAGCGCTGGGTTGGTCAGAACATATTGCTCGACGACCAGCGAGCCGCTGCCGACCGACGGCAGCCGAACATCACGCAGCGGCGACAGCTTTGATACGGCGTCGGAAATCGCGTCGGCCAGGCCGCGTGATGCAATGTTGCCAGGCGTGAAGTATTGGGCATTGTAGAAGGCTATGATTTGAGGCCGGCGGGCAGCGAGCAGATCCTCCTCGAAACGAGGCGGGATATAGACGGCGCCGATCGCCTGCCCTGAACGGATGGACCGGGTGGCGCTCTTCAGATCCTCCGCGCGTTCGGAAACACGCAACCCCGGCGCCGCTGCGATCGACTGGATGAGCTTGGCCGAAACGTCCGAGCGGTCCGCATCAACGACGACAATATCGAGCCCGCGCACGACGGCGCTGCTGAACGTCCAGGTCAGAACCGCAAAGGCGATCAGCGGAACGACGATAACCAGCAAGTAGCCGGCGCGGTCGCGCCGAAAAAACCGGATTTCGCGCAGCGCTACCAGCCCTAGTCCTGGGCGCGGCGGCGGTTTCACTTCGATCGCCTCTTCCAATCGGTGTAGACGCTCATCCCCGGCCGCAGCCCGTCGATCTTGTCGATCGGGTAAGCGCGGATCGCAAAGGTGCGCAGATCGAAATCGCCAGTCGCCCGGGTTGCACGCCAGCCGGCATACTCGCCCTTTGCCGCGATGACGCGGACCTGTGCCGTCACCTCGCGGTTGCCAAGCGCCGGAACGTTGACCGTAAACCGGTCTCCTACCTTGAGCCCGGCGATCAGATCCTCACGCAGTGAGAAGCCGAGCCAAGTATCGCCGAGGTCAACGAGCGACAGCAGCGGCAGCCCGGGAGTGACGACTTCGCCCTCCTCGACCGGAATCTGGTAGACTTGCGAGCCGATCGGCGCGGTTATCGTCAGTTGATCGACCAGCGCCTTGATCGTGTCGACTTTTGCCGCGGCTTTGTCGACATTGGCCTCGGCGATCTGATGCTCCTCGGCGGTGAAGCCGCGCACCGCCTCGTCATATGCGAGCTTTGCCTGATCGAGCCGGCGCTGGGCCAAGGTCAGCGTGTTGGTGTCCTCGTCGAGCTTGGACTGGGGCGCGAACTGTCGGGCGGCAAGCTGCCGGGTTCGGTTAAAGGTCTGCTCCGCCAAGGTCACGTCTGAGGCGGCGCGATCGACTTCGGCTTTGCGCTGGGCTATGATTTCGGGACGCGTCCCGACTTTGATGCGCTGCAGTTCCGCATCGGCCACCGTTTTCTCGGCTTGGGCTTGGCGCAACTCGGCGACCAGCTCAGGATTGTCGATGACGAGGAGGGTCGCACCCGCCGCAACGTTCTGGCCGCGGACCACCGCGATTTTCGCCAATCGGCCGGAGACGCGCGCGGCGATGTCAATACGGGTACTTTCGGCTTCGCCCTGGACCAGCAATGGCTCGGGCCGTGCGAGATACCAGATCGCCAGGCCAATAATGATCAAGAAGAGCGCCGCGGCAATCACCGTGCGCGCGTCGAAGCGCGGTCTCGGCGGCGCTCCGCCAGCGTCCGGTTCGGACGCGCCGCGGCTCGGTGTCGAGGGCGGCGCGGTGGGCGACGGGATTTCGGTCATCGTCTCGTAGCCGTTATAGTACGAGCGAAATGGGCTGCAATAAAGCCGATCGGTGCGGCACAGCCCGACAAGGGGGGCCAAAGCAGTCAGCCCGCGCAGACAGCGAGAGATCAGGATCATGCCGAGAAAGATCACTCCAGCGAATTCGTCCGAGCGCTCTTCGGCCGTTGATCGTGGAACGGCCGACGACTGGCACGCCAGGTTTCGGAATCCGGCCCTGACGATCCTGCTGATCCTCGAAGTCTGCCTTATCTTTTTTGCCGCACCGTTGGCGGCGAAGGGGCTGCCGGTCGCCAAGCCGATCATCGAGACGATGGTGCTGACAGTTATAGCGGTCGTCGCCATGCTGTCTCGCAGACCGGGCGCGATCGTCGTCATACTGGTCGGAATGGCGGCCATCTTGGCGAGCCTATCGCTAGGATCCAATTGGCCGGCGGTTGTCAAAAACGTGGTCCACCGCAGCGGCGACATGCTCGTTTTTACAGGCTTGACCTGGCTAGTGGCGCACGCAGTCTATGCTCCCGGCCGAATTACGCTCCATCGCCTTCAGGGAGCGGTCGTGGTGTATCTGAACGCTGCAACGATCTTTGCCGCGGCGTTCAGCCTGATCTTGGAACTGAACCCGAACGCGTTTACCAGCCCTCCGGCCGCGAACGGCGACCTGGGCAGGCTGGCAACGATGCTATACTTCAGCCTGTCGACGCTGACCACGACCGGTTACGGCGATATCGTACCAGTCGATCCGTTTGCGCGCAGCCTTTCCAATCTCGAGTCGGTTACTCGGGCCGTTATATCTCGCAATGACGATTGCTCGTCTCGTCACGATGGAACTCGAAGACCGGCGCCGTTGACGGCATTCCTAACCTGCGTTCTGCTTGACCCGACCCTTCAGCGGTCCGATTTGCGTGCCGATCACTGGCCCGAGTGGCAGCAATCGGCACAATCCCACTGTTCCGCGCCGGCCCGAGGCCTTCGAGCTCGCCCGCGTCATCGCTCTTCCTGCCCCATTCGTCCGCGGCCTCAGACTGAGGCCGCGGACGAGGTGTCGGACGCTACTGGGCGGCGGCTGCCATCGATTGCGCTGCTGCAACCGGTCGATGGGCGCGTAGGAAGGTGCGGATATGGCGCACCGCCAGCGGAATCTTGTCCGGGGTGTCCTTCCACGGGTAGAGGCTCACCTGCGCGTTGGGTGCCAGATGTACGGTCTCCATCGCGACGACATACGGGTGCCCCGGAACGTCGTCCGGCAACACCAGGATTGGTGTGCGGCAGTTGCGCACAAAGTCGCGCGTCACGGTGTACACAAAATCGGCGCGGGCACCGCCGTACATGTTGGTCAGGAACGTATCGACCATCGCCATCGTGATATCGGGCCGCCGGGCGCACAGCTCCGGGCCCCAGCCCTTCATATTGTTGTTGTAGGAGAGGCCAGGCATCTCCGGACGGTAGCCGCTGGGCTGCGCCGGCACGGCGGCGGCGACGCGGTCGCCGGCCCGCTTTAAGAGGTTCCAGATGAACGGGCCTCCGATGCAGAAGCCAAGCACCATGAACTCGCGGACGCCCAGGTGATCCATCAAGCCGATATGGTCGTCGGTATAGGCGTCCCACGGCCGGTCGACCTCCAGGGGCCCCGTGGACTGGCCACCCTTGGCGTTGCGCAGATCGGCCGCGATAACGCGAAACTCGCCCTTGAACTCGTCGAACGGGTTGAACGGGTGCGTCGCGAGCCCCGCGACCGTCGAGTTGAGCCCGCCGCCGGGAATCACCAGCAGCGGGAAGCCCGAGCCGGCCTCTTCGTAATGGATGCGAACCTGGCCTCTTTCATAGAACGGCATGGTCTTTCTCCCTTTCGCAATTCGTGTCGTCATTCCCGCGCGGGGCTGACGAAAACCGTCGATTACTGCGCCGCAGCGCGCATCGGGAGGTGCGATTTGAGGAAGCTGCGCACCTTGTTTATTGTGCGCTGCCTCAGCTCCTCAGGCGCGCGCCAGGGGAAGACGGTGATCTCGGAGTTGGGCGCCAGCGACGCCACGTCGATCGACGTCTGCAGCGGATGCGACGGCGTGTCGTCCGGCAAAACGAGGATCGGCGTCCGGCAGTTCTTGATGAACTCGCGCGGCACGCTGTGGAGGAAGTCGGGCTGCACGCGCCACAAGCTGTGAAAATACTTTTCGATCGTGTCCATCGACACCTCGGGCCGGCGGGTGCGGAAATCGGGGAGCCAATTCTCGTGGCTGTGCCGATACATGACATCCGGGTCTTCCGGGCGCTGGCCGACGCTTTGGCAGAACACCGCGGCGACGACGCGGTCGGGCGCGCGCTGCAGCAGCTTCCCGGCAAAGCAGCCGCCGATGCAGTAGCCCATGTAAAAGAATTCGCGGATCCCGAGATGGTCCATCAGCCCGAGCTGGTCGTCGGCAAAGGCGTCCCATGCATTGTCGACAGGCACCGGACCCGTCGATTCGCCGCCATTGGCATTGCGCTGGTCCATCGTGATGCAGCGAAAGTCGTTCTTGAACTCTTCCATTGCATTGATAACCGCGGTCGGCCAGTTGCTGACCCGCGAATTGAGGCCGCCGCCGGGAGTGACCAGCAGCGGGAAGCCGGAGCCGGCCTCCTCGTAGCGAATGCGAACGTCGCCCTTTTCGAAGAACGGCATGGCAGTCTCCTCCACCATTGCGGCCGCAGGGCCCATCGCCGCCGGCCGGATGCGCTGGCAGACATGTTAAGCCAATCGGGAGAGTCTTCGCAAAGCGTTTTCGCCGTACGCGACTCCCGATCAGGTCCGGTCCGCCAAAGAAGCACGCGTGCACCGGCAGCAGGCAGCACTCGACGATGGCTTCCGCGCTCCCGGGGTCTAGGTCGTGAACCCATAGCCGGCGACGGCCGCAATCGACCCATTCGGACCTCCGACTTCGGCTCCGCGACCGGCCCGTTATGCCCGAAGCCGATCTTGTCCGGCAGTACGCGCAACGGACCGAGTTGGGTGGACAGCGATCATTGGGTTCGAGCTACAGTCCCGCATTTCGCGCCATTAACAGACATTGAGCGACCTTGGACCACTGACGAACGGACTGCCCCGAAGATAAAATCGCAGGAGGCGGTTCGCATCCTGCGAAATGCCGATTCTAATGCTCTGCCCGATTTCGCCGGGTTCGTGGTCACCGCGTCCGAGCCATAACGGGCCTTCTCGGCAAAGATCGAGCCCATCGAGCCGACGGTCAACCCGGAACGCCGCGGTGAGCCTTCCTGGACCTCGCGCCAAGTCGCGCAAGCGCTCGATGCCGCGATTTAGCCGCATGATCGGGATGCCTTCGAGCGGCTCGATCGCCCTGATCAGGACGCCGGCTCCGATCCCGGGCATCTCGCTCGAGACATTGAGCATGTATGAGCTGCCGTAGGCGAGATAAACATAGGCGTGCCCACGCTCGACAAACAGCGACCGATTACGCGGTGTCATCCCGCGGTAGGCGTGCCCCGCGGCGTCGCCGATGACATACGCCTCGGTCTCTACAATACGACCGCTGGCGACCCCTTCGGGCAACTCCCGCACCAATATCTTGCCAATGAGATAGCGGGCGAGAGATACCGTATCAATCGGCAGCTCCGAGCGAGCGAGCGGCGGATGACCATCCTTACGGCGGCCAGTTTTCAGGGCATCCGCTCGACCCATTGCGCTCGCGAAGGCCCTGGCTCGAACGGATCGCCAAAATACTGGGTCTCGCGGGCTACCTTCCCATCGAGGAACTCCATGATGCTCACCGTGTAGGACGCCCACCCGTCATAGATCAGGACATATTCAGTGACCCAGAGATCGCCTGCTCCGATTATCCGCCGCACTGTGAATCGCTTCCGGTTGGGCTGGGCGGCGCGAGACGACTGAATCTTCCGCCGGCCGCGGATGCGCTCGCCCGATTGGGGATATTCGAGCACCGCGTCCTCTCGGTAAATCTGGTGCTCCCCCTCGAAATCGTTCGCATCGGAGGCAGCCCAGTGGCTTCCAGAGCAATTCTAATCTCTCGGTCTTCCATATCAAATCTCAAAATATTGAATTTTAATTCCTGGTCGTCGGAATTTTACTCAAGATCGCGGCTTCACCCGGCGAATGCGAGAAGAAATACCAGCTGCACCTCCCCGTGCGCGAATCTCGGATGAGGAGATGTCGGAGCGGAATAGATGCTCAGGGATTTCGGTGAAGAGGTCGGCATAGCGCCGCGGCACGGGGATGTCCTTCAGCGCGCGTACGCGGCCCACCGCGTCGATGCGCACGGCCACCAGAAAGCTGCCCCCGGAATTAGCGATTTCCTCGAGCGCCATGTGCATTAGAGCCTCGTCATCGCCATAATATTTCGGCCCAAACAGCCGCTCCGCCGTATCCGCGCCGACCACAAACGTCGTGCTCGGAAACAGGCGCGACTTTTCGAGGAAGGTGGGCGCCCGCGTGAGCTCGACCGGCGACTTCCAGGCGAATTGCGCGAGCCGGTTTCGCACCGTCTCGCCCGCCAGCGGCGGCTTGTCGACGTTGGTGACAGAGATTTCGAACGTCAAGGGCTGCTGACTGAGCTCTTCGACGACCCGTGCCAGCAATACATGTCCCGCGTGCATCGGGTTGAAAGAACCGGGGAACAGCACACAGGGCTGCGGCGCCGACAGCGTTATCTGGCCATCGGGCTGGACGGTGACGCGATCGAATTCGCCTGCCAGGAGCTGGTCGATCGTATCCACGGCCGCCCCGGCCGCCACAGCCGTCTCGGCATAATCTTCATCCGCATCGAAAAGGCTGCGCGGCGACGGTGCGTCAACCCCGCATGCGCCGGCTAGCCACAGGACGATCGCGCGCGAAACGAGGTCTTCCTCAGCGGCGCGATCACGCCGGCCCTTGGCCAGCACGCAAGTGCAATGAGCGATGCCGGCGGAATTGGCGAATGCGATGTGAAATCGGTGCTCGCCTTTACGCGGGCGATCGCTGACCAGTGCCGCCGTGGCGCCAAGGCCCACCAGATCGGTGCTCGCCGGCGCCAACCTGGCTGCGCGTGCCCGTGCGGTTCGCGCCATTGCGATCGCGGTGTCTGAGCTGCACGCCTGTGCGGGCGCAAACCCCAGAAACGCCGCAAGTGCCCCCTCGTCGTAGGGAATTTGTGCCTCGATCAGTAGCCGAGAGCCGCCGGGAACACGAAGCAACTCGCCGACTGCGCCACTGCCGCCGCCGGTGATCGCGAGTGCCGCCTTGCGGCCGGACGCGTGCAATGCGGAGATCAATTGTTGCCACGCGGCGTTCGACGGGCTCATGGTGGGTGTGTGGTCCGAAGCTGAAAAATACCTCGCGAACGGTGAAAGACAGTTCGGACAGAGTCAACAGAGTTGCCCTGCGGAGGAAACGATGAACGACCTGCCGTTGCGCCCCGCCGCCGATATCGGCGCCGTCGAGGACCGGTTCTTCACCTTGCGCAATTTTCCGCTCACCAACGGTACGGTCATGCCGGAGGCGACGATCGCCTACGAGACCTATGGCCGGCTGGCGCCCGCCAACGGACCAAATGGCGGCCGCAACGCCATCCTGTGCACGCATGGCTACACCGCCAGCCACCATTTCGCCGGCCGCAACCCGGCGAACGGCAACCAGCCGGGCTCGTGGGACGGCCTGATCGGTCCGGGCAAGGCGATCGACACTGACAAATTGTTCGTCGTCGCCTCGAACATGCTCGGCTCGTCCTTCGGCTCGACCAATGCCGGCAATATCAACCCGCAGACCGGCGAAGCCTATGGCCCCGATTTTCCGAACATCACGATCCGCGACATCGTCGCCGCGCAGAAAGCCTTGCTCGACCATCTCGGCGTCCGCCATCTGGTCGCGGTCGCCGGTCCCTCCTATGGCGGCTACCAGGCGTTCCAATGGGCGGTCGCCTACCCCGATTTCATGGACGCGATCGTGCCGGTCAACACCGCACCCTGGGCCTCGATCAATACCGATAAGCAATTGGCCGAGTTGCAGGCGCGGCTCGCCGGCGATCCCGAATGGCATGGCGGCCGCTATTACGGCAAGGCGGCGTGCAAGACGGTGTTGACCGACATCCGGGTCGAGACGCTGAAGCGTTACGGCATCGAGACCGCTCTGGCGCCGCGTTTCCCCGACCCGGCGGCGCGCGAGGCGGCGATCCGCGAGCAGGCCGCAAACTGGGCCGCCAAATGGGACGCCAACTCGCTGATCATCCTGCGCCGCGCCTTGCTCGGCTTCGACACCAGGCCGGATTTCGCCAGGATCAAGGCCAAGGTGCTCTACATCTTGTGCCGCACCGACGCGCTGTTCCCGCCAAAGATCGCGCCCGATGTCATCAAGGCGTTGACCGCGGCCGGGGTCGAGGCGCGCTATTTCGAGCTCGACAGCGATCTCGGCCATTCCTCCAGCGGCCCCGAGCACGCCAAATGGTCGCCGGTGTTGCGCGAGTTCCTGGCGCCGCTGGTCGCCCGGCTGAACTGAGGCGCTTCGCCGGTGCCGTCTCGCCTCGACAAGCAGGGACGGTCAGCCTCGCCACGTCGAAATTGTACACGCGGGCGGTGTTGCCGCCGGCGATCCCCGGATCGCCGTCCGGGGCAGGCTTGGCCTGTTCGTCGTCCGGTACGCCCTTCAGGATCTCGCCAGGCTCTTCCGCGATTGCGGAAACGTCGACCCGCTGTGCGGATAATCCGAGCCCCACATCATGTTGTCGGCGCCGATGACTTCCGCAGCAACTCATCAGCCCAGTTCGGCGGTCTGCGAGTGAGCCGCGAGCAGCGCCGGGAAACGCTCTGGATTGCCGCGCGCCATGCCGCATTCGGTGGCTATGCCGTCGACACGGACATGGCGCCGGGCGGCGGCGAGGCGGGCGGCGTTGCCGGCCATGTCGTCGCGGTGAACGAGGCCGAGATAAAGTTCCGTTTCCGGGCGCAGCTTCAGCCCGGCGAGCGGTGCGAAATAGGCGTCGTCGGTGCGCGGTTTCGGCACCGGAAGGTGGAAAAACTGGATCGGCCGCCGCACCCCGGCCGAGACCGCATTGACGATCTCGACCATGATCCCGGCATCCTTCGGCTGGATCACGTGATCGTCGGCCGGGCTGCCGTAGCACAGGTGGTAGCCGAGCTCGATCGCAGCCGGCACGCCGTCGCCGATCGCGATCAGCTCGGCGACCGTCTCCGTCCGGAAATCGACCGGCCCCGGCTCGTAATAGCCCTCCCAGGCAATGACCTCCTGGCACACGTCCCATTGCAGCGCGATGCGGTCGTTGGGCAAGGCCTGTGCGATCGCCGCGATCTCGCCGAGCATATGCGTCGTCAGCACCGGGATCAGCGCCGGCCGGTCGGTCGGCACCATGTTGTTGTAGGTCGGCGCGATCGGGGTCGGCAGCGAGATCTGGAATTTGACGCCGGCAGGGATGACACCTTCCTGCTGCAGGCGGTCGAACAGTCCGGAACAACTCGATGGCCATGTCGGCATAACCGGTATTGACGCCGGCCGGGTCGAGCCGCGCGCCTGGCTTCACCCGCAGGCGTGGAATTTCGCGCAATAACTTGCCGTCCCACTGGGTAAATTTGAACGGCGGTACATCGCTCGCCACCTCGATCGCGGGGTGATCGGCCAACACTTGCTGCAAAAACCGGATCCAGGTCTTGCGGATGCCGGTCTCGCCGTCCGGCAGGCGCTTCAAATGTGGTCCGGTCGCCGCCGCCAGGGTACGGAACACCGTCTCGGCGTCCGGCAACGGGATGCTGCCGACGAAATGGACGATCGGCTTGTGCGCTGGCGCTGCGCTCATCGCGGCCCTCTCCCCTCAACCGACATTCGCCAGATTCCCGGCGGCTGCGAGCCAGGATCGGTCTTTTGACCGGCTTGGGCAACGCAAATTGCCAAACGGCCGGGATCGGCGCATTAGGGGCGTTGCCCATTCGCCGGCTTGCATCTCATTTTTCAGGATCGCTTCTCCCGGTAGAGAGTTCGTCCGCTACCAGCGGGCCAAACACCGACAGGATGGGACGATCAGGTCGCGGTCGCCTTACACATGAGGTCATACGATGAAGCAACCCAACCGAGTCAAAGCCGCCATGCGTGCCGGCCGCAAGGCGTACGGCTACAACCTATCCTTCCCATCCCCATGGGTGATCGACATTCTGGGGAAGCTCGACTTCGATTTCGTCTTCATCGATGGCGAGCATGGCCCGTTTGGCCTGGACCAGCTCGAGGACCTCTGCAGGACCGCCGAACGCTACAATTTGACACCGATCGCCAGGGTGCCGGATATCGGCTCATCAACCATCCTGCGCTATCTCGATCGGGGGATCGTGGGCATAGTGGGCCCACACATCGCCACGGAGGCGGACGCCCGCCAGCTCGTGCGGGCGTGCTATTTCGGTCCGCTCGGTGAGCGGTCATTCGGAGCAAACCGCGGCACCGACTACAATGCCGGGATTGCCGACAAGGCGGCGTACTACCGTGAGGCAAACGAACAGATGCTGGTGTGCGCTCTATTGGAAGATGTCGCCGTGCTGGACAACCTCGACACGATTCTCGCGGTGCCGGGCATCGACCTGTACAGCATTGGCCCGAACGATTTTGCCCAAAGTCTTGGCTACCCCGGCGAGCCCGACCATCCGGAAGTCGTCAAGACAATGCAGGAAATCACCAATCGCATCCGACAGGCTGGGCGCAGGATGCAGCTGGATGTGATGAAAGGGGCGTGGGTCAGCGACATGCTGCTCGATGCGGGTCGTCGTATTTTATCATCGTAGCAAGCGTAGTCTGCTCGACCGTCATTCGGACCTGTTGGTGAAGCAGATCGATATTTTTGCGCGACGCAGTTCGCCGGGGGCGCACTCGAACACCCTTCCGCATCGCAGGGCTGTACCCTCAGGTCAGGGGTGGACAGGCCGGAGCAACAAACCGCAACAGACCGGTGAACGGGTCTGAGATACACGACCGAGGGACCCAACGACGATGGCGGCGGAATGCGCTACAGCTTTTCCGTCCTACGCTTGCTCGGCTTCGGTGACATCGCTTGCGTAGCGCAGCCCCTTGCGCAGACACTGCGGACGAGTGATTTCAGTCCACATGTCGTGCCTCGATGGTTGCTCGTCACAACCATCTGAAATCAATCAATTCATTTCGAGTCGGACACTTGGATGGCCGTCACATAAACAACGGCTACGCTTGCTAGTTGAATGGTAGCTTTATAACATGGTAAATTGCCGTGAAACGATGGCTGTCGGCGGACGGTCGGGCGCGGCTGGAAGGAGGCGGCATGAGGATCTGGTGTTTGGCCGCGATGGGCGCGATTGCCGCCATGCTGTGTAGTTGCGTGACGCCGGCGGAGCAGCGTGCGATGGATCAGCAAACCTGCTCAGGTTATGGCTTTAAGGCTGGAACGGACGCCTTCGCGAACTGCATGATGCGCACCTCGCAGCAGCGGGACGCAGAGGAAGCGGCCGACCTGCAGGCCATGCGCCAACGTCAGGCGTCACAGGACCGTCAGCAACAAGAACAACGAATGACGGCGGCCAGAGAGGATTATGCCCGTTGCCAACGTCAGGCGGCTGTTACCCCCGGGATGAGCTGCAATCCACCGTGAGCCGTCAGCGCGCTGACGGCTCAAAACGGTCGCCGAACTGAATAGCAAATTGCCCGACGGCGGCGGTCGACATTTCTCCGATTCCGGGCGGTCGGCTGCCGGCGGGCAGAGATGAGCCGCATGAGACGGGCGAGCGGCTTTGAGACCGGGGTGCGGAGGCGAGCGGGGGATGATCCCATAGACGATGGTGGCGGCGGAATGCGCCGCGCTTTTGCTACAAATTCTCCGGGACCGGCTTGCCGAAGCTTACGCGCCACCGCGGCGAGTGTACTGTCTCCGCCGTCGGGATCTGTCGCTCATGGCCGCTGGCATCAGCACACATGAAGCCTCGAACCTCTGGACACGAACCTGCGGCGATAGCCAAACTCACGTGGCATTGGAGGAGAGTCCCCGTGACGATCATCGATTTCCAGGTCCATGCCTATGAGGCGAACACGGCGAAGCGGCCCTGGCACAGTGTGCCCAACTGGCCCGATTACGTCATCGGCGACCAGATGGCGGCGGCGATGGACAAGGTCGGCGTCGACGGCCCGATCTTCATCTCCGCGTCTTCCATGTACCGCATCCCGCCGACGCCAACCGCATGACACTGCTTGTCGCCGGCACGGTTGGACGGAAAATATGGATGGTCGCCGATACCGCGATCACGGGTGGGGGTGTGGATCTGCGCAGTCGGATATGCCGCATAAAAATCGTACCATCGCACGATGGCCGCGCCCTGATCGGTTATGCAGGCGACGAATACTATGGCGCGCGCCTCATCGAGGCCGCCGCCCGTATGCCGGCGGGCGCACCAGCCGCCGAGTTCTTGGTCGAGAGCCAACATCAACATCCAAGCGCTGACTTCGCTTACGCGTACATTGACGAAAGTGGCCCTCACCTAATCCGGGTCCACGAAAGCGTTGCCGAGGAAGTCCCGAGCCTCTTCCTCGGTCTGTTGGATGCCTTCGAGCATCTCCAGCGAATACGCCACAACTCGGAGATCGATCCTACGCCGGAGGCGATCCGGACATTCGTGTGCGGTTCGGGAAGTGTCGAACCTGTGCCGGATCAATTATCAAAGGCGGTGACGTCAATGCTCAAACTCTTTGCAGAACGGTCGGAGCGCGATGTCGGAGGCTGGCCAGTCCCGTACTTCGTGACCACGGAAGGGACGTTCTTCTGCGGCTACGGCTACGCCGTTTCTGATCCGATCCTGAAGAGGATTGGCCCCGGCGCGCTTGTACCGCACGGAACGGCCGAGGCCGGCGGCTTTGGGCTTTCTTTCACTGAATTTGGGCGCGGCCACGGGATGGTAGTCTACTGGCTTCAACTGCCAGGAGGGACCGTGTTCGTGCGAGGCGAGAACGGCTACGACGCGCGGGAATTTCGTGGCGCGCCTTCTGAGTTCAAACAGCAGGTATTGGGAGCGCTCGGGAAACCGGTCGAGCTTTTGTTTGGCGATCAGCCTACGGGGCCGGCGCAGAGTATCGCGGTCATGCTGGATGAGGCCGGTATCCCAAGCATTGCGATCGCGAAACATAAAGGCAGCTTTTCCGTTGCCGTGCTGAATGTGGCAACCCCGTTTCGGGTGGGTGGCGAGATGAGCTTGATCGGGACCGAAGCAGAAATCCCTGGGGCACAGCTTT
Organism: uncultured Alphaproteobacteria bacterium; assembly: GCA_963781215.1. Lineage (GTDB taxonomy): Bacteria > Pseudomonadota > Alphaproteobacteria > ATCC43930 > CGMCC-115725 > AP-15. Next base: position 436,371 of record CAWAFE010000028.1, read on the forward strand.
CGACCGACCAAATGACCGTAAAGCTCTCTGATGATAAGAATTATGTGACCCTTGGCCTTTTATATAAAGGTAAACTGGCAAATAAGATTACAATTCAGGCGGACGAGCTTAGCCTCATGATCCCAAAGCTTGCGGAGGCTCGCGCAGTGATGTCGGCGCCCATTTCCAGGGAGCCACCGCAGAATTGCACCGAACTGGCAGCCATAGATCCCATCTGGCGGACAAACCCACCCCTGCACCCGGATGTGGACGGCGTTCTACTCCGGTTGAGACATCCGGGCTTCGGTTGGCTTACATTTATTCTGTCTCATCATGAGGCGGCGGCTATGGGAAAATGGCTTTGCGACTATGAGAATAACCGCGTGGCCGACCCGCCGGGCCAAGAGTGAATGGCAACTTCGTTGTGCTGATAGCGGCATCTTGGCCAAAGGTCTGACCTCCCGAATTACCTCCCGGCCCGCTCCAGACATCATCGCGCGGCCGTCAGCCTCGCCACGTCAAAATTGTACACGCGGGCGGTGTTGCCGCCGGCGATCTTGGCCTGTTCGTCGTCCGGCACGCCCTCCAGGATCTCCGCCAGGATCTTCCGCGATTGGGGAAACGTCAACTCGCTGTGCGGATAGTCCGAGCCCCACATCATGTTGTCGACGCCGATGACGTCGCGCAGGCGAATGCCGATGGCGTCCTCCTGGAAGCTCAAGACGACGTTGCGGCGGAAGAAGTCGCTCGGGCAGCATGCCGTCCTTGAACCGGTAGAGCGCCTCGCCGTGGCGCTCGCGGTAGGTGTAGTCCATAGAGGTGAGCACATTCGGCGCCCAGGACAGCTCGAACTCGACGATGGCCAGGGTCAGGCGGGGATGACGCTCGAAGACGCCGGAGAAGATCATGTCGCACATCGACAATGCCGGATAGAACGCCTTGGTCGCGCGGCTGCTGGCGTCGCGCAGCGTTCCGGGACCGGCGCCGCGGATCTTGCCCTGCCGTCGCGTCGCCGTGTGCAGGCTCAATGGCATATCGAGTGCGGCGGCGGCGGCCCAGAACGGCTCGTACTCGGGTTGGTCGTAGCGCCGGTCCTCGGCTGGATACTCGGTGATCATCGCACCGGAGAGGCCGAGGCGGGCGGCGCGCTCCAGCTCCCTGATCCCGTCCTCGACGTCGTCGAGGTTGATCATCGCGATGCCCTTGAGGCGGGCGGGATCGGTGCGGCAGAACTCGGCGAGCCAGTCGTTGTACGCGCGAAAGATGGCCGACATCAGCGGCGTGTCCGCCACCTTGAAGTAAAAGAGCCCTTGCGATCGGATAGAGGACTTCGCCGGCCACCCCATCGAGCGCCATGTCCTTGAGGTGTTGCTCGGGGTCGTACCCGCCGCGGTGCACGTCTTCGAAGCGCCCCTGGGCGGAGATCGTCTCGGGGGCCTCGAACCGCGCGCCGGCGTTCGAGATGAGGCCGATCCCGGAGAGGATCTGATCCGCCTCGACCACGACGTGGTCGCCGCCGTCGATCCGCTCGATCCGCGGCGCCCGATCGCGGAACGCCCGATCGATGCGGGTCTGCCACAGATCGGGCGGTTCGAACACGTGAGAGTCGGACGAGAGAACCAGGGGCAGCATCGGCATCTCCTTTCTCTCACTCTGGATGGCGGGCAGCACCTTTGGCAACCGGCCCACCGCCCGTCAAGGGTGAGCGCGGTTGGTGATCCCGTGCCCGATCCCCGTCAAGGCCGGCTTAGGGTCCACCCGGGCCGGTCGTCACGCGAACTCCTGGAACCGCGCCGTTCGGGTGTGGTTGTCGGGAAGGTCCGTATTTCCACCCACGGCGGCCCTTAGCCTCGGGGACTTTCTGTCGGATTTGCTCCAGTGGGTGCCGTCTATCCCAAGAGCTCGCCGCTTTCGGATCACGCCAATCTTGCCATAATCGCATGGTATCGTTGCTGCTTCGAGCCGCTCGGGAGGGCGGGCGGCGGGCAGACGGGAGACAGCGGGTGCCTGTAGATTCCCAGTATTATCAGGCGGAACAGGCTCGGATGCCTGGGTCGCGCGATGCGGAGGGGGCGGTGGCGCGAGGCGACATCGCGCCGGCCGAGGCGTCCGAGCTCGCCCGCGTGGTCGACACCGCGATGCGGGCGATCGAAGCGCGCGAGGCCGAGTTCCGAGGAAATCGATTTCTGGGGCCGCGAGCGAAGCCCGGCGGCGCCGCCATCGCGGACCTTCGGTCCGGCTTCCGACTCCACATGACCCGGCGGCGATCGAGACCGCTCGCGACGGGTTGAGGCGAACCCGTGACCCTGGGTCTTTTTTTGGTCCCGGTCGGTGACGCGGCGGCGATCGAAGACCGGCGGCGCGCGGTTGCAATCTAAATTGCGCGTCGCGCGCATGGGCAGCGGAAAGCCGCTGTCGTCGGGTCGAAGACACTTGCGTCCGGCGGCGGTGCCGATTACCTAGAACGCGTCGACCCGTTTGGGTTCGGCTTGCCGGCCCCGCGTTCCTGTGCGATCGCTAGACCTGTCTCCCGAGCCAATCGATGTCCGATGCGCCGCGCGTTCGCGCGGCGGCCTGCTTGCTACTTGGAGTTACGGCTAATGGCGACCGGCACGGTGAAATGGTTCAATGCGCAAAAGGGCTATGGGTTCATCCAGCCCGAAAACGGCGGCGCTGATGTGTTCGTTCACATCTCCGCTGTCGAGCGCGCCGGGATGGACAATCTGCGCGAGGGTCAAAAGCTCGACTACGAACTCGAGCAAGGCCAGCGCGGCCGCGTGTCCGCAGTGAATCTGCACCCCGTCTGAGGGAGGGTCGAAGGATCGTACGGGGGTGCTTCGGCGCCCCCGTTTCCCTCTTGCCTGGGAGACCTGTTTGGCCAAGGAAGACCTGATCGAATTCGACGGCATCGTCCTCGAGCTCTTACCCGACGCCCGCTTTCGCGTAAAGCTGGACAACGGCCATGAAACGCTGGCCTATTCCTCCGGCCGGATGAAGAAAAACCGCATTCGAATCCTGGCCGGCGACCGCGTCACCGTCGAAATGACGCCCTATGACCTGACCAAGGGCCGGATCAACTTTCGCCATAAGGACGAGCGCGCGGCGCCGCCAATGACGCCGCGCCCGCAATTCCGCCGGCGTTGACCGGATTTCTGCGTTGCCCGGCAAGCATGCCTCCGGTGTCAAAAAATAATTTGACATCGCTTGGGCCGCGCCCAATTTAAGGCGTAGGTTGCAACGCAGCATGATTTTTACAAGAAGGCTACAACTTCTCAATGGGTTTTACCGAACTTGATCTGTCGCCTGAAGTTCTTCAGGCGGTTTCCGACGCCGGCTACACCACCCCGACCCCGATCCAGGAACAGGCAATCCCGTTCGTTCAGCGCGGCCGGGATGTTCTCGGCTGCGCCCAGACCGGCACCGGCAAGACGGCGAGCTTTGTCCTGCCGATGATCGACATGCTGGCGGCCGGGCGGGCTCGGGCCAGGATGCCGCGCTCGCTGATCCTCGAGCCGACGCGCGAGCTGGCGACCCAGGTCGCCGCTTCCTTCGAGCTCTACGGCAAATATCACCGGTTGACGACGGCGCTGTTGATCGGTGGCGAGAGCTTTGTCGATCAGGAACGCAAGCTCGACCGCGGCGTCGATGTGCTGATCGCCACGCCGGGGCGGCTCCTGGACTTGCACGGCCGCGGCAAGATTCTCTTGTCCGACACCCGGGTCCTGGTCATCGACGAGGCCGACCGGATGCTCGACATGGGCTTCATCCCCGATGTCGAGCGCATCGTCGGCCTGTTGCCGAAGTCGCGGCAGACCTTGTTCTTCTCGGCGACGATGCCGCCCGAAATCCGCAAGCTGGGCGACGCGTTTCTGAACGAGCCGGTCGAAATCGCGGTGGCGGCGACGGCCTCGCCCGCCGCCACCGTCATCCAGTCGCTCGCCGTGGTCGAGCCCGAGGACAAGCGTGAGGCATTGCGCCGGCTGATCCGTTCCGAGGACGTCAAGAACGCGCTGATTTTCTGCAACCGTAAACGCGACGTCGACATCCTGTTCAAATCGCTGCGCCGGCACGGCTTCGACGCCGCGGCGCTGCACGGCGACATGCCGCAGCCAAAGCGGACCGAGACCTTGGAGCGTTTCAAGAACGACGAGATCCGGCTCCTGGTTGCCAGTGACGTTGCCGCTCGCGGCCTCGATATCAAGGGGATGAGCCACGTCTTCTGCTTCGACGTGCCGATCCACGCCGAGGACTATGTTCACCGCATTGGCCGCACCGGGCGGGCCGGCCTTTCCGGCCGTTCGCTGATGCTGGCGGCACCCGAGGACGGCAAGGCCGTCGCCGCCATCGTCAAGCTGATCGGCAAGGAGATCCCGCCCGTCGTTGTCGAAGGTATCGCCGCCGCCGAGCTCGAATACGAGGATCGCCGCCGGCGCCGGCCGCGGCGCGCTACCGAGCCGACCGATCGGCCACGACGCGATGCCGGCGGGAGCACCCGCACCCGCTCGGCGCCGAGCGGGGAGCGCCACCGCCAGCCGCGCGCCGCTAGCGGACCCGCCACCGGCCCCCGTGCGGCGCCGCGCCGGGATCGCAGCCAGCCGGCGCGCGAGGCCGCCGACGACTCGCTGCCAAACGGCAATGGCACGACGGTCACGCTCTTTCCGACTCAGACCCAGGTTCGCCGGCCGCGCCCGCCGGAGCGCAAACCGGAAGACGACCGGCCGGTCGTCGGCTTCGGCGACGATCTCCCGGCCTTCCTCGCTCGGCCGCCGCGCGCCGCCGCACGCCCTTGAGCCAAGACTGAGGCAAGCCTGAGCCGGGCTCGATGAAAACGATCTTCGTCATGGTCAAGTGCGAGCTCGGCCGCGCTTATGCCGTTGCCGACGAAGCCGTCCTCAACCTCGAGCAGGTATCGGAGGTCTATTCGACCTCGGGACAATACGATCTCTTGATGAAGGTCTATCTGCCCGATACCGCCGATATCGGCCATTTCGTCACCGAGCGTCTGCAAACGCTGCCCGGCGTCAAGGACACCTTCACGATCATCGCCTTCAAGGCGTTCTCCGAGGATTCGTCGACCTGATCGGGCGAGGTGAATCGCGCTGGGCCGATCGGGCAGGGGAGGGGGCATGGCTACGGGCGAGACGGGCTGGGTGCGCGCTGCCGGCCGCGGCGATCTGACCGAAGGAGAGGTCATCGGGGTTGAAATCGCCGGCCGCTCGATCGCGATCTACGACAGCGACGGCAACCTCTACGCTACCGATAACATCTGCACCCACGCCTATGCGCGCCTCTCGGACGGTTGGCTCGACGGCAACGTGATCGAGTGCCCGCTGCACGCCGCGCGTTTCGACATCCGCACCGGCGCGGTGCTCGACCCGCCGGCCACGGTAGATCTGAGGACCTACCCTGTCCGCGTCGTCGACGGCGAGATCGAGATCAAGCTCGACTGAGTTGCTTCGCTCTTTCGCTCAAGCGAAGGAGGCGAAGAGCTGCCGCAGGCCGCTCAGAATTCCCATCCGCTGTCGCGAGTCGTGCAGCGCCGCGAGATAGGTAGCGGCCCAGCGGTCGATATCGTTCTCCACCAGATGCGCGAACATCGGCGCGTGGCGCTCCCGTCGTTCCTCGATCGGCATTTCGAGCGCCCTCTTGATCGCCTCGGCCATGGCCTCGGTTTCGTGCGGGTTGACGAGGAGGGCGCTGTCGAGCTCCGCCGCGGCACCGGCGAATTGCGACAGCACCAGAACGCCTGGGTCTTCCCGCTGCTGTGCCGCGACATATTCCTTGGCGACGAGGTTCATGCCGTCGCGCAACGGCGTGACGAGGCCGACGCGGGCCGACCGGTAGAGCCCCGCCAACGCCGCGCGCGAGAAGGATCGGTTGACGTAGCGGATCGGCGTCCAGGCGGGCTCGCCGTAGCGGCCGTTGATCTGGCCGACGAGGCTGTTCACGGCGTGCTCCATCTCGGCATATTCGGGCACCGCGGAACGGCTCTTCGGCGTCACCTGCAGGAACGTCACCTTGCTGCGCCATTCGGGATAATTTTCGAGAAACTGGCCGAAAGCCTGGATGCGATGCGTAATCCCCTTCGAATAGTCGAGCCGATCGACACCGAGGATCAGATGCCGGCCGGCGAGACTGTCGCGTAGCTCCTCGACGGCCAATGACCGCGCCGAATTTCGGGCGGCCCGCGCATAGACGCGGGTGGCGATCGAGACCGGAAAGGCGCGGACCTGCACCCGCCGCGCATTGAATTCGAAGATCCCCTCGCCCCGTCTCGGCTCGCCGCCCTGAGCCGCAAAATAGCGCCCGAGATTGTCGGCATCCTGCTCGGTCTGCACGCCGACCAGATCGTAATGGCTGAGCGCCCCGAGCGTCTCGGCGTGCTGCGGCAGCACCAAGAGGATATCGGGGGGCGGGCAGGGAATATGGAGGAAGAAGCCGATCGGATTGTCGTATCCCCGGGCGCGCAGCTCCTTGGCCAGCGTCAGCAGATGGTAGTCGTGGACCCAAATGGTATCGTCGGGCTGAACAAATCGGGCCAGGGCATCGGCGAACCGCGCGTTGACCCGCAGATATCCGCCGAGATCGATCGCGGTGAATTCCGCCAGATCGGTCCGATAGTGAAAAATCGGCCACAGCACGCGATTGGCGAAGCCGTTGTAATATTCCTGATGGTCCCCGGCCGGCAAGTCGAGCGTGATGAAAGTGAGCTGCCTTCGCTCGACCACGGTCGGCGTGTCTTCGTCGCTGATCCTGCCGCTCCAGCCGAACCAGATCCCCTCGCGGCGCTTCAAGGCGGCGTTGACGGCCACCGCGAGGCCACCAGCCTGGCGCGGCCCCTCGGGGTCGGGGACGGCGACCCGGTTCGATACGATGATCAGACGCGGCACCAGACGTCCTCCCCTTTGGCCGAAAGGCGCATCGGACAGCGCCTCGCCTCCCATCTGCGAGGCGGCGGGAGAGATTTCATCGCCCGGGCCCGGCGGCGAGGCGGCCGAGCCAGGCGCGCACCGCCCCGGGCCCCCGAAAGGAGCCGGTGAGGCCCGGAAGATGGGATCCGACCGAGAAGCTCATGCCGCCGAGAGCGAGTGCCGTCTCGAACCCGGTCCGGTCGACCACCGGGTCGTCCGCGACAAAGACCGGAACCCGGCCCGCAAACGGGGCGCACACCATGAAGCGCTCGATCGCCTTTCCTTTGTCGACCCCGATGTGCTTGATCTCGAACACCTTATGTCCCTTTATCAGCTCGATCTTATGCTGCGGGAAGCGCGCGACGAGCCGGTTCAGCGTGTCCGCGAGATCGTGCTCGGCGGCATTCGCGAACCGGTAATGCACGGCAAAGCTCGCCCCCTTGTCCTCGGTCAGGGTTCCGGGAAAGAGGCCGAGCAGTCGAACGAGTTCGTGCCGCAGCGTTTCCGGTAGCGGTGCAACCGCGCACACCCCCGCGCCTGGCGACAAGCGAAGCTCGGCGCCGTGCACACCGGCGGCGCGCAGCCGCAGCGGGGCGAACAGCCGGTCCAATCCCGCGACGGGCCGGCCGCTGATCAGAGCCAGGGCCCCGTCGAGCCGATCGGCGGCCGAGGCCAGCCCGCTAACCAGCGTGTCCGGAACCTTCACCGCGTCCGGCCGCGGCGCCAAGTCGATCAGCGTGCCGTCGACATCAAGGAAGAGAGCGATCTCTTCCGGCTTCAATTCTCCCGCGTCCGCCCCCCGCATCCATTCGCCTTCCACTCCCTCGCACGATCCGCGACAGGTCAACGCGCGCGCCGAGGGAGGGTTCCGGCAAATGTGGCAAAATCGCGAGAGCTACCCGTAGACGCGGCGGTAGAGCTCGATGATTTGGTCGCTCGACGGCACAAGCGGGTTATTGCCGGGCGAGCCGGAGGCGAGCGCCTGGCTCGCCATTACCGGCAGCAATTCCTCGTAGCGCCTGGCGTCGATGCCCCACTCGCGCGGGGTGGGCACCGCGAGGTCCCGGTTCAGTAGCCGCAATTCGTCGAGAAGCCGCGCCACCGCCCCTTGGCTGCCCTCACCCTCGTCGGCCACGCCCATCGCGCGGGCGCAATCGGCGTAGCGGTCGAGTGCCGCCGGCGCCGAGAAGGCGGTGATCTCCGGCAGCAGCATCGCGTTCGACAAGCCGTGCGGGACATGGAAAAAGGCGCCGATCGGCCGGCTCATGCCGTGGACCAGGGCGACACTCGCATTCGAGAACGCCATCCCGGCGGTGGTGGCGCCGAGCATCATCGCCTCGCGCGCCGCACGGTTCCCGGGTTCGGCGCAGGCGGTGCGGATGTGGCGCGCGATCAGCCCCATCGCATTCCTGGCGAGGCCGTCGGTGTAGGGGCTGGCACGTCGGCTGACAAAGGCCTCGATCGCATGTGTCAGGCTGTCGATCCCGGTGTCGGCGGTCAGCCGCAACGGCATCGAGATCGTCAGCTCGAAATCGACGATCGCCGCCAATGGGCAGCAGGCGAGGCCGGCGATCAACATCTTCTCGTCGGTCTCGGTGTCGGTGATGACCGTGAAGCGGGTAACCTCGGAGCCGGTGCCGGCGGTTGTTGGGATCGCCACGACGGGGGGCCCGGCCCCGGGGATATCGGCCGGGACCTTCCAATCGCGCATCTTGCCGCCGTTTCCGACCAGCACGCTCATCGCCTTCGCGGTGTCGATCGAGCTGCCGCCGCCGATCGCGACGACGGTGTCGAAGCCGCCCTCGGCCAGAATGCGCGCGCCGGTGTCGACCACCGCCGTCGTCGGGTCGGGTACCGTATCGGAGAACACCGACCAGCGGATTTGTGCGCCCTCGAGCAATGCCGTCGCCCGGTCGAGGATGCCGCAGCCGGCGATATAAGGGTCGGTGACGATCAGCGGCTTGGCGAGGCCCAGGCGTTGCAATACGCCCGGCAATTCGGCCAGCGCGCCGCCGCCGACCGACATCAGACGCGGGGTCGTGATCGTCGCAGCCATCTCGGCCTCCTCAACCGGGTTTGCGCATACGAAAGCGCAGAACGCCGCCCGGCTCTTCGGACGCTTCCAGAAGCTCGCAACCGGTGGTCCGGCAAAAATGCTCGAAATCCTTGATGGCGCCGGGGTCGGTCGCCAGCACTTCGAGCACGGCGCCGGGGGCGAGCGGCTTCAGCGCGCGGCGCGCCTTCAGTACCGGCAGCGGGCACAAGAGCCCGGTCGCATCGAGGATCAGGTCAGTCGCCGCAGCCGCATCGTTCATCGCCTCGCCCCTCGAGCGCATTTGCCGCAATCTTAGCCGATGCCGCGGTGGTATCAATCGGGCCGTCGCCGCAACGGAGAGACCGATGGAAGCCGAGCGATTGAACGCCTACGAAACCTCGCCCGAAGCCGTCAAGGCGTTGCGCCAGGTCGAGGCCTATATCCATGCCAGCGGCCTCGACAAGCGCCTCATAGAGCTTGTCAAGATGCGCGCCTCGCAGATCAACGGCTGCGCCTATTGCCTCGACATGCACAGCAAGGATCTGCGGCGGCAGGGCGAGAGCGAGCAGCGCATCTATGTGCTAAGCGCCTGGCACGAATCGCCGGTTTATACCGCGCGCGAGCGCGCCGCACTGGCGTGGACCGACGCGTTGACGCGGGTCGCCGATACCCATGCGCCCGACGCGGATTGGGCCGAGGTCCGCCGCCACTTCGCGGACAAGGAGCTGGTAGCGCTGACGACCTTGATCGGCATGATCAATCTGTGGAATCGCATGGCGATCGGCTTTCGCTATCTGCACCCGGCGGGGGGAGCGGCGTGACCGAGAAGGCTCCGCCGGCAACGCTCCGCCACGCCGAGGCCGATACGGAAATCGCCGCCTGCTTTCCGGTCATGCGGCTGCTGCGGCCGCATCTGGGCGGTGCCGAGGAATTGGTCGCGCGCGTCGCGCGCCAGCGCGCCGAGGGCTACCGGCTGCTCGCGGCGTGGCGCGCCGATGCGGTTGTCGGCCTTGCCGGCTACCGGGTGCAGGAGAATCTGATCCACGGTCGTTTTCTCTATGTCGACGATCTGGTGACGGCGGAGGCCGAGCGCCGTCGGGGCCTCGGCGCCCGGCTGCTCGATGGGGCGGCGGCCGAGGGGCGCGCGCAAGGCTGCCGCCGGCTGGTGCTCGACACGGCACTCGACAACGTCCTCGCCCACCGCTTCTACTACCGCCAGGGGATGCTGGCGCGCGCCCTGCGCTTCAGCCGCGAGATCGATCCCTGATGACCACGATCCTTGCGATCCTCGTCAGCCCGCGCGGCAATTCGATCAGCCGCCGGATCGCGGGCGAAATCGTCGAGCGGCTGGAAGCCCTCCACCCGGGTTCGCGGGTGGTCGAGCGCGACCTCGCCGCCGAGCCGCCGCCCCACCCCGATCTCGGCCTCTATGACGCGATCCTGTCGCCGACGCCGGACGAGGACCCGGCCTTCGCCTATTCGGAGCGGCTGATCGCCGAGCTGGAGGCGGCCGACTGGGTCGTCATCGGCACGCCGATGAACAATTTCACGGTGCCGTCGACCTTGAAGGCCTGGATCGACCACATCGTGCGCATCCGCCGCACCTTCCGCTCGACCCCGGAGGGCAAGATCGGGCTGCTGCGCGACCGTCCGGTCATCGTCGTCAGCGCGCATGGCGGCTATTGCGGCGACACGCCGCCGGCCCAGCCGGATTTTCTGACACCCTACCTGCGCGCGATCTTCCAGACGATCGGCATCTCGCAGACCGATTTTCTCCGCCTCGAAGGCCTCGCCCGCGGCCCCGACCGGGTCGCCGCAGCACTCGCCGACGCCCGAGCCTGGATCGTCCGTCGGCTGCCGATGCCAAGCACAGGCGCCGATCCGGCTCAACTTCCCAAACGTCGGGAAAAGCGGGGCGGGCTCCCCGTGCCGCTCGACGCGGATTGATCGAGCTCGCCACCGGATGCGGGCATTGAATTCCCAGGGAGGACGATTTCCTACAACGGAAGAAGATCGACCTTGCGATGCGGGCCGCGGATGGCGCCGCTGCGGGGCTTAGGCAGCGCCGCAGGTGTCAGCGCACGGGGTCGAGCACGACCACGGGGATCTCGCGCTCGGTCTTCTTCTGGTAATCGGCGTAGGGCGGCCAGAATTCCAGCGCCTTTTGCCACAGCCGGGCGCGCTCCTCACCGGTGGCGGTCCGGGCCCGCGCCTTCATTTTCGCGGTCGCGACCTGAACTTCGACGTCCGGGTCGGCGAGGATGTTGCGGTACCAGCCCGGATGTTGTGGTGCGCCGCCCTTTGAGGCGACCACAAAACAGCTGTCGCCGGCCTTCCCGTAGAACAGCGGGAAGATGAATTTTTCGCCCGACTTGCGGCCGGTCGTGGTCAGCAGCAGCGAGGGCACCGTGATCTCCGGCCGGCCCGGCTGGGTCATCTTGTACATGTGCCCGTCGGCGCCGCCGCTCTCGAGGTAACGGTTCGCATGCTCCACCATCCAATCGGGAAGGTTTGGCGCGAGCCTGGCTGCTGTCATCCGTCGAACTCCCTCTGAACGCATGGAGCATAGCATAAAGGGGCCGCATATTCGCCGAATTTTCGGCTGTCTCGATGCCCACGGTTCCGCAACGAAGGCGAGGCCAGTCGCGACGGGCATATCGTTTCAGCGCAGCCTAGTTCCTCGTCTGAAAGGTGTATTTGCAACTGGGAGACGTAAGATAGGCGGTGACATTATTTTGTTGAATGCGCCCCGTCATGCTTACCCGACCTCTACGCAAGAGACGGGAAGCCTTGATAGTCCCATTTTGATCAACGTTTCCGCGCAATATCGTGTCGAACCGTGGGCCATATTTGAATTGCACCTGGCCACCTGATATTGTCAGAGGATAAAGCGCGCCCAGAGGCGGCTGGGTACAGTCGCCGCTGATGACGTTCGTGAGCGTAAGCTCGCCCACGTAGTGGCCATCAAAATTGGTCGAGCCCTGGGCCCATGCGACGTTCGCCAGCGCCGCACCAATGAAGAGGCCGAGTCCTTGCCATTTCAACATTCTATTTTCCCCGGTTCAGGTTTGGCCGTCTGTTTTTGGGTGCCCACGGATTTATTCCGTGAGGGAAGGCCGAATGCGCCGCAGGCGCGGGCAAGGGTCGGGAATCTCGGTTTTTGAGCGCAGCGCCGACAATTCGGCAAGCGCCGCGCCGACCGGTGCTGCCTCGATGTTTGCCCCATGCTCAGACCCCCGCCTGATGCCGTCGTCGCCCATCCTGCTGCTGCTTCTGCAGCAAATCCGCAGCAAAAAGTCGAGCACCGTCTTCTTGCCTCGTTCCCGCCGCCTCGGGTGGTAAGGAATTTTCGAGCCGCGGGAGGCACCAGGCGAGCGCTTCGGCGAGCGAAGACTGAGCGAAATCGATGCCGAGCCCATCGCGATAGCGCCGCACCGATGCGTCGATGCGCGCCTCGAACGCCGCCGCGAACGCGTCGTCCCACTGGTCGCCGGCCATAGGCGGCGGGGCGCTCGCGTCGAGCCTCTGCGCGCCGTCAGCGGTCGCAGCGAGTTCCTGAGCCGCCTCGTCGGCGATTTGCAGCATCGCCACCGTCGCCGGGTCGATCCCCACTTGCGCGAGGGTTTGGCAGATTACCATGCCGACTTTGACGCGCCCGCTCAAGGTCGCGCGGTGCCATGAAGCGGCGTCGTCGGCCGCGGTCGAGCGCGCCGCCAACCGCGCCATCCGCGCCTCACGCGCGCGCCGCATTGGCCTCCAGCATCTGCAGCCTGCGATCGAAGTCGCTGGTCTCGATCGCCCGGACAAAGGTGTCGACGATCTGCGCCAAGGCGCCGGCCTCGCCCGGTGTCAGCGCGCCGTCGGCGACCGCGGCGGCGATGGCACCCATCGCGCGGGCGATATCGGCGGCGCTGTCGATTGGCGGCAAGGCAAAGCGCACGACCCGCTCGCGGCGCGGCGCCAGGATGCGTTCGAGACACAATTTGAGTGCCATCGGATCGCCCTCGATCGCGAGCTCGACGGCCCGTCGGGTCAGCATATCGGCCTCGCCGTCGAGCAGCGCCTCGGCGGCGAGGCTCGCCTTGTTGCGGCATCCAACCTGACGCCCGCGCGGATTGCCCGATTTTCCTTTCGTGAACGACCGCCCGCGCGGCGCCCCGCGCGGCTTTGGTGTTGCGATATCCGACATCTCTCCTCCCGGCCATACCCGCGGCTGTTGGTCCAAAGCGGGAGGATATGATGCGATTATGACTATTTTATAGATGCTGTAGCGGGAATGCCGCGTGAA
>CAWAFE010000029.1:0-19292 GCA_963781215.1 uncultured Alphaproteobacteria bacterium
TTGGCGACGGCAGTGGTTCGACATCGCCCGCGCACCGCCGGCGCCGATCGCCGCCGAGGCGCTGAACCGGATCGCCGAACTCTACCGGATCGAAGCCGATATCCTCGGCAGGAGCGCCGACGAGCGCCGCGCAGTGCGGCAGCAGAAAACCAAGCCGCTCATCGCCGCGCTGAAAACCTGGATCGAAAAGACGCTGGTGCAGGTCCCCGGCAGCTCGTCTCTCGCCGAAACCATCCGCTACGGCCTCAATCAATGGGACGGGCTCGTGCGCTTCCTCGACGACGGCCGCATCGAGATCGACTCCAATACGGTCGAGCGCAGCATGCGCCCGGTTGCCCTCAATCGCAAAAACGCCCTCTTCGCCGGCAGCGACGAAGGGGCAGAAAACTGGGCGATGCTCGCCTCGCTGATCGAGACCTGCAAACTGCACGGCGTCAATCCCGAGGCCTACTTCAGCGACGTCCTGACCCGTCTCGTCAACAGCTGGCCCAACCGCCGCCTCCCCGAACTCCTGCCCTGGGCCTGGACCCCGGAGCCGCGCTGATCCCGTCACCTGCCGGCCGCCACGGTGCTGAAGCTCCGCTTACGATTCATCCCTTTGCCACGAAGGTTCAGCTTAAACGATGATCGGGCTCGTTGACCACGCGGTACCGGCGCCTGCTTGGCTCTGGCTTGTTGTTGCAAAAATTAATAATTATGCAACGTAACCAAGTCGCTGAAACTATGGGCCTTTTCCGTTGTAGAATGTAGAGTCATAATGACCCGATGATTTATGGCTATGCGCGCGTCTCGACCGACGGCCGGAGTGTCGAGGCGCAAGTGCGCCAACTCCACGCCGCCGGAGCCGCGAAAGTGTTCCGCGAAGTCGCGAGCGGAGCCAAGACCGACCGGGCGCAACTTCGCCGGTTGCTCGCCCAACTCGATACCGGCGACGTGCTGACCGTGACCCGGCTCGACCGGCTGACGCGCTCGACCCGCGACTTGTTGAACACGCTCGCAGCGATCACCGAGAAGAAGGCCGGTTTCCGCTCGCTCGGCGACGCATGGGCCGACACGATGGCACGTGGCCGTTTGATGCTAATTGTGCTTGCCGGACTGGCCGGTTCGAGCGCGATCTGATCCGTACCCGTACCGGAGAGGGCCGGGAGCGAGCCAAGGCGCGCGGCGTCCAGCTCGGCCGCAAACCGAAGCTGACCCCACACCAGAAGCATGAGGCGATCCGCAGGCGCGACGTAGACGGTGAAGCGCTCGCCGAGTTTGCCCGCAGCTACAACGTCTCGCGGAGCACGATTTCGAGATTACCCCCGTGGGGAGAGCCCCATGGGACTTTGTATGTTCATACTGGAAAATGGGCTGCAATCGCTTTTTCCGCCCCTACTGTCTCAAAACTAAGCCGATCTCCAAGGCTAGTGGAATACATCTTCCACAGAGGATTCGTCCTTTCACCTGGCCCGGACCCTCCACGATCGTCACTCGCCAGGAACCATCGTCCCGCTGCAGCCATCGCGCGATGCACTGGTTGATGTGAGGGTCTCTAAATGAATACCCGATAACGAGCAACATTGAGTGTCTATCTAGCTCTTCTCTAGCTTTTGACAGCAATTCGAGAAAGGGGCCTTCCGAATTTAATTTATTGTGTCCGCCGAATAGCACTCCTAATTGAGGAAAGCGCTCTGGGAAGTGCTTTGATTTTTCCAGATGTTCGGCCATTTGTCCTTGGTCATACTCTGACATTGTTCGATAATGCAGCCCGGCTTGCACTTCTGCGTATTTTGATCCATAGAGATCGGGCCGGCGTAGTTGATCTTGTAGCGCCTCCCACCACCACTTTACGGAGCCATGCAATTTCAACAGTTGGACTCCACGACGGGGTGTCGGAGAAAACAGGCCCGTCCTCGACCAAGCGTTTAGGCCGGTTTCACAAGGAACGCCAATATGGGCGGCACGCAATTCCACAGCATTGTCGTAGTTCAAAGTAATCACCGTCATTGGTGCGGCCTGCCCCGCCTTCAAGAGCGGATCTAAGTAACCCAGCCCGTCAGATGTACGAAGCCAAGTCACATCGACTAATTTCCTAGTCAGATAAACGATAAGCTCCCGAAATAATGCGCCATCAGGGTTCTTTGACAAATGTTCTGCGAGACGTTTAAAGGCAGCACCAATCGCCATTTCAACCTTTTGGTTAATATACGATAAAATCGATTGGTCTGACATGCGTTCGTTGCCAACTCGACGCCGCGTGGTAGGTGAGATCCTAGCCGCGGCATCGGAAATCGAACGGAGTTCCGAATACCCGAGGTTTCGCCGTTCAAGCTCTTCTATAATCGGGTGCCAGGCGGCGACAAATGGCGCAAATTCGAGGATGAATCGATTTCCAAGTAATAATGCAGCATTTATTACGCTTTCAATATCAGGAAGTTCTATTATTCTCTCAGACTTGTTGTGATCGACGCCCATCTGTAATGCGCCAGTGATGGCCCTGAGTGCTCTGAGATAATCTAGCTTTCCATCCTGTTGGCAGGCTTCCATCAATTTGGCAGTCATCCCAAGCGCTGTTGGTATTCCCGCCGGAGCCGACGCCCCGGCGCCCAAGAGAACCAGCGGATGCGAGGATTGCTTGTCGTCCATTCTCTCGGTTTGCAAATCGTCCAGAGACGCCTTCATGTCGTTCAAAAGAGAGTGTTATAACCGCGCAGCACTTCGACGAGCTCCCCCCGGACAACACGGTAGGGTAACAGCAGTTAAGGCGTTCGGTCGATGACGAGTTTCGCGCCAGATCGTCCGGCAACTCCTTACTCCACCTCTCGGACTTCACGATGCCCGCGCCCGTCGGTGAGAGTCATCACCATCCCCAACCCCTTTTCGGTCACCGAAATGTTCACGGAGTTACACCCAAATCGGCTGGTGTCGAGGCGCTCTAAGTTGTCCGAGTTGAGGGAAATCGTGTAAAAGTCGCCCTCGCAACGATTTCCCTTATCCACCCGGAACAACACTACCCATAATGTTGGTATCACGCCCTGCATCTCGCTGCGGATTAGCTCGCTTGCGTCAACAATGTCCGTCAGGCGCGGTATTGGAGAACGCGCGGCCATCAGAACACTTGCAGCGCCCCGGCCTCGATCTTCTGCCGCAGGGTTTTATGCAGGCTGTCGCGCGTCATGATATCGGCCTTGCGGCCAAGAATCTTACCGACAGCTTCCTTTACGTCCATTAGCTCAAACAGGCCGAGCGTGCCGCGCTCGTAGGTCGAAAAACAAATCGACATCAAAATCCGCGCCTACCTCGTTGCGGGCGGTCGAACCGAACAGATAGAGATGCTGCACGCCGAGCCGGCGCAACTCGGCTTCGTGCGCCTTCAAGCGGGCTATGGCGTCATCGCGTTCCATAACACATATAGCACAACCGGATAGCACAACCACCAGCCCACCCCACCGCCTGTCGCCCGATAACTGCGGGTTCTGCGGCCGGTGTGGAATGGGTCGCCGCCTCTTGCGGCCGGGGAGCGGGAGGTTGCCGGCTCTTGGCCTTGTCCCGCTCCCCGCGGTGTCAGGTCTTGTGGGCGGAGGCGCGGTAGATCGCGTCGATCGATGTGGCGAGGGCCGCTTCGAACTCGGCGTCGCTCATCGACACGCGGAGATTTTGGACGAGGGCCCGCGAGAAGCTCGCGATCATGCCGTGGTTGGCGGCGAGGCGCTGGCAGGCGTCGGCGCGCGTATAGCCGCCCGAGAGCGCCACGACCCGGGCGCAGCGCGGGTGGTTGACGAGCGGCGCGTAGAGGTCGGCGACATCGGGCAGGGTCAGCTTGAACATGACCTGACGGCCCGCCGGCAAGGCGTCGATGCGTTTTTTCAATTCGTCGAGCAGGATCGCCTCGGCCCCCTTCTTGTCGGGGCTCTTGATCGAGACCTCGGGTTCGAGGATCGGCATCAGCCCGTGCCGGGCGATCTGGTCGCCGAACTCGAACTGCTGTGCCGCGATCGCGGCGATGCCGTCCTTGTTGGCGAGATTTATGACCGAACGCATCTTGGTGCCGAAAACGCCGAGCTTTGCCGCGCGCTCGCACAATTGATCGAGCTGCGGCATCGGCCGCATCAGCTGGACGCCGTCCTTCTCCGCTTCGAGCCCGCGGTCAACCTTGACAAACGGCACGACGACGCGGTCTTCCCACAGATAGGACGGGGTCGGCTTGCCGCGCACCTCGCCGTCCATGGTGCCCTCGAACAGGATCGTCCCGATAACCTTGTCGCCGGTAAAGGCGGGGGCGGTCATGATGCGCACCCGCATCTCGTGGATCAGCCGAAACATCTTTTGCTGGTCGTCGGTGTAGGCGCTGTCCGGAATGCCGTAGAGGCGCAAGGCGCCCGGCGACGACCCGCCACTCTGGTCGAGTGCCGCGATAAAGCCGTCCTTGCCGGACATTTGCGCCATCATCTTGTCATTCGCCATCATCGCCTCCTCAGGTTCGGGCCGATGCGCTGGGGAAACCGCGCCCGGCGGCGGGCGATCGACCCGCCGGTCAAAAGAAGAACGTCAGGTTCTTGGCCATCAACACGTTCTGGTCGAGGATGATCTTGCGCCGGGCGATCTGCCAGCCGTCGCCCACCCGGCGCAACCGGTCCTCGCGCTTGCCCACCAGGATATCGGTCTCGGTCTCGACCCGGTTGCGGTAGATCAGAAACCGGCATTTGGTGGCGACCTCGGCCGGCGCGGCAGGCGAAGGGCTCGCCTCGAGCAACTGCACATTGGAGATCATGTGCGAGATGCGGGAAACGGGCTCCTCGGCCCAATGGATCCCGGTCTGGATTTGCCGCACCCGCCGGGTCAGCGTGTCCTTGCCTTCATCGAACCAGTTGATGTCATGGTCGGCGCGGGTGAATTCGCGCTCCACCTCGCCGACCTTGACGTTGCGCCGCATCGGCATCCAGTAGCGGACGTCTTCCGCGACCAGCGCCAGCCAATCCTCATAGCGCCGCTCGTCGAGCAGATCGGCCTCGTGGTAGAGGAAATCCTCGATCTCCTGCTTCAGCAGCAGGCGGGTCAGTTGTTCGCTCGTATTCATCCGCAGACCGAGCCGTCGCCCCCGCAAAAGCGGGGGCCCTGGGTATCCTGCCGGGCGTCGCCGCGCCTGGGTTCCCGCTTTCGCCGGAACGACGAAGAGGATTGCGAGCCCAGTAACACGAGAACGGTGGGCTACTGCGCGGCGGCGCGCTGAGCTTCGAGCTCCACGTCCCATGGGCCGGGGAAGCGGCCATCGCCCATCAGTTCGCGGGTGAAGACATGATCCTCGCGCGGCCATTCGGCGCGCGGCATCTCGTAATAGACCTCGACGCCGTTGCCGTCAGGGTCCTTCAGGTAAATGCCCAGCGAGATGCCGTGATCGGCGACTCGGCCGATGGGAACATTTATTTCTTTCAGATGCTGATAGAATTCCTTCAGATCGTCGAGGCTGTCGAGGCGCCAGGCCATATGGTTGAGGCCGACCTGGCCTTTCTCCTGCAATGGAGCGTTCGGCCCCAATTGCATCAGCGCCACCTCGTGCGACTGCTCGCGGTCGGCTGACATGAAAGCGGCCCAACCCGGGCGGTACTCGTAGGTGTGCAGGCCGAGCACGTCCTCGTACCATTTCTTCGAGCGCTCGGCGTCGCGCACAAACACATTAACGTGCCCCAGATATTTCGGCTTTACGGTCATCTGTCATCCTCCGTCATGAGTTGTCGTCTTCGCGCCCGAGAAATTCGAGGACGCGGTCCATCACTTCCTTTTTCGGGTAGATCGACGCGATCGCGCGCGCCCTGGTCAAGGGGTCGCTGGCGAAGAAGCGTTCATAGAGCACCTGGCGGCCGGCGAAGGCGCTGCCGGCGAGGTCCCAGGCGAGGCGGAAGAGCCGCACCCGCTCCTTGGCGCTGGTGTTGTCGGTCGCCAGGTATTGCTCGATATCGGCCCCCAGCGGCCCGCGGAAATCGGCCTCGGTCGGCGCGATCAGAAAGCTGCTCGAGCCCAACAGTTGAATGATCTCGATCATCCGCGGATAGGCGTTCATGAATAGATTGCGCGGACTCTCGACCATCAGCTGGTCGGGGGTCATGACCCCCCACTCGTCGAGCGTGGCGTCGGCCTCGGCGGCGCGCATACAGGCGCGGGTCATCTGCGCGTAGAGCATCAACTCGCCGATCCGCTCCTCGACATGCGGCAGATGGGAATTGCCCAAGGTCTGCGTCATCAGCAGCGCCACGCCGAGCACGAACTCGCATTTGGCGAGGTTCTTGACCGCACCCTGATGCGCCGAATGCGCCGAGGAATGGGTGACGGCGGCGGTGCGGTTGAGCATGTCGACATCGCCCAGCAGGAACACCCGCTCCCACGGCACCAGCACGTCGTCGAAAAAGACGACGCAATCCATCTCCTCGAAGCGCGAGCCCAGCGGATGGTCGAAATGCGAGCGGCCGAGATCGAAGCTCTCGCGGCAGAGGAATCCGAAGTCCTTTGGCGCCGCACGGGATGGCAAAGCTCAGCGCGAACGGGCTGTGGCTCTCGGTGTGCCGACCCATGCGCGGCGAATAGACCCCGATCTCGTCGGCGAGCGGCCCCAGGGTCGCCAGGATCCGCGCGCCGCGCACGATAATGCCGGCATCGGTCTCGCGCACGACCTGCAGTGCCGTCCCCTCTTCGAGGTTGAAGACGCCAGAGACGGTGCGGCTGCGCTGCAGGTTGATCAGCGAGTGGGTCAGGGTCAGGTCGTTTTCGCGGATGTATTCGTAATAGCGGCGCATGTTCTCGCCGTATTCGGGCTTGCCCTGCGCGAAAAAGGCCTCAGCCCCGGCCCAGGCGGAATAGGTAACGTTCATGAAATCGGGCGAGCGGCCCATCATGCCGCAGGTGGTCCGCGCCCAGTTCAGCATCATGGCGCGGCGCTTTTCGAGGTCCTCGCGGGTGCGCGGGATGATGAAGGAGAGCCCCACCCGGTCGCCGCTCGTCGGCGACACATAGGTCATCTGGTCGCGCAATTTCGGATCGCATTGCATGTCGTAGAGCGAGGCGATGGCCTTAGCCCCGTTCTTCAGGCCGGGATGCGTGGTGACGTCCTTTACCCGCTCGCCGCCGAGCCAGACTTCCCGCTCCTGCTCGCGCAGGCCTGCGAGGTATTGCTTTCCGGTACGCGCCGGCATCGCGCCACTCCCTGACGGCGGAATCCGGAGTGAGACTACGCCAAGGCCGGGTGGAAAACCAGCAATCCGTCGCGGGTCGACAGTGCGGGCAGCGTGTTGCAGGATGCGGTGGAAAGCAACCCGAACAAGGAAACGCCAAGATGCCCGAGACGCCGACCTTTGGCCGCTATGCCGAGATCCCCTATGACCAGATGACGCCGGAACAGCAGGAAGGCTACCGGACGTTGATCGAGACCCGCGGCCGACTCCCCGGCCCGAACAAGATCTATGTGCACAACCCCAAGCTGGCGAAGGTGATGGGGCCGCTGGGCGCCTATTTTCGGACCGGCTATTCCCTGAGCGAGCGTGAACGCGAGATCGCGGTCGTCATCATCAACAGCAAGTTTCATTCGGCCTACCCGACTAACGCGCATGAGCGCGCCGGCAAGGCGGCCGGATTGCCGAACGACAAGGTCGAGGCGTTGCTCTCGGGCCTGCCGACCTCGTTCGACGACAAGCGCGAGCAGGTAGTCTACGAAATGGCGACGTGCCTCGCCAATTCGCGCTGGGTCTCGAAGGGGCTTTTCGACCGCGCGGTCGCCGCACTCGGTCACGAGGGCATCACCGACGTGATCACCCTGATGGGCTTTTACAGCAGCGTGTCGATGACCCTGGCCTTCTACGACGTCCCCGCCGGCGCCGAAGGCATGGCCCGCTGACCGCAAAGCTGGGGAGGAAACCGAAAATGCCCGAGACGCCGACCTTCGGCCGCTATGCGGAAATCCCCTACGACCGGATGACGCCGGAGCAGCAGGAAGGCTATCGCTCGCTGATCGAGACCCGCGGCGCGCTCGGCGGGCCGAACAAGATCCTGGTGCACAACCCCAAGCTGGCGAAGGTCGTGGGGCCGTTCGGCGCGCATTTCCGCACTGGCTATTCATTGAGCGAGCGCGAGCGCGAGATCGCCGTCGTCATCATCAACAGCAAGTGGCGTTCGATCTACCCGACCAACGCCCACGAGCGCGCCGCCAAGGCGGCCGGATTGCCGGCCGACAAGGTCGAGGCGATGCTGTCGGGCCTGCCGACATCGTTCTCCGACACCCGCGAGCAGGTGGTCTACGAGATGGCGACGTGTCTCGCCAATTCGCGCTGGGTGTCGAAGGGGCTCTACGACCGCGCGGTCGCGGCCTTGGGCCATGTCGGCATTACCGACGTCATCTGCCTGATGGGCCACTACACCAGCGTCTCGATGACATTGGCCTTCTACGACGTGCCCGCCGGCGCCGAAGGCATGCAGCGCTGATCACCCGGGGGTCCGCCGCGGCGGACCTCCCGCGCGCTGTTGCGCAGGCTCTCGCGCTCTGGCAGAAAGTCCGCAAGAACAACAACAGGTGGTCGTGCAGGACAATCCTAGAGGAGGCGATCGATGGTCACCCGGGCCCCGTTCTTGAAGGCGCGTTACAGCGGCTACCACCATCGACGGGTTCCGGCCGAGGATGCCGAGCTCACCCATGTCGGCCCGGACACGCCCTGCGGGGAATACATGCGCCGCTTTTGGCAGCCGGTCTGCTATTCGGACGATCTGAAGGACCTGCCGCTCAAGCTCAAAATCCTCGGCGAGGACTTGGTCGCCTTCCGCGACGGCAGCGGCGAGGCCGGGCTTCTGGAATTGCACTGCCCGCATCGCGGCACCTCGCTCGAATTCGGGCTGGTCGGCGAGAAGGGCATCCGCTGCTGCTATCACGGCTGGCTGTTCGGCTGCGACGGCACGATCCTCGAAACCCCGGGCGAGCCGGCGACCAGCACCTTGAAGGACCGGCTGTTCCACGGCGCCTACCCGGTGCACGAGGCGCACGGCATGGTGTTCGCCTATCTGGGGCCGCCCGAAGAGATGCCGGTCTTTCCGGCCTACGACAGCTTTTGCCGGCCCGGCTTTCGCATGATCCCCGGCCGGAAATACTTCTATCCGTGCAACTGGCTACAAATTCTCGAAAACACGATGGACGCCGTCCACACGGCGTTCCTCCACACGATCGTCAGTGGTGCTGTGTTCACCGACGAGTTCGGCGTTTTGCCGGAGCTGGAGTTCGCCGAGACCCCGGTCGGGATCATCTACATCGCGACCCGCCGCGTCGGCGACAACATCTGGGCGCGGATGGTCGAGAATGTGTTGCCGAACCTGCAGCAGGTGGCGCCGATCTGGGAAACCGGCCATCACGCGCACCCGTTCAGCGGCCCGATGATGAGCCGCTGGATCGTGCCGCTCGACAACACCAACACGATGCTGATCGAGTTCCGCCACGTCAGCGAGACCGAGGGGGTCGTCACGCCCGATTGGTGGGCCGACCGCAGCATCATGCTGCCGGGGCAGCTCGGAATGGATACCTACGAGGAAAGCCAGCGGCATCCCGGCGATTTCGAGGCGCAGGTGTCGCAGCGCCCGGTCGCCGTCCACGGTCTCGAGCATCTCGCCACCACCGACCGCGGCATCAGCATGTTCCGCAACCAGATCCGGCATGGCATTCGTGCGGTCAAGGCGGGCAAAGACCCCGATGGGCTGTATCGCGACGGCGGGGTGATCCCGACCTACTGCAACGATACGGTCGTGCGCGTGCCGCCGGCCAAAACGCCGGAGCTCGACAAGAAGCTGATGCGCGCGACCGGACGGCGGCTCGCCGACGGCTACATCAAGCAGCCGCCCCTGCTCGCCGCCGCCGAATAGGCGACGCTGTCCGGCCTGCCGACCTCGTTCTCCGACACCCGCGAGCAGGCGATCCACTGCCTCGCCAATTCGCACTGAGTGTCGAGGGGCTCTACGACCGTGCGGTCGCGGCGTTGGGCCATGTCGGCACCACCGACGTCATCTGCCTGATGGGCCACTACACCAGCGTCTCGATGACATTGGCGTTCTGCGACATGCCCGCCGGCGCCGAAGGTGGGCAGCGCTGACCCGGCGGGGGAGCGGCCTCGCAGCGGCTTTCCTGGCTTATCGCCGAGGTTTACCCTCACTGCACCAGTGAGACGGAGACCAGCATGACCGCAGCGAAAGGCTTTGTGATACCCGCGGGCGGCGGCAAGCGCTTCGACAGCCCGGCGCCGGGCCGCTATTTCGCCTTGAAGCTCCTCGGGCGCGAGACCGGCGAGAGCATCATGATGTTCGAGGAGACCCTGCCGGCCGGCACCGCGAGCCTGTATCACCTCCACTGCGACAGCGACGAGGTCGCCTGGGTGCTCGCCGGCGAGTTCACCTTCAAGATCGGCGACGAGATTGCGGTCGGCGGCCCCGGCACCTGCGCGTTCATGCCGCGAGACCTCGCGCATGCCTGGAAGAACACCGGCAGCGAGACCGGCAGCGTGCTGTTTTTGTACACGCCGGCCGCCGCCGGCGGCCTGATCGAGGCGCTGTCGGAGCACCGCCCGGGCAACGACGACGAACGCCGGGATCTTTTCGAGCGCCACCGCTGGCAGGTCGTCGGCCCAAACCCGCTTTGAGGCGAGCGACGGGCGCAGGCGCGGCCTCGAGCCGCCTCTGGTGCTGCGCCGTCGTGGCGGTCGGGAAATGCCTCATCCTGAAGAGGCCGCGAAGGCGCCGTCTCGAAGAGCCTGCCCTCGCGAAGGCGGGGGACGCACGCCGCCGATCCAGTCGATCCGGGATTTCTTGCCCGGCCGTGGCGCAAACCCGCCTCAATCGGAGCCGCGGTCGGCGGCGTGCAGGCGAAACGACACGGCCCCGTAGGTGCTCACCAAATAGGGGACGAGATAGGTCAGCGTGAGCTTGGCTACTTCGAGGCGCTGACCGGAAAATAGCTTGTCGCCTTGGTTGATCAGGTTGAGCACGGTGCCGACGATCGCCGCGACCCAGAGAGAGCGGCGCGGGACGCCGCCGGTTACCGCGTAGCGCCAGACGAGCCGCCAGCCTTTCTCGTCGTTCACGACAGCCAGCGCTTGCGCCGGCGGTAGTGCTTGAGGTCGCGGTAGGATTTGCGCGTACCGGCCTCGTTGAGCCCGAGATAGAACTCCTTGATGTCGGAATTCTGGCGTAGCCCCTCGGCCGGGCCTTCGAGCACGATGCGACCATTCTCCATGACATAGCCGTGGTCTGCGATCTCCAGCGCCAGCGCCGCGTTTTGCTCGACCAGCAGCACGGTCAGCTGCTGCTCTTCCTTGAGCCGGCGAATGATGCCGAAGATCTCCTCGACGAGCTGCGGCGCCAGCCCAAGCGAGGGTTCGTCGAGCAGGATCACCCTGGGGTCGGACATCAGGGCCCGGCCGATTACCAGCATCTGCTGCTCCCCGCCCGAGAGATAGCCGGAGGGCTGGTGGCGGCGCTCCTTCAAAGGCGCGAAAATGTCGTAAACGCGTTCGATGCTGTTCCGGACCGCCCCAAAATCGCGGCGGGTGTGCGCCCCGGCGACGAGATTGTCCTCGACCGTCAGGTTCTCGAACACACGCCGCCCCTCGAACACCTGCGCCACCCCGCGTTGGAAGACCTTGTGCGGCGGCAGGCGGTCGAGCCGCTCGTCGTCGAGCTGGATGGCGCCCTTGGTCACCTCGCCGCGCTCCGAGTGCAACAGCCCGGAGATCGCCTTCAGGGTCGTCGTCTTACCGGCTCCGTTGGCCCCGAGGAGGGTGGTGATGCGACCCTCCTCGGCAACCAGCGAGACGCCCTTCAGCACCAGTATGGCGTTGTCGTAGACGACCTCGATATTGTTCAGCGTCAGCATCGGGCGGCCTCGGTGCGCGGCTACTCGGCAGTCTTGATCGCGTTCTCGACGACATCGCGATAGGCGCGGAACCAGTCCGTTTCCTTGACGAATTTGCCGTCATGGACCTGGAAGACCTGCACCCAGCCGCCGCCTTCGTGGTCGGTCGGGGTCACCTGCAACGGCGGAACGAGCCCGCCGAGGGTGAAGTCGTGGATCTGCTCCAGACCCTGCTTGATGTCAGTGCCGGTGGGCGGCTTGCCGCCGGTCGCTTTCAGCGCGTTACGGATCGCCTCGACATGGATTGCGGCCTGCAGCAAGCCCCGGTTGTAATAGACGGTATTGTCGTCCATCAGCTTGAACGGCGCCTTGCCGTCCTTTTTGTACATGTCCTTGATCTGCTTGCGCACCGGATAGTCGTCGCCGGCACCGGCAAATTGCATCGCGTGGTAGCCTTCGGCGATGCCGAACCCGCCCGCCGCCTCGATGTCGGCCTCGGAGGAGGCCCACACCAGGCCGACCACCTTGGAGAGTGGATAGCCGTTTGCCTTGAACGCCTTGATCGACAGGGCCGGCGACCGTCCGAAGAGATGCGAGATCACAAAGTCTGGGCGATAGCGCTGGGTGATGTCGAGCACCTGCGCGCCGATCTCGACGCCGGGCGGCGGCACGGCAAAGGTGCGCAGATCGAACCCCTCGCGTTTCTGCAATGCCTCGATGATCGGCAGCGGCTCGCGGCCGGCAGGGTTATCGTAGAAGATGTAGGCGATCTTCTTGTCCTTGAGGCTGCCGCCGAGTTTGTCCTTGACGAATTGGACCGCCGCCGCACCCTGCGACCAATAGGTCGCGGCGATCGGGAACAGGTACGGGTAGCGGTTGCCGTCGGCCGCCGCGGCAATGCCAAACCCCGGCGAGGTCGTGGCAATCTTGTCCTGCTCCAGCCGTTGGTTCAGCGCCACGGTCATCGGCGTGCCGTAGAGCGTCATCAGAACCGCACCTTCGGCCTTCTGGCGCTCGTAGGCTTCGACCGCCTGCGGCACTTTGTACTGATTGTCGATCTCGTCGGGTTTTATCTTGTAGCCGTCGATGCCGCCCGTCGCGTTGATGAGTGCGTAGTAGTCCTCCATCGCCGGACACAGCACGACGCCGGTGATCTGGGTCGGCCCGGTACGGTCGCATTGGACCCCGATGCTGATCTCCTTCTGCTGCGCCGCGGCCGGGCCCGCGAGCCACAGACCAATTGCCGCACCCAACGCGAAGGCCGGCCGCGTCAGCCTGATCGATCCCATCGCTCTCCTCCCGATCTCCTGCACCGCACCCGGCAGTTGGCCCGTCCTCTTCAATCCCGGACGGGCCAAGCCCGGCACCTGCTATTCCGCGGTCTTGACCGCGTTCTCGACGACATCGCGGTAGGCGCGGAACCAGTCGGTCGCCTTGACGAACTTGCCATCGTGGACCTGGAACACCTGCACCCAGCCGCCGCCCTCGTGGTCGGTCGGCGTGATCTGCAGCGGCGGCACCAGCCCGCCCAGGGTGAAGTCCTTTATCTGCTCCAACCCCTGCTTGACCTGTTCGCCGGTCGGCTTTTGGCCGCCGCTCAACTTGAGCGCGTTGCGGATCCCCTGGACCTGGATCGCCGCCTGCAACAAGCCGCGGTTGTAGATGACAGTATCATCCAGCCCCTTTGGCAACTCCTTGCCTTCCTTCTTGTACATCGCCTTGATCTGCTGCCGCACCGGATAGTCGTCGCCGGCGCCGGCGAACTGCATCGTGTTGTAGCCCTCGGCCACCCCCCAGCCGCCGGCCGCGGCGATGTCGGCTTCGGCCGAGGCCCAGACGAGTCCGACCACCTTTGAGAGCGGGTATCCGGCACCCTTCAACCCCTTGATCATCACCGAGGGCGAGCGGCCGAACAGGTGGGCGATCACAAAGTCGGGATGATAGCGCTGGGTGATGTCGAGGATCTGGGCCCCCATCTCGACCCCAGGCGGCGGTACGGCGAAGGTGCGCAGCTCGAACCCTTCCGACTTCTGCAAGGCTTCGAGGATCGGCATCGGCTCCTTGCCGGCCGGGTTGTCGTAGTAGACGTAGGCGATCTTCTTGTCTTTCAGACTGCCGCCCAATTTATCCTTGGCGAACTGGACCGCGGCCGCACCCTGCGACCAATAGGTCGCGGCGATCGGGAACAGGTAAGGAAACCTGGTCCCGTCGGCGGCGGCGGCAATACCGAAGCCGGGCGAGGTCGTCGGCATCTTGTCCTGCTCGAGCCGCTGGTTCAGCGCGACAGTCTGCGGCGTGCCGTAGAGGGTCATCATCACGACGCCCATCTGCTTTTGCCGCTCATATGCCTCGATCCCTTGCGGGACCTTGTACTGGTTGTCGATCTCGTCGCCGCGGATCTTCCAGCCGTCGACACCGCCCTCTGAGTTGACCAGCGCATAGTAATCCTGCATCGCCGGGCACAGTACCGTGCCGACGATCTGGGTCGGACCGGTGCGGTCGCACTGATCGCCGATCACCAGCTCCTTCTGATCGGCTGCCGCCGCCGGGCCCACGAGCCACAGCGCCGCCGCCGCGCCCGCCACGACCGATAGCAAATTCGGCCTTATCCTTGTCATCACTGCTCCTTTGGTTTTATTCCCGTTATCCTGCTATTCCGCGGTCTTGATCGCATGTTCGACGACATCGCGGTAGGCGCGGAACCAGTCCGTTTCCTTGACGAACTTGCCGTCATGGACCTGGAAGACCTGCACCCAGCCGCCGCCTTCGTGGTCGGTCGGGGTCACCTGCAACGGCGGAACGAGCCCGCCGAGGGTGAAGTCGTGAATTTGCTCGAAGCCCTTCTTGACATCCTCTCCGGTCGGCTTGTTGCCGCCAGTCACCGCCAATGCATGACGGATCGCCTCGACATGCAACGCGGCGTTGAGGAGGCCGCGATTGTAGATGACGGTATCGTCCATCTCCTTCGGCGGATCCTTGCCGTCCTTCTTGTACATCGCCTTGATTTCCTGGCGCACCGGATAGTCGTCGCCGGCGCCGGCAAACTGCATCGTATGATAGCCCTCGGCCACCCCCCAGCCGCCGGCCGCGGCGATGTCGGCTTCGGCCGAGGCCCAAACCAGCCCGATCGCCTTCGATAGCGGATAGCCCGCCCCCTTGAACCCCTTGATCATTACCGACGGCGAGCGGCCGAACAGGTGGGCGATCACGAAGTCGGGCCGGTAGCGCTGAGTAATGTCGAGGATCTGCGCCCCCATCTCGACCCCCGGCGGCGGCACCGCGAAAGTGCGCAACTCGAACCCTTCGGTCTTCTGCAAGGCCTCGATAATCGAGATCGGCTCCTTGCCGGCGGGATTGTCGTAATAAACATAGGCGATCTTCTTGCCCTGCAGGTTGCCACCGAGCTGGTCCTTGACAAATTTGACGGCGGCCGCACCCTGCGACCAATAGGTCGCGGCGATGGGAAAGAGATACGGGAACCGCACGCCGTCGGCGCCCGCGGCAATGCCGAAGCCGGGCGAGGTCGTCGGCATATGGTCGCGCTCCAGCCGCTCGTTGAGCGCCACGGTCTGCGGTGTGCCGTAGATCATCATCGAGACGGCGCCCATTTGTTTCTGACGCTCGTAGGCCTCGACCGCCGGCGGCACCTTATATTGCTGGTCGATCTCGTTGTATTCGAGCTTCCAGCCGTCGATCCCGCCCTTGGAGTTGATCAGGCTGATGTAGTCCTGCTGCGCCGGGCAGATGACGACGCCGACGATCTGGGTCGGCCCGGTGCGGTCGCACTGGGCGCCGAGCAGCAGCTCCTTCGACTGCGCCGCCGCGGTTCCGGCGAGCGCCAACCCGGCAGCCATGCCCGCCGCGAGCCCCAGCATGGTCCTCGACAGCTTTGCCATCTGAAGTTCCTCCCTCAATAAGAAAACGGCCACACGCGAAAGTAGTTTCTTATGTTGCGCCACAGGCGGTTGAGGCCTTCAGGCTCGACCACCAGGAAGAGGATGATCAGCCCGCCGAACATGACGAGCCGCAGGTTCGGGATCACGTTCAAGAGATCGGCCTGGGAGAAAATGAGGCTCCCGAAGCCTTCGAGAAACCAGCGGGTCGCGATCGGCAAGAGGGTCACGAAGATCGCGCCGAAGACCGAGCCCAGGACCGAGCCGAGGCCGCCGATGATCACCATCGCCAGATAGTCGATCGACACGTCGATCTGGAACTGCTCGTAATTGGCGATCCCGAGATAGTAGCTCTCCAGCACCCCGGCGACCCCGGCGTAGAACGACGAGATCGCAAACGCAAAGAGCTTGTAGCGGAAGATGTTGATGCCGATGATCTCGGCGGCGATGTCCTGGTCGCGGATCGCGATGAAGGCGCGGCCGATCCGGCTGCGCACCAAATTCAGGGTGCCGATCAGCGCCAGCACCACGAACAGCATCAGGAACACGTAATCTGTGCCTCGGTCTTGAGCTGGAGGCCGAGGAAGGACGGGCGCGGGATCGTAATCGAGGCCTGCACCCCACCCGAGATCCACTGCACGTGGTTGATCGTCCACTCGATGATCAGCTGAGCGGCCAGCGTGGCGATGGCGAGGTAGATGCCCTTGATGCGAAGCGACGGGATGCCGACGAGCGCGCCGATCAGCGCCGCCATCAGCCCGCCGGCCGGGATCACGACCCAGAACGGCATGCCGAGCCGCACGATCAAATTGGCCGCGGTATAGGCCCCGACCGACATGAAGGCGCCGTGGCCGATCGAGATCTGCCCGGTGTAGCCGACCAGGATGTTGAGGCCGAGCGCACCGACGATGGCGATCAGGATCAGGTTCAGGATCGAGAGGTAATAGTCGCCGAGGAACAGCGGCGCGACCGCGACGAACAGGCCCGCCAGCACCGCCACCGTCCATTTGGCGATCGGCAATGGGTAAAGCGCCATGTCGGCGGCATAGCTGGTTTTGAAGACGCCGGCCTCGCGATGAAACATGGCTCCTGTTCCGGCGCCTTTCCTCTAGACCCGCTCGATGCGGCGGCGGCCGAAGATCCCTTCGGGCCGCACCATCAGGGCGGCGATCATCAGCACATAGGGTGCGAAATCCTTGGTGCCGCCGCCGACGATCGGGTCGAAATAACCGGCGGCGAGGCTTTGGACGACGCCAACGATCAGCCC
This sequence comes from uncultured Alphaproteobacteria bacterium, assembly GCA_963781215.1. Classification (GTDB taxonomy): domain Bacteria; phylum Pseudomonadota; class Alphaproteobacteria; order ATCC43930; family CGMCC-115725; genus AP-15. The sequence goes on from CAWAFE010000029.1 coordinate 17,009, forward strand.
GCCCACGACGGCGCCGATCACCGAATTGAGGCCGCCGAGGATCACCACCGGGAAGACCTTGAGGCCGACCAGCGCCAGCTGGTTGTCGACGCCGAGCATGGCGCCCCAGACGACCCCGCCCAATGCCGAGACGACGCCGGCCATCGCCCAGGCGAAGGCGAAATAGCGCTGGACGTTGATCCCCATCGCCATCGCCACCTGCTGGCTGTCGGCGACCGCGCGCATGGCGATGCCGACCCGGCTCTTCAGGAAAAACCAGGTGAAGCCGCCGAGGAAGAGAAGGCTACTCCGGCGCCGACGAGCTGCACGGGCGGCAGCATCAGGGGGCCGAGAAAGATGGGCGTGTCGCCGATCGGCATCGCGATGGCGCGGGTGCCGGCGCCGAAGAACAGTACCGCCACACCTCTGAGCACGGCGGCGAGCCCGATCGTCGCCATCACGACGGCGATGATCGGCCGCCCGATCAACGGCCGCAGGACGACGCGTTCGAGCCCGAACCCCAGCGCCACCATGCCGGCGACCGCGATCAGCGCCGCCAGCCAGAACGACAACCCGGCCATCCCGATCGCGGCGGCGGCGATGAAGCCGGCGAACATGACGAACTCGCCCTGTGCGAAATTGATCGCGTCGGTCGCCTTGTAGATCAGCACAAAGCCCAGCGCGATCAGCGCATACATCAGCCCGATCAGCACCCCGTTGGTCACCAGGACCAGGGTGAACGTCCAGTCGAACTCAGGCATTGGCGGGCTCAGGCACTGGCGGGCTCAGGCATAGGCTGGCTCACGCGCCGGGGCGACGGCGCCGCGACGTCCTCGATCGCCATCCGCGCCTCCAGCGTGGCCTTGCGCCCGTCCTCGTAGGTGATCTCGGTCGCCACCGCGATCTCATTGTCGCCGCGGTACAATGCCTCGATCACGGCTTCATATTTCTCGGCGACGAAGCGGCGGCGAATCTTGCGGGTCCGTGTGATCTCGGCGTCGTCGGCGTCGAACTCCTTGTTCAGCAGCAGAAAGCGGCAGATGCAGGCGGCGCCCGGCAGGCTGGCGTTGCACTTGACAATTTCTTCCGCGATCAGCCGGCGCACCTCGGGCTTGGCGCTCAAATCCTGAAACGAGGTGTAGGCGAGATTGCGTCGCTCGGCCCAATTGCCGACGGTGCCGAGATCGATCGCAATCATCGCCGCGACGAAGGGCCGCCGATCGCCAAAGCCACCGCCTCGGCGATGAATGGGCTGAATTTCAGCTTGTTTTCGACGAATTGCGGTGCGAACGGGGTGCCGTCGCCGAGCTTGCCGACATCCTTGGCGCGATCGATGATCACGAGTGGCCGCGCCCATCGACAAATCCGGAATCGCCGGTGCGGAACCAGCCGTCGTCGCCAAACGCCTCGACCGTCGCCTCGGGCTGCTTGCGATCGCCTGGAACACGCCGGCCAAGCGGTCAGCACCTCGCCATCCTCGGCGATGCGCACCTCGCTGCCCGGGGGTGGTCGAGGCCGACGTGCTGGGTCGACCTCGCCGTCCGGCTGCAAGGAGGCGAGCCCGGACAGCTCGGTCGAGCCCCAACCTGTTGAATGTTGCCATCCCGAACGAGCGGAAGAAGCGGAAGGTGTTGAGGCCTCGCGGCGGGCGCCGGTGTAGACCCAGCGGGCGCGGCGCAGGCCGAGCTGGTCGCGCACCGGGGCATGAGCCAGGAATTTCCCGGCGCCAAGCTCGCCCGCATCAGGAGCGGCGCCCGTTTGCCCTCGCCCGCAGAGCGCTCCACCCGCTCGGCAAGGGCGCGGAAATATTCGAACAGCCCGACGTTTCAGCGGCGTCACATTGGCCGCGCGCACCCGCAGCTGGGTCAGCATCTTCTCCGGAATCCGCGGCGGCGCGGGGCGATGATCAGCCCAAGCTGGCGCCGCAAGTCGCGCTCGCCGTGTTCCGGCCACTCCGGGCAGTTGCAGGTGAAGCCGACGGGCGGTGTGCGGCACGGCGACAACAGCAAAGTCGCCGATCCACGCCATGGCGGATCGGCGCGAGCGCAGTATTCGTCGGGCGGATGTCCTCCGCCGCGGCGAAGGCCGCCTGGCCGAGCTGGTGTGATTGGCGTGCGACAGCGTCACCCCTTTGGGATTGCCGTGCATACAGAGATATGAGTGAGGAGCGCCAGATCGTCGGGCTCGCCCTTGTCGATCTGGGCTTCGACATGGCCCTCGTGCGGCCTCACGGAACTACGAGGCCGTCGGCCTGGATCCGGCCAAACGCCCGCAGAAATGGCATGTCGTAGTGCTGCATGCCTCG
>CAWAFE010000030.1:0-60034 GCA_963781215.1 uncultured Alphaproteobacteria bacterium
CAAACTTCCGTTCTCGTTGATTGGCTTCGGGGTCGGGGTTTCGGCGGTTGCGATGTTCCGCCGCTCGATCGGGCGGGTGGAATTTTCTGGGTCACTTTGCGTTGACGGGGAAGGTGGAGTACTGTGATCGGCGTGTCTGAGCAGATGCACAGCGGGTGAAAATCATGGCTAAACCGAAGAGAGGGCGGTCGACCGCCGCGATTGACGATCATGTCGGAGCACGGACGCGAGCGCCGCATCATGCTGGGGCTGACCCAGCAGCAGCTTGCCGAGATGATTGGGGTTACCTATCAGCAGGCGCACAAATACGAGCGCGGGATCAATCGCGTCTCGGCCGGCAGGCTGTTCGAGATCGCCCGCGCGTTGAGCGCACCGATCAGCTATTTCTATGAGGGGGTCGGGCAGGAGGCGCCGCGACAGATCGCGCCACACCAGCGCATGCTGCTGGAGATCGCCCGCAACTTCGCCGAGATCAGAAACGAAAAGCATCAAGAGGCGGTAGCCAGCTCGCCCGCGCTCTGGCGACCCGGTAGCACTTCAATTCCGGCCGCCCCCGCCTCGCGGATGGGGGCGGTCAGCCCTGCGGCAACGGGAATTCGTCGAGATAGGGGAGGTATTCCTCCTCGACCTCGACCTGCATTGCCGCGAGCAGGCGCACCAGACCGTTATAGAACGCGATCGTCATAACGAGATCCGTCAGGCGCTCATTGTCGAGCCCCTGGCGAAGCGCGGCAAAGGTTTCGTCGGTGATGCCAAGGTCGCGCGTCATCTCGCGTGCCGCTCGCAACACCGCCCTAGCGAACGGGTCGAGCCCGGTCGGGCGCCCGGCGGTTTCGTCGGCGACAGCGCGGATCTCGTCGTCGCCGACGCCGACCTCGCGGGCGATCCGGACATGGTGCGAGAATTCCCAGGCTGAGCGGGTCATATAGCCGACCTGCAGGATCGCCAGCTCTCGCAATCTCGGATCGAGGCGGCTGCCGTCGCGGATGTACCGCGCCAATGTGTTGAGGCTACGCGCCGCGCGCGGGCTGTGCGCCAGGACCCGATAGAGGTTGAGGTTGCGCGCCAGTAAATCCTGGTGCTCGGGCAAGAATCCGACCTGTCGAGATATGGCAGGCGCGCCATCGTCCTCACTCCGTGCCGGTCGCCCCGGGCTCGGCCGGGACACCCTACCGAACCAGCTTACCACATCCACATCGCGGCAAGGCAGCGTCGTCCACGGCTGAGGCCTTGTGCCCCATCGGCCACTGCCGGCATGATGCCGGCCGACCAATCCGTTGCCGAGCCGCCAATGATGTCGAGCCCCGCCCGATCCTGATCGCCGACAGCATCACCCGTGTCGGCTCCGAGGCGGCGGGCGCGGTCGTCGTCAACGGCTCGCATGGCGGCGTCTATGCCGCCTATGTCGCGGCAAAGCTGCGTGTCGCGGCGGCGATCTTCAACGACGCCGGGGTCGGGCGCGACCATGCCGGGATCGGCGGGCTCGATTATCTCGCCGGGCTCGGCATTCCGGCCGCCGCGGTCGGGCACGACACCGCGCGGATCGGCGACGGCGCGGACATGATCGCGCGCGGCATCATCACCCACGCGAACGCGCCGGCGACGGCGCTCGGCTGCCGCCCTGGCACTCGCCTGCCGGGACGCCGCCGCGCGTGCTGCAGCGCGCCGGCGGTCGGAGGCCGACGAGCCTCCGCCGGCGCTGGAATCGGCTTTTCTGCTGATCCCCGACAAGCCATCCGTATGGGCGCTCAACTCGGCCTCGGCGGTGGGCCCCGAGCATGTCGGGACGATCGTCGTCACCGGCTCGCATGGCGGCCTGTTGGGCGGGCGGCCGGAGACCGCGCTCAAATACGACGCGCTCGCGGCCCTCTTCAACGACGCCGGGATCGGGATCGAGGAGGCCGGCGTGACCCGGCTGCCGGCGCTCGACGCGCGCGGCATCGCCGCCGCCACCGTCGCCGCGGCGAGCGCCCGCATCGGCGACGCCCGCTCGACCTATGAAGACGGCATCCTGAGCCGGGTCAATTCGCGCGCCGCCGCGCTGGGCATCGCGCCGGGCATCGGCGCCCGCGACTTCGTCGCGATCATCCGCCGCGCCGCGGCGGAACGGGAGAGACACGCCATGAGCGAGGCCGACCGCGTCAGCAACCGCCCCTCCGGCCGCATGAACGGCGGCCGCGCCATGGCCGAGATGCTTCGCCTCGCCGAAGTCGGGCCGATGTTCGGGATGGGCGGGTTTCAGCTGCTGCCGTTCTACGACGCGCTCTCGCAGCTCGGCCTGCGGCACTTTCTGATCAACGACGAGCGCTGTGGCGCCTTTGCCGCCGAGGCCTATGCGCGGGTCACCAACCGGCCCGGGGTCTGCGATGGCACCCTCGGCCCCGGCGCCACCAACCTGGTGACCGGCCTGATCGAAGCGCTGAACGCCGGCACCCCGATGATCGCCTTTGCCGGCGACACCAACCGCGCCCATTCCTGGAAGAACATGACGCAGGAATGCCGGCAGGTCGAAATCCTGCGCCCGGCAGTCAAGGAATTGATCCGGGTCGAGGCGACGAGCCGGGTCCCCGAACTGCTGCGTCGCGCCTTTGCCGTGGCGACCTCGGGCCGCCCGGGCCCGGTGCTGCTCGACGTGCCCGAGGACGTCTGCCACGGCGAGCACGACTTCGCCGCCGAGGATTTCGCCATCGACCCCACGACGTTGAGCGCGCCCTCGCGGCGCATCCGTCCGGACCGGGCCGACATCGCCCGCGCCGCGGCACTGCTGGCGCGCGCCAAACGGCCGCTGATCCTGGTCGGCGGCGGCATCCACCTGTCGCAAGGCTACGCAGCGCTGCAGGCCTTCGCCGAGGCGCAGTCGATCCCGGTCGCGCACACGATGAGCGGCAAGGGCGGCATCGCCTGCACCCACCCGCTCTCGACCGGGCTCTTCGGCCGCTATTCGCGGATTTCGAACGAATTGATCGAGGCCTCGGACTGCCTGCTGGTCGTCGGCTGCAAGCTCGGCGAGATCGCAACCAGGCGCTATGTGCTGCCGCCGGAAGCGATTTCGCTGATACATCTCGACATCGTCGCCGAGGAGATCGGGCGGTGCCGTCCGGCCGCCGTGGCATTGTGGGGCGACGCCAGGTGCGGGCTCGAGGACCTGGCCGAAGCGCTCGCCGACGAGTCCCGAAAGACGCGGGCGGCGCGCGCCGACTATGTCGGCGAAATCCCGACGCGGATGGCAGCGTGGCGCGAGGAGGCGGCGCCGCGACTGGAATTCGGGCGAACGGCCGATCCACATGGCCCGGCTCTGCCGGGAGCTGAACCGCACCCTACCCGCAGACAGCATCCTCGTCGCCGATGGCGGGTTTGCCGGGCATTGGACCGGGCTCCTCTACGACACGAAGGGACCGGGACGGCATTTCATTCCAGACCGCGGGCTGGCGTCGATCGGCTATGGGCTGCCGGGCGGCATCGGCGCGGCATTAGCGGCACCCGCGACGCCGGTGGTCGCGATCACCGGCGACGGCGGTTTCAACATGATGCTGGGCGAGCTCGAAACCGCGCGCCGCGCCGGGGTCGGGCTGAGCATCGCCGTCGTCAACAACGCCGCTTCGGGCTATGTGAAGGCGTTGCAGCACGCGATGTTCCGCGGCCGCTACCAGTCGTCCGATTTGGTCGAGATGGATTACGCGGCAATCGCCCGGACGATGGGCTGCGCCGGCATTCGGGTAGAAGACCCCGACACGCTCGGCGCGGCATTGCGCGAGGGCCTCGCCGAGCGCACCCGGCCGACCGTGCTCGACATCGTCGTCACCCGCGACCCCGCCCGCATGCTCCCCGCCGTCGACAACCGCACCGTCGAGATCAAGCAGGGCGACCGGGTCGCCTAACACCGCGTCGGGTAGACGTGGATCGAATCACCACGGTGGGCAGGCGAGCCAAGCTGGCGGTTTTAGCAATTAACACAATTTCAACATATTTTGTTGCTAATACGTTCTCCTCTGCTCCGCGCCGGATGTTCGCTGGCGCGGTTTACGACGAGGAGAACCAATGGCCCCCCTGTCGGCGTATGAGACGGCGCGCATCCAGTCGGCGATCGAGGGATATATTTCGGCGCTCGACAAGGCTGGAATCTCGTTGCGCGTGCGGCGCAATTTCGAAAGCTATGTCGCTCTCCGCCGGTCCCATGGCGAAACCCACCTGAACCAGGCCTTCGACCCGGCAAAAGTGCGCTTCGGCCGCGGCGACTTCTGGCTGCTTGCAGAAAACCGGGAAGGCGAGCCGATAGCGACCTACTGCCTGCGGCGTTTCTTTGTCGATGACTTCTATGCTCTTATTCGCTCGCAGAGGCTGTGGTTCTCTGATCGGCCGTGCTCTGTCGACCTGAGCTTTGTCGTCGAATGCGATATCCCGCCATTCGGCGGCGAGGTCTCTCATGGAGGGGGGCTCTGGGTGCGGGACGATCATCGCGGCCGCTCCCGATTGGCCTTGGTCATGCCGCGTTTCGCCCGCGCCGTCGCCCTGCGAACCCGGCCATTCGACCACGACACCGCGATGATCCGAAACGATCCCCGAGACTGCGCGGATGCCGCCGACCGCAAGGCCGCGTACATGGGAAAACGCATCTACGGGTTTGCCCGCGTGCGCCGGTTCGTCGACGGCTGGTTTCCGCCCGAGGGCCGGGAAGCAATCATGCATCTCTGCCATGCCACGAGGGCCGAGGCGGTTGCCTCTTTGATCGTTCCGGTGGCGCGAGACGCTGGGGAGCCGCTACGGCGTATCGAGCTCCGAAAGATGCCGCTCGTTTATCAATACGATAAGGCGGTCCACACACCGCCCGTCCGCGGCAAGAGGCAGTACCAGGCGGGCGTATGAATAGGAGAGGTTGTTCTCGACGTGATGAATGAGCTGATAGCCCGGCACGCCGGTGGTGACGACCCCCCGGTAGTCCTCGATCGCATCGTCGCGCATCAGGCCCGCCGGCATTTCGCCCAGCGTCTTGTTGGCATGCCCGCTGCCGTAGGAGTTGACCGTCCCCCAGAGGCGAAACCTATAGCCCTCCGGATCCGCATCGCGCGTATCCACGATATGCGCACGTCCTCGGGCGATGTTCAGCAGCTCAAAGGAGTCCAATGATTCGATAGAAGGCAGGCGCCACCCGCAACGCGCATTACGCCAAGCCACGAGAAGCTCACCGAGCCATTCGTCCGCCGATTGGATCGAATCCAAAGGTCGAGGCAGCCGCTCGGAGCGGTCACCGGCTCGCGCCTTTGTCCTGATCGGAATCCCCCGCGGATTGGACACGGCGGCAATGGCTGCGTGCCGCGAAAATCGCCGACGACGAGGCCGTCGAAATCGGCGATCTACCGACAATCGCTCGGATCGCGTGACCGCCGGGCCGGGAGGGATCCGCGATCCTTCGAGCGCCAGCTCCATTCGCCTTAAGCCATCGATCGGATTACCGAAAATTTCGTACCGGTCGGGATTTTCGCCATCACTGGGAAAGGAAAGGATGAGCCGGCTCGGAGCTCGCGCGGCGATCTCGTAGAAGGCGGCGAATGCGGCCAAGGGGTGGACGGAAGCCGGTTCGAATTTGACCAGAAGCGCGTCGTGCACAGGCACGACCTGAACGAAGCCGCATTCCCGGATGCATTGCACCACGGCATCGAGGTTCTCGCCCGGAAAGCCCAACCGGTGCGCCAGCAGGACGGGGTGAGGAAGCAATGCCTCCCCGGTGTCGTCGAAGATAAGCCCACCCACTGCGGACTCTGAGGCTTTCCACATCAGGCGCTCTCGAACATGAAACGGGGATTAACCGCTTGCCTTCGTGTCAAATCTTAGTAGAGGCTTTTTCTATGTCATGTCCGATCTATGCTCGCATATCACGCGCCCATGGGACGGCAGCAGCTCGTCCAAGCTTCGTCAAATTCAGTGTGTGAGTGTCAGAGATACCCGAATTTATTGTAAAGTGCCGGCATGGATGGAGGAAGGGGCTTCGTTGAGAAAGAGGAGGGCGGACCAATATCCGGTCAATACCCGAGCAGCTCGTCGAGCGCCATCGCGAGGCGGGCGAGGTCGGGCGCGGTGGAGAGCCGGTGGTCGCCGTTCTTGACCAGGGTGAGGGTCACGTCGCGGCTGTTCAGGTGGTCGGCAAGTCGCAGGCTTGTTTGCCAGGGGACCGAGGCGTCGTCGAGCCCGTGCAACAGGCGCACCGGGCATTCGAGCGGGATCGCGGCACGAAGCAACAAGTGGCGCCTGCCGTCCTCGATCAGGCCGAGGCGATAGGTGTAACCGGCCGGGTCGTAGTCGGAGGAGAGGATCACCGCACCGGCCTCGCGCAGTTCGCGCTGCTGCACCGGATCGAGCCGCGGCCAGAGCAAATCCTCGGTGAAGTCGGGGGCAGGGGCGATGCCGACAAGGGCGTGGATGCGCCCGGGCCGGGCGAGGGCCGCCAGCAGCATGATCCAGCCGCCCATGCTGGAGCCGATCAGGACCTGCGGGCCCTCGGTTAGCTGGTCGAGCGCCGCCGTCGCGTCCTCCGCCCAGCGGCCGATCGTGCCGTCGGCCACATTGCCGCTCGACGCCCCATGGCCGAAATAATCAAACCGCACATAGGCATGGCCGCGGCGGCGGCAGTAATCGTCGAGAAAGACCGCCTTGGTCCCGGTCATGTCGGAGTGGAAGCCGCCGAGGAAGACGATCCCCGGCGCGGCTCCGGCGAGCCGATGGTAGGCGATTGTGGCGCCATCGCGACGTGGTAGAACCTGGAAGGACGGCATCAGGGGATCGGGCGGCAGAGGGGTATGAGGGTCGAGGATAACAGCGCGCAGCCGCCCTCGGAAGGCCGCCCGCCGGCGGTGCTGCAGATCGTGCCGAGCCTCGTCTCAGGCGGGGCCGAGCGCGGCGCTGTCGATCTCGCCGGAGCTCTCGTTGCGGCCGGATGGGTCTCCTATGTCGCCTCCGCCGGCGGCCCGCTCGAGCACGAGATCGCCCGCTGCGGCGCCACCCACCTGACCCTGCCGCTCGCGTCCAAGAATCCCTTGGTGATTCGCCGCAACGCAGTTTCCCTGGCGTGGGTGATCCGGCGCTTCGGGATCGACATCGTGCATGCCCGCAGCCGCGCCCCGGCCTGGAGCGCGTGGTCCGCCGCGGGTGCCACTGGCCGCCATTTCGTGACGACCTTTCACAACGCCTACGACAGCCGGGCCGCGCTGAAGCGCTGGTACAACTCGGTCATGGCGCGTGGCGAGCGCGTCATCGCGATCTCGGAATTCGTCGCCGATCACGCGGCCGGCGTCTACGGCGTCGGGGCGGACCGGCTGCGCACGATCCCGCGCGGCGTCGACCTCGACAGCTTCGACCCGCAGCGGGTCGGTGCGGAGCGGATCGTGAGCTTGGCGCGGCAATGGCGACTCCCGGATGGCGCGCCGGTGGTCATGCTGCCCGGCCGGCTGACGCGCTGGAAGGGCGGGCTCGACCTTATCGAGGCGGTCGCCAGCCTCGGTCGGCACGACATCTGCTGCGTCTTCGTCGGACCCGAGCAGCGCCGAGGCTTTCGCCATGAGCTGGAGGCGGCGATCGAGAAGCACGGCATGGGCGGCCTCTTCCGCATCGCCGAGGATTGCCGCGACATGCCGGCCGCCTACATGCTGGCCGATGTCGTGGTCTCCGCGTCGAGCGACCCCGAGGGCTTTGGCCGGGTCATCGTCGAGGCACAGGCGATGGGGCGCCCGGCGGTCGCGACCGACCACGGCGGCGCGCGCGAGACGATTATTCCCGGCGTCACCGGCTGGCTCGTGCCGGCGCGCGATCCCGGCGCCCTCGCCGTGGCGATCGGCGAGGCATTGTCGCTGAGCCCGCGCCAGCGTGCGCTCCTGGCCAGGAAGGCGGCGGCGCACGTCGCCGCCAACTTTACCCGCGAAGCGATGTGCAACCGCACCATCGCGGTCTATGAAGAGCTGCTGTTTCCGGAGCCTGTCGGCGCGGCTCCGCTCGCGTTGCGGGCATAACGGGCGGTGACCCCCGGGGCCCAGGTGGCGGCGGCGATCGATATTCTCGGTCGCGTCGAAGGCCACCCGGCCGACGATGCCGCCGCCGATTATTTCCGGCGCCGGCGCTACATCGGCGCCAAGGACCGGGCAGGGATCGCAGGCCATGTCTACACCGTGCTGCGGCACCGCGCCGCACTCGACTGGTGGATCGCGAGGCTCGGCACCGGGAGGGTGCCGATCGGCGCGCGCAGCCGGGTGCTGGCCGGCCTAGTGGTGGCCGAGGGTTGGCGGCCGGAGGCGGTCGCCGCCTGTTGCGACGGCGACCGGTTTCGCCCGGCGCCGCTCGACGCGGACGAAGAGAAGCTGGTGCGCGGCCTCGCCTCGCGCACCTTGCGCCATCCGGCGATGCCGCGGGCGGTAGCGAACGATATGCCGGACTGGCTGGAGCCCTATCTCGACCGGGCGCTGGGCAAGAGCCTCGAACGCGAAATGGTGGCACTAAATGCGCCGGCGCCGATCGATCTGCGGGTCAACCTATTGAAGGGCAGTCGCGAAGCCACCCGGCGCGCGCTCGCCGCCGAAGGCGTCGCCGCGGAGCCGACGCGCTGGTCGCCGCTCGGGCTCCGGCTGCATGCCCGCGCGCCGCTCGCCGGCCTCGCGGCGTTCAAGGAGGGGCTCTTCGACGTCCAGGACGAGGGTTCGCAGATCGCCGCACTGATCGCCGACGCACGGCCCGGTATGCGGGTCGTCGATTTCTGCGCGGGCGCGGGCGGCAAGACCCTGGCGCTTGCCGCGCAAATGGCCAATCGCGGCAAGCTCGTCGCCTGCGATGTCTCGGCCCGGCGGCTCGAGCGCGCGGCCCGCCGCCTGCGCCGCGCCGGGGTCGAGAACGTCGAGCGCCGAATCTTGGCCGACGAGCGGGACAAATGGGTCAAGCGCCACAAGCGCGGCTTCGACCGGGTGCTGGTCGACGCGCCATGCCTCGGCACCGGCACCTGGCGGCGCAACCCCGACGCCAAATGGCGCAGCCGCCCCGAGGACCTCGCCGAACTGCAGGAGCGCCAGCAACAGATCCTGCTCAGCGCGGCGCGGCTCGTCCGCCCGGGAGGCAGCCTCGTCTATGTCACCTGCTCGCTGCTCTGCGAGGAGGACGAGGACCAGGCGGACGCTTTTCTGGCAGCCGAACCCGATTTCTCCCTGCTGCCGGCCATGCGCGCCTGGGCAGAGTCGATCGGCGGCGATCCGCCGGGCGGCGAACCCTATTTGCGGCTAACCCCCGCGCGGCACGGCACCGACGGCTTCTTCGTCGCCATATTCGAGCGGCAAGAGGGCGCCGCCAAGGACGACCTGCCATGACCGACCGCATCCTGATCCTCGATTTCGGCAGCCAGGTGACCCAGCTGATCGCACGGCGGGTGCGCGAAAGCGGGGTCTATTGCGAGATCCACCCGTTCACGATCGCCGAGGACAAGGTGCGCGAGTTCGCGCCGGCGGCGGTCATCCTGTCGGGCGGGCCTGCCTCGGTGACGGGGGGCACCTCGCCGCGCGCGCCTGAGACCGTCTTCGCGCTCGGCGTACCGGTGCTCGGCATCTGCTACGGCATGCAGACGATGTGCGCGGAGCTCGGCGGCCGGGTCACCCTGAGCGACCATCAGGAGTTCGGCCGCGCCTTTATCGACATTCTCGGCGAGCTGCCGGCTGTTCGACGGGCTGTGGCCGAAGGGCGGGCGGGAGCAGGTCTGGATGAGCCATGGCGACCGGGTCGACGCCTTGCCGAGGGGCTTTCGCGCGGTGGCCGCCAGCGAGGCCGCACCCTATGCCGCGATCGCCGACGACGAGCGGCGCTTCTACGGCGTCCTCTTTCACCCCGAGGTCGTGCACACGCCGCAGGGCGGCGAGCTGTTGCGCAACTTCACCCATCATGTCGCACACTGCCGCGGCGACTGGACGATGGCGCGTTTTCGCGTCGAGGCGATCGACCGGATCCGCCGCCGGGTCGGGACGAGCGGGGTCGTCTGCGGGCTTTCCGGCGGCGTCAATTCCGCGGTCGCGGCGGCCTTGCTGCACGAGGCGATCGGCGACCGGCTGACCTGCATTTTTGTCGACACCGGATTGCTGCGCGCCGGCGAGGCCGAGGAGGTGGTCGATCTCTTCCGCGGCCATTACAACATCCCGCTGATCCATCGCGACGCGGGCGGGCTGTTTCTCGACAGGCTCGCCGGCGTCACCGACCCGGAAGAAAAGCGCAGGGCGATCGGCGCCACCTTCATCGATGTCTTCGACGAGGAGGCATCGAAACTGGGTGGTGTCGAGTTCCTGGCGCAGGGCACGCTCTACCCCGACGTGATCGAGTCGGTGAGCCCGCTCGGCGGCCCTTCGGTGACGATCAAATCGCACCACAATGTCGGCGGCCTGCCCGAGCGGATGAAATTGCAGTTGGTCGAGCCGCTGCGCGAATTGTTCAAGGACGAGGTGCGCGCATTGGGCCGCGAGCTGGGCCTTCCCGAGCGGCTGGTCGGGCGCCATCCGTTTCCCGGCCCGGGCCTGGCGATCCGCATCCCGGGCGAAGTCACGCAAGAGAAGCTCGACATCCTGCGCCGGGCCGATACGGTCTTTATCGAGGAGATCCGCAACGCCGGGCTTTACGATGCGATCTGGCAGGCCTTTGCGGTGCTGCTGCCGGTCAGGAGCGTGGGCGTCATGGGCGACGCGCGGTCCTACGACTTCGTCTGCGCCTTGCGCGCGGTGACCTCGACCGACGGCATGACCGCCGACTACTTCCCCTTCTCGAATGAATTTCTCGGCCGCGCCGCCACCCGCATCATCAACGAAGTCCGCGGCATCAACCGCGTCGTCTACGACGTGACCTCAAAGCCGCCGGGCACGATCGAGTGGGAGTGATTTGGGCCCTTCCTACGGTATCCCACAGCGTGCGGGGACTTCACTTCCCTATTGCGAAAGCGCGTTTGGTCCGATGCCGCCAAGGTCAGCGCAGGCTCTGACGGTCCTTTTTCTAGATGATTGAGTGCGGTGCCCCTCCCTCGTCATTCCGGCGAAGGTGGAACTCATTTCCGCTATGGGCACCGGCCTTCGCCCGCGTGACAAGACTTTTGAAACGAGAGTTGACGAGGGTCGCGGCGCGTCGCTTATTGCTCCGCAGCGCTAAAGGAGCCGAGACATGCCATCGCAGCCGTTTCATGGGGTGCTGGTCCCCGTCCTGACCCCGTTCACGCCGCAGGGCGAGCCCGACGCGGGGCGGTTTGTCGCGTTCTGCCGGTGGCTGCTCGACCAGGGGGCAGGTGGGCTGGCGATCTTCGGGACGACGAGCGAGGCCAATTCGATGTCGGCGGGCGAGCGGATGGCGCTGCTCGACCGGCTGATCGAGGCCGGAATCCCGGCGGCAAAGCTGATGCCGGGGACCGGGGCTTGCTCGACGACCGAGGCGGCGGCGCTCGCCCGGCACGCTGTCGGCCATGGCTGCGGCGGCGTGCTGATGCTGCCACCCTTCTACTACAAGCCGGTCGCCGACGACGGTGTCTTTGCCTTCATCTCCGGGGTCGTCGATAAGGTCGCTGCGCCGGCGCTCAAGATTTTTCTCTACCATATCCCGCCGGTGGCGGTGGTCGGCTATTCGCTCGACCTCGTCGGGCGGTTGATCCGGGCCTATCCAGAGACCGTCGTCGGCTTGAAGGATAGCTCAGGCGATTGGAGCAATACTGCTGCACTGCTCGACCATTTCCCCGGCTTTGCCGTGTTCCCGGGCTCGGAGGTCTTTCTGCTCGACGGGCTGCGCAAGGGTGCGGTCGGCTGCATCACCGCCTCGGGTAATGTCAACGTGCCGGGCATCAAGAAGGTCTACGACAATTGGCGCACGCCGCAGGCCGACGCGTTGCAGGCCGAAATCACGACCGTGCGCAAGACCTTGCAGGCCTATCCGATGGTGCCGGCATTGAAGCGGGTCGTTGCCCATTTCCATGACGACCCCGACTGGGCGGCAGTGCGCCCGCCGATGGTGGCGCTCGACCGGGCGCAATCCTCGGCCTTGCTCGCCGACCTCGCCAGGATCGGTTTCACTCTCGCCGAGAGGACGCGGGCCAAGGCCGCTTGAGAAGCGGAGGAGAAACCGTCATGGCGATGGAGCAGCCGGCCGCCCGGACACCCGAGCGCGAGGCGTTTTACACCGAGATCGGCGCCGCCAATCTGGCGCCGCTGTGGGAGCGGCTGCACGGGCTTGTCACGCCGCAGCCGGTCACACCCTGCCTGCCGGCGATCTGGCATTACGGCGACGTGCGGCCCTACCTGATGCGGTCGGGCGGGCTGATCAGCGCGCAGGAGGCGACGCGCCGCGTGCTGATCCTAGAAAACCCGGGGCTCAAGGGCCAGACCTCGATCACCCATTCGCTGTTCGCCGGGTTGCAATTGATCCTGCCGGGCGAGGTCGCGCCGGCGCACCGCCACACGCAATCGGCGTTGCGCTTCATCATCGAGGGGGACGGCGCCTACACCGCCGTCGACGGCGAGCGCACGACGATGCGCCCCGGCGATTTTGTGATCACCCCGTCCTGGACCTGGCACGACCACGGCAACGACACGGAGGAGCCGATGGTCTGGCTCGACGGGCTCGACATCCCGATTGTGCGACTGCTCGACGCGAGCTTTGCCGAGCCGGGAGAAACCGACGAGCAGGCGGTGACGCGGCCGGAGGGCGACAGCGCCGTGCGCTATGGCAACAACCTCTTGCCGGTCGATTGGCAGCCCTCGGTCAAGACCTCGCCGGTGTTCAACTACCCCTATGCCCGCTCGCGCGAATCGCTCGACGCGCTCGCCCGCAACGAGGAGCCCGACCCCTGCCACGGGCACAAATTGCGCTATGTCAACCCGGCTAGCGGCGCCTTCGCGATGCCGACGATCGGCACCTTCATTCAGCTGCTGCCGAAGGGATTTGCCAGCCGGCCCTACCGCTCGACCGACGGCACCGTCTATGTCGCGGTCGAAGGCTCGGGCGAAAGCAGGGTCGGCGACCAGCTGTTCCGTTGGGAACCGCACGACATTTTCGTGGCGCCGAGCTGGCTGCCGGTCAGCCACCACGCCGAGGACGAAGCGGTGCTGTTCAGCTTCTCCGACCGCCCGGTGCAGCAGGGGCTCGGCCTGTGGCGCGAGCAGCGCGGCAACGCCTGAGAGCGCCGCCGGCGGCGCCGGGTGGACGACATCATGGATGTGATCATCATCGGCGCCGGGGTTGGCGGGCTGACGCTCGGCCTGGCGCTGCATCGAGCCGGAATCCCGTGCCGAATCTGATGAAGCGGCGCCGGCGATCCGGCCGGTTGGGGTCGGCATCAACGTCTTGCCGCACGCGACGCGGGAATTGGCCGAGCTCGGGCTCGAAGCGGCCTTGGCGCGAGTCGGGATCGCCACCGCCGAAGCCTGTTTCTTCAACCGCTTCGGGCAGCTGATCTATCGCGAGAAGCTGGGCCGCGCCGCCGGCTATAACTGGCCGCAATTCTCAATCCATCGCGGCGATCTGCAAAAGGTGCTGGCCGACGCCTTCGTGCGTCGCGTCGGCCACGATCGACTTGTCACCGGCTGGCGCTGCACCGGGTTCGCTCAGGACGACGGCTCGGCAACCGTTAGCTTTGAGGACGCCGAGACCGGGGACCGGCTGCCGCCGCAGCGCGGCGCGGTCGCGATCGGCTGCGACGGCATCCATTCGGTTATCCGCAAGCAGCTTTATCCCCGCGAGGGCGAGCCGCTCTATTCCGGCTTCAACATGTGGCGCGGGGTGACGCGCTGGCCGCGGTTTCTCTCCGGTGCCAGCATGGTACGCGCGGGCTGGCTTGCCACCGGCAAGATGGTGATCTACCCGATCCGCGACGACATTGACGGCGAGGGAAGGCAGCTCGTCAACTGGGTCGCCGAAATCGAGACGCCGAAGCACGAGACGCGCGATTGGAACCGGCCGGGCGAGCTCAAGGACTTTCTCGGCGTGTTCGCCGACTGGCATTTCGATTGGCTCGACGTGCCGGCGATGATCTGCGCCGCCGACGCCATCCTCGAATTTCCGATGGTCGACCAGGAGCCGCTGCCGCGCTGGAGCTTTGGCCGGGTGACGTTGCTTGGCGATGCCGCGCACCCGATGGTGCCGCGCGGGTCGAACGGTGCCGGGCAGGCGATCGTCGATGCCCGCGCGCTCGCCCGCTGTCTCACGGCAGCAGGCGATCCAGCTGCGGCATTGTGCGACTACGAGGCGCTGCGGCTCGAGGCCACGGCAAAGGTCGTGCGCACCAACCGCACCAACCCGCCCGACGCGATCTTGCGCGAGGTTTATCTGCGGACCGGCGACAAGCCCTTCGACGACATCGACCGGATCATCGCCCGCGACGAGCTCGCCGCATTGTCCGAAAGCTACAAGCGGGTCGCCGGCTACGACCGGCAGACCCTCGCCCGCCGCGGATGATCGCTCGGCTCCTCGCTGCGACGACGCTGATCGCCGTCACCGGTGCGGCGAGCGCGACGTCGGCGGCCGAGGCCGGCCACGGCATGGTGGTTTCCTCGCAGCATTATGCCTCCGAGGTCGGGGTGCGCATCCTCGCCGAGGGTGGCAATGCCATCGACGCGGCGGTCGCGGTCGGCTATGCGCTCGCCGTCGTCGACCCGTGCTGCGGTAATATCGGCGGCGGCGGGTTCATGACCATCCACCTCGCCGACGGGCGCGACAGGTTCATCAATTTTCGCGAGACGGCACCCGCGGCCTCGACCGCCGCGATGTTCCTCGACGCCGACGGCAAGCCGATCGACGATCTGAGCCGCTGGGGCTGGCGCGCCGCCGGGGTGCCGGGCACGGTCATGGGGCTGGAGCGGGCGGCCCGCGAATACGGCCGGCTGGCACGCCCGGCGCTCCTCGCCCCGGCGGTAGGGCTCGCCCGCGACGGCTTTGTGCTGGGCCGCGCGGACACCGACATTCTCGACGGCAAGGCTGATCGGCTCGCCAGGGATGAGGCCGCAGCCAAAATCTTTCTGCGGCCCGACGGCATCCGCTTTGAGCCAGGCGCCCGCCTCGTGCAGCGCGATCTCGCCGCGACGCTGGAACGGATCGCGAAGGAGGGTCCCGACGCGTTCTACCGAGGATCCCTACCAGCCGCGGTCGAAAAGGCCAGCGCCGAGAATGGCGGCATCCTGACGGCGGGTGATTTCTCCCGCTACACGGCGACCGAGGGGGCGCCGCTGACCTGCTCCTACCGCGGGTTACGTCGTGCTGTCTGCGCCGCCGCCGAGCTGCGGGCGGGGCGACGATGTGCGAGATCCTGAACATCCTCGAAGGCTACGACATGAAGGCGCTGGGCTTCCGCTCGGCGCGCTCGGTCGAGCTGATGGTCGAGGCGATGCGGCGCGCCTATCACGACCGCAACACCACGCTCGGCGACCCGGCCTTTGTCGCAAACCCGCTCGACCGGCTGCTGTCGAAGGGATACGCGGCCGGCATCCGCGCCGCGATCGAGGCCGAGCGCCCGGCGTCTCCAGCGCCCGCGTCGGCACCCCGCGAAAAGGCGGAGACGACCCACTATTCGGTGGTCGACGGCGAGGGCAACGCGGTCGCGGTTACTTACACGATCAACGGCTTTTTCGGCGCCGCGGTGATGGCGCCCGGCACCGGCTTTCTACTCAACAACGAAATGGACGACTTCGCGGCACAGCCCGGAAAGCCCAACCTCTACGGGCTCGTGCAGGGCGAGGCCAACGCGATTATGCCCGGCAAACGGCCGCTCTCCTCGATGGCGCCGACCCTGGTCGAGAAAGACGGCAAGGTCGTGCTCGTGCTGGGCAGCCCCGGCGGCCCGCGGATCATTACCGCGGTGCTCGAAACGATCATGAACATCGTCGATTACGGGATGACGCCACAGCAGGCGGTGGACGCGCCGCGGCTGCATCACCAATGGCTCCCGGACCGGGTTTATTATGAGCGCGGCGGCCTGTTTCCGGAAACCGCGGCGGCGCTCGTCGGCAACGGCTATACGCTCGTCGAGCAGCGGCCGTGGGGTGCGGTCGAGCTGATCGCGGTCGGCGACGGCCGGTTCCAGGGCGTCAGCGACCCGCGCCGCCCGGCCGGCGCCGCGCTCGGGTATTGATCTATTGGAGACGCTCGACACATAGCTATCTATCTTCGCCATCTGACATCTTGCGAGGCTTGCGAGGCTTGGCGGTGTCGGAATCGGGCTGAACGGATCGCGCGTCCCGTCACCGCTGGTCCGGGCGGGCCAGCGCGTCGATCAGGGCCTGGATGTAGCCGTAGCAATAGGCGAAGGCGACGCCCGAGGGGTCGCGGCCGTCGATCTGCGGCACGTGATCCGGCATCAGCATGTATTGGTAGCCGACATCGCGGTAGGCGGCGACCGCGCTCGCCATGTCGATGTCGCCCTCGTCCGGGAAGGCCTCCATGAAATCGAGCTTGCGGCCCTTGATGTTGCGAAAATGGACGTTGAACAGTTTGCCGTGCTCGCCGAACCAGCGGATCGCGTCGAAGATCTCGCGCGCCGGATCGTCGAGCATCTCGGCGACGGTACCCTGGCAGAAATTGAGCCCGTGATAAGGACTCTCGTGCATCGAGACGAACCGTTTCAGCCCCTCGACGGTGCCGAGCACGCTCGTCACCCCGCGCCAGCCGGGCGGCGTAAAGGGATCCTGCGGGTGGCAGGCGAGGCGCACCTTGGCCGCGGTCGCGACCGGGACCACCGCGGCGAGGAAATGGTCGATCCGCTCCCAGTTCTCCTCTTCCGAGACGATGCCGGCGATGCCGGGTGGCGCCGCCAGGTCGACGCGGCTCCAGCGGAAGGCGGCGTTGCGCGAGCCGCCGCGTCCCGGCTCGCGCGCGGTACGCGGGATGCCGAGGATCGTTAGATTGTACTTGGCGGCGGGGATGCCGGCCGCCGCGAGCCGCTCGATGAGGCCGCAGATGCTGTCGATCTCGCGCTGCCGCTCCGGCTCTTTGGCGAGCAGAATATTGGGGCTCTCCTGCTTCTCGATCGGCGCCGACGACAGCGGCAACTGCACCATGTCGAGCGTGAGGCCAAACGATTCGACGTGCTCGCGGTGGCGGCAGAGATCGTCGAGGCTCCAATGGTGCGGGTCGCCCGCGGGATCGACACAGACATGGTTGACCCCGAGCTGGGCCCAGATTCGGTAATCGGCATCGTCCCGCGGCCTGATCTGCGTCCCGACATACATGACCGTGCCTCCATTGCGCCGCAGCGTGCCGTGCCGATGCCCGAGCCCTGCGTGTCGATCCCGGCGTCGAGCTGCGGTCACGGTCAGCTTCAATCAGAGCGCCCGCACCACCTTCAATACCGTTCCGAGCTCGGGCCGGCCAGCGGGCGATAATCGTACCTGTCGAGCGGGCTCACCAAATTCCGCGCTTCGTCCGGCCGCTTGACTACCCGCCCGCACGGTCCATAAGGTGCAACAGGCGAATGCTGTCGGCACCGAGAGAGGAGGTCTCAAATGACGGGGTACAAGCTGATCTCGGCGGATTCCCACATCGTCGAGCCGCCCGACATGTACACCAGCCGCTTTGAGGCGAAGCTGCGCAACCGTGCTCCGCACATGGAGCGGCGCAAGACCCCGACCGGCCGCGAATACGACGCCTGGATGCTCGAAGGCATGCAGGTCGGCACCCTGGGTGCGGTGATGCAGGCCGGACAACGCTTCGAGGACCCCTCGCAAATCGATTTCCTCGGCCTTTGGGAGGATGTCCGCAAGGGCGCCTACAACGCCGACGCGATGCTGGTCGAGAACGAAGAGGATGGCATCTGGGGTTCGGTATTGCAGCCGAGCCAGGGCCTGTTCTGGTACCGCATTCCGGATGGTCAACTCTTGACCGAGATCTGCCGCGTCTACAACGATTGGATTGCCGATTTCTGCAAGCCGCATCCGCGCCGGCTCAAGGGCATCGCGATGCTCAACGTCGACGACCCTGATGCTGCCGCGAAGGAGCTCGAGCGCTGCGTCAAAATGGGCCTGGTCGGGTCTTTCATCCCGGTCGCGCCGCGCCCGGACAAACCTTACAGCAGCCCCGTCTACGACAATTTCTGGGCAACCGCCCAGGATCTGAAGCATCCGCTGCTGATGCATATCGCCACCCCGCGCGACGGAGTCCCGGGCAACGAATTCACCACCGATGTGACTCAGATGACCGGCGCGGGGCGTTCGACCACCGATTATTGGGTCCGCTACGCGCTTGGCTCGATGCTGTTTGCGGGCGTATTCGACAAGTTCCCCGGCCTCAAGATCGGCTCGGTCGAGCACGAAGCTGCGTGGATCCCGCACTGGCTGAAGCAGATGGATTTCACCTATGTCGAGCGGCCGGTCTTCACCAAAGGCTGGCGGTCTAAAGACGGGTTGATGCCGAGCGATTACTGGAAGCGCAACATGTTCGTCGAGTTCATGGAAGACGACATCGGCGTTAAGTTGCGCGACTACATCGGTGTCGAGAACATGCTGTGGGGCAGCGACTATCCCCACGCCGAGGCGACGTTCCCGCGCTCGCAGCAATTCCTGTCACGGATGTTCGAGGGAGTGCCGGAGGCCGACCTGCGCAAGATCACCTCGGGCAACGCGGCCAAGATGTTCGGCTTCGAGCTGAACTGACGCCGCCCACTCGCCGGCCCAAGCTTCGCACGGGTTCTTCCCTCTCTCCATATGCGCGGAGAGAGGGTTCCGGCGAGAGGCATCATCGGCCATGAGTGCAGTTCCGGAAGGCTTCGTCGCCGTCGCCCGGGTCAGCGATCTCGCGCCGGGCGAGATGAAATTCGTCGCCGTCGAGCGCGAGCGGGTCGTGCTCGCCAATGTCGAGGGCAGCTTTTACGCGCTGCGCGACGTCTGCGGCCACCGCAACGCGCCCTTGTCGCGCGGCAAGCTGGAAGGCTGTGTGATCGAATGCCCGTTGCATTTCGCGCAGTTCGACATCCGCACCGGAAAGTTTATCGACGGCCCTTTCGCGGCCGATGTCCCGGTCTACGAGGTACTAGTCGAAGGCGACACCGTGTATGCGAAGCGATAAGGCGATGTCGGCAATCGAAGACCGGCTCGCGATCAACGACCTGTTCGTGCGCTACACGACGGCGCTCGATGCCGGCGATATCGAAACTGTTGTCGACTGCTTCACCGACGGCGCCGTGCTCGAAAGTCCGGCAATCGGGGTGATTGCGGGACGCGAGGCGATCCGGGCCTTTGCCGCCCGCTTCGCCGCGTTGCGCGAAAGCGGCACCCAGTTCCGCCACATGATCAGCAATTTTGCTGCCGAGGTCGAGGATCAGCGGGCGCGAGCCACCTGCTACCTGCTCGTGCTGATCACCCGCGACGGCACGAGCCGACAGCTCCCACCCGGCCGCTATGAATGCGATCTGGTAAATGACGACGGCCAATGGCGCTTTCGGCGCCGCGTGGTATTCCACGACCACGCCTACACGCTCGACGAGATCTGACCTCGCTGCGAAAAGGAAATACTGCAGCTTTCGCCTTAGATTAGCGGATCGGGGCCGAGCCGCAGCGGTTGTCGAGCCGTCCGCCATCGGCGATCGCCATCACCACCAGAATCTCGGCCGGTCGCGGTGCATCGGCCAATGACACGGTAATCGTGTCGAAGTGCTCAAACGACCAGGAATCGTCCTTGTGCCCGAGCGGCACATCGAGGATCGCGCCCGCTGCCGCAACCTTGACGTTCGACGAAATGACCGCCTTGCCGCCGCCGACCGCGGCGCGCATCGGCCGTCCGATCATCGGGTGGACGCAGGCGCCGCCATGTTCCATCTCGCCGTCGACGCCGACCAGGGCACCCTTGCCATAGGAAACCGCCGGCCCGTCGAGCAGTTTGACCAGCCCAGGCATAATCCGTTCGCCTAACGCAGCGCCCGCTTCGAAAAGCTTCTGCAAGTCGGCGACCCGGCGGCCGGCAAACGGATTGCGGATGACCGCCATCCCGACCGCACGCACAATCGGCCGCGCCGCGGCTGAAGCGCCGAGTTCGGAGAAAATGACCTCGCGCAGGGTGACGATCTTGCGGATATCGATGTCGGTCATGGGTGATCCTTTTAGGCCGCGCCCTGCGGGCGGTGGCGCTTGACGGCTTCGGGGTTGGTCGAAATCCGCGCCCATATAGACGCCTCGCTCCCAACTGCGCTTCAAGGGGTCGGCGACCTTCAACGACATGCGGCCGATATGGTCGATCTCGATCTCGACGGTCTCGCCGTCCTGCAAGGCGCCGAGCCCCTCGTGATTTGTGCCGCAGGCGATCAGGTCACCGGTGTTGAGGGTCATCACCGTCGAGGCGAACTCGATGAGCTCCGGCACCCGGTGCTCCATGTCGTCGGTGTTGTAGTTGTGGCGCAATTGGCCGTCGTTCCAAAAGCGCACGACAACATCGTTGGGCTCGGGGATTTCGTCGGCGGTGGCAATGCAAGGGCCCGATCGGCGCGAAGGTATCGAAGGATTTGCCGAGCCAGCTCCCGGCCTTCCAGGTCCGCCGCCCTTCGCCGCGCGCCGACACGTCGATCAGACATGTGTAGCCGAAGACAGCGTCGCGCCAATTCGCCGGATCGACCTTTTTCGCCGGCCCCTTGATGACGAGCGCCAATTCCGCCTCGTGCATAAAGATCCAGGGCTCGGTCATTTCGGGAAGCACGATCGTGTCGCCCGGCCCGACCACGGCTTCCGGGTTTTTGAGGAACATATTCAAGGGCCGCGCCTCACGCTGCGCATGCTCCCAGTAATTGGCAATGCAGCAGAGGATCTTCCCGGGCCGCGGCAATGGCGCCCGCAGCCTTACCGAGGCGAGCGGCAACGCTTCGCCGGTCGCCGCCAGCTTTTCCAGGCTCGGCCGCAGCCGCTCGAACCCGTCGATCAGGTTCTGCATTGTCCATTGCGGCGTATGGCCCTTCTCAACCGCGCCGGCGACGCTGACGACGCCGCGATCGGTCAGCAACCCTGGTCTCGGCCCGCCCCGCCCCGCAGCCTCGAACATTACCAGCTTCATCGCAGCCTCCCGGTGCGGGCCTGGAAGATTAACGGGTTCGGCGCATGGCAACCATCGCCAATCTCGGTTTGACAGCGCGCCAAGCGAGGGCGGAGTCGTGCAAGATCGCGGTGGTGGGAGAGAGCGATGGAAATTCGCCGCATGGGGCCGCAGATCGGTGTCGAGGTGACCGGCGTCGATGTCAAGACCCTCGACGACAAGGGTTTCGCGCCGATCTATCGGGCCTGGCTCGACTATAACGTCATGGTGGTGCGCGACCAGGATCTCGACGATCCCGGATTTTGTGCGCTACAGCCGCCGCTTCGGTCCGGTCGTGCCGCATCCGTCGAAATCGACGCGGAACCCCGACCATCCAGAGATCACGATGCTCGGCGTCAACAAGTTCGACGCCGACGGCAAGTTGCGCGACGAGATCTACCGCCGCGGCGCCGAGGGCTGGCACACCGACGGCGCCTATAACCAGGCCCCGTTCAAGGCGACGCAGCTTTACGCGCTGGCGGTGCCGAGCCGCGGCGGCAACACCTTGTTCGCCAACGGCTATGCCGCCTACGACGCATTGCCGCGGCGGCTCAAGGACCGGCTCGACGGGGTGATCGGCGCGTTCTCCTATGGCGGCCGCCGCGGCAAGTCGAGGCTGCTGAACCCGGAGGACCAAGATTGGACCCCGGTGTTTCATCCGGTCATCCGAACCCACCCGGAGACCGGGCTCAAATCGCTGTATTTCGATCCGGGCAAGATCTGTTACCTCGTCGGAGTCGAGGAACAGGAAAGCGATGCATTGGTCGCTGAATTGAAGGAGCGGATGATCACTCCCGATGCCGAATACCACCATGTCTGGCGCAAGGGCGACATCGTGATCTGGGACAACCGCTGCTCGTACCACAAGGCGGCCGGCGACTATCCTCCGGAGGAAGACCGCATCCACTGGCGCGTCTCGATCAACGATTTCGGCGTCGAAGCCCTGGAGGCCGCGGAGTAATCATCATGACCATCGAAGTCGTCCCGTTCGAAGCGGGGCTCGGCGCCGAGATTCTCGGCGTCGATATCCGCCAGCCGCTTTCTCCTGTCAGACCGCGACGCGATCCGTGCCGCCTGGCTCGAACACCTGGTGTTGCGCTTTCGCGACCAGCCGATGAATGACGATCAGCATATGGCGTTCACCCGCCAGTTCGGTGAACTCGAATTCAACCCTGCGGCGCTGATCGCGAAGCAATATGGCGTCGAGACCCAGACCGCCGGCCGCCGCCGAGAAATTCCGCCGGAGATCTCGGTCATTTCCAACATCATCGAAGATGGCAAGGCGATCGGCGGTCTCGGCGACGGCGAGGCGTTCTGGCACACCGACAGCTCGTTCGTCGACGTGCCGCCCGCCGCGAGCCTGCTGCGCTCGCTCGAAGTGCCCCCGCCGAGCGCCGGCGGGTCGACCTATTTCCTCAATATGTATACCGCCTACGAAACCTTGCCGGAGGATACCAAGCATCGGATCGACGGCCTGACGATGATCCACGCCGCGACCCATTCGAGCGGCGGCCGAGCGCATAAGGGCTTCG
This sequence comes from uncultured Alphaproteobacteria bacterium, assembly GCA_963781215.1. Taxonomy (GTDB): domain Bacteria; phylum Pseudomonadota; class Alphaproteobacteria; order ATCC43930; family CGMCC-115725; genus AP-15. The sequence continues at coordinate 22,551 of CAWAFE010000030.1, forward strand.
AGACCGTCGCCGATTTGTCGAAAGTGCCGGGCGCGCACCAGCCGATGGTGCGGACCCATCCCGAAACCGGGCGCAAGGCCTTGTTCCTGGGCCGCCGGATCAATGCCTACGTCCTCGGGCTGCCGGTCGAGGACAGCGAACAACTGCTCGACCTGTTATGGGATCATGCGACGCAGGAGAAATTCACCTGGCGGCAGGATTGGCGGGTCGGCGATCTGATCTGGTGGGACAACCGCTGTGCCATGCACCGGCGCGACGCCTTCGATCCGTCGAGCCGCCGGCTGATGCACCGCACTCAGCTCAAGGGCGACCGCCCGTTCTGAGCGCCTGGCGGTTCAGCGGGAGAACGCGACCATTCGACGGCCCTGACCCGCTCGTGGCAACTACTTCAGCGTCCTGTCGACGACGCGGTAGGTCTTTAAACCCAAACCGCGCGCCAAATCCTTCGCGCGCCTCCTCGCCTCGTCCTTGTCATCCACCAGAAAGCTCTCGGGCTCGCCAATGGTATCCTTGCCCTGATCATTGCGTTTGGAAAGCGTCGCGCGAAAGCCGGCGCCCGCCTGTTGGATCGTCAACCGGACGATCATGACCCGGCCCTCCGAACATCCGCCGACCCATTTTCGGGCTGCGCGATCCGCTGTTGCGCCAGATGCAGCCATGCCTCGCAAATCACCCGCCCGCGTTTGACCCAGGCGATGCCGCCGGGATCGCTCGCTTCGTACAATGATTGCGCCAGCTCCTCGACGGAGCGCCTCGTGTCGGTTTCCGCCATTGGCAGCCCCTTGCAATGTTTGATACTCACCATCGACGCAGCGTCCCCTTGAACCAATCGCCGCAGATTTCGGCGTCGGCGCCGAGCGCAACCCTTCGCCCGATACAGGGCAAGGGCTTCCTTAGGCAACAGGTTGGCTGACCGTGTTGACAAAATACCTGCAGGCGATACCCCGGTCTTCTAGGCGCACGCCAGTTTTAAGTGGGAATGACAAGCTCACGGATCAATAGGGGCAACGCTAACGGCTCTCTGATCATCTGTCGGCGCACCTTTATAAGCACCTGATAAAATTCAATCAATGCAATTTTTTGGAGTTGTGGGAGGTTGCGAAAGATTTATTTTTCGATTGCATAAGTTCACTTTAGCCCTATATGATCAGCTTGCGGCAAATCATCGTCGCCTCAATCTTCGTCGCACCCGCTCAACGGGAGGACGGGGATAATGGCGAGATCGGATGGCACTAATGCAAAGCAGCGAGATTAAGCACCTTCTCATCGCTGCCGCGAGCGGCAATGCTGCAGCGCAGTTCAATCTTGGGGTGCTTTACGATAATCGTTTGGATGACAACGGATATCCCATCGAAGGCAACCGGGAGCAGGCGATGAGGTGGCTGCAGGCTGCCGCCGAACAGGGCCTGCCGCGCGCCCAGGAAAAACTGGCCGAGATGTATGCAATCGGCGCGGACGTCCCGGACGACCACATCAGCGCCTGTGCCTGGTTCCTGCTGGCGACGGAGCGCTCGCGCGGCGTCCACCGTCATAGGGCTCGAGTCGGGTATGAACAGATTTCCACATATTTGACGGCGGCGCAGATCGCCGAGGCGGCGGAATTTGCCGCCGGCTGGAAAGCGAAGGGCCAAGCCGAGGCCAACTCGCTCGGATGGCCAGAGAACGTAAGCGAAAGATGAGAATAACAAAGATCAGGTCCGGGCTACCTTCCGTTGTTCCCATTTATTGCCATTTGTGATAGGGATAGCGCCGATGCAAGTGTTCGTTCGTGACAATGACGTCAATGCAGCACTACGAGTGCTCAAGAAAAAGATGCAACGTGAAGGTACTTTTCGCGAGATGAAGCGGCGGCGGGCTTACGAGAAGCCATCGGAACGGCGGGTGCGTGAAAAGGCAGAGGCCATCCGTCGGCACCGGAAAATGATGCGCAAACGCCTCGAACGAGAAGGGTACTGATGCGATTTCCCGCTTAATGTCGATTTCCGCCGCCTCGTCGACGGCACGCAACAAGATTGCGCCGTCGCGGCGGGCTCGGCCGATCTTCGGCTAGCATTGCTCCGCCAAAGACAACAGGGTGGCGTTGCCGCCGGCGGCGGTGGTGTCGGTGGCGATCGTGCGCTCGGTCGCGAAGCGGTGGAGATAGCGCGGACCACCGGCTTTGGGGCCGGTGCCGGAGAGCCCTTCGCCGCCGAAGGGCTGCACGCCGACGACGGCGCCGATCATGTTGCGGTTGACATAGCTGTTGCCGACACTGAGCCGCGCGAGGATGTGGCGCTGGGTCTCGTCGATCCGGCTGTGGATGCCGAGCGTCAGGCCCTAGCCGGTGGCGGTGATCGCGTCGAGCACCGCTATCGAGCCGGTTGTCCTGCCAGCGCACGACATGCAGGATCGGGCCGAAGACCTCTCGGTCGAGCCCAAAGGCCTCGTCGATCTCGAAGACGCGGGGTGCGAAGAAGGCGCCGTGCTCGGTCCCGGGCGGCAGCGGGCACTGGTAGATCAGCCGGGCCTCCCGCGCCATCCGCGCGCCATGCTGCTCCAGGACCTCCCTGGCCGCGCTCGTCGATGATCGGGCCGACATCGGTCGCTATCAGCGCCGGGTCGCCGATCCGCGAGCTCCGCCATGGCACCCGCCAGCATCGTCAATAATCGGTCGGCGATATCGGCCTGTGACATAGAGTATGCGCAGCGACGAGCAGCGCTGCCCGGCGCTGTCGAAGGCGGAGGTCAGCACATCGGCGACGACCTGCTCGGCCAGTGCAGAGGAATCGACGATCATCGCGTTGACCCCGCCTGTCTCGGCGATCAGCGGCACGATCGGGCCGGGCCGGCCCGCGAGCATCTGGTTGATCCGCTGTGCGGTCTCGGTCGAGCCGGTGAAGGCGATGCCTGCGACCCTCGGGTCGGTGACCAGCGGCGCGCCGACCGCCTCGCCGGTCCCCGGCAGGAGGTGCAGGACATCGCCGGGGATGCCGGCCTCGTGCAGCAGCCGCACCACCGCGGCGGCGGTCAGCGGGGTCTGCTCGGCAGGCTTGGCGGCGACCGCGTTGCCGGCGGCGAGCGCCGCCGCGATCTGACCGGTGAAGATCGCCAGCGGAAAATTCCAAGGCGAAATGCAGAAAAAAACGCCGCGCCCATGCAATGCCAGCTCGTTGCGCTCACCGGTCGGGCCGGGTAAGCGCTCGGGGCCGGCGAAATCGGCCCGCGCGCGCGCCGCGTAATAGCGCAGATAGTCGACCGCTTCGCGCACCTCCGAGAGTGCGGCCGGGATCGTGCGCCCGCCCTCGCGGATCACCATCGCCATCAGCTCGGCCCGCCGGCTCTCGTAAAGCTCGGCCGCGCGTTCGAGGATGGCGGCGCGCTCGCCGGCCGGGGTGCGGTCCCAGGCCGGGGCACTCGCCGAGGCGCTCGCCAATGCCCGCTCGATCTCCTCTGGCCCGGCCGCAGCGACGGTCCCGACCTGCCGCCGCCGGTCGCTCGGATCGAAGACCGGCTCGCCGGCACCCGCCCGTTCGATGCCGCCAATGATCGGCGCCGCGTGCCATGGGCGGCGCCACGCCTCTGTTAGCGCATCGCGCAATGCCGCCAGCGCCGGCAGGTGGTTCAGATCGAGCCCGGCGGAGTTCCGACGTTCTGCGCCATAGAGGCCGCGCGGCAGCGGGATGCGCGGGTGCGGCTTTGACCGGCAGCCCGGCGAGGCGGGTGACCGGATCGGCGACGATCTCGTCGATCGGTTCTTTGTCGTCGAGGATGCGGTTGACGAAGGAGGTGTTGGCGCCGTTTTCGAGCAGCCGTCGAACCAGATAGGGCAGCAGTTCCTCATGGCTGCCGACCGGCGCGTAGACGCGGCAGGGCCGGTCCAGCCGCTGCGGCCCGACGATCTCGTCGTAGAGCGCCTCGCCCATCCCGTGCAGGCGCTGGAATTCCCAATCCCGGCGCTCGCCGGCGAACTCGAGCACGGCGGCGGCGGTATGCGCGTTGTGGGTCGCAAATTGCGGGTAGAAAGCCGTGCCGTTAGCGAGGAGCCGCCGGACGCAGGCGAGGTAGGAGACGTCGGTCGCCACCTTGCGGGTATAGACCGGGTAGAAGTCGAGCCCGCGCTCCTGGCTGCGCTTGATCTCGCTGTCCCAATAGGCGCCCTTGACGAGCCGCACGATCAGCCGCCGTCGGCCACGCCGGGCCAGATCGGCGAGCCAGTCGATCAATGGCAAGGCCCGCTTCTGGTAGGCCTGGACGGCGAGGCCGAGCCCGTCCCATTGGGCAAGGTCCGGGGCGAGCGCCAGCATCTCGACGAGATCGAGCGAGAGGTCGAGGCGGTCGGCTTCCTCGGCATCGATCGTCAGGCCGATGCCGGCCCGGCTCGCGTCGCCCGCGAGATCGAGCAGGACTGGAGTCAGGTCCGCCAGCACCCGCTCGCGCTGTGCCGTCTCGTAGCGCGGATGCAACGCCGACAACTTGACCGAAATTCCCGGCGCCTCGACCGGGTCGCGTCCGGCGGCTGCGCGGCCGAGTGCGGCGATCGCATGCCGGTAGGCGGCGCGGTAGCCAGCGGCGTCCGCGGCGGTGCGGGCCGCCTCGCCGAGCATGTCGTAGGAATGCCGCCAGCCGTGCCGCTCGGCCTCGCGCGTCCGCTCCAGCGCCTCCTCGATCGTGCGCCCCATGACGAATTGGCGGCCGAGGATGCGCATCGCCGCAGTCACCGCCTGGCGCACCACCGGCTCGCCGGAGCGGGCCAGAAAGCGTCGCAGCGTGGCACCGAAATCGTGTCCCCGCGGCTCGGCGCGGACTAGCCGGCCGGTCAGCATCAGCGCCCAGGTGGAGGCGTTGACAAAGACCGACCCCGAATGCCCGAGGTGCTTCTCCCAATCGCCCTCGCCGAGCTTGTCGCGGATCAGGCGGTCGACGGTCTCCGCATCGGGGATGCGCAATAGCGCCTCGGCGAGGCAGAGGAGCGCCACCCCTTCCTGCGAGGACAGCGCATATTCGGCGAGAAAGGCATCGATCCCGCCCTTGCCGTGCCGCTCGCGGCGGACCGCGGCGACGAGCCGCCGCGCGGTCTCGGCGATCCGGTCGCAAGCGTCCGACGGGATCTCGGCCGCGGCCAGGAGACGCGCCACGGCTTCCGTTTCGTCGAGCCGGCAGCTGTCACGGACGGCGGCGCGCAATGGCGACGCCGGCGGCACGGGCGCGGCAAACACAAAGTCCATTCCCGACTCCCTGCCGCTAACCGGGACCCTCCACCCGGCCGTCCGGCGGCGTCTCGCCCAGCAGCAGCTGCCGCAGCACGACGGCATCGTTGTGGGCCTCGTCGCGCGCCGCGAAGACCAGCGTCACCGGCCCCTTCGCGACCAGAGCGCGAAGCTCGACGAACAGATCCGGCCGCTGCCGCAGCTCCTCGGCGTAGCGCCGGCGAAATTCCGGCCAGCGCTCCGCGCGGTGGCGGAACCATTTACGCAACTCGGTGCTCGGCGCCAGCTCCTTCATCCATGTGTCGATCGCGGCGTCGGCCTTCTTGACCCCCCGCGGCCAAAGCCGGTCCACCAGCACGCGGGTGCCGTCCCCGACGGTGGGTCTCTCGTAGGCGCGCTTCAACTTGATTTCGGGCGTCATCCCCGGCAAACGCCGCCGTCGCCCGGAAGACAAAGGAGGGCGGCGCCGCACTCAATCATCGGAATGCATCTGACTCCTAGAGAAGTCCTCGTTCGGATTGTGCAATTCGTTCCGCCCATCATTGGATGAAAAGAAGATGTTATGGCGAGGAACGCATCGCGCGACGAGGCTCCGCTCGCAATGACGACATGGCACCAATGTCCCGTCTGGCTGCAATCCGTTTTTATCGACTACAAAGGCCGCGGCACGAGCCGGTGGCTCGGCGAAACGAGCTCGTCTTGCGCGGCGATCAGGGCCAGCTCTCCGACGCCGGACCGCAGCGTCGCCTCGACGATGCCATAGACCGCGGCGATCGAGAGTGCCAGCGCCTCGGGCACCGGCCTGCCCTTGAGCCGCCAGGCGAGGAACAGCGCCGCCGCGGCGTCGCCGCATCCCGTGGCTTCGATCGGCAGGCTCGGCGTTTCGACCGCCCACACGCCTTCGGGCGAGGCGGCGACAGCGGCGACCCGGCCGGCGCCGGGCTCGAGGCTGGTGGCGAGCACGATGCCGGGCCCGCGGCGGCGCAAGGCTTCGGCCGCCGCGGCGGCTTCGGCGAGCGTGCCGGCCGGGCTGCCGGTCAGCCATTCCAGCTCGAAGCGGTTCGGGGTCGCGATGTCGGCCAGCGCCAGCGCGCGGTCCCGATAGAACTCGGGCACGCCGGGTTGGACATACCAGCCGACCCCGAAATCGCCCATGACCGGGTCGCAGGCGAACATCGCCCGCGGGTTCGCTTGCTTGATCCGTGCGACGATGTCGAGCAGCACCGGCCCGGTTTCGGGGTCGCCGAGATAGCCCGACAGCACCGCGTCGCAGCGCGGCAGCAATCCTAATTCGGCGATGCCCTCGAACAAGGCGGCGATCTCCCCTGCCGGCACCGTGCCGCCACGCCATTTGCCGTAGCCCGTGTGGTTCGAAAAGGCGACGGTGTTGATCGACCAGGTCTCGCAGCCGAGCCGCTGCAACGGGAAAAGTGCCGCGCTGTTGCCGACATTGCCGCAGGCGACCCAGGATTGGATCGAAAGCACCGTGGGCATGTCAGCCGGAATGCCCGCTGCGGTCGAAGACGTGCTTGATGTCGAGAAAGACGATGAGTCCGCTCATGATAAATAGTCCGAGCCCGGCCATGTGCATGCTGCCCCGCTCCCAGGCATGGGCAACGAACAGGCCGAGCCAACCCGATGATCACGAACAGCGGAATTACGAATGCGAGGTTCTTCATATCGGCGACCAGCAGGAAGTCGCCCCAGCCCGAGTTGCCGCCGTCGAGCGCGTGCCTCAGCCGCATAAAGGCGAGTACGACCGCACCGAGGATCAGCAGCATGCCGCAGGCGTAATCGCCCGGCGCCGCACCCTCGCTGGCAAAGAACGCACCGATCACGGCGAGCGCCCCCAGGATCAGGAACTGAACCCAGAAGCCGAGCCACGACCAGAAGCCGCGCCCCCGATCGTGTGGCATCGGGCTCGTCTCGTCCATGCTGTTACCTCCAGTCGTGACATCGCGGCAAGTTTTCGGCGAGATAGCCGCTGCGTTTGATATAATCAAAGAACCCCGTTGCCCGCCATGCCTCGACCCCGCCGCAGCCTTCTCTTCATGCCCGGTTCGAACCCGAGGGCGCTCGCAAAGGCGCGCGCCCTACCGGCCGACGGGCTGATCTTCGATCTCGAGGACGCGGTGGCGCCGGATGCCAAGGAAGGCGCGCGGGCGGCCGTGGCGGCAGCTCTCGGGGCAGCGGGCTACGGCGCGCGCGAGCTGGTGCTGCGCGTTAATGGGCTCGACACGCCCTGGGGCGAGGCCGACATCGCAGCGGCAGCGGCGATGCCGGTCGATGCGGTACTGCTGCCCAAGGTCGACAGCGCGGAGGAGGTGCGACTGGCTGTGTCCCTGCTCGCCGCCGCGGGTGCGCCGGACAAGGCTGTGTGGGCAATGCTGGAGACGCCGCTCGGCATCCTCGACGCGCGGGCAATCGCCGGGGCGAGCCCGCTTCTCGCGGCGCTGGTCCTCGGCACCTCCGACCTGACAAAGGAATTGCACGCGCTCCACACGCGCGACCGGTTGCCGCTGATGACGGCACTCGGCCTTGCGATGCTCGCTGCCCGCGCGCACGGGCTGGCGATCCTCGACGGCGTCCACCTGGATCTGTCCGACGACGAGGGTTTCGCCGTGTCCTGCCGACAGGGGCGCGAGCTCGGCTTCGACGGCAAGACCTTGATCCATCCAAAGCAGATCGCGGCAGCCAACACGGCCTTCGCGCCGAGCCCCGACGAAATTGCCTGGTCGCGCCGGATCATCGCCGCGCATGCCGAGGCCGCCGCCGCCGGCAAGGGCGTGGTGCTGGTCGACGGCAGGCTCGTGGAAGGCCTGCACGTCGAGAATGCCCGGCGCCTGGTGGCGGTCGCCGAGGCGATCGAAAGGACCGCATTGCGCGAGCCTCCGTTGACACTCCCCCGCACCGGGGTCTAAGTCACGCGCGCCGCGCCGCGGTTGATGCGCGGCCGCCGCACCCGCCGAGGATTGTCAATGCCGGTACCGTTCTGATGGGATCTGCCGATCGGCCGCTCTCGCCGCACCTTCAAATCTACCGCTGGCAGCTCACTTCCGTGCTCTCGATCCTCCACCGCGCCGCGGGCGTGGCTCTGAGCGCCGGTGCGATCCTGCTGGTGTGGTGGCTCGTCGCCGCGGCATCGGGACCCGAGGCCTATGACCATGTACAAGGGTTTCTCGGCTCCTGGCTCGGGCTGTTACTGCTGCTCGGCTGGAGCGTGGCGCTGTTCTACCATCTGTGCAACGGCATTCGGCATCTCGTTTGGGATACGGTTCACGGCTTCGACCTCAGATCGACCTATATCGGCGGCTGGGCCGTCGTCGCGGCGACCGCGGCACTGACCCTGATCGCCTGGATCGCCGGGATCTCCCACTGGGTTTACTGACATGGCGGCAACGCGGATGCGCTCGCCGCTCGGCCGCGCGATCGGCCTGGGCTCGGCGAAGGAAGGGGTCGAGCATTGGTGGATGCAGCGCATCACGGCCGTGGCGCTGGTGCCGTTGAGCCTGTGGTTCGTCATCGCCGTGATCCGGCTCGCCGGCGCCGATCTCGAAACCTTTCAGGACTGGGCCGGCCGCCCGCTGCCGGCAATTCTGCTGGTGCTGACATTGATCGCCGTCTTCTGGCACGCCTATCTCGGCCTGCAGGTGGTGATCGAGGATTATGTCCATGCCGAGCTGACCAAGCTCGGCATGGTGATCGTCGTACGCCTCGCCTGCTTCGCCCTCGCCGTCGCCGGGATTTTCGCCGTGCTCAGCATGGCGCTCGGCGGCGCGAGCTGATCGGGGTTCTTTGCACATGCCGCCTGCCTACCCTGTCACCGACCACAGCTATGACGTGATTGTCGTCGGCGCCGGCGGTGCCGGGCTGCGCGCGACCCTGGGGACGACGATGGCGGGTCTGAAGACCGCCTGCATCAGCAAGGTGTTTCCGACCCGCAGCCATACCGTCGCGGCGCAAGGCGGGATCGCCGCGGCACTTGCCAACATGGGCGCCGACGACTGGCGCTGGCACATGTACGATACGGTCAAGGGCTCGGACTGGCTCGGCGACCAGGACGCGATCGAATACATGTGCCGCGACGCGATCCCGGCAGTGATCGAACTCGAGCATTTCGGCGTGCCGTTCTCGCGCACCGAGGATGGGCGGATCTACCAGCGGCCGTTCGGCGGCCAGATGCAGAATTACGGCGAGGGCGACATGGCCAAGCGCGCCTGCGCCGCCGCCGACCGCACCGGCCACGCGATCATCCACACGCTCTACCAGCAGTCGCTGCGCCATCATGCGGAATTCTTTGTCGAGTACTTCGCGCTCGACCTGATCACCGACGACGAGGGCACCTGCCGCGGGGTCATGGCGTGGTGCCTCGATGATGGTACTTTGCACCGCTTTCGCGCGCATCTTGTAATCCTCGCTACCGGCGGCTACGGCCGCACCTATTTCTCGTGCACCTCGGCTCATACCTGCACCGGCGACGGCAACGCGATGGTGCTGCGCGCCGGACTACCATTGCAGGACATGGAGTTCATCCAGTTTCACCCGACCGGGATATACGGTGCCGGCTGCCTGATTACCGAGGGGGCGCGGGGCGAAGGCGGCTATATGACCAATGCCGAGGGCGAGCGCTTCATGGAGCGCTATGCGCCGCACGCCAAGGATCTGGCTTCACGCGATGTAGTCAGCCGGGCGATGACGATCGAGATCCGCGAGGGCCGCGGCTGCGGGCCCCTAAAAGACCATATCCTGCTGCATCTCGAGCATCTGACGCCCGAATTGCTGCACCAGCGCCTGCCCGGAATTTCGGAGACGGCTCGAAATCTTCTCTGGTGTGAATGTGACGCGGGAGCCGATCCCGGTGTTGCCGACCGTGCATTACAACATGGGCGGCATCCCGACCAATTATCACGGCGAGGTGCTGCGCCCGACCGCGAGCGATCCGGACGCGACAGTGCCCGGGCTGATGGCGATCGGCGAGGCGGCTTGCGTTTCGGTTCACGGCGCCAACCGGCTCGGCTGCAACTCGCTTCTGGACATCGTCGTCTTCGGCCGCGCCGCGGCGCACCGGGCGGCCGAGCTGGTGCACCCGGACACGGCGCACAAGCCGCTGTCACGGAGTGCCGGCGAGGAGGCGATCGACCGGCTCGATGCGGTTCGGCACTCGAAAGGCCCGCGCAAGACCGGCGAGATCCGGCTCGACATGCAGCGCGTGATGCAGAGCAATTGCGCGGTCTTTCGTACCGCCGAAGTGCTGAAGGAGGGTGTCGACAAGATCGATCGGGTGGCCAACAGCTTTGGCGACCTGGGCATCTCCGACCGCTCGATGATCTGGAACAGCGACCTCGCCGAGGCGCTCGAGCTCGAAAACCTGCTGGAGCAGGCTGTGGTGGCGCTGCATTCGGCGGAAAACCGAACTGAGAGCCGCGGCGCCCATGCCCGCGAGGACTATCCGGAGCGCGACGACCGCAATTGGATGAAGCACACGATCGCTTGGCTGAACGGCGACGGTGGGGTGAGGCTCGGCTACCGCCCGGTCCACCTCTTCACCCTGTCGAACGAGGTGCAGGCCTTTCCCCCCAAGGCGCGCGTCTACTGAGGAGACCGATGGCCGAATTCAGATTGCCGGCAAACTCGCGGGTCGGCGCCGGGAAGACCGTGCCGGCGCCGGTGGACGCGTCACGAACACGCGAATTCCGGATCTATCGCTGGAACCCAGACGACGGGAAGAACCCGGTCCTCGACCGCTTCACAATCGATCTCGATCGGTGCGGCCCGATGGTTCTCGACGCGCTGATCAAGATCAAGAACGAGATCGATACGACCCTGACCTTTCGCCGCTCCTGCCGCGAGGGGGTGTGCGGCTCCTGCGCGATGAACATCGACGGGGTCAACACGCTCGCTTGCATCAAGGCGATCGCGGACATCAAGGGCGCGGTGCGCATCTACCCGCTGCCGCACCTGCCGGTGGTCAAGGATCTGGTCGGCGACCAGACGCACATGATCGCGCAATACCGCTCGATCGAGCCTTGGCTGCGGACCGCGAGCCCGCCGCCTTCGGACCGCGAGCGGCCGCAATCGGTCGAGGAGCGCGACAAGCTCGACGGCTTGTGGGAATGTATCCTGTGCTTCTGCTGCACCACGGCCTGCCCGAGCTGGTGGTGGTCGGGCGAGCGCTATCTCGGCCCGGCGGTGCTCTTACAGGCTTATCGCTGGCTCGCCGACAGCCGCGACGAGGCGACCGGCGAGCGGCTCGACGCGCTCGAGGACCCGTTCCGGCTCTACCGCTGCCACACTATCATGAACTGCACCCGCACCTGCCCGAAGAACCTGAACCCGGGCAAGGCGATCGCCGAGATCAAAAAGCTGATCGTGCTGCGCCGGTAACGGCGGCGCGCTTCTCCGCGCCCCCGAGAGGGAGGCCGCGGGCTTAAGCGGCGTTCGATTTCTGGTCCTTCGGCCGGACATAGGCGACCGCCGCGTGCTCGGCGCAATAGGGCTTGCCCGCCAGCGGGCGGGCGCCGCAGAAATGGAAATTGGCGTCGTTCGGATGGCCGTAGGGCCACAGGCAGCAGGGCCCGGTGAATTCGAAGACGTTGCGCCGCGGTTCGACTTTGGGCGGCGGCTCGCGCCGGGTCATCGCGTTGCGGTGCAGCCGCCCGATCACGGCATTCTTGGTCAATCCCATACGGCGGCCGATCTCGGCGGTCGGCAATCCCTCGTCGAACAGCTGCGCCAGCCGCTCGACGCGCTCAAGCGTCCAGGTTGCTTCCATAGCTTCCCCCGTATCCTGTGGACCCCCCGGTCCACCCCCACAAAATACGGTAGCACCCTGGTAGCAGAATGCCAAGCGATATCTATTAGTGGTGATTAAAGAACGCTAGAGAGTGCGTCGATAGCTCAGCACTTTCGAAAAATATGCTGGAAAACAGCGGTTTAAGACGAAGGCCGGGTGCAACAGTTGGTCGAGATTTTCGCGTAAATAGCTAGCGTAATAGGGCTCGTGAAAGGCCAGCGGAAACGAGTCGAGCATGCCGTCGTAGTCGGGCTCATCGCCCGTCTGCAGCGAATCGACCAGGATCAGCGTCCCGCCCGGCTTCAGTACACGCGCGATCTCGCCGGCGACGGCGCGGCGCACCTTCGGCGGCAATTCATGAAGGAGATAGATGCAGGTGACGGCGTCAAACTCGGCATCGGCAAAGCGGCATCGCCTCGGCGGCGCCCTCGACCAGCCGGGTGCGCGACCACGGTGCGAGCGACCGCCTTGCCACGGCCAGGTAATGCGGCGACAGGTCGAGGCCGGTGACGTGAAGGCGCGGGTAGTTGGTCTTGACCTCGCGCAGAAATATTCCAGTGCCACAGCCGACATCGAGCAGGCGCCCCCCGGGGCAGCCTTTGAGCGCGCCTTTGAGCGGCACCAGCGCCTGCCGCCGCATCGCCGCCGCACCGCCTCCAAACAAGACCTCGACCTGGTGGTCGTAGCGCTCGGCCGAGGCGCCGCTCAGATAGCCGTCGCTCTGAAAGTGGAACTTCTGCAGGTAGTAGCGCGGGTAGCGGCCGGGCGATGGCGCGGTCAGCAGCCGCTCCGTGGGCTCGCCGTGCCGCCTCTCGTCGACCGCGGCGAGATCGGCAAAAAAATCGATCGCTCGGCGCAGCGCCTCAAGCGGGCTGCCGAGCCCGTCGGCCGGCGGTGCGTAATAGCCGGCCTCGACGTTGCGCCAATCCTGATCGATCAGCGCCCGCAGATCGGAGAGGATACGCTGCTTGCCAGGCATCGGGCGCCTGCGCAGCGAGTTCGGGCATCGGCAGCGGGCGGCTAAAGCGCGCGGCCAGCAGCTTCTGCCCGAAGAACCACGAAACCCGCGCTGCCTGCGCGGCGTCGAAGACGAGCTTGTCGAAAGCGGACGGCATGGCGCGACGGCAGGCTTACCGCGCCGGACCCGCTTTGCAAGCGATCTTGCCGCGTTCCGAGCCCGTGCCTATGATCGCGGCGCGAAGCCAGCAATTCGATCGACCGAGATGGCGCGGAGTGATCTTTTGGGTGCGACGGCCGCGCGGCGCCGGCCCAAGGTTGCGAGCTGAGCGCGGCCGGTGAGTCTGCGATGTCGGACGATGTCCCAGCCTCGCGCGGCCCCTCGGTGCGCAGCATCCCCGAGGGCGACAATCGCGAGCGCATGATCTGCGCCGACTGCGGCTATATCCTTTATGATAACCCGAAGATCGTCGTCGGCTCGGTCGCCCGCTCGGGTGAGCGCATCTTGCTGGTCCGCCGCTCTATCGAGCCGCGCTACGGCTTTTGGACCCTGCCCGCGGGCTATCTCGAACTGAACGAATCGGCTAGCGCCGGAGCCGAGCGCGAGGCTTGGGAAGAGGCGCGGGCGCGGATCGAGATCGAGGGCCTGCTCGCCATTTACGACATCCCGCGGATCAGCCAGGTGCAGCTGATCTATCGCGCTCGCCTGCTCGACGAGCAGGTCTCCGCCGGGCCGGAGAGCCTCGAAGTCGCGCTTTTTCGCTGGGACGATATCCCCTGGGGCGAGCTCGCCTTCCCATCGATCCGCTGGGCCTTGCAGCACGATCGCGAGGCGCGCACCACCCGCGACTTCACCGCCCGCATCAACCCCCCCGGCTCCTGACCGCGGAGATCAAGCTTCGACGAGATCGAGCCGGCGCTTGATCACTGAACGCCGTTGCCGATGAGATCGTGTCATGCCTCGGCCGATCGCCCAAGATCAAGCGTCGAGCCCGACCAGGCTGCGGGCGTAGGCGCGCGCCTCGAACGGGCGCAGATCGTCGGCGGTTTCGCCGACGCCGAGGGCGTGAATCGGGATGCCGTATTTCTCGGCCAGCGAGACCAGCACGCCGCCGCGCGCGGTGCCGTCGAGCTTGGTCATGACGATGCCGGTGACACCGACCATATCGCGAAAGATTTCCGCCTGCGCATGCGCATTCTGGCCGGTCGTCGCATCGAGCACGAGCAATACCGAATGCGGCGCCTGCGGATCGACCTTTTTCAATACCCGCACGATCTTCTGCAATTCGGCCATTAGATCGGCCTTGTTATGCAGCCGCCCGGCGGTGTCGATCAACAATACGTCGCTGCCCTCTTCGCGCGCCTGGGTCAGCGCATCGTAGGCGAGCCCCGCCGCATCGGCGCCGTCGGGCCCGGTCACCACCGGGCAGCCGGTGCGCTCGCCCCAGACCCGCAATTGCGCGACCGCGGCGGCACGAAAGGTGTCGCCGGCGGCGAGCACGACCTTCAGCCCGACGTCGCGGTACTGCTTGGCGAGCTTGGCGATCGTCGTCGTCTTGCCGCTGCCGTTGACGCCGACGACCAGGATCACGAATGGCTTCTTCGCCGGGTCCAGGCGCAACGGCTTCATCACCGGCTCGACCAGCCGAATGACCTCCTCGGCCAGCGCCGCGCGAACCTCCTCCGGCGACACCTCCTGGTTGAAGCGGGTGCGGCGTAGGGCTTCGGCCACCTCGGCGGCGACGCCGACCCCCATGTCGCTGGCGATCAGCAGCTCTTCCAGCTCGAGAAGCGCCTCGTCGTCGAGCCGGCGGCGGTTGAAGATGGTGTTGATGCCCTCGGTCAGCCGCGCCGAACTGCGGGCGAGCCCCGCCCGCAGCCTGCCGAACCAGCCCCGCCGCTCCTCGCTTTCGCCGCTCTCCGTGAGCGGGGGCGCCTCTGGAGGGTCGGCCGCCAAAGTCTCTTCGACCGCGTCTTCGACGGTGTCGGCCGGGACGCCGCGCCGCCAGAACCTCATGCGATCGGCACTCCGACGAGCTGTCGCCCGTTGCTGGCGACGATACGCATCTGCTGCACCGACCCCGGATCAGCGGGCCCGGCAAAGCCGACCGCCGCGTAGAACGCGGCCCGACCGATTTCCGGGCGCTCGACGAGGACATCGGTCGCGCTGCCGATCCGCAATTGCAGCTCGGCCGCGAGCGCCGCCTCGCCCGCCGCGCGCAACCGGGCCGCGCGCTCCTTGACGACGCTCTGCGGCAGCGGCGGCATGCGGGCGGCGGGGGTGCCCGGCCGGGCGCTATACGGAAAAACATGGACAAAGGCGAGCCCGCATTCGGCGACGAGGTCGAGGCTGCGGCGGAACATGTCCTCGTCCTCGGTCGGGAAGCCGGCGATCAGATCGGCCCCCAGCGCCACCTCCGGGCGCAAGGCGCGGGCACGATTGGCGACGGCCACCGCCTCGGCCCGCGAATGCCGCCGCTTCATCCGCTTCAGGATCATGTCGTCGCCGGCCTGCAACGACAGGTGCAGATGCGGCATCAGCCGTTCCTCGTCGGCCAAAAGCCGCCACAGATCGGCGTCGATCTCGGCCGGATCGAGTGAGGAGAGGCGCAGGCGCGGAAGCCCGGGCACCGCGCCGAGCAGCCGTCGTGCCATTTGGCCGAGGCTCGGCGTTCCCGGCAAATCGGCGCCGTAGGCGGTCAGATCGACGCCGGTCAGCACGATCTCGCGGCAGCCGCCGGCGACGAGCCGACGGGCGCGGCTGGCGATCTCGCCCATCGGTACCGAGCGGCTGGGACCGCGGGCATAGGGGATCACGCAGAAGGTGCAGCGGTGGTCGCAGCCCTGCTGCACCTGCAGAAAGGCGCGGCTCTTACCCTCGAACCCGTCGACCAGGTGGGCCGCGGTCTCCTCAACATCGGCCGCCGGCGCGGCGCCGTAGCTCTGCGGGCTGAGCTTCGCGCGGTTGTCCAGGACGCGGTCGACCTCGGGCATCGCGCCGTACCGGTCCGGGTCGAGCGTGGCGGCGCAGCCGGTGACGATGATGCTGGCCTCGGGATGGCGGCGGTGGGCGCGGCGGATCGCCTGCCGCGCCTGGCGTTCGGCCTCGGCGGTAACCGCGCAGGTGTTGACGATGACCGCACCCTCAACCCCGGCGGTGGCCGCGGCGCGGCCGATCACCTCGGATTCGAACGCGTTCAGCCGGCAGCCGAAGGTGATGACCTCGTTCTCGCGCATCGGCTCGGGCTCAGCCCGCGGCGAGCAAGGCCGGGTCGAACGCGCCCTCGAAGCTAAGCGCCGCCGGCCCGGTCATGATCACGTGCCCGTCCTCGCGCCAGGCGATGTCAAGGCTGCCGCCGTCGAGGACCACGGCGGCGCGCCGATTGCTCAGGCCCCGCCGGCAGGCCGCGACCAGGCCGGCGCAGGCGCCGCTGCCGCAGGCGCGGGTGATGCCGGCGCCGCGCTCCCAGACGCGCAGCCGGATCTGGCCGCGGCCGCGGATCGAGGCGACGCCGATATTGGCGCGCTGCGGGAATATCGGGTCATGCTCGAGGAGCGGGCCGAGCGTGGCGATATCGACCGTCTCGGCGTCGTCGACGAAGAACGTCGCGTGCGGGTTGCCGATATTGGTGCAGACCGGAGCGGACAGCGGGCCGATCTCGAGTTCGACGCGGTCCGTGTCCATTGGCCGTATGAGCGGGATCTCGTCCCACCGGGTCCGCGCCGGACCCATATCGACCGCGATCTGCCCGTCCGCCACGATCTCGGCGTCGAGCAGCCCGGCGATGGTCTCGATCCGCACGCGCGGGTCGCCGGTCTCCCGGAGCATGAGGGAGGCGACGCAGCGCGTGGCGTTGCCGCAGGCCTCGGCCTCGCTGCCGTCGGGGTTGCGAATGCGCATCAGGAGCTGTGCAGCGGGATGTCGCGCCCGTTCCAGCAGAATGACCTGGTCGCAGCCGATCCCGGTATGCCGGTCGGCCAGCGCCCGCGCGCCCGCGGCACCGACCGCGACCGCATTGCGGCGGCAATCGAGCACGACGAAGTCGTTGCCGAGGCCGTGCATCTTCAGGAACGGGACCTTGTCCATGCCGCCGGTTATATGGCCGCCTCGCGGGGTCTGTCCAACGGGAGAGCCTCCTCGGGTCCAAAATGAAGCCGTCGCCGCCGCGCGGCGTGGGTGGCAGCGGATGGGCCGATGCCGAACCCCAGATGGCCCTCCAGGGCCGGGCCAAGCCGCGCAGCTCCACCATCCCCGGTTCGCCACGTCAAAGGCAGATAGACCGGCGTTTCGCGCACTTGCTAGGAGCAGGGCTCCGCCGATTTGCACAGGCGGTGAAGCTGCACGACGAGCGGCATCAAGAAGACCCGCACCGTCATCGACAGGGGCACCAGCCGCGCATCGTCGCTGACCCGAAGCTCGACTGGGCGGGGGGCGTCGTCCGGGTCGCCGTCGTCGCTCGAACTCGCCCTTGAAGCCGGCGATCGGGCGCAGGCTGAGCTCGACCCGCACGACGCCGCTGCTGCGATCCTGCTGCGGCGGGATATGCCCCAGTACATCGAACCGCCGCGCGCCGTCATAGACCGGTACCGAAAACGTGCCGTCGGCCGCCAGTCCATGGCCGCGCAGCGCCTGGCGGATGCGTTCGAGCGCGGTCAGCGGATCGACGACATTGCGGCGGAGCGCCTCGGCGAGCGGCGGCTTGCGGCTGGTGTCATCGGCGCCGCGCTCGGCGACGACGGCGCCAGCGCGGCCGACAAAGCGCATGCTGATATGGCTGTTGCGCCGCTTTCGCAGGTCGTAGACGGCATCGTAATGCGACGGCGTGGCCCGGCCGCCTTGGGCGAGCGACCCCTCGGCCAGGGCGGTTCCGGCAAACCGCGACAAGAGACGCGGCAGGCCCTCGGTCTCGATCTCGATCTGGTGCCGGTAGGACGAAGTGCCGTCGCTCAAGATCAGGCGGAGCTCGGCCGCCGGCACGCCGGCCCAGAAAGCGACATAGATTGCGGTGATGTCGTCGGCATGCGCCGGACCAGCACCGGCGACCGCCAGCAGCACGGCGGCGATGCGAGCGAGCCGACGAAGCCCGCCCACGGCCGCGCTCACCGCAGCGGCAGCCGCCCTCTCATTGCAGGGCGGCGATGCCCATTGCCTTGCCGAACCGGCGGCTGGCGTCGAGCGGGTCGCCATATTTGCGGTGGACGGCGGTGTGCTGGGCGCAGGCCAGGAGCAGCCGGTCCGAAATCATGGCCGCGGTTTTTGCCGTAGTCTTCTAAGCAGGCACTTGCCGATTTCCTGGTTGTGCGGGTCGTTGCCGAGCCGGCTGGCGAGGAGCGCCAGCTGTTGGACCAGCGGCCCACGATCGGCGCCGCTTTCGACATAGGCCTTGGTCCAGGCCACGCTTTCCGGCCCGTTCAGGGCGAGGACCGCGGCGTTGACCCGCCTAAGCAACTGGGCCGGCGACAGCTTGTCGGCGCCGCTCGGGGCACGGATCTCGACCGGGTGGAGATCGCCGGTGTGGTGCTGGTGCCAAGCCGCCCGATTGAGATAGGCGGCGGCGACGTAGAGCAGCTTCAACTGCTGCGGATGCTCGAAATTGTCGTAATACCAGCCGAGCGTATTCAGATATTCATAGCAATGCTGCGGTAATGAGAAGTTGTTCTGATTCTGTGTCTCCAGAATGACCTGGGCGGCGCCGACCTGCAGCGCATCGAGGAGCCGGCGCGGGCTTTTGCCGGCGAGCAGCAACGCGGTCAGCCTCTCGACGAAGGCCGGCTCGGGCTGGCGGATCACGGTGTCGATCAGCACGTCCTGCTCGGCCGGGCTCAGGGTCTCGGTATTGGCGAGCAATCCCCGCTCGCGCTCGGTCGTGCCGCGGTAGGGGACAGCGTGGACGCCCTCACCCTCGATGAACATCGTCACACAGTTGCACGCCATCTCGTAGGTCGAGTACCAGCGCGGGCCGACCGCCATGTCGAGCGCGCCGGCATAAACCACCTGATGCGCGTCGTCCCAGCCGATGGCGTTGCCGAGCTCGACCGTGGCGCGGGCGCGAAAGGCCTTGTGCCCGGTCGTGTAGGAGCGGTTGTAGAGGGCGCGGTCCTGCACATCCATCAGCCCGGCAAGCACCAGCTGGGCCAGCACCGCCCTGCGCTCGGCCGAGTTTTGCATCAGGCCGAGAAAGACGCGGTAGGCGTCGATCACCTGGCCGCGATGAACGAGGGTCATCCAATGGTCTAGACGCTCGTCGAGCGGGCCCGAGAGCGGCAGCGGCTCCTGGTCGGGCCAGACGACCTCCGGGGCCGGCGGCGGGCCGGGCGGCATCGAGAAGCCCGGAGCGCGCGCGTAGTGGCCCGGCGCCTTCAGGATCTTCTGGTTCCAGATGTCGAGGCCCGTGGGTATGTACCAGAAGGTCTGCGCCATCGGCAGCCCGGCGCACTCCGGCGGCACCATTTTGCTCAGATGCAGGGTGGCGCGGGCGCTCAACAGGCAGTGGTCGTTGTTGACGAAATTGACAAAGCCGTTGTCGATCCGCTCGTGGTAGGGCACGTGCGTGTAGGGGGCGTGGATGCGCGCCGCCTCGCCCAGCATCTCGGTCAAGGGCCGCCCGGCCCGCAGCAGATCGTAATAGACCTCGCCGGTGCCGATCTGATCGCGCGCCAGCACGCGCTCCTCGAGCTTGTCGTAGAGGGCTTCGGGCTTGTCCCGGTTCTTGGGCGCGGCTTGCGGCTGGGCGGTCATGTTGTTCTCCGAAATTGTCCTGCCCGGCAGCGTAGCCGCGAATCGCCGACGCGGGCAACGATTGCGGGCATCCCAAATCAGGCCGGCAGATAACGCCACTCGGCGCCGTCCCACAGGATCCGTTCGCCGCTCGGAAAGCGCAGCTCGAGAGCACCCGTCTTGCTCCGGGTGCGCCGCACTTCTCCGCCCGTTTCCAGCTGCTCGGCCTCCCAGCGGTCTGTCAGCGCGAGCCCGATCCGGCTCGGGCTCAGCCCGTCCTTGTGCAGCGCAATCGCATCATCGAAGAGCTCTTGCACGATGCTCATCTCGCGACCTTCGATCTCGTCTCGGCACCGGTGACTATCCCGCGTCTCCGCCCGCTTGGCAAATCCCGGCAGGCATTGTGGCGACGGCCGAGCCGGCGCAAAGCCCCAAACGCGTCGCCGCGCAGCCGGCACCGCCCCATTCCGCCGTTATTGGGCGACCGAGCTCCGGAGCAGTGGCGCAGCAAGGCGGCAGCTCTTCGGATTGAATGCGGAGACCTCTCGCTCAGCTCCCCCAGGGTCGAAGTCGCCTTATCGTGCCACTTCACAACGAAGGTCCGGCCATCTCGATCTACCTTAACACGTGCAACCGATTGGGCGGAAGGGCTAGATGGCTTTGTTTCGCAAAAAATATTTTTCGGCCGCACTCTCAGCTCTGAGTAGTCGGCCAAAAGCTTGTCATTCTGTATCTCCTGCGACCAGCGTAACGGCATCCGAACCGCGAGGCGCGGGACGATTCCGGCGTCGGTCCTGTAGCTGGCGGAGCTCGTCGAGGGCCCGAAAGAGTGACCGTTCCAAGCTCCTCTCGTAGCGGGCGAGCTTGGCGAAGGCGTCCCCTTCCTTGGCGTCAGCGTCGATCGCGCGTCCGAGAAGGACCTCGTCCCGATCCCGCTCATATATAGCGCACCCAAGCGCCTCCCGCGCTTCTGCATGCGCTGCTTTGTCCGTGATGCGGGTCGGAAGCTCAAATCCTGGGAACGTCACCTCGTAGGAGCGGACCTTGATTGCGAGCCGGTCCGCCTTGAGCCCCTGCACCCGCGAATGGAACAGCGCAGTCTCCGCCCGTGCCAAGCGCTGGAGCCGCCACATGGCGTTGACCGCACGATCCACGAGGAATTCCTCAATCGGCCCTACCGGTGAGCGGTCTGCCCGAACCTGGTTCCAGAGATCTTCAAAGGCGTCCGCGTCTTCTCCTGGGAGGACGATATCCCGGGCAAGGAGGCCGTGCCGGAACGCGTTGAAGCGGACAGCGGCTTTCCCCTCCTGCGTCTTTGGCCCCGTGGAGTGGAGAGCGTTCGCCCGGTTAGCGGCCTTCTGTCGTTCGCTCGTCATGGCCCCCGCGTTCTCTTGATATGCGTCGCATGGGACGGGCACCGCCCATCCGTTGAAAGCAAAATCCCCCGATCCTCACCGGTTACCCCTTTGGAGCTTTGACGAATATCATACGTTATCTATAATTGTCAATATATTATCGTGCCAATTACATACGGGCTCTGGACCCGGTGCGAGGCGCCGTTGCTGACCCGGGCGGCGAAGCATCCCGTCGGCCGCCCCTCGGGGGACGGAAAGTCCAATACCAAGTAATTAGGGCCTCGTAGGCTGGTCCTCTAGAACATGGGGAAAGCGCATTCTATCACGTTAGAAAGGTCGCATTTGTGAAAGGCCGCTCTCTTCTCGGTATGACTTTCTGCCTCCAGCTGCTCAACCTCACGCAGCTCGTCCTGGATTTTTCCGTTTTGGAAAACGGCCAATCCGCATCGTTTGCAGCGCCGCTACCACCGGGGCCAACATCCAGTCCGGCAGCATCGCCTCGATCTGCGCCGTCAGCCGGTTGCGCCGAACCTCGGCAGCTTCGACCGCCTAAATGTGATCGTCGAGCACAAGGTGATGCATCGCCTGCTCGAACTTGAGACCCGCCAGCCAGCGGCGACGCAGCTTGGTCCAGGTTGCCCGGCCGTAATGGCAGCCCTGGCGGAGCAAAAACCCCGAGAGCTACGGCGCGCCCGGCGCAACACCGCATCGAGACGGGCGCGCACCAGATCGCGCATCGCCTCGTGTCCAACTTCCGGAACCCATACTGCCGTCAGCTCGCCCGCCCGATGCAGTCGCGCCAGACTGGCTGCATCCCACCGGTCGGTCTTGACCCGGTCGCCCGCGCGCCTCGGGATCAGCGAGGAGCAACGACGACGCATCCGTGGCCGTGCGTCGACACCTGACGGTGAATGCCATAGCCGCACGGCTCCGCCTCGTAGCAGAACCGAAGCCTCACGCCGCCGTCACCGAGCTTGGGCATCAGCCGATCCAAGGCTGTCGCCGTATTCGCGATACGACCGTATTCCAGAACGTCGGCGCGGATGCCGCATTCGGCTATCGCCACGACGATCCCCTCCTTGTGAACGTCAAAACCGACATACGTGATACCATCCGCACGACCCGTCTCCTATGCATGAGGCTCGGCGTCGGCCAGTCCGGCGCAATCCTCGTCACCTGCATACTGCGAGACGGGCCGGCCCACAGGGAAAGCCATCCCGGTTGCCGCGGGCGCGACCAGCTTCTTCTATGTGGTGACGAGCACCGCAAGCCGCTGACGGCGCGAAACTCACGAATGCCGACGGTAAGGATCTGGTCTGAAAATATGGTGCGCTCACTCAGCCATATGACTTCGCCAGATTGATCAGTTGTCGCGCCCGAAAGACAGTGCGCTCCCCGGCTTCTACATCGGATGATACAGTCCACAGCCGCAAAGCCACATTGAGAGGATCGAAACGGAGCGCGGACCAAAAGGTAAGCTCGCCGACCCGATGTTGTTTCGCATGGCAGGCGGTGCACAATGGAACGACATAGCGATCGCCCGGCTTGATTCCCATACCGCCATCGGTTCCCGTACGCACATGCGCGGCGTGTGATGGTGCTGGTCTGCCGCACGCAACGCAGGGGAGCTGACGGACAAAAGCTAGGTGCGGCACGCGCCTACGCAAATTGGGCTTGGACTTGCTGCGCGCTACCGTACGGGGGATACGAGGAGCGGGCATCGGTTTTGAAAATTGCCGCCGCGTTCGTGTTCAGGCGCAAGGTAAACTGTAATGGGCCACGCCAGATCGACCCCGCCGACTTCGCCAGCATTTAGGACAGTGGAGGTGGTGGCGGTTCGGTGGTTCGGTCACCACACAATCTCCAGGCTTGCTCGTAGTGCCGCCTTCAACGCCAGTCTCCCTTGCGGGACCGGCATCTCGTTCGTAGTGTGGATCTTCTCCATCACGCGCTCGACAAAGTAGTTGAAGATCTGCAGTTCGCGGTCGAGGGCTTCGATAAACTTTTCATCCGGCTCAACCCGCATCACAACCTTTGGAAGCACGTCGTGCCAGCAGACGATATCGACCCAGCTTCGCCGGGAAACGTAGAGCTGACCTTGCAACTGAGGCCGGAAACGTTCGTTGACTTCTCCGGAAATCCAGTATTCGACCTGAGTCTGCGGTAGAGGGGCCTTGATTTCCAACAGGCCTTCGTCGCCGACCAGCCGATCAGGACTGCATCCGATCGTGCGATTGTCATCGGTGATGAAGCCGATCCTCTGAACGGTTACGTCTTGATCGAATTCATACCAATCGGCCGCCTCAGTCTCGACGATCAAGCCCCGCTCCATAGCGGGCGAATTATAAAACTCGATTTTTCGCTGTAGTATCCGCTCGGCAATCAGGACGCAGGCGTATTCCCGCCACTGTTTCGAGGGCTTGCCTTGGGGCGTGATGATCTTGTGAAAGTGGGAGCTTGTCGGGAGCCCCAGCTTGAGGCGGTCATACTCTTCCGAATATTGCGCCACGTCATGAAAGATTGGCATGGCTGACCTCTGCCTTACTCATCTGTTCCTCTAGAGTGCTAATCGCCTTGCGATAGTCCCGGGCGGCTATCGACGCTATTGCAGCCTCGAGAGAACCGGCTTCCTCGACGCTCTGGGCCTTCATGTATTTGAGAAACTTCGACCCGACTTTTGCTTTTTTAACGAGATCGAGAATCGTCTTAGTCTGTGCCTGGTCGATTGTCCCTTCGGCTCCGTCGTCATCGTCCCCGACGACCACGATGTTGAAGATGTTGCAGGCGACGTAGCGACGGAGAAAGGAATTGGTGCTTCCCACGGCCTGCACGTGCGACTTGCCACTCGAGGTGTCCAGCGGGGCCAGCATAAAGGAATCTTCATAATGGCCACCCGGCAGGTGCTTCAGGCGGCCGCGTATCAGGATATCGCCGCCCGTCTGCGGTTCGTCGGAATAGGAGAGATCCATATCCTCTTCCGCCAAAAGCGGGCGCAGATGTTTGTCGATCTCCTCCAGGGGAGCATATTTGAAGGCTTCGTAGATGCCCTTTTGGGGCCTTCCCTTCTCGATCTCGTACAGAGCGGATTTGTTCTTGACGATCTTGATTCGCGCGAGCTTTTTCAGGATACGGCCCTTCGCTGCGTTGTATGCGAGCTCGGCCTCTTTCGCTTGGATGCGCTCATGCATCGCTATCATGCGTTCGAGCTTTTCGACATCGACGCGGGAGTCGAGCGCCACCCTTTCGATCAACGCCAAAACCGTCGAGGCGCTGTCCGATGGTGGCGCGGGCAGTAGCCGCTCACCCGGCCGTTCGCTCTGCTCGGCCTCTAGTCCCGTGGGGTTAGCATGCGCCTCCATCAGAATTCCTCTTGTCCGGCTCGGCATTTTCTCCCGCCTAGCCAGAACCGTTTTGACACGTGCTCGGCGGCTTTCGGGCGAGCCTCCTCGACCTCGGCCTTGACCTGCCGTTGGAAGCAAGCTTCGATCTCCTTCGTAATGTGATGATCTTGTCTCTCGCTGACCGGCTGGCTGCACAGCGGGCAACCGCTGCACTGGCCCATCGGTTGGGATCGTAGATGGGTGGGTGTGTCGTCCGGTCGGGCCGTGGTCGGCGTTTTCGAGGGTGGCCAGTGATCTTCTCCCGTAATGCGGTACCCCGTATTTTTGCTTATAACACGCATATTTGCGGCGATCAAGCAATCTTGAGTGGGTAGGCCGAAATTCTTCGCGCCCTCACGTCATGACACCGGAGCAAAGTCGCGCCGCGCGCGGCTGGCTTGGCTGGTCGCAAGTTGAGCTTGCGAGACGAGCAAATGTATCGGAGCGGACAGTGCAATCTTTCGAGAGCGGGCGAAAGATGCCGCACCGGAACAGAATCGCAGCGATGCGACTCGCGATCGAAGCAGCGGGGGTGCGGCTCGTATTCGATAAGAGCCACCGTGCGGCGGGGGTCCTCCGCAACGATGCGGATGTCGACTTATCGCGCGACGTCCTATCGTAGCGCCGCTTTCAGTTTTCCAACGCGGAAAGTCAGGGTTCCTGGGCCGGCAGCTGTTTCAACTTCAACAGATCCGGCGTAACGCCTATCCTAGACTAGTGCCCGTCCATAAACGCTAGAGCGGTTTCCGATCAGGTAGATTCGAAAAGATAATGAGTTTCCAGCGGGAGTGGATCGGCGACAATGGTGACGCAACATGTCGTTGGGGGACGATATGCCGACACCATATTCGGGGGATTTGCGTGATCGCGTAGCGGCAGCGGTGGGTGCGGGAGCGTCGGCGCGGTCGGCGGCGGGCCGTTTTGGGGTCAGTGTCAGCACGGCAATTCGCTGGGCGCAGCGTGTGCGCGCGGAAGGTCATGCGCAGGCGCGCGCGATGGGCGGCGACCACCGCTCGCGCCTGGTCGCGCACCGGCCGGCAGTGTTGGAGTTGCTGGCCAAGCAGCCGGACCTGACCTTGCAGGAGATCCGCGGCGCCCTGGCGGGGCACGGGATCAGCATCGGGCTGTCGAGTTTGTGGCGGTTCCTCAAGGCGCAGAACATCACGCTCAAAAAAAGAGCCTCCATGCCGCCGAGCAGGACCGCGCCGACGTCGCCGAGAAGCGGCGGGAGTTCATCCGTCGCCAGCCCGCGCTCGATCCCGACCGCCTGATCTTCATCGACGAGACCTGGGCCGCCACCAACATGACGCGGCGCCGCGGCCGGGCGGCGCGCGGACTGCGGCTGTTGTCGCCGGTGCCGCACGGTCATTGGAAGATCACCACCCTGGTGGCCGGCCTGCGGCGCAGCGGGATCACCGCACCTTGCGTCTTCGACGGCGCCATCAACGGCGAGCGCTTCCGGGCTGGCGCCTGCCCCCGCGCAGGCGGGGGTCGAGCAGATGCTGGCGCCGACGCTGCGCGCGGGCGACATCGTCCTGCTCGACAATTTGAGCAGCCACAAAATCGCCGGCGTCGAGGACGCGATCACCGCGCAGGGCGCCCGCCTCATCTACCTGCCGCCCTACAGCCCCGACCTCAACCCGATCGAGCAGGCCTTCGCCAAATTCAAGGCGGCGCTGCGCAAGGCCGCAGAACGCACCCGCGACGGCCTCTGGCAGACCATCGGGCGAACCCTCGACCTCTACCCGCCGCAGGAATGCCGCAACTTCTTTGCCAAGGCCGGTTATGCAACCTGATCGGAAGCCGCTCTAAGCTGCTAGAATCACTTATGCAATCGCGTGTTTTTTGAGATAGGCCCGGCGGTTTTCGGGTAAGCTTCGGGAAGCCACTCAAGCCAAAGCCCAGCCTGCACCGCCGGAGCCGACCATGCGTCAGGAACGCACCGTCCAGGCCACGATATTCGAGGTCTTTGCCGGACACCAGATCGGCGGCGAGCTGAAGGCAATCTCTGGCTGGCTGGATGAGCAGCGTGCGCTGGTGAGCCTGGTGGCGGGCGATCTGCGGCGCGAGGGCCTGTGCCAGACCGGGCGGCGGGGGTTGCCGGCGGAAACGGTGCTGCGCTGCGCGCTCTTGAAGCAGCAGCGGCAACTCAGTTACGAGGAATTGGCCTTTCACCTGGAAGATTCGGCGTCCTTTCGCGCCGTTGCCCGCTCGCCGCTGGCGTGGTTACCGAAGAAGTCAGTCCTGCATCGCACCATCAGCGCGATTCGCGCCGAGACCTGGGAGGCGGTCGTGTCCCTTGGGGTGGTGTAAGAGCTGTGGGTAAGTAGCCCGCCGCAGCGACCGCCGAGAGTCAGGCGGCGGCGGGCTACTTATCCACAGCGGTGGTCATCGCAGGTCTCCGGTAGGGTTTTGGTTGCACCCCTCAACGCGAACCAAGGACCCGACGATGACCGACGAGATGATGAGCCTACAAGCGCTTTTGGAGAAGAGTTCGGACACCGATCTGTTGCGCGAGATGATCGGGTTCGCGGCGCATCGGCTGATGGAGCTGGAAGTCGAGACCCTGACCGGCGCGGCGCGCGGTGAACGCAGCGCCGATCGGCTGACCCACCGCAATGGGTATCGCGAGCGCGACTGGGAGACCCGCGCCGGGACGGTTGAGTTGCGCATCCCCAAGCTGCGCAGGGGCAGCTACTTCCCAGGCTTCCTCGAGCCGCGCCGCCTGGCCGAGAAGGCGCTGACGGCGGTGATCCAGGAGGCCTACATCCAGGGTGTCTCGACCCGCTCGGTCGACGAACTGGTCCGGGCGATGGGCATGACCGGCATCTCCAAGAGCCAGAGCCTGCCCCTGCGAAGGCGGGGGTCAGCCGGCTGTGCGGCGAGATCGACGGCAAGATCACGGCCTTCCTCGACCGTCCGCTCGAAGGCGAATGGCCCTATGTCTGGCTGGACGCGACCTATGTGAAGGCGCGGCGCGACGGCCACGTCGTCTCGGTCGCGGTGATCGTCGCGGTCGGCGTCAACGGCGACGGCCGGCGCGAGGTGCTGGGCCTGGCGATCGGCACCTCGGAGGCCGAAACCTTCTGGACCGATTTTCTGCGCAAACTCGCCAGGCGGGGTCTGCGCGGCGTCAAGCTCGTCGTCTCGGATGCCCACGAGGGGCTGAAGGCGGCCATCGCCAAGGTTCTGAACTCTTCGTGGCAGCGCTGTCGCGTCCACTTCATGCGCAACGCGCTGGCGCATGCCGGCAAGCAGGGCCGCCGCGTCGTCTCGGCCTTCATCGCCACCGCCTTCGCCCAGGACGACGCCGAGGCCGCCCGGAGCCAATGGCGACAGGTCGCCGACCAGCTGCGCCCCAGGGTCAAGAAGCTCGCCGAGTTGATGGATGAGGCCGAGAGCGACGTCCTCGCCTATATGAGCTTCCCGCCGGCACACCGCCCGAAGTTGCACTCGACGGATGAGATCGACAAGCCTTTCCGCTGCGACCTGCTATCCTGAGGCGGCACGGGCGACCGCGCGGCAAAGAGCTGGGATCGAGGATGCAAGCCCGGCCGCGCAGCCTTCAGCGTCGCTCCTCCGTTGCGGCGCCCGTGCGCCGCTTCGAATTGCCGCGCCGTTGCCATTGGCTGACAAAGCGCTCGTAGGCTTGTTCGGCATGGCGGGCGAGCTCGATCTCCCGGTCACGCAGCTCCTTGAGGTTATAGGCATAGGCGGCGCCGCGCTTGTTGCCTTTCCTAGTCGGTTGACCGGCTTGCAGCTCCATTGACCGCACTTTGTTTGCAACCAGGGCTGGGCGCGCCCACTGGTAATCGGTGTTCTTGGTCAGCAGATGCCAGCACAGCACGGCCAGCTTTCGCGCGACAGCGACGGCCGCGATCTGGTGACCGCGCCGGGCTCGGATGCGCAGAAAAAAGGCGCGTAGCGGGCCTGGCGCCTTGGCCGCCGCCCAGGCCGCTTCGACGAGCATCGCGCGAGCATGCGAACGGCCGCGCTTGCTGATGCGGCCGTGCTGGGCAAGCCCGAGGCCGGATTGCCGAACCCGCGGGTTCAGGCCGACATAGCTGACCAGCTTCTCGGGATTGCGAAAGCGCCGCACATCGCCGATCGCCGCCACCAGGCCGGCCGCGACGATCAGGTTGACGCCGGTGATCGTCAGGAGGCGCTTGATTGCCGGATCGTCGACGGTCGCCTGCGCGATCTCCCGGTCGAGAACCGACAGATCCTCGCCCAACCGGTCGAGTTCGCGCAGATGCCGGTCGATGGCCGCCCGCTCGTCCTCGGGGACGAGTTGCCGGGAAAGCCAGGTCCGGCCCAACCGTCCGAACAGCTCGGCATGTGGGCATGGCGGGATCAGATGCGCATGTAGGATCGCGTGCACCTCGTTCTTGATCCGCGTGCGATGCCGGACCACCTGGTTGCGTCGGGCCACGAGCCGGCGCCGGCGTTCGGTCTCGGCATCAGGCAGCCAGAATCTCCGGCAGAAAGTCGGCGGCTCGCAGCGACGCCAGCACGCCGGCGTCGATCTTGTCGGTCTTGACGTGTGCGTGCGCAATCGCCTTGACCTGCAGCGGGTTGGCGACGATCACCCGCCCGACGTAGGGCGACAGCACACGGACGACCGCCATCGCGTTGCCGGTCGCCTCGATGACGACCTCGTCTTCTTTGCCGAGGCCGCGGCCGAAGCCCTCCAGCCCGGCGCGGGTCATGCTGACGCGTCCCGCCGGACGCAGCTTCCCCGCTTCCCAGAACACCACCTCGGCAAAGGTCCGGTGGATGTCCATGCCAATCACCCGTCGCATCACCTGCTCCTTCTCCGTTTCGTTCAATGGGAGCAGTGGGCGACACGACAACTACGGATCCGCGCTCTCGGCGCAACCGGGTGGGTCGCAGGGGCGGCCAGCTACTAACGCGAGCTCTCGGCTCATCTAATGCATCGGCCTGCCCACTGGCGTGCTCCCGGTGCCCCTCGTCCCGGATGGTCGCACCATACGCCGGGAAGCAATCGATCCCGGCTGGAAGAGCGGGCACCGCGATCTTCATACCGGTTACCAACCCGATCGAGCGCGTCAACGGCGAGATCAAGCGCCGCACCGAGGTCGTCGGCATCTTCCCCAACGACGAGGCCGTCATCCGGCTCGTTGGTGCTATCCTCCTCGAACAAAACGATGAATGGGCCGTGCAGCGCGCCCGCTACATGACCCTGGAAACCATGGCACCTTTGAGCGACGATCCCTTCGTCAAGCTGCCCGCCCTGGCCGCCTGACATAACCGGCCAGACCCGCCGGAGACTTGGAGCGGCCCCGCGCTCCTACACCACTACTGGGGGCAGGATCTGGGAGGCGGTCAATCGGGCGCTGGTTTGTATTAATTCAGACTTGTTCTGACAGGCAGCGTTGGCTGTCTGGTGCCGTGTAGCTGTTGCCCGTCGTCAAGCGGCCATGATTTTCTCCTTCGCAGGGCAAGCACGTCAAGAAAGGTCTGATGGGGTTGCCAGGGGGAGCGCGTCAAGGAAGGTCTGCATCGGGGTCTTGCCGAAGCACCAGCGGCCCTGATGGGGCCGTTGCTCGTTGTATTCGACGATCCAGGCATCGAGGTCGGCCTGCAGCTCGTCGATGGTCCGATAGATCCTCTTGCGGAACGCCACCCGATAGAACTCGTCGAGGACGGTGCGGTGGAAGCGCTCGCAGATGCCGTTATCCGGCATGATGATTTCGGCGCCCTCGCTGTTCAGCCTGTTCCTTCGGGAAAAGGGTTATGGTGAGCCCATCCGGGACACGGGGCGCCGGGAGCACGAAAGTGCGGGCAGGCCGCCGACAGACCCTGGGCTGCGAGCCCGAGCTCGTTACATGGCCGCCCCTTGCGACTGGCCCGGATGCGCTGCGAGCGCGGATCAGTAGGTGTCGTGTTGCCCGCAAGCTCCCGTTTGGATGGATCGAGAGCGGAGGGCTGACATGCGGATCATTGGACTGGATATCCACCGTGCTTTTGCCGAAGCCGTGGCCTGGAAGGACGGCAAGCTGAGCCGGCTGGGGCGCGTCATCATGCGTCGCGAGACGCTGGCGGCGTTTGCAAAGCAGCTGTCCGAGGACGATGTGGTCGTGATCGAAGCGACGGGCAATGCTGCCTCAGTCGCTGGGGTGATCGGTCCTCATGTTCGCCGGGTGGTGATCGCCAACCCCAAGCAGGTCCATCTCATCGCGCGCGCCAAGATCAAGACCGACACGATCGACGCCAGCGTGCTGGCGCAGCTCTACGCCAGCGGCTTTTTGCCGGAGGTCTGGATCGCCGACGAAGCGACCCAAGCGCTGCGCCGCCAGGTGACGCGACGCAATCAGATCGTGCGGCAGCGCTCGCGGCTGAAGAACATCATCCAGTCGATCCTGCACGCCCATCTGATCCCATCCTGCCCACATCAGGATCTATGCGGGCCCAAAGGCCGTGCTTGGCTCTCGGAACAAATCCTGCCTGGTGACGAGCGCGTGGCGGTAGAGCGTCACCGGCGCGAGTTCGATCGGCTTGGCGAGGATCTCAAAGTGATCGAACGCGATCTCGCCCGATCGGCACTCGCCGACGAAAGGGTGAAGCGCCTGATGACCATTCCCGGCATCGACATGGTCGTGGCGCTGGCGCTGGTGGCCGCGATCGGCGAGATCGAGCGCTTCACCAAACCCGAAAAGCTGGTCGGCTATCTCGGGCTGAACCCAAGCGTGCGGCAATCCGGACCGGGACCGGCCTATCACGGGCGCATTACCAAGCAAGGGCGGGGCACGCCCGCGGCATGCTGGTCGAGGCGGCTTGGGCCGCGGCACGGGCGCCGGGCCCGCTGCGCAGCTTCTTTCTGCGGGTGCAGACCAAACGCGGGCAACATGTCGCCGCCGTCGCGACGGCACGCAAACTCGCCATTTTGATCTGGCATCTACTGACCAAGGGCGAAAGCTACCTTTGGGCCCGACCGGCGCTGCACGCCAGGAAGCTGCGCGACCTCGAGCTCAGGGCCGGCCACCAGGCAACGCGCGGACAGAAGGGAACAGCGCATGCCTACAACATCAAGAGCCATCGCGACCAGGAGCGGCGCTGGGTCGAGCAGGCAGAGGCCGCTTACGCGCGTTTTGTCACCGGCTGGAACCCGAGGGGACCAAGGGCGCGCACAGGCGCCGCAAAGGAGGAGCGACGATAACGGCTGCGCGGCAAGGCTCGCACCTCATGCCCTGCTCTTCGCCACGCGGTCACCGGTGCGCGACAGCAGGTTACCAGGGATCGCGAAAAAAAGCGCTTGTCGATCACATCAGTGGTCTGCGGGCTCTTGGCTTTGGTGCGGGTGTGGTCGATGTCCTCGAGCGCCGAGATAGAGCTCGTATTCGTGGCTCTCGCTGCCGCAGAACTCGGTGCCGCGATCGGTCAGCACCCGCGACAACCGGATGCCGTGCTCGTCGTAGAACGGCACCACCCGGTCGTTGAGGATCTCGGCCGCGGTGATCGGGGTCTTGCGGTCCCCCGGGTCGCGGCGTCGCCGCGCCCGAGGACAGGCTCCGAGCTTGGCGAAGGCCACCTTGGCGTAGGTGTCGATGAAACTCTGCTGGTAGATCCGCCCGACCCCCTTCAGCGTGCCGACATAGAAGGTGTCCTGCGCCCCGCAATAGCCCGGGCACTCGCTGTCGAACTCGCCGTGCGCCTCCTTGTCGGCCTTGGCCTTCTCGAGTGCGGCGATCTGCGCCTCGGTCAACAGGATGCCCTCCTGCGCCGACCTTGGCGTCGAGCGCTTTGAGGCGCAGCTTCATCGAGGTCAGGTCGTGGCGCTGCCAGACGCAGCGCACGCCGGCCGGCGAGATCGACAACCCGCGCCGCTTCAGCGCTTCGGAGACCCGGTGATGGCAAATTCCCCGACCGGTGTTACGATCGATATAAACCAATCCATTCGACGCCTTCATCGCATTGACCCTCTGAGTATGGTCACCCATTCAAATCGCACCGCGGTGGAAGCAAGCAATAGCGATACTGCTTCGCGCGGCGCAGGCACACGTTCCGTGGCATACCGGATTCGGTGCGCCCCGCACCCCCGCCCGCGCCGGATCGCGCAAGTTTTCATAATAGCAATTTTATTGTTGACATTTTCGCTAGCTTAGTGTAATAGGAGACGGAGAAGGATAGGAGAGTTTCGGTGTTTTTTCGGATCTGCGCCCCAAACGTTGCTATTATCACAAACACGGTGAGGCGTCGCACAGACGGCGACGTTGAGGGGCGCCGGGGTCGAGATACCGATCAAAATCTGCGGGTTTAGGCACAGCGATGAGTGCCTGACTGTTCAGCTCACGATGAGCGGAACGGCAGCCGTACCCGAATTGGCCAAATCAGCGAAATAACCGGCAGCTCACGGTCCCCCTTAGGGGAACTCTGGAACGGTGCCGTCCATGTTGCGATCCACTGACACAGCTCGATTGAGGACCCAATGAAGGTTTGGTGCATACCTCTCGCCATCGCCGCCGTGCTGACCCTCGGCTGGACGTCGCAGGATGCCGATGCGCAACCACAGGCCGGCACATATACCTGCGCCACTGTCACGATCAACGGGTCGGGCCAGATCACAGCCATTACCGCCAACGAGTGTCCGAGCAGGACGATCTGGCTCCATAGCGGCGGAAATATTCTGGTCCATTCCGGAGGAAAATTGGCATGTCATTCCTGCTGAGGACGCTCTCCGCCGCGCTGCTGTTTGCACTCAGTATCGCATCGACACGAGCAGACAGCTTTGTCGACGCCTTGACGACCACCACGACGATTCCGCTGCCATCGCAGAGTTGCTTCTATGTGGATCAATTCAACGGTACCTCTTATAGCGACACGAAGCTGTGTTCAGGCTGGGCGACGGCGATCGGCGCACTCAGCGCAACGAACAATCTCTCGGATCTGACGAACCTTGGCACGGCCCGCGCCAATCTCGGCCTCGGGTCGGCGGCGATCAGCAGCACGGGCACGAGCGGGACAAGCATTCCGCTGCTCAACGGAGCAAATACCTGGAGCGGCGTGCAGAGTTTCAATTCAGGCGATTTCGTCCTTAAGGGTGCGACGAGTGGATCAACGACCATCAACGCCGCAGCTGTGGCAAGCGGGACGCTGACATTCCCAGCCGCCACGGATACGCTCACTGCCAACGCCACGGCAGCGACGCTGACGAACAAGGTCATAAACTGCGCGAACAACACCTGCACCGTCCGGCTCTCTAATGACGTGACCGGCAACCTTCCGGTCGGCAATCTCAACGGGGGTATTTCAGCGTCGGCTTCGACCTTTTGGCGCGGCGACGGCACCTGGGCGTCCCCTGCCGGGTCGGGGAATGTTACCGGACCGAGCACCGCGGTAAGCACCGATCTGGCCTCGTACAACGGGACGACCGGAACCGTCATTCGAGACAGCGGAATCGCCAGCGCGAGCGTCGCCACTCTCACCGGCGGACAGACACTGACAAATAAGACCCTGAACTGCGCGAACAATACTTGCACCGTCCGGCTTGCGAATGACATAACCGGCAATCTTCCGGTCGGCAATCTCAACGGCGGGACCGCCGCGTCGGCCTCGACTTTTTGGCGCGGAGACGGTACTTGGGCGATCCCCGCCGGGCCCGGCAATGTGAGCGGTCCGGGAAGTTCCACGAACGCGTATCTGCCGCAATGGAACGGGACGACCGGCACGTCGTTAAGCGCCGGCCTTCCGGTCGGAATTACCGGCAATTCCACGATCGTCGAGACGAGTTCGAGCGGGCTGATCGCGAACTCGCTGATCAGCGGATTGCCGAACGCCAATCTGGCGAACTCTTCGGTCACGATCAACAGCCATTCGCTGTCGTTGGGGGGCTCGCTGAGCCTCGCCTACAGCGATCTCGGCAATCTTCCGGTCACCAACCTCAACGGGGGCACTTCGGCGTCGGCCTCGACCTTCTGGCGCGGCGACGGAACTTGGGCGACCCCCGCCGGGTCCGGCAATGTGACGGGACCGAACTCCGCGGTGTCCGGCGATATCGCGACATTCTCGGGCACTTCTGGGACGGTGCTTCAGGACACAGGAACACAGCTCTCCGCGCTCGCCCCTCTGGCCTCACCGTCATTCGCCGGGACGCCGGCGGCTCCAACCGCCGCAACCGCAACCAACACGACGCAGATCGCCACTACCGCGTACGTGAAGAACCAGGCTTATGCCACGCTCGCCTCGCCGGCGCTCAGCGGAATCCCGACCGCGCCGACGGCTATGCAGGGAACGAACTCGACGCAGATCGCGACCACCGCCTTTGTCAAGGCTCAGCAGATCCCGATCAGCATCGGCTGGATCGCCGGCCAGAATCCGAACAACGCCATCGCTTCCGTCATCAATCAGGCGATGACCGTAAATGCTATCGTCGGAGCAGTCGAGGTCGCAAACGGCTCGACGGCGACGGTTGCAGTAAACCATGCCCCGAGCGGGGTCGCCTGTTCGGCCGGGACGGCGCTCCATTCCGGCAGTTTCAATGCGAACGGCACCGCAGCAACAGACCAGACCTTGACTGTGACCGCAGCGAGCCTTGCGGCCGGCGACCGGATTTGTCTTCAGACGACCGGCGGTAGCAATTGGAGTTCCGGTAGTGGGGTCGGCACGATCACCATCTTTGTGAGCCCATCGTGATGAAGCAGCTCTTGCTCTACGCTCTCGTCCTCGCCGTCATCCTCGGATCTGCCACAGCGGCATCCGAGCGCGCGCGGGCATTTCTGCTGATCGGCCAGACACCCACCCAGAGTAGCAACTTGCTGTTGGTGAACCCTGGCGTGATGGCACTGGCCAATATCGGAATGCCTTTGAAGGTTCAATAGGGATCATAAAGATGAAACTTCATTCGCCTTCCTCCTGTCGTTACTCCTGGGCGCGGGGTCGGCGCTCGCTCAAAGCGGCCAGACCATCAACCAGCTATCGCCAGGGGCGACGCTCCAGGGAACCGAACAGATCCCGATGTATCAGGCGGCCAATCCTGCGGTTACCACAACGCCATCAGCGGTCGCCACCTACGCCCTCGGCTCACCCCGAAGCGGCCTGAACGATTGGGTCAACATCAAAGACTCGAGGTTCGGCGCGACCGGCAACGGCAGCACTGACGACACAGCCGCGATTCAGGCAGCGATCGACTACGCCTTTGCCCATAATCTGACGGAAGTCTATTGCCCAGCCGGTACCTACAAGACCTCCAGCACGATCTATCTAGACCCGCCGGGGAACCTGCGATCGAATTTATCAAGCCCGTCTAATTTTGCATTCTCAACGTCTTTCTTCGGCGATCCGGCCGCATCTGGGAATTATCAAGGGTGTCGAATTCAGCCGAACTTTAATAATGGTATTGCTTTCCTTGTTGGCCCAGGACAGGGAATGCGGGTATCGGATATCGCGGTGATCGGGCCGGGCGGAGGATATCGCGGGGCGCAGTCGAGCGCGGGCGTCGGGATCGGGCTCTCGGGCGGCAGCGCCGGCTCAAGCAAAAATCTGGTCGAGAATACTTACGTTGGCAACTTCTATGCCCTCTACAAAACCGATGCGAACGGCGCTTGTTGCTTGAATGACTCCAACACCTTTCGTAAGGTGAGTGGGGAAAACGGATACTACGGCATTCTATTCACCGGTACACAAACCGACATAAATGATGTGATCGAACCGACATTTGGATACACTACCGTCGCGATAGATTCGGAACTTTCCCGTCCCGTTAGCGTGTTCGGAGGAAATCTCTCGGCAGTAAGCGGTCAGAGCGGGTCGTTCGGGATCTCTGGCGTATCGGCCTTTTCCAAGGTCGCGGATGGCAACGGATACGACTACAGCTTCACCGCGACGGTCGCCTCGCCCGATCAGTACGTGGGCGCGGTATATGATTCCTATACTATCGTTACCGCGCATTTTGGCGTCATTCCTCTGACAATGACCGCGTGGAACACAGGCACGGGCGTCGGCACTTTCCAAATCTGGTCACCGTGGGTATTCGCCAACTACGGTGTCAACGACCTGACCGCCACGACAGATTTGCAAGCAGAGGTCGCGGCGGTGACTACTCTATACGCGGCAGAGCGCGTCGTCGTTGCGCGGGGGATGGGCATCACGCTGGAGGGGATCCACATCGAGAACCCGAGTGCGTGTAGCTCGCTTTTCATCGCGCAGGCGGGGTGGGGAGGGGCAACGACCAACGAGGTCAAAAACCCGTATTTCAATTACGACCCGAGCATGACGGGAGCAGCGTTGCCGTTACTATACTGTCAGCGGTCATTCCCGTTCATCGGCGTAGAGGCTGGCGGTACCGGAGCCATCATACTGCAGGGTGGCAGTTATGCGGCGGCATCGCCATTGCTCATCGAAGCGCAGATATATTCGGCAATTACCGGTTCGTCATTGTCCGGGCTGCCACTACTCAACATGAGGGTTTACGACAGCGGTGGATATGGCTACGATCAACTAGGTGGCGGTGGGCAGTTCAATAGCGAGGGACGAGGCGCCGGCACTTGGGACAATAATTACTTCAGGCCCCCCGCATGGGCCGGCTACCATCCCGCCCACGTCAACATCGTTGGTGGTGAGCTGACTTCCCCTTATTGCGGATATGAACCTTGCCCTTGGGCCACGCCGAACTTGACCCCGGCCACCTATGCGACGGTCAGCGGCACCCTTGGGGCGATCGGCTCTTATCCCCCGATCGCATGCCGGACCGTGTTCAAGTCGGTGGACTGGAACTCCAGCACGCTGACGCATGCCTTTCTCCGTTCAGCCTCATGTCCCGGCTATAGCTGGGGACAGAACCTCACCGATTCCACCGTAGGAGAGACGGTTACATGGTCCTACAAGGGCGGATCGGATGTCCTCTATCTGGACGCGAAGACGCTGGGATGGATGTTTCCAGGGTTAGGATTCTCGCTGGACAACGGCGGCGGGGCGGTAACCTACACAGTGACCGGCGTCTATCCGGACCTCGGATACATTACGGTCATGAATGCAACGAGCAACAATGGCGCCCCGCTGGCAGGAACTAAGACGACGGTCTATTCGTGCGCGTCGAGCTGCACGATCGGGCAGGCGTCCTTTTCGTGGACGGCTTAC
>CAWAFE010000031.1:0-98599 GCA_963781215.1 uncultured Alphaproteobacteria bacterium
ACATCCCGAAACGCGGCTTGTCATTGGCCGAAGCGGCGGAATATTGCGGTGTCAGCGACAAAACCCTGCAGCGCCACGGTCCCGAACCCAGCAAGATCGGCGAGCGTGTCGTCTATGATCGGCGCGTGCTCGACCGGTGGATGGACAGTCTCGCCGATCAGCCCTCGTCCGGGGTCAACCCGATCGAGGATCCCGAAGACCTCTTGTTGAAAGCGATCGATGCTCGAAAGACTGCGCTACGTCACCCGCCGGCTAAACCGCAACGGAAAGGCGCGTTGGTATTGGCAGCGCCGCGGCCACACGCTGACCCGCCTCCCCGACAATCTGGTCGATCGGATGGCGATGACGGAGAAGCTCAATAACGCCGCCGACGCGATCCCGCTGCCCCAAGGACTCCCGCGCGACAGCATCGGCGGGTTGATCCAGCGTTACCGCTACAGCGACGGTTACCAGGCGCTCGCCGCCGGCACGGTCAAATACTATAAGCGCTATCTGCGCGACATCGAAGCCCTCGGGCCCGGCCTGCCGTTCGCCTCGTTCACCCGGCAAGCGGTGGTCGACTTCATCGAGACCTACGCCAAAGTCCACCAACGCCGGCAGGCCGCCGCCGTTCTCAGAAACCTGTTCCAGCTAGCCCGCTATTATGGGCTCGTCGACACCGACGCCGCTGCTGGGCTGCGGCTCAGGACATCAAAGCCGCGCGATCGCATCTGGAGCGAGGAGGAGATCGACCGGTGGCTCACGGCTGCCGCCGCCGCCCCGCATATGGTCACCGCCTTCTTGTTGCTGCAATTCACCGCCCAGCGCCCGACCGATGTGCTGCGCATGGCGTGGCCGCACTATTCGGGTGCGGCCATCCGGCTGCGTCAGCAAAAGACCGGTGTGCTTCTCGACCTGCCGATACACCCGGTGCTGCGCGCCCATCTCGATGCGCTGTCCCGCAAGGGAGCAAGTCTGACGATCATCACCTACCGTGGTCGGCCCGTGCCATATGCGCGATTCAACAACCGCTTCCGCCGCATCGCCCTCGTCGCCGGCATCGATGCGCAGGCCCGTGACCTGCGCCGCACCGCACTGCTGCGGATGGCCGAGGCGGGCGCCACCGTCCCCCAGATCGCCTCCGTCTCGGGTCACTCGATCGATGCGACGCAGCGCATCCTTGAAACCTACCTGCCGCGCAACCGCGACCTTGCCGAGATCGCGATCGCCCGTCTCGCCGACTATCAAAGCCGGGCCCGAATCGGGCACCAAGCCAGAACGGAGTTCTAACGCGTTAGACAAAAGATGATCCCTAAGCCATTGATAAATACGGCTTACGGAATACCAGATGTACTACTCGGTCTGAGTATCCGAGCGCCAGAGCCGTAGGGCGGGTCTCGACCCGGCGCTCGCGCCGAGGTGGATCGAGATCGGCCCTACTGCTGCTACTCCTGCCCGGTCAGAACGGCCTGCCGGTTAGCGGCGTCGCCCGATGGCGGGGGCAGCGCCGGCGCGGCGACGATCTCCCGCTTCAGGCGCTCGATCTCCGGCTCGTTCAAGGTCTCGGTCTCGATCAGCGCGGCCGCGGTGCTGTCGAGAAGCGCGCGGTTCTGCTGCAAAATGGCATAAGCCCGTTCGAAGGCGCCGTCGACGAGTTCGCGCACAGCGCCGTCCACCGCTTCCGCCGTCCCTTCGCTATAGTTGCGCTCCTGCGGCATCGGGTAGTTCGCCTGCAGGAACGGCGAGCGGTCGCGGTCGTAGGTCACGTTGCCGAGCGCCTCGCTCATGCCGTAGCGCAAGACCATGGCGCGGGCGATGTCGGTGACGCGGGCGAGATCGTCGGCGGCGCCCGTGGAGATCTCGGCGAAGACCAGCCGCTCGGCGGCGCGGCCGCCCAAGAGTGCGGCCATCTTGTATTCCAGCTCGGCGCGGGTCATCAGGTAGCGGTCCTCGGTCGGCCGCTGGATCGTGTAGCCGAGGGCGCCGACCCCGCGCGGGATGATCGACACCTTGTGAACGGTGTCGGTGCCGGGGAGCGCCAGCCCGACGATGGCGTGGCCGAGCTCGTGATAGGCGACGACACGACGCTCCATCGGGTTGAGCAGCCGATTGCGTTTTTCGAGACCGGCGACGATGCGCTCGATCGCGTTAGTGAAGTCGTCCATCGCGACCGCGGCGGCGCCGCGCCGGGTGGCGAGCAAGGTCGCCTCGTTGACCAGATTGGCAAGGTCGGCGCCGGTAAATCCCGGGGTCAGCGCCGCGATTTGTTCCGGGTTCACGTCGGCCCCGAGCTTCGCCTTTTTCAGATGCACCGCCAGGATTTGCTCGCGGCCCCGTTTGTCCGGCCGGTCGACCAGAACCTGACGGTCGAACCGCCCGGCGCGCAGCAGCGCCGGATCGAGGATCTCCGGCCGGTTGGTCGCGGCCAGCAGGACGAGGCCGCTCGACGGGTCGAAACCGTCGAGCTCGGCCAACAGCTGGTTCAAGGTCTGGTCCTTCTCGTCGTTGCCGCCGCCGCCGAAGGCGCCGCGGGCGCGGCCGAGCGCGTCGAGCTCGTCGATGAAGATAATCGCCGGCGCGTGCTGGCGCGCCTGATCGAAGAGGTCACGCACCCGCGCCGCGCCGACGCCGACGAACATCTCGACGAATTCCGAGCCGGAGATCGAGAAGAACGGCACCCCGGCCTCGCCGGCGACGGCGCGCGCCAGCAGCGTCTTGCCGGTTCCCGGCGGGCCGACCAGCAGCACGCCCTTCGGCGGGCGCCCGCCGAGCCGCCCGTAGCCGGCGGGGTCCTTCAAAAAATTGACGATCTCAATCAGCTCGTCCTTGGCCTCGTCGACCCCGGCGACATCGGCGAAGGTGACCTTGGTCTCCTTTTCGACGTAGACCTTGGCACGGCTCTTGCCGATCTGCATCAGCCCGCCGAGACCGCCGCCTTGGCCCAGCCGCCGGATCGCGAACATCCAGATCCCGACGAAAAAGATCGCCGGCAGGATCCAGGACAACAAGTCGCGGATGAAATGGTTCTCGACGACGCCGCTGTAGACGACGCCGTGCTTGTCGAGGCTCTGTGCCAGATCGGGGTCGACCCTGGTGGTGACGAAGTTCTTCAGCCCGTCGGGCTGCGGCTCCTTGAGCGAGCCGGTGATGTAGTTCTGGGCGATCGCGATCTCAGCGACCTTGCCTTCGTTAAGCAAGGTTTGAAACTGACTGTAAGGGATCGGGGTGTTCCGGGTGCTGTCGAGATAAAAGCTCTGAATCAATAGCATGCCGAGGACGGCCGCGATCACGTACCAGAAATGGATGTGAACCTTCTTATCCGCGCTGTCCATGGCCGACTTTCTCGCGCGCTCCTCCGCCCAGCCATCGTTATCGGAAATCGGGGCGAACGCCGCGATAAGGCAATGCCCGGCTTCCTCGCATCAACGCTTTCTTAGCGTGATCGTGCGAGCCTCCATCGCCCCGCGGTTGGTGCGCCTTGCCGAATCCGAAAGGGTAGTGACCGTGACATTGGAATGAAGCAGACGCAGCTCAGCCATGCGCTTGAATGCCGCGAAGGTGCGCGCACTTAGTACGCGGGAGACGTTCAGTCGAGATCGAGCCATGATGAAGTCGTTGATATTGCACAGTCGGGCGTGCAAGGCCGCCGGCTTTGCCGCGATGCTCGCGATCGCCGCCTTGCCGCAACAGGGCGCTGCCATGCCGGCCGGCGGCGGCCAGGTCGTCCAGGGCCTCTACGACACGCTGCTCGGGACGATGAAGAACGGCCGTATCCTCGGGCAAAGCGGTCGCTTCGCCCAGATCGAGCCGGTCGTCCGCCGCAGCTTCGACATCCCGACGATGGCGCGGCTGTCGGTCGGCCCGACATGGGCTACGCTGACCGAAGCGCAGCGCCAGCAGGTGACCGAAAGCTTCGGGCGTTATATCTCGGCAATCTATGCCGACCGCTTCGACAGCTATGGCGGGCAAAAGCTGGAAGTGACCGGCGAGCAACCGGCCCCCTCCGGACTGATGGTCCGCAGCCAAATCGTCAAGGCCAACGGCGAGCCGGTCAAGGTCGACTATCTGATGCGGCGCAGCGGCGACACGTGGCTGATCTCCGACGTCTACCTCGACGGCTCGATCAGCGAGCTGGCGACCCGTCGCTCGGAGTTTGCGGCGATCCTGCACAGCCAGGGCATCGATGGCCTGATCGCGGCTCTCAACCGCAAGGCCGACATGCTGACCGGAACCACCGCGAAGGCGTTTTAGCCGCCGATCTTTCGCGTCGCCCGGCCGCTGCTGCGGTCGGGCTGCGCAGCGGCCGTCGCCCGCGAAAGGGTCCAAGGGGTCAGGAGCATCGCGGACGGCTTCAGGCAATCGCGTCGCGGCAGCTCACGGACGCCAAAGACGATGCTGTCGTGTTGCGCCCGCGTCAGCCGGGTGTAGGTCCCGAAAAGCCGATCCCAGACAGAGAAAACGGTTGCGTAATTGCAGCTCGCCTGTGCGAACGCGACGGAATGGTGGATGCGGTGCATGTCGACGGTGACAAGCACCGGCTGCAGCCAGCCGGTCGAGCCACTCGGGCAGGCGAATGTTGCCGTGCTGGACGGCCTCGATGGCGAATGCCGTGAGCCCGTAAGTCAGCCCGACGATGGCTGGTATGCCGAGCAAGATCACCGTCACCCAGAAGACACCGCGAGCTAAGAAGATACTCGATTGGATGCAGGCGCACCGAGGTCGTCACATCGACATCGGGATCGGAGTGATGCAGCGCGTGAAAGCGCCACAAAAACGGCACCGCGTGCTTGCAGCGATGCACGAGATAACGCAGAAGGTCGAGCAGCAGGAAGGCCGCAACAAAGCTCAGCCCATCCATCGGCGATGGGCCAGGAGGGCAGAGCGATCCCCAGCGCAGCCTCGAGCTGCGGCCGGAAGGTGTCCGTCGGCGCAAAGATAAAGGCGGCGAGGACTAGATCAAGGATCCAGATCCCGAGATTGCCGAGCCGCCGCCGCAGCGCCGGGAACTCCCGCCGCCGTCGCGGCCGGCAGAACTCCCAGAACGCGACGGCGAGCAAGCTGCCGAAAATAACGGCGAGACCTACCATCGCTGCCTCCCGCGATCGGCCGTCAAGTCACGCCACGCTGATGTACCGATCCTCTACATTCAGAACGGGCATGCGAAGGCCGGTTTGCCAGTATCCTGAAGGAGAGGATGGAACGGCGCCGAGAGCAGCGTCTCGCCAGAGGTGGCGATCGCATAGTATGTCGCGACTGCCGGACGTGGCGGTTGAGCATTGCCGTTGGTCGGCAGGCTGGCGCACAAGCCATAGTTCATGGCAAGACCCCCGCTGCACGAGTAATTGGTGGGCTGGCCCGGTATCCGAGAAGTTAAGCGTGCAAGTCGGCGTCCCGAGCGGCCCGGCGGAGGGCGCCAGCCCGATAGACCCGGCTGAAGGAGGAGGAAGGGATCATCGAACACAAAGGTAGTATAAACACCTTTGTTCACCGGATTCAATTCTCCCGGATTGTGCAGGCTATAGAAATACGCCGGATCGGTGTTAGGCCCTGGTGCCGTCTGCCCCTCCAAACAGAACCCGGGTGTGGGTGCCTCTACGCATGCGCCGGTGACCAGCAGTGGGACCGCCCACTCGAAAATAGCGTGAGTCTTAGCGGAAGTTGGCGTCGCGCTAAAGACAAGCGCAAAGTTTATCCCGAGCTGAACTCGCCGGGATTGGGTTGCTCGTGCTTGCCCCAAACCCGCTGATGACTTGGGCCTGCAAACAGGACGGTCCGCCACTGCAGGTGGACTTGACTTGCAGCGTAGTCGCAACCAAGCTCTCGGTACCGTTCTTGTTCAGCACCGCCAACGGGAATGAGAATTTGGCGACTATCTTGCTCTTGGCAAAAACTTGGTTAGTCCTAGAAAGGTCGTCGAAGAAGAAATAAACCATATCGGGATCAATAAGTCCCCCTGGACCCGGTTGTTGGAAGCTCGACACCCCGACCGCATAGAGGAATGTGTCAGCACTGGAGTCGTAGGGCTGGGCGGCTTGGCCCGCTCCCGAGCTCTGTGAAATGAAGGCGAGCGGGGTTAGTGTCGACAACACGTCTGACACGGTTGGCGAGGTGGTGGCCAGCGGTAATGTGGCCAGCCCTGTATTGTTGTCGACCGGTATATTCGTGGGTACTGCAGTCGCATTGCCCGCGTCGACGCTGAACTGCGGCGTAATAC
Source organism: uncultured Alphaproteobacteria bacterium (assembly GCA_963781215.1). Taxonomy (GTDB): domain Bacteria; phylum Pseudomonadota; class Alphaproteobacteria; order ATCC43930; family CGMCC-115725; genus AP-15. The sequence goes on from CAWAFE010000031.1 coordinate 6,194, forward strand.
TGTTTTGCGCGCGAATCATCACGGGCACGTCGTTTCCGAGAGCGGCGACTTCCAGGACCGCCTGGGTGATGTTGGGGAGCTGCGGACAAGGGTTCGGGTTCGTGGGGGTGGCGGTCATACCAAAGAGAAGGCAGAGCCCAGTCGAACCATCGGCCTTACCTATAAGATCCTGAAGGCTTGCTAGATCCGCGCCGCCGCCCGCCCAGGCCGCTCCGCCGCCGCACAGCCATAGGCCGGCGACCGCGCCGGCGAGACCGGAAAGGGTCGAGTATCTCATCGAGGTGCTCATGACGCATCTCCTGCGGGCGCGGAAGCGGGAGTGGCCCCGGCGGCTGGCGGATTTTGACAAAGTTTTGCTCAACTGCAACGGTTTATATTGGTTAACGCAAAATTCTTTTAGATCTTGTTGCATTCGTTACGTCTTCGAGCGATTTGTTGCGTCCGATCGCGCGAGGTTGCTTCTCGTGGGTCAAAAATATCGACCGGAGAGTGGGCCAAGTGTGAACTAGCTCACACATCGACCGATAAACAGTAGGATTTTGTTTACGCACTTTGCAAATGGAGGCTGAAGGTGGATTTGAAGCGGCATCTGGGCTCGATCGTATCGTCTCTTGTGTTGGCGGCGGCCGCTTGCTTCGCGTCGGGTGGCGCGCTTGCGACATGCGTTATCTCATCGACCTCCGGGACGGTTCCCTGTTACATCGTGGTCCAGCCCATCGACGTATGTAGCACGCTTGGGGTGTGTGCGCCGTTCAACACGACATCAACGACCGGTAATCCGACCACCGCGGGTATGACTTTTCAAACCCCGAGCCCTGCTCTTCCGTTGCCGATCCCCGCGTCGATACCAAACAACCCGACTAGTTCGAACCCGATCGGCTTCGTCGTCGATCCGACCACAGGACAATATCCGGGTGACGGTGTCTCCTCCCAATGGCCACGAACAAATCCGGACGGCACCATACGGCCAGGAGTGGACATCACCCGGGCGCTGTTGAACAACATTGGCGTCGACTTGGTTTGGTTGCCGATGCAGCAATACAAGAACAATGGTTTCACAACGCTGAACATTACGCAGACGACGAATACGGCTGCGACCTGCACTGGGTCTATCTCAGCCTTCACCCTAACGATTACCAAGTGTTCCAGCGGAACTGTGGCTGTGACCAATGGGCTATCGGGGACTGGGGTTGCGGCGGGCACCGTCGTGACCGGGGTGATTGGCACCGGATCCGGCGGCGCCGGGACCTACACGGTCAGCATCTCGCAGAGCGTCAAATCGGGGACAGCGATTAACGCGACGACGACCAGTTTGGGAAGCACGCAGTTCCAGACCCTATCGCAACAGCCAGGGATCTCGCAAGGGACTGCGCCGAAATCGCCGCTAAACCCGATCAATACGGTGATGGACCTGTTCTTTGTCAACACCCTCAACCCTCCGGCTTCGGGCACGCTCTATGGTTTCAGCTGGATCTGCAACAACGGGGCCGTGATCGGTTCAAACACTTTTTTTGCGCCCAGTCCTCTGAATGCCCGCCCGGACACGATCGCGCACGAGCTGCTGCATAATCTTTGCCTCGACCATACGACGTACGGAGCCGGGCCCTGGGTCCCGGCCACGCACCCGAACGGGACCGCGCAACATCCTCAACCCTTCTACGACCCCCCTTTCGGCGTCTTGCCGCCAATTCCCACAACTCAGTCTGGGGTCGTTAATCTCCAGTTTGGACAGTGCGATACAGCCTATCCGGCATGCGGCGCAAACCTGATGACGGCCGGCGGCCAGCGCACCCCACCGACCTTGCAGTGCATACTTGCTCCCCTTCTCTCGCCAAATTCTCCAGTAAACCCACCTGCGGGGTGCTTGCCTCCCCTTAACGGTCTGACGGCCCAGTCGCCGGGTCTTTACACGGGACAGGCTGATCAGCTGGCCGTTCAGGTGGCCACCCAGAGCGGGGTCCTCGGGTCCGCTCTTTTGCCCTCTTTTGCCTCAATTCTCAACGCGGCGCCGGCCACAATGGATCAATTGCAAGTGCCGCAAGAGGCTAAGGTGCTGGACCCCAAAAACGGCTTGCTCTTAACCAACAACCCAGCGCTGATGTTCAGCGGCCTGATCAACCAGATACCGCATGAGACGACAAAGGCGGAGGTGGGGACCGGCGGCCGCTCTCCCAACCGGGCAATCTTCGATTTGTCCGGCCCGATCGACGGCAAACCTGGGCAGACACTCGTCGCCTGGATCCTGACGCTTCCTCCGGAGCAGACATTCACCAGATACGGCGGGCACCATATCCTCTCGCAGTCTCGCGCGGACCTGGTGGAGTACGTGAACTACTATCCGGGCCCTGAAAATCATCCGCTTATGCGGAAGATCACCTATCAACCCGGCTCCGACGATAATCGGGAAAGCCCGAATATCGCAACCGCCGACCCTACCCCATGCGCATCTGTATCTGCATCAGCGGAGTGCCTGGTCGTCAAATTCCAGTCCCCTGGCCTCGGGGCAGACCAGACCATCAGCTTCGCGGAGAACATCCGTAACGGCGATGCTCCGATCACCAATGACGCGCTATGCAAAGCAAAAATCACCTATATTTTCAGCGACGGGTTTATGACGACCAGCAACTTCGGCCGCTGCCCGGCGGTCTCGCTCCCGCTGATCGCGAGCTCGTGGCATCCGGACCCACATGTCGCGCCGCAAATCATCGAGACAAACAAGACAAATCTGCTCCTCACACAAAGCCAAGGGACCGGCCAGGCCGGAGGCGTCATGGGCAGCGCATATTTCGTCTCGGAGGCCCAAGCGCAATCCGCGGTGATCGGGTCTACGAATGGATTGACGCCTAACGCGACATTTACCGTTCCGGCGCCCAGCAACACCGCATGCGCCGGAGCCTTCTTCGCCGGCGGCACGCTCTGCTTTGACAGTAGCGTATCAAATAACGGTCCCTTCGGCAGCTACACGCTCGGCGGCTTTCTCGCGACCGGAAACGCCACGGTCCTGAGCGGCACGCCGACCGATCTGGCACGGAATCTGGACACCAACGGAACCGGTATGATATTCGAATTCACCGGCACGGTCACCGTGACGACCGGACAGACATTCTACGTAGCTAATGACGACGGGCTGTCACTCACGATTGGCGGCAATCCCGTAATCACGAGCCCCGGACCTCAATCCGGAAGGGAAATTAGCCCGACGCTTGTCACCTATACTGGGGCTTCCGGCACCTTTCCATTTGATCTCGTCTATGGTGAATGCTGCGGTCCGCCAGCCGTTCTTGCCGTCTCGCTTCCGCTTGGAAACCTGCCATGCACGGAAGATCCCAATAACCCCGGGCATTGCATGCCCCTGCTGTTTGCGGACGCGGATGCCAGCCAGGAAGGGGGACAAACGCGGAGTGCCTGCAGCAACGGCCCCGCCCCCGGCGGCCCCATCACCGGCACAATCCCGGGCAATCTTACCCTATCCGTCGGCCAAACGTGCACGTATCAACAGTGTGAGTTCTTGGGAAATCTGACGATCAATGGAGGGTCTGCTTTTATCAATAACTGCAAAGTTGACGGCAACATTACCGTGATCGCGGGCACCTTTTCGCTCAATGATACCGCGGTCTCTCATGGCAATGTTGATATTTCCCAGGCAAGCTCCTTCCGGATCGGTCCCGACGCGCAGATCAACGGTAATTTAACGATCCAGGGTGTCGCCCCGAGCCCCCCGGGAACCACCCTGCCCTATACGGTTTGTTCCACTCAAGTTCACGGCAATATATCAGCGCAAAGCAACCAAGCCGCGATTCAGATCGGGACAGGAGGGCCTGCAGATTGCACGGGCAACACGATAGGGGGCAGTCTGTCGTGTTCCAACAATACCAACGTGATATCGGGCGGGAATACGGTAAGGGGCCATTTCAACGACCAATGCAAGGGTTAACCGCGTGCCGGCATCGGCGGTGGGGCGAGATCGAGGAGAAATCGCCTCCACCGCCGACGTTCAAGCTCCGCTAGGGTTTGGCACGCACCGGAAATTGCCGATGATTACTCGAACCCGGCCTTGCGCAAGCCGTCGAGCAGGTGGTCGACCGCCGCTGGATCCTGATACAGTTGCACGGTGGTTCTGAGCGCCGTGAGGTTCGGGTCGCGCTCTTTCAGATCGGCGAGCGCTGCCAGCGCGTCCTCCACCCTCCCGAGCTGGGCGAGCCCGGCAACGACATAGGTCAAACCGGTTATGTAGCTATTGTTGAGCGTCCAAGACCGCCGTGCGATCTCGACCGCCTGCGAGTAGTGCCGGAGCTGGTAATGAGCGGCTGCCAAGCCCGACAACCAGATGAACAGACGCGAGTCGCTTGGGCTGAGGCGGATACCCTTCTCGACGCTCGCCACCCCCTCCTCGGATTGGCCCTGGAAATTGAGCACTGCCCCAAGCACGGCGTGCGCCGCGGCGAAGCTCGGATTGAGCTTGATCGCTTCCTTGAACTCGGCGGCCGCCCGATCGTTTCGACCTAACCACATGGAGATCAGCGCGAGCGCAAGGTGAGCGTTCGGGTATCGGGGATCAAGTGCAACCGCGCGCTGCGCCAGCTCGAGTGCTTCCGCGAAATTTCGCTCGGCATTATCCGACCAGCCGAGATAACCCGCATTGAGGACCGCGATCGCCAGCGCTGCTGCGGCCTGCGGATATTGCGCATCGATCGCCAGTGCGCGCCGGAAGTAGGCCTGCGCCTCTAGGTTGTCCTCCTTGCTGTGGCGGTAATGGTGCCAGACGCCCCGCTGGTAGAGACTCGTAAGCATCCTCGCTATGCTGCGGCCGATCGGCGATGCGGTCGCGTTCGAATTTGAGGAGTTCCGGCTCGATCGCGCCGGCGATCGTGCTGGGTGATCTCGTCCTGCAATTCGAACAGGTCGGTCAGGTCGCGGTCGTATCGCTCGGCCATGATGTGATGGCCGGTATCGGCCTGGATCAGCTGCGCCGTGACGCGCACCCGATGGCCCGATTTGCGCACGCTGCCTTCGACGACATAGCGCACGCCCAACTCTTCGCCGACCTTCTTGATGTCGACGGTCTGGCCCTTGTAGGTGAAGGTCGAATTGCGGGCGATCACCGGGAAACGCACGCCAGCCGGCGAGCATCGCGATGATGTCCTCGGTGATGCCGTCGGCGAAGAATTCCTGCTCCGGGTCGCCGCTGAAATTGGCGAACGGCAACACCGCGATCGCGCGGCGGTCGTCAAACGGGGCCGGGCCGGTCGCGGATTCGGCGGTCGCAGGAACCGGCTCTCCCGGCTTCTCGGCCGCCGCACCGCCCATTTGGTAGACCCGGATCGGCTTTTTGATGTTCTTCAGGCTCTGCGGGCCGAGATCGACAAACTCGAGCTCGACCTTGCCGGCAACCTGATGGTGAACGAACTCAGACACATAAACGCTGCCGGGCTCGGCGAGCGCCTCGATCCGGGCGGCGATGTTGACGCCGTCGCCGAAGATATCGCCCGCCTCGACGATGATGTCGCCGAGATTGACCCCGATGCGCATCGCAATGCGCTGCTCGTTCGCCAGCGCCTGGTTCCTTTGGGTCACCGCATCGCGCATCCCGGCGGCGCAGCGCACCGCCTCGACCACGCTGTCGAACTCGATCAGCACCAGGTCGCCGGTCCGCTTGAAGATGTTGCCGCCAAACTCGACGGTCAGCGGCTCGATGATTTCGGTCAGGACCGCCCTTAGCCCGGCGAAGCTGTCGGCCTCGTCGCCAGGAAACAGCCGGCTATAGCCGGCTACCAGGATCGCCGCGAGCCGGCGCCTGACACGTCCTCTCGTCTCATCCGACACGGCTTCTTTTCGCTCATCTCCAGACCCGCCAACAATGCTCCGTGCCTACGGCGCCATGTGTGAACTAGATCACACACGCGGCATTTCTCGACTACCTAGCAGACGGGCCGGATCGGCGGAAGGACCGATCGCACGGTAATCGCCGTCCGTCAGTCGGGCAGGTGCGCCCGGCGCAGCAGATCGAGCTCGGATTGGAGGCGCGCCGCGTCGGCAAACCGGATTTTGCGCAAGCTCCCCAGGCGGAAGCCGGGCGCAACGCCGAGCAGTCGGCGCACCGCCTGTCCCGCCTTGTCGAATTGACCGAGCCGGGCATGGCCCAACGCCAGCACGCAGTGGGGAAACGGAAAACTCCGGTTGCCCTCGATCGCCTTCAGCGCGTGCGCCACCGCCTCCTCGGCACGGCCCGTCATCAGGCACGCAAAAGCCAGGGCGAATTCGGCCTGGTAGACGAGCGGTTCGAGAGGGCTGAGGCGGATCGCCTTTTCCGCGTTCTCGACGGCTTTCGGATAGGCGCCGCAGATACCCCGGGTCACGGCATCGAAACCGAGGACAAAGGCGGCATTCGGGTTGATCATGGTAGCGCGGTCGACCGCCGCCAGCGCCAGGTCGTGGTCGCGTGTTAAGGCGGCGCGCACCGCGCCGGCGACACAGAGCGCCAGCGGAACGTCGGCCCCCTCGCGGATCGCGACCCGCGCCAGGCGCTTTGCCTCTTCCCTGTCATCGGCCTGCGCGGCGGGCCAATTCATCAGATGGCGCTGCTGCAGGCACCAGGCTGCAAGGGCGTTGGCGGAGGGGCAGGCAGGGTCCATTTCCAGCGCCCGCGCCAGGGTCCGCAGCGCCTCGTCGTTGCCTTCAGGTGTCTCGGAGAAGGCGGGCATCAGGGCGCGCAACGTAAGATCGTAGGTATCCAGGGCGCCGTCGGATTTGCGGCGGGCCCGCTCGATCTCTGCCCCGCGCAGCACCGGGGCGACCGCGCCGATCACGCTTTCGGTGATCCGGTCTTGCAGGTCGAACGAATCTTCGAGCGTGCCGTCGAAGCGATCCGCCCACAGGTGCTGCCCGCTCGCCGCCTCGACGAGCTGACAGCTGATGCGGACACGGCCGCCCGCCTTGCGCAGGCTGCCCTCGACGACGTACCTGACCCCGAGCTCGCGGGCGAGCTGTTTCGCATCCGCGCCGGTGCCCTTGTAGCTGAAGCTCGTGTTGCGGGCCACGACCGAGAACCAGCGGGCCCGCGCCAGCTCGGTGATCAGATCCTCGGCGACGCTGTCGAGAAAAAAATCAGCTTCCTCGTCGCTGCCGAGGTGCTGGAACGGCAGAACGGCGACCGCCGCCCGCTCGGGTGGAGGCGCCGATCTGCTGGGTGCGCTCGTCTTGGCATCCAGCACGATGCGGAAGGCACGGACCGGGCGGGCGACATCCTTGACCTCGTGTTCGCCGAGGTCCTCGAAGGTAAGGGGAAGCCGATCGCGCACCTGGTCGCGCACCGCGCGGCTGACATTGATCCCGCCGGGCTCTGCCAGACTTTCCAGACACGACGCGATCGCGACGCCACTGCCGTGGATGATGTCGCCGTCCGAGACCACGTCGCCGATGTTGATCGCGATGCGAAATCGGATGCGCCGTTCGGCCGCAATCGCCGCCCCCTGCTGGGGCATCGCACGCTGAATTTCGACTGCGCAGCGGACGGCGTCGGCGACGCTCTGGAACTCGACCAGCAGGCCATCTCCCATGGTCCGCACGATGCGGCCCTTGTGCTCGCCGATCTTGATGTCGACGAGATCGCGGCGGACCATGTTGAGCGCCGCCAGCGTACCCTCCTCGTCGATCCCCATCAGCCGGGAATAGCCGACGACATCGGCACACATGATGACGGCAAACCGATGCTCTACGCGCGGATTTTCCAAAACCCCCCGCCGTTCTCCGTATTGGGCCGTTTTCCTCTCGCTGGCGCGGCAAGCGTAGTCGTGGAGGGTCTCGCGTCAAGCGGCTTCGCGCTGGCGCTAGCCCCCATTTCATTCCTACGACCCGACTTCCCGCGGCGTGCCCGCGCCGAACACCGCGGGCGGCGATCGTGACCGAATTGACCCCGGCGCCGAGGTTCGGGCAGGTTCGGCCTTGGCTGAATAGGCTCGAGCGCGATCTGGGCGCCGGGGTCGGGCCGCTGCTGGCCGGGGCGCTGCTGCCGCTGCTGCCCGCCTGGCTGCTTTACGGCGGGGCGGCGGTGCTGCTCGCAGCTTCGGCGGCCCGGATCGGCGCCCGAAGAGGATAGATGCAGGAGGAGGCCGATGCCCTACGACAACCCCGCCATCGCGAGCCTACGGGCGCGGCTGACCCCCGAGCGCCCGGCGATCGCGATGGCGGCACACAACCCGCTCTCGGCGAAGCTCGCGGCCGAGGCCGGCTTCGATGCGATCTGGGGCAGCGGCTTCGAGCTGTCGGCCAGCTACGCCGTGCCGGACGCCAACATCCTCTCGGTGGATACGCACCTGGAGCTGATGCGCGCGATGGCCGAGGTGCAGGGCGCGCCGGTGATCGCCGATATCGACACCGGTTACGGCAACGCGGTCAACGTCGCCTATCTGGTGCCGCGCTACGCCGCGGCTGGGGTCGCCGCGGTAGTAATGGAGGACAAGACCTTTCCGAAGGACAGCAGCCTGCGCCCCGGCGGCCGGCAGATCCTGGTGCCGGTCGAGGAGTTCCAGGGCAAGCTCGAAGCCGCCCGGCTTGCCGGCGGCCCGCTGGTGGTGGCGCGGACCGAGGCGCTGATCGCCGGTCTCGGTCAAGGGGAAGCGCTGCGCCGGGGCGAGGCCTATGCCGAGGCCGGGGCCGACGCCGTGCTGATCCACAGCCGGCAGAAGACGCCGGACGAAATTCTCGAATTCTGCCGCGCTTGGCCGGGGAAGGTGCCGCTGGTGCTGGTGCCGACCGCCTACCCGCAGCTCTCTTTCGCCGGGGTGGCGGCGCTGCGCAAGGTCGGGCTGATCATCTGCGCCAACCACGCGATTCGCGCCGCGGTCGCCGCGATGCGCGCGACCTTTTCGCGCATCCTCGCCGAGGGCGGCATCGCCGGGGTCGAGGGAAGCATCGCCACGGTCGCGGACATCTTCGCCCTGCAAGGCGACGACCACATGCGCGCGCTGGAAGCCCGCTTCCTGCGGTGACGAGTGTCACGGGTCATTGCGAGAAGCGCCGCGACGAAGCAATCTCGATCGATCGAGCGGAGGGGGGAGGAGATTGCGGCGCTGCGTTCGCAATGACAACCGGGCGCGGCGGCTGGCATGAAGCCCTCTGACGTCCTACATTTAGCCACCATGCTGCCGGTCCTCGTCGCCGAACGCCCGCGGGGCGATATCGAAAGGCCGTTCACCTTGCAGTCGGAGTTCCGCCCGGCGGGCGACCAACCGCAGGCGATCGACGAGCTGTGCGAGGGGCTGCGGCGTGACGAGCGCGACCAGGTGCTGCTGGGCGTCACCGGTTCGGGCAAGACCTTCACGATGGCGCACGTTATCGCCCGCACCGGCCGGCCTGCAATCATCCTCGCTCCGAACAAGACGCTCGCCGCCCAGCTCTACGGCGAGATGAAGAGCTTTTTCCCGGAGAACGCGGTCGAGTACTTCGTTTCTTATTACGACTACTATCAGCCCGAGGCCTACGTCCCGCGCACCGACACCTATGTCGAAAAGGAATCCTCGCTGAACGAGGAGATCGACCGGATGCGCCATTCGGCGACCCGGGCGATCCTCGAGCGCCGCGACGTGGTAGTCGTCGCCTCGGTCTCGTGCATCTACGGCATCGGCTCGGTCGAAACCTACTCGCAGATGACCCTGGCGCTGGCCAAGGGCGACCGGATCAACCGGACCCAGCTGCTGGCCCGCCTCGTCGAATTGCAATACCGCCGCAACGACCACAATTTCGTGCGCGGCGCCTTCCGCGTACGCGGCGACACGATCGAGCTGTTCCCGGCGCATTACGAGGACCGCGCCTGGCGCCTCTCGCTGTTTGGCGACGACATCGAGGCGATCCACGAGATCGATCCCCTGACCGGCGAGAAGACCGCCGTGCTGCAATCGATCAAAATCTACGCCAACAGCCACTATGTGACGCCGCGGCCGACCTTGCTGCAGGCGATCGAGCAGATCAAGCGCGAGCTCAAGATCCGTCTCGTCGAGCTCCATGCCGGGGGCAGGCTGTTGGAAGCGCAGCGGCTCGAGCAACGCACCAACTACGATGTCGAGATGATCGAGGCGACCGGCAGTTGCGCCGGCATCGAGAACTATTCACGCTATTTGACCGGGCGCAAGCCGGGCGAGCCGCCGCCGACCTTCTTCGAATACATGCCGCGCGACGCCCTGGTCTTCGTCGACGAGAGCCATGTCACGGTGCCGCAATTGGGCGGCATGTTCCGCGGCGACTGGATGCGCAAGACCACGCTCGCTGAATACGGCTTCCGCCTGCCGTCCTGCACCGACAACCGGCCGCTCAAATTCGAGGAATGGGAGGCGATGCGCGGCCAGACCGTCTTCGTCTCGGCGACGCCGGGGCCGTGGGAGATGAACCGGGCCGGCGGCGTCTTTGTCGAGCAGATCGTGCGGCCCACCGGCCTCGTCGACCCGCCCTGCATCGTCCGCCCGGTCGAAAGCCAGGTCGACGATCTGATGGCCGAGTGCCGCGAGGAGGCATTGCACGGCCGCCGCGTGCTGGTCACCACCTTGACCAAGAAGATGGCCGAGGCGCTGACCGAATACCTGCACGATGCCGGGCTCAGAGTGCGCTACATGCATTCCGACGTCGACACCTTGGAGCGCATCGAGATCATCCGCGACCTGCGCCTCGGCGTGTTCGACGTGCTGATCGGCATCAACCTATTGCGCGAGGGCCTCGATATCCCGGAATGCGCGCTGGTCGCAGTTCTCGACGCCGACAAGGAGGGCTATCTGCGCTCGCGCACCTCGCTGATCCAGACCATCGGCCGGGCGGCGCGCCATCTCGACGGCCGCGCGCTGCTCTATGCCGACCGGATGACCGACAGCCTCAAATCGGCGATCGAGGAGACCAACCGCCGGCGCGAGAAGCAGGAGGCCTACAATGCGGTCAACGGGATCACCCCGGAAAGCGTGCGGCGCGGCATTGCCGACATTCTGGAGAGCGTCTACGAGCGCGACCACGTCACCTTCGGCCTGTCCGAGGGCGAAGCTGCCCATTACCAAGGCGCCGACCTGAAGACCGTCATCGCCGATCTGGAAAAGCGGATGAAGGACGCCGCCGCCGACCTCGAATTCGAGGAGGCGGCGCGGCTGCGCGACGAGATCCGCCGGCTCGAGCAGGCCGATCTGGGCCTCCCCGTCGTGCCGTCGGGTAGGGTGGCGTCGGGGATCGCGCACGCGACGGGTCAGCGCGGCCGATCGTCGGCCGGACGGGCCGGCGTGTCGGCGCGCGACGTCATGCGCGCCAAGATGCGCGCCCGCAAGGAACGCCGTGCCCGCCGCTGACGTTGGGCCGACCGAGCTCCTGAGCGGGGCGGCGCCGACGCCGCCGGTGCCGAAGGCGGCGCTGGTCACCGGCGGGGCGCAGCGGATCGGCCGCGCCCTCGCACTGGCGCTGGCCCAGGACGGATTCGCCGTCGCCGTCCATTACCACCGTTCGGGAGGAGCCGCCGAAGCGGTGGTCGAGAAAATCCGCGGCGAAGGCGGCGCCGCCGTCGCGCTCGATGCCGACCTCGGCGACGAGGACGCGGTGCGAGCCTTGCTGCCGCGGGCGGAGCGGGCGCTGGGGCCGATCGGGGTTCTGGTCAACAATGCCGCGGTGTTCGCCGACGACACCGTCGAGACCGCCACCCGCGACAGCTGGGACAGGCACCTCGCCCTCAATTTGCGTGCGCCGTTCGTGCTGATCCAGGATTTCGGGGCGCGTCTGCCGACGGAAGCCGGTGGCGTCGTCGTCAATATGCTCGACGAGCGGGTGTGGTGCCTGACCCCTTATTTCGTCTCCTACACGCTGTCGAAGGCGGGTTTGTGGACCCTGACGCAGACGATGGCGCTGGCCTTGGCGCCACGCATCCGGGTCAACGGTATCGGCCCGGGCCCGACGCTGCCGAGCCATCGCCAGAGCCCGGATCAATTCGCCCGCCAGGTCGCCGGGATGCCGCTCCGCCGCGGCACTGGCCCCGAGGAAATTGCCGCGGCGCTGCGCTTCATTTTGTCGGCGCCGGCGATGACCGGCCAGATGATCGCCCTCGACGGCGGGCAGCATCTCGGCTGGGCGTCGCCGCAGCGGGCGCCGGCGCCCGAATAGCCGCGGCTCACCCGCAGGGCGAACCGCGAACCTTGCCGCACGACACCGCAAGCCTCGGATGCGGTTGGAATTCCGCCGTCGAAACCGCTGCGACGCCGATTTGTTCACAGGAAATGTGACGACGATGCGACAGCTGTCTAAACCATCGGCCTTTGAGATTCTCAAAAGTGGGTTAACCATACGGACAAAAAATATCGACTTTTCTGATGGTTATAGAACAGCCTATTTTTTAGGCAAAGGTTAAAAAACTCAGGATCGGCTATGATCCGGAGCTTGCCGGCTCAATTCTTCAACAGACTTATCCACAGCTTTCGTGGATATCATCGAGACGCTCGAAAATGCCATGGTGACTCAACCCGTTGACGTTACCCTGACGAAGCCGGAGGGCGCCGCGCGACGCACGCGCCGTGCGGCGCGTCGCGGCAAACCCCCGCCGATGGACCTGCGCCGGGCGCCGGAAGGTGTCGCCACCGAGCCGCCTGCCGAAGAGCCGGCGGCATTGGCTCCGGCCACCGGGATCGCGGCCGGCGTGGCGGCGATCCGGGCCGCGCTCAGGATGATCCCGCCGACCCCCGGCGTCTATCGGATGCTCGACCGCAAGGGCGACGCGCTCTACGTCGGCAAGGCGCGCAGCTTGAAGAGCCGGGTGCAGAACTACACGCATACGGCCGCGCTCTCGAACCGGCTGCGCCGGATGGTCGCCGAGACCGCCGCGATGGAGATCGTCTCGACCCACACCGAGGCGGAGGCGCTGCTCCTCGAATGCAACCTGATCAAGCGGCTGATGCCGCGCTACAATGTCCTGCTGCGCGACGACAAGTCGTTTCCCCTGATCCACATCACCGCCGATCACGACTTTCCGCAATTGACCAAGCATCGCGGCGTGCGCGGCAAGGAAGGCAGCTATTTTGGCCCGTTCGCCTCGGCCGGGGCGGTCAACCGCACCTTGGTGACATTGCAGAAGGCGTTTTTGCTGCGCTCGTGCAGCGACAATATCTTCAGTAATCGGACACGTCCCTGCCTGCTGTACCAGATCAAACGGTGCAGCGCCCCCTGTGTCGGCCATATCGGCCGCGAGGACTATGCCGGGCTGATCGAGCAGGCGCACGCCTTTCTGTCCGGCGGCAGCGGCGACGTGCAGCACCGCCTCGCCGGCGAGATGAAGATCGCAGCCGGAGCGCTCGATTTCGAGGCGGCAGCGCTGATCCGGGACCGCATCCGGGCCCTGTCGCTGGTGCAGGGCCATCTGGATATCCACGTCGCCGGCGTTGCCGACGCCGACGTGATCGCCGCGCATCAAGCGGGCGGGCAGACCTGCATCCAGGTGTTCTTTTTCCGCGGCGGCCAGAACTGGGGCAACCGCGCCTATTTTCCGAGCCACGACCGACAGCTTGCGGTCGAGGACGTGCTGACCTCTTTCGTCGGGCAGTTCTACGACAACCGGGCAAAGCCGCCGCTCGTCCTCTTGAGCCATCCTTTGGTGGAGCAGGAGCTGGTCGAGGAGGCGTTGTCGCTCGCCGGCCCCAAGGTCGCCCTCGCGGTGCCCCGGCGCGGCGACAAGAAGAAGCTCATGGACCGGATTGCCGCGACCGCGCGCGAGGCGCTCGGCCGACGCCTTGCAGAGAGCGCCTCGCAGCGCCAGCTGCTCGACGGCGTCGCCGCGGCCTTCGGCCTCGACGGCCCGCCGAACCGGATCGAGGTCTACGACAACAGCCACATCCAGGGCACCAACGCGGTTGGCGCGATGATCGTCGCCGGTCCGGACGGGCTGATGAAGAATGCCTACCGCAAATTCAACATCCGCGGCGCTCACGCTCCCGATCCGTGCGAGGCGCCGGAGAGCATCGCCGGCGGCGACGATTACGCGATGATGCGAGAGGTCCTGCAGCGCCGCTTTGCCCGGGCGCTCAAGGAGGATCCCGAGCGCGACCAGGGGGCGTGGCCCGACTTGGTGCTGATCGACGGCGGTCAGGGGCAGCTCAACGTCGCGCTGGGGGTGCTCGACGAGATCGGCGTCGCCGACCTCGCGATCGTGGGTATCGCCAAGGGGCCGGACCGCAATGCCGGGCGCGAACGCTTCTTCGTGCCGGGCCGCGCCCCGTTCTCGCTCGATCCGCGCGACCCCGTGCTCTACTTTCTGCAACGCCTGCGCGACGAGGCGCATCGTTTTGCGATCGGCACCCATCGCGCCCGGCGAACCAAGGCGATCGGCCGCTCGCCGCTCGACGAGATCGCCGGCGTCGGCGCCAAGCGTAAGCAGGCGCTGCTGCACCATTTCGGCTCGGCGAAGGCCGTCGCCCGCGCCGGCCTCGGTGAGCTCGAACGGGTCGCCGGGATCAGCGGAGCTGTCGCAAAAAAGGTTTATGACCATTTCCATAGCGTTGGGTAAGATGCTCCCTCTGCTTCCCGTCAGGAGTGGTGCGTGCTGCTGACCAGCCTGCCGAATCTATTGACGCTGTCCCGCATCCTGGTGATCCCGGTAGTGATCGCGACGTTCTATGTGCCGGGCGATTATGCGCGCTGGTTCGCCTGCGCCCTGTTCTCGGCGGCGGCGGTGACCGATTGGCTCGACGGCCACATGGCGCGGCGCTGGCAGCAGCAATCGGAGATCGGCCGCTTTCTCGACCCGATCGCCGACAAGCTTCTGGTTTCGGCGACTCTCTTCATGCTGACCGCCTTCGGCCGGCTGTCGGCAGAGGCGATATTGCCAGCCCTAGTTATCCTGTGCCGTGAGATCCTGGTCTCCGGCTTGCGCGAGTATTTGGCCGGGCTGCGCGTCGGCATGCCGGTCTCGCGCCTCGCCAAATGGAAGACCGTGATCCAGATGGTGGCGATCGGCGTGCTGATCGTCGGCGACGCCGGTCCCGCCATACTTCCGGTTGTGGCGATCGGCGAGCTCTTGCTGTGGGCCGCCGCATCGCTGACCCTGGTCACAGGCTATGATTATCTGACGGCCGGGTTGCGCCACATGTCCCGCCCGCGCCCTCCGCGCCCGGTCGACCGCCGCAAATCCGAGCATCCGGCGTAGGGCCGCATTGCGGCGAGCGCCGTCAGCCCCCAAGTGAGCCGGAGGACAGGCGGGCATGCGGATCTTTGGCCTCGCCGGCTGGAGCGGGAGCGGCAAGACGACCTTGATGGCGGCGCTGATACCCGAAATCGTCGCGCACGGTATGACCGTGTCGACGGTCAAGCACGCCCACCACGATTTCGACATCGACCAGCCGGGGAAGGATTCCTGGCGCCATCGTCAGGCCGGGGCATGCGAGGTGATGGTCGCCTCGGAGCGCCGCTGGGCCTTGATGCACGAGCTGCGCGATGCCCCGGAGCCTTCGCTCGACGAGCTGGTGCGGCAGATGAGCCCCGTTGACCTGCTGCTCGTCGAGGGCTTCAAGCGGCATCCCCACCCGAAGATCGAAATCTGCCGCCGGGCGCTCGGAAAGCCGCTGCTCCATCCCGACGACCCCCATATCGTCGCGGTCGCCTCCGACGAGCGGCTGCCCGGGCTCTTGCTGCCGTGGCTGCCGCTTTCCGACGCCACCGCCGTCGCCGGCTTCATCCTGGCGCATCAGGGGCTGGTCTGATGGCCCAGCTTAGCGACGACTGCTTCGCTTTCGGCGGCGCGTTGCTGACGGTCGAGGCGGCGCTCGCCCGGATCGAGGGGCAGATCGCCCCAGTTGTCGAGCCGGAGACGGTGCCGCTGCCGCAAGCCGCCGGCCGGGTGTTGGCGCGCGACCTCGTCGCGCCGATGAACCTGCCGCCGCACGCCAACAGCGCCGTCGACGGCTATGCGCTGGCCCACGCCGATCTGCTCCCGGACGGCGAGACCGTGCTGCCGGTGACCGGCCGGGCGGCTGCGGGCCACCCTCTCGACCGCCCAGTTACGCGCGGCGAGGCGGTCCGCATCTTTACCGGCGCGCCGATGCCCGAAGGCGCGGATACGGTGATGATGCAGGAGGACTGCATCGCCGACGCTGGGCATGTCCGGTTGAAGCCGGGGATCAGGAAAGGTGCCAACCGCCGCCATGCCGGCGAGGACGTGGCCGAGGGCGAGGTGGCGCTCCCCGCAGGCCGCCGGCTCGGCCCAGCCGATCTCGGCCTCGCCGCGGCCCTCGGGCAGCACGAGTTGCTGGTGTTCCGGCCGCTGCGCGCGGCTTTGCTGTCGACCGGCGACGAGGTCCGCGACCCCGGCGTGAAATTGCCGCCGGGTGCGATCTACGACGCCAACCGCTTCATGCTGGCGGCATTGCTCGGGGGGCTCGGCTGCGTCGTCACCGATTTCGGCATCCGCCCCGACCGTGCGGCAGCGCTGGCCGACACGATCGCCGCGGCCAGCGACGGGCACGATCTGATCGTGACCTCGGGCGGCGTGTCGACCGGCGACGAAGATCACGTCAAGGGCGCGATTGAGCGGCTCGGCCATCTGCATTTCTGGCGGCTGGCGATCAAGCCTGGCCGGCCGGTGGCATTGGCCCAGGTCCGTGGGGTGCCGCTGATCGGGCTGCCGGGCAACCCGGTCGCGGCGGTGGTGACCTTCGCCGTGCTCGCCCGGCCGCTGATCCTGAAGCTCGCCGGCGCCACCCCGTCGCCGCCGCGGCTGTTTCCGGTCCGCGCCGGCTTTGCCTACCGCAAGAAGCCGGGGCGGCGCGAATATCTGCGGGTCAGCCTGGAGCGCGACGGAGATGGCCTCACCGCCCTCAGATTTCCCCGTGACGGCGCCGGCATCCTGTCCTCGATCGTGCAGTCGGAAGGCCTGGCCGTGCTCGACGAGGCAACCGGCGATCTGGCACCTGGCGCGATCGTCGATTTCCTCCCCTTCACCGAGGTGATCGGGTGAAGATCCTCTATTTCGCCTGGTTGCGGGCGCGCATCGGCTGCGCCGAGGAGGAAGTGGCGCTGCCGCCCGAGGTCCAGGACGTGGCCGGGCTGCTCGACTGGCTGCGGGGGCGCGGCGGCGGCTACGTCGAGGCCCTGCGGAACCTCGCGATCGTCCGCGTCGCCGTCAACCAGGAGTATGTCGGGCCGGAGCATCCGATCCGCGAGGGCGACGAGGTCGCGATCTTCCCGCCCGTCACCGGAGGATGAGCCGATGATCCGCGTCCAGCGCGAGGATTTCGATATCGGCGCCGAGCTCGAGCGCCTAACCCAAGGCAATCACCGGATCGGCGGTGTGGCAAGCTTCGTCGGGCTGGTGCGCGATTTGGGCGGCGGCGACGAGGTCTCGGCCTTGACCCTCGAACACTACCCCGGCATGACCGAGAAAAAGCTCGCCGAGATCGAGCTCGAGGCGAACCGGCGCTGGCCGCTCGACGCATCATTGATCATCCACCGCTACGGAAGGCTCGAACCCGGTGACCGCATCGTCTTCGTCGCCACCGCCTCGCCGCACCGCGAAGCTGCACTCGCCGCCTGCCATTTCCTGATCGACTGGCTCAAAACCGACGCCCCGTTCTGGAAGCGCGAGGAAACCCCCGCCGGCGAGCGCTGGGTCGAAGCTCACGCCGCCGACAACGCAGCGAAAGAGCGCTGGCAGCAGCGCTGATGTAGCTCTCGTTTCGCCGAGAGGTGCTTCAGGCCGGCGGGCGGGGCGCCCACCGCCGTTCTTACACGGCGTCAGGGGCCACGACCCAATGAAGCCGCCAAACGGCCCGACCCGGAGGCGAACCGGCAGCCTGAGCTCGGTGCCTCTCGCCCACGCGACGAATCAGGCCACTGCGCGTTCCGCGTCGCGCGTTCCGCCGGCGGTCGGGAACGGCGCAAATCGGAACCGCTTGAGTGTCGGATGCTCCGGCAGCCGCATCAGCCGGCAGAGGAGGGCGATCGCGTCCTCGTCCCCGTGAAAGCTGACCTGGCCGTTGTCGAGCGCTTCCTGCGAGCCGAGGTAGCCGAGCGCGAGCCTGGTAAATGCGCCGAGGTCGGCCCGCACCACCACATCCACTGCGAAACCCGGATCCTTGAGGCATACGTCGATCTCCGGCCGCTGGATCACGTACCACCAGTACCCCTTACCGCGGCAGCCCTTCGACAGACCGCGGAACTCGAAGCGGATGACCGTGCGGCCGGGCGGGATCTCGGCCGGGTCAATCTGACGTTGCATGCCGAACATCAGCAAGGCGGGGTCGAGGTGGTCCGGCCCGAAACGTCCCTGTACCCAGCGTTGTCCCCAGATGCTCAGCATCTCAATCATCGGCCGAAAATCCTCGCCGGCTGCGGTCAGCCGATAAAGATGGCCGCGCCCGCGTGTCTTCGGCTCGATCGTGACCACTTCGGCAGCGGCCAGCTCCTTCAGCCGCTGCGCCAGCATCGTGCGCGAGATAAATGGCATGGCAAGCAAGAGGTCGCCGAAGGTGCACGCTCCGAAACACAGCTCGCGCAGAATCAGCGGGGTCCACTTGTCGGCGAAAATCTGGGCCGCCTGCGCGACCGGGCAGAACTGGCCGTAATTCAGCATCGGCACCTCCCTGGTACTGTTCGAAGCCACGATCGGTCGCCGGCCCCGAGCTGGCAAGTACGTTTCCCGTACTTGATTGTCGCCCCTCGACCCATACCCTGACACGTATCTTAATCGGGAGGAACGAGGCATGTCCGCGGTTCGACAAAATCAGCCACCTGCGACGACCCGCATCGATGTCCAGGCCGTCCTCGGCGAGCTCGGTCCGCGCTTCGCCGCGCGAGCGGCCGAGCACGACGCCAGCGAGGCATTTGTCGCGGAGAATTACGCCGAGCTGAAGGCGCTGGGCGTCTTTGCCGCCGGCATTCCCGAGGCGCTCGGCGGCGGCGGCGCCACCTATGCGGAGCTCTGCGACATGCTGCGGCAGCTCGCGCATTACTGCGGCTCGACCGCACTCGCGCTGGCGATGCACACGCATCTGGTCGCAACCATCCTTTGGCGCTGGCGGCGCGACCCGCAGGCGGTCGAGGGCCTGCTGCGCCGTATCGTCGACGAGAGGCTGGTATTGATCAGCACCGGGGCTTCGGACTGGCTCAACGGCTCCGGCACGGCCGAACGCGTCGAGGGCGGCTGGCGTATCAATGGGCGCAAGATCTTCGGTAGCGGCGTGCTGGCTGGCGATTTTCTGATCACCGGCGCGGTCTACGACGACCCCGAGGCCGGCGCGACCGTGCTGCATTTCCCGCTGTCGCTGAAGACCGAGGGCGTTCGCATTCTCGACACCTGGCATGTCATGGGGATGCGCGCCACCGGGTCGCACGACGTGGCGATCGAAAATGTCTTTGTGCCCGACGCGGCGGTCTCGGGGCGGCGCCCGCAGGGGAAGTGGCATTTGCTGATGCATGTCGCCTCGGCCAACGCCTTTCCGATCGTCTACAGCGTCTATCTCGGGATCGCCGAGGCGGCGCGCGACCTTGTCGTCCGGCGGGTTCGCGAGCGGGGCCGCAGCGACGCCGATGTCTGCTATCTCGTCGGCGAGATGGAAAACGAGCTCGCCACCGCGCGCCTCGCCCATGCCGACATGGTGGCGACCGCCGCCAATGCGGAGCCCGGTCCGGAGACTACCAACCGGATCATGATCGGCCGCACCCTTGCCGGCCGTGCTGCGATCCGCACCGTCGACAAGGCGATGGAGGTGTTGAGCGGCGCCGCCCTTTACCGCGCCACCGGGCTCGAACGCCTGTTCCGCGATGTGCAGGGGGCGCGCTATCACCCGCTGCAGGAAAAGCCGCAGCACCGGTACGCCGGCCGTTTGGCGCTCGGTTTCGATATCGACGGCTGATGCAGAAGCCGCGCCGGTCAATACGTGACCGTAACGGTGATCGTATCGGTGTAGGCGCCGGGGCGAACCCCTTGCAGCGCCGGAATTCGGCCGTAGACAGTGAAGTTTTGGGTGCTGTTGCTGGGCAGATGGGCGGAAACCGTGACGGTGCCGGCGGTGCCATTGCCCCAGATCATCGTGCGGGCCGCGTCCGAATACAGCTGGTACGCCAAATTGGAAGCACCACTGACCATCCGCCGGTTGGCGTAGCTGCCTCCTCCGCCGGTGCTCAGAGCGATTACTATATTTGCCGCCCCTGCCACGCAGTGAACCGTCGTCGTGCCTGTGCTGGTCGTCGGTGTCACGGAAAATGGCGGATACACGCCAAAGGCGACCGGTGTGGCCGAGACGGTGCAAACGGCGCCGCGCGCCACCACCGGAACCAGCAGAGCAACCGCGACCAAAGCGGCTAAGCGGGTCACGGCTGTTTCTCCTGGCAAGTGAGCGGCCCGATCGTCGGGATCTCGCCCGGCGCCGGCGTATAGTCGAAGGCGACCGTGCAACGCCGGCCGTCCGGCCGCTCGACAGCAAGATTATTGTGGCGGCTGAGATCCTGGACATAGGCTTCGCCGTCATAGCCCACCGGTACGGCGACGCGCGTCGCCCTCAGCGTGGCGACGCTGCCGACGGGCAGCGGCTGGCCTCCCTGGTCGAGGAGCCGCAGCAGGGCGCCGTGGCTGGCGCGGACTGGGAATTTCACCACGACCCCGGAGTGGTACTGCGGCCGCACGTCCCTGGTCATATACGGAACCGAAGCGTCGATCGGCACATCGGACGGGTCGATGGCCAGGCTGTTGAGATCGAACGAGCGAAGATCGGGCACCAGCACCCGGCCGGCGGAGTCGGTTCTTTCAACCTCGCGGTTCTCGCTGAAGACGCGGATGCCGGGGGCGCCGGTGTCGACTACGGCGAAAGCGTCGTTGATCGAGTTGGAGGCGAAAAGCCCGCCATCGGCATAGGATAAAGCGCCCTGCGCCTCGCCGCGCAGCGCCGTCTGATTGCCGACCCGACTTGCCCCGGCGGAGACCAGCCCCCACGGCGACTTGTATTGCACCAAGCCGAATTCCTGATACGGATGGCCGGCGGAGCCGTAGACCTGATAGCCCCAGTCGCCGATCAGCACCGGTGACTGCGTCGCCTGCACCTGCGCGTAACCGCCGCCCGATCCGGAGCCAGCGGCGACGCCGGCCGAGCTGCGCGGACCGAGCGGAACCGTCACCCCCAATATCGCGCCGGTACCGCCTCCCTGGGCGAAATCGCGGAAGGCGGTGGCGTAGAACGATAGATTACCGACCTGCAACGAGTAATTAGCTGACAAGATTCGCGCGCGCAGAACCGGAATAAAGAAGGCTGCCCCGCTTGTAGTCGAAATCGTTCCGCCTGGCAGTACCGTGTTCTGAGCGAGAAATCCGGTGACCGGAGCCACGAGATTGATCGGCGCGGATACCGCGCTGCGATCGATGCCGGTAAAGGAGATCCCGGCGGACCCGAAGCGCCCGAACGAGAGACTGGCATAGGCATTGACCTGGTGCTGCGGCACCGGATCGCCGTTGACCGTGGCGATGTCGCGGAAGTTGCGGGTGGCGATGCTGGCAAAGGCTCCAAGACTGACGATCGGACCGAGCCGCTGCAACCCGGCGGCTAGCTGAACCCCCGGCAGATCGAGGCCACTGCCGGCGGCGGAGAAATTCAGAACAGCCAGGTCGCCGACATTTACCACGCCGCCGGCGCCGCCAGCCACCAGGCCCGCAGTACCTTCGGCATGGGCCTCGACCGTCACCATCGACGACAAGCCGCGGCGGTAGGTGGCGGAGCCGGCAAGAGCACCGTAATCGTCGCTGACAACGCCCCAATTGCGCCGCACTGCGCCGACTTCCGCCGAATAGGTCTGCAGTCCGGGGGCGAGAAGATTGGAGCTGGCGTAGAACGGCAGGGTCGTAGTCACCTGCTGGCCGAGCGCGTTGGTCACGCTCATCTGGATCGCCCCGCCGCCGGTGACAACTGGAAGCTGCGGGATCTCGAATGGTCCGGGCGCAACTTGGCGCGAAAGGACCCGTGTGCCGTTGATCAGGACGTCGACCGTGGACGGGACCGCGGTGGAGCCGCCGACCGAAGGCAGCGGAAACGTCACGAGGTCGGGCCGCATCGTAAAATCCGATTGGATCTGCAAGCCGCCAATCCGCACCGGGCGGGTCCAACCGAGACCTCCATTGATGAAATCACCCGCCCGATACCAGCGCAGATTATCGACGTCGGCGTAGGTGTAGACCGAATCTAGCCGTATCGCTGAATACAGACCGGTGTTGCCCGAGTTCGCTCCGGCATAGCCGAGCAAACCCGAGGAAACCACGCCCCAAGGCGAGAAGGCACGCAAATCGAACAGCCCGCTGCCAAGGTTTTGCCCGCCCACCGAGGTGCCGACGACATCGTAATCGAGCGTCGCGCCGATCCCGCTCTCGACACGGACATTGGCGCCGGAGACCCCGGGGGCCAGCAACAGCTCGGGCAACAAGCGCTCGGGTGCGGCAGTGACGTACAATGTCTGTGTCGCCATATCGAGACGCACGGACAGGCCCTCGATTGTGGAGAGGGGGAGCAAATCACCCTGGTTCGACGGCACCCGATCGGGGACACGTATGCCCAGGTCTCGCAGCTCGGCGGGGCTCGCGAGAAGCTCGCTGTCGCGCTGCACGAACTGGCCGATCTTGCCAACCGGACGACCGTTGACCACCATCTCCAACAGCAGCGTCTGATCGGCACCAGCGTGGCCGGCGGCGAGGGCGATGGTAACAATGACGATCGCTGCGGCGACAAACCGCACAATGGCGGCGCTTGGCCGGTTATGGCCCCGCAACCACCGCGACCGGCTGATCGATTGCGCCGGCATCGGTCCGCGCGGTCAAGCGCATCGTCGTACCGGGCGCTGGCGGCGGGTTTGGCCTGAGGATGCGCCATCGACGGGTAGCGCCGGCGAGAATATACGGGGAAACACCGGCCTCGACCGGTGACGGCCTGCCGGCGGCGAGGAGAGAAATATCGAGGACCTTTTCGCGGCGATTGCCGTCATTGACCGCCACCAGCTCGGCTTGTCCGAGGCTGGCCTCGACCCGCCATTGCAGATGCGGCGCGGCGCGTTCGAGAGGCTCGACAAAGATCGGAATCGACAAGCGCAGCGCGATCCGCACCGTCCCCGGCGCGGCCGGCGGCGGGATCTGGTCGAGCAGGATGCGGTAGCTCGCCTCCCGCCCCTGCGCCGGCCGCCGCAATACCAGCCGGATGACCTGGCTGGCCCCCGCCGCGATCGTGCAAATCGGCGGGCTGGCCAAGAGTTCCGTGGTCGGCTCCAATGCCTCTTCGCCCTGGGGGGATTGGCTCCAGGCAAAGGCTCGGACCTGAAGGGAGGTCTGCACATCAGCTTCGTTCTTGACCGTCAGGCTGGCCGCCATCTGCCCCGGTGTCATCTGGATGGTGACGGGGAGAACGGTCAGCCCGTCGGCCGCGGCCGTTCTTGCGGATAGGTAGAGCAACAGCGCGCCGACGATTGCCGCACGCGATAGAAAGGTCATCCCGGCCGACAGGCCAAGATCAATAGGTGACAGTCGCGGTGATCGTATCGACGTAGGCGCCGGGAGTGACGAATTGGCCTGCCGCCAACAGACCATAGACGGTCAATGTCTGCGCACTGCCATTGCCGGTTCCGGCCTCGGTGTCGGTGCCGACGGTGTTGCCCCAGTTGATTGAGTGGGCAGCGTCCTGGTAGAGCGCGTATCCCAGCAGCGCGCCGGCGGGACCGGTCATCTTTCGGGTTGTCACTGTCGCACCCGGCGCAGTCCCGGCGTTAAGCCCGACATTATAGGTCGTGCTGTTGGTGCAGGTGACGGAGATCGTGGAGGTCTGGGCAACCTGGACGCCAGTATAGGTGCCAAACGCCAGATTGGTTGCCGATATCAGGCAGGTGGCCTGGACGGTGGCGGTGACCTGAAACGTCGTCGTGGCGGTCGCCGCGTGAGCCGATGTCGCCATCAGCCCGACCGCGAAACCCATTATCAGCGTGACAGCGGCGCGGGAAAGTCCTTCGTATCTCGTGCGAAGCATGAAACCTGCCTATTTGGCGAGAATCGATGATCCCCTTCGCCTTGTCCTTTAGTACATCGATCGTCAATTTTCCGTCAATATCGCCCCTGCGTTGCGGCCAGGCGCAGGATAACGCCCGGTCGAAGCCTGCTCGGGCCGGCTGGCGCCGAGATGTGAATCCGCGCCGACCCGCTAGTAAATCTCGAAATAGTGGCCGCAAAGATCGGAGTGGGAGAACTCGGCGACCTTCTCGGCCTCGACCCGCTTGAAGCGCAGATAGGCGTCGAAGTGGGTATGGCCGAACCATTGGGCGGCGGCCTCGCTGGCGGCCAGGCGGTCGAGTGCGGTGCCGATCGCGTGGGGTAAGGCCGGAGGCGCCGCACCAGTGGCCGGCAGGGGCAGCGACCGGCGGATACCGTCGGTTCCGGCGAAGATGACGGCACCCAAGGCCAGATAGGGGCTGGCGGCGGCATCCGCGGCGCGGAACTCGACATGGAACTGGTGCGAATGTTCCTCCGGCGTCGCAGCGGCGAAGACCGGGCAGATGCGCAGGCAGGCACCGCGGTCCTGCCGCACCAGGTCGATCAAGGTCGGCGCCCAGCGGTTGGGCACGAGCCGCAGATAAGAAACCGGCGACGGCGCGGTCACGGCGCAGATCGCCGGCATATGGTGCAGGATGCCGGCAAAGAAATGTTGCGCCGGCGGGCTCAGATCGAACGGCTCGCCGGGGGCGTGGGTCGCCGGCCGGCCGGCACCGTCCCATAGGCTCATATGGATGTGGACGCCGTTGCCCACACCGTCGGGGTCGGGCTTCGGCGAAAAGCTGACGCGGTGGCCGAGGCGGTGCGCCGTGGCGCGCGCCATCTCGCGGGTGATCACCGCGTGGTCGGCCGCGGTCAGCGCCGGCTGCGGCTGCACCGTCACCTCGAGCTGGCGGGCGCCGTATTCGGCGAGCAGCGTGTCCGGGACCGGCCCCGCCATGCGCAAGGCCGCGACAAAGCTTTCGCCGAAATTGCCTTGGCGGCGGAAGGCGCCGAGCGCATAGGCGTCGCCGGGGCGGTCGGCGGTGCCGGTATAGACGAACTCCTGCTCGAAGGCGGCGTGCAGGCGCAGGCCGGCAACCGTCTCGAGCTCGGCGACGGCGCGGCGCAGAAAATCGCGCGGGCAGCATTCCCAAGCCGTGCCGTCGGTCGTGCAAATGTCGCCCAAAAAGAAATGCTCGACCGCCGAGCCGTCGCCGAAATCGACCCGCACCTCAGCCTCGGGGTCGGGGACGATCATCAGATCGCCGGCGGTGCCGAAGGGCGTGTCCCAGATCGGCCCTTGCGGCGACATCATCAGATTGCTGCCGGTCCAGCCAACCCCCTTCTTCAGCCGCGCCGGCAATTCGTGCGCCGGAAAGCCCTTGCCCCGCGCGTGCCCCGAGATGTCGCAGGTCGCGACAAAGATCAGCTCCTCGCGGATCATGCTTCCGGCTCCTAACCCGCCAATTCCGTTTTGCGCTCTCTACCTGTTTTGGCCCGAGAAAAACAGATGGGCGCGTTCTCCCCTTCACTCCTGGGCCTTTACGAGGGGTTGACGCCCGGTTTTGGGCGGGCGCTGCTACAGGATGTCGCGGGTCGGGTCGAAAGCCTCTGACGCTATCCGGTCAAGAGGATACGCGGCGAGCAAATGCCGGAAATATTCGCCGGCTTCTCGGGCGTTCACGGTGATCGGCTGTTCGCGTTCAAGAGCTCCGCTGGATCGGCGGGTTTTCCCTATCTGACAGGGCGGGAATGGCACGAGATGCTCTTGTATCGTGCGCGCTTCCGCCATCCCGACAAGCTGGAGGATCTCGGAGAAGGCGCGCTCTCTTTACGGATCTCCTCGAGCGCCCCTGCGGGAGGATATCGGCTAGGATGGCAGGATTCCGTATTCAACCATGGGAGAGAGAGATGCCGGTCGCCAAGGTCCGCGGTGTCGACATCAACTATCAGATCCTCGGTGGGCACGGCCCGTGGGTGGCGTTGCAGCCCGGCGGTCGGCGCGGCCTGGTCGGGGTCCGGTCGCTGGCCGAGAAGATCGCCGAAGCCGGCAACCGGGTGCTGATCTACGACCGGCGCAATTGCGGCGCCTCCGGCATCTCGTTCGAGGGCGGCAATTCCGAGAACGAGGTCTGGGCCGAGGATCTGCGCGAGTTGCTGCTCGGGCTCGACGCGTTGCCGGCGTTCATCGGCGGCAGCTCGTCCGGCTGCCGGCTGGCCTTGCTGCTGGCATTGCGCCATCCGGCCGCGGTCCGCGGATTGTTGCTGTGGCGCGTCACCGGCGGTCCCTACGCGGCCAGGCAGCTGGCGCAGAACTATTACACGCAATTCATCGACCTGGCGCGGGCGGGCGGCATGGAGGCGGTCTGCCGGAGCGAGCATTTCGGCGAGACGATCAAGGCCAATCCGGCCAACCGCACCCGGTTGACGGGAATCGGGGTCGAGAATTTCGTCGGCATTATGGAGGCTTGGCGGCGTGCCTTTATCGAGGGCGCGGACCATCCTGTCATCGGCCTCAGCCCGGCCGAATTGCGCTCGCTGACGATGCCGGCCTGCATCATCCCCGGCAACGACCCGGTGCATCTGCGTTCGGCCGGCCAGGCCGCGCACCGGCTGATGCCGAACAGCGAGCATCACGAGATGTTCCCCGGAGACCACCCAGACCTCGACACCGCGATCGAGGAGTGGCAGGCAAAGGAAGGCCTCTTGGCGGCGATCTTCATCGACTTTCTGCGCCGCCAGCAGCGCCGGGTATAGTCAGCCGGCCCAGGATTGGCATCGGGTCCCGGGGTGTTGCAATCCGGGGCGATCCGTGGTGTGTGTTGAAAGATGGTGGTCTCACCCGGTGAGACGATGTCCGGTGGTTGTGGTCGTCGCTGGCGCGGCCTGGGTGGGGCGATCGTCCTGATCCTCGCGCTGGGGTTGGGCATAGCGCCGGCCGGTGCGCAGGAGGCGAAATTCTTCCGCATCGGCGCGGCCGGCACCGGCGGCAGCTTTTTCGAGATCAGCGGGGTCATCGCCGGCGCCATCTCCAAGCCGGGCGGCGCGCCGCCCTGCGAGCGCGGCGGCAGCTGCGGGGTGCCGGGCCTGGTGGCGGTGGCGCAGGCGACGCAGGGATCGGTCGACAACATCCGGATGATCGCCGCCAATCAAATCGAGTCCGGCATCGCGCAATCCGATATCGTCAGCTGGGCCTATGCCGGGACCGGCGTGTTTCAGGGCGACGGCGCGATGAAGCAGCTGCGCGCGATCGCCAGCCTGTTTCCGGAGAAGCTGCAGCTGGTCGTGCGGGCAGACGGGCCGATCAAGACGCTCGCCGACCTCAGAGGCAGGCGCATCTCGCTGGGCGAGCTCGAATCGGGGACGCTGGTCGACAGCCGCATCCTGCTCGCCGCAGCCGGGCTCGGCGAAAATAACGTGATCGCCGAATTCTTGCGGCCCGGCGCCGCGGCAGCGAAGCTGAAGGACGGGACCATCGAGGGCTTTTTTCTGATCGGCGGCATCCCGGTGCCGGCGATCCGCGACCTCGCCGCGGCGGTGCCGATACGCCTGGTGCCGATCGACAACGATTTGTTGTCGCGAATGCAGGAGAAATACAGCCTCTATCGCCGCGCGCTGATCCCGGCCGGCACCTATCCGGGGGTCGACGTCGAGACGCCGTCGATCGGGTTTCACGCAATCTGGGTCGTCACCGCCGATCTTTCGGACGAGCTTGTCTACGAGGTCACGAAGGCGCTGTGGAGCGAGGCGACCCGCCGTCTGCTCGACGCGCACAGCTTGATCGGCAAGCAGGTTCGGCTCGAAGACGCCTTGGAGGGCCTGCCGGTGCCGCTGCATCCGGGGGCGCGACGGTTCTATCGCGAGGCCGGCTTGCTGGTGGAGGGCGACGCCTCGCCCGGCAAGCCCGATTGATGGACGCCTAGCTAGACTAGCAAAACCTCTAGCTCCACAGTTATAGAGTCCGGCGAATTCCCGACCCAATCTCACTCGATTGTTGTCGAGACCTACGACAAAGTCGCCATAATCATGTGGTAACCGTCATGCCTTTGGGCTGTACGTTGGCGGAAGCCGGCGAGCGCTGCGCGTGAGTTAGCTGGCTGTAGATTCTCTGCAAATAACAGCGAAAACAGCGGGGCGCGGCGGGGCTAACCCGCAAGGTCTTCGGCGAACCGTCCGGACGGCGGAGGCTCCTCGAAGATGTGTTCCGCCGGATTGCGAGCGGGAAGGGGCTATTGCGGCGCCTCGATCAGCACATTGATGGTGCGGGCAGCGGCGGCGAGTTCGCGCCAGGTTTCGTCGTCGATCGGCACGCCGTCGGCGAGGCGCCGGGCGCGGGTCTGGCGCTCGGGGTCGCCGGGGATCAGCACCGGCTCGTCCGGGTGCCGCGGGGGCGAAGCGGTGATGTATTGGGTCATAGATGCGATCTCGTCGCGCAGCCATTCGCGATCGATCAGACGCGACGGGTCGATGACGATCGTCAGCATGCCGTTCGTCGCCGTGCCGGCGCCTTGCCGCTCGGGCCGCATCGTGCCACCGCCGCACAAGGCACCGGCCAGCATCTCGCAGACAAAGGCGAGGGCATAGCCCTTGTGCTCGCCGAAGGTCAGCACGGCACCCCGCTTCTCGCCATACATGGCGCCGGGGTCGGTCGTCGGCTTGCCCTCGCCGTCGAGCAGGGTGCCGGGTTTCAGCTGCTCGCCCTTGTTGCGGGCGACGCGCACCTTGCCCATCGCCACCACACTCGTCGCCATGTCGAGGATGATCGGCCGGTCCGGCTCGGGGCCCGGCATGGCGATGCAGACGGGGTTCGTGCTGAAGCGCGCATCGCTACCGCGCCACGGCGCCACGGCCGGCCGCGCATCGGTAACGTTGACAAAATGAAACGAGACGAGACCCGCTGTGGCGCACATCTCGCCATAGGTGCCGACCCGGCCGATGTGGTGCGGATTGCGCAAGGCCACCACCGCGACGCCGGTTTCGCGCGCCTTTTCGATCGCGATCATCGTCGCTTCGCGCGCGGCGATCTGGCCCCAGGCCCGCTCGCCGTCATAAACGATCAGCGAGCCGTTCTCGCTGACGACGCGCCCCTTGCGGTTGGCGACGACGGTGCCGCCCGCCAGATGGTTCAGATAGTTCGGGATCAGACCAACCCCGTGGCTGTCGTGGCCGCGCAGATTGGCCTCGATCAGGTGGCCGGCGATAATCTCCGCCTCGCTCGCGTCGCTTCCGGCAGCCTCGAACACGCGCAAGGCGAGGCGGTGCAATTCCTGGTGATCGATCGTCGGCATGGGCGTTCTCCGGCAGGCGGGATCAAGGCCGAGGATTTTGCCCGCGCCGCAGCGGAACGC
This sequence comes from uncultured Alphaproteobacteria bacterium, assembly GCA_963781215.1. GTDB lineage: Bacteria > Pseudomonadota > Alphaproteobacteria > ATCC43930 > CGMCC-115725 > AP-15. The sequence continues at coordinate 35,525 of CAWAFE010000031.1, forward strand.
CAGCCCTTAATCGTGCGCCGAGGCCGGCCGCGAAGGGTCGGCGATCGCCTCGGCGAGGTCGGTATATTCCTCGCAGCCCGTGCCGCAGATGGTCTCGATCTTCTGCAGCTGGGCCTTGGCCCGCGCCATATCGCCTTTCTGGACATAGGCTTCGCCGAGATATTCCCGGACCTGCGCATAGTTGGGATCGAGCGCCACCGATTTGAGGTAATAGCCGATCCCCTCCTCGAGCCGGCCAAGCTTGCGCGTCGCGAAGCCGCGGTAGTTGAGCGCCACCGCGGTGTTTGGATCTTGCAAGAGATCGAGCACCGCCAGCGCTTCCTGGTATCGTCCGGCCTTGGCCAGGACGATGGCGTTCTCGGCGAACTCGGTGTCGGGCAGCACGCCGTTCTCGGCCTTGACGCATCGCTGGCTCCGGCTGTCCCAAACCTCGCCTTTGCCGCAACTGGGCGTGCTCGACCGGTCGTCGCCGCCCCCGCCGCCATCGGCGAAGACCGGAGCGGTCGTGATCAGGCAAAGCCAGAATGGTGCAACGAAGAGTGGGGCAATTCTCATGATTTCCTCCCGGCTCGCGGCGGACGCCGCGTTGCATCAACGACCGCCGCGGGAGGCGCTTTATTCCGCCAACGCCGAGGCGGCGATGCGCAGCGGGTGCGCCGGGTACACGCCGAGGATCTTGACCTCGCGCGAGAAGAAGCCGAGCTCCTCGAGCGCCAGCGCCAACGGGCGGTCCTCGGGATGCGCCTCGACATCGGCATAGAACTGCGTCGCGGCAAAGGCGCCGCCGACCATGTAGCTTTCGAGCTTGGTCATGTTGACGCCGTTGGTGGCGAACCCGCCCAATGCTTTGTAGAGCGCCGCCGGCACATTGCGCACCCGGAAGAAGAACGTCGTCACCGCCGGGGTGCCCCGCGCCGGCCGCTTGGGCTCGCGCGACATAATGAGAAAACGGGTCGTGTTGTGCTCGGCGTCCTCGATGTTCTCCTTGAGTGACACGAGGCCGTAGATATGGCCGGCGAGCTCCGAGGCGATCGCGGCGACGCTGGGATCGCGGCGGGCCGCGATCTCGGCCGCGGCACCGGCGGTGTCGGCCGCGACCACCGGCTCCAGCCCGAGCGAGCGCAGCGTGCTGCGGCATTGCGAGAGCGCCTGGACGTGGCTGCGCACTGTGCGGATCGTCTCAAGCGAGGCGCCGGGCACGCCCAACAGATGATGGTTCACCCGCTCGAAATGCTCGCCGATGATATGGAGGCCCGAATCCGGCATCAGATGGTGGATGTCGGCGACGCGGCCGGCGACCGAGTTCTCGATCGGCATCATCGCCAGCGCAGCCCGACCCTCGCGCACCGCCGCGAAGGCGTCTTCGAATTGCGGGCAGGGGAGGGTCGCCAGCTCGGGAAAGACCCGCCGGCAGGCGAGGTCGGAATAGGCCCCGGGGGCACCCTGGAACGCAATCGTCTTCGCCCGGTCGGCAGGTTTTGTCATTGTTGTCCCGTTACACCCGGTTCCATCATTTGGCTCGATCCATCGCCACTTTATGCGCAATGGCCTCGCGAAATTGAAGCCCGCTCCATCGCCGCTGTGCGGCTTTTCGCGAGAGAGGCGAAGGCCGCTCTTGTGCCGAGAACGCAGGTTCGAGACGTTTTCCGCGGCGTCAGCTCGGAATCAGCGGGCTCTTTCCCCCTCAATCGAGGCCCACCTGCTTCATTGCGTCGTTGATCGCGCCAATGATCAGATCGGCGAGCTTTCGCTCGCCGAAATGGGCGAGGAGCCAAATCGCGGTGCTGGAGACGAGCCCGCCGTTGCCTTCGGCCTCGACGATCGCCTTGAACCGCCTTTCGATCGGATCGCGGTAGATTTCCGGGTCGAGCATATGGCGCGGCCACGGCGCGGTCATTTCCGGCACCGCGGCATCGCCGATCAGCGGAATGACCGGGAGGTAGCGTTCGCCGTCGCTTACGACCCCGAGCGACTGTTTCTGCTGGTCGGTCCACATCCCCGCGAAGACCGGGTTGTCCTCCGCCAGCACCAGGCTCGAACGCAGATACTCCTGGCAGTTGGCCCGGCCGAGCAGATAGTCGTGGCGCATGAAGGCAGGGCAGGCAAAGCCCAGGAACGCGCCGAGCCCGTTGCTGGCGAGCGCACCGCCGCCGACTTCCCCGTCGCGCATCGGCGTGATCATGAACCGGCTGAACACGTCGGGGTCGGCAGCCAGCAGCAGATCCTGCGAGTTGTAGCGCGTCTGCTGCGTGAAGGTCGAAAGCAGGGCCGGCGCGGTCCTGGGGAGCGAGGCGGGCCCGGCCGGGCCCAGCCCGGCCGCGCCGGCAAAGGGGTCGATCAGCATGACCGCACGGTTCGCGGTCTTCGGGTCGCGCGGATTGCGGCCGAGGACACCGGCGAGCGCCGTGCGGGCGAGCTCTATCGGCTCGTTGTCGGTGACACCGCCGTCGACCGCGAGGAAATGATAGTCCGACGGCGGCCCGTCCGCCCCAGCCGGCGTCAGCCCCGCCCAATCCGGCCGCCGCCCGATGACCTGCGCCCGCGCCTCCGGTACCGCCGGCGGCAGCACCGCTACACGATATCGGTAATCCTGCGTCGGCCGAGCCAAGGCGCGCGGTGGGAAGCCGAGCGGAAAGGCGGCAGTCGCGCGCGCGAACATGCTGAACGCTGCCCAATCCACCGCCTGCGGCAGGCGGGTCTGATCAAAGCCGACGACCAGCTCGTCGGGGCGCGGTTCAGCCAGCGCGCGCGGCGGGTAGACCACCGCAAAACGCGCGTGATCGGCGTGGTCGACAAAGGTCTGCCCAAGCGCGCCGGCGCCGAACGACGTCCGGTACGGCACGCCGCGCAAATTGGTCAGGGTGAAGATCAGCCGCAGCGGGTCGCCGAGCCAGGACCGCTCCCGGGTCGGCCCCGGAGCGAAATCCGCGATCGTCGCGGCCCCGCTATCGATCGGCTCGGCGCAGAGCAGCGAGGCGACATTGCCGCGCGTAATGTCGGTGGTCGCGAGAAAGCCGCTCAGGGTCAGCCGATTGACCCAAATGTCGTAGAACGGATTGCCGGTGCCGCGCTCGGGATGCGGCGGGGCGGCGCGGACGACGTGCGGAAAATCATAGGCGAGGGCGCGCGCCGCGATCGCCGCGGTGACCCCGCCGCCGGAGGTGCCGGTCACCACCTTCAGCACCGTCTTGTGGCGCGGCGCCGTGCCGCCGCCGGCCGCGTCGCGCGCCGCGGTCCAGCAATCGAGCGCCTCGATCAAAAAATCGACGGCCCCCGCGGTGTAGGCGCCGGCCGAGCTGGTGCCGCCGAGCACCAGCGCCAGCTCGACGGTGTTGGCGGCCGGCGGGTCGCTGTGGATGAAGAGCGCCTCGATTTCCGCCGGTGAGAGAGGCGATTGATCGACCGGCATCGGTGGGAGCTCCTTCTCAGGGCCGAATGGGGCCGATTAGAGGAGAACAACCCAATCGCGAGCGGCGAGGCTGCGCCGGGGCCCCGGCGCCATTCGCACCAACAGCATCGCCGCTACCGTTGACGCCATGGTTTCCTCCCCCAAAAACGTTTCGCCAAAATCAGCGCATGCCCCGCGGTGCGGTGTCAAGCAGGCGATCCCAAATCGGCTCGATCGTGGTGCTTCGTTTCGGGCTGGGCATGTTATTCTTCGCCATTCGCCGGCGGGGGCGGCGGTGACGAGCGAGGTCGGCGGGTGCGTTGGGGTGATTGGGTCTATTGGGGGACAGTGGGTATGTCGGCGCTGACCTTGGTTCTGGTCGTCGCCTATGTGATCCTCGGGCAGGACAACCGTTCGGTTCAGGCAGAGGTCAACCGGCGTCAACAGTTCATCAACCAGAGCATTCAGCTCGGCCGGGTCAATGAGGCGCTGGTCCGTGCCCTGGCAACGGCCGCGGTCGACGGCAAGGACGACAAGCTGCGCGATCTCCTGACCCAGAATGGAATCACCATCAACGCTCCCGCCAAGGCGCCGGCCGCCACCGAGAAGACGCCATGACGCCGCCGCCGCTCCCGGTAATCCTCGTCGTCTTATCGCTGTTCGTGCTGATGGCATTCGAGATGGGTCAGGCCGTCTTCGATCGCGGGACGCTGGCGGAGCTGAAGCGCTCGCAGGAGCCGACCGTGCAGGAGGCGCTGAAGCTGCGGCGTCAGTTGGAAACGCTCGCCGGCCAGACTGCCCAGCTCGCCAGCGAGGGCGACGAAGCGGCCAAAAAAGTCGTCGAGCAGATGAAGCGTCAGGGCATCACGCTCTCGCCGCCGAAGAAATAGCCGATTGCGGCGCGTTCGCGGAGCCGCGAAGAGGTGCGGCCATTGTCCGGGCGCGGCCGGCTCCCGATCTACAGCAGGTGGCCAAGGCTCGCCCGTTTGCCCGCGCTCTCGCGCTGCTGTTATTGGTCCTCGGCGTCGATCGCTCGATCGCCGCACCCCGCTGCGGGCATCCGGCGGCGCACATCGCGAAAGGTCAGCAGCTGATGCCCAGCTCGTTGAAACGCATCGGTTTCGAGCGCAGCGGCGGCTTCTATCACCAGCCGATCGGCGGCGCCATCCTGTTCCATGACGGCACCGCCGAAGTTGCCTCCGAGTTTACCGGCGGTAGCCGCCCATTGACCGAGGCTGAGCAGCGCCAATTCCAGGCGATCGACCTCGCTGCGGTCGGGGCTTCACCCTTCGCCCTGCGCCGCGGCCAGGCGACGCCGGGGCCGCCCGAAGGATACCAATACGATGTCACGATCGAAACCGCGGACGGGCAGAGGACCGCCTTGCGGTTTCACGAGGAGCCGCCTGACCTCCTCGACCGGGCCGCGCCGGGGCTCGGAGGTCTCGCCATCTGGGTCCGCCGGGAAGTGGCGGCACTTTGGCGGCAAAAAGCGGGGATGCCGCCCGCACCCGGCTGAGCGCGGACTAGGCTGGCTTTACGCCGACCTGCTGCCAGGCGTCGGCGACCGCCCTTTGCTCGGCGCTGCCCGACCCGTATCGGTGCCCGGCATTGGCCACGGTATGGGCGGCAAAGGTGGCGAAATTGGCCGATGGCCTGAGGCTTCGGTCGCGTACCGTATCGTACCAGATTTGCCCGGCCTTGTCCCAGGCGTTGCCGCCGATCGCCGCTGCCGCCAGATAGAATGCGCGGTTGGGGATGCCAGAGTTCAGATGCACCCCGCCATTGTCCTGGCCGGTGCGGACGTAGTGCTGCATGTCGGCGGGCTGCGGGTCCTTGCCCATGACATTGTTGTCATAGGCGGTGCCGGGAGCCTTCATCGACCGCAACGCCTGGCCCGGAAAGGTCAACAGCCCGGCGCCGATCAGCCAGTCGGCCTGGTCGGCCGTCTGTCCGGCGACGAATTGCTTGATCAGCGAGCCGAAGACGTCCGAGATCAACTCGTTGAGCGCCCCCGACTGGCCGAAATAGGTCAGGTTAACCTCGGCGCCGGTGACGCCGTGGGTCAGTTCGTGGCCGATCACGTCGAGCGCGATCGTAAAACGGTTGAAGATGGTTCCGTCGCCGTCGCCGAACACCATCTGCTGCCCGTTCCAAAAGGCGTTGTCGTAACTTTGCCCGTAATGGACGGTGGCGTCGAGGTGCAGGCCCTGCCCGTCGATCGAATTGCGCTGATACACGTTCAGGTAGAAGTCGAAGGTGTGGCCGAGACCGTCATAGGCCTCGTTGACGCTGACATCGGTCGCGTTTGCCTGTCCCTCGGCACGAACCAGCGTTCCCGGCAATGTCTGACTGTTGCCCGCGGTGTAGATTGTCCGTTGCACCTGTGGCGCGGCGCCCGTCACCACCGGCGGCCGGAAAGAACCGGCTGCCAGCAGCATGAAGGCCATTCGCTGGGCGCGGTGCGTCGAGTCCAGCGCCATCGTACCCAGCGCGGCGTTGCGTTGGGCGGGAGTGCCGCGTTGCGCCATCTCGCGCAGCACATGCGGCGGCAAAATGCAAAATATCGAATGACGATGTCGTGCCTGGCATCTCGGTGAATACATGAGAACCCCCAATCTATGGCGGATTAACCATACATTACCGGTGGAGAAAACTCAACAAGCGAGCCTGCGCGCAACCACGGAGTTGGCAGAATGGCTCCGGGGCCCGCGCCGCGCCGGGTTGCAGCCCGAGGCCCGAATCGCGCGGCATCTGCGCAGCGTCACATTCTGGTATAATGTCTGGTCACCTTCACACCGAGATGCCATGCAACCGATTTCTCTGACCGTAAACGGCAGCCCCGTCGACGTCGACGCGGACGCGGATACGCCGCTGCTCGACGTGCTGCGGAATCATCTGGGCCTCATGGGCACGAAATTTGGCTGCGGGCTCGAGCAATGCGGCTGCTGCATGGTGCTGGTCGACGGCCGCCCGGAAAAATCCTGCGGCAAGGCGCTTTCGACGGTGGCCGGCAAGCAAGTCGTCACGATCGAAGGGCTGGGCACGCCGGCGCACCCGCATCCGTTGCAGCAGGCGTTTCTCGACGAGCAGGCGGGCCAATGCGGCTATTGCCTCGCCGGCATCCTGATCTCTGCGAAGGCGCTCCTCGACCACAACACCTCGCCGTCGCGGGCGGAGATTGCGGTGGCGCTCGACGACAACATCTGCCGCTGCGGCAGTCACAATCGCATCCTGCGGGCGGTCGAACGCGCCGCGGCATTATTGCGCGAAGGAGGCTCGCGATGAGCGCATCGGCAAGGCTGCCGGCGATGCTGGCCGAGAACCCGCGCCTCGACCGCTGGGTCGGGTTCCCGGCGCCGGGCCGTGTGGCGGTCTCGACCGGCCGGGTCGAGATCGGGCAGGGCGTATTGACTGCGATGCTGCAGATCGCGGCCGAAGAGCTCGATGTGGCGCCCGAGCGCATCCTGCTTCAGACCGGCGATACCGAGCTGACCCCGAACGAGGGCTATACCGCGGGCAGCCAGTCGATCCAATTCGGCGGCGTCGCCCTGCGCACGGCGTGCGCCGAGGTGCGCGCCCGGTTTCTCGACCATGCCGCCGCGAATTTCGGCTATTCCCGAACCGACCTTTCGGTGGCGGACGGGGCGATAATCCGTCGCGGCGAGGCCACCGGCCACGATTACTGGTCACTGGCCGCCGCTGTCGATCTCATGCACCCCGCCACCGGCAGCGCCTCCAGCAAAGACGCCGCCGACTATCGCGTCGTCGGCCGGAGCGCGCCGCGCCTCGACCTTGCCGCCAAGGTGTTCGGCGAGCCGATCTTTGTCCATGATATGACCCTTGACGGCATGGCGCATGCGCGCGTCGTGCGCCAGCCGCGACGCGACGCGACGATCAAATCTTTCGACGAGGCCGCCCTGCGCCGAGCCGCGAAGGGGCCGATCGAGATCGTCCGCGACGGCAACTTCCTGGCCATCCTCGGCGCCGACGAAACGGTGGTCGAGGCGGTCGCCGCCGCGGCATCGAACCATGTCGCCTGGGACGGCGTCGATGCGATCAACCCGTTCCAGGAAGAGGCGCGGTGGCTGCTGCAGCAGCCCTCGATCGACCGGGTCGTCGGCCCGCCGCGGCCAGCCGATCCGGGGCTCGCAGCGAGCCGGCACGAGGCGACCTATACCAGGATGCACATCGCCCACGCCTCGGTCGCGCCGTCCTGCGCGCTGGCGCTCTATCGCGACGGGCGGCTCCAGGTGTGGACGCATTCGCAGGGGGTCTACCCGCTGCGCGACGCATTGGCGCGGACTCTGAAGCTCGATCCCGCGGCGATCTCGGTCAAGCACATGCAAGGGCCGGGCTGCTACGGCCACAACGGCGCCGACGATGCGGCGGCCGATGCCGCGGTCATCGCCTTTCGCCGGCCGGGGACGCCGGTCCGGGTGCGCTGGCGGCGCGAGGAGGAATTCGGCTTCGAGCCGGTCAGCCCGGCGATGGTGGTGACGGTACAGGCGGCGCTCGACGGCGCCGATCGTCCGGGCGACTGGACCACCGAGATCTGGAGCGGGCGGCACAGCAATCGCCCGGGCCGGGCCGGCAATCTGCTCGCCGCCGAAGCGCTGCCGAACCCGCCCCCGCCGCCGCCCGTCACGGAATCGTCCGACCCGCCGGGTGCGGGCACCCGCAACGGCGAGCCGCTCTATGATTTTTCGGCGAAGCGGATCGTCCATCACCTGATCGCCGAGACGCCGGTGCGGACCTCGTCGTTGCGCGGGCTCGGCGCCACGCTCAACGTCTTTGCGATCGAATCGTCCATGGACGAACTGGCCGAGCGCGCCGGCGCGGACCCGGTCGCCTACCGGCTGTCGGTCCTGTCCGATCCCAGGGCGCGGGCCGTCGTCGAGCATGCCGCGCATCTGTCCGGCTGGCGGCCCGGCCTGCCGTCCGGCACAGGGCGCGGCCGCGGCATCGGCTTTGCCCGCTACAAGAACCTTGCCGCCTACTGCGCGGTTGTTGCCGAGGTCGAGGTCGACGACAGCGTGCGCCTGCTGCGCGTGTGGTGCGCCGCCGATGCGGGTCTCGTGATCAATCCCGACGGTGCGATCAATCAGCTCGAAGGCGGAGTCATCCAGGCGGCGAGCTGGGCGCTGAAGGAAGGGGTGCGGCTCGACGGGGCCGGCATCAGCTCGCGGGACTGGGAGACCTATCCGGTGCTGCGCTTTACCGAGGTGCCCGAGGTTACCGCCGAGCTTATCGATCCCGCCGCCGACCGGCCGCCGCTCGGCATCGGCGAGGCGGCGGGCGGCCCGACCGTCGCCGCGATCGGCAACGCCGTCGCCCACGCGCTGGGGGCCCGCATCCGCGACCTGCCGCTGACCCGCGAGCGGGTGATGGCGGCGCTGCTGCGGGCATGAGCGAAGCCGGCGTCATCAGGCTGGTGCTGCCATACCCAGTCCGGCAGCGGCCCCGGCAAGGCGTCGCCAATCGATGGCGCTGCCGAGCTTGAGCGGCGTCCCGGCTTCGGGCATGGGATATTTGAGGCCGGTGGCGCAGTTGAACAGGACCACCCGCTCCTCCGCGCCGACGCGGCCCCCGGCCAGCGCCTCTTTGTAGGCGGCATAGGTCGCCGCCCCCTCGGGGCAGAGCAGCAGGCCCTCTTCGGCCGCAACCTCCGCCCAGGCCGCCCCGATCGCCTCGTCGCTGACCGCGGTCGCAAACCCGCCGCTGTCGCGCACCGCGCGCAGAATCAGAAAATCGCCCACCGCCTGCGGCACGCGAATGCCGGCGGCCATGGTGTGGGCGTTCTCCCAGCGTGGCGCGTGCTCCACGCCGTCTTGCCAGGCCTTGACCATCGGCGCGCAGCCTTCGGCCTGGACCACCACCATGCGCGGCCGTTTCGACCCGATCCAGCCGATCGCCTCGAGCTCGGCGAAGGCCTTCCACATGCCGATGATGCCGGTGCCGCCGCCGGTCGGATAGAAGATCACGTCCGGCAATTCCCAGCCGAGCTGCTCGGCGAGCTCGATCCCCATCGTCTTCTTGCCTTCGATCCGGTAGGGTTCGCGGAGGGTCGAACAATTGAACCAGCCGACCTCCTTCTCGCCCTCTGCGACCAGCCTGCCGCAATCGTCGATCAGCCCGTCGACCAGGAACACCGCGGCCCCCTGCATCGCGATCTCGCGCACATTCACCGAGGGCGTGTCGTCGGGGCAGAAGACAAAGGCCTTGATCCCGGCGCGCGCGCAGTAGGCCGCCATCGCCGCGCCGGCATTGCCGTTGGTGGGCATCGCCATGATGCGGACGCCGAGCTCCCGGGCCATCGACACCGCGAGCGCCAGCCCGCGCGCCTTGAACGAGCCGGTCGGCAGCCGGCCTTCATCCTTGACCAGGATCTCCCCGTCCGCACCGAGCCTGCGGGCGACGCGCGGCAGCGAGATCAACGGCGTCACCACCTCGCCCAATGAGATCACATTCTCCGCCCGGCGTACCGGCAGCAGCTCGCGATAACGCCACAGCGATTGCGGGCGGGCGGCGAGCTTCTCGCGCGGGAACGCACGCCGGACCCTGTCGAGGTCGTAGCGCACCAGGAGCGGCCGGCCGGCCTTGGAGAGCGCCTGCAAGGTGTCCGCCGGATAACGGTCGCCGGTCAGGCTGCACTCCAGATGGGTCACGAAGGTTAATAGCTCGCCGCCCGTCCAGCCGTAATCGACCATCTGCTCCTCCTTTGGCCTCCGCGTCCGCGCCGCTCTGGTATGGGGATGGCGCATAAAGACCGCACGGTCAACCGCAGGGCTTTACACGCTGGGAGGGTGAGATGACGAAGCAGGTTGGCTGACGGCGGCACCGCTGCGATCAGCGTCGCCCAGGCTTGGCGCAGGTGTGCAAGAATGACCTCGGCGTTGCCGAGCGCCTCGGGCGGCGCGGTCCCGGCGGAGTAAGAGCTCGAAAAGACATTCCGGACCAGCCGATCAGACGTTGACCGGAGAGAGCGGGGTCCGGCCGCCGATCAGATCGGCCGCCTTCTCGGCGATCATGATGACCGGCGCGTTGATGTTGCCGCCGACGAGGTCCGGCATCACCGAGGCGTCGACGACGCGCAAACCGTCGACGCCCAAGACCCTCAGCTCGGGGTCGACGACCGCCGAGGGGTCGCCCTCCCGGCCCATCTTGCAGGTGCCGAGCGGGTGGTGGACGGTGATCGCGGTGGCGCGGATATGGGCGTCGATGTCGGCGTCCGACATGCGATCGGAGCCGGGCGCGATTTCCCGCGCGACGAACGGCGTCATTGGCGTCTGCCGGCCGACCTCGCGCACCAGCCGGAAGCCCGCGCGCAACGTTGCCCAGTCCTTGTCGGTCGCGAGAAAATTCTGGTCGGATGCGCGGCGCAACCCGCGGATTGGCCGAGGCGAGCGTCACCTCGCCGCGGCTTTCCGGGTGCAGCAGCACGACGCGGCTGGCAAAGCCGTCGGAATACGGTTGCACAAACGGCCGGAAATAGGGTGCGGCGGTCAGTGGCGCCGCGTTGAACAAGATTTGAATGTCGGGAATTGCCGCTTCGGGCCGGGTCTTCAGAAACGCCATCAGCCCGCCCGGCAACTCGCCGGCGATGCCGGCTCCGGTGAGATAGGCACGGCCCAGCTCGACGGCGATTCGGTCGGCCCGCATCTTCGCGTGCAGCGGGCCGGGCTCCTTGCGGGCGTAAGCGATGTTGACCGAGACGTGGTCCTGGAGATTGCGCCCGACGCCGGGCAGCGCCGCGCGCGTGTCGATCGCGTGCGCGCGCAACGCCGCAGGGTCGCCGATGCCGGACAGCATCAGCAGCTGCGGCGAGTTGATCACCCCGCCCGAGAGGATCACCTCGCGTTCGGCGCGGGCAAGGATGTGTTCGCCGCCCTTCAGATATTCGACCCCGACCGCGCGCCGGCCCTCGAACACGATCCGCGTCGCCAGCGCGTCGACCGCGACTTCGAGATTGGGCCGCGCCAGCGCCGGCCGCAGATAGGCGACGGCGGCGCTGCACCGCTGGCCGTCGCGGATCGTCTGCTGCGAGCGGGCAAAGCCTTCCTGACTTGCGCCGTTGTAATCTTCGCTTGCCGGGTGCCCGGCCGCCGCCCCCGCCGCCAGAAAGGCCTCGACCAGCGGGTCGCGATAGCGCGAGAACTGCGTCGTCAGCGGCCCGTCCCCGCCGCGGTAGGCGTCGGCGCCGCCTTCCCAATGCTCCTGGCGGCGGAAATAGGGCAGCACATGGGCGTAAGACCAGGCGTCGAGCCCGGCGGCGGCCCAGCGCTCGTAATCGCCGCGATGGCCGCGGACATAAGCCATCGCGTTGATCGAGGACGAGCCGCCGACGACCTTGCCGCGGGCGCATTCGACCCGGCGCCCGTCCATCGTAGCCTCGGGTTCGGCGAAATACATCCAGTCGTGCATACGCCGGCGTAGCAGCCGGCCCCAGCCGAGTGGGATCCGGATCCACGGGTCGCGGTCCCAGCCGCCAGCCTCCAGCAGCAGCACCCGCGCATCCCCGTCCTCGCTCAGCCGGTTCGCCAAGGTGCAGCCGGCCGACCCGGCCCCGACGATGACGTAAGTGTATGCCTTGTTCGCCATGGGCCATCTCCAGCGGGGAGCTACCGGCGGCGGCAAGTGTTACCACATATTGGAAAGTGCCGGCCTCGGCTGGTGCCAAATATGCTCGGGTGGAGAATGTCGCCGGCCGAAAAGAACCGAGACCCGACCGAGGCGCCGGTCGCCCGGTTCGAGATCCGCTACAGCCGCTTTCTCGACCCGAAGGGCAACGCGGTGCGCCCATTGCCCGATTTCGCCCGCGATCCCGCCGAACTGGCGGCGCTTTACCGGGGGATGGTGCTGGCGCGCGGCTTCGACGCAAAGGCGGTCGCGCTGCAGCGCACCGGCCGGCTCGGCACCTTCCCCTCGGCCTTGGGTCAGGAGGCGGTCGCGGTCGGCATCGCCGCTGCGATGCGGCCCGAGGACGTTCTGGTGCCGAGCTTTCGCGAGCATGGCGCCCAGCTGTGGCGCGGCGTCAGCCTCACCGAGTTGTTCCTGTTCTGGGGCGGCGACGAGCGCGGCAGCGATTTTGCCGAAGCGCGCCAGGATTTTCCAGTCTGCGTGCCGGTCGCGACCCACGCGCCGCATGCGGTCGGCGTCGCGCTGGCCTTCAAATTGCGGCGCGAGCCTCGGGTCGCGGTCTGCGTTTTCGGCGACGGCGCCACTTCGAAGGGCGATGTCGCCGAGGCGCTCAACATAGCCGGGGTGTGGCGGCTGCCGCTGGTCTTTGTCATCAACAACAACCGCTGGGCGATCTCGGTGCCGGTGGCGCAGCAGACCGCGGCCGAAACCCTGGCGCAAAAGGCGATCGCCGCCGGCTTCGAAGGCGAGCAGGTCGACGGCAACGACGTGATCGCGGTGCGCGAGGCGGTGGCGCGCGCCTTGGCCAAGGCTCGCTCGGGCGGCGGGCCGCATCTGATCGAGGCCCTGACTTATCGCCTCGGCGACCACACCACCGCCGACGACGCCAGCCGCTACCGCAACGACACCGAGGTCAGCCCGCATTGGGCCGAGGAGCCGATCGCTCGGCTGCGCCAGCACATGGTGGCCGGCGGCAATTGGGGCAAGGCCGACGAGGAGCGGCTGCTGGCCGAGACCGCCGCCGCGGTCGACCGCGGCGCGGAGGCTTATCTCGCGACGCCGCCGCAGGAGCCGTCGACGATCTTCGATTTCACCTACGAGACTTTGCCCCCGGATCTCGCCGATCAGCGCCATGCGGCACTCGGCGCGCTGGAGAAGTGAGGCCGCGGTGCCCGAGATTACCCTGGTCCAGGCCGTCAATTTGGCGCTCGCTCGCGCCATGGAGGAGGACCCCGCGGTCCTCGTCCTCGGCGAGGATGTCGCCGCCGAGGGCGGCGTCTTCCGCGCCACCGACGGGCTCCTGAAGCGCTTCGGACCCGACCGCGTCTTCGACACGCCGCTCGCCGAAGGGGCCATCGCCGGGATGTCGGTCGGCCTTGCCGCGCAAGGCTTTCGCCCGGTCGCCGAGATCCAGTTCACCGGCTTCATCTATCCGGCGATCGACCAGCTGGTGAGCCACGCCTCGCGCCTGCGCACCCGCACCCGTGGGCGGCTGACCTGCCCGATGGTGGTGCGCTCGCCGTGCGGCGGCGGCATCCGCGCGATCGAGCACCATTCCGAGAGCCCGGAAGCGATGTTCGCGCAAATCCCGGGCCTGCGCGTCGTGATCCCGTCCTCGCCGGCGCGCGCCTATGGTCTCTTGCTGGCGGCGATCCGCGACCCCGACCCGGTCGTCTTCCTCGAGCCGACCCGGCTTTACCGCGCCCTGCGCGAGGAGGTCGAGGACGACGGCGCCGCCCTTCCGCTCGACCATTGTTTCGTCCTGCGAGAAGGGACCGACATCACGCTCGTGACCTGGGGTGCCATGGTCAAGGAGACATTGGCGACCGCTGACCGGCTGGCAGAGGACGGCGTCAGCGCCGAGGTTGTCGATGTCGCCACCTTGAAGCCGCTCGACACCGAGAGCCTGCTCGCCTCGGTCGGCAAGACCGGCCGCTGCATCATCATCCACGAGGCGCCGCTCTCGGGTGGGCTCGGCGGCGAGATCGCCGCCCGGCTCGCCGAGCGGGCCATCGTCTCGCTGCTCGCACCGATCGAGCGCGTCGCCGGTTGGGACACGGTGATGCCATTGCCGCGGCTCGAGCAGCACTACCTGCCGAGCGAAGCCCGAATCCTCGCCGCCGCCCGCCGGGCGCTGGCGTATCAGTGAGCAACCCTCCGAGATGATCCCTATGACCGCTGGTGCGACCGTCGTTCCCGTGAAGGCGGGAACCCTGGGCGGCAGATCGCTGTCGCCGGCCCTGGACCCCTGCTTTTGCGGGGACCACGAACATGGCTTGAAAAGCCTGTTGGACGGTGGGAGATGACCACTTTCGTCCTCCCCGATCTCGGCGAGGGGCTGCAGGAGGCCGAGCTCGTCGCCTGGCATGTCGGCGAGGGCGACCATGTCGTCGCCGACCAGCCGCTGGTTTCGGTCGAGACCGAGAAGGCGGTGGTCGAGGTGCCCTCGCCGCAATCGGGCCGCGTCGCCCGGCTCTGCGCCAAGGCCGGTGAGCGGGTCAAGGTCGGGGCCCCGCTGGTCGAGTTCGACGAAGGCCCGCGCGCCGATACCGGCACCGTCGTCGGCGAGCTTGCTGCACCCGCGGCCGCTCCCGCGCGCGCCGCCGAGGCGCCGCCGGCGGGTGCGGCGGTACGGGCGGCGCCGGCGGTGCGCGCCCTGGCGCAGCGGTTGGGTGTCGATCTGAAGATCGTCGCGGCGAGCGGCCCCGGTGGTGCCGTCACCAGCGCCGATGTCGAGCGCGCCGCACGGGCCTTGACCGAGGCCGGCCCGGCCGAGCCGCTCGGCGGCGTGCGCCGGGCGATGGCGGTCAACATGGCCCGCTCGCATGCCGAGATCGTCCCCGCGACGGTCTCCGACGAGGCCGATATCGAGTCGTGGCCATCGGGAACCGACGTGACGATCCGCCTCGTCCGCGCCGTCGTCGCCGGCTGCGCCGCGGTACCGGCGCTCAACGCCTGGTACGACGGCCGCAACATGGAGCGGCGGCTGCTGCGACAGATCGACCTCGGGCTCGCGGTCGACACCGGCGATGGCCTTTTCGTGCCGGTGCTGCGAAATGTCGGGGCTCGCGACGCCGCCGATCTGCGCCGCGGCATCGAGGCGATGAAGCGCGATGTGCGGGCACGCACCGTGCCGGTCGCCGAATTGCGCGGCCAGACCATCACCTTGTCAAACTTCGGCATGTTCGGCGGGCGCTTCGCCGCCCTTGTCATCGTCCCGCCGCAGGTCGCGATCCTTGGCGCCGGCCGCATCGCGCCGCGCGCCGTCGCCGCCGATGGCCGGCTCGCCGCCCACCGCTTGTTGCCGTTGTCCCTGACCTTCGACCACCGCGCCGTCACCGGCGGCGAAGCCGCCCGTTTCCTCAAGGCCGCGATCGACGAGCTCGAACGTCCGGAGTGAGCCGGGCGCGGCCCATGGGCCTCAGCAGCCGAGCTTGGCGGCGAGGTCGGTGAAGCTGTCGGCGATTACGTCGAAATCGTGCTCGGCCTTTAGGTCGCGCGTCTTGTTGGGGCCGTGCTCGTGCGGCCGGCTGACAAAGGCGGTGCGGAACCCGCGGCCGCGCGCCGCGACGAGATCGCCATTGTGCGCCGCCACCATCATGCACTGCCCGGGCTTCAGATCGAGAAAAGCGGCGGTTCGGTCGTAGGCCTCGGGCAGCGGCTTGTAGGCGTGCGCTACCTCGGCGCCGAGGATCGCATCCCAGGGCAGCCCGGCGTATTTCGCCATGTTGACCATCAGCGCCACATTGCCGTTCGACAGGGTGGCGAGGATGAATTTGCGTTTGAGGCGGGTCAGGCCCTCGACCGTGTCGGGCCATCCGTCGAGCCGGTGCCAGGCGCGGTTGAGATGATCGACATCCGCTTCCCCGAGGCCCGTGATGGCATGCTCCTTCAGCAGCTCGACCAGATTCTCCCGATGCAAGTCGTCGAGCCTCGTCCACGGCCGTTCGCCCTTGCGCACCTTGTCCATCGCCGGCTGGTAGCGTGCCCGCCATTGGTCGGCAAAGGCGTGCCAGTCGTTGTTCCAGCCCCTCGGCTCGAGAAACGCCTTGACCTCGCGGGCGATGCTGTCGCGCCAGTTCACCACCGTGCCGAAGACATCGAAGGTCAGCGCCTTTACCTCGGAGATCGCCATTTCCTGCATTCCTTCCAGCTGATCCTGCGTTCGTGTCGCGCGGCGGCGAGCCCGCCGTCAACTATTCAATGGCTCCTGTTTCGGCGATCAGCCGTTCCCGGCGAGCACGGTTCCGGCGAAATGCAGCGACCCGCAGATCAGTACGCGCCCGGCGGCGGTTGAATTTCCCACGATGCCAGCGAGCGCGTCTGCGGCCGATGCCATTGTCGTCGCTCTGATCCCGACCGACCGGGCGGCAGCGGCGATCGCCTCGGCCGGCAGTGGATTCTGCTCGCCGGGGATCGTGACGGCCGCTAAGGCCTCGGCGAAGGGTGCCAGCGGAGCCAGGAAGCCCGCGGCGTCCTTGGTGTTCAGCATGCCTACGATCAGATACAGCGGGCGGTCGCGCCAGGCGGCGACAGCATCGGCAAGGACCGCGCCGGCGCCGGGGTTGTGTCCGCCGTCGAGCCACAATTCCCAGCCCGACGGCAGCATCCCGACGAGCGGGCCGCGACCGAGGCGCTGCAGCCGCGCCGGCCATTCGATATGGCGCAACCCGCCGGCGATCGCATCCGACGTCATCGGGAAGCCCGCGAGCTGCTCGAGGCAGGCGATGGCGGCGCCGGCGTTGACGATCTGGTGCGCCCCAGCGAGCGATGGCAACGGCAGGTCGAGCCGCCAATGCCGGCCGGCGTAACGCATTCCCTCGCCCGCCGCCTCACACCGCCATTCGCGCTGCCAGCGGAGGAGCGGCGCGTGCAGCTCGACGGCGCGGATCGCGATGATCCGCTCGGCCTCCGGCGGCTGCGGCGCCACGACAACCGGTGTGCCGGACTTTAGGATGCCGGCCTTTTCGCCGGCGATTTGTGCGATCGTGTCGCCGAGAAAGGCTTGGTGGTCGAGCGAGATCGGGGTGATCGCGGTCACGGCCGGTCGGCAGATAACATTGGTCGCGTCGAGTCGGCCGCCGAGCCCCGTCTCCAGCAGCACGATGTCGGCCGGGGTCCGCGCGAAGGCGAGAAATGCCGCCGCGGTGGTGATCTCGAAATAAGTGATCGGCGTCCCGCCATTGACCTGCTCGCATTCCTCGAGGAGTGCGAGCAGCGCGTCCTCCCCGATCAGCCGTCCGGCGAGGCGGATGCGCTCGTGAAAGCGGACGAGATGCGGCGAGGTGTAGGCGTGGACGCGCCAGCCGCCGGCCTCGAGGCAGGAGCGCAAGGTCGCGACTGTCGAGCCCTTGCCGTTGGTGCCGGCGACATGGACGACCGGCGGCAATTTCTCCTGCGGGTTGCCGAGGGCGGCGAGCAGCCGTTCGACGCGGCCGAGCGACAGGTCGATCAGCTTTGGGTGCAGCCGGGCGAGCCGCGCCAGGACCCGGTCGCTCGTCTCCTGGGTCACGCCGCCTCCGATGGCTGTCGGTTGCGCAGGAGCCCGAGGATGCGGCCGAGGGTCGCGTTGAGCTCGGCGCGCGGCACGACGAGATCGACCATCCCGTGGTCGCGCAGATATTCGGCGCGCTGAAACCCCTCGGGCAGCTTTTCGCGGATCGTCTCCTCGATGACCCGGGCGCCGGCAAAGCCGATGACCGCACCCGGCTCGGCCAAGGTCACGTCGCCGACCATCGCGAAGGAGGCCGAGACGCCGCCCGTCGTCGGATCGGTCAACAGCACGATGTAAGGGAGTCCCGCTTCCTTGACCATGTCGGCGGCAATGATCGTGCGCGGCATCTGCATCAGCGACAAGACACCTTCCTGCATGCGGGCGCCGCCCGAGGCCGGCACCGCGATCAGCGCCGCTTCTTGCATGACGGCGAGCCTGGCGGCGGCGACCAGTGCCTCGCCGGCGGCCACACCCATCGACCCGCCCATGAACTCGAATTCGAAAGCGGCGACGACGGCGGCAATGCCGCCGATCCGGCCATGGGCCACGGCGACCGCATCGCCGCCGGGGCCGACCACCGACTGCGCTTCCTTCAGCCGGTCGCTGTAGCGCCTTCGGTCGCGAAAACGAAGCGGGTCGAGAATCGTCTTCGGCAGCTCGATGCGGGTAAAGGCGCCGTCGTCGAAGAGCAGCTTCAGGCGCAATTCGGCGCCAATGCGCAGATGGTGGCCGCAATTGCGGCAGACGTGGAGATTGGCTTCAAGCTCGCGATGAAACAGCATCTGCCCGCAGCCCGGGCATTTGCGCCAGAGATTGTCGGGCACGGCCTTTCTCGCGACGACAGCCCGAATTTTCGGCAGGACGAAGTTGGTCAACCAGCTCATCAAATTAGCCTGAAGCGAGTTTACCGGCTGAGCGTGGCGGTAATTGCCAGATCACGACAATGAAGATTGTGCGAGCTTTCGCCGTCAAGGTCTCTCCATGTTAGGCTCCGGCGATGGATGTGCCGTCCGAAACTGACGCCAGCCGGCCTCCCCGGGCGATAAAGGCATCGGAGCGCCATCTGCCCTGCCCACAATGAGGGACGTTCGGTCGGGGATCGTCTTTTACCTCTGCGCTGCCGGGCTGGTCGCCGCCATGACGGTGGGTGTCTTCTTCGGGATCGGCTTTGTGCTGCTGGAGCCGACGCATCGGCCGTCGGCATCCGGCGAGGCGGCGCCCGCGATACCCATTCCTCCCCCGGCTCAGGCCGCGGAAGTGCCTGTGGTAGTGTTGGCGCCCCGCGATCTCGCACCGGTTCCCGCCGTCGCCGGGCCGCCCGCAGGCAATGCCCTCGAGCCGAAATCGACAAGGGAACCGCAGGCGCCCTCGGCCCCGCAGAAGACGCCGATGCTGGACGCCGCTGCCCCGCCGCCGCGCCCGCCACCGTCGCCGGCGCGCCGTCCGGATGCGGCCCCGGCGGAGGTCGTCTCGCTGGTCGAGCACGGCGACAGTTACCTTCGCGACGGCGATGTCGCGACGGCAAGGGTGCTATACGGGCGCGCTGCCGACGCCGGGGACGGAATGGCCGCGCTGCGGATGGGGGCAACCTACGATCCTGCGTTTCTCGGGCGCGGGGCGCTGCGCGACGTGCGCGGCGACCCGGCCGAGGCGCGCTCGTGGTATCGCCGGGCCCGCGACCTTGGCGTCGCCGAGGCCGATCTTCGGCTGAAGCGCCTGGAGCCGAAGCCGGCGCGCTAGGTGGTCACAGAGCCTGGAGCAAAGCCGCGGGCGGGATCGCGAGAGCGAGGCCGAGGCCGGGCAGGGGAAGACGTCGCGCGGTTACGATACCACCGCTTCAACGGGGCGGCGGACGGGCGGATATGTCTCCTGGTCGGTAGAAGAGCGCGAGCTTTAGGCTTTCGGCGATCCTTTCCGCCTTGGCCGAGAATTGCGCCGCCACACCTGGGTCAAACACTTCCGAGGCGGTCTCGCGCCACATTCGGAGCCAGCGGTCGAAGAACGGCGCTTCGATCGGGTGTTTCAAATGCGCGGCCATCGGATTGCCCTTGTAGCGCCGGGAGGTGAGCATCACCGACGACCAGAAATCCGCCAGCGTGGCAAGGTGCGCGTCCCAGTCGTCGACGGCCCGGTCGAACACCGGTCCGATCACCGGATCGCGGCGAGCCTTTGCATAAAACCGATCGACCAGAACGCGGATATCCGCCTCGGTGATCTCGTTGGGCCCGGTCATCCGGGCGCCCGTTCTGTCTTTAGAGCCGCGATTTCCCGCCGCAGGGCCCGCATTTCCTCGAAGCGAGCGGTCGCGTCGCGCAGAAAGGCGGCGATCCCCAGCATCGTGCCGTCGCGGTCCCGCATCGGCAGG
The DNA here is from genome assembly GCA_963781215.1 of uncultured Alphaproteobacteria bacterium. Taxonomy (GTDB): domain Bacteria; phylum Pseudomonadota; class Alphaproteobacteria; order ATCC43930; family CGMCC-115725; genus AP-15. The sequence goes on from CAWAFE010000031.1 coordinate 55,409, forward strand.
ACCGTGAATTCGATCGAGAGGCGTGCGCCGTTTTTAGTCGCCGCCGGGACGGAAAGCGTTTCACCGACGCCGTAGCGGCTCGTCCCGCCGCGCATGACCCGGTCGTAGCCTTCCCAATGCCGCGCCCGCAGCCGCTCGGGAATGATCAGGTCGAGCGACTGGCCCAGCGCCTCCTCGGCGGTGAAGCCGAAAATGCGTGTCGCCGCCTCGTTCCACAGCCGTACGACACCGCCGGCGTCGGCATAGACCACCGCATCGGGGCAGTCGCGGATCAGGCGCTCCAACAGCTGCTGGTCATCCATGGAAGGTCTCATACGGGGTGATGCGGTCGATGGTGATAGTGGGGCGGGAGATCGCCGGCATCAACCGCCGCGGGTAGGGCGAAATGGCACTCCTTGTTGCTTGGCGCCCTCCGGCGTAACACTTGTGGCCGGGAGCGCCGCCAACGCCGACGGGAGCGAACCATGGCTCTGCATACCAAGCTCACCCGGAGACTGGGGATCGAGCACCCGGTCCTGCTCGCGCCGATGGGCACTGCCGCGGGCGGCAGGCTCGCGGCAGCGGTTAGCGGCGCCGGTGGGCTCGGGTTGATCGGCGGCGCCTATGGTGACGGCGAGGTGCTGGAGCGCGAGTTTGCCGCTGCCGGCAATACCCGCGTCGGCTGCGGCTTTATCACCTGGGGGCTCGCCCGCCGGCCCGAGGCGCTCGAAGAGGCGATCGGCCATGCGCCGGCGGCGATCATGCTGTCCTTCGGTGATGCCGGGCCGTTTCTGCCGGCGGTGCGGGCGGCGGGCATCACCGCGATCTGCCAGGTGCAGACCCTGCGGCAGGCCCACGAGGTTTTGCAGCAGGGCGCCGACATCATCGTCGCGCAAGGCACCGAAGCCGGCGGGCACGGCGCGGTCCGGGCCACCTTTCCGCTGGTGCCCGCGGTCGCCGACATGGCCGCGCGCTCCGGGCGTGACGTCGTCGTCGTCGCGGCCGGTGGCATCGCCGACGGCAGGGGTCTTGCCGCCGCGTTGATGCTGGGCGCCGACGGCGTCCTGATGGGCAGCCGGTTCTATGCCGCCGACGAATCCCTGGCGCATCCGGCGGCCAAGGCACGTGTCGTCGCCGGCGCCGGCGACGACACCTTTCGCACCACGGTGTTCGACCGGGCGCGCGGCGTCGACTGGCCGACCTATTACACCGGCCGCGCGCTGTCGAACAATTTCGGGAAGAGATGGCACGGCCGCGAGGAAGCGCTCGAAGCCGAAGTCGAGACCGAGCGCGCGCGCTACGCCGCGGCCGCGGCGGCCGGGGATTTCGACACCGCGGTGGTCTATACCGGCGAGGGGATCGACATGATCCATGCGATCGAGCCGGCTGCCGCCATCCTCAGCCGGGTGGTCGCCGGAGCCGAAGCCGCCCTCGCTCGGCGCTTCGACTGAACCGGCAGCCGCCGAAGGCCGCACAGGAGCACCGGATGTGGATCGCTGGGTAATCCTCCATTGGTTCGAGCTGAGCACCCTGGTGCTGCTTTGCCTCAACCTGTGGTTTGTGTCTTCGGTCTTGAGCGCGCTAAAGGAGACCAACCGCTGGCTTTCCTTCCTCTCCAGCATCCCTTGGGATCAGACACGCGGACCGACCAGCCCGAACGAACGCTGACGGATGCGGCTGGTGCCTTGATCCGAAAGTTCACGATATCAAACAATTCGCTGTCCGGGCGAAAGCCGGAACCCATTTCCGCCATAGATGCCGGCTTTCACCGGCAAGGCGAGAGAGTCTCGCCGACAACACTCGAGCTATTCCGGCAGGCCGAACACTTCTTCGGGTTGACGCAGGCCGCGGACCGGGTGAAACCCCAGGGAAACGAGCGGGCGGGGACAAATCTCGGCGAAGGCGCGCGAGGTCAAAAGCGGGCGCGCGAGCCGCTTGGTCAGGCCTTCGATGCGCGAGGCTAGGTTGACCGCGGGGCCGATGACAGTGAAGTCGAGCCGATCGACGGCGCCGACATTGCCGTAGCTGACCTCGCCCAAATGCAACCCGATGCCGGTGCGCAGCTCGGTGCGGTCGCTGTCCCGGCGCGCTTCGTTGAGCAAGGCGAGCCGATCCAGCCCCGCCGTCGCCGCGCCGAGCGCGCGCAGGCTCGACGGCGCGAAATCCTCGTCGTCGTCTGCCGGGAAGATCGCCAGCAGGCCGTCGCCCATGAATTTGAGGACCTCGCCTTTGTGCTCCGCGACCGCCGAGACGATCGCGTCGAAATAATCGTCGAGCAATTTGATTACGTCGTCGCCGGGTAGGCGGTCGGACAAGCCGGTGAAATTGCGCATATCGGTGATCATGACCACCGCGCGCAGCCGCTCGCCCTGTGCCCGCTGGATCTGCCCGGCCAAAATCCGGTGCCCGGCCTGGGGCCCGAGATAGGTGTCGAGCAGATTGGCGCTGATCCGGCGCACCGCACGGGTCTCGGCAATGGCGGCGAGCGCCGGGTTGATGTCCTCGAGCTTGGCGATATCGGTCTCGCTGAACCCGTCGGGCCGGTCGGTCGTCCAGGTCACCACCGGAAACCGGCGGAAGGTGCGGTTGAGCGCGAGTGCCACATATTCGGTGCCGCCTTCCTTGGCGAGCCGAGACAGCAGTGGGTAGTCGCCGGCGTCGCGATCGAGGCGGCGGCGGAACGGCGTGCCGCGCTCGATCGTCGCGCGGATCGGGCTCTGCAGATATTCGTCGGTCGCTTCGGAGCCGTGCAGGATGCGGTATTCCTCGATCAGCTTGCGCTCGCGCCACCAGCGCACGCCAATGCCGCGAATCTGCGGATGCAAGGTGCCGAAATAGAGGGTGGCGCGCCACAGCCGCACGCCGTCGCCAAGGAGCCGCCAGCACAGCTCGTCGAACAGCTCGACCTCGCTGTCGATGTGCGGGCCCTCGGTCAGGATCCAGCGCGCGACCTGCCCACCCAATATCGGCGCGCCGAGCCCGCTGTAAGCGCCCTCGATGCGGAAGAAATCATCGTCGCTGGTTGCCGGCGCGGGGGCGGTCAGGGGCGGGCTCGTATCCATCGACGCAACATCGGGGTGGGCGCGCCCAAAGGCGTCCGGCACGCGATAAATAGGCGCCCTACCCGCCGATTGCGACGGGTTGCACATTCCCTTGGGTCGTGGCGTGGTCTAACCTGCCGATCGCCCTTCCGGAGAATAGCGATGCCCGGCTTTACCACCAGACCTGAGATCCGCGGCACCTTCGGCGTCGTCGCCTCCACGCACTGGCTGGCCTCTTCGGTCGGCATGAGCATGCTGGAGAAGGGCGGCAACGCCTTCGACGCCGCGGCCGCGGCGGGCTTCACGTTGCAGGTGGTCGAGCCGCATTTGAACGGCCCGCTGGGCGAGGCGCCGATCCTCGTCTGGAGCGAGGCCGACCGCCGCTGCGACGTGATCTGCGGCCAGGGCGTGGCGCCGGCTGCCGCGACGATCGGCCGCTTTCGCGACCTCGGCCTCGACCTGATCCCCGGCACCGGACTGCTCGCCGCCTCGGTTCCGGCTGCGTTCGACGCCTGGATGCGGCTCCTGCTCGATCACGGGACGATGCCGCTCGGCGACATCCTGGCCCCGGCGATCGGCTATGCCGAAAACGGCTATCCGGCGGTCGCCCGCATCGGCGAGACGATCGCCGTGATGGCCGAGATGTTCCGCCGCGAATGGCCGAGTTCGGCCGCCGTCTATCTACCGAACGGCGCGCCGCCGGCGCCGGGGCGGCTCTTCCGCAACCGGGCACTGGCCCAAACCTACCGCCGCGTCCTCGCCGAGGCCGCTAATGGCGGCCGCGAAGGGCAGATCGAGCGTGCGCGGGCGGCCTGGTATCGCGGCTTTGTCGCCGAGGCGATCGACCGCTTCTGCCGCACCGAGATGGTGCTCGACGCCTCAGGGCGGCGTCACGGCGGCCTCTTGACCGGCGACGACCTCGCGCGCTGGCAGGCTCCGGTCGAGGCGCCGCTGACCTTCGATTACCGCGGCTGGACCGTCGCCAAAGGCGGCCCGTGGAGCCAGGGTCCGGTATTGCTGCAGACCCTGGCGCTGCTGCAGGGCTTCGACCTCGACGGTCTCGACCCGCTCGGGGCCGACTTCGTCCATCTCGTCACCGAATGCATGAAGCTCGCCTTTGCTGACCGGGAGGCCTGGTACGGCGATCCCGACTTTGTCGACGTGCCGATGGCGACCTTGCTCGGCGCCGCCTACAATGATGCGAGGCGCAAGCTGGTTGGCGAGCATGCCTCGCTCGAATTGCGGCCAGGCGGCCCCAACGGTCGCTTGCCGCGGGTGCTCGCCGGCAGGCTCGGAGCGGAGATTAGCGGTGCCGGGCTCGGCGAGCCGACCGTCGGCGGCGTCGGCGAGCCTACGGTCGGCGCACAAGGAATGGTCGCCGGCGACACCTGCCATGTCGATGTCGTCGACCGCTGGGGCAACATGGTCTCGGCGACGCCGAGCGGCGGCTGGCTGCAAAGCTCGCCGGTGATCCCCGAGCTCGGGTTCTGCCTCGGCACCCGCGGCCAGATGTTCTGGCTAGAGGACGGGCTGCCGGCGAGCCTCACCCCCGGCAAGCGGCCGCGCACCACCTTGTCGCCGTCGATGGCGTTCAAGGACGGGGAGCCGTACCTCGCTTTCGGTACGCCGGGCGGCGACCAGCAGGACCAATGGTCGGCGCTGCTGCTGCTGCACCACATCCACCACGGCATGAACCTGCAGGAGGCGATCGACTGCCCGGCTTTCCACACCGAGCACATGCCGAGCTCGTTTTATCCGCGCGCCGCCCAGCCCGGCCTCTTGGCGCTGGAAAGCCGCATTCCCGAGGCGACGCGCAACGCGCTCGCCCGGCGCGGCCACCGTCTGCGGGTTGGCGATCCCTGGTCCGAAGGCCGCCTCTCCGGCTGTGCCCGCGAGCGCACTCCCGAGGGCACCGTGCTCAAGGCGGCCGCCAACCCGCGCGGCATGCAGGGCTACGCCGTCGGGCGGTAGAACGGGCGATCTGCGGGGAATCGAGGAGAGGCAGATGCGTTTTGGAATCTTCGACCATCTCGACGACAGCGGCCGGCCGCTGACCCGGCACTTCGAGGATCGGCTCAGGCTGATCGAGGCCTATGACCGCGCCGGGTTCTACGGCTACCACCTGGCCGAGCACCACAACACGCCATTGGGCTATGCCCCCTCGCCCGGCATCTTTTTGTCCGCCGTGGCTCAGCGCACCCGGCAATTGCGCTTCGGGCCGATGGTGTATCTGTTGCCGCTCTACCACCCGCTGCGACTGATCGACGAGATCTGCATGCTCGACCAGATGAGCGGCGGCCGCTTCTTGTACGGGGTCGGGCGCGGCATCTCGCCGGTCGAGGTCGGCTTCTACGGGATCGATTTCGCCAAGGGTGCTGCACAGTTCCGCGAGGCGTTCGAAGCGATTCGCATCGGCCTGACCGAGGAAGAGCTGACCTTCCACGGTGAATTTTACGATTTCGACCGCGTGCCGATCGTCATGAAGCCGGTGCAGAAACCGTTGCCGCTTTGGTACGGGCTCGGCAACCCGGCGAGCGTCGCCTGGGCGGCGGCGAACGCGGCCAATACGGTGACGCGGCGGCCGCCGGAGCAGGTCCGCGCGATCACCGACAGCTACCGAGCCGAGTGGAAGAAGCTGGGCCGATCGGAAGCGGAATTGCCGCTGCTCGGCGTCAATCGGCACATCATCATCGCCGAGACCGAAACCGAGGCGCTGGACACCGCAAGGCACGGCTATCCGGCATGGCGGCACCATATGGGGCTGCTGTGGCACCAATTTAACGTGCCGTTTCCGCTCGAAGCCGCGTTGCCCGAGGATTGGGGCGTGCTGCAACGGAACGGCGACGCGATCGCCGGCACGCCAGCCCAGGTGCGCGATTATATCGCCACCGAGATCGCGGCCACCGGCGTCAACTACTATGTCTGCGACTTTGCCTTCGGGACGATCGGCCACGACGAGGCGATGCGCTCGATCGAGTTGTTCACGCGGGAAGTAATGCCGGCATTTGCCGACGCCTGAAAGGAGGGTCAGACATGGGTGCGATGATCGACTTCACCCGTCCCGACGGCGGGACGACCAGGGGTTATCTGGCAGTCGCGGGGCAGGGGCGGCCCGGCATCGTCGTGATCCAGGAGTGGTGGGGACTTAACGACCAGATCTGCGGGGTTGCCGACCGCTTCGCCCGCGCCGGCTGGAACGCGCTCGCGCCCGACCTCTACAAGGGCCGCGTGACCGCGACGCCGGACGAGGCCAGCCATTTGATGGAAGGCCTAGACTTTCCTGGCGCCACGCACCAGGACCTGCGCGGTGCGGCACACCATTTGAAGGGGCAGAGCGGCAAGGTCGCGGTCATGGGCTTTTGCATGGGCGGCGCGCTGACCATCGCCGCCGCGGTGCACATCCCCGAGGTCGACGCCGCGGTCTGCTTCTACGGCATCCCGCCCAAGGATTTCGCCGATCCGGCCAAGATCGGGGTGCCGTTCCAGGGTCATTTCGCCAATAAGGACGATTGGTGCACCCCGGCCGCGGTCGATGATCTCGAAAAGCTGCTCAAGGGGGCCGGCGCCCGGCACGAGATCTATCGCTACGACGCCGCCCACGCCTTTGCCAACGAGCGCAGCGCCGCCTACGATGTCGCCTGCGCCAACCAGGCCTGGGATCGGATGGCGGCGTTCCTGAAGGCACAGGTCGCCTGAGCATTGCGACGTCGTCTTGATGAGCCGACGGTCGACCGGCGAAGAACAGGTCTCGATGCTGCGGGGAGACGCCTCGCGTCCGGTCTTCTGAGAAGGCGCCGGCGCGCCGACGGCCCGTGAGGTTCGAAGCTGGGATGAGGGCTCTTTTCCGCCGTCACACCCCGGGTATTCACGCCCGGCTGACGATGTTGACGCTCGTGACCGTGCTTCCTCTCGTGGCGCTTGCGAGCGTCGCCATCCTTCGCGCCGTCGATGCCGAACGAGCGCAAATTCAACGCGACGTCAGGGATCGGGCGGAAAATCTGATCGACGACGTCAACCGCCAGATCAGCGCGATCCAGGCGGAGCTTCAGGTGCTTGCCGTGTCCCCGAGCCTCGATGCGGGGGATTTTTTCGCCTTCGATCGGCAGATGCGCGCCGCCCTTCACATCCGTGGCACGTCGATCGTGCTGCACGACACGAAGGGACAGCAGCTCCTCAGCACAAACAAGCCATTTGGCGAACCGCTCCCCCGCGCCACCAACACCGAGATGCACGACCGCGTCGTGGCGACCGGCGAGCCGCAGATCTCCGATCTGATCATGGGCGCGGTTCTCCGCCGGCCGATCCTGGTGGTGGGGGTTCCGGTCTTTCGCGACGGGCGGGTCGTCTATGTGCTGGCGATGGGGATCGGACCGGAGATCCTCGGCAGCCTGCTGCGGGAGCAGGGTTTGTCGCCCGATTGGATCGTTGGGATATTCGATCGCAAGGGCGTCATCGTGGCGCGCAGTCGCGAGCTCGATCGTTTTTTCGGCAAGCCGGTGGGTCCGACCTTGCAGGAAGCCATGGCGGGGTCGATCGCGAGCTGGTTCCCCAGTGTCACCAGCGAGGGCGTCCCCGTCTACGCGACATACCGGCGATCGTCGATCAGCGGGTGGACCGCGGCGATCGGCGTGCCGAGGGAATTTGTCGACGGACCTCTTCGCCGGGCCCGTTTGGTCGCCTTCGGTGGCGGCGCGGCAGTGCTCGCCTTGAGCCTGGGTCTCGCTCGCTGGATGGCTCGGGCGATCCGCAGGCCCGTCGAGGCGCTGACGGCGGCCACCAAGGCTTTGGGCGACGGCGAGCCGATCGGTCCGTTGCGCGGCGGCGTCCGCGAGCTGGACGAGGTCGGCGATGCGCTGCGCGCCACCGCCATCGTGTTGGCGCGCAATCGGGAACAGCTCGAGAGCATGGTGAGCGCGCGCACCGCGCAGCTCGCCGCGGCCAATGAGCGGTTGCGGGCGGAAATCGAGACGCGCGAGCAGGTTCAATCGGCGCTGCTGCAGGCTCAAAAGATGGAGGCAATGGGGCAGCTCACGGGCGGCGTCGCGCATGATTTCAACAATCTGCTGACCGTCATTTCCGGTTCGCTGGCGCTGCTCGAAACGCGCCTATCGGACGAGGATGGCTTGCGCCTGCTGCGTACGGCGCTGCAAGGCGCAGCACGCGGTGCACAACTTACCCAATCGCTGCTCGCCTTTGCGCGCAAGCAGCGGCTCGACCCGATCTCCGCTGACCTCAACGACGTCATCGTCGAAATGACCGAAATGCTGCGCCGGTCCATTGGTCGCGGCGTCGAGATCCGACACGCTCTGGCCGCCGGGCTTTGGCCGGTGCTGATCGATGTCGGTCAAATCCAGACGGCGCTTCTCAACATCGCGATCAACGCGCGCGACGCCATGCCCGAGGGCGGTACGGTTCTGATCAAAACGGCGAACATCGGTGCGAATGGCGGCGAATTGCCGAAAGAGGTGGCGGACCAGGATTGTGTGCTGGTTGCAGTGAGCGACACTGGAGCCGGGATGACCTCGGAAGTCCTGGAGCGCGCGTTCGAGCCCTTCTTCACGACCAAGGAAGTCGGCAAGGGGACGGGATTGGGGCTGTCGATGGTGTTCGGGGTCGTCAGCCAATCCGGCGGCGCGGTCCGGATCCGCAGCCGGCCGGGCGAGGGGACCACCGTGCAGATCTACCTGCCCCGGGCCATGACGGCCGCGACGCCGGAGCGATCCGAAAAAATGCCGGCGCCGACAGGGGGCGGAGGCCGCATTTTGGTCGTTGATGACGATTCTGATGTCCGCGGGGTGATCGGGCAGGATCTACGGGATCTCGGCTACAGCGTTACGGAGGCCGACAGCGGCGAGGCCGCGTTGGCCATCCTCGACCGGGACGGTCGATACGACCTGATGGTGATCGACCTGTCGATGCCCGGATTATCGGGGCCGGACACCGCCCGTTTGGCGCGCCGCGCCCGGCCCAACCTCAAAGTGCTGTTCGCCAGTGGCCACCCGGAGACGACCCGCGTGGCGGCGAACCTTGCCAACGAGGTGCTGCTCAGGAAGCCGTTCAAGCGGGAAACTCTGGCCCACGCGGTTCGGGTAGCGCTCCAGCAGGTCTCTCAACCCGAACCGGACAACGCCGTGCCGCTGTCATAGGATCGGCTGCGATCGGCGGGCAGGGCTTATCTCGCCGGCGACGCCGGCCCATAGGGCAGATTTCGCAGTACGAAGTCGGCGAGATATGCTTCACCGTTATCGTGTCCCGCGAAGGGGCGGGGCTGTCGGGAAAATCCGGCTGGGCGTCCGTCGGGCGCGATCGACGTCGCGTTGAACCATGTCAGAATCGTCTTGGCCGGGCTTGTGCCGTGGGCATCCCATGCCTTCCAGCGCCCGAGACAAAGACGTGGATTCCCGCGAACGAGTTTCGAATCCGGCGCCGCGGCGCGGTCCAAATCTGATCGGAACGCGCTGGTAACAATCGGTGGAGCCTCATATGGCAAGTCGTTACGTGAACACTACGGCAAAGCGCCGTGGCAGTGCCGAGCCCCTGGCGCCGCGCCGACAGTGGCCGGTGACGACGGACGCGATCCTCGGGACCATAGTATTCGTCGTCGCCTTTGCCGCACGCCTGTTGCCGGTATTTGTCTTTCCCGGCATCAACCACCCGGACGAGGTGTTTCAGACGGTCGAGCAGGCGCATCGGCTGGTTTACGGCGTCGGCCTCGTGCCGTGGGAATTCGTTTACGGCACCAGATCCTGGATATTGCCGGGCGTGCTCGGCGGATTGATGGCCTTGGCCCGGCTACTGGGCGATGGGCCGAACTACTATATGCCGGTAATCGGGGCGGCGCTTGCAGCGTTTGGCGCCGGCACCGCGTTGTGCGCGTTTCTGTGGGGAAGGAGGATATTCGGAACCTCTGGCGCGGTGATCGCCGGGGCCTTCACAGCAATTTGGATCGACAATATCTATTTCGGCCCGCGCACGCTCAGCGATTCCGTGGCGGCTCACTTACTCGTGATCGGTCTCTATGCGAGTATGCCCGAGAACCCCGTCGCCGCCAGCCGGCGGCGTGCCGCGGCAGCAGGCGCGCTGCTGTTGTCGGCTGGGTTGCTGCGGGTTCAGCTAATGCCGGCGATCGCCGTGGTCGGAGTCTGGGCATTATTCGCCGGCTTGCGACGGCGGCGCATCGTGTTTATTGCGGGCGGCCTGCTGGCGGTGCTCGTTTATGGCGGCGTCGATGCGATTTCGTGGGGTTATCCCTTCGAATCGCTGTGGCGCAACCTCGTCGCCAACCTGTATTACGATGCGCAGAGCGTCTTCGGTGTTCTGCCCTCATATTGGTATGTTGCGATAATCATCGAATATTGGACCGGGCTCGGCGCGCTCGTGCTCATATTGTGCCTGATTGGAGCCGTGCGGCTGCCGCAGCCGTTCGTCGCCGCGGCGGTGATATGGCTCAGCCTGTCGCTGATTGGGCACAAGGAGTTCCGTTTTATTTACCCGGCCGTGCTGCTGGCGCTTATCGTCGCCGGGATCGGGCTGGCGCAGGTCGCGTCCTGGGTCGCCGAAGCCTTGATCAGCCATGGGTTCACCCGGCGTGGCGCGGTCCTGGCGACGGTGAGCACGGCGGTCGGCTTCGTGGTGCTAGTCCAGCTCGGGTTCGCTGATGGGTCCGACGCCTATCACGAATTGTGGGCGCGCGGCCGAGATATGCTGCTGGCATCGCGGTATGTGGCGCGGATGGGATCGGTGTGCGGCATTGGGGTGCTCGACCACGATTGGTTCAGGACCGGCGGCTATGCGGTGTTACATCACGCTGTGCCGCTGTACTGGGCGACGTCGATCAACCCGCTCGATCCCGACTCCACGGCCTTCAACACCGTGATTTACGATCGTGGAAAAGCCACGGGCCCAGGTTATACGGAGCGCGCCTGCTTTGGCACTTCGTGCATCGCCCAGCGTCCGGGGCTTTGCACGCCAGTGCCGATGAGCGTCATCAGCGCACCCGCCGGTCCCTCTCGGCGACTGGATGCCAGCGAGCGCTCGTTGACCCCGGGGCCGTTATGCTGCCCGCAGGTGTCCTGACGGGGTTCGGTTTCCCAACTGGGATGAAGCTCGTAGTGACGCGGGATGCGCGTCCGACACCGTGGTTTTGGGGGTCAACGGCGCCGCCCGGTTTCGTTTCTAACGGCTGGGCTGGCTGTCGCTTGCAGCACTGCCTTCTCGATCGACACTACAATACGTGTCGGCCGCTTCTGCTACCTGACGCTCGTTCCCGCGGCGCTCGGCTGAAGCGCCTGCAGATGGGTGCTCGCGGCGCAATCGTCATACCCCACTAGCATCAACGATGTGTCGTTCGCACCCTGTGCGAGCGACGACTGTTTTCGCGTACGGTCTTGCCCCAAATGCCGATGCCTTAATGAGCGCCGCCGACGTGTGGCGTTCGTAAGAACAAAATATGCCGGATCGAAGACGAGCATATAGAAGGCGGCGCCGATAGCCGCGCGGAGCCGGTGCGGTCATCGCCGGCGCCACTTCAAGGGGGTTGGAACAGTGATGGCAAAATCCGAACAACAAAGCGGCGCCCGAGGGCGCCGCTTTGCTCGCCAGCAGCGAGGTTCTGTCTACCCGGCCTTGCGGCGGCGCCTGCGAGCTATGCCAGAGCCGATCAGAGCCGAGCCGAGCAAGGCGAGCGATGCCGGCTCCGGGTGTGGTGAAACTGGGGAGAGACGTTGCTGAAAGCAAAGATCAGGTCGTTGAAATCCCAGTCAGTTTGCTTGGAAATCCGGAATATTGTTGAGCCGATCTTCAAACCCGACCAACAGCTCAATGCGATGGATTATTGTCGGATAGCGTTGCAATGGCTGCTGACAACCGCGGCGCTGAGGACAACCTGCGGTCCGACTGGCGAGGGTACAATCCGATCGGAGTGCCGGGATCGTCGCAGAAACAGGCTGGCGGACGCGGTCGTAACGGGGCCTGTTCCCGTGGTCAATTGAGCGTAGGCAGTCGGCATCCCGTCCGCCGCAGTCGTCGGGTCGGCATCAGGTAGCCTTGCTGGCCGCCGCACCGCCTGGATGCCGCCGGTGTCGCAGTGGCTCGCGTTAGTGAACCCCGTCGGCCCGCCATTAACGGCGTTGGCGAACGCATTCGAGGTAAAGTCATTGAAAATGAACCCTAGCGTTTGATTCACGCCGTGGTCAGAGAAACGCTGCCGCCTAAAGGTGTCGTCTTGTTGTTTATAATGGGGTTAGCGGGTGCTCCGTTAAAGAGCAGGGTGTCTGTGTCAAGAGGCACTTTGGAAAGCAAATACAACTTGGACGGTCGTACTGGTCGCCGTGAGAGGACAGGCGGCAGTTGCACCGGCGCTAAAAGCTGGCGGTAGAATAGTCGCCGTATTGCCGCAGGGGCTGCCTGAGAAGCATGACCGCTAGAACTATTCCCGCCGCGGTGCGGCTCCAAAGAGCCACTTCGTGGTCCGAGCTTCTCATATTAGGACGCTCCTGGTTATGCGGATCCTGAACAATATGATTAGCAAGTTTCGTGCCAACCGACCGGTTAAATATACTCGTTATATCAATGGCGTATGGTCATTCAGCGGCAAGCACCTTATCGAGTGCACGATGTAAAATTTGCCGACATCATGACGGTAAGCCGCAAGTCCCATCAGCTTCAGCCACGAAATCCGTTGATCATGGTCAATGAAACCCTTGCATGGCATGTGGTTCGTCGCCATGAATATCGGTTTTCGTAATTGACACCGCCATACATCTCTGACCAAAGCATGTAAGATTTTCCGAGAAGCCCTTACAAGGGGATCGTACCCGGGCGAGCGGATCCGAGGTCTCAGCGCTAACGAGTAGAAGACAGCGAGCCAAACGGTGGGCGGTCCGGGTCGGTCCAATCGACGCGATGGCGGCGGTGCGGGGCGATATCGACCCAGTCGCCAGGGGCAAGGAGGCGGGGCTCGGCCTCGTCGGCAAAGCGCAGCCGCGCCGCGCCGGCGAGCAGCAGCACCCACTCGCCCTCCTCCTGGTCGTACCAAAAGCCAGGCGGGCTCGCTTGGCCCTGCGAGACGATGCGCTCGATGCGCAGCCCGGGCCGGGCCAGCAGCGCCGTAACGGCTTCGCCGAACCGCGCATCGGGCAGCGGGAAAAGCAGGTTCACGGCGCCGCGCCGCGGCTCGAGCTCGGCACGGTCCCATTGGGCCAGATTTGCCGCCGCCTCGTAGGTCGACTGGAGAAAGTCGAGCAACATCTCGTCCGGGTCTGCAGCCTGCCGCACCGCGTCGTAGGGCAGCACGAACTCGCCGAGCTCACGGGCGTAACGGGCGGCTTTCGGGCGAACCGGCGCCTCGGCAAAGCCGGCCGGCGGCGGATAGGCGTAGGAATAGAAGATCGGCTGCTCCATCCCCGGGCCGCCCGGCCAGAAGCCGCAGCTGCTGACCTCGTGCGAATAGGCTTCGCGGGTGATTCGGTCGGCCATGTTGGGCGCGCCCGGATGCGGCGGCGCACGCCGGCCGGAAAAGCGGGTCGCTGCTAGATCGAAGCTGCCCCAGAAGAAATGCACCGGGCTCGCCTTGCCGATAAAGCGCCCGCGGAATGCGGTCAGGACTCGGTCGGCCTGAACCAGCACGCGCCAGAAGCGATTGGCGTACTCCGGGTCGTAGGAGCGATGGATGCGGTCGTCCTCGAACGGGATCGGGTCGGGAATCTCGACCGGAGTGGTCCAGATGCCGATGTCGAGGCCGAGGGCGCGCAGGCGCTGCATGATCTCGGCGTGAAAATCGGCGACGGTGCGAGGCCGCAACTCGAGCTCACTGACCGCACCGTCGCTGGTCCGGACCGCCAGCAAATGGTCGATGAAGTCGAAATCGATCTGGAAGGTCCGCGTGCCGAAGGGGATCGGCGAGGTCGTGAGCCCGCGGCTCGTCACATAGAGCGGGACCTGCCACCAGTGGTTGATCGGCGGTGCCTGCGCCAACCGGATCTTACCGACGACTTGGGTCCACAGATGCAGCGTCGCACAGGTGTCGCGCCAATCGCCCAGCGGCAGGCTCGGCCAATCTCTATCGCGCGTCATTGGCTCCTCCGCAAATCACGCCGGCGCCGCCGCCAGCACGCCCGCGACCGCGCGCCGCCACCCGGCATAACGCTCCTCGCGCTCGGCCGGCGCCATCTGCGGCAGAAAGCGCCGCTCGGGCTGGCGGCGTGCCGCCATCGTGCCGGGGTCGGGGTAGACGCCGCGCATCAGGCCGGCGGCATAGGCGGCACCCCAGGCCGTCGTTTCTACCAAAGCCGGGCGCTCGACGGCGGCCGGCAGGATGTCGGCGAGAAACTGCATCGTCCAGTCGCTGGCGGCCATGCCGCCATCGACGCGCAGGGCCGAAACCGCGATCCCGGCGTCCGCCGCCATCGCCTCGATGAGATCGCGGGTCTGGTGGCCGACCGCTTCGAGGGCGGCGCGCGCGATCTCCGGGAGGCCGCATTCCGCCGTCAGCCCGATCAGGGCGCCGCGCGCCTGCGGCGCCCAATAGGGCGCGCCGAGCCCGGCAAATCCCGGCACCAGATAAAGCCGCTGGCGCGGGTCGGCGCGGGCGGCGAGTGCCGCCGTCTCCGCCGCGGCGGCGATGATGCCGAGCCGGTCGCGCAGCCATTGCACCGCAGCGCCGGCGACAAAAATGCTGCCTTCTAGCGCATAGGCCGTCTCGCCGCCGAGCCGGTAGGCGATCGTCGTTAGCAGGCGATGGCGCGAGCGCACCGCTGCGGTGCCGATGTTGAGGAGGGCGAAGGCGCCGGTGCCGTAGGTCGATTTGATCATCCCAGGCGTAAAACAGCCGTGGCCGATCAGCGCCGCCTGCTGGTCGCCGGCCATCGCCGCGATCGGGACCGCGGCACCGAGCAGTTCCGGTACGGCCGTGCCGAAATCGGCGCCGGTATCGAGCACCTCGGGCAGGATCGCCGCCGGGATGTCGAGCGCGTCGAGGAGTTCGCTGTCCCAGGCGAGACGGTCGATGTCGTAGAGCATCGTGCGCGCGGCATTGGTCATATCAGTCGCGTGGCGCCTCCCGCCCGAGAGCCGCCACAGCAGAAAGCTGTCGATCGTGCCGAACGCGATCTCGCCGGCCTCGGCGCGGCGGCGCAGCCCCGGCAGGTTGTCGAGCAGCCAGCGGATCTTGGAAGCGGAAAAATAGGGGTCGACCACGAGCCCGGTGCGCGCGGCGACCAGATCTGCGAGCCCTTCCGTCCGCCAGCGCGCGCACAGATCGGCGGTGCGCCGGTCCTGCCAGACGATCGCGTTGTGCACGGGGCGGCCGGTGGTGCGCTCCCACAACAGCGTCGTCTCGCGCTGGTTGGCGATGCCGATCGCGGCGATCGGGCCATCGGCGCCGGCCGCCGCCTCGCGGCAGGTCTCGGCCACACCCCGCCAGATCTCCTCGGGGTCGTGCTCGACCCAGCCCGGCCGCGGGTAGAGCTGGGCGAGCTCGATCTGGGCGCTGCTCCTGACATCGCCCTGCGCGTCGAACAGCATCGCCCGCGTGCTGGTCGTCCCCTGGTCGATCGCCAGAATGTAAGGCGGCTTGGTCATCTGTCCGTTGCAACGAGGGATGGCAAGTATCGTTGCCTTGGCAGCGGCGATGCAACCCATCGCAATCCACCAGTCCGTCGAGAGGAGCGAGCGGAGGAATGCTCAGCCGAGCCGCCAATCGGGCGCGATGTCTTCGACCTGGTGGGTAATTGGCGCTAGGCTGCCCGTTCGCGATCACGCGGGAGGCGGGCATGAAGCGGAGCACGGAGCGTATCCTGACGACCCATGTCGGCAGCCTGCCGCGGCCGCCCGATCTCCTGGCGATGATCCAGGCGAAGGAGCGGGGCGGGGCGTTCGACCCGGCGCTCTTCGCCGGCCGCGTCGAGAGCGCCGTCGCCGAAATCGTCGGCAGGCAGGCGGCGAGCGGCATCGACATCCTCGCCGACGGCGAGATGGGGCGGTTCGGCTTCATCCCCTATGTCAACGAACGCCTCGCCGGCATCGAGCCGCGCCAGAGCACGGGCGGTGCGAGCGGCTGGTCGCGGTCGCGCGAATACCTGGCCTTCCCCGAATATTACCAATGGGCCTCGCAGATGCCGGGGGCGGCCGGCCGGGCGCCGCCGACCAGATGGGTGTGCACCGGCCCGGTTGCCTACCGCGGCCATCAGGCCTTGCAGCGGGACATCGACAATTTGAAGGGGGCGCTCGCCGGCGTCGCCTGCGAGGAAGCCTTTATGCCGGCGGTGTCGCCGACCAACCTCGCCAATTGGAACGGCAACGAGCACTACAGCACCGACGAGGAGTTCCGCGCGGCACTCGCCGAGGCGCTGCACGAGGAATACAAGGCGATCGTAGACGCCGGCCTGATCCTGCAGATAGACGATCCGCAACTGGCGAGCCATTGGGCGATGCATCCGGAGATCGACCTCGCCCAATGCCGCAAATGGGCGGGCGCCAGCGTCGAGCTGTTGAACCACGCCTTGCGCGGTATCCCGCCGGAGCGGGTCCGCTACCACACCTGCTACAGCATCAACATGGGGCCCCGCGTCCACGACATCGAGCTCCGGCACATCGTCGACATCATGCTCGAGGTGCGGGCCGGCGCCTATTCGTTCGAGGCCGGCAACCCGCGGCACGAGCACGAATGGCGGGTGTGGGAGACGGCGAAACTGCCGGAGGGAAAAGTGCTGATCCCCGGCGTCATCACCCATGCCTCCAACCTCGTCGAGCATCCGGAGGCGATCGCCCAGCGCATCGGGCGGTTTGCCGCCGTCGTCGGCCGTGAGAACGTAATCGCCGGCGCCGATTGCGGCTTCGCCAGCTTTTCCACGTCGTGCGAAGTCCATCCGAGCGTCGTCTGGGCCAAGCTCGCCGCCCTGGCGGAAGGCGCCCGACTCGCAACCCACGAATTGTGGGGCAGGGCCTGAACTGCCTGGTGAGCAGCGGCCTTCTCGGCGTTTGTGGAAGGCTTGACCCCCTCAACGGGCGAGCCTAATAGCTGACCGCTCACGGCATTCCGGCGCTGCTCCGTGGAGACCCGGCATGAGGTGCCCTCGATGTGGCGCCGACAGTCCGCTCGGCATGCGGTTTTGCGGGCAGTGCGGCGCGCCGCTCGAGGCCGGCTGCCCGGCATGCGGCGCCACCAACCCGCCCGACCATAAATTCTGCGGCCATTGCGGGTCGCCGCTCGACGGCGCGCTGATCGAGCCCGGCTCGCCAACGCCCGATGCGCCCGAGCCCTCCACCCGTGGAGGACCCGGCGCCGCAAGCGCGCGGCCCGCCGAGATGCGGCAGGTTACGCTGTTTTTTTGCGACATCGTGAACTCCACGCCGATGACCGAACGTCTCGGGTCCGAGGCGATGCGCGACCTTGTTCACGCGTTTCTCGATACGAGCATTGCCGAGGTACGCCGTTACGGCGGCACGGCGCCGCAATTCACCGGCGACGGTTTCCTGGCGCTGTTCGGAGCCCCGCTCACCCACGAAGACCATGTCCGGCGCGCGCTCTTGGCGGCCCTCGCCATTCAACGTGCTCTGGCCGCCGGCGCTGCCGATCGCGGCGGACTGGACCTGCCGGTGCGGATCGGCGTCCACACCGGGCCGGTGGTCTTTGGGCCACTCGGCGACAAGGTAGCCCTGGACTATACGGTGATCGGCGATACCGCCAATATCGCCGCGCGGCTGCAGCAGGCGGCCGAGCCGGGGACGATTGTGGTCAGCGAGGCGGTCGGCCGGTCGGCGGAGGGCTATGCCCGCCTGGAGCCGGTCGGTCCGTTTGTCGTCAAGGGTAAGGCCGAGCCGATCGCGGCTTTTCGGCTGCTCGATGTCTCGCATCGGCGCTCTGGGTTGCGCGAGGCGCCATCGCCGCGCTCGGCGAGCTTTGTCGATCGCGACAGCGAGCTCGGGATCCTCCGCAATTTCCTGCGGCAGGTCGAAGCCGGGCATGGTCAGGCGGTCGGCCTCGTTGGCGAGCCCGGCATCGGCAAGTCGCGGCTCTTGACCGAGTTCCACCGGGAGCTCGCCGGGAGCCGGGTGACCTGGGTCGAGGGCCGCTGCCTGTCCTACGGGACCGGCATCCCTTACGTGCTGGCGCTCGATCTCCTGCGCAGCCATTGCGGCATCGTCGAGACCGACCCGCCCGAGAGGGTGGCCGAGAAGGTCCGCTCGGGGCTGCGCGAGGTCGGGATGGATCCGGAGGAGGCCGCCCCGGTCCTGCTCCATCTGTTAGACATCAAGGGCGCCGCTGCGGCCCCCGGCCTGTCGAACCCCGAGGCGGTCAAAGCCAAGGCCTTCGAAACCTTTCACCAGCTCGTCGCCAGGGCCTCGCTCCGGCGGCCCATGGTGCTGGTGCTCGAAGACCTCCACTGGGTCGACCGGATATCGGAAGAGCTGATCGGCTTCCTCGCGGAAAATTTCCGCGAGATCCGAATTCTGCTGGTGGCGACCTATCGCCCCGGCTACCGGCCCCCCTGGATCGAAAAGTCATATGCCGCGCAGATCCCGCTGCCGCCGTTGTCAGCGGACGACAGCGCGCAAGTCGTGCGTTCGGTGCTTCGGGTCGAGGACCTCGTCGACCTGGTGACCCGGGAGATCGTCGCCAAGGCCGACGGCAATCCGCTGTTCCTTGAGCAGCTGGCATTGCACGCCGGCGAGGCGAAAGATTTTCGAGCCGAATTGATGGTGCCGGGGACGATCCACGACGTCGTCATGGCGCGCATCGACCGGCTGCCGGACGACACGAAACGGGCTTTGCAGACGGCCGCCGTCATCGGCCGGGAATTTCCGCTGCGCATTCTCGACGGCGTGTGGAAGGGGCCGGGCTCGCTCGAAGATCGCCTGCGCGAGCTGGTCCGGTCCGAATTCATCTACGAGCGGGTCGAGGCCGAGGGCTCTGTCTATGTCTTTCGCCACGCGCTGACGCAGGAAACCGCCTATGGCAGCCTCCTGGAGCGGCATCGCCGCGTCCATCACGGCGCCGTCGGCCGCGCCATCGAGGGCCTCTACCGCGGCCGGGCCGACGAGGTCGCGGAATTGCTGGCATTGCATTTTGGTCGCAGCGACGAGGCGGAAACCTCGGTCGATTATGCGATCCTCGCCGCCGAAAAATCGCAGCGGCGCTGGGCCAACGCCGAAGCAGTCACTTATTTCAGCGACGCGCTCGGCCGGCTCGACCTCTTGCCCGACACCGAAGCCAACCGGCTGCGCCGGATCGATGCCGTGATCAAGCAGGCCGAGGTCAGGTTCGCCCTCGGCCAGCACGCCGAGCACATTGAATCCCTCGACCGGATCCGCGGCTTTGTCGACGAGACACAAGACCCGCGCCGCCGCGCCACCTGGCACTACTGGCGCGGGTTCTTGCACAGCCTGACCGGCGGTCGGCCGGAGATCGCGATAGACCATTGCAACACCGCCGCGACGCTCGCCGCGGCAGCCGGCTTGGACGAGGTCAAGGCGTTCGCCGAATCCTGCCTGGCTCAGATCTACCTGATCACCGGCCGGTTGCGCGAAGCGATAGAGGCAGGCGACCGTGCCCTCGCCACCTTCGAGTCGCTGAGCAATCTGTGGTGGGCGGGACGCACGATCTCGCATCTCAGCCCGGCGGCGATCTCGCTCGGCGAGTGGGACACCGGCCTCGGCTATTGCCGCAAAGCCCTCGATTACGGCGCCACCCTCAAGGATCTACGGCTCAGGGTGGTCGGCTTGTGGCGGATGGGTGCCACCTATATCCAGCAGGGCGATCCGCAACGAGGCATCGATTGTTGCGACGAGGCGTTGGCCCTCGGTCCCCTGCCGTACGACGCGGTGATGACGAAAGCCGTGCACGGTTACGGCGAGGTTAGAGCGGGCCGGGCCGACGCCGGGGTGGCCGAGCTCGCCGAGGCCGTCGCCTGGTTCGAGAGCTCGCAGCTGCGCTACACTCGTCAGCGCTTTGCCCTCTGGCTCGCCGAGGGTCAGCTTTGCCGCGGCGACCGGACCGCCGCTTCCTCTTTGCTGGAGGACGTATCGGAGACGAGCCGTAGGATGGGCTACCTCCACTACGAGGGGCTGGCGCATTGGCTGCTGGGCGAGAGCCTGGCGCCCGACGCCCCTGTCGACGCCGAGCCCCACATCGAGGCCGCGATGGAGATCCTCGGGCGGATCGGCGCACGCAACGACCTCGCACGCGCGATGATGACGCGCGCGGCACTGCGCCAGGCCGCCGGCGACACGGCCGCCGCCCGCGATCTCTTGACCGAAGCCGGCGCCATCTTCCGGGCGCTCGGCACCCTCGACGAGCCCGCCCGTGTCGACGCCGCTCGCGCCGCCCTCGATCGCGGCGCGCCGATCGGCCTGCTGGCGGGCGGGAATTTTGATTGAAGCGACGAAAGACGACCCTATAATTCGCCTGAAGGTTAGCCCCCGATCTGCGAGGAGATCGGAGGGGCGCACGTTTGGGGAGGCCGGCCATGAAGCGAAGCGCATTCGTCGTCGCTGCCGTCGTGACGGCCATTGCCTGCGCCGCCCCAGCCGTTGCCGCCACCTGTGGCGATGGAACCTCATTTCTCGACAAGGTGTATATTCTGAAGCCGCCGTTTCGCCCCGACATCTATGGTGTCGGCTACAAACGCCCGGAAGATAACGGGCAGCTCGAAAAGCAAAGCCAGATCGCACAAGACCTGCAGGCGGCGTTCGACGCGGCACCCCCGTTTTTCGCGACCGGTTGTGCGCGCTGACCAAGGTTTACATCAATCCGACCGGCTGCGCCAATGGCGATCCCTATCACTGCACTCTACCCGCCCAGCAGGCGCTCGACAATTCTTGGGGCTATCGGGAACGTCTGGATCAAGTAAATCAAGTCGGAGGGCCGCCCTATCAAAAATATATCGCTACATCGGCGGGACTGTGGAAGAACGGAGGTCAGGCCCCAGCTTTCGCTCGGTTCGAGACCGTGTTGCTTCAGACCCTGCTGGGGTGGAACGCCGCGAGCTATAGCTCAGCCGTTCCCAATACGCCGGCAATGGCCGTCCTCGCGGTGCTCGCCCATGAATACGGGCATGTGCTCTGGTACGATACGTTCAACCCCAATCACATCCTCAATTTTTTTGAAGAACCGCCCGGCTTATGCCCCAATGGGGCGTCCTTTTTCAAAGGCCAGTGGAAGGGGCTGACCCAGACGGATATTCAGCCGCCGAAATGGCGCACTTTCAGAGCCTCGCAGAATGCACGTCCGAGCGACGATGCTTCGATCGGAAACCCGCAATCGCCGCTGGCGGGGACGCTGCTCTACGACGCGCAGAGGCACGACGCGCCTAATACGACGAGAAAACTGCGCCAGCTGTTCAAAAATCCGGGGCGTTGGCCGAGCCTGTTTGCGGCTTTTGCGCCGGACGAGGATTTCGTCGAGACCTTCAAGTTCTATGTGCTGCTGCAACTGGACCGCAACGACAAACCGACCAGCCTGACGTCCCTGCAGCTCCAGATGCCGGACGGGACGACGGCGAACGTGCCGTCGGACTACGCTGGCGGCGCGGCGGGTTCGAGGCCCGTTCTGCACCGCAAGATGCGGTGCTTTATGCGGTTGTTTTCCACCGCCTTGAGTTCTAGCTCCGTCTCCGAGGCAAAAACGTTAGAGGCGGCGAATAAAGTCTGCTGGCCTATCTAAAGTTCAGGCCGAGCCTGAAGCGGGGATCGCGCTCCGGTAGATCGATTGCACCGGACAGCGATCACGGCGGTTGGGAGAACGTTGATGAAGCCCAGTGCGCTGATCGCGATCATCGGCATCGCCACCTCGGCTCTGTTCGCGTGCGTCCAGCCCCCGCCGCCTGGTCCCCCGCCGCCGCCTGGTGCGAAAATAGCGGCGGGGCCGCTCTGCACCTCCGTGGGCGGCATCACCACGCTGAAGATCTCCGTTCTGACGCCGGGCTTCAATCCCATGGATTACTACCCGGCCGATCCCAACAGCACCCCGGCCGGCTACAACGGTCCACCTATAGACGACACGGTTTCGGTTGCCAATTCCGCAATGGCCGACGACTTCAGCAAAGCCTTCGCCATCGCCCCGCCATTCTTCCAGACGCAACTCTGCAATCTGGACGGTGTGTTCATTGACCCGACCGGCTGCTCGGGCTTTGGAAACTCGAATGTCTGCACCGATCTCCAAGGAAATCGCCTCGGCAATTCTCAAATAATTTCCGCATCATGGGGCTTCCGGGAGACGCCACCGCTATTTCCGCAGCAAAGCTCGTTCCCGCTGGGGCACCCCAGCAGATACATCGCCATTTCCGCCGGACCGTGGTATCAGCAAAACATCCATGCCCCTGTTTACCACACCTACGCGCAAAGGCTCTTAAACAGCCTGCTGCCGTGGACGATCAGTCCGCAGCCGACGTATGGGAACGCCAATCCCGGGGCGGATATATCGGCGATGTCGGTGCTCGCGGCCCTGGCCCATGAGTTCGGCCACGTGCTCTGGTACGATACGTTTCGCCCCGCCGGCAGCTTTGGCAGCTGGCCTTGGAATTTCGATCTGCAAACCTTCTGCCACGGCAAATTCTTCAACGCGTCCTGGCGAAGGAACAATGTGGATCCGCCGCCGCCTTGGCGTCAATTTGGCGACGTACAAAACTCGCATGTATCTGGCGATACAAGTATGATAGATATATTTGTAGCTTTACTAAGAAAGCAGAGACCAGCAGGAGAGTTTCTGTTTAATATTTACAGACCGGGCGACCCTTGGGCGAGCCCGTTCGCCGCATTCTCGCCCGACGAGGATTTCATCGAAACCTTCAAATTCTATGTTCTGGCTAACGCGACCGGCACTGAGGTGGGTGGCGCGGCTCATGCGCTCTCGTCCTTACCGATCGCGATTACCGGCAATTATTATCACACCGCCAATATCCCCAATGATTATGCCGGAGCGCGGAAGGCGAACCTCAAGATCAAGACCGCCTGCATCCAGAACGCGTTTGATCCACCATAGCTCGAAATTCCTCTTAGACAGACCGGGGCGCCAACTCTTCATCTGATCCCGCCGCACTACGGCGGCACGCTATCTCCCACGCGGCGGTGCGGGCGAAGTCGTAGCCTACCCGGAGCGGCGATACGCCGAGCGCGAGATGCCGGCGAACGGCATCAAGCATTGCCAGCGCATCATCGGCCTTCAGATCTCTCCTTCCGGCGGAGAGCGAAGCCGCCAGCGCCCGCAGCGGCGTACCGGTGAGGCCTTGCCCGCTCAAGGCGCGCAGCATCGCCGGATAGGTGCGATCCTTGTAGAACATCGCCTTGGCGATCTGCGTCAGCGCCGCCGCCGTCGATGGCTCGAGCACGCCGTCGCGCACCGCCGCGGCGAGGGTGGCGCGGATGTTGACCATCGCCTCGGTGAGGGCGGGATAGCCGAGCTCCTCGGGGCCGTGCAGCACCGCGACCTCGTCGTCGTCTTCGAGGATGCCGTCGCGGAAGGCTTGGTAGATTTGTCCGACGCCCTTCATGCCGAACGGGGCGAGCTCGGCGGCGCGCAAGGCGCCGATGCTGGCGCTGCCGTAGACGTGGATGCCCTCGGCCATGGCCCACAGGATTTCTTTATGCCACACCGTCGGCGTCACCTCGAAATAGCCGTCGACGATGCCGATGATCGCCGGGCGGGCGAGTGCGGCCCGGTAGACGTCGCCCTGCCGCACCGGCGGCCGCCAGTCGAGCGCCGGGTCGCAGGGCCGCAAGCTCGGCGGCAATGAAGGCCCGACGAAGACGACCGCGTTCATCGACGCGCGGTGGCGCGGCGCGCGCGGGCGCCGGGGGTATAGCCCGGATGCCGGATGTCGTATTCGAGACCCGGGATCACCACCCGGACGACCGGCACTGCAAAATCCGGGCGGGTCAGGTCGACGGCGATTACCCGGTCGATCCCCGCCGACTGTAGTCGCTCCAGCGCCTGAGCGAGGTCGGTCGCCAGGTCGTCGCCGGCAAAGCTCGGCACGTCGCGAAATGAGACCGGCGCGCTTTCCCGGCGCAGCGCGTCGAGCAGCGCGTCGACGATCGCGGCGTCGGGCGGCTCCTCGTATTCAGAGGGCAACAGGTCGTCTCGGATGCCGGCGATGTAGGTGAGCCGGGTCTGCGCCGCCTCGGTCAGCGCGCGCCCCAGCGCGATCGCCCGGTCGGGGTGGCAGCCCGCACCATGAGAGCGCCGCAGCCGGCGGGGATCGCCATCGGCCGGATCGCGGATGTCGCACAGGAACGCCGAGATGCCGATATCCGTCGTGACATCCCACAGCCGCACGGCGATGCCGGCCTTCTCGTATTTGGCCAGGAGGCCGAGGCAGTCCGGATCGTCGATCGAACCGATGTCGAGAGCGCAATCGGCCCGCTCGCGCATGCCGCGCGCATGCCACAGTGCTACCGCGTCGCGCTCGACCAGCTCGCATACCGCCGAGACGATCGCCTCGACGAGCCGGCTGCCCGACGCCAAACCGTTCGTGCCGGGGAGAAACCAGCCGTCGAGCGGCATCGTGGAATTGGTGTGCACGATCTCTGCCGGAACCCAGCACGGCTCGCGGCTCAGCAGGTCGCAGCCTTCGATCCAGCGGATCCGGGCATCGGGGTCAAACGGCTTTGCGGTCGCGCACAGCGTGGCAGGATCGACGACAGCGCACGCCGCCGCCAGCTCGCGATACGCCGCGAGCCGGGATTGGCCGATCTCCTCGGCGTGAAACCCTTCAGCCGCCTCCATCAGCGCCGATGCCATCGCCTGATCAGGGTCCAGCCCTTTCCCTTGCGATACCGAGACCGAGCGGGAATTGGGCCGGACGGCGATGGCGACAGGGATGCCGATATGGTCGAGGCCGGTAATAAAGCCGAGCCGCGTGATCCCCATCCTGGCCGCACTCGGCCGGACCCGCGCCAGGGTCTCGGACGGGGATTGCATGCGGTGCGTTCCGCGCCGGAACGCCTTCGGCGCCGGGTCGTCGAGGGCCCGCGTCAGACCCGCCAGGTCCAAGGCGTTCGCCGGGAACTGCCGGGTTCTGCCGCCGGCTGCGGCATCACCCCTTCTTGCCGGCGTCGGTCTGGTTGGATTTCGGCGGCGAGCCCGCCTTTTCGGCCTTGCCCGCCTTGCTCGGCGCTTCCGTCTTGTCGGCTTTCCCGCCCGACGACCACCAGTAGAAACCAGCGCCGCCGCCGCCGGCCAAGACCGTCGGATTGAGCCGCAGATCCCCGCCGGCGCCGCGGTCCTCGATCAACTGCCTCAGGCGCCGGGCTTCCGGGGTGTCGCCGAGCGGCAATTCCCGAAACTCCCCGTCTGCTTCGGAAAGATAGACCCTTCCGCCTTCAACGCGGAGCAGCAGGCTCGCCGAGTCCGGCTGCTGATCTTGCGCGCCCGGCACCACACCCCCGGAGGGCGGCTGGGGCGTATCGGCTCGGGCACCGGCGGTGGAGAGGGCTCCAAGCCCGAGAAGCAGGGCAGCACGGCCGGGCAGACGCAACCAACGCGGTACAGCCATCCGATCCTCCCCCAACGCTTGTGCAATTCTAATAACAGGACGGTGGCTTCCGCCAAGCGAAAAATATGCCGGGTACTGCACGGACTGGCGTGCCGCGGGTTGCGCGGCGCCGCCGGCTGCCGCATCTTCGCCCGGACCGGAGGGAGAAATGGATTTCGGTTACTTCACGCTCAGCGACAACCATTACGAAAACAACGCCCGCAGCGCCAACCGGCTCGTCGCCGATATCATCGACGAGGCGGTCTATGCCGACGCGGTCGGATTGCATTCGGCCTGGATCGGCGAGCATCATTTCAGCACGCTGGGCGTCCTGTCCTGCCCCGATCTGGTCCTCGCCCACGTTGCGGCGCGGACGACCCGCATTCGCCTCGCGCCCGCCGTGACGGTATTGCCGCTGCACCATCCGATCCGCGTCGCCGAGCAATGGGCAACTCTCGACCTCTTGAGCGGCGGGCGCGTCGATTTCGCCGCCGGCCGCGGCTACGACCGCCGCGAATACGGGCCGTTCAAGGTGTCGTTCGAGGACAACCAGTCGATCTTCGAAGAGGGCATGGAGGTCGTGCGGCGCTTGTGGTCGAGCGAGGCACCGGTCTCGCATCACGGCAGGCATTTCCAGTTCGACGAGGTGGCGATCACCCCGCGGCCGGTGCAGCACCCGCTCCCGGCCTATGTCGCCTCTTTCTCGCAGCCCTCGATCACCCTCGCCGGCCGGCTCGGCTGCGGCCTGATCGTGGCCCCGTTCGCCGCGGCAATGACCTTTGGCGGCCTCCGCCAGGTGGCAGAGCTCTACCACCGCAGCTGCGCCGAGCACGGGCGGCAGCCGGGCCGGCTGATGTGCAGCTATTTCATCCACTTCGCCGACACCACGGCGGCAGAGGCGGCGGCGCGGGCGCGTCAGATCCGCTATTATCGGGAGTGCGCGACCGCCGCCTTTCCGGGCGACCCGAAGACCGCGCCGCCGAGTTACCGCTACTTCGTCGAGATGGTCGAACGGCTGCGCAACGTGCGGCCCGAGGATTTGAGCGACAACTCGGTGCTGCTGGGCTCGCCGACGCAAATCATGGAGTCGCTGAAAAAGGTCGAGGCCGCTGGCTTCGACGAGGTCATCCTCTATTTCAATGTCGGGTTGAAGCCGCACGCCCAGGTCAAGGACGAGATGGCCCGCTTCGCCACCGAGGTGATGCCGCATTTCCCCGGCGCGGCGTGAGACACGTCATGGATTGCGACGCGGCAGTCGAGCGGATCAAGGAAATCGTCGGCCCCCGCGGCTGGATCGCCGACCCGCGCGACGAGGAGCCCTATCTCGTCGAGGCGCGCGGCCTCTATCGCGGCGCCACAAGGCTGGTGGTGCGCCCGGCCTCGACCGCGGAGGTGGCGGCCGTGGTGCGGGTCTGCGCCGCGGCGGGGCTCGCGATCGTGCCGCAGGGCGGCAACACCGGCCTCGTCGGCGGCAGCGTCCCGCCGCCGGACCGCGACAACATTGTCCTCGCTCTCGGCCGGATGAACCGGATCCGCGCGATCGACGCCCTGAACTTCACAATGACAGTCGAGGCCGGCTGCATTCTCGCCCATCTGCATCAGGCCGCCGCCGATGCCGACCGGCTGTTCCCGCTGAGCCTCGGCGCCGAGGGCAGCTGCCAGATCGGCGGCAATATTTCGACCAACGCCGGCGGCATCGCGGTTCTGCGTTACGGCAATACCCGCGAGCTGATCCTGGGGGTCGAAATCGTCTTGCCCGACGGCCGGGTCTGGGACGGCCTCAGAAGCCTGCGCAAGGACAACACCGGCTACGACCTGAAGCAGCTCTTCATCGGCGGCGAGGGCACGCTCGGCATCATTACCGCCGCCACACTGAAGCTCTTTCCGAAGCCGCGCGAGATCGAGACCGCGTTTCTGGCGCTGACGAGGATCGAGGACGCGATGGCGCTCTTCGCCCATGCCCGCGCCGCCACCGCCGACCAGTTGACCGCCTTCGAGTTGATCCCGCGCGCCGGTCTCGATCTGGCACTCGCCCATGTCCCCGGCACAATCGACCCGCTGGCCGCGCGTTACCCTTGGTACGTGCTCCTCGACATGTCGTCTAGCCAGAGCGACAGCGGCATCCGCGCCCTATTGGAACGGCTGCTGGAAGCAGCGCTCGACGAGGGCCTCGTCGCCGACGGGGTGATCGCCGAAAGCGGCGAGCAGGCGAAGGAATTGTGGCGCATCCGCGAGGCGATCGTCGAGGCGCAGCTCTATTCGGCTTCGATCAAGCACGACGTCTCGGTGCCGGTGAGCCGGGTCGCCGAGTTTGTCACCCGCGCTTCGGCTGCGGTCTGCGACCGGTTGCCCGGCATCCGCCCGATCGCCTTCGGCCATGTCGGCGACGGCAACATTCACTTCAACCTCACCCAGCCCGAAGGCATGGACAAGGCGGTGTATCTGGAGCGCTGGCAGGAGTTCAACGACCTCGTCCACGGCGTCGTGCGCGAGCTTTCGGGCTCGATCAGCGCCGAGCACGGCGTCGGCCTCATGAAGCGCGACGAGATCACCCACTACAAGCCCGGGGTCGAGATCGAGCTGATGCGCCGCATCAAGCACGCCCTCGACCCCGACGGGATCATGAACCCGGGGAAAGTGGTCGGGGTATAGACGCGCCTCCCCGAAATCCGGGGCAGCAACTCGCCGATGCCGTACTCGGCGCCATCTCAGCCACGGCTGGCCTGCGGTTGACGCAGCCGGGTGGCGGCGCTCGCCACCGCTTTCAGCGAGGCGGTGATGATGTTGCCATCGATGCCGACGCCGTGGAGCGTCGTGTCGCCGCCGTCGCGGATCTGAACATAGGCCGTCGCCTGCGCGTCCGCGCCGGCGCCGATCGCATGCTCGCGGTAGTCGGCGACGGTCAGCTCGATCCCGCATTCCCGGCGCAAGGCGTCGACAAAGGCGGCGATCGGACCGTTGCCGACCCCCTCGATCCGCCGCTCGACCCCGTCGACCGTGACCGTGGCGGCGATGCGGCGCTGGTTCGGCGCGCCCGGTTCGGGGAACAGATTGTAGTCGGCGAGAACGATCCCGCCCTCGCCCAGGTAGGCGTCCTGGAACAACGACCAGATGTCGGCGCTGGTCAGCTCCTTGCCGGTGCGGTCGGTCACCTCCTGCACCAGCTTGGAAAACTCGATCTGGAGCCCGCGCGGCAGGTCGAGCCCGTGATCCTCCTTCAATAGGTATGCGACGCCGCCCTTGCCCGATTGGCTGTTGACCCGGATCACCGCCTCGTAGCTGCGGCCGAGATCCTTCGGGTCGATTGGCAGATAGGGCACCTCCCACAGCGCGTCGTTGCGTTTGGCCAACGCCTCGAAACCCTTTTTGATCGCGTCCTGGTGCGAGCCGGAGAAGGCGGTGTAGACGAGCTCGCCGGCATAGGGGTGGCGCGGATGGACCGGCAGCTGGTTGCAGTGCTCGACCGTGCGGACGATCTCGTCGATGTCGGTGATGACGAGGCCGGGGTCGATCCCCTGGCTGAAGAGGTTCAACGCAAGGGTCATCACATCGACATTGCCGGTGCGCTCGCCGTTGCCGAAGAGGGTGCCTTCGACTCGGTCGGCGCCGGCCATGACCCCGAGCTCGGCCGCCGCCACGCCGGTGCCGCGGTCGTTGTGCGGATGCAGGCTCAACACGATGCTGTCGCGGTCGCGGATATTGCGGCCGAACCACTCGATCTGATCGGCATAGACGTTCGGCGTCGCCATCTCGACCGTCGCGGGCAGGTTCAGGATCACCTTTTTCTCCGGAGTCGGCCGCCACACGTCCATGACCGCCTCGCAAATCTCGACCGCGAAGTCGAGCTCGGTCCCGGTGAAGCTTTCGGGCGAATATTGGTAGACGATCTCGGTTTCCGGCATGCCCGCCGCGAGGTCGCGAATCCGGCGCGCAGCGTTGACCGCGATGTCGACAATGCCCGGCTTGTCGAGCCCGAAGACCACCCGGCGCTGCAAGGTCGAGGTCGAGTTGTAGAGATGCATGATGGCCCGCCGCGCTCCGCGGATCGATTCGAAGCTGCGCTCGATCAGTTCCGCCCGCGCCTGCGTCAGCACCTGGATCGTCACGTCGCCGGGGACGAGGTTCTTCTCGATCAACTCGCGGACAAAGGCGAAATCGGTCTCCGAGGCGGCCGGAAAGCCCACCTCGATCTCCTTGAAACCGAGCTTGACCAGGAGGTCGAACATGCGGCGCTTGCGCTCGGGCCCCATCGGCTCGACCAGCGCCTGGTTGCCGTCGCGCAAATCGACGCTGCACCACAGCGGCGCCCGATCGATGACCCGCGCCGGCCAGCGCCGGTCGGGCAAGGCAATCGGAGCGAACGGGCATGGTATTTGTGGATCGGCATTACGGACATCGGAAGCTCCTGCTGCGGGATCGCCGCGAATAGAAAGATCAGATCATCGGATCGCAAGGCGCCACGGCCGGCGGCTCATCGCCGGCCGGGGCTAAGTCGCCGGTGGAATGCCCGATGACCGCGGACGGCTGGGCAGCTCTTTGTCAGATAAATCGAAGGCATTGGCGATACCGAGCGAACATGGCTTCCCCGGTGGGGACGACGTCGAGCAGTGTCGGCATCCGGCAGGACGCCAACTCAAATAAGTCGCAGCTCGTCGCGCTCGCTGGGCATCGCGCATTGCCTAGCAGAACGTTTGGCGATGGTCAATCCCGCTTGCAACGCTGACGCCGAACACGCCTCGTCGAACGCCAAACCACAGGTTTTCAAGACTGTCGCCTTTTTACCACTGTGGCCAAATAACCACGGTTGGCAGAAAAGCCACGCTTGGCCTCTGGGCTCGATTGACTCGGAACTGTTGCCCGATAGTGTTCTCTGTGTCGAATTTGGCACGCGCGCTGTATCGATCGTAGATCGATAAGTAGTCGGCGAGTCCTCGCCTTTCCGGTTTGCCGCCAGGCAGTGCCGGGAGGTGGCCCAATGATCGGCCGCGCGTGATCGAGGTAGACTGAGTGGGGACCCATGCGGCCTGGCGTGCGGGCCGAGGAGCGGGGGAAAGTGGACCACGTATCCGAGCTGACTAATATCGTGGCGTTTCCGTTGGCGATGCATCGTGCCCCGATGCGCGCATCGGCCTTTCCGATCCGGAGTAGCAACTACGAGTTCACCGAACCGGAGCTGGCGGTGCTCTGCCGCTGGTTTTCGGCGATGAAATATGCCTTTCCGGGGACCGAGGGCGTGATGATGGTGAGCCATCAGCAGAGCTATTCGGCGGTCGGGCTTTACAACCGGGCGGGCGGCGCTCCGAATTGCCTCGTCGCCAAGCATCTGGTGGCGGGCAAGGCGCGCTTCTTCTGGTCGACCGAATTCGATCCACCGCGCCAAATCGGCGATCTTTCCGACATCACCGACGCGCATATCCGCGCGATCCGCCCGCCGCGCAACGAGACGGGCTGGCTCGATCCCGCCGGTTGGATGGGGGTCTACGCCTCGCGCCTGATCGCGACCGAGCTCCAGATCGTCTAGGCGTGGAGCCTGCGATAGCGGCGGCTCCGGCGACCGCGCGCGCCGGTTAGACAATCGGTTGGCATTTTCTGCCGGGAGCCTGATAGTCCCTGATCGGCAACCGAAAATCGGCAACGGAGGCCGGTACATGCGCGGGTTTGCGGGTTTTCGCGGCGACGAGATGATTGTCGTGACCGGAGGTGCAGGCTTTATCGGCTCGCACATCGTCCTCGATCTGGCACCGACCGGGCTGCGCGTCGTCGTCGCGGACCTGCTGCGCACGGGCGGCAAGTGGCGCAACATCGCCGCGGCGCCGCTCCATGACCTCGTCCGTCCCGAAGCGCTCTTCGACTGGCTGGAGCAACACCGCGACAAGATCGCGGCGGTCGTTCACATGGCTGCGGTCTCGACCACGACCGAGCCCGATATCGACAGGTACGTCGCGAACAACGTTCGACTCTCGCTCGACCTGTGGCACTGGTGCGCCGCTACTGCGACGCGGCTGATCTATGCTTCATCGGCGGCGACCTATGGCGATGGCGGCGCCGGTTTCCGCGACGACCAGGACCCCGCCGCCCTTGCTGCGCTGCGCCCGCTCAATGCCTATGGCTGGAGCAAGCACCTGGTCGACCGGCGCATCGCCGACGATCTCGCCCGCGGGCTACCGGTGCCGCCGCAATGGGCCGGGCTCAAATTCTTCAACGTCTATGGGGCCAACGAGGGCCATAAGGGCGACATGCAGTCGATGGTCAGCAAGCTTCTGCCGATCGTCGAGGCCGGCGGCGAGGTCGATCTCTTCAAGTCGCACGATCCGCGCTATGGAAACGGCGGGCAGCTGCGCGACTTCGTCTATGTCAAGGACTGCGCCGCGGTCGTCAGATGGCTGCTGGGCAATCCGGGGGTCAGCGGCTTGTTCAACGTCGGCACCGGCGCCGCACGCAGCTTTCTCGACCTGGCGGGCGCGGTAGGCGCCGCGCTCGGGCGCGAGCCGAAGATTCGGTTTGTCGATA
Source organism: uncultured Alphaproteobacteria bacterium (assembly GCA_963781215.1). Classification (GTDB taxonomy): domain Bacteria; phylum Pseudomonadota; class Alphaproteobacteria; order ATCC43930; family CGMCC-115725; genus AP-15. The sequence goes on from CAWAFE010000031.1 coordinate 87,408, forward strand.
CTCCGCTGCCGTTGCGCGCGCAGTACCAGTATTTCACCGAGGCGGACATGACCAGGCTACGCGCGGTCGGCTTCCCCGGCGCGTTCCATTCGCTCGAAGCCGGCGTGCGAGATCTTGTCCAGACCTCGCGATAGCATCCCCATCAGGTGATCCTTCTCGATCTGTCGCGCCTGATCTCCCGCGCCGGGCGCCCGGGCCCGACCGGGATCGACCGGGTCGAGCTCGCCTATGCGCAACACTTGATCGCCGAAAGGATCGATCCGTGCTTTGCCGCGGTGACGCCGTGGGGCGGCCTCGCGCTGCTGCCTAATTCGGCCGCGAAAGACTTCGTCGCGGCAATCGCCGGCGCCTGGCGGGGCGAGGCGTCAGCGGTGGCATCGCACCGGCTGGGGCGGCGGTTGCGCGTCGCCGCCGCGCTGAACGCCGAGAGTTCTCTCCACGCCAGATTACGGGCGGCGGAGGATGAAGCGGTCTATCTCCTCGTCTCCCACCACCATCTCGAACGACGCCGGCTGATCGCGCGTCTGAAGGAACACGGCCGGGCCGGCTTTGTCGCTCTCGTCCACGATCTGATCCCGATCGAATTTCCCGAATACGCGCGGCCCGGAGAGGATGCGAGACACCGCCGGCGCATCGACACCGTGGCCGCCCTGGCGGACGCGGTAATCGTCAATTCCGCGGCGACCCGCGCCGCGCTGCAGCCTTGGCTCGAGCGCGCCGGCCGCGCGCCGCCGGTGCTGGTGTCGCCGTTCGGCGTCGACCTGCGCGCGATGCCGCAGGCAAAGCCGCCGCCGGTCGACACGCCCTATTTCGTGTGCATCGGCACGATCGAGGCGCGCAAGAACCATCTCCTACTGCTCAATCTATGGCGCCGCCTCGTCGGAGAGTGCGGCCATGCGGCACCCCGGCTCTTTCTGGTCGGGCAGCGAGGATGGGAGGCGGAGGGCGCGATCGACATGCTCGAACGCTGCCCGGCGCTGCGCGGCATCGTCTTCGAGTGCGGCCGGCTATCCGACGCCGGGATGGCCGGCCTGCTCCGCGGCGCGCGGGCGCTGCTGCTGCCTTCCTTCGCCGAGGGCTTCGGCTTGCCGCTGGTCGAGGCGCTGGCGGCAGGCGTTCCGGTTCTGTGCAGCGACATTCCGGCGTTGCGCGAGAACGGCGCCGATGTGCCGGACTATCTCGACCCGCTTGACGGCCCTGCCTGGCATGCCGCGATCCATGATTATGCCGAGGCCGCCTCGCCGCGGCGTGAGGCGCAGCTACGCCGGCTCTGCGGCTGGCGGCCGCCGCGTTGGCAGGACCATTTCGCCGCCGTCGACGAACTGATCGCGGACGCGGCACGCGTTTCCTCGTCCCGCGGTTTCGGGCGCCGCGGCCGCTTCCTCCCCGAACGCCGTCGAGTAGCCTAGAAAGGAGAAAACATGCCCGTGACCGTGCTCTACCCCGAAGACCGGCAGATCCCGGACGACACCCTGGAGCGGGAGATCTTCGGACCCGAGGTGCGCATCCTGCGGCGCACCAAAAAGGCGCTCGCCGAGCTCGCGCCCGAGGATTGCGCCGAGGCCGACGGGCTGATGATCATGCGTCACGCCGTCTCGGCCGAGGACATCGCCCGCTTTCCGCGGCTACGCGCGATCGTGCGCATGGGGGTCGGCTACGACAAGATCGCGCGCCCGGCCGCGGCGGCGCGCAACATCCTCGTCTGCAACGTGCCCGATTACGGCACCACCGAGGTCGCCGACCACGCGATGGCGTTGGCGCTCTCGCTGCGCCGCGGCGTCGTCCTCTACCACGAGCGGATGCGGTCGAGCCCGCCCGCCCCCTGGGGCCCGGTCAAAGGCGAATTGATCCGCCGCCTCGGGGTGCAGACTTTCGGGATCGTCGGGCTCGGACGCATCGGCACGGCGGTGGCGCTGCGCGCCCGCGCCTTCGGCTTTCGGGTGGTGTTCTTCGATCCATACCTGCCGAACGGCGCCGAGCTGGCGCTCGGCATCGGCCGCGCCGCCACGCTCGAAGACCTGCTGCGCCAGACCGACACCCTGACGGTCCATACGCCGTTGACCCCGGAGACGACGGGGCTGCTCGGCCATGGCCAGCTGGAACTGCTGCGCCGGGGTGCGGTGGTCGTCAACACCGCGCGCGGCCCGATCATCGACCTCGACGCGCTTCTCGCCCTCTTGCGCAGCGGCCATCTCGCCGCCGCCGGGCTCGACGTCCTGCCGGTCGAGCCGCCGGTCGAGCCGGTCCCGGCGATTCTGCGCGCCTACCGCGAGCGCGAGCCCGATCTCGAAGGCCGCCTGGTGATCACCCCGCACGCCGCCTGGTTCACTCCGGAATCGGAGCACGACACCCGCGTCAAATCGGCTGAGACCATGCGCGCCGCGCTATTGACCAACCGGCCGCAGAACGTGATCACGCCGGAGATGTATTAATAACGACGGATATGCATGCTCTTATGCCGCGGCCGCCGCGTGCGCGGCGGCGATGCGGTCAAGCTTTGCCGCCATGATGAAGTCATTCTCGTGCAGGCCTTTGATCTTCTTGGTGCGCAGCACGACCGTCGCATAGCCCCAGCCAAAGCTGATGTCGGGGTGGTGACCCTCGGCCTCGGCGAGCTCGGCGGCGCGCTCGACAAAGCCGAAGGCCTCGCGGAAGTTCTTGAAGCGAAAAGTTCGCTCGACACGGCTCGCGGCATCGAGAAGCGCCCAATCGGGCGCCTGCGCGCGCAGTGCTTGGGCCTCCGCTTCGGTCAGTGGCGGCACGCCGCCGCGGCAGGGCGTGCAGCTCTTCTCGGCGAGCGCCATGGCCATCTCGTCACCTCTTCGTTAGCGGTTAGGATATAGCACAAAACGCGGCGAGGCGCGGAGGGTTGGTCGATGGCGTTGGGGTTTTTGGGCCGCTTGTCGGCGGGTCTGGTGGCGCTCTGCGTGCTCAGCGGCCAGGGTGCCCCGCCGGCACGGACGCCGCTGGCGGCGGGCAGCTGGCAGGCGGTTCTCGCCGCCGGGGACGATGCCGAGCCGGTCTTCGACAACGCGACCCGCGCGGTGGAGCGCCGGCTCCTGGCCGCCGGCGTGCCCGCGAGCGACATCCACCGGCTGAGCGCCAGCCCATCCGAAATCGACGGTACCGTCGAGCCAGCCTCGGCCGAGGTGCTGCTGCGCCGCATCGCCGCCCTGCCGGCGCGGCCCGGCGACCGCTGCCTCGTCTTCCTGACCTCGCATGGCGAGCGCGGCGACGGGCTGTGGCTCGCCCGCTCCGACCGCGCATTGCGGCCGGACGAGCTGGCGCGCGCGCTGTCGGGCGGCTGCGCCGCGGTGCCGACGGTCGTCATCGTCTCGGCCTGCTATTCCGGCGGCTTTGCCGCGGGCAAGATGGCGCAGCCCAACCGCATCATCCTGACCGCCTCGCGCCGGGAACGGCCGTCCTTCGGCTGCCAGGTCCAGCGCACCTATAATTTCTTCGATCAGTGCCTCATCGGCGCATTGCCGAAATCAGCGACCTGGCGCGCTGTGTTCGACGGTGCCAAGGGCTGCGTCGGCCGGATGGAACGAGCGCTTGGCGCGCGGCCTTCCGAGCCGCAAGCCTATTTCGGCGTCAGAGCCGCCGACCTTGGGGTCGGCTTTTAGCCCCGACCAACGAGCCGCCCCGCACCTATCTGCACGGTGCACGCAGGCCTGCTATCAAAACCATGGCGTTGCGGGCGGCGGCGCGGCAGAGTTGGCCAAGCCGCATAGCAACCTCGGGAGGACAGCCCCATGCCGCAATCCGCGATCCCGCCCGGCCGCCACGCGCCGGTGCGCCCGGATTGGCTCGACAAGCACCGCGAGGCGGTCATCGAGCCCGATCTGCCGATCGTCGACCCGCACCATCACATGTGGGATCGGCCGGGCAACCGCTACCTGTTCGAGGATCTGCTCGCCGATGTCGGCAGCGGCCACAACATCGCCGCGACCTGTTTCGAGGAATGCCGCGAGATGTACCGCGCCGACGGCCCGCCGGAGCGCCGTTCGCTCGGCGAGACCGAGTTCGTCAACGGGATCGCGGCGATGAGCGCGTCGGGCAAATACGGCAAGACCAAGTGCATCGACGGCATCATCGGCAATGTCGATCTGCGGATCGGCAGCCGCGCCAAGGGCATCCTCGAAGAGCACGTGACGATCTCCGGCGGGCGCTTCAAGGGCATCCGCAACGGCGCCACCTGGCACGCCGATCCGAGCCTCGAAATCTACTGCTCGGGGGCGCCGCAAGGCCTCTACCGCGACTCGAATTTCCGCCAGGGTTTCGCCGGCCTCGCCGCACTCGGCCTCAGCTTCGACGCATGGCTGTTCCAGACCCAGCTCGACGACGTGGCCGACCTGGCGCGCGCCTTTCCGCAGGCGGTGATCGTCTTGAACCATGTCGGCGGGCCGTTGGCGATCGGCCCCTATGCCGGCAAGCGCGAGGAGGCCTTCGCCGCGTGGAAGAAGGGGATCGCCGAGGTCGCCGCCGCCTCCTCCAACACCTACGTCAAATTGGGCGGCCTCGGCATGAAGCTCTCGGGCTTCACCTTTTTCGAGAACGACACGCCGCCCTCCTCGCAGGATCTGGAGAAGGCCTGGCGGCCCTACATCGAGACCTGCATCGAGGCCTTCGGACCGCAGCGCTCGTTCTTCGAGAGCAATTTCCCGGTCGACAAGGGGATGTGCAGCTATCCCGTCATGTGGAACGCCTTCAAGCGCATCGCCGCGGGCTCTTCCGCCGCCGAGAAGACGGCACTCTTCAGCGGTGCGGCGAGCAAAGCCTACCGCCTCGCCTCATGACGGGACCGCGATGAGCCTTTGCGACAAAGAGGCCCTGGCGCGGCTCTGTCGCCGGCATCGAATTCATCGGCTGTCGCTGTTCGCTTGGTGCTAAAGGGCACCGCCCGGGCGGACAGCGACGTCGACCTCCTAGTGGAGTTCGAGCCGGAGGCCGTGCCCGGGCTGCTCGGCATGGCGGCGATCGAGGCGGAACTGTCCGAGCTTATGGGCGGACGCCGCGTCGACCTGCGCACCGTGAAGGGGCTCGGCCGTTATTTTCGTGACGAGGTTGTGCGCGGCAGAGGTGCAGTTTGCTGCCTGAGGATCAGATTAGGTTACGACTACACCATTTGGGAAGCGCGGATAAGACGCTCAATCCGTATTCCGGCCAGAGCGACTACTCCCAGCACGACGGCGCCCGCTGCAATTGCGCATGATCGCAGCGCGCTGGGCTATAGTAGGGATGCGGCGGTAATGACTTACTTTGAAGTGGGGGTGGCTCGGAGGCAGGATGCGGACCCTCATCTGCCATTTGCGCGTCAACAAGGCTGGCGAGATATTCTTCCATCGCCGAGAAGTCCAAGTCTCCCATATCCCAAGCCCGATCGGCCGCCTGCAGAGCGGTGTAATATGGTTTCCGATTTTCCCTGATTCGCTCGGGGACAATATTATTTCCGCCGATCAAGCCGCCAGCACGCGTACAAAGAAGGTAATAACATGCTGCTCTTGCAGTTCTACCGTTTCCTTCTATGAACGGATGATCCAATTTAGTCGCCAAAGGCCATATGCCGCCAACTCAATATTTGTCCAGTTATACCAATTCTCATGGACAGTTGAGATGAATTGATCCATCAGGTGAGGAACATCGCGAAAATGCGGAGGCTTATGAGTTCCTACATAAATTGGCTCTTCGCGGAAGCGGCCGCCAAATTGTGAAATATTAGCGACGGCTACGTGATTTAAATCCCATAGCATGTATTTATCAAAAACGCGAGCGCCTTGGCTTAGCCCAATCTCAATACAGTTTGTAAGAAGATCGTATTGTCGAAGGAGGTTTTGCTCTTGTATTCTATCAAATAGCTCTCGGTTTTCTTCCTCAAGTACCAGCATAGTATTGAGAAGCCCGGCCTAACCGGGCTTCTTCCATCGCCGTAAGGCCGCGTAAGTCGATACTCGTTCTTCAAGGTGTATCCCGACCGCCTCGGGACGATCCGAAACGCGATCACCGCTGGGGACAAAGCCAGTTGGCAAACTACGCGCTGCTCCCGAAGCTGACCGATAACACCCGCTCTATCGGATGCCGCCATGCGCATCGCTCTAGTTCCGGGCGGCGCAGCGCTGGTTTAGACCGTTTCCGCTGAGCCATGATCTCCTCTCCCGCTGGCAAGGGGCGTTGTCGCTACGGTGGCGCACGCCGGAATAACCGTGTCGCCGCCGGCGAGCGTGCGCGACGTGCTCGGCGCTCCCGGACGGCCATTGGACGCCGCGGGCCTCGCCTACTTCACTCCGCGCCATGGCCGCGATCCGGCCGCATCCGCCGATACCTTGCAGGACCCGCCTGCCGGGCTCGATCTCGACAGCGTCAGAATCCACGACGACGGCCTTGCGCATCGGTCGGCGGCCGAAATCGGGGCGCGGGCTTATGCGTTCGGCCGGCACATCGTCCTCGGGCGGGACCGGCTGACGGCGCAAACCCTGCGGCACGAGCTGGCACATGTCGCGCAACAGCCGGCCACGCCGGGAACGCCGCAGCGGATCGCGCCGGCCGATGCTGCTGCTGAAGGAGAGGCGGCGCGCCTGTCGAGCCCCAATGCGGCGGCGCCGAGAGAGCGCGTAGCGGCGGGGACGGTGCTGCTCGACCGGGATCCAGCCGCCGGAGCGCTCTACCCGAGTACCGAGGAGCGCGGAAGGATCCGCGAGATCGTCCCGCCGAAGCCCGAAGCATCGGCGACATCGCAAACGGCCGGGGCGGCGGCGGTGACCGATCCCGACGGGTTCCGCACCGAGATGGCGTCGCGCGTGGTGACGAAGATCGATGCGCGGCTGCCTCAGGCGGAGAAGGTGCGCGATGCGGCCGTACAGCTCACCGGGCAGGATCTGGATGCGCTCGCGGCCAGAGCCGAGCAGTCCGTGACCGCAAAGTATGGCCGCTACATCCAGGCCGGCGGAACCGACCTGAGAACCACGGCCCTGCGCAGTCGCCTCAACTTCATTCGCCCGCCGGAGGAGACATCGCCCGAGCACATCGCGGGCCTGTCGCAGGATTTCGTAGCGACCCTGATGGAGCTGCAAGGGGACATCCTGGAACGCCACAACGTCGCGGCGGGGACCGGCATCTTCGAGGAGGTTCGCGACGCCGTCGTGGCCGAGCGCACCGAGGCGTTGAAAACCATCGTCCTGTTCATAGGCGGGTTCGAAACCCCCGAGCACAACGCGTTCGTGCAGAGCCGGGTGCCGGCGTCATACTCGCTGGAGCCCGAGAAGCAGACGCGGCGCCGCGGGCGCTGGGAGGTGTTCGGCACCACTCTGCACGAGATGCTGCACTCGGTCGCGCACAAGGACTTTTCCGACGCCGCCGAGCATCTGAAGATTCCGGATGTGTTCATCGAGGGCGGAGCCGAGATCTTCACCCAGGAGGTCTACGGGGAGATTGCCGAGAAGGCGCTGCGCGACGATGCCCTGCGGCTGCAGATCGAGGGGATCGCGGGACCCTATTTTACGCCGCCGGAGCGCAAATCCGCCTACGACCCTTTTGTGCAGAGTTTGCAGGACATCACCGGCATCCTCGGCGGCAACGTCGAGAATTTGCGGGTGGCATTCTTCATGGGACGGGTCGCGTTCCTCGGGCTCGGCGGGTGGAACGAGGCCGAAGCGGACCAGCGGTACAAGGAGCGGTTTCCGGCCTGGGAGCTGGGCGCCGCGATTGTCGCCAGCGGGGATTCGAGCACGGGGCTCGTGCGGGTGCGTGTCGGGCGCGTCGTCTACGGCCGAACCGGAGATCTCCAGCTCAATCTCGGCGCCGGCATCTCCTACCTGTCGTCGGGCGAGACCGCGGTGGCAGGGACCGAGCGGCGCACCGGCGCCGGCGTCGACCTCACGGGCCGCTATTTGTGGCCAAAGCTCTACCTCGGCGCCGGCGTGCTCCTCGAAGGGAGCTCCGCGCGGGGCCGGGGGGTATCCGATTCGTTCGGGCTCGACGCGATCCCGAGGCTCGAAGCCGGCGCACGTCTGGGCCGGCTCCGCGTCGGCGCCGATGTTGAAGTCTATGTCCCGCTGACCGGCGGCGATGTCGGCCAACGGACCTACCACGTCCTTGCCGGGATCGGCGTCTCGGTCGTGCTCTGACCCGCACCCTGGCGTTCGACTGCTCAGCTCGAGCTCATCCCATGCTCTCGACAATCGCCGCAAAAAACCGGTGTCATTCTCTCTGATCTCGGTCGATTTTCTACCAAGCGACGCGCTCTCCATTCCACCTGAGACGCCGCCGTGCAAGGGGTGAGCGCACATCCATTGCTTCGTCGGTAATGTTGCCACAATAGCACGCTACCGTTGCTGTATGGGGCGTCCGGGAAGCAGGCGCCGGGCAGACGGGAGGCAGCAGATGCCTGTAGATTCCCAGTATCATCAGGCGGAACAGGCTCGACTGCCGGCGGCGCGGTACGCGGAGGGACGCCGACCGAAGGGCACGTTAGGCAATCCGGCGGGGCGGCCGTTTCGCCAAGGCAATCCGGCCATTCGCCGAGGATGCAACGGCGCGCAAAACCTAACGACCGGCGGTGCGGCGGTCGCGGAAGACGACCGCCCGGCGGGCGAGGGCGCCGAGTGCGGCGGTCATTGGGGTGGCTACTTTGAGCTTCTCGCCGATCTCCACGACCGCGTCGACGAGCGCGCCCAGCTCGAGCGGCCGGCCGGCCTCGTAATCCTGCAGTGTCGAGGTGCGGAACGCGCCCAGCTCGGCGTTGATCGCAAAGCGTCTCTCGACATCGAGGCCGGTGGCGGCGCCGAGCGCCCTTGCGACCGCCGCGACCTCATGCATCGCCGCGAGCGCGATCCGGCCGAGACCGGGATCGTTCATGATCTCGTCGGTGCCGGCGCGGGCGATCACCGAAAGCGGGTTGAAGGCGGCGTTGCCGACGAGCTTGCCCCAGATCTCGCTGCGGATGTCATCGGCGACGGTGGCGTCGAAGCCCGATTGACGCAGCATCGCCGCGATCTGCTCGGTGCGCTCGCGCCGCGGGCCCGCGGCCTCGCCCAGCACCAGCCGGTTGCCGCTGGTCCAGCGCACGGCGCCGGGAGCCGTGCGGGCCGCCCCCATGTAGACGACCGAGCCGATCACCATCCGGGACGGCAGCGTGGCGAGCAGGGCGCCGTCGGGATCGACCGCGGCGACACTTTGCCCGGCGGCCGGGCCTCCGCACCCGTCGAAATACCACCAGGGGACGCCGTTGATGACCGGCAGCAACACCGTCTGCGGCCCGATCAGCGGCTCGAGCGCGCCGAGCGCGGCGGGCCAGTCCTGCGCCTTCATCGTCCCGACCACCAGACCCTGCGGCCCGAACATCTCGGGAGCGTCGGTGGCTTCCAGCCGTGCAACCCCGCCGCCGTCCCATTTGTCGACCCGCAGCCCGTCGCGCCGGACCGCCGCCAGGGTCTCGCCGCGGGCGACGAGCTTTGGCGCAAAGCCGGCGGCGGCGAGCGAATAGGCAATCGTGCTGCCGACCGCCCCGGCGCCGACCACCGCGATCGATAGGGATTCCGGCATCCGACCCGTCCAGGATTACCAGCTAAAGGCCGTGCCGCGCAGCATGACCGCACCGTTCTTCTCGATGACTCCCAAAAGCTGCACCCGGCACGACAATAGGAGCTCGCAGCCGCCGCGCGCACCTGTTGCGAGGACATAGCGATCGGAAACCAAGGGCTTGCCGGTCTCGGCCGGGCGCGGCAGCAGGTAGAGCGCCCTTGGCCCGGCATCAGGCATCGCCTGTTGCGCGTCCGCCGGCCTGGCTCCCGCCAACGCCGCCAGCACGACGAGCGCGGCGGGCAAGCGGCGCGCCAGCGGGCGGGTCACAGCGCCTTTAGCATCGTCTCGGCGCTGGAGACGTCGAACTCGCCCGGCTTCTCGATATTGAGCGCCCTGACGGTGCCGTCGTCGACCAGCATCGAATAGCGCTGCGAGCGCATGCCCATGCCTTCCTTCATGCGGTCGAGGTCGAGCCCGATCGCATGGGTGAACTCGGCGCTGCCGTCGCCCAGCATGACGACCTTGTCGTCGGCCTTGTGCTCCTTGCCCCAGGCGCTCATGACAAACTGGTCGTTGACCGCGATGCAGGCGATCGTGTCGACGCCCTTTGCCTTGAGTTCCGCGGCATGGTTGACGTAGCTCGGCAGGTGGCGCGACGAGCAGGTCCGCGTAAAGGCGCCCGGCACCCCGAACAGGGCGACCTTCTTGCCGCGGAAGAAATCGTCGGAGGAAACCGCCTGCACGCCATCCGGGCCGAGATAGCGCAATGTCACCGATGGTACCTTGTCGCCGATTTTGATCGTCATGGACCGCCCTCCTCGAACATATTTCGACAGCCGCCGCATCCCACCACAGCCGAGCCCCGGCATCAACCCGCATGCCCTCTCCCCGCGAAGGCCTCGCGTGAACGTCGCCGTGCGGTTCACCGAAAGCCACGTCCTCGATCGCGCTGCGGTGTCGCGTTTGCTGCCGGAATTGTCGAGCGACGAGGCACTGGCCGCCGCGGCCTTCGCCTTTGACGAGGACCGCCGGACCTACATCGCCGCCCATGTTCTGCTGCGCCGGGGGTTGCGCGAGATGCTTGCCGGCGAGGAGCCGCGCCTCATGCGCGAGCCCCACGGCCGTCCCGTGCTTGAGCCGGGGCAGCGCGGCCGGCCGGCGCTGTCGTTCAGCCTGACCCATACAAGGGGCTTTGCCGCCTGCGCGCTGCTCCGCGGCGCGCCGGTCGGCATCGATGCCGAGGATGTTCGCCGCCCGGTCGACCTCGACGCCGTCGCCCGGCGGTGGTTCGCCCCATCGGAATGCCGGCTGCTAGAGGAGCTGCCACGGGAACGCCGCGCCGACGCGTTCTTCCGGATCTGGACGGCAAAGGAGGCGATCCTCAAGGCGACCGGGCTGGGATTGCGGATTTCGCCGGAACTGTTCGCGGTCGAACCGGGCGCCGGCCGCACCGTCATTCCAAAGGAGCTCGGCATTCCAACACTCTGGCGTCTCGCCGAGCTCGTACCCGTGCCGCACATCCGGCTCGCCGTGGCGGTGCCGGGGCGAGGCCGCATCGCGCCGACGCTGACCCGGGTCGACCTCGAATGAAGCCGCGCGTCGTAGGTCAGCCCAAGGGGAGCAAGCCTAGGACAGTGCCGGCGGTGCGGACTCAAGGCCGCAATAGGCCGCTG
>CAWAFE010000032.1:0-103951 GCA_963781215.1 uncultured Alphaproteobacteria bacterium
GCCGTGATACTCGGGCTTGTCCTTGGTCCAAATCTCCTTCATCGCCTCGATCTGTTCGCGCATCTTCAAGGTGCGGGTTTCGTAGACGGTGCCGTGGTCTTCCATCTCCTCGGCGTTCCAGCCGCAACCGATGCCGAACAGGAACCGCCCCTTCGACACCTGGTCGAGTGAGGCGACGAGTTTCGCGGTCTGGATCGTGTCGCGCTGGATGACCAGACAGACGCCGGTGCCGAGCTTCAGCCGCTTGGTGACCGCGGCGGCGGCGCTCAACGTGACGAACGGGTCCATCACGTCGTAGTACTGCTTGGTCAGCTCGCCGCCCGGCACATTAAAGCGGCGGGTGACCGGGATGTGCGAATGCTCGGCCACCCACAGCGAGTCAAAGCCGCGCTCCTCCAGCGCTACCGCAAGCTCGGTCGGCGCCATCGAGTAGTCGGTAAAGAAGATCGCAGCACCGATTTCCATATTCTTTACTCCGCAGATGTTGCTCGCCGCCTCAAAACGCCAGTAATCGTTACCGCGTCGCGCGCAATCCCGGATTACTCCGCCGCGCGCCGCGCGAGCGGGCCGAGGGCCCGCTCGACCCGCGGCTTGACCTCGCCGATCATCAGCTCCATCGAGCGCATCGCCGCCTGGTGCGGGGTCGCGCCGACCTTGAACGAAAAGCACATGTGGACCGGATCGGTCGCGCGGATCTCGCCGACCAGCTTCTCGGCCACGGTCTCGACATCGCCGATCAGGAGATCGTCGTGGATCTGTTCGAGCGGCGGCTCGTCGGGGAACGGCTTGTCGACCAGCACCGTGCCTTGCATGACCTCCTGCCGGCGCCTGAGGCTGGAGGCGAGCCGGGTCTGGTAGCGCGCGTTCTCGGCGAAGCGCAGCCCCTCCTCCTTGCTGTCGGTGATGTGGCAGAAGCGGTTGACGGTGATGTGGGCGTTGGCCAGCGGCACCCCCTCGGCCTCGAAGGCGGCCACGATGTCCTGATATTGCTCGGCGAGCAGCGCGGCGCCGCCGACCCGGCCCGACGACAACACCCGGTAGCCGTGCCGCGCCGCGGCGCGGAACATCGCCTGGGTATGGCCGGCGACATAGATCGGCAGCGGCTTCTGCACCGGCCGGGCCGGGATGTGGGTCTCCGGCATCTGGTAGTGCTTGCCGTTATAGCTGAAGAAATCCTGGGTGAAGGCGCGGTCGAGGATGTCGCAGAACTCCTCGGTCATTTCCAGATTGTCTTTGATGTCGACGCCGAACCGCTCGAATTCGTAGGGCTGGTAGCCGGCGCCGACGCCGAGCATCAGGCGCCCGTTCGACAGCGCGTCGGCGGTGGCGATCTCGGCCGCGAGCCGCGCCGGGTTGTAGAGCGGCAATACCACGACCGCGGTGCCGAGCCGGATCTTTTTGGTGATCGCGGCGCAATGCGCGACCATCATCAAGGGCGACGCGCACAGGCAATAATTCGAGAAATGGTGCTCGGCGAACCAGGCGATGGTATAGCCGAGCTCGTCGGCAAGCCGGGTCTGCTCGGCGACCTCGGCAAAAACCTCCGCCGTCGACTTTGCGGGGTCGCGCGACCCCATCAGATTGAAGATGCCGAATTCCATCACCCACTCCTTCGCCTTTGATGGCTGCCGCAACCGTGGTCGCGGGCCCCGAGGGCGTCAAGCCCCCCGAATAATCCGCAGGGTTGCAAGCCGATTTGCCAGAAGTAGCAAGACCGCGGTGGAAGGGCCCACCCGTCAAACATTAATCGAAAAATCGAGGGCTTCGCGCTCGCGGGCGCTCACCGGCAGGTGGAGCCCGCCGCCATCATGGTACATTCCCTTACGGCCGATGCCCTTCACCTCTACCGCGGAGAGCCGGATTGTCGCCCGCGCCACAGGGATTGACCTGCATAGACACCATTGGAGTAGGGTCGAGCGGAAGCTCCCTCCGCCAACTCTTTGTTCGCCGCCGTTCAAATCGAATGATAAAGACCCGAGAAGCCAAGGCTTTTCGCCGCCTCTGCCCCTTAACTCGTTCGCCATGATCCGCCAACATCCGGCTGTTTGGGATGGGTAGTCACATGGGTCTGTGATGGCGAGGACCATCGGCAAGTTGACCGCGCTGGCGGTGGCTCAGGCAAAACGGCGCGGCTATTTTGGCGACGGCGGCGGGTTGTTTTTGCAGGTCAGCACCAGCGGTGCGAAGAGCTGGGTGTTCCGCTTCAAGGAAGCGGGCAAGCTGCGCGAGATGGGGCTCGGGCCGACCCACACCATCAGCCTCGCCGAGGCCCGTCAAAAGGCGCTCGAGTGCCGCAAGCTGCGTCTCGACGGCCTCGACCCGATCGAGCGGCGCCGGGCGATACGCCGGCAGGCCAAGTTGGATGCCGCCAAGGCGATGAGCTTCAAGAATGCGCCGCGCGCTACATCGACTCGCACAAAGCCGGCTGGCGCAACCCGAAGCACGCCGCGCAATGGCCGAGTACGCTCGCAACCTACGTCAACCCGATCTTCGGCGAGCTCCCGATGCAAGCCGTCGACGTCGGGCTCGTGATGAAGGCGCTCGAGCCGATCTGGACCGAGAAGCCGGAAACCGCGGGCCGGGTGCGCGGCCGGATCGAGAATATCCTGGATTGGGCGACGGCCCGCGGCTTCCGCCACGGCGAGAACCCGGCGCGCTGGCGCGGTCATCTCGAAAACCTGCTGCCAAAAAAAGCGAAGGTCCGCCGCGTCGAACACCATGCGGCCCTACCCTATGCGGAGATCGGCGGGTTTATGGCCGAGCTACGGCGACAGCAGGGTATAGCCGCCTGCGCGCTGCAATTCGCGATCCTGACCGCGGCGCGCACCGGCGAGGTCATCGGCGCCCGCTGGGATGAGTTCGACCTCGCCGCCAGCCTGTGGACCGTACCGGCCGGGCGGATGAAGACCGGAAAAGAGCATCGCGTACCGCTGTCGGGCGCCGCGCTGGCGATTGTCGAGGGGATGGCCGCAATCCGCCAGGGCGATTTTGTGTTTCCCGGCGGCCGGACCGGCCGTCCGCTGTCGAATATGGCGATGCTGGCGGTGCTGCATCGCATGGGCCGCGGCGACCTGACGACTCACGGGTTCAGGTCGAGCTTTCGCGATTGGGTGGCGGAGCGCACCAACTTTCCGACCGAGGTTGCGGAAATGGCGTTGGCCCATGCGGTCGGCGACAAGGTCGAGGCGGCCTATCGTCGAGGAGATCTGTTTCGAAAACGACGCGATCTCGCCGAAGCGTGGGCGCGATACTGCACGGCAGTGCCGGCGACCGCGAATGTGGTGACGATCCGGGTGCTGCCGGGAAACGCCGAGTAGACGCGTCCCGTGTCGATCGTAGAGGCGGGCTTCGATGCCCGAGCGACGGTCGGGTTCGGGTCGGATACAACTTTATAGAGGGAGATGTCCGGTGCCAGCTCTATCACCCAACGTCAGTCCTGAGGCCGCCAAGGTCGGTCAGATCACGATCAGCCAGCTGGCCCGGCAAGCCGACTGGACCGAACGCGTGACACTGCTGAGAGCGATCGAAGATTGGAACCGAAACGCGGAGGAATATCGGGATCAGCTTCTGTGGCGACGGCTGGTTGCTATCGATCCCCCGCCGGGTCGGCTTGAACTTCCACCCGGGCCTCTGTATCCGCGGGAGTCGGGCGAAGACGGCAAGGAGAAGCACGAACGCCGCGCCTGGATTGAGGCTGTCGCTCTACTGAAACAGAATACAAAATCGGATGGCCGTTATGGTCTTTACGTTTTGGACATCGTATTCCCGTCTGCCGAGCCCGAAATTGCCTCCGACGCTTGGATAGAGACGATCCAGCCCGAGGAGGTATGCTTCGCAAAGTCGCAAATTACCCGAGACCAAAGGGTGTTCGCCGTTTCGGTCGGCGAGAAGCGGCCGCTGGAGCGGGGTCCGAGAGCGGTCGATAAGGGCGGGCGACCGGCCAGGTTTGGCTGGGACGAGTTTTGGATCGAGGTGTGCCGGGTTGCTAACACTCCGGACGGGGTGCCCGAGCAACGGGAACTGACCAAACTCATGCTAGAGTGGGTATCTGCCAACTGGGTGGACCAACCCGGTGAAAATACGGTGCGGGCCAAATTGGCCAAATTGTACCGTGCACTCTAAAGCCGCTGAGTGCGGCGCGGCAAACAGGGTGAGAGGCCGTATTGCCTCACCGGGGAATGTTACCGAACGATCCACTCGTTGCCTCAGAGCTATGCGCGAAAGTTGGTGACGGTCTGAAGGGATGAAGGCGGCGTATCGTGGGGGTGTTCGCGCCTCCAGTTCTCCAGCAAAGGAGTGATACGCCGTGTCCGATGCTAACGTCGTCAAGCTGCTTCAGTCAGGGTCGTTCGCCGACCCACTCACCGAGGTGCTGCGCAACGGTGCGCGCGCCCTACTGGCCCAAGCGATCGAGGCCGAGGTGGCCGAATTCCTCACCGAGCACGCCGATCTTAAGACCACGGTTGGCTTGCGCCGCGTGGTTCGTCACGGGCATCTGCCTGAACGCCAGGTGATGACCGGCATCGGCCCGGTTGTCGTGCGCCAGCCTCGCGTACGCGACCGTGGTGCTGCCGATGATGCCGGGCGGATCCGCTTCACACCGGCGATCCTGCCGCGCTATGCGCGGCGCTCCCGGAGCCTGGAGGTGCTGATCCCGATCCTTTATCTGAAGGGCCTCTCGACCGGCGATTTCGAGGAGGCCCTTGCCGCACTGCTCGGCAAAGATGCGCCGGGCCTGTCGGCCTCGACCATTGCGCGGCTGAAGGAGGTCTGGATCGGCGAGCACGAGCACTGGAGGAAACGCGATCTGTCGGCCAAGCACTACGTCTATGTGTGGGCCGACGGCATTTACCTGCAGGCCCGTCTTGAAGACGCCAAGCAATGCATCCTGGTCATCATCGGCGCGACACCGGAGGGCAAGAAGGAGCTGCTCGGCTTCACCGACGGCGCGCGCGAGAGCGCGCAGGATTGGCGTGAACTGCTGCTCGATTTGAACAACCGAGGTCTGGTTATCGCGCCCAAGCTCGCCGTCGCCAAACCTGCCCTCGAAAGCGGTGCGCTCGGCTTCTGGAAGGCGCTCGGCGAGCGGTGGCCGACCACACGCGAGCAACGCTGCTGGGTGCACAAGACCGCCAACGTCCTCAACAAACTGCCGAAGAGCCAGCAGCCGAAAGCCAAGCGGTCATTACAGGAGATCTGGATGGCCGAGACGAGCAAGGACGCCGAGGCCGCGTTCGACGCCTTCATCGCAGCCTACGAGCTGAAATACGATAAGGCCGCCGAGTGCCTGGCGAAGGATCGCGAGGCGCTGCTCGCATTCTACGATTTCCCTGCCGAACACTGGAAACACCTGCGGACCTCGAACCCGATCGAGAGCACCTTCGCCACCGTGCGGCACCGAACGATCCGGTCGAAGGGCTGCCTCTCGAATAAGACGGCGCTCGCGATGGTGTTCAAGCTCGTCGATGCGGCGCAGAACAGCTGGCGCAGACTCGATGGCCACAACCAGTTGCCCAAGCTCATTCAAGGTGTCAGGTTCACCGACGGGATCGAGGTCATCGCCGCACCGGCGTCCTGTCAGTCCCAAACCGTCGCCGCCTGAACCTCAGGCCGTCACCAAAATTCGGTGATAGCTCGTTGCCTCACCCATCCGGCTCCTGTTGCCTCAGCGCTCGTCGGCTTGGGATCGAACTTTCCATTACCTTTGTCACATGCTTGTTTGGTGTTGCGGAACCTGTGGAGTTGTGGGCGACGCGCCAGCGTCGTCCAAACGCAGCGGCAAATCCACGGGGTGTTGCTGGCCAGATCCGCCGCTGGCAAGGCCAGCGTCGACCGGCGTGGTCTCGGAGGGGGCGCGTTGGCTGGCGGTCGCGGCAGACCGGATAGGAAGCGGGTTCTTCACGCCGATGAGGAACCGCCCCTTCCACATCACCGATTGCCAGATGAGATCCTATGAGGAGTTGTGGAGAGCGACCGACGCTTCGGCAGAGTGGGTTGCGATCCACCCCACTCTGGAGACGACCATGCAAGTTGCCTCTGACCGACCCTTGGCGCGAGCCGCTATCCGTACCGACCTTGGCGCGATCCAGCCCGGGGGCGCTCTCCCAGGAGAGCTGGGCGTAATTCCGCGCCAGCCCCTGCGCGATATCGAGGCCGGCGACATCGAGCGGCACCCCTCGTTGTGCGATTTGAGCGCGGTCCAGGCCGCCGCCTGGGCCTGCTTTGGGGTCCAGTCAATACCGGTGCGGCGGACCAGCTCGTCACCCACCCGGTTGGCCAGGATCCGGGTGAAATTGTGCTCGCCGATCGCAGATGGGGGCCGACATCGAGGGCGCCTACTACGCCGGCGAGCCGCTGCAAGGGAACAAGATCGAGCCCTTTCTCGGGGCCACGGCCGAGGAGTGGAACCCGAATTTCGCCCACACCTTCGTCAACGATACGCACAACATGCGGGCGTCCGAATTTCCGGGGAAGGCGGGCGGGCTCTACACCATGGGCTCGCCGATCGCCGACCAGTGGAAGGGCACGCCGACGGTTCGGGAACCGGCCGGCCCGGATCGGGTCGCCAAGCATCGCCTGGTTGTGCGCGGTGGCCGCATAGGTGAGGGTTCGTCGCGACCGGGGTGGCTTTGCTGGTGATCGCCAACCCTTGGGCGATCTTGTCGGCCATCTCGGGACTGTCGCCGGCCGCACCCAGGATCGCCTTGCCCGAGGACGTGTACCAGTCGCGATAGGGCATCCCTTTTTGGGCTAGGTCGGCGTAGCGGCCGACCAGGGCGTCCATGTCGGCCATCGTCTCGATATGCGGCGGCGGCACGACCGGCGTCGTCGGGCCGAGCAATGGCAGCCCGTCCTCGCGCACCAGGTGGGACGAGCGCAACTCGTCGATCAGCGCCTGGCCACCGTTAATTCGATCGCTACCGGACCGCGGCCGCCGCCGAAGGCCGGGCTTTCTAAGTGCCAGCCTCAAAAGTCCCGGTCGTCAATCATCGGCCGCAACGGGCTGCTTTCTTATCCAACACCGGCCCTTGAGCCTCGGCGTCGGAACCGCTGAATTTGCCCCGAAGCCGACCTTCCTGACTGCCTGACGAGCCCAGCGACTTGGGGCAAAACCGGACAACTATCTGGGTTACGTCCGTAAGTCGATCTTCTGATCTAAAGCGACACCGTCTGCGGCGAGGTCATCGGTGGCAGTTCGTTCATGATCGTGCGGAGCCTGGTGTCGGTTTCGGGCTCGAAGCTGCTGTGCCCGGCCGTTGTGATGAAATAGTTGACCGCGTTGTTGCCGGCGCTGCGCAAGGCCCGCACGAGGGCTTCTGCCTGGTAGAGATGGCACACCCGGTCGTAGCGCCCGTGCACGACATGGACCGGGATGTCCCTCAGTCGAGCGATATGGTCGAGAATATAGTTGTTTTCGCGGTTGACCTCGCCGTTGGCACCGAGAAATCCCCCATTGATCATGTAGTGGACCATAATCCTCGCGGCGGTCAGGGCGTATTTCTCGTTTGGCTGGCCGTGGCTGTTTTCACTGCGGTTGACACGGCTGGCGCTGCCTTCCCAGGCCACGCAGGCCGACGCGGCTTTCACCAGGCGCTCCCGATCCGCGTCGGTCTGCGGCGGCGCTGCAAATGCCTTGGCCAGCCCCTTGACGACGTCGTCGCGGTCTTCCAGCGGTATGGCGTCGACGAAGTGCCGCCACGCCGTCGGGAAATCCAGATAGGTGCCAGGCACCGGCATGGCGAGCGGGTCTGTTGCGAATTCGGCGGCATTGCCCTGGAAGAAATAATCGACATCCGCTCTGCGGCACAGGAAAACACCGCGCAGGATTAGAGTCTGCACGGTTGCGGGGTGTGCGATGGCATAGGCCAGCGCGAGGGTGCTGCCCCAGCTGCCGCCGAAGACATGCATCTTGCTGTTGATGTTCAGCTCATGGCGCAGGGCCGAAACATCGTCGATCAGGTGTTGGGTCGTATTGTCGGTCAGCGCCGCTCTTGCGTCATCCTCGCTCGCACTGGGCGTGCTCTTGCCGCAACCGCGCTGGTCGAACAGGATGACACGGTACCGCTGCGGATCAAAAAACCGGGTGGACGAGCTGTGGCTGCCCACACCCGGTCCGCCATGCATGACCATCACCGGCTCGCCGGCAAGCGTCCCGTATTCCTCCCAATAGATCCGATGGTCGGAAAATCCCGGTGCGGTCAGATGGCCGGAGCGGATGAACGGCGGGTTCGGAGGCCGGTTTGTACCTGCATCGCTAGGCGCGGCCGTCGGGGGAATTGCATCCACGGAGATGATTTCTGCGACAGGGTTGGAGGCGAGGCGTGAGCACGGCAGGCACCAGCCGGCCGGGTACCTTACGCCAAAAATCGTGGGGACCGTCGTTCAACTAGACGGTATCGCACCCGATGTTTTGTCGTAGCCCGGAGCAGCTTCGGAGGCCATGACCCCGCGCTGCTACGGTTCACTCGTCTACGTTCCGATAAACCGCCGGCAAACCGCTCAGTTGGCCTAACGGCGCCAGGGTGGCGCGGTGGGTTAACGGCGAGCTTGGATGGTATGTAGTGGCTCAGTTGAAAAAAATCAGGCTGCCGCCGCGAGCATCATCAGGCGCGGCCGGTGCGGTCGCACCGTCATCGCTATCAACGCCGCCGCGACGCCGATCGCGGATGACGCGACATAAAGCCACCCGTATCCGCCGAACCGGTCGAACAGCCAGCCGCCCATCGGTGGGCCGAGCGCCATGCCCAACGCCGCCATCATCGCGACGATACCGAAGACGCTGCCCATGATCCTCGCTGGGAAATGCTCACGCACCAGGATCGCATACAGCGGCATCGCCCCGCCGTAAGAGAATCCGAACAGCACCGACACGGCGTAGAGCGTGTCGAGATCGTGAGCCAGCCCATAGAGCGCGATCGCCACGCCCTGCAGTGCAAGGCACGCCACGAGCGTGCGTTTCGCGCCGGTCCGGTCGGCGAACAAACCGCAGACGATGCGGCCGCACAGCGCCGCGAGGCCGGCCGCCCCGAGCACGGTCGCCGCCGTGAGCGGCGCCACCCCGCAGTAAGCGGCATAGGAAACCATGTGAAAGATCGGACCGGAATGGGCGGCGCAACACGCGAAATTCGCCAGCGACAGGATCCAGAATACCGGCGTTTTCAGCGCCTGCCCCACCGTCATGTCAGCCCGCACGACGCCAGTGGCGGACGGGATGGTGGCAGACCTGCCATCGGGCGCGGGAGCTGGGCGAAGCAGCAGCGCGGCCGGCAGGATGACGGCCCAGGCGATGAAGCCGAGCGTGAGCATGGCGAAGCGCCAATCATGGGCGACGATCAGCCAGCGCGCGAGCGGCGCCACCAGCGTCGTGCCCAGCGCCAGACCGGCCGAGACAAGGGAAACGGCGAGGCTGCGATGGCGCACGAACCAACTGGCGGTGGCAGCGGTTAACGGGACATATACCGCACCGGCGGCGAGCCCGGCTGAGGTACCGTAAACCGCCAGAAACATTGAAAGACTTTGCGTCCGGCTTGCCATGACGAGGCCAAGGCCCTGCAACAGCCCGCCAAACAAGACGACCACGCGCGCGCCATATCGGTCGAACAGCCAGCCCCATAGAAACCCGCCGACGCCCATCCAGAGGAAGGCGAGGGTCGAGGCCGTCGAAATCCCCGCTCGGGACCAGCCAAGGGACTCGGCCATCGGCTGTAGAAAGACGCCAAGCGACATCACGCCGCCCATGCCGATGCAGCCCACGACGATGCCGACGGCGACAATCACCCAGCCATAAAATCTCATTCCTGACTTCTTCCTGACTTCCGATGGGAGTCAAAAGCCTGTTCGAACTGCGTCGGCCGCTGCGTTATCGATCAAAAGACCGCCGTGGTTGGATCATCGTGGTCAAGCCGCTGCTCACCCCCAAGGAGGGCGGAGAAGCCTGCTCCGGCCAATTCGTTGGACCACAATGAAACCGTAAGGCTCATCGGCCATGCTCCAGAGCTCTAACGGACCGAGTTGTAGACGTCACGCCAACGCTTGATGGCTGCGATGTGGGCGTCCACCGTGGTGAGGTTCGCACCCATCGTCACGACAGATATGTGGCTCCCCCCAGCCTCGCGCCACGCCGCAATATCGCCAGGCCATTGGTTGTCCCCGCGACTGTATTGCTGGATCGAACTCGAAGCCGAACGCATCGGCATCCCTTCCGAGCTCGAGCAGCTTGGCCTCGATCCGCGACTTGATTTGAATCGCTTCGGTTTGCGTCCGGCCCGAAAACAGGAATCCGTCCGCCGATCCTGGCCGCCCGGTCGAACGCGGCCTTGCTGAAGCCTCCCAGCCAGATCGGGATCTGCCGTTTCGGGCGCGGCAAGATCCCGGCTCTGTCGATCCTGTGGTCGGAAGTCTTCATGGTCGACGACAGGCTGCTTCCACAGCTTACGGATCAAGGCAATCTGCTGCTCCTGCCGCTTGCCGCGGCGGCGAAAATGTCCGGACATTTCCAGCCCGTCGTATTCCACCCAGTTCCAGCCGACCCCGACGCCCAGGCGAAGCCGGCCGTCTGAGAACAGGTCGACATCCGCGGCCTGTTTGGCGAAGAGCGCAGTCTGTCGCTGCGGCAGGATGATAACGCCCGTTACCAATTCGAGCTTCTTGGTGACGCCGGCGAGGTAGGCGTAGGTGACCAACGGCTCGTGGAACGGATCGGTTTCTTTATAGGGGCCGGTCAGTTTCGGTTCCCTGCCGGCATGAACGGCGCCGAGGACATGATCGTAGATCACGATATGGTCGTAACCCAGGTCTTCCGCCGCCTGGGCAAACGCCTTGACCGCCCCTGTATCGCCGCCAAGTTCGGTCTGCGGATAAACCACACCAGCTTTCATCGTCCACTTCCTCTTTGATGGCGTGAGGTTGTGTGCCAGATCGGAACCGCTCGCGTCCGCCCAACCAGCAGCCCGAACGCCGGCATAGCTTTGGCCGCCTGGATGACCGCGCACTCATCCCCGTGCGCGGTCATCCGGTCGTCAAGTCTCACGACAGCGATGCCGGCTTCCTCTGCCCGCTGCCTCTTCCTGTCTTCCTAGAAGAAGACAAAGGACCGGACCACGACGTTTTTGCGGCATCGGGCGTTGGTGGGGGCAGTCGGGTCGACACAGGCAGTATGGAAAGACCAGCGCGAGACGGAGCCGTCGGTCACCGAGTCATAGCATTTGAGCATCGAGACCTCCGTCGGCTTCTGCCGGGGAAACCAGTACCACTCGTGATTGGGACGGTACGTAAAGCGGGTGGTCTCGCCGACGCGGTCGTCGTAGATCCGGTAGTTGTTGATGTAGGGCTGGTCGGCGAAGGAGGGCCAGGCGCAGAGCACGAAGGGAAACTGCTCGACCGTCTCGATCGGCTTGGCGAGGTTGATCGACATGAACCGCCGCGACATCTTCGCGTCGGCCTCTTCCTCGGTGTAGTGCTGCTGGCGCCCGAAATTACGCAAGTTCTTCGTCAGCAGCTCGCGGCAGCGCACGCGCCCGCTGTTGTCGTTCAGATCGTTGTGCACCAAATTGGCGTAATTGGCGTTGACGCCAGGGTTCTTGCCGTCCTGATCCTCCGTGCGGTCGCCCTGGTAGTCCTTGTCGAAGACGTCGTGGTTGTAGACCAGCGCATCGGTCGCGTCCGGGAAGAACTCGAGCAGCAGCTTCTCGATCTCCGGGTAGTACACCCGCTCCACTTCATCCGCATCGTAGATGTTTGTGCATTTGGACTCGAGGTGTGCCAGCGACACGCCGAGCTTGTCCATGCATTCGGGGCTGTTCGGCGAGAGGCCCGGGTAGTACTCGCCGATCCGCCGCGCATCGCGCAGCACCTGCGGGAAATAAAGGTCCCGCCGCCGGTTGCCCCGCTCGTTCGTGCGCAGGATCATGGCTGTCTCGGCGCGCGCCGGGTCCCGCCAGATCGCGTTGGACGGCACGACGGAGTAGCTCGGCCGCTCGTACACCGTATAGGGCAATGGCAATGCCACGCCGCCCGGCGGGGCCTTGATGCTGTTCGACTGGCGGATGTACTCCACGCACTCGTCGTAGCTGCGGAAGCCAAGGCCCCATTTGGTCTTGATCGGGCCCGGCGGCGTCTTATCGAGCATATCGGTAAGGCGCTCGCTCTCGCCCGAGGCGATCTCGGCGAGCGCGTCCTCGAGCGCCGCGGCGGTTCCGGCATCGCCGTCGCGGTCGAACGCCATATAGGACAGGCCGCCATGCGCTGCGAACGGCTCCGGCTGTCCTGCCGTGCGCTCGAGCGGCGGCACATAGGCGACCGTACCGTCGTGTGGGTCCGCGACCTTGTTGTCGGCGACATCGAGCGGGCTCATGGCACACCTCCGGTTATCTCGGCCTCACCGTGGCACAAAGAGCCTGCGTTTTCCAGACCATGCGATCGGCGGCGCGATTGAGCCTTTCCTCGCGATGCCGCGCCAACGGGGCGCTCATGCCTCATTTGGATCATTCGAGACCGTGCTAGAACAGACGTTGATCGCGCCTCGGGATAGTGCCTGATTAGAGGGCTTCGAGGCTGAGGGCGGACAAGAGGACATGCAAACTTATGATTACATTGTTGTCGGCGCCGGTTCGGCCGGCGCGGCCGTCGCGAACCGGCTATCGGCAGACCCGCGCAACAAGGTGCTGTTGCTCGAGGCCGGTCGCGCCAGCCATCCCTGGTCGCTTATTCCGATCGGAATGGCCCGGCTGATCACCAATCCCGCAGCCAACTGGCTCTATTCCTCCGAGCCGGAGGCGAGCACCAACGGCCGCCGGCTCCCGGTGCCGCGCGGCAAACTGCTCGGCGGTTCCAGCTCGATTAACGGGATGGTGTTTGTCCGCGGCCAGGCCCAGGACTTCGATACCTGGGCGCAGATGGGCAACCGCGGCTGGAGCTACGCTGAGGTCCTGCCCTTCTTTAAGCGCATGGAAAGCTATGCCGGCGCGGGCGACGACGCCCTTCGCGGTCGCGAGGGCCCGCTGCGCGTCACCAACCCGGAACCGCGCGATCCGCTGTTCGCGACGATCATCGAGGCGGCGGCGCAGGTCGGCATCCCGCACAACCCGGATTATAACGGCGCCAGCCAGGCAGGCATCGCAATGAGCCAGGCGACGATCGCCGCCGGCCGCCGCATGAGCACGGCGCGCTGCTATCTCGATCCGGTCCGCAACCGCCGGAACCTGCATATCGAGACCGAGGCTTTGACCGAGGGGCTGGTGCTCGATGGCAAGCGCTGCACCGGCGTCCGCTATTGCGTCGCCGGCGAGGTGCGTGAAGCTCGGGCGGGGCGCGCGGTCGTGGTCAGCGCCGGCGCCTTCAACTCGCCGCAATTGCTGGAGTTATCCGGCATCGGCCAGCCCGAACGCCTGCGCAATCTCGGCATCGAGGTGCGCCATGAGCTGCCCGGCGTCGGCGAGAATTTGCGCGACCATTACGTTCCGCGCACCCGCTGGCTGGTCGGCAAAAAGGGCGTCACTTTCAACGATCGGGGGCGCGGCCTCGGCCTGGCGCACCAAGTGCTGCGCTACGCGCTGTTCCGGCAGGGGATGCTGGCGATGACGGGCGCCCCGATCCGCGCGTTCGTGTGCTCGCGCGAGGGCCTGGAGGCGCCGGACCTGATGCTGGGTTGGATCCCGATGCTGACCGAACCCAGCCCGCGAGGCCCGAGGATATCGCGGCAGTCCGGTCTGACCCTTTACGCGCACGCGATGCGCCCGGAGAGCAAGGGACACGTTCACATAACCGTGGCCGACGTGCGCCAACCGCCGGCGATAAACTTCAATTTTCTGTCGTCGCCGCCCGATGCAGAGCTGACGGTGCGCGCGGTCCGCATCGCCCGCGCGATCATGACCGCTCCCGCCATGACGCCCTTTCAGGTAAGCGAAGTGGCACCGGGTGCCGATCGGACCACCGATGACAAAATCCTCGACTGGGTGAAGAAGGCGGCGGAAACCACCTACCACCCGGTCGGCACCTGCAAGATGGGGTCCGACCCGATGGCGGTCGTCGATGCCCAGCTTCGCGTCCATGGCATTGCGGGCCTGCGGGTCGCCGATGCCTCGATCATGCCGACGCTGACATCGGGCAATACCAATGCGCCGTCGATCATGATCGGCGAAAAGGCGGCAAACATGGTGCTGAATGCTCACTCTGACCTCTCGGATTGAAATCACGGCGGGAGGCGATCGGTATCCAACTGAGTTTGTCGATGCGCTGCCGGCGGTGGCGTAAGCTTGTAGGTCGGCGAGGCGCCTCGACGACGAGGGAATTTACGTCACGGCAGCGATGTGACCTCGTTATAGGGCGCTGCCGTTGGCGCTTGCGGGGCTCGACGCGCTTTGCGGGATCGGCCCTTTATTCCGTCCGATATCCCGCGCAACCGAGAGGTTCTGATACCATGAATATCCGTCACACCCCTCCGTCAGTAGCTGCGCCGTTCGGCCCTTACAGCCATGCCGTCGAGGTGCCCGAGGGCTCGCGCCTTCTCTACATCTCGGGAGAAGTCGGCGTGCTGGCGGACGGAACCGTGCCCGAGACGATCGAGCTCCAGGCCGAGGCTTGCTGGCGGAACATCATCGCGATCCTCGCTGATGCCGGCATGGGCGTCACGGATCTTGTGAAGATCACCACTTATCTCGTTCGCTCGGAGGATGTGGCCGCCGCCGGTGCGGCACGCGCCAAGCATTTCGGTGATGCACGTCCCGGCTCGGCGACGATCATCGTCAAAGCGCTGGTCAATCCGGCGTGGCTGATCGAAATCGAGGCGGTTGCGGCGGATGCCGCTCGCGCGCGCTGATTTGTTCTACAGCACCCGGCGGAAGGTCAGGTTGATGCGTCGTCTGCCAAGAAATGCGTGCTCGCTGTCCTTCGGCTCGGCCACCAGATGAGTGGAAAGTCGCCAACATGATGCGGCTCGATCCACCGAGGAAATGATAGGGCTGCAGCCGAAGCGGGCGCTCTCTCTGAAAGTCCCAGCCGCTGACTGCTTTCGAAACCGTCAACGGCCGCTCAGCCTTGGCAGCAGGAACCGCTCGTTTTGCCCCATTCCGGACCCTGCTGGCATGGGGGGCAGCGACGAGGTCGAGTGGATCCGGTCCTTGGCCGATACGCGCCGTCGGCAAGGTGACACCAAGAGCCCACATTTCCGGTGTTTCCGAAACCGAAATTCCAGCAATCCAGCGGCTCAACATGACCTCGCTTCCAATCGAGGTCCACTGGGTCGGGGCTCCGCGACTTTGCTTTTGGCATTCGGAAGCTCGAAACATCGCCGCGCCGGCCAATTTTCCGCTCACTCAGATTTGATGTGAGCCGGTGACGATTTTCACTTGATCCGCGCCGGCATACGAGTTCGATCCGGACTGCCAAACGAGAGAGTTCACAGGCGATTTGAGATCGAAGGGCGTCGCCGAGTTGTATCCGGTGTTCGCGTTCAGCCCGGGTTAGCGGATGGACAACCAAATCCACCGCGGCTAGGCTGTTCCACGAATTAGGCATGGCTTCCGGGTGGGGTTGAGGCGATGCTTTCGAGGCCCGGCGTCGGCCAACGATGCTCTCGGCGCTCGTTAGGAGGACGGTGATGGTGGTCCTAAATGTCAATGGCCAGGTCTATCAGGCGGACGTCGACCTGCGCACACCGCTCTTGTGGGTCTTGCGGGATACGCTCGGGCTCACCGGCACGAAGTACGGCTGCGGAATTGCTCAATGCGGCGCCTGCACCGTGCACATTGGTGGAATTGCGACGCGCTCCTGCCAGGTCCCCGTCAGCCAGGTCGCCGGCAAACCGGTCACGACGATCGAGGGCTTGGCGAAGGACGGTGTTCTAAGCAAGGTCCAGCAGGCGTGGCTCGACCATGACGTCCCGCAATGCGGCTATTGTCAGAGCGGTATGATCATGGCCGCGGCGGCTCTGCTGAAGGACAAGCCGTACCCGACCGACGCCGACATCGACGACGCGATCACCAATATCTGTCGCTGCGGAACCTATCAGCAGGTTCGCGAAGCGATCCACGCCACGGCCGCCGCGTAAGGGAGGCAACGATGACGCACTTGCCCAAACTCGCGCGCCGTTCGTTTCTCGCTGGCGCCGCTGCAATCGGTGGCGGCTTATCGCTCGGCTATCATGTCCCGTGGGGGGCCCCTGAAGCGCTGGCCGACGATGCGCTGCCCGAAATCAATGCCTGGGTCGTGATCAAGCCGGACGATACGGTCGTGATCCGCATTGCCCGCTCGGAGATGGGCCAGGGGACATTGACCGGCCTTGCCCAGCTCGTCGCCGAGGAGCTCGAATGCGACTGGTCGAAGGTTACGACCGACTATCCGACTCCTGGCGAAAACATCGCCCGCAAGCGCGTCTGGGGTAATTTCTCGACCGGCGGCAGCCGCGGCATCCGCGAGTCGAACGAGTATGTGCGCAAGGGTGGAGCCGCCGCCCGGATGATGCTGATCGCCGCCGCGGCGGCGCAATGGGGCGTTCCGACGGACGAGTGCAGTGCCGCCGACAGCATTGTCACCCATGCCAAATCGGGACGGACCATCAGCTATGGCAAGATCGCGGCGGCGGCGGCGAAGCTCGAGCCGCCGAGCGACGTCAAGCTCAAGGACCCCAAGGATTGGAAGATTGCTGGCAAGGGCGTCAAGCGGCTCGACACCCGCGACAAGCTGACCGGTAAGCAGATCTACGGCATCGATATCAAGATGCCGGGAATGCTGGTCGCGGCAATCCGCGACTGCCCTATCTACGGCGGCAAGGCGAAGAGCTTTGACGCCGCCAAGGTGCAAGGGATGCGCGGCGTCAAACAGGTGGTGCCGGTCGGCGATACCGGAGTGGCGGTCGTCGCCGATACGTTCTGGAACGCCAAGACCGCGGTTGCGGCCCTGCCGATCGTCTGGGATGACGGACCGAACACCAACGTATCGAGCGCATCGATCGCCGACATGCTGAAGGAGGGCCTCGACGCTTCCGAAGCCTTTGTCGGCAACAAGGCGGGCGACGCGGCGGCTGCCATCGCCGGCGCCGCCAAGAAGGTCGAGGCTGTCTACAGCTATCCCTACCAGAATCACGCAACGATGGAGCCGATGAACGCGACGGCGCTCTATACGGCCGACAAATGCGAGGTCTGGTGCCCGACGCAAAACGGCGAGGCGGCTCTCGCCGCGGTCGCCGAAGCCTCCGGCCTGCCGGTCGCCAAATGCGACGTCTATAAGCAGCTTTGCGGCGGCGGCTTCGGTCGGCGCGGCCGCACCGACTACGTCAGGCAGGCGGTGCTGATCGCCAAGCAGATGCCCGGCACGCCGGTCAAGCTGCTATGGACGCGCGAAGAGGACATGACGCATTGTCAGTACCACCCGATCACGCAATGCAAGATGACCGCCGGGCTCGATGCCGACGGCAAGGTTGTCGGCTGGCACATGCGCATTTCCGGGCAATCGATCCTTGCTTCGCTGTTGCCGCAGAATTTGAAGAATGGAATGGACCCGGTTACCTTCCAGGGGCTCAACCAGGGAGGGGAGGAAAGCGCATTCGGTTATCAGGTTCCAAACCTGCTCATCGACCACGCGATGCGCAACCCGCCGATCACCGCGGGCTTCTGGCGCGGCGTCAACATCAACCACAATACGATCTATGTCGAATGCTTCGTCGACGAACTGGCCCATGCCGCCGGGCAGGACCCGCTCGAATTTCGACGGAAGATGCTGAAACCCGCCTATTTCGCCGTGCTCAAGGCAGCGGCAGACAAGGCCGGATACGGCAAGGCACCAGCCGGGAGATATCACGGGCTTGCCCAGATCATGGGCTTCGGCAGCTATGTCGCCGCCTGCGCCGAAGTGTCGGTCAGCTCAGAGGGGAGGCTCAAGATCCACCGCATCTGTGCTGCGACCAATCCCGGCCACGCGGTCAACCCGGCGCAGATCGAGCGGCAGATCGCGGGCTCGTTCGTGTATGGGCTGTCGGCGCTGTTGTACGGCGAGTGCACGGTCGCCGGCGGTGCGATCGAGCAAACCAATTTCGACACCTACAACGTGATGCGCATCGACGAGATGCCGAAAGTCGAGGCCGTGATCATGCCGTCGGGCGATTTCTGGGGTGGGGTCGGTGAGCCGACCATCGCCGTCGCCGCACCCGCAGTGCTCAATGCGATCTTTGCCGCAACCGGCAAACGCATCCGGTCGTTCCCGCTGATGAACCAGGATCTGCGGGCAGCCTGAGCGGAGAACAGGCGGCGATGACGGCACGCCTGATTCTCGCCGTGTTGCTGTTTGCCGCGGCGATGCCTTGGGCGGGGGCAGAGGCGACCTCGCCAACACCGCCGCCAGGGGCGTCGTCGTGTTCAGGATGCCATGCCCCGAAGAAGTCGGTCGATACGCCGGTACCGCGGCTGGTCGGACGCCGCCCGGTCGAAATCGAGGCGGCGATGCGGGCGTTCCGCACGGGACAAAAGCCCGCGAGCGTAATGGACCGCATCGCCAAGGGCTTCTCAGATGACGAAATAAAGGCGATTGCTGCCTGGTACGGCGCGCAGAAGGACTAAGCGGGCGAGAGATGACCAACCTCTTGCGGCGGCGCGATCTCCTGATGCGAACGGTGAGTGCCGCCGTGGCAGCCGCATTGCCGCTCCCCGCCCTCGCGCAAGGCGCCGGGGCGCGGGTGGTTGTGGTCGGCGGGGGTTTTGCCGGGGCGACTTGCGCGAGGACTTTGAAGCAGCTCGACCCGCTTCTTGCGGTAACGATGGTCGAGGCCAACCCAACTCGTGTTTTCACCGCCTGCCCGTTCAGCAACGAGGTTGTTGCCGGGCTGCGTGAGCTTGCGGCGCAGCATTTTCACTACGACAAGCTAGCCGGGGATGGGATCGCGCTAAATTTCTCTGGAGCCAACTCGGTCGATCCCCAGACGCGGACGGTCACGCTCGGCGATGCGACCAAAATCGTCTATGACCGGCTGGTATTGGCGCCCGGCATCGATTTTCGCTGGGACGCGCTGCCCGGATACGGCGAGGTGGCCGCCGACAAGATGCCGCATGCCTGGAAGGCCGGGCCGCAAACCTTGCTGTTGCGCGACCAGATCGAGGCGATGCAGGACGGCGGCACCGTCGTCATTGCCGCGCCCGCCAACCCATACCGCTGCCCTCCCGGCCCCTACGAACGTGCGAGCCTGATCGCCTATTACCTCAAGGCGAGGAAGCCGAGATCCAAATTGCTGATCCTCGACGCCAAGGACTCGTTTTCAAAACAGAAATTATTCCAGCAAGGTTGGGCGGCCCTCTATCCGGGCCTGATCGAATGGGTTTCGCTGTCGGCTGGCGGCAAGGTCATCGCGGTCGACGCGGCGGGACTGACCTTGACCACCGACTTTGCCACCTACAAGGCCGATGTCGCCAACGTCATCCCCGCGCAGAAGGCGGGGCAGATCGCCTCACTCGCCGGGGTTGCCGACCGCACCGGCTGGTGCCCGATCGACCCGGTCAGTTTTGCGTCCACCCTGCAGCCCAACATCCACGTGATCGGCGATGCGGCGATTGTCGGGGCGATGCCGAAATCGGCTTTCGCCGCCAACGCGCAGGCCAAGGTCTGCGCCGCCGCGGTGGCAGTGCTGCTGGCCGGCGGCACACCAACACCGCCCAAGCTGATCAACATCTGCTATTCGCTGTTGGCACCTGATTACGGAATCTCGGTGGCCGGGGTGTATCACCCGGTTGACGGCAAGCTCATCGACGTCGAGGGGGCCGGCGGCGTCAGCCCACTTGAAACGCCGATGGCGGTGCGGGCGGTCGAGGCA
Organism: uncultured Alphaproteobacteria bacterium; assembly: GCA_963781215.1. Taxonomy (GTDB): domain Bacteria; phylum Pseudomonadota; class Alphaproteobacteria; order ATCC43930; family CGMCC-115725; genus AP-15. The sequence goes on from CAWAFE010000032.1 coordinate 19,793, forward strand.
AGGATCGCCAACGGCTGGTTCCGCACGATCACCGGCGAAGTCTTTGGGTGAGACGGCCCGCGCGGTGCTGGCCGCATTGCTGCTGTCGGCGGCGCTCGCCGCACCGGCACGATCCGGCGACGGCCTGCGCGCTTACGTGGTCGTCGGCGATGCCGTCCCGAGCCCGCTGACCGGAGAGCCGGGCGATCCGACGCGCGGGCGGGCCATCGTCGCCAATCGCCAGCAGGGTTTGTGCCTGCTATGCCACAGCGGACCTTTCCCAGAAACTCCGCTCCAGGGCAACTTAGCGCCGAGCCTCGCCGGCGCCGGCTCGCGCTGGTCGGCGGGACAACTGCGCCTGCGCATCGTCGATGCGAGCCGCCTCAATCCCAACACGATCATGCCGCCCTATTATCGCACGAAGGATTTGACCCACGTGGCGCCCGCCTATGTCGGCAAGCCGATCCTCTCAGCCGAACAGATCGAGGATGTCGTCGCCTTCCTCGCCACGTTGCGAGACTAGGGCGATGCGCGCCAGCCGCCGTGAGTTTTTGATCGGCTCAGTGGGCATCGGCCTGGTCTCGGCGCTGCCGGTGTCGGCAACGCCGGCAATGCTCGAAGAAGCGATCCACAATGTCGTCGGCGAATCCAATCTGCAAAAGGGCAAAGTCACGCTCGATGTGCCGCCGCTCGTGGAGAACGGCAATGCGGTGCCGGTAACGATCATCGTCGACAGCCCGATGAGCGAGGCCGACCACGTCAAGGCGATCCACCTCTTCAACGAAAAGAACCCGCAGCCGCATGTGATTTCGGTCATGGTCGGGCCTCGTGCCGGCAAGGCGCGCGTTGCGACACGGATCAAGCTCGCCGACGCCCAACGCCTCGTCGGCATCGCCGAAATGAGCGACGGCTCGTTCTGGACTGGCGAGGCCAATGTAATTGTGACCATCGCCGCCTGCGTCGAGGACGTGAACTGATGTCGCGCGCGCTGATCCACGTCCCGGCCGAGGCCAAGCGCGGGGAAGTCATCGAGATCAAAACCCTGATCTCGCATCCGATGGAATCGGGCTATCGGGTCGGCGCCAACGGCACGATGATCCCCCGCAATATCATCCGCCAATTCGTCTGCACTTATAACGGAGATGAAGTCTTTCGCGCCGAGCTGTCGCCGGCGATCGCCGCCAACCCCTTCATCTCGTTCTCCACAGTCGCGACCGAGAGCGGCACAATCGCGTTCGAATGGCGCGGCGACAACGGCTTTGCCGCGAGCGAGCACGCCGTCATAACGATCGAATGACCCGGGGGCCTCGGCGTTGGTCCTGCGTTGCCGCGATGGTCCTCGCGGTCGCGATCGGCGCCCAGGCGGGGGACATCCCCGCCAACCAGCGACGTTCCGATTACGAGCTGATGGGGCCCGAGCTGCGCCAGATGCAGGATGACGATGCCGCCAATCCGGGCATGCTCTGGGTATCCGATGGCGAAGCACTGTGGCAGCGCAAGGACGGGTCGGCCGGAAAATCCTGCGCCGACTGTCACGGCGCGGTGGCACGCAGCATGAAGGGCGTGGCTGCGCGTTACCCCGCGTTCGACCGGAAGCTCGGCCGGCCAATCGACCTGGAAGGGCGCATCAACGCCTGCCGAACGTCGCACCAAAGGGTGGAACCCCTGGCATTCGAAAGCAAGGAGCTGCTGTCGCTGACCGCCTATGTCGCCCGCCAATCAAGGGGGCTGCCGATCAATGTCGCCGACGATGCGGCGACCCTTCATTTTGTCACAGCCGGCCGGATCATTTTCGAGCGGCGGCAAGGGCAGCTAAACCTCTCTTGCGCGCTGTGCCATGGCGACAATTGGGGCCGGAAACTGGCCGGTGCGATGATCCCGCAGGCGCACCCGACCGGATATCCGCTTTATCGGCTCGAATGGCAAAGCCTCGGCTCATTGCAGCGGCGATTGCGTAATTGTCTGATCGGCATTCGCGCCGAAGCGTATGCCTATGGCGCGCTGGAAATGGTCGACCTCGAGCTCTTCCTTGCATGGCGGGCGCGCGGCCTCGCGCTCGAGACACCAGCGGTTCGACCCTAGCCCAAACACGCGCGACTGCGTCAGAAACTAAATTCGGGCGGGGAGCCACAGCGATGTCGAGGGGGATGAGCCAAGCCGCAGGCGTCTGCGTTGAGTCAAACCCGGCAGCCCGATCGCAGCCTCCCGAACGGCCGGTATCGGCGCATCTTCCTCCTTGCTATTATCCCGACGAAGGTCGGTTCACGCGCCGACAGCGGCCGGCCAGGCTTCGCGGCCGGGACTGGTCCTCGCGCCGCAGTCGGGTGATCTCCGAACCTCAGCACGAGGCTGCCCGGTCGTGTCGCGACGCGAGGTGCGGGCACAGCACCAGCTTGCCGTCGAGACCGCCTGCCTCGATATGGCGGTGTGCCTCGGCAACCTCGTCGAAAGAGATGCGCTCGGCAACGCGCGGCCGGATGGCGCGAGCTGCCAACAGGCTGAAGAGGCGCTCCAGGTCCTCCCGAAACCAGGCGGGATGCAGCGCCCGCATCGCATTGATCGAGTAGACGCGGAGGCGCTTTCCGCCGGGCAACCAACTCAGTAGCCGCCGCCATGATACACGCGCGCGCTCCACATCAAGATCGCGAGCAGGCGACGCCGTATGCGGCGATTTTCAGGCTTGCACCGATCGCTATGTCAAGTGCCTGGTTCCCTCATCAATCAGTCGGCCAGCGGGTCTGGGCGCAGCTGGAACTCGACGACGAGCGGGCTCGACCGGGTCTCCGGCGTCCCCCCGGGGCGCCCGGCGCCGGCGCGGCGATCCCCTCGATGTGAAAGGGCGTGCGGTTGCCAGAGGTGGCCCACAGGGCGCGGCCCTTCCAGCCGGCCTTCGGATCGTCGATCCGGCCTTCCAGCCCCTTGGCAAAAAGCCTATCGGATAGGGGACGCGCAGCTCGACTATCCGGCCGCCGACCAGCGCGTGCAGCGAATCTGACTGGTTGCCGGTTGCGATCGGAACGTTGGCGCCAAGCCCCAGGATGTCGTGCTGGTCGACCCAGACGTAATACGGGTTCTCCTCGGCGCCGGGGTCGCCCTGGAAGCCGGGGCCCGGCAGCGGGTAGAAGGTGAAGCCCTCCGGGCACATCTCGCCCTTCTCGGCGCCGGGGCCGTTGAGCGGGCCCTTGCACTTGGCCCGATCGAAGCTGGCGAGATGAGATAAGTTTCGGGTTGTGACGCCGGTCGACGCGACCAATCCAGCGATTGACGATGTGGTGCCGACATGGGCGGCCACACCTGGCGCGCGCGGCATTCGCATACGAATGCGCGACGGCCTGCCGACGGACGCGGACCATCCCGGTTTGAACCGCGCTTTCGCTGCCGCCGCCAAACATGATTTGCCTGTCAATTTGCTTTGCTGGGGCATCCTGGACAAAGGGTTGCCGCACATCCAGCGACACCGCGATACGGTCATCGTTATCGACCATCTCGGCCTGCTCCAGCCTGCTCGCCCGCCGGTCCCCGCCGACGTTTGGGCCGATCTTCCCAAGCTGCTCGCCTTGGCTCAATACGAGAACGTAAGGGTGAAAATCAGCGGTGCCTGCACGATGTCGCACCAACCGTTCCCCTACGACGATATCTGGGTGCCGGTACTGAGGGTCATCGATGCGTTCGGGGTGGATCGTTGCATGTGGGGCACCGACTGGACGCGGACGATCGGCATGCTGAGCTATGAGCAGGGTGTGGCGCCGTTCCGCGACACTAAACGCCTGTCGGAGAACGCAAGGCAGCGCTAATGGGAGGAACATTGCAGAAAGTCTACAAGTGGTAGCGCGACCGCACCGATTCGGCTGCGCCACAGATCTGCCGGGATAGCTCAGGAAGCAGCAAGGTCGCTGCTTATCGTTGATCTCGACGAGCGTATCGGCAACGCTAGGGCATGGGACGACAAGTCAAGCTGACATAGCTGATTCAATGAGAAGTGCTCAAGCAATGGTCTGGGACGGGGTGTGGCAGCGCGCATCGTGACGCGCCGCTGCGCCTGCCGCCGACAGCAATTAATGGAGTACGCCGTGGTCCTGACCGCCGACAGCATCCTCGCCCGCAGCATCCGCCGGCGCCAGACGTCGACCGGCTGGAACACCGCCTATATCGGCGCCAACCGCTACACCTTGCCGCCGGACGAGAAGCCGCCGGCCGACGATGCGCTGCACCCGATGGCCTTCCTGGTCGAGAAGGGTCCGGGCGCCGTCACCCGGCCGCACTTCCACCAAGCCGACCAATTCCAGGTGGTCGTTGCCGGTCGCGGCAGGCTTGGCGACCATGAATTCAGCGACGGCGCGGTGCATTACACCGACGCCTACTCGGCCTATGGACCGATCGTCGCCGGGAAGTCGGGCATCTGGTGGTTCACCCTGCGCAACCGCTGGGACCCTGGCGCCCGGTATATGCCGGCCGAGCGGGAGGTGCTTAATACGGCCCGCGACTGCCACCAGCACTGGGAACTCACTACCGATGCGATGCCGGCGGCGCTTCTGGGCGAGCTGTGTGAGGCGACGGCTATTTCCTGCCGCCCGGTTCTCGAAGCGGAAGATGGGCTGGCCGGCTGGCGCTACCGGATACCGCCTTGCACGGCGATTGCCGGGCGCGTGCCGAGCGCCGGAGGTGGCCAATTCTGGCTGGTGCTGGCGGGCGACGCTGCGGTCGATGGCGGCGATCCGTTGCCGGCCAATTCCTGCATCTTCATCGGCCCGGAGGATCCCGCCTTTGCCGGCGCCTCAGGCCCTGTCGGCGCCGAATTGCTGTGCCTGCAATTTCGCCGTAGCCGCAGGATTGAATCCGGCCCGCTACGGCCGCGTCTGCACCGGTGGAAGTGGGGGTGATCGTCCGTGGATGCACGCGAAATCCCGCGGTTTATCCCTCATCGCGTAGATTACGACAAATCCGACTGGCTCCCCGCGGTGGGATGCAGTTCCTCCAACCGGCTTAACTAACGTCGTGCCCTCCCGCGCCAATTGCGTGTCGATCCTCGTCGGCTCACGGCGCATCTTCGAAGCCGAGTGCCGCACCCCGCGGCAGATTCAGTTGACGAACGCCTTCCGCCGCTATCTGGAGACGGCGAAATGCACATCGTCCGCTGAAGAGCTTCGGCTTCCGTGGAGTGCAGCCGTGAGCGCGCCGGTGATCAGATCTCCTCAAATCACGTGTGGTGAGCCCCTCGCGGTTTGGTTAGTGGGACACTCATTCCAAAAACGCGCGAGAGACGCCGCAAGAGAAGGCGTCCCACCTCATTCGTAGTATATTGATTTGGATTAGAAGTGGGCGTCCGGTAGGGGACGCCAGCTTTTTAACGAGTTATCCGCTCATTCGATCGTCGGCATGACGATGCGGCGGCCGGCCCATTGCGGTCGCGGCAAATGGGCGTGCGCCGCGGCAGCGGCGGCCAGGCCCTGTCGCGCCTCGAGCAGGAACGGGGCGACCCGGCGGCGGCCGAGGTCGATCGACAAAAACATCAGCTCTTGCATGGCAGAGCGCTCGCCGTCCGCGAGGCGGAACATTTCGTGCGCCAGATGCACCCGCTTGTCGTCGGCGCCGAGAATCCAGGTCTCGATCCGCACCCGCTCGCCGACCAGCAATTCGCGCTCGTACAGGTTGTGGGTTTCGACGACAAAGGTGCCGTGATCGGTGGCGCGCTTGTATTCGCGGCCGATCCCGATCGTCTCGAACAGCAGGTCGGTCGCGTAATCGAACAGCACCGTGTAATAGGCGAGGTTCATGTGCCCGTTCAGGTCGATCCACTCGGGCAATACCTCGCCTCGATAACGGTCGAACGGCGCCGGAATGCTCATCGCACCCGCCCGCCGTAGCCAAAATGCCTAATGCTCAGCATGTCTTCACCCTCTCTTGCCGGGGCCAGCCCAGCCGCCGCGAGAAGCAATGAACAGAAGCCGCGGGAGAAATGCCACGACCTCCTACCGCACGTCCCATTTATGCGTCAGACGCGCATAGCTGCCGTCGCGTTTGATGTCGGCCAAGGCGGCGTCTACGGCGGCGAGGAGGGCAGGGGTGTTCTTACCGAAGCCGATGCCGAGCGGCTGGGGATCGTCGGGGATCTGCGCCACGATGCGCAGGCCGGGGGTCTGGTGCACCAGCCATCGGGCGACGGGATAGACCTTCATCACGGCGGCGATGCGCTTGGAAGCGAGGTCGTTCATGGCGTCGGCGATATGGTCGAACGGATAGGTTTTGACATTGCCGATTTCGCCTCGCTTTTGCATAGCGATGGCGATGTCGTAATCGGTGGTGGCCGCCTGTACGCCGACGATCGCGTCTTTCAAATCGGCGAGGGTGCGGATCTGCGGCGTCTCGGCACGGTCGGCGATCAGGCTGAGGGTCGTCGTTATATACGGGTCGGACCAGGCCAGAACCTGCCGGCGGGTGGGCGTGATGGTGATGCCGCCGACGATGCAGTCGTAGAGGCCCTCACGCATCTGCTCGAGGATGACCTCCCATTGCGTCGCGACGAACACCGGCCGCAGCCGCAACCGGCGGGCGATCGATTTCATCAGGTCGACCTCGAAGCCGACCCTCTTCCCGTTTGCGATATACTCGAAGGGCGGGTTGACGAAATAGGTCCCGATGCGGAGCTCGCCGGGTGCCAGCGTCCGCGGCGTCTCGGCGCCGGCCGCGCGATGCGCCCAGATCAGCAGCAGTGCAGCGACAGCTGCCCTGCGCCAATTCATCAACGCAGGCTCGGCGCGTAGCCTTTGCGCGGGTATTCCTCCCAATACTGGCGGAAGCCGCGATGCGTCGCCTCCTGGTGCGGGTGGGCGCGCAGTTTGTCGACATCGATGTCGATGCCGAGGCCGGGTGTCGTCGGCAGCTCGACCCAGCCGTCCTGCACAACAAGCGAGGCGGTGGCGATGTCGCGGCACAGGTCCTGGAAATTGACGAAATATTCGGCGATGCGGAAGTTCGGGATCACCGCCGAGAGATGCACGGTCGCGGCAAGGCCGGCGAGGGTGCTGTTGTAGTTGTGCGGCGCCAGCACCACCGCCTGCGGCTGCGCCATCGCGGCGATGTCGAGCATCGCGGTGATGCCACCGACGACACAAATGTCGGGGTTCAGGATGTCGGCCGCACGCTTGGCGAGGCACTCGAAAAATGCTTCCTTGGTATGGATCGCCTCGCCGGTGACGATCGGGATCGGCACCGCGCGGCGCACCTCGGCCACCAGATCGATGTTCTCGGACAGGCACGGCTCCTCGTACCAGTCGATACCGAATTCGGCGAGCCGCTGCCCGATGCGGATCGCATGCGCCGGGGAGAAGCGCCGGTGCGCCTCGATCAACAGTTCGAAATCGGGCCCCAGCGCCTCGCGCATCGCGCGGACATAGGCGATTGCGAAATCCTCGTCGCGGCGATCGACATGGGTCCGCCACGGGCCGGGGAAGGGGTCAAATTTGGCGGCGGTAAAGCCCATCGCCTTGACCTCGATCCCGCGCGCGACACCCTCCTCGATCGTCGAGCCGCGCGACCAGCCATTGGCGTAGACGCGGACGCGCTCGCGCGAGGCGCCGCCGATCAGATTGTAGACCGGCAGCCCGGTATGCTTGCCGAGGATGTCCCAGGACGCGATCTCGACCGCACTCCAGGCCGACATCAGTTCGGGCGAGCCGCGCTTGATCGCGAAATCCTCGAACATGATCTGCCCGGTGTGGCGGATGTTGAAGACGCTGCGGCCGATGATGTGCGGCGCCATCGTGCGGATGATCTCGGCGACGACCGTTTCCCTGCCGTGCGTGACATACGCCTCGCCCCAGCCGTGGAGCCCGTCCCCGGTCTCGACCCGGCAGAACAGCAGGTCCTTCGAGCTGCCGGTGCCGAGGATGAAGGTCTCGATGCGTGCGATCTTCATGTCCCGCTCTCCTTCCGGTCGAATCCGTGCTGCGGCGGTCTTATCATCGGCGCCGAGAGGATGGGACGAATTTCACGCGAGGTATGGCTAAGGAGATTCGAAATCGGCGTTCCCCCAAGGTCGGCTTCGGGGCTAGGGGTTCCCGATCTTGATCTCGACGCGCCGGCTCGCCAGTCCGGGGTCGGTGCCGGTCTGGCCGCGACCCGTGCGCGTCAGTCTGGAGGCGGGCACGCCGTCCGCCACCAGCGCGTCCGCGACCGCCTGCGCCCTTTTTTGGGACAGCACGACGTCGACCTGCGGGCTGCCGGCGCTGTCGGTGTAGCCGATGACATTCACCGGCGCCGTCGGGTCCTGCTGCGCCTGTCGCGCTGCGTTTGCGACAACACCCCGCGCCGGTCCGTCGAGGTTCGCTGAGCGCTCCTGAAAATATACGAGGTATTCCGGCTGGCCGGGGCCAAAAGCGTCGCAGGAAGTCAGAAGAAGCATGAGGAGTAAGACGAAGGGAAACTGCATCACCAAGACCCCACCTGTGCGCGTGTTCCTTGATCAGAAAATAGCGAAATCCGAATGATATGCAATAGAACCGGGCTTTCCGTCTGCGAGAAACCCGAACCCCCTGCGAGCACGGGCGCCGACCGCCGAGGCAAATTGGTGCGGATGATCGACCCGGAAGGCCGGTTCCAGGTGTGTCGTCCCATGATGCCGATGCTGCTCGCCCTGCTCTCGATTTCCCTTGTTCCGGCATGGGCGTTTGCCGCCGCTCAGGGGCCAAAGCCGCCATCCACGGTCATCTTCCTCTGTCAAATTATTGCGCTGCTCGTCTGCGGTCGGCTGCTGGGCGAGCTGATGCAGCGGATCGGCCAGCCACCGGTGATGGGTCAGCTGATTGCCGGCGTCCTCCTCGGCCCGTCGGTTCTGGGCATTTTTTGGCCGGAGTTCCAGCACTCCCTTTTCCCGCGCGATCCGGGCCAAAAGGCCATGCTCGATGCGGTCGCCCAGCTCGGCATCCTGATGCTGCTTCTGCTGACCGGGATGGAGACGGACCTCTCGGTGTTCCGCCGCTCGCGCCGGACGGCATTCTGTGTGTCGATTGCCGGGATCGCCCTTCCCTTCGTCTGTGGCGTTGTGGTGGGGGAGCTGCTGCCGGAGGCGATGCTGCCCGATCCGGGGAGAGCGGCTGATCACTACCCTGTTCTTGGGCACCGCCTTGTCGATCTCCTCGGTGAAGATCGTCGCGATGGTGGTGCGCGATGTCGGCTTCCTGCGCCGCAATCTGGGCCAGGTCATCGTGGCGGCCGCGGTCATCGACGACACGATCGGCTGGGTCATCATTTCCGTCACGTTCGGTCTGGCACTGCAAGGCGGGGTGGATTTTACCGCGCTGGCGCGGACCCTTGTCGGGACCGTCGTTTTCCTCGCGCTCAGCTTTACGATCGGACGCCGCCTAGTGTTCCACCTAATCCGCTGGGCCAATGACAGGTTCGTCAGCGAACTGCCCGTCATCACCGCGATCCTGGTGGCAACCGGGATCATGGCGCTGGTCACCGACGCCATCGGCGTGCATACGGTGCTCGGCGCCTTTGTCGCGGGGATTCTCGTCGGCCAGTCGCCGATCCTGACGCGCCATATCGACCAGCAGCTTCGCGGCCTGATCGTCGCGCTGTTCATGCCGGTCTTCTTCGGCCTGGCCGGCCTGACGACCGATCTCGCCGTCCTAGCCCAGCGGGATCTGCTGATCCTGACGCTCGGTCTGATCGCGATCGCCAGCCTCGGCAAATTCGGCGGTGCCTTCCTGGGGGGCCTGATCGGCGGCATGACCTGGGCGGAGTCGCTGGCGCTGGGCTGCGGCATGAATGCACGCGGTTCGACCGAAATCATCGTCGCATCGATCGGGCTCTCGATGGGTGTCCTCGACCAGAGCCTGTTCACGGCGATCGTCGCCATGGCCATCGTTACGACGATGTCGATGCCGCCGCTGCTCCGATGGGCCCTCGCGCGGGTGCCGTTGAGCACCGAGGAGGCGGCCCGGCTGGAGCGCGAGGAATTCGAGGCCAAGGGGTTCGTGTCCAACATCGAACGGCTCCTCGTCTCGGTCGATGCGAGCCCGAGCGGCCGCTTTGCGTCGCGGCTGGTCGGGCTTTTGGCAGGCGCCCGGCACATCCCGACGACGGTCATTCATTTTGAGGCGGAGCCCAGTCCGACGGCGGATGAGGGGGCGAGGCAAGCCGAACACACCGAAGCCATCGTCAAGCAGAGCGCCGAGGCGGGCGAGGCCGCGGGCTCAGCGGAACAACGGAGCGATTCGGCCGAAATCACCACGCGCGTCGAGAAACCCGGCGAGGAGGCGATCGCGGCCGAAGCCCGAAAGGGCTACGGGCTGCTGCTTATTGGCCGCGAACCGGTCTCCCTCGGAGACGCCTTTGACGAGGAAGTCACGCGCAGCGCCGCCGGGTTCGCCGGACCCTTCGCGATTGCCATCGCCCGCGGAATTGATCGGCGGGAAGCAACCGGAGCCAGGCTCGACATTCTCGTCCCGGTCACCGGGACACCGGTTTCGCGGCGTGGTGCGGAGCTGGCCATCGCGCTCTCGCAAGCCTCGGCGGGTACGGTGACTGCCCTGCATGTGGCCGACATCCCGAGGAGGCCTCGCTCGTGGCAGCGACAGGTCGGCGCGGCATTGGCGCCAAGGAGCAGCGCCGATGCGATCATCCGCGAGGTTGTCTTGTTGGGTGATCCATACGGCGTCTCCGTCAAGGGCGTCGTGCGCCGCGTCGGCACCGCCGCTGAGACAATTCTTCGCCAGCTGAAGCTGGGCAATCACAATCTTCTGGTGATGGGTGTGAGCCCGCGGCCCGGCGAACAACTATCCTTGGGCCAGGTCCCGGCAGAATTGCTCGAACAATCGGAATGCTCGGTTCTCTTCGTTGCTGGCGAACCACCCCCCGTGGCGCCTAACTCCCGCGAGAACTTGTCGGAGGCGGCACGCCCGATGGAAGGGACAGCACCGCACGACTGATGCCGGGCGGGATTGCGGGTAGCAGCTGAGCCCACATCCGTTCCTTCGGCGCAGCATGAAGAGTTCGCGGACCACGTCGGCTCAGGTCGTGAATGAATGCCGATCGTGTCCCGCATCGCCGCTTTGTGCTACAAGATTGCCGTCGGTGCGGCTCCGCCCTTGTCGCGAAGCGGCCAACAGCGATCGGGGAGAATGCAGAAATGAAAACCTTTGTCCGCTGCGGCCAGATTTTCACCGGGCGCGAGGACGATGCCCGCACTGGCGAAACGCTGGTCTTTAATGACGAAGGCGTGCTCGACTACGTCGGCCCCGAGGCGAACGCGCCGCGCCGAGCGCGCGGTGATCGGGCGGTCGACTATTCCGGCTGTTTCGTGATGCCGGGGCTGATCGATGTGCACACCCATCTCGCCTACGGCAACGCCAAGAGCGAGGAGGACATCGACCTCTACAGCCCGCTCGAATTTCGCGCGCTGCGCGGCATGTTCTTCGCCCAGAAGGTGGCGGCGGCCGGGTTCACCGCGATCTGCTCGCCGGGCGATGCCGGCCAGATCAGCCTGTCGATCCGCAACGCGATCCGCGCCGGCCTCTTCGACGGCCCGCGGGTCATGGCGGCGGGCCCGTACGTGACGACGCATCAGGGCCTGACCGACTGGTATCCGACCTGGATCGGTGCGCCCGAGACCTCGATCGGCAAGCTGGTGACGAATGCCGCCGAGGCCGTCCAGGAGATCCGCAAACAGGTCAAGGACGGGGTCGACTGCATCAAGATCGCCCTCGACGGCATTCAGCGGCGAGACGACGGCACCTTGGTTGCCGCCTTCAACCAGGAAGAGACCGAAATCATGGTCCGCGAGAGCCATCGCCTCGGCAAGAAGGTGGTGGTGCACGCCCGCGGCCGGGAAGCGACCCTCTACGCCGCCCGCTCCGGCGTCGATTTGATCTTCCACGCCAACCATCTCGACGACGAATGCATCGCGGCGATGCTGGAGACCGGCAGTGCGGTCTGCCCGACCTTGACCCACCCGCGCAACACGATCGACTTCACCCAGCCGCACGAGCCCGCCTACAAGAAGGGCCGGCCCGGCCACGCGCAGCGCGAATACGAGATCGGCTGCGTCAATTGGAAAAAGGCGCGCGCCAAGGGCGTGCCGATGATGACCGGCACGGACACCGGCTTTGCCGTCACCCCGTACGGCGAGTGGCACGCGCGCGAGCTCGAGCTGTTCGTGCAGGATCTTGGCTTCAGCCCGGCCGCGGCCTTGCGCGCGGCGACGGAGGTCAATGCCGGGTTCATGACCGGCGGCGACCATATAGGCGCGCTGGAGCCCGGCCGCGCCGCCGACTTCATTGCGCTCGACGCCTCGCCATTGGCCGATATTGGCGTCCTCCAGGACGCGAGCCGGCTGCGTGCCGTCCATATCGGCGGCAAGGAGATCCGCATTCCCGAGCGCGACTACGATCCGCGTCAGGTGACCGATTTCGCGCTGACCAACTGGACCGATCTCTACACCCGCGCGCACGTTGCCGAATTGCGCCGGCAGCGGCCCCGCCTCGCCGCCGAGTAGGCGAGCGCCGGGGCGCGGAGCAATCCGCGGCGCCCGAGCGAGGCGACGACGGCGGTGAAATGGGCGGCGGCCGAGCGGTCGAGGCCTTCGAGCCAGTTCTGGTCGAGGAACGAGGCGAGCGCGGGCTGGCCCAGCTCCGCCTCCCAGACGATGCCGAGCAGCGAGGCGCGGGCCTCGTCCTCCTCGCGCGCCAGCGGCGACAGAACGGCCGCCTTCTCCGCCGCCGCGCGGTCTAACGTGTCCGGGCCGGGGCCGAGCCCGAACTCGACGAGGCCGCGGCGCTCGGGCGGGGCCAGGACGAAATGGGCGATCTCGTGCAGGATCACATAGGCCTCGGTCGCGCCGTTCAATGCCGCCCCGTCCCAGTTGAAGAGGCACGCCGCCGTCTGTGGGTGAACTGCCATGCCGTGGGATCGGGCGAGGTCCAATGCGGCCAACCGATCCGCCTCGGCGCGCGAACCGGCAGCGCGGTGCGGCGAGGTCGCGCGCAGCCGGCCGAACACCTCGCGCGCGGCGCGATCGCGCAAGCCGGCTGCGAACCGGTCGAGAGCACCCGGCAGAGCCTCGTCGGAGATCGGCGTCAGGATCACGCGACCCGCCTGCAGCCGATTATTTGACCTCGACCAGCTCCAGCGCTTCGCGGCTCGGGCCTTCGATCATCACGGCGCGGGTGTCGCCGAGCGGGTATTCCTCTTCCAGAAAGCCGACGCCCTCGCCGCGCAATTTCTCGACCCAGGCGTCGAGATCGCCGACACCAAAGGCGATGTGGTCCTGCAATTGCCCGCGCGACGGGGCGAGCGGCCGGTCGCCCTGGTTCGCGTACCAGGTCAGGACCACGTCGCCGAACTCGACGCCGGCCCGGGGTGCACGGAACATGCCTTCCCGGTTGAGGGCCGGCCAGCTGCGGTCGGCGCCGCGCGGAACCTTGCAGTCGGCCTCGGTTCGCTGGGTCGGCTCGAAGCCCGCGCGCACCGGCGCGTTCAGATGCTTCTGGTACCACAGCAGCGCGCAGATCGGGTCTTCCTGATAGAGGTGCACGTGGTTGAAGCGCTCGGCCGGATAGTTGCCGGCAAATTCGACGAGCGCATGATCGGGGCCGCCGCGCATATAGACAAAGCCGCCGCCGCCCGGCGGCTGCACACCCTTCGCCCTGGCCTCGGCGATCTGCGCCTTGGTGAGGCCCAGCACATTGCCGACATTCGGCCAGGTGTCGCTGCTGATCAGCACCGAGCCGCCCTCGTCGGTCGTGTAGAGCGGGCAGAGCTCGACCTCGGACCGGGATTTGTAGGTGTCGAGGGTGCCGCGCGCATCGGCGACGTGCCAGCCGAAATGCCAGATCGCACTCTGCGGCGCGGAGGGTGGCGGCGCATCGACCTTGGTGAACAGCACCATGACGTCGTTCGGCGATTTGAGTGCGGCAAAGCCGCCCCAGCTGGCCTTCGCGGTGCTCGGGAACTGCCGCGTGTAAAAGCCGATCGCCCCGTCAGGATCGACCGAATTCAGGTGCAGGTGATGGAAAGCAGGTGTCGGAAGCATGTCGGTCCGTCCCGAGCCGCAATGATCCTCCACTATGCGCGCGCCGCCGCCGAAAGCCAACGCCCCGCCACCAGGCCGCGCGCCGCTGTCGAACCGCGCCGCTCAGAAATGCCCGAAGGGCAGCCCGGTGCCCCTGTTTTTCCTGTTTTTTGCAGGGAATCTACAGGTAATCCCTGCCGCGTCATGGCGCCGTCTCGGGGCGGCGCAGCATGCGGTGCCGCGGTCAGGTCCGCATGTAACCTTCCAGCTCGTCTTGGCAGAACGAGATGGCCTCGTCGATGGATTTCCCCTGCTGGGTGCACTGCGCGATCATCTTGCACATGATTCCCTGTGAATACATCTGCACCCCGATGCGTGCCGGCGCCGGGGCGCCAGCGACCGACACGATGACCTCGCCGCGCGGCGGAAAATTGGCCAATGTACCTTTCGGCGGCTCGGCATCCGCCCATACGGGGGAATCCGCGAGCTTGGCGAACGGCGGCACATCGAACCCCTGGCTCGCTTTCAGCAGCTTTTCGACCGCCTCCCGCGTCGACAGATAGAGCAGCAGGCTCTTCGCCGCCGGCTTGTTGGCGGAAAAGTTCCAGATCCCCCAATAGCGATACCTGCCGGAGACGTGCCGGCCCTTCGGCCCCTTCGGCGGCGGGAAGGTCCATAATTGCTCGGCGACCTTCGGCGCGTCGCGCTTGGCCACCGCCCAGGCGGAGGGTGCATTGAAGATCAGGGCACTTTGCCCCGAAATCAGCGCCTTGTTGTTGGAGGCGTCATCCCAGGAAAAGACGCTCGGCGGAAAGAACGGCACGGTCTTTTTGAACCACTCCAACACGGTCCTGGTGGCATCGCTATTGACCGTGATCTCCCCCTTCGCGTCGACCAGCTGCGCACCGTAGCTGTTGAACATCGCGCCGACCCACTGGACCGCATCGCTGCAGGTGCTGACCGGCATGCCGAACGGGTAGCCGGCCGTCTTGCACTTCTGCGCTGCCTGCGAGAAGAAATCCCAGGTCCACGCCGCCTCCAGCTCCTTGTCCGGCGGCGCGTCGGCCGGGTACATCTTGGTCACGTCGAGCCCGGCGAAATCTTTCATCAGGTCGATGCGCGCGCAGGGCGGCGAGATCGTGCTGCCGAACGAGGTCGGCACCGCGACCCAATGGCCATCCTGCTTGCCGAGATACTCGGCACCGGCGCTGACCGCGCCGTTCTCTCGGATCAGCGTCGCCATCAGATCGTCGACCGGCTCGAGGTTCTCGGCCTGGCCCGGCGCGTACCAGGCGGTGAAGCTCAGAATGTCGTGACCGGTTCTCGCCTGCGCCTCGGCGGCGACGGTCAACAGATCCTTGTCGCCGTTCGAGGTGATGAAGTCGACCGTGAGCTCGACCTTTTCCTTTTCCGCCCACGCGCGGCAGAGCTTTTCGAGCGGCTGGTTGGCGCCGGGGACCCAATGATCCCAGAACCCGACGCTCAATTTCCCGGCGGCATGGGCGCCGCGCACGAAGGGCCTCGCCAACAGGGTTGTTGCCAGCGCCGCGGTCTGCAGCACGGTGCGCCGTGTCGTCGTCGCCATTCTCGCCTCCTTCGGCCGGGTGGATCACCACAGCAAGGCCGTCGCGATCCGACGGCTTCCTCGCAATGTAGACGATCACGGGCGAGACCGCCCGGCTCGCGTGCAGGCTCTTGTCGAGATCGGCACGGTTGCTCGCCGATGCGGCGATCCAAGGCGGTTTGACCGCGAGGGCGGCGACCGCGGTCTCGTTCTCGTCGATCTTCGCGATGGTGGCTTCCCTTCGTGGCGCGGCCCGCCGGCCCGGCGCCCCTGTTCTTCCTGTTTCTACAGGGGAATCTACAGGTATCCGCACCTCGCCTCCCCGAGCCGGCTGCTTGGCCGCCTGCGTCACGGCGCCATCACGGAGCGAAGTTAGCATGCGATTGCGGCAATTTTGCCGCCGCCACCGCTCGCCGGCTATTCGAACAGATCGCTGTGGGAACCAAGCCTGACGAGCCGCAGCACGTCAGGCGAGGGTTTGGCGTAGATCAGCAGGAGGTCGGGCCAGAGATGGCAATCCCGATAGCCCGACCGATCGCCGGACAGCGCATGGTCGCGGTTCCGAGGCGGCAGCGCGCGGTTGCTGACCAAGAGGTCCAACAGGGCGAACAGCCGCCGCTCCAGGTCGCGGTATCGGGTTTCCCGTGACGCTCAAACCGGCTACCGCCCGGCTTCCGCTGCGCCATAATGAGCCTGTGTCATCGTGAAGTTTTGACGGAGAAGATGATGAAAGTGACCGGCGGATGCCATTGCGGGCACATCACGTACGAGGCGGAGGTCGACCCGGCCACGGTCAGGGTCTGCCACTGCACAGATTGCCAGAAGCTGACCGGCACGGTGTTTCGCGCCAACATCGCGAGCCTGCCGGGGACGTTCACGCTGAAGAGCGGGACGCCGAAGATCTACATCAAGACCGCGGAGAGCGGGAACAAGCGCGCCCACGCCTTCTGTCCGGAATGCGGCACCCCGATCTACTCAGCCGCGCCCGAGCCGAATCCGTCGACCTGCGGGCTGCGCGTCGGCGGGATCGACCAGCGCGCCCAATTCGCGCCGCCGTTACGCCAGATCTGGTGCCGCTCCGCCCTGCCCTGGTCGATGGATCTGACGCATGTGGTGCGCGCCGAGCGGCAGGGTGGGCTGTCTTGACGGAATTGACCGTCGACGTGAATGAATGAGGGTTCTGCGCGATTCCGCGTCATGGTCACAGTCGATCGAGCGCTGCGGGAGCGCGGGATTGCACAGAAGCCTGATTGAACGAAGCCGCGGATCGAGGGTCGCGGCCTATGGGGATTGGGCGCTTCCAGTGGTCGAGGCGACGAGACGGTGGCGGTTTGCGGCGCGGCGCCAGGGAGTCGCGTGCGGGATTTTGGTGGCGGTTTCGGCGCGGCGGCCGATGAATTGCGCCAGAGGTCGTCGCGGCTCGGAGGGATGACTGCCCGGAGGCCACCTGCCGCCTGCGGCAAGGCGCGACAGCACGGTAGCGGCATCAATAGCGGGAGCGGCTGCGGGATACTGGGCTGTGATGGTGTCGCGTGGCGGGATCATGAGGTGTTCCAGGGTGCGGCGGTGGCGCGAACGGTCGCACGGGGGATGACACCGATCTCGACCATGCGGCCGCCGCAACATGGACAAAGGTCGAGCGAACGGCCGGTGAGCTGCTGATAGCGCTCGCGGTAATCGGCGGCACGGGAGGGCGGCGCCGGTACGGGGGCCGCCAGCAGACGGCGGCAATGCGCGAGCTTGGCGACGCGCACACCATTCGCCAGATAGCCGTAGTGGCGGATGCGATGGAAGCCGTCGGGCAGGACGTGGAGCAGGAAGCGGCGGATGAACTCGTCGGCGTCGAGGGTCATCACCTTTGGCTTGTCATGGTGGCGATAGTCCTTCCACAGGAAGCTGATCCGGCCGTCGGCGAGAGTAACCAGGCGGCTGTTGGCGATGGCGACGCGATGGGTATAGCGGGCGAGGTAATCGAGCACCTGATCGGGTCCGCCGAACGGTCGCTTGGCATAGACGACCCAGGGAATGGCCCGCAGCGGCCGCAAGCAGGCGGCGAACACGCCTCGCCCGGCCAAGTTCGCCAGAGCGCCGAAAAACCTGAGCTGGTCCGCCTCGAACGCCGCTTGAAGGCGGGTCAGGAAAAGCCGGCGATAGAGCCGCGACAACACCTTGACAGGCAGAAAGAAGCCCGGTCGGCATCCGACCCAGCGGGTCCGGTCGGCCGCGGGCCCGCCGCCCGGCACGACGCAGTGCACATGAGGGTGATGATGCAGGTTCTGTCCCCAGGTGTGCAGGACGGCCACCAGCCCGATCTCGGCGCCGAGGTGCTTGGGATCGGCGGCGATGATGCGCAGCGTCTCGGCCGCCGCCGCGAACAGGATGGCGTAGACCACGGCTTTATTCTGGAAGGCGATCTCGGCGATCGGCGCTGGCATGGTGAAGACAACGTGGAAGTACGGCACCGGCAGCAGATCGGCCTGGCGGTCCGCTAACCACTCGGCACGGGCCAGCCCCTGGCACTTCGGGCAGTGCCGGTCGCGGCAGGAATTATACGCGATGCGGATCTGGCCGCAGCCGTCGCACTGCTCAACATGCCCGCCCAGGGTTGCCGAGCGGCAGGCTTCGATGGCGCCCATGACGCGGCGTTGGCCGTCGCTCAGGTGGCCGGCATGGGCGTCGCGGTAAGCAGCGCCGTGGCGGCGGAAGACATCCGCCACCTCCAGCGCGCCGCGCATGGGCTCAGCTCGGCGACATCACCTCAATGTGCAAGCCGTCGAGCGGGCTCGGCGTACCGGCGATCAGGCTGGTGGCGACGCGGGTATAGATCGCGGTAGTGGCCAGCCGGCCATGACCGAGCAGGACCTGAATAATACGGATGTCGGTTCCCGCTTCGAGCAGATGGGTGGCGAAGCTGTGGCGCAGGGTATGAACGGTGACCGGTTTGTCCAAGCCGGCTTCCCGCGCCGCGACACGACACGCCGCCTGCAGGGTGGCGGTGCTGACCGGCCGATCCCTGTCACGCCCGGGGAACAGCCAATGCGCTGGCTTGGCCAGGCGCCAATAGGCGCGCAGGATCGCCAGCAGCGGCGGCGACAGCATGACGTAGCGGTCCTTGCCGCCCTTGCCGTGTTCGACCCGGATCACCATCCGCCTGCTGTCGATATCGCCGACCTTGAGTGCCGCGACCTCGGATACCCGCAGGCCGGCGCTATAGGCCGTCGTTAGCGCGGCCCGGCTGCGCAGCCCCGGCACCGCCTGAAGAAAGCGCACGACCTCTTCGGCGCTCAGCACGATCGGCAGCTTCTTGGGCTCCCGGGCGCTGACAATGCGATCGACGACATCCTTGCAGCCGAGCGTCACGCCGAAGAAAAAGCGCAGGGCGCAGGATACCTGGTTGAGATGGGGCCACGACAGGCCACGTCCGGCCAAGTGAATCTGATAGGCGCGGACCTCTTCGACGCCGAGCTGGTCCGGCGACTGGCCGAAAAACCGGCTGAACTTGGCGACCGCATACACGTAGGATTGTTGAGTTGCTGGCGAGAGGTTGCGCAGCGTCATGTCGTCGATCATGCGCCGACGCAGCGCGGTCATCTGAGCCATCCGGGATCTCCTGTCTGACGATTGGGTTTGGACACCGCAATCCTCTCAGACAGGAGCCTCCTCAGCCGCCGCTCACTCCTCTTGTCGCGGAGCGGCTTCGTTCAATCTCGGTCACAAGGGGCGCGGCCAGGTCTATCTGCGGGTCCCGGCCTATCTCGCCGCGACCGAGAAGGCGGCGCGCGAGGAGCCGCGCGAGAGCCTGATGCATTTCTATCGCGAGCAGGCCGAGCGGCTGCGCGATTCGATGTCGCGGGCCGGCACGCGGGCGATCGAGGGCCGCGCCGAGCGGCTCAAGACCTTGGAAAACCTGACTTATGACGAGGCGTAGGGCGGCCAGGTATTGGTCGGGACGCCGGACATGATAACCCGCCGCCTGCGCGCCTTAGAGGACGAGCTCGGCCTCGACGGCATCCGTTGCCAGCGGCCGAACTCTGCACCGGGAGAAGCGGGTCCTCCACGATGAGATGCAAAGCCTTGAACGGGTAACGGCGCCTACGCGCCGATTTCAGATTTCCTCACACCTGCGCTAGAACGGCCAGGTTCGAAATTTCTGGAAGTGTGAGCCACCTCACACTCCTCATCGGATTCTTCGTTATCAACTGGTGATCGTAGGATAGGAGTCCACCCTCCACCTTAGCCCCTGTGACGAATCCGACAGGGCTATTTTTCCCGAGAAAGGCTGCTGAGATGTACCGTTTTATCTGCGTTGCCATTGGTCTTCTTTGTGCCGGGGCCATGGAGGCACGATCCCAGGTCCTCGAACATCCCAATGTGGGAAATGCCCAAAAGCAGGTGATGTTTGACCGGCAAACTGGCCTACCATCACCGATAACGCCCAAGGCTATCTTTTGGCAAGATGCAAAATGGGATGCCGACAACGATGGGATTGTAAGAATTCGCGTTTGTTGGGAGGACCACGTGGGCTATGATTCCGAACAGCGTGAACGCGATGTGGTAAAACTTGCAGCAAACAATACATGGTCACTATTTGGTCCGATTGATTTCTTAGGCTGGGAAAATGTATAGATTCCGAGCCAAACTCCGTAAGAATTGATGTTAACGATGGCTATTGGCCTGTTAGCATGTATGGAAAGACTTTGGCCGGCCAAAGAGCTGGCATGAAGCTTAACTTCACGTTCGGTGGCGCTCAGGTCGTTCAGGCGTTCGGTCCATGCAGAGCGGCCGGAGCGAGAGACGCTTGTATTTACAAGGTGGCGGCTCACGAATTTGGCCACGCCTTGGGATTCGCTCACGAGCAAAATCGTACTGATACTCCCGACGACTGTGTCGCGACAAAAGATGCGATCGACGCAATACGATCCAGAATGACTACAGCAGGGACAAACTGGGACCCACAAAGCATAATGAACTATTGTAACCCGGTTTGGAATAATGGAGGAAATTTAAGCGAACAAGACGTGCTAGCGCTTCAGCGAATCTATGGTGTACGACGCTAACCGTCCCAGGGAGGGCAGATAAATGACAACTTTCTGGCGCGTGGGCGTAGTCTGCTTGTTCTGCGTGGCTAACGTGAGTCTTTCGCAGGCACAGGACGATGTATACGCGGGAATTCGAAAAAGCTTAGTCGCAATTTCAGTGACTGCTAAAGATGGGGAGGGTCACGAAATAAGTGGTTTTGGCACAGGTTTTATAATTCATGAGTATGGGTATGTTCTAACCGCTTATCATCTCAAAGGTGATCTACCAGCAACATCCAAAAATATACAATTTAAAGGAAATATTTCTGATATGACTGGTAATAGCATTCCAATGACTGAATTTGACTTACAGCCTAATTTTGATGCGATGATTTTGAAGCTAGCCGATCGTGCCGGCGGGTACACGCCCGTTACCCTAGAGAAGATTTTGAAAGTTCCCACTGCAGAAATCTTCACATCCGGTTTTGCGAGTACCTGCGTTGGTACGGCTACCGATGTCTCGGGGATCACTTGTAACAATCGTAGGGTATATTATACTACGGGCGGCGCCGGCAGAGTAACGTCCACAGATACCCCCGCGGCAAATGTGTGGGCAACAGACCTCACAATAAACTCGGGAAACAGCGGGTCACCCGTATATTTTCGAAATGGCCATGTTATTGGAATTGCCAAGGGCAAATTATCCGACGCCGATAACACGTATTATTTTGTCCCTATTGGTTTTATTACTTCGGCATTCTTAAATTTGCCTGAAACGGTTGCGATCCGAGAGGGGGTACAGGGCTGCGTGGCGCAAGAGATCGGTAGGCGGTCGGTGGACGTGTTTAACGTGCCTGGAGGTGCTAGAGCGCCGTCCAACGGGCCAAAATTTGAAGCTGTGACAGCAGACGCGTCTGTGTGCTACCAGGCCCCACCGGGATGGAAAATCGCCGGACAGGTATCTGTCCAGGATACAGGAAATAATGGTGGGCGGGGATGGATCGGTCCCGTAACATACGCCCCGAGCGGAGAATCAGCCTGCGTGAACACCAGGGCATGGAGTGATTCCAACCCGTTCGGAGCGGGCGGTTGGCAGTATGTTGCCCTTAGTGGGAAGATTTGAAAAACGCTGGGCCCTGAAGAACGCGCTGAGATTGAGCGAGATTGTGCGGCGAAGTAGGACAGGTAAGATATTTACAGGCATCGGGCTACGATAGTAGGAGCTAGCAGCGGAATGCGAAGGCTAATGAACTCCATTTTATCCGTTTGCATTGCCCTTCTTTCGGCCGCGGCAGGCTCAGCTCTGGGGCAGTCGGCCATCGTCCCTGAGCCAGCAAAAACGGCTAATGCCATAGACAAATTGTCGAACGGGATCGAACACGCTTACAAGACAACGCCCTGCGTCGTCGACGATGAAGAAGACCGGGACTTGTATATCAAGGTAAAACAGATTGCTGAAGCGATGGTTAAATTAAATGGCGATAAAATATATTTGGAACTGAAGGCTAGGGCGTATATAGATAACCCGACACCGCCTGAGCAGGGATTGGGATCTTGGCAAGATCTTAATCAACACCTTGCACCTATCTCACAAAATATTTCTGATCTACTCGACCTCATGCAAGAGAACGGCACCTACCTCATTCGTATTGCGGATTTGCAGTCAGATGCCATCCTCCTCGCCTTGTTGAAGACCCAGAAGGACGCCTATCGCGAGCTTGCCAATCTTGCCGATCCAAATTCTAATGAGGGCCGACGGAAGGTTAAGGCGCTGGCAGACCAACTCGACCAATTGTTAAGCAGCATTCTGAACCTCGAGAGACAGATTGGAAGTTTCGTGCAGCACCCGACAAACGAGGTGGTGAAATCCTGCAGTGGAGAATGACGTGAACGAGCTTTCCGGCCGAGATCTCGGCCTCACCCGGCTGCGAGAGGAAAGGTGCGAAGGGGGGCATGGCCGCCAAACGGCCGCCCTCGCCTGCGCAAGACCTCGCCGACAACCGCACCGGCGGATCGGCGGCCGAAGCTGATCTAAAGGCTTCGGCATCGAGCGACGGCGCTCCGATGGAGCCCGCGGGCGGCGTCCGACTCGGCGCCCCTGTTTTTCCAGTGTTTACAGGGGAATCCACAGGTATCCGCGTCTTTCCTCCCCGACCCCCGGTTGGCCGCGTCTTGGCATCATCTCAGGGCGAAGCTGGCATGCGATCGTGGCAATTTGCGGTTCGCGCGCCGAGGCCGGGGTCGTCCATAATGGGAGGCGGGCGACCCCGGTCGGTGTCACGCGTTGTGCCGATCACAGATTGCGGCATCGGAACGGTTTGAGGTCGGTCCGACCATTGTCTGCAGCGGCAGGACCGATCTCCTTGGATCACTTCTGCTGTTGCTGGAGCGCTTTGATGTCGGCGGTCGTCAGCGCCTTGCCGCCGATAGCCCATTCTCCGCTCGCAACTTCATGCACGCGGACCCAGGTAACGCCGCGCATGGCCTCGCCTTCGACCGCGACCATCGCATCGGTCACCTTGCTGATCATTTCCTGCTTTTGGCCTTTGTCGAAGACGCCTTCGATCAGTTGAATATCGACGAGTGGCATGACTATTCCTTTCGCGGTTTGCTGCTTGTCGGTCGCTCCGGGATCATCCCGTCGCGCGGAAGGGATTTCGCATATCCGATTGGCCGGGGACCAGTTCACGAACTGAATCTGCCCGGTACAGAAACTGAACTGGACCCGTCGGCCCGATCGCCTATCCTGCCGTCGTGCGTTCGCTGCGAAGGCGTCGTCAGGGAGCAAGACATGACCGAGGGCAGCTACAACCAGTTTTGTCCGGTTGCGATGGCAGCCGAAGTGCTGTGCACGCGGTGGACCGTCGTCGTCTTGCGCGAGCTCGTCGCCGGATCGACGCGGTTCAATGAGCTGCGCCGCGGCGTACCAAGGATGTCGCCGGCACTTCTGTCAAAGCGCCTGAAGGATTTGGAGGCTGCCGGAATCGTGGCGCGCTCGCCGGTGGCCGGCGATCCGGACGCGCACGAGTACACGCTCACCGCCGCCGGGAAAGATTTGGGGCGGGTGATCGAGGCGGTCGGGGAGTGGGGACAAAAGTGGATCCAAACCGCATCGTCCCTCGAAAAATTGGATCCCAATCTGCTGATGTGGGATATGCGCCGCAACATCGACACCAAGCCGATGCCGCAGCGTCGCAGTACGATCCAGATAATATTTTCCGATCTCCAAGAGGCAAAGCAGAATTGGTGGTTGATCGTGCAACCCGGCGAGGAAGTCGATCTGTGCTCGGTAGACCCAGGTTTCGACGTCGATCTCTATCTGGTAACCGATCTGCGGACGATGACCGAAATCTGGATGGGATACACGACAATTGCTCGGGCAAAAGCGAACGATAAGCTCGTCATTACCGGAAACCGGCAGCTTGAAGCCGATCTGCATTCGTGGTTGGGCCTGAGCCCGTTTGCGAAGGTCGAAAAATTGGTTGCGTAACGACCGGTCAGGCGGCTCGATACTGCGAGAGTCTCCCCGGGTCGCCCAGTGCGCGTCGATGAGGAAGGTGGTAATGACCATCCCTCAGGTAGCGGATCGCGGCGGTACATTCTCGAACAGCGAACCCAATCCCTCCGCCATCGTCGGGTGCGCCAGAATGGCGTCGCGCAGCCTCAGATATGGCAGATCCGCCAGCATCGCCGTTTGCACCGTCGCCATGACTTCTCCGGCCTCGGCGCCAATCATCGTGAAGCCGAGAATTCGGTCATCGCTCCCGCCGACGAGAACCTTCATGAAGCCCTGTGTTTCGCCGGTCGTCGCCGTCCGCCGAACGGCAGTCATCGGCAACCTTGCGACCCGCGCATCGATGCCTCGGCGCTGCGCTTCACCCTCGCTCAGTCCGACGTGTGCCAGCGGCGGCTCGGTGAACATGCAATATGGAACCAGCCGATCGCGCGTGCTGCGCCGGCCTCCAGCCAAATTGTCCCTGATGATCCGAAAGTCGTCGATCGAGACGTGCGTAAATTGCGGGCTGCCGGCGCATTCTCCAATCGCCCAGACCGCGGGCGCGGTCGTCTCCAGCCGCTCGTTGACCCGAATATAGCCGCGGCCATCCAATGCGACGCCGGCCTCCTCGAGCCCGATCCCGGCGGTGTTCGGAATGCGGCCCGCCGCAACCAGTATGTCGCTGCCTGCGATCTGTTGCTCGCCGGCGGCGGTGCGCACCCGAAGGCTGACTTCCTCTCCGGATCGGCCTTGCACGTCGAGGGTCTCGGCTCCCAGCAGGAATTGGATGCCTTCGCCAGCTGAGGATTTGCTGCACTTGCGCTGCGACGTCGGGATCCTCGCGGCTCATCAGCTGGCGCCCGGAATCGATAACCGTCACGCGGCTACCGAAACGACGATAAGCCTGGGCCAGTTCGAGACCGACATAGCCGCCCCCGAGCACAATCAGATGCGCCGGTAAATAATCGAGCTCGAGAGCCTCGATGTGGGTCAGCGGCCGGGCCGCCTCGAGCCCCGGAACATTTGGGATCGCTGCGTGCGTCCCGAGATTGAGGAAAACCTGGTCGCCCGCCAGCATCCGCGTGCCGCCGTCATTCAGCCGCACCTCGAGAGTTTTCGGGGCCACGAAGCGGCCGCTCCCCATGATCAGTTCGGCGCCGCTTGTCTTGTAGTTCCGCAAATGCAGGGCGATCTCGGCGTCGACCATGTCGCGCTTGCGCTGGCGAACTTTCGCCATGTCCGTCGTGGCGGGCCCCGTCACCGTGCCGAATTGTGATGCGTGATGCGCCAAATGCGCGATCCGGGCGCTCCAGATCTCATTCTTGCTCGGCAGGCAGGCGATGTTGGGACAGGAGCCGCCGATCCATCGGCGCTCGACGACGGCGGTACGCCGGCCCGATTGCGCCATATGCCAAGCGAGCAGCTTCCCGCCAAATCCGCTGCCAAGGACCAAAACTTCAACTGGTTCCGGTTGAGACATGGGCATCTCCCTTGTCGATTTTCGCGGTCGAAAAGATCACGGAAAGCGCATTCTCCAGGTCTGTCAGATGGCGAGGAAGTCGCAGATTGCCGCGGCGATCGGTGCGTTCGAGCGCGCGATCGAGGGCTGCCACGTCATCCGACAATGACGTCAGGGGTATTGGGGCTGCCAGGACATTCAGTCCTTTGGCTAGCAACGGTCCGATAATGTCGTTCCAACTCGAACCGTCAGCCCAGGCGCCATGAACCAAAACGACACTGATGCGTGCTTTGGACCCGGCCATGATCGAACCCCGGCCTCTGTCGCAGCCTAGCTCCTAAACGCCGTCAATACCGGTTATGATCCATAACCTTTCAGAGATTTTCGAAAGGCTATCGGCGACGTGGATAGTGAGGCTGCGCATTGGCGCACCGCCCCGGTACCGTCCGTCGCCGCCGCGTGATATAGAAGTCGCGTCCGGCCGACAAGGAGCTCCGCCCGATGAAGAACGGCATGATCATCATCGACGCCGACGGGCACGCAGTCGATTACGACCCGGTCTATCGCGAGCGGCTGCCGGCGGAATACCGGCAGCGGGCGACGATCTATCCGGCGGACAATTTCGACCGCACGCAGAACGGCAGACTGGCCGGGAAGCGGCCTACGACGCCGGCGCGGAACCTCGCCGACAACGACCGCGAGGGGATCGATTTGCAGGTGATCTATCCGACCGGCGGGCTCAATCTGACGCGGGTGCGCGAGCGCGACTATGCGCTTGCCTTGTGCCGGACCTACAACGACTGGCTCCATGATTGGTGTGCGGCCGACCGCAAGCGGTTGAAGGGAGTGGCGATCGTGCCGTTGCACGTCGATGTCAGGGCGGCCATCGACGAGATGGAGCGGGCGGTCGCGAAGCTGGGTGCGGTCGGCGTCATGGTCAACACCTTCGACCGTAGCCGCAACGTCGCGCACCGGGATTTCTGGCCGTTCTACGAGGAATGCGCGCGCCAGGGGGTGGCGGTCGGCTTTCACGCCTCGGGCAGCGACAACCTCGATCCGCTCTGCCATTTCGACAATTTCCTGCAGGTCCACACCCTGTCGCACGCGCCCGAGCAATTGATCGCCTGCACCGCCATCATATACAGCGGGCTCTTGGAGAAATATCAGGAGCTGCGGGTCGCCTTTCTCGAAGCCGGGATCGGCTGGGTCCCGTTCTGGATGGAGCATATGGACGAGGAATACGAATACCGCCCGTTCGACGCGCCGCTCCTGAAGGCGAAGCCGTCCGAATACATGACTTGCGGCCGGGTGTTCGTGTCGTGTGAGCCGGAAGAGAAGACCTTGCGCTATGTCCCGGATTTCTTTCCCGAGGACAACATCCTCTTCGCCTCCGACTATCCGCATTGGGACGGCCAGTTCCCCGATGCGGTCGCGACCCTGGCCAACCGCGGCGATGTCGCGGACGCGCTCAAGCGCAAGATTTTCTTCGACAACCCGCAGCGCTTCTATGGGATCAAGGTTGATCCCGCCGGCTTTGGCGGGGGTTGACGGCAAACCTGTTGGCAAAGGCGCATCAGGCGCCAGAGAGGTTGTTGATGCCTATAAACGTCATGTTCGACAGCATGGGCGCTCAGGTTCAGGTGCAAAACCAGACAAATGATCGGTTGACCACCTGGACGAACGCTCTAACCCCCCTTTATGCGGTCAATTACACCGATTGGAAACAGCCGATCGCACCGCAACTGGACGGCAGCGGCGGCGCGCCGGTTCAGGATGTCTTTATCGTTACGACCCATCAATATACGTCTGTCCCGGCCAACAGCACGCCGCCGCCGCTGGTGCCAAACCCGATCCCGAAGAACCACAACTTCGGATATTCGACAAGCGACCTTGGCGGGATCTTAAGTTGGGTGGAGGGTGGCGGCGAGCTGCTCCTGTTCGTCAATCACAGCAACTTTCCGGACCAGGGACCGGGTCCGCTTTGGCCGATCAACGACATACAACTCGCGGCGGCGCTCGGCATCACGACCGTCTTCGCGGCGATCCCGCTGAGCGGCTCGACAATGCAGCCCAATCCCGATGCGCCGAGCCTGATCGTGGAGAATGTTTCGTCGGTCATGGCGTGGGATTCCGGGGGCATCGTGGTAGACAGCGGCCCGAACATTACCACCAGCACCGTACTCGTTCCGCTGCCGGCCAACTGGAAGGACGAGAGCCCGCTGCAATACAACAACGCCGACCTCGCGTTCTCCGTCCTCTACTCGCTCGGCCAAGGCAACGTTATCGTCATCGGGCATTCGGGGATCACCGGAAACGCGAACACGTGCTTTCCATCGAAGGGGCAGATCGAATTCGGCTCCAACTTCCAATTCCTGATGAATTGCGTCGCCTACCTGGCACAATCCAGCGAGTTGGCCAGACTCAAAAAATCAGGTGGCCGCGGGGGGTAAATTAGCCGCCGCGCGGCCCTAGGTTCCCGAACCGAGGAGTGCCGCGCGAAAGCGATGGCGGCAGGCCGACGGGTCCATGTTGCGCTTGAAGGCGGGCGGGTCGGTCGGCTTGACCCGCAGCACGACAAAGGCGGCGCCGTTCCCTTCGCGCAGGAGGCGGGCGCCGTCGGCCAGCTCGGATTCGGCGGTGATCGTGCGGGTGGCCTTGATGCCGGAGCCGGCGGCGATCTTTTCAAGGTCGACCCCGAGGCTGGTATGGCTCTTCTGGTAGCCGGTCTCGCCGTAATGACCGTTGTCGACGCAGAGGACCGCGAGATTGGCCGGATTGATGACCGCGATCGTCGCCAGCGCGCCGATATTCATCAACAGCTCGCCGTCGCCCGTCACCACCAGGACGCGCTTGTCCGGCCGCGCCAGCGCCAGGCCGAGGCCGATCATCGCCGCCCCGCCCATGGCACCGGCCATCGTGTAGCTGTGCGCGCCGTCATGGGTCAGTGCGGCGACATCGCGGCTCGTCCCGGCGAGCCCGCTGACGATCAGAAAATCCTCGTGCCGGCCGATCAGCGCCGGCACCGCGTCGCGTCGATCGAGGATGAAATCGGCGGCTCCGGACCCCGTCACCATGTGGCGCTCCCTGAAGTCATAAAGATCACCCGCCCGAGCCTCACGCCGAGCCGGTCGCGGCCTCGCGCATCCGTTCTTCGCGGGCGGCGATCGCCTGCTCGCGCTCGACCAGCAGCTGGGCGCGCTCGACGACCGGCACGTCGATCATCTTGCCGTCGACGGTGACCGCACCCACGCCCTCCGCGAGCGCCTTGTCATAGGCGGCGACGACGCGGCGGGCGTGGTCGACCTCTGCGGGCTCGGCCGAAACTCCTGGTTCAGGATCGGCACCTGGCTCGGATGGATGACCGAGGCGCCGATAAAGCCGAACCGGCGCGAGCGGCGGATCGTCTGGCGGAAGCCGTCGAGATCGTGGAACTCGGCGATCGAGCCGATGAACCCCAGCGGCATGATGCCGGCGGCGCGGGCGGCGAACACCGCCATCTGCTTTGGCATCGAGAGCGCCTCGGCCTCGGGCAGGATGCCGGCCGAGGTGGCGAAATCCTCGGCACCGAGGTTGAGGGCGCAGAGCCGCGGATGGGCGCGGGCAATTTCGGCGATATGAAAGAATGCCGCCGCCGTCTCGACCATCGCGATGAGGCGGGTCGCGCCCGCTGCCATGCCGCGCTCGGCCTCGACCTCGTCGACGATCTCGGCCAGCAGGCGGACATGGTCGGCGCTGTCGGTCTTTGGCAGCGCCAGCGCCAGCACGCCGGGTCCGACCGCGGCCTCGATGTCGCGCACCGCCATGCGCAAGGGCCGGTTGATGCGGACGACGACATCGGCACCGCCGCGCGACACAACCGCCGCCGCCTGCGGCACCAGCGTGCGCGCGCGGTCTTTTTCGGAGGCGGCGACAGAGTCCTCGAGGTCGAGGATGATCGCATCGGCGCCGCGCCGGGCCGCCCCGTCGACAAAGCGCTGCGCCGTCACCGGCACGAACAACAGCGAGCGCCATACGGGGAAGGGCAGGGCGGTCATCGCACCTCTCCGGCGAGGCCGATGATGCCCTCGCGGGCGAGGCCGGCGAGTGCCGCATGGTCGAGCCCGAGGGCGCCCAGGATCTCGGCGGTATGCTCGCCCAACGCCGGGGCCGGGCGACGCAGCCTTCCGGGGGTATCGGAGAAGCGGGGGATCACATTGTGCATCGGCAAGCGCCCCATTTGGTCGTCGGGCAGGTCGACCAGGATCTCGCGGGCGACGACATGCGGGTCGGCCATGAACTGGTCGATGTCGTAGACGGGTGCGGCGGTGACCTCGGCGCGCTCGAAGACCTCCATGTTCTCTGAGAGAGTGCGCGCGCCGATGAACGCGACGATCGGCGCCTCGCAGGCCTCGGCGTTCCCGACCCGGTCGCTGTTGGTGCGAAACCGCGGGTCGGCGATCATGTCCTCGCGGCCGATCGCGCGGAAGAGGCGCTCGGCCATCGCCTGCATCGAAGCGGAAATGCCGATATAGCGCCCGTCCCTGGTGCGGAAGACGTTGCGGGGTGAGGTCGTCTCCGAGCGGCTGCCGGTGCGCTCGCGGACCTCTCCGGTCAGCCGGTAGATCGCCGCCTCGGTGGCGATGAACGAGAACAGCGGGTCGAGGAGCGGCAGGTCGATGACCTGGCCCCGGCCGCCCTTGACCTCGACCTCGCGCAATGCGGTCAGCACCGCCATCGCCCCGTAGAGGCCGGCCACCATGTCGGCGAGTGCGGTCGGCGGCAAGGCCGGCTCACGGTCGGGAAAGCCGGTGCGGGCGGCATAGCCCGACATGCTCTCGACCAGGGTGCCGAAGCCGGGGCGGTCGCGGTAGGGCCCGTCCTGACCCCAGCCGGAGACTCGCACGATGACGAGGCCGGGGTTGCGCCGGTGCAGTGTTTCCGGGCCGAGGCCCATCGCCTCCAGGGTTCCCGGCCGGAAATTCTCGATCAGCACCTGCGCCCCGGCGGCGAGGTCGGCCAGCAATTCGCGGCCGCGCGGCGCGCGCAAATTCAAGGCCACGCTCTTCTTGTTTCGCGAATAGACCTTCCAATGAACGCTGACCCCGCCGGTCTGCCAGGCGCGCAGGGGGTCGCCCTTTTTCGGGTCCTCGATCTTGACCACCTCGGCGCCGAAATCGGCGAGCTGGAGGCTGACCATGTTGCCGGAGACCAGCCGCGACATGTCGACGACCCGCACCCGATCGAGCGGACACGCCGCCCCCGGCTCAAAGGATTTCTCGGGCATGCTCATCGCTCGGCACCTGCTCCGCCCCTGGCTGCGGCGCAGCTTAGCGGCGGGGCGCCGGGAAACAAAGTGCAGCGACGGCGCGCTTTAGAGCCGTGCGGCGAGTGCGTTGCGATAGGCGTCCTGTGTCGCCGATTCGAAGCAGACGAAGACCACCCGCGACGGCAATTCGTGCGCGGCAAGATGCGCCCATGCCGCGGCGACCGCGATTTGCGCGGCCTCGTCATGCGGATAGCCGTAAATGCCGGTGGCGATGGCGGGGAAGGCGATGTCGCCAAACCGCTGCGCGCGGGCGATGGCGAGGCATGACGCATAGCAGCTCTCCAGGACCAGCCGCTCGCCGGCGGCCCCGCCCTGCCAGATCGGTCCGACGGTGTGGATCACGAACCGCGCCGGCAGTCGATAGCCGCGCGTGAGCCTCGCCTCGCCCGGCGGGCATCCGCCCAGCACGCGGCATTCGGCGAGAAGCTCGGGGCCGGCGGCGCGGTGGATCGCGCCATCGACGCCGCCGCCGCCGAGCAGCGAGGCGTTCGCGGCATTGACGATGGCGTCGGCCTGGAGGCGGGTGATATCGCCGGTCGCCAGACGGATCCGCGCTTGGATGTCGGCGGTCTGAGGCACCGGGCCATGCTCTCGAATCAGTGTTGCGCGTCTTTGATATAAAAAAATGCCGGCGTCGGCGATTACCGACTCCGGCGAGGCTGCGGGTGGCAGGCCCGCGACAGGGAGACTTTGCCAAGCCGGACTTAGGAACGCACAGGCGGGCGTCCGGCGGTCCGCCCTATTGCCAACGAGGCGCCTCGCGGATGGTTCCAGCCGCACCCTGCGAGACGATCTGCCCGTGACCTCCCGCGGCGATTTGCACTTCGTCGTCAGCCTCGAAACCCATCAGCCGACGCAACGCCTTACGGCCGCGCGACAGGCGCGAGCGGACGGTGCCGACCGGCACGTCGAGAACGGCAGCGACCTCCTCGTAGCGCATCCCTTCGAGACCGATCAGCAGGATGACGATCCGCTGCTCCGCCGGCAGCCTGGCGATCGCGCGATCGAGATCGCGCAGCGCAAGCCGATGCCCCTGAGACGGGGCGCGGGTCAGGAGCGGCTCGCTGTCGCTCAATCCGACCGCTATCCCCTCGCGGACGGCGCGCCGGACATGGCTGACATACTGGTTGTGCAGGATCGTGAACAGCCAAGCGCGCAGATCGGTTCCCTCCTGCCAGAGATGCATTTTGCCGAGGGCGCGAGCCAAACTATCCTGCACCAGATCGTCGGCGGCGAAAACGTCTCGGGTCAGTGCGCGCGCATAGCGGCGAAGGCGCGGAATTTCGGCTTCGATCTCCCGATGGATATTGGCCACGACATGCTCCCGACGCTGTCGGCAACCGGCATGAAGGGCCGATTGCGATGGCGGGAATCTATCGGCGCGTTGTAATCCGATAATGTCACGCCACTTGATTTTGTGTAAGATTTTGTAACCGTTTGTATGGCAGGCGTTCCGGCCGGACCGCCCAACCAGAGGCTAGTCGAGCTGACCGGCATGAACGACAATGGCCATATTCTGGTCGTCGACGATCAGCGCGAGATCTGCGATCTTGTCGAGGACTATCTGTCCGGCGAGGGCTATCGGGTCTCGATCGCGCATGACGGGGCCGAGATGCGCCGGGTCCTGGCGCAGTCCCCGGTTGATCTGGTCATACTCGACCTGATGCTGCCGGGCGAGGACGGGCTGACGCTCGCCCGCTCGCTGCGCGAGGAATCCGAAGTCGGGATCATCATCCTGACCGGGCGCGGCGAGACCGTCGACCGCATCATCGGGCTGGAAATGGGAGCCGACGACTATCTCCCCAAGCCCTTCCACCTGCGCGAGCTCCTGGCGAGGGTCAAGAGTGTGCTGCGCCGGGCTTCGAGCCGCACCGTGGAGCGTCCGGCAGCCGCGCGCGCGAAAGTTCGATTTGCCGGCTGGAACCTCGACCTTTCGAGCCGCGAGCTGACCTCACCTGTGGGCGAGGATGTTCGGTTGACCACCGGCGAGTTCGATTTGCTGGCGGCCTTTGTCAACAACGCCAACCAGGTGCTCAGCCGCGACCGGCTCCTCGACCTCGCCCGCAACCGCGAGTCCGGACCGTTCGACCGGACGATCGACGTCCAGGTCGGCCGGCTGCGGCGCAAGCTGGAGGACGACCCGCAGCGCCCGACGATCATCAAGACAGTGCGCGGCAGCGGCTATATCTTCACCCCGCCGGTCGAGGCGGAGTGAGGCCGCAGGCCGCGGCACTCAGACCGTCAGGTAGCTGCGGACGGCGGTTTCGTCCATGTCCTCGCGGCGGCCGGAGAGCACGATCTCGCCGCGCTGCATGACCGCATAGGCGGCGGCAAGGTCGCGGGCGAAGTCGAAATACTGCTCGACCAGCAGGATCGCCATGTCGCCGCGCGCGGCGAGAGCACGGATCACGCGCTCGATATCCTTGATGATCGAGGGCTGGATGCCTTCGGTCGGCTCGTCGAGGATCAGAAGCCGCGGCCTGGTGACGAGCGCGCGGGCGATCGCCAGCTGCTGCTGCTGGCCGCCGGAGAGATCGCCGCCACGGCGATGCAGCATTTCCTTCAGCACCGGAAAGAGCGTGAAGATCTCGTCCGGGACGTGGCGCAGCTCCCGCGGGAGGGGCGCGAAACCGGTCTCCAGGTTTTCGAGCACGCTGAGGCGCGAGAAGATTTCCCGTCCCTGCGGCACCAGCGCCAACCCGGTGCGGGCGCGCTGGTGCGGCGGCAACTGGTTCAGCACCTGATCCTCCCACAGGATGCGGCCGGAGCGGACCGGTTGAAGGCCGAAGATCGCGCGCAACAGGCTCGTCTTGCCGACCCCGTTGCGGCCGAGGATGCAGGTCACCTCGCCTTTTTGCGCGGTCAGACTGACCCGGCGCAGCGCGTGGCTCGCGCCGTAATAGAGGTCGATCGCCTCGACGGAGAGCATCGCTCGATGCCCGGTTAGAACCCGACCGGGTTTCGTCGCCCCCGCGAAAGCGGGGGTCCAGGGCAAGCGACTGAAATCTCAGGGTTCCCGCTTGTGCGGGAACGACGGGCCTTACATGCGGCCTGATGAAGCATCCGGAGTGCGCCTTTAGCGGCCGAGATAGACTTCGATGACGCGGGGATCGTTCTGCACGTGGTCGATCGAGCCTTCGGCCAGGACCGAACCTTCGTGCAATACGGTCACCTTGGCGCCGAGGCTGCGGACAAAGGCCATGTCGTGCTCGACCACGACGATCGTGCGGTCCCTGGCCAGATCGAGGATCAGCGCCGCGGTCTCCTCGGTTTCGCGGTCGGTCATGCCGGCGACCGGCTCGTCGAGCAGCAGGAGCGTGCGGTCGTGGATCAGCAGCATGCCGATCTCGAGCCACTGCTTTTGGCCGTGGCTCAAGCTGCCGGCCGGCTCTCCGCGTTGCTCGATCAGGCCGATGCGGTCGAGGGTGGCCTCGATGCTCTCTCGCTTGCCGGCGGTCAGGCGGCTGAACAAGGTGCGCCAGGTGCCGCGGCTGTCCTCGCGGGCGAGATCAAGGTTTTCAAAGACGGTCAGGTTCTCGAAGACCGTCGGCTGCTGGAACTTGCGGCCGATGCCGAGGTTGGCGATCGCACTCTCGTCGAGCCGCGTCAGGTCTTCCTCGCCGGCGAACAGGACCTCGCCGGAATCGGGCCGGGTCTTGCCGGTGATCACGTCCATCATCGTCGTCTTGCCGGCTCCGTTCGGGCCGATGACGGTCCGAAGCTCGCCCTTGTCGAGCACCAGGGACAGCCCATCGAGCGCCTTGAAGCCGTCGAAGCTGACGGTGACGCCATCGAGATAGAGGAGCGCATCGCTCATCGGCCGCGGCGGGATCATGCCTGCCCTCTGGCCGGGATCGCCGCCGGCGCGCCTGCCCGCACCGGCCGCATCCGGCGTGCCAGGCCGACGAGGCCGCGCGGAAATACCAGGGTCGCCAGCACGAACAGCGAGCCGAGGACGAAGAGCCAGGTTTCGGGCGCGGCACCGGTCAGCCAGCTCTTCGCCAGATTGACGAGGATGGCGCCGATCACCGCCCCAACCAACGTCCCCCGCCCGCCGACCGAGACCCAGACGGCGATCTCGATCGAATTGCCGGGGGAGAACTCGCTGGGGTTGATGATGCCGACCTGCGGCACGTAGAGCGCACCGGCGAGACCGGCGAGCAGCGCCGACACGGTGAAGACGAACACCTTCACCTTGGTCACCTCGTAGCCGAGAAAGCGGACCCGGCTTTCGGCGTCGCGGACCGCGAGCAGCACGCGGCCGAGCCTGGAGGCGGTGATGAACCGGCAGACGAGGTAGCCGAGCCCGAGCGCCGCCGCCGAGGCGATGTATAGGCCGAGCCGCGTCGCCGGCAGATGCAGGTCCCAGCCGAGCAGATCCTTGAAGTCGGTCAGCCCGTTGTTGCCGCCGAAGCCCATGTCGTTGCGAAAGAAGGCGAGCAGCAGCGCATAGGTCATCGCCTGGGTGATGATCGACAGATAGACGCCGGTGACCCGCGAGCGAAAGGCGAACCAGCCGAAGACAAAGGCGAGAAGGCCCGGGACGAGAAGCACCATCAGCGCCGCAAAGGCGAAATGGTCGAAGCCCCACCAATACCAGGGCAGCGACTTCCAGTTCAGGAAGACCATGAAGTCGGGGAGCACCGGATTGCCGTAGACGCCGCGCGTCCCGATCTGGCGCATCAGGTGCATGCCCATGCAATAGCCGCCGAGGGCGAAGAAAGCGCCTTGGCCGAGGCTCAAGATCCCGGCATAGCCCCAGATCAGATCAAGGCTCAAGGCCAGGAGCGCATAGCATAGATATTTGCCGAGGAGCGGCACCAGGTAATCCGGCAGGGCGATCGCCGAATCCGCCGGGAGCCACAAATTGAGCGCCGGCACGACAACAACGAGGAGGAGCCCGCACGCGGCAAAGGCGGCCCAAAAGCCCGGGCCCCAAGCGCTGCTGTCGCGGCCGCGGCGGGGCGCCGGCACGGCTCAGCCCTCGGCCTCGGCGGTGCGGCCCTTCAGTGCGAAGAGTCCGCGCGGCCGGCGCTGGATAAAGAGGATTATTCCGACCAGCACGACGATCTTGCCGAGGATGGCGCCCGCAACCGGCTCGAGGAGCTTGTTGACGATCCCCAGGGTAAGCGCCCCGACCAGGGTTCCGAGCAGATTGCCGACCCCGCCGAAAACGACGACCAGAAAGCTGTCGACGATGTAGATCGTGCCGAGATTGGGGCTGACATTGCCGATCTGGCTCAGCGCGACCCCGGCCATTCCGGCAATTCCGGAGCCGAGGCCGAAGGTCAGCGCGTCGATCCGCGCGGTGCGGATTCCCATCGCCGAGGCCATCGGCCGGTTCTGGGTGACGGCGCGCATCTGCAGCCCGAAGGTGGTGCGGTAGAGGATCAGCGCGATCGCGCCCAGCACGATGAAACAGAACAGGATGATGTAGAGCCGGTTCCAGGTGAGG
This sequence comes from uncultured Alphaproteobacteria bacterium, assembly GCA_963781215.1. Lineage (GTDB taxonomy): Bacteria > Pseudomonadota > Alphaproteobacteria > ATCC43930 > CGMCC-115725 > AP-15. The sequence goes on from CAWAFE010000032.1 coordinate 56,080, forward strand.
GTGAAGCCGCCGATGGGGTCGAAGCCGCCGGTCATCCAGCCCGGGTTTTCGACCGCGCGGTTCGGTGCGCCGAAGATCGAGCGCACCGTCTGCTGCAGGATGAGGCCGATGCCCCAGGTCGCGAGCAGGGTTTCGAGCGGGCGGCCGTAGAGAAAGCGGATCACGGTGCGCTCGAGCGCGACCCCGATGGCGCCGGCGACGAGAAACCCGACCGGGATCGCGACAACGAGATAGGCGCCGAACCACTGCGCCGGCAGGAAGGCGCGAAAGAATTCCTGGCAGACAAAGGCGGAATAGGCGCCGAGCATGATCATCTCGCCATGCGCCATGTTAATCACGCCCATCACGCCAAAGGTGATGGCGAGCCCGATCGCGGCCAGCAGCAGCACGCTGCCGAGGCTGATGCCCTGAAACAGGTTAGCGGCGAAACCGACCAGCTGAAGCCGACGGCCGATCGCGGCGAGAGCGCTGTCGACGGCCTTGCGCAATTCGGGGTCGGCGCCAGGCCGGTTGCGGAATTCGTCGAGCAGGTTCTTGATCTGCGGATCGGTGGCGCCGGCGAGGCCGCGGATCGCGGCCAACTGCTCGTCCCTGGTGCCGGTCAGGAGCTGGCCCCCGAGCAGGCTCTCTTCCATGGCAGCGCGGATTTCGGGGTCGATCTCGGTTGCCAGCGCCTTTTGGAGCCCGCCGACGGTTTCGGCCGAAGGATGCTTCAGCGCGTCGCGGGCGGCCGACAGCCGGGTGTCGCGGTCGGGGCTGAACAGGGTCAGCGCCGCTAGCGCCACCTCGATCTGGCCGCGCAGCCGATTGTTGACAATGATCCGGTTGGTGTTGTCGGCGGCGGCGCCCGAGACCGCCTCGCCTGTCACCGCGTCCCTGAACCTCGTTCCGGCGCCGCTCCCGCTCGCGATCAGCACCCGGCCGTCGGCCGCGCTGCGCAGGCGGTCGTCGCTCAGCGCCTGCAAGACCAGGACGGCGCGCGCGTCGCCGAGCTTGCCGAGGGCAACGATCGCGGCAGACTTCGCGGCAAAGCCTTCGCCGCCGAGTGCCGAGACCAGCGCCGCGAAGTCTTCCGCCCGCGCCGGCAACGCCAGGGCCAGCAAAATCAGCGCCGCCGCCAACAGCCGCGACAGGCCGGCGATCGCGCAATCCAGCAGAGCCATGCCTACTCTAACCCATCCGAGCCCGATCCGGCGCGCCCTCGTCGCACGCCGGACCGGGCCGGTCCCCCCTCAGTCCTGGAAGCGGGGCTTGGTGCAGTTGCCGCAGACCCAGGGGTAGGTCCAGTCGGCGACCTTGCCCTTGTCCTCGGCGAGATAGGGGCTCCACGCATCCGCCTTGATCGTGCCCTTGGTCGCCGAGACCACGTCGAACTGCCCGTCGGGGCGGATTTCGCCGATCATGACCGGCTTCGAGAGATGATGGTTGGTATTCATGAGCTCGACGAAGCCGCTCGGCGCCTGCACCTTTTGCCCGTACATCGCCTGGCGTACCGCGTCGACATCGGTGGTGCCGGCCTGCCTGACCGCCTGCGTCCACATCTTGAAGCCGATGTAGTGCGCCTCCATCGGGTCGTTGGTCACGCGTTTGGGGTTCTTGATGAAGTCGTGCCACTGCTTGATGAAGGCCTCGTTGGTCGGGTTCTTGACCGACTCGAAATAGTTCCAGGCGGCAAGATGCCCGACCAGGTTCTTGGTGTCGATGCCGGCCAGCTCCTCCTCGCCGACCGAGAAGGCGATGACCGGGATGTCGGACGCCTTCACCCCGGCATTAGCCAGCTCCTTGTAGAATGGGACGTTGGCGTCGCCGTTGATGGTCGAGACCACCGCGGTCTTCTTGCCGGCCGCGGCAAAGCTCTTGATCGCCGCCACCTCGGTCTGCCAGTCGGAATAGCCGAACGGGGTGTAGTTGATCTTGATGTCCTCGTCCTTGACGCCCTTCGACTTGAGGAAGGCTTCGAGGATCTTGTTGGTGGTGCGCGGATAGACGTAGTCGGTCCCTTCGAGCACCCAGCGCTTGACCGCCCCGCCTTCCTCGCTCATCAGGTATTCGACGGCCGGGATCGCCTGCTGGTTCGGCGCCGCACCGGTGTAGAACACGTTGTTCGAGCTTTCCTCGCCCTCGTACTGGACCGGGTAGAAGAGCAGCCCGTTCAGCTCCTCGAACACCGGCAGCACCGATTTGCGCGACACCGAGGTCCAGCAGCCGAAGACGGCGGCGACTTTGTCCTTGGTCAGCAGCTCGCGCGCCTTCTCGGCGAAGAGCGGCCAGTTCGAGGCCGGGTCGACGACGACCGCCTCGACCTTCTTGCCCAGGAGCCCGCCCTTCTTGTTGATGTCGTCGACCATCATCAGGATCGTGTCCTTGAGCGTCGACTCGCTGATCGCCATCGTTCCCGACAGCGAATGCAGGACGCCGATCTTTATCGTTCCTTGCGGCTGTCCCTGGGTCTGGGCGCCGGCGGCCCCGGCCGCACCCGCGATCACGGCTGCGGTCAGCAGCGCGCGCCGGGCCGTCTCTAAAATTCTCATGACTTCTCCCTTCATGCGAAGACGCCCCGCCCGAGGGGCGGTGTGCATGCCAAGGAGCAAAATCGAGGCCAAGATGTCGAGGACGGCGGGCCACGGAGTGAGGGCAGCCTCTGACTCCAACTTCTGCCTAAACTTTGGGCATAAAAATGCTGCTCTAATCGCCAATTTTCGACCAAGCGGCTGGCGGGCCGCCGGCGCCCGTCGTAGCTTGCGATGAGCCAACGCGGAGGATCGCAATGACCGATCAGGATGCCGTGCTCGCAGCGAACCTCGAATTCTACCGTGCCTTCACGACCCGTGACATGGAAGCCATGGATGCTTTATGGGCGCGGCGGTCGCCGGTCGCCTGCCTGCATCCGGGCTGGACCGTGCTGACCGACCGGGAGGAGATCATCGCGAGCTGGGGCGGCATCCTCGCCAACCCGCAGGCGCCGCGCATCGCCTGCTTCGACGAGCGCGTCCTCTTATACGGCGAGGCCGCATTGGTGCTGTGCGAGGAGGAGCTGGAGGGCGGGACGCTGGCCGCCAGCAACCTCTTTGTCCGGGAGGGCGATGTCTGGCGCATCGCCCATCACCATGCGGGCCAAATCGTCCGACGGCAGGCGGAGCGGCGCCGGCCGTCGCGGCTGAATTGACTACCCGGCGTCGGCTGCCCGGCGGGCTTCCTCAGAAGGCGTAGCGGCGCAGACCGCCGTCGACCGGGATCACCGCGCCGCTGATGTAATGGGCGAGCGGCGAGGCGAGAAACACCGCCAGCACAGCAAGATCCTCGGGCTCGCCGTAGGCGCCCGCCGGGATCTCGGCTGCGGCGTGGCTCTTGCGATATTCCTCCGGGTAATTGCGGCGGATCTGCTCGCTCATGATCCGCCCCGGCGGGATCGAGTTGACGGTGATGCCATACTTGCCGAGCTCGCGCGACAAACCTTTGGCCCAGGCGTGGACCGCGGCCTTGGCGGCAAACGCCGCATTGAGCCGGTCGGGCTCGGATTTGCCGGTGATATTGATGATCCGTCCCCAGCGCCGCTCGATCATCTGCGGGATCAGCGCGTGGGTGATCTGGCGCTGCCGGGTAAAGTTGAGGGTGATCGCCTCCTCCCATTTCGCCTCGGGCGCGTCGACCGGCAGCGGCCGGCTGCCGCCGGCGCAATTGACCAGGATGTCGACATGGCCGAGCCCGGCGAGCGCCCGGTCGCGCAGCCGCGCCGGCGCATCCTCGGCCATGATGTCCTGGGTGATCAGCAACGGGCGGGGCCCTTGGCCGCGCACGATCTCGCCAGCGAGCTCGTCGAGCAGAGTGCCGCGGCGCGCCACCGCCGCCACCTGCACGCCCTCGGCCGCCAGGCCCTTGGCGACCGCACGGCCGATCCCCATGCTGGCGCCGGTGACCAGAGCGGTCTTTCCGACGAGCCGCAGATCCATCTTCCTCTCCCGAGCTTGCTTTGCACAAGTGACGGCGGCCGGCATCGCCGCGCAAGAAAAAACCGCCGGAGACCGTTCAATCGCCGCCAAGTGTGAACTAGTTCACACTTGGCCGGTGCGGGAACCGCGCATAAACGTTTCGGGCCTCGCGGAGACCAGAAGCCGCGGTACGGGGGAGGCGCGCATGGTGCTGACGTTTCATGTTGGTGCAGGCCGTAATCAGCGAAGGATCGTTGGTGCCGGCAGTCGAACAAATCGGCGACATGCCGATGGTTCGCGCCCGATTGTCGGGCGACACCCCCACGTCGCCAATCCCGCGCCGACCCGGCGGGGATGCCCCCGCGTTTCGCTTCGTCATAATCCCGCAAGAATCCCCGGCAACACTCGGCATGGCATGCAACCGGCGGCTCGACCACCTACCCGCCATGATCGGTGCGATGGACACCCATCGGCCGGTTATGGCGATAGGAGATCGAAGGCCGAGAGCATTAACCTCTCGACTCGTCGATAACGCTATGTTAACTACTTATGCTATCTCTTAACCACGACCCCGCCGGCTAAGGTTGCCGGTCGTTCCCCGGAGGCTGTTATGCGCGTGCTTCTTGTCGAGGATGATGCCGCCATGGCGAACGGCATCAAGTTGATGTTGAGAAAGGAGAATTTCATTTGCGACACGACCGACCTCGGCGAGGACGGGCTGGAGATCGGCAAGCTCTATGATTACGACATCATCCTCCTCGATCTGGTGCTTCCGGACATCGACGGGTATGAGGTGCTGCGACGATTGCGCGCAGCCCGCGTGCACACGCCGATCCTGATCCTTTCCGGCCTCGCCGAGCTCGATCACAAGATCAAGGGTCTGGGCTTCGGCGCCGACGATTTTCTGACCAAGCCGTTCGACCGGCGCGAGCTGGTCGCCCGCATTCAGGCGATCGTGCGCCGCGCTAAAGGCCATGCGGAATCGGTGATCCGCACGGGCAAGCTGGTCGTCAATCTCGACAGCCGCGTCGCCAGTGTCGATGATCGGCCGCTCCACCTGACCGGCAAAGAATACGGCATCCTTGAGCTGCTCAGCCTGCGCAAGGGCACCACCTTGACCAAAGAGATGTTCCTCAACCACCTCTATGGCGGGATGGACGAGCCCGAGCTCAAGATCATCGACGTCTTCGTGTGCAAGCTGCGCAAGAAGCTCGCCCAGGCAACCGGCGGCAAGCACTATATCGACACGGTGTGGGGCCGCGGCTATGTGCTGCGCGACCCGCCCGAGCCAGCTGGCGCCGCAACCGCTGCGCCCGTCCCCGCAACCGGCGGCGGCACCGAGGCGCATCACGCCACGGCGGCGGCCTAAGCAGCGACCGCGGTCAGCCGAACTCTTCCGGGCTCGGCTGCCGCGGCAACGATCCGGCAGCCGAGGCGTCGGGCGAGCAGGCCGGCAAAACAGGCCTGCACGCTCCGGGATGTCAGCGCCGCGGAGGGCGTCGACAACGCCAGCGCCGCGCCGACATCGCGTGCCAGAGTAGCCCCGTCGCCAATCGCGTCGAGATCGAGACCCGCCGCTTCGGCACCCAGAGCGAGGCGGCCGCCGCGCGGCAGCACCTCGGCGCCGACCAGGAGCAGATTGCAGGCGAGCTTCTGCCGGTCGAGCGGCTGGGCACGGACCGCCTCGCCATAATCGCACTCGATCCCGGTCGAGGCGAACAACCGGGAAGCCAGCTCCCAGGGCGTGGGGCCAGTCAGCGTGGCATCGCCGCCGAAGCCATAGGCGAAGCGGTAGAATTCCAGCCGGCTGGCGGCCCGGTGTGCGCTCTCACTGACCAGCGCCGCGGCCTCGCGCACGAAATCGGGGTCGTCCTCGGCGAGGAGCTCGGCGCCGGTGCCGATGGCGGTGACCGGGCCGACCAGCTCGTGGCACAGCCGCGCCGTCAGCAGCGCCAAGAGCCGCATATCGAGCGCCCCAGCCATGGCAGCATGCTGACATGCCACGGCAATCCTCGCAATCAGCCCGAGGCGGATCACGAGGTCGAGGCGAGCCAAACTTGCCCCGGCGGCGCCGGCAGCTGATATAGTGGTGCCGGGAGCCCGGCGGCGGACAGGCCTCTCGCCAACCCGGTCAGGTCCGGAAGGAAGCAGCCGTAACGAGTTCCGGCCTGGGTCGTCTACCCGGTCTCCCACCCTTCGATCGGTTTCCTGCATGAGCGATTCGGCGACCGCGTACCGCGTCCTCGCCCGCAAATACCGGCCCCAGACCTTCGCCGAGCTGATCGGGCAGGAGGCGATGGTGCGCACCCTGTCGAACGCCATCGCGACCGGCCGCGTCGCCCACGCCTTTATCCTGACGGGCGTGCGCGGCGTCGGCAAGACCACGACCGCGCGGATCATCGCCCGGGCCCTCAACTGCGTCGGCCCCGACGGCGCCGGCGGGCCGACCGCCACACCCTGCGGCCAATGCGTGCATTGCCGATCGATCGCCGAAGACCGCCACGTCGACGTGATCGAGATGGACGCCGCCTCGCGCACCGGGGTCGACGACATCCGCGAGCTGACCGACGGGGTGCGCTACCGGCCCGTTTCGGCGCGCCACAAGGTCTACATCATCGACGAAGTCCACATGCTTTCGAAGAACGCCTTCAACGCGCTGTTGAAGACGCTCGAGGAGCCGCCGCCGGCCGTGATCTTCGTCTTTGCCACGACCGAGATCCAAAAGGTGCCGGTGACCGTGTTGTCCCGCTGCCAGCGCTTCTCGTTGCGGCGGGTCCCGGTTGAACTGCTGATCGGGCATTATCGCGGGATCGCCGAGGTGGAAGGGGTCGAGGTCGACCCGGCGGCGCTGGCGCAGATCGCCCGCGCCGCCGACGGCTCGGTGCGCGACGGGCTCTCGTTGCTCGACCAGGCGATCGCCCTTTGCAACGGCCGGGTCAAAGAAGAAGCGGTCCGAGACATGCTCGGCATCGCCGATCGCGGTCTCGTCTTCGATCTCTTGGAGAGCGTGCTGCGCGGCGATGCGGCGGATGCGCTCTCACGGATGGAGCGGCTTTATCGGGACGGCGCCGACCCGCTGCTGGTCATGCAGGATCTTCTCGACCTCAGCCATTTCCTGACCCGGCTGAAGCTCGCGCCCGAGGCCGGGGCCGGCGACCCGATCGTCGAAGGCGACCGCGAGCGCGCCCGCCCGCTGGCCGAGAAGCTGGCGCTGCCGGTGCTGGCCCGGGCCTGGCAGATGCTGCTGAAGGGGCTGGGCGAAGTGCAGGCGGCGCCGTCGCCGGTGCAGGCCGCCGAGATGGTGCTGGTGCGTCTGGCCTATGTAGCCGAGCTGCCGGCGCCGGCCGAGCTGGTCCAATCGATCGCGGAGGGAGCTTCAAAGCCACGTGCGGCTTCGGGCGAGGCGCGCGCGCCGGACCGTGCCCTAGCAATTTCGCCGCGGCCGATGCCGGCGGAACCTCCGGCGGCTTCGGCGCGGCCGAGCGACGGGGCCGCGCTGCGGGCGCCGGCCGAGCCTGCCGAGGCCGCGGAGAGCATGGAGCCGCGCGCGGCGGCGCTGGAGCCGATGCCACAGAGCTTCGCCGATGTCGTGGCGCTGTTCGACAAGCGGCGGGAGGCGCTGCTGCGCGCGCACCTGATGGGCCACCTCCATCTCGTGCGTTTCGAGCCCGGCCGGATCGAGTTTCGGCCGGGCTCGGGCGCCCCGCGCGATCTCGCCAACCGGCTCGGCCAGCTGCTCGGCGAGTGGACCGGCGCGCGCTGGCTGATCGCCGTTTCGGAGGCCGAAGGCGAGCCGACCTTGCGCGAGCAGCAGGAACGCCGCGAGGCGGCCCTGCGGAACGAGGTTGCCGCCCATCCGTTGGTTCAGGCGGTGCTCGACACCTTCCCGGGCGCCACGATCGCCTCGGTCCGCGAGCGCTTTGCCGGCGCGGCACCCGGTGCGGAGGGGCTCGACCCGGCTGACGAGGCGATCATGGAAGAGGACGAGACATGAAGAACATCGGCCAGCTGATGAAGCAGGCGCAGGCGATGCAGGAAAAGATGGCCGAGATGCAATCTCAGCTCGAGGCTGTCGAGATGACCGGCGCCGCCGGCGGCGGCATGGTCCAGCTGACTTTGAACGGCAAGAGCGATATGAAAAGGATCAAGCTCGACAAGACCCTGCTCGATCCCGCAGAGGTCGACGTGCTGGAAGACCTGATCGTCGCCGCATACAACGACGCCCGCCAGAAGGTGGCGGCCCATGCCGAACAGGAGATGCACAAGCTGACCGGCGGCCTGCAATTGCCGGGAGGCCTCAAGCTGCCGTTCTGATCCGTGTGTCCGAGCTCGATACTCTGATCCAGCTTCTCGCGCGCCTGCCGGGCCTCGGGCCGCGCTCGGCGCGGCGCGCGGCGCTGCATCTGATCAAGCGGCGCGAGAGCCTGCTTGAGCCGCTGGCGGCGGCGCTGGCGAAGGCGGCCGAGGCGATCCGGCCCTGCCCGGTCTGCGGCAATCTCGATACGGTCGAGCCCTGCGCGATCTGCCGCGACCCGGAGCGGGAAGAGACCGCGATCTGCGTCGTCGAGGACCTCGCCGACCTCTGGGCGCTCGAACGCACCGGCGCCTTCCGCGGGCGCTACCATGTGCTCGGCGGGACATTGTCGGCGCTCGATGGCATCGGCCCAGAGGACCTCAGGATCGAGCGGCTGTTGGCGAGGCTGAAGCCGGGCCAGGAATTGATCCTGGCGCTGAACGCGACGGTAGAAGGCCAGACCACCGCGCATTACATCGCCGACCGTGTCGCCGGCCTCGGGGTGTCGGTGTCGCGGCTCGCGCAGGGCGTGCCGATCGGCGGCGAGCTCGACTATCTGGACGATGGCACCCTGACCACTGCCCTCAAGGCGCGGAGGGCGCTCTAGCGGCGCCGGGCTGAACCAGCAGCAGCGGCGTCTCCGCGATCCGCACCACGACGGGGAGCCGGCCGACGATCTCGCCGTCGGCCTCGACGAGGGTCGGCTCGGCGCTTTCGAACGATGCCGTGCGGGCGGTGAAGACCGAGACATCGCGCAGCCGATGGAGAACGCCGCAGGCCATCGCCGCCAGATAGCGCAGCACGGCGAGCCGGCCGCCGTGCCGGAACAGGACGATCTGCAGAATCGGATCGGCGGCCCGGACGCCCGGCGCGATCCTGAACCGGCCGGCGTAGAACCGCCCCTTGGTGATCACTGCCGACGCCGCGCGAAACGTCGAGCCTTCGGCCCGCACGACGAGCTCGCGCCGGTAGCGATGCCCGAGGCATTCGACGATCGCCTCGAGAAAGGCGAGCTTTCCGAAGCGGCGTTTGAGGCTCGCGTCGACCCTGGCGATGATCTCGGCATCAAAGCCGATCCCGGCCACCGCGATAAAAAGCCGATCGCCGACGCGGCCGGGCCATATCGGCCTCGGCTCTGCGTCGGCGATCAGTGCAGCGAGTTCCCGCGACCCGCGCGGCAGCCCGATCTCCTGCGCCAGGACATTGGCGGTGCCGAGCGGCAGCAGGGCCATCGGGCGCGGCGACCTGGAGAGCCCGTTCGCCACTTCGTTGACGGTGCCGTCGCCGCCGGCCGCAACGATCACGTCGAAGCCCGGCTCGGCCTCGCGCGCCAGGCGTTCGGCATCGCCCGGTGCCGCGGTGCGGCGGATTGCAACCGCGCAGCCGCGCCGTTCGAGCTCGGAGACGACACCCAGCAGCCGGTCCGCCCCACGTCCGCCGCGGCCCGCCACGGGGTTGACGATGACGAGGATGCGCCGGGGCACGGGGCCCTCGCCAGGCACGGGCGGCTAGGCCGCGGGACGCAACACCGCGCAATCGGCCGGCGCGTCGACCCACATCTCGAACCACAATTCGAGCATCAGCAGCTCCCAAAGGCGCGTGTGGTGGTTCCATCGGCCACCGCAATGTTCGTCGAGCAGGCGGCGGACGTAATCCGGCCGCAGGAGGCCGCGGTCTCGCGCGCGTTGCGACAGCAGGGTGTCGTAGGCGAGATCCCGGAGCTCATGCCGGAACCATTGGTCGATCGGGCAGCTGAACCCCCGCTTCGGGCGATACAGGATTTCGCGCGGCAAATACGGCTCCATCGCCGATTTGAAGAGCGCCTTGGTGACCCCGCCGGCGAATTTTACCTCGACCGGAAGCGCCGCGGCCCATTCCATCAGCACATGGTCGAGCAGCGGCGCGCGCGATTCGAGCCCGTGCGCCATGCTGGCGACATCGACCTTCACCATCAGATCGTCGGGCAGATAGGTGTGGATGTCGGCCCGGTTGGCGCCGCCGACCAGATTGTCCGCCTCGTCGAAATAGGGCTCGAAAAGGTCAGCGCCGGAACCGTCGGCCGCGCAAGCCATCGCCTCGCCGTAGAGCTCCTCTTTGTCGCGGTCGGCGAAATAGAGGATGGTCGGGGCGTAACGCCGCGCCGGCTGCCGCTCGGACGCCGTCAGCACATCGCGGATCTGCGGAAACCGGTACCGCCGCTGCAATTTCTGTGGGGCGAGTGCCAGGGCCTGGGCAAGCCGGTTCCGGCCCCAACGCGGCCAGCGGTCGAGCAGGGACAGATAGCGCATTGCCTGGTAACGGCGATAGCCGAGGAAGCACTCGTCGCCGCCGTCGCCGGTCAATGCCACGGTGACTTTACGGCGGGCCAGTTGCGCGACGTAATAGGTCGGGATCGCCGATGGGTCGGCAAACGGCTCGCCGTAGTGCCACGCGAGGCGCGGCAGCACCGCCACCGCATCGGGCTCGACGACGAATTCCTCGTGATCGGTCCCGTAACGCTCGGCCACCAGACGGGCGTAGCGGGTCTCGTCATACTCCTTCGCTGCGAAACCGATCGAGAAGGTCTTGACTCGCCCACCGGCGGCGCGCGCCATCATCGCGACGACCGCGGAAGAATCCACGCCACCCGACAAAAATGCGCCGAGCGGCACGTCGGAAACCAAACGAAGGCGGACCGCCTCTTCGAGGAGGGCGACGAGTTCCCGCCGCAGCTCGGCGACCGGCCGCGGGCGCGGCGCGGGCTGCGGCGTCGGGAGCCGCCAATAGCGCACGATCTCCGGCTCGGCGAGAGTGCCGTCGGGCGCGGCCTCGATCGTCAGATAATGGGCGGCCGGAAGCTTGCGGATGCCGGCGAAGGCGGTCATCGGCGCCGGGACATAACCGAGGCCGAGGTATCGGTCGATCGCGGAGAGGTCGGGACGGCGCTCAAGACCCGGCCAGGTCAGCAACGCCTTGATCTCGGAACCGAACAATAAGGCGCCGGCGGTCCGGGCATAATAGAGCGGCTTCTTGCCGATCCGGTCGCGGGCGAGGATCAGGCGCCGCGCCCGCTTGTCCCAAATGGCGAGCGCGAACATGCCGCGCAGCCGGGTAAAGACCTTCGGCCCCCAGGCCTGCCAGCCATTGACGATGACTTCGGTGTCGCTGCGGCTGCGAAATGGATAGCCGAGTGCGGCGAGGTCGCGCCGGACCTCCTCGTAATTGTAGATCTCGCCATTGTAGGTGATCCAGGCGTTGCCGTCGGCGCTCGGCATCGGCTGGTGTGCTGCGGGCGACAGGTCGATGATAGAGAGCCGCGCGTGGGCGAGCCCGGCATGCCCGTCAAGCCACACGCCTTCGTCATCGGGGCCACGGTGCCGCAGTGGGGCCAGCATCGCCCACAGCCGCGCTTCGAGCTCGCCACGGGACGGGGAGGGGCCGGGCAGGACGAAGCCGGCGATGCCGCACATTTACGTGGCTATCCCACGCCGAAAGCGTGCGCCGGCGCCCGTTCCGCACCCGGCCGGGAACACCCCCTCTCCCCCCGCCGGCCGGGGGAGAGGGTGGGGTGAGGGGGGCCGATGTGCTGAGCTGTGGCGTACCCACCTCACCCTCCCACGCCACCGGCGTGGGCCCCTCCCTCTCCCCCCAGGGGGCGGAGAGGGGCCGATAGACCGGACCTCGGCGGAGAAGAAGAAATCATGTCGTGCAGGGTGGCGATCCGGTGGCGATAGGTGTGCCGGTCGTGCACCAGGGCATAGGCGGCGTCGGTAATCCGCCGCCGCTCGGCCGGGTCGGAAAAACGCGCGACCGCCTCCTCGACATTGCCGAGATCGGGTTCGAGCGGAATGTAATGCTCGTCGGCGGTCAGGATGTCGTTGTAGCGGCCGCGCACCAGGATCTGGCAGGTGCCGGTGCCGGCGGCGTCGAAATGCCGCGACGAGATGGATTTCGAATAGGCCGGGCAACGCGGCCGGCCGGCAAAGAAGTGCTCGTCGATCTCGGCAAAGCTCACCCCGCCGTCGTCGATCGCCTCGTGGCGGACCGGCGAGAATTTCGCGGATGCGCGCAGCCAGGATTTGATCCGGTAGGGAAGGCGCCGGCTCGCCGCATGGATCAAGCCCGTCGGCTCTGATCGTCCGGCCGCCGGCGCGGGCGCGGACATAGTCGCGGATCGCCAATGCGGTGCGGTCGTCGCGCTCCAGATACCAGGACCCGGCCTCGGTGCCGATCGTGCCGCGGCAGTCGTTCAGAAAACCAGCCCATCCGGGCCGGTCCAGCCGGTTCTCGGTGTCGATGTCGACGCGCAGGCCGGCTTTCGGCCCGAGTTCGGCGAAACGGTCGTGCACCCGGTTGCGCTCGTCGTCGCCGACGAAGACCGGGTAGCGGGCACTGCGCCCGCCGATGTCGATCGGGCGCAGTTCCTCGGGCTTGTCGCGGCGAAATACCGCATCGTTCAGCGCATGCGGCAGCGCCAGGACTTCGGCGCCGGTGTCGGCATAGAGCCAGCGGCCGGTCTCCAATGGCAGCTGGGTCCCGATATAGTCGGCCGCGGTCTCGCGCAAAAAGGCGCGCTTGTCGGCGAGCCGCGCCCAGGGAAGGTTGTACTCGTTGCCGACAAAGCCAGAAACCGGCCGCGCCGCCGCTGCAAGCGCGCCGGACAGCGGCTTCGAGGTATTCGAGCGTGTCGGCCGAGCAGGCGTGCAGCGCCACCACCAGCTCGGCCCCTTCGATCGCCCGCCGCGCGGCCCGCCGCTGGTCGCGGCTGAAGACGTTGAATGTCGTGACGTCAAACAGCGGCGAGCACGAAAAGGCCTCCGCCCAATCGAGATAGTACGAGGACCTCGTGCTGTATTCGAGCGTCAGCAGGACGGTGCGGATGCGGCTGTCGGCGGTCATCGCGACGCTCATACAAGCACCGTGTCGCCGCGTCCACCGGCCTCCCTTCGCCCGCCCGGCCCCGTCGCTTTTGCTGCAATCTGCAAGGAATCAGCAGCAAACCGCTCCACCCTCGGCGCTTCAATGACCGCCTCCACACGCAAGCGCCGCCCCTCCGTGTAAGTACCACCCAGCCGGTACATATCATTCGATTGCGGCAATTTCAGTGCTAAGGCACCCAACAACGAGGCGTCGGACAAACGGTGGTGGTGGATTGTGAGGTAGATGAGACGCCAGAGATGGTGAGGGCTGGAACTCGACGGACCTTATGCCGTCGATCAGGGTTGTCCCTACCGTGAAGAGCTAGTGCTTAGATGCATTCGGACAATTCAGCCCGGTCGCCCTGTAGGATGGGTTGAGCGCAGCGAAACCCATCTGCTGCGGCGGTTGCTGACATTCAAGCTCGATTTGCCCGGCTGACCGGAAACGAACCCCGGCCCGGTCTCAGGCTGCGCCAGAGTGTGAGCGCCCGCGCGGTCTTCTAAACCCGGTCCCTTCGGGAGTTCGTGTTTGGCTGGCAGTCGGCCACACCGACATGCGGCGCGGGATGAACAGCTTGGCGCTGCAAGTCCAAGAAGTATTGAAGCGTGATCCGCACGTCGGCGATCTTTATGTTTTTCGCGGCCGGCGCGGTCATTTAATCGCAATTTCGTCGGCCCTTTTGGGAAGCAGCGGGCCGTTTGAAGAGGTAGTTGTAGAAGACTTAGTGGCGAAACCGGCTCACATCGAGCCCTGATCCGCTGCCTGGGCCACTGGCGCGCGGAGGAGGGGGACCCGCAGGCGCAGCTAGTGGCGAATTTTCATCGTCGCCCGGCGCCGTGATACCCGGTGGGGCATGTTGACCGACGCGTGGGCCGATGTTTCCGGGACGCCACTGAGGTTGAGCAAACGGCTCATTATCCGGTAGACCGCGTTCAACCCGAGCAGTGCGTTTGTTGAGATCATCGGCCAAGTAAAGGTATTGCCGACCGTGGCCAATCAGATCGTTGTAGGCTTTGCACGCATCCTGCCGCCCTTGCATCTCGCACAGATCGCGGAGTTTTGGCATTTTCAGTGCCATCTTGGTGCCTTCGGTAGGGTCCATTTTATCTGCCATCTCGCAAGCTTGTTCGTTCCGTGTCACAGAGCACGAGCGTTCGAGCGCTGTCGCGTATTTGGCCCAACCGACTACAAAGTCATTTTCCGCCTCGGATTGCGCCAGTGCGACGATCGGAATTGTAGCGAGCAGGAAAATCAGTGGCGCTCGCATTAGCGGCCCAATAGGTCATGCATGGCTTTGTAATGGCCTTGCGCGTCGCATCCAGGTAGCTGGAAATTGGTCATCTGTGCGTATTCATCGCCACTCGCGCCGATCTGGCGTGCCATTTCTTGCACGTTCTGCTGCGTATAGGGCAAAACATCATGATAGGTTCTTTCATACTGATCGAATGCCTGCTCGATCCGATCTTCGAGTTGTCTCTGGCGCGGTGGCAGGCTGTTGTACCATAGCTGAGCCGCCGCTTTTTCCTGCTGTAGCCGCGTTTGCAATGCTCCGCTATCCCGAAGGATTTGCTGGTGCAGTTCGTCGCACAGGGCGGGAGCAGTGGCGAGAACCAGCCCAAAGGCCACGAGAATCAAGTAGTGCATTACCTTTCTCCCCTTCATTGGACGTTATAGTTCGCAAATACAGTATTCCCGATCCCGGCGACGATGATGCCCGCATAAGTTCCGAGACCATGGGATTACGGTGACAGTTTACAAGATAATGGCTTCCAGCCGATAATTTGAAAGAGGCCGAATTGGAGGCGAGGCGGTGGCCCGGATCGCGCGCGTGGCTGTGCCGGGTTTGGTCGCATGACATCACGCAGCACCATCAGCGAGTTGATGTCCAACTCTGCCAGATGTCCCTGCACGTGCATGGCGAGGTGCGACATGCCACGACGGTATCATCGAGCGCCTCGAGGTCCGCCGCCGGCCCGGTTCGAGATCGGTGCGTCGGAATCGCGGGTGATTGAGCCTGCACTCAGCGCGAGCACGGCTTCCGGCACTCGGTCGATCACGCGCAGAAGGGCGCGGGCCGCACCCTGCGGCAACAGCTTACCCTGCTCCCAACCGCGCACTGTCGCGACAGATAGGCCGATCCGGCGCGCAAACTCGGCCTGTGACAGTCCGGCACGTCTGCGAACGCGCCGCACCCAAGCCGCCGCATCTTTGGCCGCCTCGGCATCATCGAAGGCGGCCTGGCGTTCAATCTCCGCTTCGGTCGTCGCATCGACACGCGCCCAATCGGTTCGCGGCTCTACCGGCTCCCAAGGGCCGGCGGAACGCCGCCGGGTGACGGCTCCCGTCGCTTCGAGGCGTGCTTCAGTCCGCGCCATACCGGTCCCTCTCCCTGGCGTTTGCCTTGCGGGCGGAGATGATTTTCGTGACCACGCCGCGCCGCGTGTAGGCGATCACGAATAGCCGTCCGGCGACGTGGCCGTAGAGCCTGAAACTAAATCGAATAGACGGCGTCGAAACGGCACCCCCTGTTCCACCTGTTTTATCAGGTCGAGATCAGGCAACGGCAACTCCCTTCAAAGCCATTTCGGACCCGCTCACCGGTGCCGACGGCGCAAGAGTGGCATGTGATTATGGCAATCGCATGGTTCCTAGCGGCAATATCGGGAGCAGACGCGCCCACCTCCGCCGCCGAGGCGAAGAGGGTACGCGGCCGGTCGGGACTTCCCGGTAGACCTGGGCCACGCGTATTTCAATTCAAACCATGTCAGCCAATTCGAGGCGAAGTGTCCCGTCGATTCGGCGCCCCTGGACCGTGAAAACCCTTTTCCGAGCCCCCGGCACTTGCTCAAACAAGAAGCAGTCGCGCCGTGATGGTGCATTTTGATCGGGCGTCTACAAGCGTGTGGCGCGTAAGACTGATTCTGAAAATCGTGGAGACGGGCTAGTGTTTGGAACCAAAGGCATCTGGAAAAACTGCGTGCATCATCCCGACTAAGACCGCCATCCATGCGGCGGCATCCCCGCAAACGCGGTCGCACAAGTCAGGGCGATCCAAAATTTTTGAAACCGCATGGCCCATCTCGCCTTCGCTGGTCTCGACGAGGTTCCACATGGCGCTCGCAGGATCGCCGTGGGTAAGGCTGTTTAGAGAGCGGGTAATTTCGGGTCCGCAGTTGGGGAACCTATCTGCGCCGATCCGACTAAACATGGCACTTAGCGTCGGACGCTCTTTGTAATTCCAGCCCCTCTGCCATATGTCCACGGCTTCAGGAAAGCGGTGCAAGTATAGAAGAATCATCGAACGCTCGACGAGCGAACGCATGAGAACCAAAGCACCGTATAAGTAGCCTTGTCGGACAAGTTCACGAAGCGAGAGGCTCAGGTTAATCGCTGCCGGAATTATTTGGCACGCTGCCCACTGCAAATCTGTCTTCTTGATGTCGTGAGTATGAGGTGCCACAAGGGCATTACTCTTCATGCACGCTATGATGATCTCATCAAAGACGTGAACGCTTCTCCTGCCCAAGTAAGGTTCATTGTCGGGAGTGAAGATTACGGGAGTGTCTTTGCTTATCGTCATCCTGCGAGCCTCGAAATCGTGCTTTTGCCGACGTGGTAGCTGCGCGCGAGTTCGGCAAGCGTCGCGCTCTCGGCCCGCCGCTTGCGGGCCTCGGCCTGCTGCGCTTCGCAATGGCACCTGCTATAACCGGCGTCGCCGTATCCGCTGGTACCATTCAGAACGTTCAGATGACGCGCCTCTTCACGATGGAAGAGGTTACCGGCCTTCGGGAGAGGGCGAGGAAAATTCGCGGAGCTTATAAGCCACCCGGTCAGCAATAACGAGCCATCGGGGGGCGGCATCTTGCCGCCCTTCGCGGCAGGGCGGCTTTGCGGCTCGCATGAAAACGTGTTGCTGCGCGCCGATCGCGGTAGGGACGCCCATTACTGAGCGCCCCCCGCACAGAACCGTACGTGCGGCTTTCCCGCATACGGCTCCCACCTTGGATGTTTGACGGCAAACCGTCGTGCCGGCCACGGGTGCAGGATTTTCGGTTTGGGCAGCCAGTGATCGGCGATTTCCTTTGCCCGCTTCCATGTGGTCTTGTCTCTCTGGCTGCGTCGTTTAAGCGAGCGCCACCAGATTTCAGTCACACGGCGTCGGAAGATCACGAGCGCCGGCAGGTTGGTCGGCACGGCGTGATAGGCGAAGAAACCCCTGACCACTTGCTGAAGCCATTGCCCCTGTTGGGGTATGGGATGGTGTCGTCGCCGGCGGAGCTCCTCCTTGATTTCCTGGAGCTTCGCACGGCTACGGTCGCGCCGGGTCTTCCGTTTGAGCTGGAAAACTCCCCGGCGGGTTCGGCCGCAGATCAGCGTAAAACCCAGGAAGTTGAAGGTCTCCGGCTTACCGAGACCGCGTTGCTCGCGGTTGTGCGCCGCGTAGCGACCGAACTCGATCAGCCGGGTCTTCTCAGGGTGGAGCGACAGCGCGAACTCCTCAAACCTCTTCCGCATCATCTGGAGAAACCGATGCGCGTCGGCCTGGCGCTCGAACCCGATCACCAGATCATCCGCATAGCGCGTGATGATCATGGTGCCGGTGGCCTCCCGCCGTCGCCAGCGGTCGGCCCAGAGATCGAAGACGTAGTGCAGGTAAACGTTGGCAAGCAGCGGTGAGATCACCGAGCCCTGCCCCGTTCCCGCCTCACTGACCGTAACCGACCTGTCTTCGAGCACCCCCGCCCTGAGCCATTTCTGGATCAGGCGGATGATGCGTCGATCACCGACCCGGTGCTCCAGGAAACGGATCAGCCATTCGTGGCTAACCGTGTCGAAGAAGCTTTGAATGTCGGCGTCGATGATCCAGCTCACCCCCTTTGTTTCGCGTATACCGACCATCAGAGCATCAAGCGCATCGTGCTGGCTGCGCCCGGGTCGGAAACCGTACGAGAACCCGAGGAAGTCGTCCTCATAGATTTGGTTCAGTACGGCGGCAGTTGCTCTTTGGACGATCTTGTCCTCAAGCGCCGCCACGGCGAGCGGTCGCTGCCGTCCGTCGGCCTTCGGTATATACCGACGCCGGGATGGCTGCGGCCGGTACGCTCCCCGATGGACCCTGGCATGTAGATCCTCGAGCTTGCGCTCAAGGTCTGCCTCATAGTCCTGCCACGTCACGCCGTCCGCACCGGGCGCCGCGTCTCGCTTGAGGGCGAAAAACGACAGCCGCAGCAGGTCAACCGTGATGTGGTGGAAGAGCGCGGTGAACCGTTCCTTTTTCCGTTGCCTAGCGGCTTCCCGTACGCGCCCCAGCGCCTGTGACACGCTTTCCCGGTTCTGCGCCCGGCGCGTGCGTTGCTGGATCGCGTTCTCCTCGGCCTCCGTCCTTCGCTCCGCCGCCTCCGCTACCGGTCGCCCGGTTTTGTTCGGCGACTTCCCCGCTACTACGACGGAGTTCTGACTTCTCACGCCCGTGCATCATCGGCTTCGGCTCCTCGCCTTCCCGATGCGGGCCAGTCGGCCTATAGCCTGTGGCCGGAGGTGAGATCTCTCAGGTTCCGACGCCTTCCCTTCCGACGTGATGTGGCCTTCGACCCCGGCAGAGCGACGGCCCCTCGCATGACGGTGCCGCACATGTTGCCTTCGACGCTTATGACCGCCTCGGCCTCTGCGATTTTATGGATTTCGAGGCTCAATCTCACACCCCATCGGATCGCTGTGTACGCTTCGCACCCGCCGTCGCCGACGACTACGCAACACTCGCTACCGGGCCGCCCGCTACGGCCTTACCCGGGCCGGACTTTCACCAGCTGGAACGCGCCAGCTTTTCCTGACGCACCATAACCGCCATTATGTAAAATATTTTGAAGTACCCGCCAAGTCCTCCCGGCCCGCGTGAGGCGAAACACGGCGGCGGCCTCGGTTCGACTGGTTTCACAAGCCCGAAAATCGCCCGCGAATACTCGACGTGGGAAAAATCTACTTGCTGCCCGCGGTACACAAGATATTGAGCGGGCCGATCCCCAAAATCCGGGACAGGTCGTTTGAAAAGCGGTGCGAGTGCCGGTGCCGGCGGCGAGAGTAAGGCACGGTTGTTCGAAGTGTTTGGTTACGCCTTTCTGGCGCACAAACCGGAATAGCGGATACTGAGCCGCGGTCCTCCTCTTATCAGTCGCGCGCTCAATTATCCATATATACCCAAGGCAGGTGCTCCTCGGGAAATACGTGTCGTGTCGGCTTCAGTTCGGCCGCGCGATCGAATGCGCCGACATAGAAATGCGTCTCGGTGGGCAGCCCGGCGCTTTCGCAGGTCAAAGTCGACCCGCAGCGAGCGCAAAACCCGCGCCGCGTTCTTCCCGGCGTAGAGTCGAATTTGGTGATCTCACCTTTGGTTAGCGTATAAGCCGCACGTTCAAAGGCGACAAACACCGAAGCAGGTGCGCCGCTGTGCTTGCGGCAACTTTGACAATGGCACCAATAGACGCCCTTTGGTTGACCAGTCGCGACAAAACGGACCGCGCCGCACAGACAACCGCCTTCAAATTGCTCGGCTGCGCCACTCATAATCTGATCCTCCCGTCTCGCCTCAGCTCGCCGTCTTGCCTTCGCGCAGCGGGGATATAGTGCTCAGAATCAATCACATGATTCGCAGGTACCAGCTACCTCGTCACACCGGCGGAGGCCGGTGCCCATGGCTGAGATGGATCCCGGCCTTCGCCGGGAAGACAATACCGGCCGATCTCGGATGAATCGTCTGATTGAGTCTGAACATTAGCGATAGAGCGTTGCCGGAGAGAGGGGGAGAGGGCAGGGTGAGGGGAGCTGCTCGTATCGGGCTGCCGCGGCCCGCGCCTTGTCCCCAAGCCCGGCAACTACGGCTCTCGGGTGACCGGGGATCAAGGCCCGACTGAATTGAGATAATCGACGATCCGGTCGACCGCCTGTTCGGCGGCGTGGCCGTCGCCGTAGGCGGCGATGTCGCGGCGGGGGGCGTAGTCGGGGCCTTGCCAGAGGCGGTTCCAGCCGGCTTCGACGGTCTCCACCCATTCGGTCTCGGTGCGCAGGGTGACGCAGGGGACGCGGTGGAAATAGGCCTCCTTTTGCAAGCCGCCGGAATCGGTGAAGACCGCGACGGCCGATTGCAAGAGGCGGTGCATGTCGAGATAGCCCAGCGGCTCGCACAGGATGATGCCGTCGAGATCCGGCTGCGCGGCGTCGAAGCGCTGGCGGGTGCGGGGGTGGAGCGGGAAAACGACGGGATGCTCGCGCGCCTGCTCGCGCAGAAAGGCGACGATCTGGGCCAGCATCTCGGGATCGTCGGTGCTCTCGGCGCGGTGCACGGTGGCCAGCGCGTAGGGGCGCCCGGCGAGGCCGAGGCGATCCAGCACGTCCGAGCGCCGGGCGGCGGCGGCGGCGAACAAGGTCGCGTCGTACATCACGTCGCCGATGTCGTGGACGCCGGCGGTGATCCCCTCGCGGGCGAGGTTGGCGACCGCGGTCTCGGTCGGGCACAGCAAGAGCGCGCTCAAATGGTCGGTCAGAACGCGGTTGATCTCTTCCGGCATGCGGCGGTTGAACGAGCGCAGGCCCGCTTCGAGATGGGCGACCGGGACGTGCAGCTTCGCCGCCGCCAGCGCGCCGGCCAGGGTCGAGGTGGTGTCGCCCGGCACCAGCACCAAATCCGGCCGCTCGTCGAGGATCAGGCGCTCGATCGCGGCCAGCATCCGGCCGGTCATCTCGCCATGGCCGCCACTGTGAATGCCGAGATTGAATCGCGGCGGGTCGAGCCCGAGCTCGTCGAAGAAAACCTGCGACATGCCGGGGTCGAAATGCTGGCCGGTATGGACCAGGATCTCGGAGATTTCGCCGCCGCGCGCCTTGATCGCGCGCGAAACCGCCGCCGCCTTGACGAATTGCGGGCGAGCGCCGACGACGGTCAGGATGCGCCGGCCGCTCAGCCCACCACCTCGCGCAGCTCGGGCAGATGGGGCGCATGCTGCAGCATCGAGCGGCGGATCATGTCGCGGTTGGCGCGGGTCCAGTCGATCGTGCGCCGCAGCCCATCGCGCAGCGGGGTGTCGGCGACAAAGCCCAGCTCGCGGCGCGCCTTGCCGGGATCGCCAAAACGCCGGCCGGAACGGTCCCAGTCCCGCGCCGGGGCGAGCGCGATCGGCGTCGGGTTGCCGGTGAGCTCGTTGATGGTGCGGGCGAGATCGAGGATCGAGGTCTCGACACCGGAGGCGAGGTTGTAGACCTCGCCCGGCGCGCCCCGCTCGGCGCAGGCGAGAAGGCCGCGCACGATATCCTCGACAAAGATGAAATCGCGGGTCGCCACACCGCCGTTCTCGACCGGCAGCGCCTCGCCGTGCAGCGCCTTCCAGACAAAGGTCGGGGTGACGTTGCGCCACACCGTATGCGGCGTCCCGCGCCAGCGCCCGGCGCCCAGGATCTCGCCCGGCCCGTAGACGTTCTGAAACCGCGCCTTGACGAAGGGCAGACCGTAATGCGCGAAATAATAATTGCCGTACATCTCGCCGACGAGCTTGGAGATCGAGTACGGGCTGTCGTGATACAGCGATACCGGCGCGTCCTCGGCGGTTGCCGCGGCTTCGCCGAAGGTCTTCTCGGCGACGGCGCAGCCGGCCGCGGCGTAGACGACTTTCTTCAGCCCCTGGAAATCCTTGAGCCGATCGAAGAGCTTCAAAGTCGTCAGCGTGTTGTTCTGGTGGTCGGCCAGCGGATCGGCGATCGAGGATTGGTTGCCGTGGTAGCAGGCGAGATGAAAGACGAAATCGAGATCGTCCGGCAGTGCCGCGAGGATCTCGTCATCGGTGATCGAAGCCTGCACGAAATCGACGGCCGGATGGTCGGGCACATTGCCGATGTCCGCCGACAGCAGATTGTCGACGATCGCCACCCGGCGCGGCTGCATCGGCAGCAGCCGGCGAACCAATGCGCCGCCGACAAAGCCGGCGCCGCCGACCACCAGCACCGTGGCCCCGGCAAAACCGCTTTGCGTCATGGCTTGTCGCCCGCTGCCGGCCGCAGGTGGCTGTGGAGCGCCGGCACGCCGTGCTCGTCGTACCAGCGCAGCATGCGGCGAATAGACTCTGCAAAACCCACCTTCGCCTGCCAGCCGAATATTTCAGTCGTTCGGGACGGGTCGAGCACGACCGCGGGGACATCGTCGGCGCCAGGCGGCACCACCGGGACGGGCTCGGCAGGCTCGATGCCCAGATAGGCCGCGACCGCGTCGAAGACCTCGGCGATCGTGCGGCCTTCGCCGGTCGAGACGTTGAACATCCCGGTTCGGGGCGTCGGGGCGCAGCACCAGGTCGACGAGGTCGAGAAAATCCCCGATGTCGAGAAAATCGCGCACCGCGGCGGTGCAAAAGCACGGCTGGCCGGCCTTGAGCCGCTTGTAGAAGGTCGGGATCGGCCCGATCGCCAGATGCGGGCCCGTGACATTGGCGAGCCGCAGCGAAACCCAGGACAGGTCGCTGATCGCGATATAGGCCTCCGCCGCGGTCTTGGAGATGCCGTAGCTGGTGAATGGGCGGGTCGGGTGGTCGACCGGGATCGGCAACCGTTCGGGCCGGCCATAGCAGAGCGCGGTCTGGAAGTTGACCAAGCGTTTCACGCCGGCCCGCCGTGAGGCCTCGACGATGTTGATCGTGCCGCCGACATTGGTGGCGGCGTCCTCGCGCCAGTCGCCCGGATCCTGATAAGCGGCGGCGCTGTGTATGACGTGGGTCGGGTGGAAGTCCCGGAAAGTGCGGTCGACCAGGCCGCGGTCGGCAATCGACCCTTCGACGATCAGCGAGGCCGGGTCTCGGCGGTAGCGGCCTCACGCCGCCCGGTGGCGAAATTGTCGATGACCAGGATATCGTCGTGTCCCTGGCGAAGCAGGTGCTCGACGAGGTTGGCGCCGAGACAACCGGCGCCGCCGGTGATCAAGAGCCTCATCGGCTCTGCCCGGCGCGAAGATGGGTGTAGCCGCCCTCGACCCCGTGCTCGCGGAAATGGGCGACGGTCGTCGCGACGATTTCATCGAGCGGGGTGAACCGGATTTCGCCGAAATCGCGGAAGGTGCGCGACGGATCGAGCAGGATCGTCGGTGCGTCGTCGGGGCCGAGCGGGCGGATTTCGGGCTCCGGATATTCGTTGAGCTGCATCGCCCGCACCACCGCGTCGTAGAGCTCCTTGATCGCTACATCCTTTCCCGACGAGAAATGGTAGGTGCCGCGGCCGGCGCCGTCGGCGGCCCTGACGACGGCGCGGGCGAGATCCTGGGCGAAGACAAAGTCGCGCCGCGCCTCGGTCACAAAGCAGCGCTTTCCTTGCGACAACCGCTCGAAGAAGATCGGCAACGGCCCGCTGACGTTGCGCGGCCCGACGACATTGGCGAGGCGGAAGGTGATCCAGTCGACGCCGCTCAGCTCGATGTAGTGCTCGCCGGCGGTCTTGGAGATCGCGTAGCTGCTGTTCCCGGGATCGAGCGGGTGGCTCAGGCTGATCGGCTGCTCGGCCGGCCGGGTGCCGTAGCAGAGTGCGGTCTGAAAATAGATCAGCCGCCCGACCTTGCAGGTTTTGCAGGCGCGCGCGACATTGGCGCTGCCGACGCAGTTGGTCAGCGCGTCGGATTCCCAGTCGTCGGGGTCCTTGTAGGAAGCCGCGGTGTGGATCACCACATCTGGGCGGAAATCGCCGATCAACCCGTCCACCACGCGGGCGCTGACGATGCTGTCCTCGACCAGGCGCAGCCGCGGGTGCGGGGTCAGGTTGTCGCGCCGGCCGGTCGCGAAATTGTCGATCGCCACGACCTCATCGCCGCGGGCCAGCAGGAAATCGACGACGGTGGAGCCGACCTGGCCCGACCCGCCGGTCACGAACACCTTCATTTCCTGCATTCTCCTTTTGCGGCAGGTCAGTCGGCGGCCGGGGCGAGGCCCGGCGCGGCACTGGGGGCCTCGGTCAGCATTCGCCGATACCGGGCCGCCTGATCGTGAAACAGCCGATGCCACAACTCGAGGCACAGCAGCCCCCAAACCTTGCGCGAGAAACGCCCGGCGCTTTCGAAATTGGCCAGCACGGCCTGCGAGTTCATAAAGGGGCGATGTCGCGCCTGGTCGCTGCGAAAAATGTCTTGGACGAGATCTCTGAGCTCGCCCGAGAACCATTCCTTCAGCGGCACCGGAAAGCCCATCTTGTCGCGCCGATTGGCGATCGACGGCGGCAGCACATCGGCATAGGAGAGCTTTAAGAGGTGCTTCATGCGCCCGCCCTCGAATTTCAGATCGGCTGGGACGGTGGCGAGAAATTCGATCAGCGGATGGTCGAGAAACGGCACCCGGCTTTCCAGCCCATGCGCCATGCTCATGCGGTCTTCGACTTGAAGCAGTGCCGGCAGCAGACACTTGAAGTCGAAATGCGTCATCTTGTCGAAATAGGCTTCTTTGCGGACGTTGGTCTGATTGTTGAAGATCGCCAGAAAGGCTTCGGCAACACGGTTTTTGTCGAGCAATGTCCAGTCGATCTCGGTCTCGACATCGGTGGAACGGTCGACGAGCCTTAGATAACGCTCGTCCAGACCGGCGAAGAGCCCTTCCCGCCAGAACTCGGCGAGCATCGGCTTGTATTCGCGCAGCAAGCCGAGGTTCGGGACGATCAATTCGATGGTGACGACGAAATTGCCGTTCTTGTAGGTCCCGTCGAGCGCCGCCTTGATGCACTGCTCGAAATAAGCCAGCAGGTAGCGGGCGTAGCCGCCAAAGATCTCGTCGCCGCCCTGGCCGCCGAGCACCACCTTCAGATGGCGTGCGGCGAGCTCGGAGACCATGAATTGCGGGAAAGAGCCGGGACCGGCCACCGGAACGTCGAGATGGTAGAGCACGTCCTCGATGTGGTCCCGGAAATCCTGGGCGGTGATGTCGACGATGTGCAATTGCGCGCCCGCCCCCTCGACCGCGGTGCGGGCGTAGCCGCTCTCGTCGTAGCCCGAATACTGAGTGAAGCGGCCGTGAAAGCAGCCGGCAAGGCCGGGGCTGGCCTTGGCGGCAAGCAGGGCGATCACGCTCGAATCGGCGCCGCCCGACACATAGGCGCCGACCGGCACATCGCTGCGCAGATGCAGGCGCACCGATTCGTCGAGCAGCTCGACGAGGCGGTTCTCGAAATATCTCGGGCTGTGGTCGTAATCAATCTCGTAGCGAACATCCCAATAGCGCCAGGTACGGACTTCGCCGTTCTCGACAGTGAGCGCGTGGCCGGGCAGCAGTTGCTGAATTCCCCGAAACAGCGTTGCCGTGCCGATCGTGTACTGGAACGTCAAGTACTCGGCGAGGGCTTCGGGGTCGGTTTCGATCGCCGGCAGGAACGGCAGCAGCGCCTTGGCCTCGGACGCGAAGACAAAGAGGTTGCCGATCACGGCATAGTAGAACGGCTTGATGCCGAAGCGATCGCGCGCGCAAAAGAGCCGCCGGCGCCGGTCATCCCAGATCGCGAACGCGAACATGCCGCGCAGCCGGTCGAGACAATCGGTGCCGTAGCGGTCGTAAGCGGCGAGGATGCATTCGGTGTCGGAATTCGAGCGGAAACGCCATCCCTCGGACAGCGCGGCGCGAAGCTCGCGATAATTGTAGATTTCGCCATTATAGCTGATCGCATTCGGGCCCGGCGCCAGCATCGGCTGTTGCGCGGCCTCGCTCAGATCGATGATCGCCAAGCGGCGGTGGGCGAGCCCGGCCTGGCCGGATCCGGAGTGCCAGATGCCGTGCCCGTCAGGACCGCGGTGGGCAAGCAGCCAACTCATCAAATGCAGCTGGCGTTCGAGCCCGGGCACGCTCCTCCCGGTGAGGTCGACTATCCCGGCTATTCCGCACATGGCTCAGTCCAAATCCGCAATTCCATCATTTCCTTACAGAACGCGAGGGTGGCCGGAGCCAGTGATTGGGCACGTCGCCTCAGACCCTGAGGATTGCTTTTCTTGCCGAGCGGCGCAGCTGGCGCATGCGGATTTCGATATGCTCGAACAGCTGGGGCGGCAAGGTCGTCTTGGCTCCTAGGAGCACCATCCGCTCCATGCGAACGGCATTTACGGCGAGCGCAATGCGCAGCCGGGAGACCATGCCGGCCGCTGACGATCTCAGCCGCAGTTGCCACGAAAGGCTCGACGGGCCCGATCCGCCGCGCCGGGCGAGCCTCGGCATTGGCGCATGCATCCGGACGAGCCGCCCTTCCTCGCCGAGGACGCGGTCGAAGTGCCGACCGAGCGCCGAGAAGCTCAAATCGTCGGAGCAGGCGATTTCGCGGTACGCATGCTCGATAATCGGCTTGGCCCGCGCCGGCGATCGGATGGTCTCGACCACGTCTTCGAGATTGGCGTGATCCGGCTGCAACAGCACGTAGTGGCGGCCGGGCTCGAGCAGTCCGCCGTATTCTCCGGGGTACATGACCATCAGGCTGCGCAGCGCGGCGGCCTCGAAGCAGCGTGGAGAAATCACGTTCATCACCACGCGGCCATCGATTTCGCTGAAGAAGCGGTGGCGCAACTCGGCGAAATCGGCGTTCGGATGCCCGATCAAATAGGCTTCGACGTTGCGCTGGATTTCGCCGGTGTAGTCGAGCACGCTGGCACCGCTCTCGGTGCCGAGGCAGGCCTTCGAATTGGCGAGAAAGCGGATCCATTTTTTGCCATAGATACGATCTTCCTCGCGGGTCGAGATATCCAGGTTGAGACCGAACGGGCGGGCGTCACTGAGGAAAGCTTCGGCGATCTGCCACTTCTGCAGCGCGTGAGAGCCGTACCATGCGCTCAGCTTACGGGCGCGATACCCCACATCGATCGGCCTTTGCTCGTATTCGGGGACCCGGCCGGACACCAGCTCTTTCGGAACAAAGCCGGTCAAAGTGTGTTCGAAACGAACATTTGACAGAAAGGGATGATGGTACACTTTCCGTACCACGCTCGGGTGCACCAGAGAGAACACGACGCCGATGCCGAGCTCGTGCATCGCCTGCGCGGTGGCATCGATCCACCGCATTTCATCTTGAATGAACAGGACTTTCAATCCAGGAAATCTCGCGATTTTCTCCTTTAGCCGAGGCGAGATATAGTAAGGGTTGGCGATCACCAGCGAATAGTGCAGCACGATCACGTCGAAGGGCTCGAAGCCGACCGATGCCGCCACCGCATTGTCGATCTTCACCACATGATGGCGCGTGCCACGGGTCAGCGCCTCCACATGCTCGCGCACGGTCCCGATCCGCTCGGATGCGGTATGAACGATCAAGACCACGTTCAATTCATCGGTCATCGTCGCACAGCCGTCCCCGCCGTGAGACCAAGCAGGCCCGCCGCGCTCACGGCGTAAGGTGCCGGCCAGGAAAATTCTGAACCAGCCAGCGAAGATCATACGCCACGGTTGCCACGTAGGATGCGATCACGGCTGACGTTTGATCAACACAAAACCTCTCACCCTAGCCAGTTGCTTGAGAGCAGGCGGATTGAAGTGTTGCGCGACTATCTCGATCTTGGTGAGGAACTCGTCGGCATTGTCGACCCGATCGGGTCCGACGAGCCGAGGGTAGACGATACGGGTCAAAAAGTCGAACGTGCCGGTGTGGAACTCGTCGGCAACCTCGAACCGGCGCTCGATCGCCGGCCAGAGCTCGGCGAGCTCTGAATAATAGTTTATTCTGGCCGGGACTATACTTGGCATCTGACATTCGCGGCGCAAGCGGTTCAGGGCCTCGAAGCCGTCGCGAAAGCCCTCGACCAGGATCAGCCTGCCTTCCGGCTTGAGCCACTGGGCAAGGTTCTCGATCGCCGTGGCCTGCTCGTGCAGGTCGCGCAAGTTGATCAACACGCGAACACAGACGGCGGCGTCATAGGTATTTGCCGCGCACGTCGCGGGCTCGACGACGCTGCCGTGAAAAAAACGGTTGTTTGCTTCGCCCCAAACCGCGCGGGCGCGATCGATCATGTTTTCGGCGAAGTCGAAAGCGTCGACCAATCGCGTGCGTTCCCTAATCAACCGCGTGACGTAGCCGTTGCCGCAGCCGACTTCCAGCACCCTTCCGTCAGCAGGCAAGTTGGCCAGCACGAAATCGAGCTCGAGGTCGCGTTGCACGGTGTCATGAATGTTGACCTTGGCCTCGTCGCTCTCGGTCAGCGCGCGCTCGTTCCAGTGCAGGTCGGTCGGACTCTTGCTCATTGCAGGTTTCCTATTGGGCGAGGAGGTCTGCCACGGCGCGTTCGAGATGAGGCAATATGCAGCTTGCATAGAGCCGGTTCCCGGCGACGCTGAGATGAAGCTGATCGGGATAGGGCAGCAGCATCGCGGCCAGCTCGTCGCGATCGAGGGGAGCGAAGGCAGCCTCGATGTCGCAAAAATCGACCTCGGCGATCGCGGCGATCTCGCGGACGTGATCATTATAGCGGCGCCGGCGATGTTCCAGACTGTCGCCGCTCATCAAGATCTTGTGACGCAGTGTCGGGTGGTTCGTCGACAGGATTACGCGGCGCGCTCCAAAGCGCCGTGATCGCTCGATCATCTCGATCAGATTGGCGCGATAGGCGGCTTCCGATACCCGCGGCAACCCCCGGTCGGTCACCCAGCAATTGCAGTCGTTGAGCCCGAATTGCAGTGTCACGATATCAGGAAAATGTTGTTGCACATCACTCGGGAAGCGCTCGAGCCCTTGACGCGTCGTCTCTCCCGATATGCCCCGGTTCAGAATCTGAAAATTTATCGGCGTCGGCAAGTACCGGCGCAGGATCGCGTCACCGACGAGCGAACCCCAGCGATCCGCGGCATCGATGTACTGGCCGGCGGTGATCGAATCGCCCATCAAGACGATGGTAACGGCGCGCGGTTGTAGATTCTGGTCCATCCTCGTTCCCGTTTTTGTCGACGACGCGGCCCATTCACAATTTCCGATCCCGTCGTTAACACATTTGCGCTTGGTCATTCCAATGTTCATACGCTCACTGCGAAAGAACGGCCCCAAATCCCCAAGTTTACGATCCGCCACAGCGAGAAGTCGACGGGCCGACGGCCCTCCAGCATATCGGCGGTATGAGCCAGCACATCCGATCGATGGAATAGCGCCGGATAGCGGGCGAGCGTCTGCTCGACACCGGCCATGACCAGCTCGCGCAGCGGGCCGCGAAACCAGATCTCTTCCGGGGTGGAAAAACCGAGCTTGTCGCGCCGGCGGCGTACCTTGTCGGGCAGGGTCCCGGCCATGGCGCGACGCAGCACGCGCTTGGTGTCCGCCCCGACGATTTTGTGCCGGTCCCCGAGGCCGATCGAAAATTCGACCAGACGGTGATCGAGAAAGGGCACACGCGCCTCGATGCCATGGGCCATGCTGTTGCGGTCTTCCCAGTGCAGCAGCATTGCCAGGTTCGAGGATTGCGTGAGGACGACGCAGAGATCGCCGATCCCCTCGATCGGCGGCCGACCGATCGTCTCGCGCGCGGTCTCGAACGCGCTGCGGGCGAGATGGGGCCGAAGCGCCTCGCCGTCCAGCCATGCACGCTGAACGAGGGCCGGGCGGCTGCGGCGGCGGCGAAAAAGTCGCAACGGCCCCGCCGGCAGCAGCAGCGGGACGTATGCGCGCGCCTGCTCCCAGAACGAGACGCCGTGCCAGGCGTGCCGCTCCAGCATCGCGCGCAGCAAGGCGCCAAAGCGCCGGCGCCGGATCAGCTTCGCGTAATGGTAGTAAAAGCAGCCATGGTAGCCGGCGAGCTGCTCGTCTGCGCCCTGCCCGTCGAGCATGACTTTGAGCCCGGCGCGGCGCGCCTCGTCGAATACGCACCACTGGGCAAAGATGCTGGTGCTGCCATAGGGCTCGTCTTGATGCCAGGTGATGCGCTCGGCCAAGGTAAAGGCGTCATCGACGCGCGGATGGCACCAGTGCGGAACGCTGCCGGTGTGCCCCACCACCGCCTCCATGAACGGGCGCTCATCGACGCTCTTCTCGTCGTAGCAGGCGCTGATGCTGTGCACTTTGGCGCCGTCGCCGCCGGCGTCGAGCGCGCGCGCCATCAAACAGACGATCGCCGAACTATCGAGGCCGCCCGACAGACAGCTGCCGACCGGCACGTCCGAGCGCAGATGCAGCCGCACCGAATCGGACAGCAACGCCGCGAAGCGCTCACCGGCCTCGCGTTCGCCGATGTCGAGCGTCCCCGGTTCGAGAATGCGGTACCATCGGCGTATCGGCAGCGCGTCACCTGGACGCCAGTGCCGTGGGTCGAGCCGGACGCATTCGCCACCTCGCAATTGGAATACGCCCTCGAACATCGTCCCGGCAGTGTGATCCATGATGCCGGCCGACAGAAAATCGTAGGTCCGGGCGATGTCGAGCCGGGCGGCAAAGCCCGGCAACCGCAGCAATTGCTTGATCTCGGAAGCGAAGGCGACGCCCTGCGGCGTAGAATAGACGTAGAGCGGCTTGATGCCGAAGCGGTCGCGGACGGCAAAAACGGTCTGCTGTTGATTGTCCCACAGGACGAACGCGAACATGCCGAGGAGCCGGTCGAGCGCCGCCTCGCCCCATTGGGCATAGGCGGCCAGCAGTACCTCGGTGTCGGAGGCGGTGCGGAAGCGGTGGCCGGCCGCCGTCAGCTCGTCGCGCAGCTCGAGGTAGTTGTAGATCTCGCCGTTGAAGACGACCCAATAACGGTCTTCGGCATAGGACATCGGCTGCAGCGCCGCATCGGAAAGATCGATGATGCTGAGCCGGCGATGGCCGAGCGCCACGGGACCGGCGGCACTGTCGAACACGCGCCAACCTCGCCCGTCGGGCCCGCGATGCGCGATCAGGTCGATGCATACCGGGTCGGGCGGGAAGCCGAGCGAGAACCAGATGCCGCACATATGTCGATCTCAGCCCTTTAGCCCGGCATCTGATTGAGGACGCCAGAATAGGCCGCCACGAGACGTTCGGATTCGCGCTCCCAGCAGAGCTCCTTTGCCGCATCGAGGCTGTTCTGCTTACAGCGATCGATTGTTTCACGGTCGAGGGAATTGATCGTGGCAGCGATCGATGCCGGGTCGACGTGGGGTATGGTAACGCCCAACCGGTATTGGCGTAGGATCCTCGTAATCTCGGGAAGGTCGCTGGTGCAAAGACACAGCCCGGCCATGATATATTCGAAGATCTTGTTGGGCAGCGCGAACTCGTTTTGCTTGGAATGTCCGGGCAAGGCAAAAAAACCGATGTCGAATGCCCTGGCTTCCCGCACCAGCGCTGTCATGGGCACCGGGGGCGCCAGCTCGACGCGGCCCTGCAAGCCCAGCTCGGCAATGCGTGCGCGGAGCGTCGGAGTGAATTGAGGATTGGTCGGTCCACGGATCACTAGATCGAATTCCGGCCGCCATTCGGCGACGCTGTCGATTGCGGTCTCGAGCCCACGGCCAGGCACGATGATACCGTGGTAAAGGACGCGAATGCGGTCGCCCGTAGGACGAAACTCAACTTCTTCATACCGCGGCGTATTCCGGATGACGAGCGTCGGCCGCGGCAGCGAATAGAGACGGTCGAGCCCGGCGGCGATGCCGCCGGAAACGGCCGAGACTACCGCAGCGTCGCGAAGGTGATTTTTTTCGATGGCATGAACGAGCGGCCTCGTCCATCGTCGCCAATTGGGTCTTTCGCCAAATTCTTCGGTGGCAAATTCGTGCGTATCGTAAACGTACACGCCACCCCGTTCGTGCGCCAATCGAGCCGCCAGCGGCAGCGCTGTCCAATCGTTCGCCAGCCAGATGTCCGCCTCGACCGAGCGTGCCGCCTCGTACATTGACAGCAGCAACCGCGAAATCGCGAGCTCGTGCCAAAAAATCCTATTGGTGACATCGGGCTGAAAACGCGCCCAATGCGTTCGTAAACCGTACCTTAGGACGTTGCGAACCTTGTCCGGATCAGAGATAACCCGAGCGAGCTCCTCAAAACCAACCAAACGCCACAGGGCGGGCTTTGCAGGCGCAACGGCGGCCCGCAGCATCTCGCGACTCGCCATGTAGACCCGATGCGACATCAGGGCCGATCGTCTGAAACCCGGCCTCCCCGCGAAGCCGTTCCATATCGCCTTGCGCCACCGTGCAAGCCCTCTGTAAGCCGGTTTCGGAAGCGGATTGGCCTCTGGCGAAGTCGCTGCGGTTGCGGCCTCTGTGAAAATCGGCCAACTCGGAGCCTCGGAGCGCCCGCCCGGCAATCCAACTCCGGTGACATTCCAGCCGATATCGGAGAATAAGTCACCTTGGCGACGGACGCGAGGATCGTCGGGTATTGCCGACAGGGCCAAAAGGCAAATCCGCGGGCCGCTCGGCATCGACGCCCGCTTTTTGGCCGCGGCTTTCGGCGCGAACTCTCCGCCGCCGGCGTCCGCCTCCATTGCATCCCGACGATGGGTGAGGGTGCCTTCAACGACCATTTCCGCCAGCCGATGGATACGCTCCGCGTCGCTCGTGGGCGGCTCGATTTTCTCTTTGCTGTGCGGCCGCAGCCGGCCGTGTGTTTCGAGATGTCGATCGATGCGATCGAGTAGAGTATTCACAAAACCGCGATAGCTGAGACTCTCGTCATCGAGAAGAGCTGCGCGGCAATTTTCGGCACGCTCCTTGGCGCTGGGCCAGTCGTTCAGGGACGCCAGGACGGCATCGTCTTTCGAACCATCAGGTTCCCATGGGATGTAATGCGCGTCTGGCTTGAGAATCCCCATATAGTGGCCGGGCACCAGTATCTGGCAAGTACCCGCCAGCGCTGCCTCGAAAATACGCGGGGAGATCGCCGAAAAGATGCGCTGCATGTCCTGACCGGGGAAGCATGCGGCCGCGATCTCCTCAAACTCCGCGCGCGGATGTTGGGCGACATAAGCCGCGCAGGCTCGATTGATGTCGCCGACCGGGTCGAAGAGCGAGCTGCCGCTCTCACAACCGATCGTAAAGCGGCAATTGCCAAGAAAGCGCAGCCAGTTGTCGCCCAGAAGCGTATCCTCGGGATCAACCGAAATATCCAGCGCTAGTCCGGCATGGCTGAACGATTGCACGAACTGGCGGCCGATCTCGGACTTGAGCTGCCCGAATCGCCCAAAATAGGCAGGCAAGGTCTTGGCACGATAGCCGACGTCGATGGCTCGCTCCTCGAAGGGTCGCGCAAGCCGCCGCGTCAGCGCGACGTCGGCATCGTCGATGAACCCGGTCAGACCTTGCACGATTTCGGCATGCGTCCGCGCCGTCGGATAAAGGATGTCACGGTATTCGTAGGAGGCGGAGAAAATGAGATTGATCCGCCAGTTGGTCATCCATTCGTCGAGCACCGCAGCGTGATCATATTCGTCCTGCGGCAGCGCGATCTTGATCGCGTCGCTGTCGGCGATAAACGAATACTCCCGCAGCAAGCGATCGATATAATCTCGGCGCGGATAGCACCAGCGCCAACACAGGAAGGTCGTGTCCAGGATGATCGCGTCAAACTTCTGCTGCCTCAGCCGATTTGTGATCGGCTGCCCGAACGCGTGCAGCTCATAGCTATTCCACGGTGCGTATTTCAGTAGACAGAATGCGTGGTTGAACGAGGTCCGCCGCACCTGCGACAAATCGCTGTTGTTGTGAAGAATTAGAATTTTTAACCGGTGTCGCGATCGCTGGAGGGGCCGGCCGCATTGGTTCTTGACGTTCAGCGTGTCCACGGCTCCTCCCGTTTGCCGCCGCTGACGCGGAAACGGCATTACATTCACTACAGATCTGAAAATTACCTTCTAGGCCATCCACCGGCGGCCGAGGCGACGCACGGAAATGGGTACGAGCGCTGCGGACCGGCCGCGGGACGATACCTCAGGAGTAACGGAATGGCCGCTTCAGTCGTTGTCGTCGATGTCGGTCGCGAAGTTCCATTACGGGCCGGCGGGCGCGGGCCGGCGGCCGCGTCCACGAACCGGACTAGGTTGCTGCGGTAGGTTTCCAGCCCGATGCCGGCCACGAGGTCGGAAAGATTGCCGGGTCGCGGGGGCCGATCCTCGAGCCGGGGGGCGAGCTCGCCGAGCATCCGTTCGAACAAGGCATCATAATCATATGCGCGACAAACACGTTCCGCGGCCTCGCGATCTGCTGTCGGGCGCGTGCGTCTCGAATGCGAGGCCAGGGCAACGTGGAACGCCTCGGGCGAGTCAACCACCGTCACCGCTTGCGGCACATGACGCAGCGGTTTCATCAAACTCGATACCACCGGCAGTCCCGCCGCAGCCATTTCCAACGCCTTGAGCGGGAATCCATTCTCGACCAGCATTGGCATGTCCGTGCGGTATGGCAAGATCCCGACGTCGCAGCCCCAGTAAAGCGCCGGGAGATCCTCCGGCGGCAGCCGACCGAGGGTGCGGACGTTGCTCCGCCGAAGTAGCGCGTCTCACATGCGCCGCTGAGGCACTGAGAGACTTTTGAGGCTTATCGGCCCGGCGAACACGAAGCCGATTTCCGGGATGCCTAGCCGCCAGCATGGTAAGCAGCCCGTAGTCCAGGCGCAGATTTATGTTCCCGGCGAAGACGGCCAGTCGACGATTTGACCGCTGCCAGTCTGCAATAGAACCGGCCATTCGCCACTTGGTGCGGCCGCGACAACTGTACTTCGGATACTCGCAACCATTGGGCAAAGTAACGAAATCTTTGCGCCGCGTGTGAGTGGCAAAGCCGCCAGCGACACCCTCGCTGCAACAGATGACGAGGTCGCTCGTCTCGATCGAGTGCCGGGCAAGCGCCATCCAGCTTTCTGGTATGTCGTCAAAATCGAAATAGTTTTCGGTGCGCATGATATGTCCGGGCGGCCGCCGGCAGCATCATGTACGGTACTGCCAGCCAAGGGTTGTAGAACCAGAACAGCGGCCGCTCGTGCCCGCGCGACAGCATATGCGCGGCGATTTGCCCGCTCTGCCGCAGTCCAACGCTCAGCAGCGATCCGGGATCTGACGGATGCGCCTCCACCGAGAGAATCTCGACATTCGCAAGCCGCGGCTCGGGGTTGGCATCCGCAGCGTCCCCTTCTCAGCTCGGGCTGAATGAAAACTACCGGCAGTGTGCGCGCCCACCGTTTCCCCCAATGCCAGCGGTTGGACTCGAGTTCCTCGCGCCAGCCGGGCCACATAAAAAAATAAACAGAATCCAGACGTGGCGCACGGCGGCGGTCGGACTGGACTGATCTGATACAGGATCAGCCGCCGCAAGTGGCATCTCGTTGCGGGGGAAGATTCGCGGCCGGATTGCCTTGCTTCCCCGATAGAACGGGTCAGCAGGGTCGGAACGCATAACACGCATATCAACGCCGGGCAAGTAGCAGGACAACCCGCATTCTTATGCGTGTGGCGAGGTCGTCGGGCAGGCGCATCATTATCCGACGCCCAATCTGCCGCACCAAACGATTCGAGATCAGCCGGTGGATTGCTGCGGCGACAAGGAATTTCGGAAACTCGAGAGGAAACTGCCGTGGAGATCGAATGATGGCGTACAACTTTGCGATCTCGGCATACAATTCTGCGATCTCGGCGTTCAGCCGCATGATCTCGGCGGGGTAGACGTCGTTCAACCGCTCAATCTCGGCCGCATAGAGGGCGTTCTGCTGGGACAGCTGACGGTAGAAAAAGACTGCGGGATGGCGCGGTGCGGCCGTCGGATGCTCGAGCAGATTGGGGGATGCTGACGGATTGTATTCGTCACGGCTTAGGCGCCCGCTCGGAGCGTGCAGCTTCACCCCATGCTCCTCGGCCTTCCTTGCGACCGTGTCGCCGACGAGCTGGCGAACCGGCGATAGCTGAAGTCGCCCGAAGCAACGAGGCGTTGATAGGCTCGGCCTGCCATGCGCTCGAGGCCGTCAAGGTCCTCCAGACGCTGCAACACCGCTCCGACGTTCGAGAAATCTTTTTTGAGCTCGATGTAATGCTCGTCCGGCGTGATCAGATTCAGATACCGGCCGGAGAACAGGATGAGCGGGGTATGCATTGCCGCAGCTTCAAAAATTCGCGGCGAGATCTGTCCCATGTCGAATTCCGCCTCGACCGGGTCGGTATAGACGCAGAACTCCTCAAACGGCACCGGTCCCCCGCGCGCGGCAGCTAGTTTTTCGTAGGTAGCCTTAATGCTCCCGTCGAAATCGAAAACGTTCGATCCGGTCTCCGAGCCGAGATTGGCGCGGCACGATCCGATGAATTCATACCATGCGTCGCCATAGAGGCGCTTGTCGTCGCTCCACTCAATATCGTGCGGTATACCGCGCGCCCGACAGATCTCGCGCATCCGGCGGCCAATCTCGAACTTCTCAAAGCAAAGCCGGCCGTAATAGGCGGGAATCATGCGGCACCGGTAACCGATATGGATCGGCCGCTCGCGCAGCGAAATGGGTGTGCCGGCGCACCTCTCGAGTGCCTCGGGGACGTAGCCTGTCAGAACCTGGATGAATTCGGTGTTCGGAAACTGCTCGTGAGGATAAAGACGCTCGACGAGGCTCGCCGGTGCGTTAGTGAAGACCGCATGATAGCCGATCGCCTTTACCGCCGCTTGCAGCGAATTAAAATTCTCATATTCGTCCTGAACAGCGAGCAGCTTTACGCCTCGGAACGATTTTAGCTTCTCGATGTAGCTGTCGCTTACGTAATTGTCGAAGGGCAGGCGCGCGCAATAACTTTGAAATACCGCGTCGAAC
Source organism: uncultured Alphaproteobacteria bacterium (assembly GCA_963781215.1). Classification (GTDB taxonomy): domain Bacteria; phylum Pseudomonadota; class Alphaproteobacteria; order ATCC43930; family CGMCC-115725; genus AP-15. The sequence goes on from CAWAFE010000032.1 coordinate 92,896, forward strand.
TCGTTGAGATCGAAGTCGATGTCGGCACCCTGCGTGACATGTACATAGCGGACCTCAAGATCCGTATGCCGCGCGATGCTTTCCAGGTATTCCGCCGTCGTGGACACATAATTGGAGGAATTGGAATAGGCAACAAGCAGTCGTCTATGCATCCCTAGACCTTCACATCGCGGCGCCGGACGCTGCAACATTCGGTCAGCCGCCAAACCAAAGCTGCTGCCAGCGTCATTTGCACAACTACCCGAACATGTTGCGCTCACGGACTGCGATATCGGTCCGCCTCCCTCACCAGTAGTCCGCTCTGAGCGTTATGACGTCGCTCCCCTCCGGCCTAGTTTACGGCAGATCGCCATCAAATAAAGACGTCCGTCCGTCTCGGCGAAATATTCCCTCACCGCCTCCTCGGCCTGCTCCAACGCATTGAGGCCGACGGCAATCTCGACGGGATACTCCTTCATCTTCAAGCTCCGCGGCACCGGTTCTTCCAAGGAAGGGATATTAAATGTCCCAGTATCGAACTCGTGTCGTAATGGTGTAGCAAACTGAACGCCGGTGGTCCGAATTGCAGAGATCTGAACATCGCCAAACAAACCGACGCGCCGCAAGATCACGCTGAGACTGTCTCGCCGAAAAAGCGAGACGTGGAACGGCGGCGTCGCATTCGGCGCAGCGGCCTTCGAGACTGCCGCGTTGAGACCTGTGAAGTGGGGAATGATCACCGCCATGATCCCGTCAGGTTTCAGCAGCTCGACGTAGGAGCGCAGAAACGAGAGAGGATCGGGAATGTGTTCGAGCACCGAAATGGCGGAAATGACATCGAACCGCCGCGGCATCCGGCGGAGTTGCCGCGCATCGCTGCCAACGGCGTCGAGTCCGTAGATTTCGCGGGCGAGCTCGAGCGAACGCGGGTTGAATTCGTTCAACGTAACCGCCCAGCCGGGGCAGCGCCGGCGAGCCAGATCGGCAACCGTCCCTAGGCCGCCGCCGACATCGAGCCAATCGCCCGTCTCGCGTCCGCAACTTGCGAACGCGATCATCTGCTCGAGCAGTTCGAGCGGTGCGGCGGTCATGCAGGATCCGCCGACTTCACGCAGATGCCGGGCTTCGTAATATTCGCGGAAATTCGTGTAATACGCGCCGGCGTAGAGCTTTTTGAGGATGTCGTCCGGCGGATACGGGTCGACGCACACGAAACCGCAATTTGCGCACTGACTGTGATTAAATTGGTGCTTGGTGAAAAGAGGCCGGATCTGGCCAGTGCCGCAACACGGGCAGCACGAGTGGCGGGGCCACTTGGCCGGGTAGCCGCCCTCGACGATGCAAATTCGGTTGACCTCGGCATTGAGCGTAAGGTCGGCGGGAGGTCCTTCGTCTGCATAGGGGCCGCCTGCGGCGGTCTCGGTCGGGTCTACTCTCCCGACATCCTCAGTCATCGGCCGCCTCGTCGCCTTCGGCCGTCATTCCAGCGTCGGCGAATTTGATTGCGGTCGGCTCGAAGAAGATCGGTGCGCCGACCCCGAGGGACACATCGGATACATAGAACGGATAAAAGAAGTGCCGATATTCGTAGAATTCCCAGGTTCCCGGTGCATTCGGCAACAGGCCGATCGATAATATGTAGTTTCCCTGCCGGAACGGTGCGTAGCCGAACGCGAGTTCGATCGTGCCGCGCCGCGAAGGCTTCACCCGGAACGGGGCCTTGCCATAGAGATCGGGGGTCTCGTCGGGTCGGATAAACTGGCTGTACCATTGGAAGACGGGCTCCAGGTCGGCCAGCCGATTGACCGCAAGCGCCACCCCCAGCGTTTCCTCCGGAACGGCCCCTTGCAGTAATAGGCGATCCGCCACGAGAACGGGCGCGCTGTCGTGAGCCGGGTCGACGGCTGCCCAGTATGATCCAGCATCGTGACGGCATCGATGAAGATGGGTCCGCGGCGGAAGACATACTTTCCGGTCTCGACCTCCTGTCCGATCGCAAGCTCGGCCGGCGCTGGCATGGCAAAGGCGGTGACCGCGGGATGCGCAGCGGCTATGTCGGCGGCCGCCGGCGGCACGGCCGCCGGAGCTTCCTCTTGCGATGCCTCTGGCGGTGCTGGAGAACGCCGCGTCGTCTATCGTTTCGATCCAGCTCTCCGAATCGGCGCCCTGATGCGCCTCGAGATCGTAGGCCTGCACGACCTGCAACGCCGGCCCGCTCATCTTGATGCGGCCCTCTTCCATCCAGAGCACATTGCGACAGAGCTGCGCCAGGATGCTGGTGCCATGGGAGACGACGAGAACCGTGCGCCCGCCGGCGCACAGCTGCCGGATGCGCCGCATCGATTTCTGCACGAACATGGCGTCGCCGGCGGCCAGCGCCTCGTCGATGATCAGGATCTCGGGTTCGACCGCGGTGGCGATCGAAAAGGCGAGCCGCGCATGCATGCCGCTGGAATAGGTCTTGACCGGCTGCTCGATGAACGCCCGCAAGCCGCTGAAATCGATAATGGACTTCGAGCTTGCGGTCGATTTCGCGCGGCCCATGCCGTAGAGCATGCCGCTCAGGTAGATGTTGTCCCGGCCGCTATGCTCCGGGTTGAAGCCCAGCCCGAGCTCGAGGATCGCGGTGACGCGCCCCGACACCTCCACCGTGCCGGCGGTCGCGTCGAGGACGCCGGTGATGATCTTGAGCAGAGTGCTCTTGCCCGCCCCGTTCGCGCCGATGATGCCGAGCACCCGACCTCGCTCAACCTCGAAGCTCACATCGTCGAGCGCGCGGAACGTGCGGTGCCGCTTCTTGCGGGTCAGGACTTCGAGGGCAAGATCGATCGGCCTCTCGTATATCTCGAAGTCCTTGGTGACGTTCCGGACCCGGATCGCGATGTCCGTCACCGAGCCATCCTCAAACGACGCTCGCCAGATGGCCGCGCAGCCGGATAAAGACATACGATCCCAGCAGCAGGGCGCCGCAAGAGATAAAGACGATCACACCCCAAGATGCCGGGTGAGCGATTGAACCGAAATAGATCAGATCCTGATAACACCAGATCAGATGACTGAACGGGTTCACGACGAGCACGAACCGTAACGGTGGGGGCACCATGTTCGGAATGTACATCACCGGGATCAGGTAGATGTTGACAACCAAAAATATCCGCATGAACTCGGACAGGTCGCGGAAATATGGAGCCATCACACTGAGGAAAAGCGCCAGCCCCCACAACAGCATCCCATGCAGGAGACAGAGAACCGGCAGCAGCGCCATCGTCCAGGGTATTTCCTCCCGCACAATCATCACGTAGGCCACGACGGTCACAAGAAGAATGCCCTGGACCTTCAGGGAGGCAAGAATAGACTTGGCGACGAGGGCCTCAGCGGGAAACATCACCTTTTTGACGATAGTCGAATTGGCGAACATGATGCCTGTGGCTCTGCTGAGCACGTCTTGCGTCATCAGCCAAGGGGCCAGCCCGGCAAAGAGGTATACCATGTAATCGGATGGTCCGCGGTCGCCGATGCGGACCTTGAACACCGTCGTGAACAAGAAGGCGTAGACGGCGAACAGGACAAGCGGATGGACCACCACCCACAACGCGCCGCCTGCCTGGCCGGCGTGAACGTCGGTCATCTCTCTGCGCGCCAACTCCGTGACGAGGCTGCGGTGAGTCAGCACTGACCTGAATATTGCGACAACGCCCGAACCGCGCACCGGCGCCAGCAGGCCCCGGCGAAAGGGGCGTGTGCCGGGGATCTCGACGTCGCTCATCTTCCGATCAACCGATCGAATGAGGGTCGCGCGCGGCAGCCCGCCTTGCATCCTCAACACAGCGCCTCGCGCACCGCCTCGGCGATCCGGTCTTGCGCCGCCTCGTCGAGATAGGGGTGCATCGGCAGGCTCAGCACCTCGCTCGGCGAGGCGCTCGGAGACCGGCAGGCCGTTGCCGGCGACAGGATAGTGGCGATAGGCGGTCTGGCGGTGCAGCGGCTTAGGGTAGTAGACCGCGGTCGGGATCCCCTCCGATTTGAGGCGCGCCGCCACGAGGTCGCGGTCGCAGCCCGCCGGTAGACGGACCGTGTATTGCGCCCACACGCTGGTCGAGCCGGCCGGCGATCCGGGGCACCGCCACGATATCGCCCAGGAGCTCGGCATAGCGCGCCGCGACCCGGTTTCGGGCTTCGATCTCGTCGCCGAAGATCTTCAGCTTCTCGGACAGCACCGCCGCCTGGATCGTGTCGAGCCGGGCGTTCATGCCGATCCGCACATTGTCGTACTTGTCCGTACCTTGACCGTGCACCCGCAGGCTCTTCAGCACCTCGATCGCATTGTCGTCGTCGGTGAAGACCGCGCCGCCGTCGCCGTAGCAGCCCAAGGGTTTGGCTGGAAAGAAGCTGGTCGTCGAGATGTCGCCGATGGCGCCGACCCTGCGGCCCCGGTATTGCGCGCCAAAGCTCTGCGCCGCATCGCACAGCACCCAGAGCTTGTACGCCGACGCAATTTCGAGGATCTCGTCGTAGCCGGCCGGCAGCCCGAAGAGGTCGACCGGGATCACCCCCACGGGCTCCAGCCCGAGGCGCCGGGCGGTGGCGATGCCGGCCTCGCAGCTTGCCGGGTCGATGTTGAAGGTGTCTTCGAGGGCATCGACAAAGACCGGCACCGCACCATGCCACGCCACCACCTCGGCGGTGGCGGCAAAGGTGAAGGACGGCACCAGCACCGCCTGTCCCGCCTTGATCCCCAGTGCCATCAGGGCGAGCCCCAGCGCGTCGGTGCCGTTGGCGCAGCTCAGCACGTGTCTGGCGCCGCAAAACGCCCCGAGCTCCTGCTCGAAGGCAGCCACCTCGGGGCCCATGATGTAGCGGCCGTGGTCGACGACGCGTAAGATCGCCTCGTCGATGCGGCTCCCGAGCCGGCGGCGCTGCGCCCCCAGATCGATGAATTCGATCGGCTGGCCGCCGGCGATCGAGGCAGCGGCGGTTTCGGACATTATTCGATCTCCTCGAGCCGGTCCGGTCCGGCTTCGCGATAGCGGCGCCCCGAGCCGGGGCAGACGAGGTCGGGGCCGAGCCGCTCGCCCTCCCGGCTCATCCAGCCGATGCGCCGCGCCGGCACCCCTGCCATCAGCGCAAAGGCCGGCACGTCGCGGGCAACCACCGCACCGGCGGCGACAAAGGCGTATTCGCCGATGGTGTGACCGCACACGATCGTGGCGTTGGCGCCGATCGTCGCCCCACGCCTGACCAAGGTCGGGCGGAACTGGTCCTTGCGCTCGATCTCGGCGCGCGGATTGTTGACATTGGTGAAGACGCAGGAGGGGCCGCAGAACACCCCGTCCTCGAGGGTGACGCCTTTGTAGATCGAGACGTTGTTCTGGATCTTGCAGCCGTCGCCGACAATGACGTCGGGGCCGACCATCACATTCTGCCCGAGCGAGCAGTTCCGGCCGATCCGGGTGCGCGGCAGGATGTGGGCGAAATGCCAGATGCGGGTGCCGGCGCCGATCTCGCAGGGCTCGTCGACATAAGCCGATTCATGGATCTGCACGTCGGCATCGGCACGAGCCCGATGCCCCGATGCCGGGGCCGCCGGCAGCGCCCGCAATGCCGCGCTCGCCCGTGCCAGCACGCGCAGCACCCGCAGCCCTTCGCGGCCGTCGGTGCGCGGCGTGCCGCCGGTCGCGATGCAATCGAGGAAATGCCGGCATTCGAGCTTGAGCGGCTCGCCCTCGTCGAGAGGAACCGCGTCGGCCTCGGCCCGTTGCGGCACCGGCATTGCGTCGCGCCATTCGATGCGGTGCGGGTAGAGCACCAGCTTGCGGCGCCACGGCTGGCCGTCGTCGAGCACGGCCATCGCCCGGTCGCCGATCGCGACCAGCTTCTGCTCCTTGAACGGATGCAGCCACGAGACAAAGACGTGCGCCTGCTCGCCGCCGGGAAAGGCGAGGCTGGTGGTGGTGACATCGGCGATCGACTTGTGCAGGTAATAGCCGCCTTGCGCGGTGACCTCGGAGGGCTCCTGCCCCACCAGCGACAGGATCATCGACAGATCGTGGGGCGCGAAGGACCACAAAATGTCCTCCTCGCGGCGTACCTTCCCAAGGTTCAGCCGGTTCGAATAGATGTATTGCAAACGGCCGAGCGCGCCCTCGCGCACCAGTCCGAGCAGCTTTTCGAAGCCCGGGTGGTACTGCATCAGGTGGCCGACCATCAGCCGCCGGTCCCGGCCCTCTGCCAGGCCGCACAGCGCCTCGGCCTCGGGCACGGTCAACGCCAGCGGCTTTTCGACGAAGACGTGCTTGCCCGCTTCGATCGCCTGCCGTGCCAGCCCGGCATGCAGGACGGCTGGTGCAGCGATCGCCACCCCGGCGATGTCGGGGTCGCCGAGCACGGCCTCCACATCGGCGACGACGCTTTGATATTGCTCGGCAAGGCGAGTTGCTGCGGCACGGTCGAGGTCGCAGATCGCGCCGAGCGCATCGAGCTCGGCAAAGTTGCGCACCAGGTTCTTGCCCCAATAGCCGCAGCCGATCACCGCGACGCGCGCCGGACGGTCTCCGCTCGGGCCTCTTCGATTGTTCAAGCTCAGCTCTTTTCCCATGCTGCCGCAGTCCGGGTGACAATCATCACCCGAGCGGATCATCCAAAGGCGGTGCGGCGAGCCGTAGCCGGCGACCGGCTCAGGCGGCTTCCACCGCCTCCGCTCGCAGCTGCGCCCGGACCGCGCGCCCGAGCAAGTCGAGGAGGACCACGACCCGGTCATGGTCGCGCAGCTCGACCAGTCGGCCGACCATGTCCTCGAAGGCTCCCGTTGTCACCCGCACCAGCTCGCCCAGCCGCAACGAGCGCTGTGCGATGGTGCAATCGAAGCTCCCCGCGGCCTCGCGCTCGCGAATCGCGGCGACGATGTCGGACGGCACGGGGGCGGGCTCGTCCCCGGCGCGCACGATGTCGGCAATGCCGGCGGTCGACAGGATCGGGCGCCAGCGCGTGGTGGCGCGGTCGAGCCCGGCGAAGAGATACCGCGGGAACAGCGGACGCTGCACTAGCCGGCGCCGGCGCGCATGGCTGACCCAGGTGCGATAGCGCGGCAGATAGGCCTGGTAGCCCTGGTGCAGCAGGTGCTCCAGCGCCTTCGTTTCGGCATGGGGCCGGGTATAGACGGCATACCAGCAAATCACGATGCCGCCTCGTCAACAACATCGGCGGGCGCCTGCGAGATGCGCAACAGGCCGGGGGCGGCGATCCGTCCCGGCGCGAAGCCGATTTTCGCGGCCGCCGCCCGCAGCGCGTCGAAGCTCGCCTGCGGCGTCCTCGTGTCGGTGACGACGATGCCGTCGAGCCGCCGCGGCGCGGCATGAGCCAGGGCGTCGGCGAGGTCCGGCACGACCGGGAGGCCGGCGCAGCGCCGCGCGCCATGCTCGGCATCGACGACACAGAGCACCTCGACCGCGGTCTCGCCGGCGCTCAAGGCGGCAATCTCGGCGAGCTCGCCGGCACCGTAGAGCGCCGCGGTCCGCCAACCCTCCGCCTCGCATTCATCGAACAATGCCGCGCAATCGGTGCGCGCCCGCCGGAAGAAATCGAGCGACAGCGTCAGGTACTCGGCCGTCAGCCGGCTCTTTTCGGCAAACCCTTGCGGCGTCAGGTAATAGGCGTAGCGGTTGAGCGGCACCTGCCGCATCTTGACCAGGCCTTTGCGGACGCAGCGGCGCAAATACGCATTGGCGAGCCCGAGCGCGATGCCCAGCTCGCGTGCGAGCTGGCGCTGGGTGATGGCGCTGTCACGCTCGACCGAGGTCAGCACGCTCAGCACGATCCCCGGATTTCCTGTCTCTTCCGCCTGGCTTCCTTCGCTCACCCGGCGTCGATAGCGCGTTCACCAGGTGAACGTCAAGCCCTTCTCTCGGGTTGTGGGCGCGATCGCGGAACCGGCCAACAGAGGCCAAGATCGGGCAGATCAACCGGTCGACCGGTTGCTGCTCGCGGCGCATCCACAGGAAACGGCAAGAGCCCCGATTCGCTTTGGCCGGTCATGGTTTGTCAACCGCGGGCACGGCAACCGGCAAGGCCGCGCCGTTTTCAGGAGCACCGGCGTTCAGCTCTTTGCGTCGGTGCGCGGTTGATCTAGAGGACGGAGCCAAGATGTCGAAGCTGGATTGGCGCGCAGACCCATTTCGAAGTGAGTAGACCATGCCCGTGACCGCGCTCTCCGGCGAGATCCGCAACGTCGACTTCGCCGATGCGCTCGGCGAGCGATACCTGTCCTACGCGCTGTCGACGATCATGTCGCGCTCGCTGCCCGATGTGCGCGACGGGCTGAAACCGGTCCATCGCCGCATCCTGCACGCGATGCGGCAGCTGCGCCTCGACCCGGCCTCGGGCTACAAGAAATGCGCCCGCGTCGTGGGCGATGTGATCGGCAAGTTCCACCCGCATGGCGAGCTCGCGGTCTATGACGCGCTGGTCCGTCTCGCCCAGGATTTCTCGCAGCGCTACCCGCTGGTCGACGGCCAGGGGAATTTCGGCAACATCGACGGCGATAACGCCGCGGCGATGCGCTACACCGAGAGCCGGCTCTCGGCTGTGGCCCAGGCGATGCTCGACGGCATCGACGAGGACACGGTCGATTTCCGCGCGACCTACGACGGCGAGGACAGCGAGCCGGTGGTGCTGCCGGCCCGTTTCCCGAACCTGCTGGCGAATGGCGCCTCGGGCATCGCCGTCGGCATGGCGACCAGCATCCCGCCGCACAATGCGGGCGAGCTGTGCCAGGCACTGTTGCATCTGATCGACCAGCCGGCCTGCGCCGCCGCCGAATTATTGGCGCACATCCCGGGACCGGATTTCCCGACCGGCGGCGTTCTGGTCGAGCCACCTGAGAATATCGCCGCCGCCTATGAGACCGGGCGCGGCAGCTTCCGCCTGCGGGCGCGCTGGGCGAAGGAGCCGCAGGGCCACGGCCTCTACCAGATCGTCGTCACCGAGATGCCGTTCCAGGTGCAGAAGGGGCGGCTGATCGAAAAGGTCGCGGCGCTCCTCGAAGAAAAGAAACTGCCGCTCCTCGCCGACATCCGCGATGAATCGACCGAGGACGTCCGCCTCGTGCTCGAGCCGAAGACCCGCAACGTCGATGCCGAAATGCTGATGGAGCAGCTCTTCCGCCTGACCGATCTCGAAGTTCGGGTGCCGCTCAACCTCAACGTGCTCGATCCGATGGGCGTGCCGCGGGTGATGAGCCTGAAGGAGGCGTTGCAGGCCTTTCTCGACCATCGCCGCGAGGTGCTGCAGCGCGGAAGCCGCCATCACCTCGCCGCGGTCGCCCGCCGCGTGGAGATCCTGAAGGGCCAGATCGTCGTTTACGTCAATCTCGACGAGGTGATCCGAATCATCCGCGAGTCCGACGACCCAAAGGCCGAGATGATCGCCCGTTGGGACTTGAGCGAGGTGCAGGCCGAGGCGATCCTCAACATGCGGCTGCGCGCGCTCCGCCGGCTCGAGGAGATCGCGATCCGCAAGGAGATCGATTCGCTGTCCGCCGAAGAGGGCCGGCTCACCACGCTCCTGGGGAGCGACCGGCGGCAGTGGCGCGCGGTGGCAAAGGAGGTGCGCGAGATCGGCGCAGAATTCGGCGGCGACACGCCGCTCGGCCGCCGCCGCACCGAAGTCGCCGCCGCGCCCGAGCCCGTCGAGATCCCGGCCGAGGCGCTCGTCGAGCGTGAGGCGGTGACCGTGCTGTGCTCGGAAAAAGGCTGGGTGCGCGCGGTCAAAGGGCACAACGGCAGCGCCGCCGAGCAGAAATACAAAGAAGGCGACGGCCCGCGCTTTGCGGTCGCGGCCGAGACCACCGACCGGCTGATCGTGTTCGCGACCAACGGCCGGTTCTATACGCTGGGGGTCGACCGCCTGCCCGGCGGGCGCGGCCATGGCGAGCCGTTGCGGCTGATGATCGACCTGCCGAACGAGCACGATGTCGTCGCGATGTTCCCCTATCGGCCAGGTATGGAGCTGTTGGTCGCGGCTGGCGACGGGCGCGGCTTTGTCGTCGACGGCGAGGAGGCGGTGGCCCAGACCCGCGCCGGGAAGCAGGTGCTGACCCCGACCGAGGGTGTCGCTCGCCCGGCTCTGCCTCCCGGCCGAAGGCGGCGACGCGGTGGCGCTGATCGGCGACAACCGCCGGATGCTGGTGATCCGGATTGACGACATCCCACTGATGGCGCGCGGCCGCGGCGTCATCCTGCAGCGCTACAAATCGGGCGGCCTCGCCGACGCCAAGGTGTTCCGCCTCGCCGATGGCCTCTCGTGGAAGCTGGGCGAGAACCGCACCCGCACCGAGACCGACCTCACCCCCTGGCTCGGCGCCCGCGGCGGCGCCGGCCGCCTCGTCCCCACCGGCTTCCCCCGCTCGAACCGCTTCGGGTGATGCGGTCGGCAAACAGGGTTAGTCGTCCTTATAATCTGTCGAGTTCGTCGAGCAGCGCCTTTGCCTCTTTGAGATCGGGCGTGTCGAAACCCTCGGTGAACCAGCCGTAGACCGGAGCCAAAAGATCGTGCGCCTCGACATGGCGGCCATGGTCGCGGCGAAGCCGCGCGAGGCTCATGGCGGCGCGCAATTCCCAGAGCTTGGCCTGCTGTTCCTTGGCGATGCTCAGGGCGCGATAGAACTCGCTTTCGCTCTCACCCGCCCGTCCCAATTGGATAAGCAATTCTCCCCGCAATCGGTGGAGTTCGGCTTCAAAAACACCTTCCCGGGAGTTCTCGGCCGCCTCGATCGCCTGATCCAACAGACTTAGCCCAAGTTCCAGTTCTCCCGCTCTCGCGTAAGCGGAAGCCAAGTGCCCGAGATGTGCCGGCCAGTGCATCTTGGAGCTGATTTTATCCGCGCCGGCCATTCCCGCCCTCATTTGTTCGAGGCCTTGGCGGTGTTCTCCGCGCCTTACCAGTGTCAAGCCTTGGTAAAACTGCGACCACGGAATATAGGCCTTTACATCGTGCTCGATGCAATAGGCCAGCGCCTCGTCCGAGTGACTGCCCTCCCGTTGAAGATCGGCGCGGAAGCCGTTCAAAACCGAGCCGAAGCTAA
>CAWAFE010000033.1:0-86743 GCA_963781215.1 uncultured Alphaproteobacteria bacterium
GCCAATGCCTGCCCCAACGAATGCCTATTCCTCGCTCCGCCGCTGTCGTCGAGTGCGATCTGCCGGCCAATCAACGGTAGTTTCCTACCGCTGAGGCCGTATGGGTTGGTGTCCGCAACGACAGGTGGAGTAAGCTTAGCCTTGAAGTCGGGTCTTGGGGGGTGGCTTATTGGCGCAAACTGTGGTCAGCGCGGTGAGCCCTTTGATGCACCTCCAGCCTTCCTCCCGGCAGCGCGAGTTGATCGCCCTTGCCCGCCGTCTCGCCCGCGAGCGCTTCGCCCCGCGCGCCGACCGCCACGACCGCGACGCGTCCTTTCCGTTCGACGACTATGCCGATCTCCGCACCGAGGGGCTCCTCGGCCTGTGCGTGCCCGAGCGCTACGGCGGGCTCGGGGCGACTACGAAACCTACTGCCTGGTGGCGGAGCAGCTTGCGCAGGGCAATGCCTCCACGGCGCTCACCTTCAACATGCACTGCCTCACGATGCTGATGATGGGCCCGATCGCCGACAACATGGCGATGCCTCCCGCCGTGCGTGAACGCCACGAGAAGCTCCGGGCCGCCAAGTTCCGCGAGGTCGTGGAGGACGGCGCCTTCTAGGGACAGCCCCACAGCGAGCCGGTGGAGCAGGGCGAGACCGATACCAAGCTCGGTGTGGGCGGCCGGCGCTTCGGCACTACCGCGCGGAAGGTCGATGGCGGCTATGTGGTCAACGGGCGGAAGTTTTTCGTCTCTCTGGCGGGCTGCGCCCCGTATTACGCCACCCCTGCCATCCGGCTCGGTGACGAGCCCTGGATCGAGCGCACCCTCTATCTCCAGATTCCCAAGGACGCGCCGGGCGTGTCCTTCCCCGGCGACTGGGATCCGATGGGGATGCGCGCCACGGTCAGCCGCGACATGTTGCTCGAGGACGTGTTTGTCCCCGACGACGCGGAGGTGCTGCCGCCTGGCCTGTTCGGGGCGATGTACAACGCCTTCCCCCACCTCTTCCTGAGCTTCTCCGCGACTTTCCTCGGGCTCATGCAAGCGGCCTATGACGGTGCCCTCGCCTACCTGACCGGCCGGATGCCGGGCGCGCCGATCTCGCACACCGAGATCGCGGCGAAAGGTCATGCGATAGCAGAGATGCTCTTTGCGATCGAGATCCGCCCGCGCGCTCTACTACCGAGCAATCTCGGAGGCCCAGGTCGATGCTCCGCTGGAGGCGGTCCAGCGCGCCCGGGCGGCGCACGTCACCGTGCAACGCGCGGTGGTCGCGGTCACCCAGGAGGCGATCCGTGTCTGTGGCGGACGGGCCTTCCTCAAGCGCTATCCGCTCGAGCGCTACGCACGCGACGCGCGGGCCGCCGCACTCATGCGCCCGTGGACTCAGGAGATCGCGACGCAGCAGGCCTGGGAGGCCGCACTTGGCTTGGACGGGCAGCGGGGCGGTGCCGCAAGGGCGTGACCGTACGTCTCGGGGGCTTGTCCCGGTAGTCCACAGGAGGGACCCGCGCGGGCGAGCACCCGACCAATTAGACCGATTTCCAGGCTTGGTCTTAGGTGTGCAACGTGCGCTTGATTTAATTCCTGCATGACCCCAGGCGTTGTCCAGCGCGCCAGCTCCCCGGCCTCATGGTAGAAACGCGAGGACGGCATAACGGGAGGGCGGCATGGGGCGGGTCGCGGGAAAGTGGCGCTGGTTGCGGGAGCGGGAGGCGGCATCGGAGGCGCCGGGGCCGAGGCGCTGGCACGCGAGGGCGCGGCGGTGTTCTGCACCGACCGCGACGGCGCGGCGGCCGAGACTACCGCTGCTCGGATTCGTGTTGCCGGCGGGCGGGCAGCGGCATCGACTCTCGACGTGCGCGACCGTTTGGCGGTCGATGCGGCCGTTGCCGCTGTCGTGCGCGAATTCGGCCGGCTCGATATCGTGCTCGAATTGGCCGGGATCAGCCACCGGCTCAATTTCTTGGATGTCGATCCCGAGACTTGGGACCGCATCATCGCGGTCAATCTGACCGGCATGTTTCACGTCGGGCAGGCGGCGGCTCGGCAAATGGTCAAGCAGGGCGGCGGCAGCATCATCAACGTGACCTCGCAGCTCGCCGAGGTGGCGCGGCCGGAGCGCGCCGCCTATGTCGCCTCGAAGGGCGGAGCACGCTCCCTGACGCATGCGATGGCAGTCGATCTTGCGGCGCACGGCATCCGCGTCAATGCGATCGCGCCCGGCCCAACGCTGACCGGGCTTACGCGCGCGAGCTATGCCGACCCCGAAGCACGGCGTGCGACAGAAGCGGTGATCCCGCTCGGCCGGCTCGGCCAGCCCGACGATCTCGAAGGCGCGGTGCTGTTTCTTGCCTCTGACAAATCGCGCTGGGTAACCGGCAGCACGGTAACAGTGGACGGCGGCTATCTGGCGATCTGAGGAGGCGCGAATGACCGCGGCGAAGTCCGGAAGGGGCAAATTCGGGTTTAGCAAACGCAGACGCTGATGTCCGCTCAGCGGCCGGATTAGGGTCTTCGCTGAACGCGCCAGCGGCTGCGCAGCGTCGATAGCGGTCATCGGCCAGACGCGGGTCAACCGTCTGGTCACAACCCTACCTGGCCATGAGCAGCCTGTTCGGGTAATCCCAGACGCGGAAGTTCACAGAGGCCCTTCGCTGACGATATGGCGCCCTAATCGTTCTTCCGGTCGTCAAGTATTACGATACCGATGTCGGCTTCCTCTTGCCCGTTGCTTCTTCCCGTCTTCCTAACAAGAAACAAAAGCCGTGCGCGCCCCCGCCGTGACCCGCGGGCTTGTCCCGCGGGCCCATGCATGGCCGGGCTTAGCCCGGCCATGCCCGTCAGCTTCATATCCTGCGGGTCACGAACTCGGGTGGGGGACTAGAAGAAGACAAAGGACCGGACCACGACGTTCTTGCGGCATCGGGCGTTGGTGGGCGCGGTCGGGTCGGTGCAGGCAGTATGGAAAGACCAGCGCGAGACGGAGCCGTCGGTCACCGAGTCATAGCATTTGAGCATCGAGACCTCGGTCGGCTTCTGCTGCGGGAACCAGTACCACTCATGGTTCGGGACGGTAGGTGAAGCGGGTGGTCTCGCCGACGCGGTCGTCGTAGATCCGGTAGTTGGTGATGTAGGGCTGGTCGGCGAAGGAGGGCCAGGCGCAGAGCACGAAGGGAAACTGCTCGACCGTCTCGATCGGCTTGGCGAGGTTGATCGACATGAACCGGCGCGACATCTTCGCGTCGGCCTCTTCCTCGGTGTAGTGCTGCTGGCGCCCGAAATTACGCAAGTTCTTCGTCAGCAGCTCGCGGCAGCGCACGCGCCCGCTGTTGTCGTTCAGATCGTTGTGCACCAAATTGGCGTAATTGGCGTTGACGCCAGGGTTCTTGCCGTCCTGATCCTCCGTGCGGTCGCCCTGGTAGTCCTTGTCGAAGACGTCGTGGTTGTAGACCAATGCATCGGTCGCGTCCGGGAAGAACTCGAGCAGCAGCTTCTCGATCTCCGGGTAGTACACCCGCTCCACTTCAGCCGCATCGTAGATGTTCGTGCATTTGGACTCGAGATGCGCCAGCGACACGCCGAGCTTGTCCATGCATTCGGGGCTGTTCGGCGAAAGGCCCGGGTAGTACTCGCCGATCCGCCGCGCATCGCGCAGCACCTGCGGGAAATAAAGGTCGCGCCGCCGGTTGCCCCGCTCGTTGGTGCGCAGGATCATGGCTGTCTCGGCGCGCGCCGGGTCCCGCCAGATCGCGTTGGACGGCACGACGGAGTAGCTCGGCCGCTCGTACACCGTATAGGGCAATGGCAATGCCACGCCGCCCGGCGGGGCCTTGATGCTGTTCGACTGGCGGATGTACTCCACGCACTCGTCGTAGCTGCGGAAGCCAAGGCCCCATTTGGTCTTGATCGGGCCCGGCGGCGTCTTATCGAGCATATCGGTAAGGCGCTCGCTCTCGCCCGAGGCGATCTCGGCGAGCGCGTCCTCGAGCGCCGCGGCGGTTCCGGCATCGCCGTCCTTGTCGAACGCCATATAGGACAGGCCGCCATGCGCCGCGAACGGCTCCGGCTGTCCTGCCGTGCGCTCGAGCGGCGGCACATAGGCGACCGTACCGTCATGTGGATCCGGCGTGATGGTGGTGTCGGCGACATCGAGCGGGCTCATGGCACACCTCCGATTGTTTCTGTCTCACCTTGGCACACAGAGCCCGCGTTTTCCAGACCATGATTTGCCGATCGTGCGAACATGCGCCGCGCCTGCCGCGCAAAACGCCGCGTTCTTTCCAACTGGAGAACGTTATCGAACCCGTATTTGGCACGTCCTAGCCGTTGGCCATGAGGTTGGCGAAGGTTGCCTAATCACCCACCGCCGCCGTTCACGAGCCAACCGCGGATAGACCGCCGTCGGCTCATAGCGGCCGCTCGTGCCGTCGTGCGACTTCGGGCGTTGATGGGGCACTCCGGCCACTAGTTGTCAGCACCCCAGACGGCTCGTAATGCTATTACGGCGCGGCGACGGCTTTCTTGACGGCTCCAGAACGGCACAAGAGGTGAGGTATGGCGACTGAGGCGGAAGGACTTATAACGATCATACCAACCTCTAAAGCTAAGATGGAGAGCTTGCCACTTACACGGTTCCTTCACGAAAACATGGCGACTGTCGTCACTTTCGCGTTCTCCCACTGGCCAATCAGACGGCTGATTGATGAAAAATTCAAAGGCTATTGGGAAATACTTGGAAGATTTTGCTTTTGGGGTACCAGAGCGAAATGCTACCCGCGCATGCCTCAAAATCGCGGTGCTTCTCAGGCTAATTGAAGAGCCCCCGGCATACCGGAAATGGCGCTTCGGAGTGATATACGGCACAGACGGAACTACCAAGCGGCTATCACTCAAGGAGCTTACAAACAAGATCATCCATGCGGAGGAGCTTTCCTGGGATCTATCCGACGAAACGGCGCCCAAACTACTGTGCATTGCCCCGGATGATCAGAAAGAGAAATACAAGTGGGCTAAAGCTCAGGTGGATATTGTTACTTTAGCTGCACATTGCGGTACGATAATGAGTTCAGCGGGTCGGCTCTGAACTGTCTTGCTTTGTATGCGCGGAACGCCGCCCTTCGAATGACAGGGATCGGCGCGCCCCGTCACGGTAATACGACACGGCGAACAACCGCTAGGACCCCTCCTGGAAGGCCAGAGCTGTCGTTGATCCCGCCAACTTGGTGCGGAGCACTACCGGAACGCGAATTCCTGGTAACCGCCTTTGGCGACCTCATCGGTCGTCCGCCGGAAATGCGCGCCGTTGCCGTTATAGCCCAGAACCCGGCGCACGGTTCGGCCCTCGACGTTGCGATTGACGCCGTTCTGCCAGGAATCGACCTTGAACGACAGCAACGCTTCGCCGGCCTTGATCACGATCTGCGTCCACTCGTCGACTTTTTCCGGCCGGGTTTCCACCCGCGTGTGGTTGTGCTGTTGCATAAACCGCAACAGTTCCGCCTGGAATTCGACGCTGTGCGAGATGGCCTGGGTGATATTGCCGCGCGCGGTGTGCGGCCCGAGCACCATCAGCATGTTGGGGAACCCTTCGGCGAGCATGCCGAGATAGGTGCGCGGGGTTTCGGCCCAGGCGTCTTTCAGCCTCAGCCCGTTCTTGCCGCGGATATCGATCCGGTCATAGGCCCCGGTCACGCCGTCGAAGCCAGTGGCGTAGACCAGGATGTCGAATTCGTGTTCCTGCTTTGCGGTCTTGATGCCCTTGGGGGTGATGCGCTCGATCGGCTCCTCCACAAGGGTATCGATCAGCGTTACGTTGTCGCGGTTGTAAGCCTCGAAATAGCCGCTTTCGAGCGGCACCCGCCGCGTACCGAACCCGTGATCCTTCGGGATCAGCTTGTCCGCCACTTTCGGGTCGTTGACGCGCTGGCGGATCTTTTTCGCGATGTAGGCGCTGATCGCGGCATTGGCTTCCTCGTTGGTCAGGATATCGCGGAAGTTGCCCATCCAGATGCCAAAGCCGGGCTCACCGTACTTCTTCTCCCAGAACGCTTCGCGCTCCTCGGGCGGCACCTCCATCGTCTTGCGCGGGTCGGCCTGATGAATGAACCAGCTCGGCGTCGACGCGCAATGCGCGTAAATTTCGTCGTAGCGGGATTTGATCTCCGCCATCTCCTCCTTGCTGATCTTGGAATTGTGCAAGGGTGCCGCCCAGTTGGGGCGGCGTTGGAAAACGGTAAGGTGCGCCGCCTGTTTGGCGATTTCCGGGATCGCCTGGATCGCGGTCGCACCGGTGCCGATGATGCCGACGCGCTTGCCGGTGAAATCCACCGGTTTATGCGGCCATCGTGCCGGGTGATAAGCGGGGCCCTTGAAGCTGTCCCGGCCCGGAATCGCCGGCAATGTATAGGCCGAAAGGATGCCGATCGCGGTGAACAGAAACCGCGAGGTTGCCCGGCGCCCGTCTACCAATGTGACGGTCCACTGGTTCGCCGCCTCATCCCAATGCGCGGCCACGATCGTGCTGCGGAACTCGATATCCGGGCGGAGGTCGAACTTGTCGGCGACGTAATTCAGGTATTCCAGCGTGTCGGGCTGGGGCGAGAAATGCTCCTTCCATTCCCATTCCGCCATCAGCTCCTTGGAAAAGGAGTAGCCATAGGTCCAGCTTTCGGAATCGAAGCGCGCGCCGGGATAACGGTTCCAGTACCAAGTGCCGCCGACATTCGTGCCGGTTTCGAACACCCGCGCGGTGATGCCCAATTCGCGCAGACGATAGAGCATATACAGGCCCGAAATCCCGGCGCCGATGACGATCGCGTCATAGACCGCAAGCCGACCCTGGTTCGGGCGTGCCACCAACGCGTGTGTGTCCGGCATGGCATTGCCCCCTTCGTTGCGAAGCGGCTTCGATCCCCGGGGCATTCGCGCGCCCCGACGATCGTCGGCAAGGTAGCTCACCCCCGATCCGGCAAGACAAGCAAATGCCGAATATGGCATAGGCGCTGCGCGGATGGCCGTGGAGGGTGATCTGGGTGCAAGTAATAGGGCGCTGTCGTCTCGACCGTCCGTTGCGCGGCGATACCGAGGCGCCAGCATAGGGTTTGGAATTGGCGCAACCCGGCCGGCCCGATGCGTCGCGGCGAGGGATCGCTTGCCACCCTGATGAGCCGTTTGGGCTTCGATCGGGAAATGACCGCCATTCGGGAGCAAAACGGCTCCCAGCCGTCGTTAGGTCTTATCGACAGTCGGCGCCGAAACCGCCCGCGCGGCCATAGGACACCACGCAGGCGGCCGAGGCTTTTCGAGCTGTAAGATCGACGATCCTTTGCTCCGCTTGCGGTTCGCAATCATCATCGCGCTTTATGTCGATCTGTGAATGGCAAGTTGACGGGGCGCCCCGCGACAGCGTCGCTCAACCTTGGTCTGGAAGATACCTCTCCTCCATGGCGCGCAGACGCGCCTCGTCCAGAATGCCGCCGTTGCTGGCGATGCCCCAAGGACTCTGAGCCGCCTGGGCACGGAGCACATCCAGAGCCAAAGTGCCGCGCTGCCGAAAATCGCTCAAGAAATCCCAGTTGGCCTGCAAGCCTGCCATCGTCGTCAGCGCGGGGAACCAGGCCGCCGCGGCCCCGGCATCCTGCTGCGCCTGCAACGAGGGGTACGGTGACAAGTGGGCGGGAATGAGGGGGACGACGGGCCCTGGAATGAGGCGGATCGCCTCTTGAATTTCTTCCCAGCTGCGCAACCCATTGGGGCAGACGACATCGACCTGCGCTTCGGCTTTGTAGGCCTGGCAGCGCTCGATAATCTCGGCAAAGCTGGCGCCCGGCACGCCGCCGAGATCGCAGCGGGCCATGATCACGAAGTCCGGGTCGAGAGCCTGTTTGGCATCCATCGCCGCCCGGAGCTTGCCGACCATCTCCTTAATCGAGATACAACGGCGGCGGGGGCCGGATTTCGGCGGAAACGTCTGGTCTTCAATGTGGGCACCAGCGATCCCCGCCTGAATGTATTCCCGCACGGTGTAATGCGTACTGATGGCGTCACCGTAGCCCGTGTCGGCATCCGCGAAGACCGGGATCTGCACGGTCAGCACAATTTTCCGGGCGTTGTCCACCATGTCGCGCATGCTGGTCCCGGAATCGGGCCAGCCCAGCTGGTGCGCCGAGGTATTGCCCCCGGACATGTAGAAGGCGTCATAACCCAGCGCTTCCGCCATCTTCGCACCGATGGGGTTGATCCCGCCCGCTAAGACAAATAATTCGGGCTGTTGAAACAGGGTCTTCAGTCGGGTCGTCATAGCTTGACGCTCTGGCATATGCATTCTCCTCGTGTATGACCGAGCCGACCTGGCGTCGCGGGGTGCGTCATCGCGCCGGCGCCTCGCCGGCTCATGCCGAGATGCCGCGCAGGCCTCAGAGCAACACGGTGGTAGAAGTGCCGTGGGGAATCCTCGAAATGGATGGGGGCAGGACCCGCGCTAGGCGGCTACCGGCACAGTGGCGCTGATCCGCGGCACCCCTACCGAACGCGTCGTGTGGCCCTGGCCGGTGAGGTCGTCGGCGAGGACCACATCACCCGGTCCAAAACGGCGCGTGGTGCCATCGCCGATCCCGATTTCCATCTGCCCCTCAAGAATAAAAATGTATTGTCGCCGGGGCGCGGTGTGCCAATCGCTCCAATGGTCCGCAGGGAAACGGCGGAAGACGAGGTCGGCACCCGCCTGCAGCGCAACGTTGCGGCTCTGCTCGGCCGGCATTGGGAGATCTTCAAAATGGGTCTGGCCGTCGTCGCCCGTATAAATCCGTACGATCATGCGCATGCTCCTCTCCGCAGAGAGATCATCGTACACGCAAAGGCGCACTCCACGTTACATGGATCGTGTTGGGGTTCTTTGGCATCCATAGGTTGCCGTCCCGAAAACAAGGCGACCGGGAGAAACGTTAGGTAGAACAAGCCTCAGAAGCCCCGTTGCCACCGCCCGCCGCCAGGCTGAGGGTGACGGCAGCAAATGGCGGAATGCAGGACCTAAAGGCCAAAGGCTCTCGGCTGAGAATGTCGGTTGAGTTCCTGTGCTCGTGCTGCGAAGCTGCGACGGCACGCGCCGCCGGCGCGCCTGCGGGCAAAGGAGACGGGAATGGCCATGCAACTCGGGCACGTTCACATCAAGACCAAAGACGATCCGCAGAAGGTCGCGAAGTTCTACATCGACAATTTCGGGGCGACCGTAAAGCGGGAAACACCCGGCCGCGGTTGCCAGCTCGACCTTCACGGCGTGCAGCTCAACGTGACGACCATCAACGCCGACCAAAACCATGAGCAGCATGTCGGCATCGAGCACATCGCGATCGAGACCGACGATTATCCCGGCGTCCTCGCGACCATCAAGAGGAACGGCGCGCAGATACTCGAAGAGCGCTTCAACAATGGTCGCCATGTGTGCTGGGTTGCCGCACCCGACGGCGCGCAGATGGAGCTGATCGAGAAGGTCTGAGGGACGGCGGGGGTCGCCGCCCTTCAGCGGAGGCGTGGGCGACCCCTATCCGTGCAGGAAGCGTCGCAGCGCCTCGCGATTGTCGTGCTCGGCCTGCTTGGTCACGCGGGCATTGGTTGCCCGATAGAAGCCGTGATATGCCCGCGGATACATGTGAAGCTCGACCGGCACCCCGGCGCGGCTCAATCGATCCGCATAGGTCATGTTTTCTTCGAGGAAGAGATCAAGACCGCCGACCGAAATGAAGGTTGGAGGCAAGCCCGACACATCCGCTGCTCGTGCAGCCGCCGCATAAGGCGAGACGTCGGCCGAGCCCGGCTCCTCGCCGAGCAGCGAATGCCAGCCGAAATAGTTGTTCTGTTGTGTCCAGACGAACTCGCCGACGTAAGGATGTAAGTCCTTGCGCACCGCCGTGCGGTCGTCGATCATCGGATAGATCAGGTGCTGAAAGGCGAATTTTGGTCCGTGCCGGTCGCGCGCGTAAAGTGCGGCGGCCGCCGCGAAACCGCCGCCGCCGCTTTCGCCCTTGATCCCGATGCGGGCGGGATCAAGCCCGAGCTGCCCTGCATTCGCGTGCAGCCAAGCGAACACCGAGTAGATGTCCTCCACCGGCGCCGGGTGCGGCGCTTCCGGCGCGAGGCGATAATCCACGGAATAGATCGCGCATCGCAGCTCGGACGCGAAGAGCCTATTCTCCATATCCTTCATTTCCGGTGTGCCCATTACGAAGCCCCCGCCATGGATGTGCAGAATGACGGGGAGCGGGTCGTCGGACGCGACCGGGCGATAGGTCAGAACGCGGATCGGCTTTGCGCCAAACGCACTCTCGACACGGATCTCGCCGGTGGCGATATCGGGCAAGTCCGGTTTCGGAACGGTGGCTAACAATTGGAGCGCATCGACGCGGCGCTGCGTCAACGATTCGGCGGTCAGCGGCAGCAGTGGCCACTCCGCGAGCGCATCGCGCAATTCGGGGTCGACAAGCTCGATTGTGCTCATGGATGGCAGCCGAGTCCGTTTGTGGCCGAGCAAAACGATAAGGCGGTAACTGCCGGGCGACAAGTCCGCATGGATAAGCGTTTTGCCGGTCGTGGCCCAATCGTGAGCCTGGGCGGCGCCTCGGCGCACTGATAATCCCCTCTTCGCGGCACAGGCACCGAGAAGGTTTGAGATGTCGACATCGCGCCGGGTAATCTGCGACGGTGTCGCACCGAAAACTATGCGCCGATGTTTGGGCTGCTTACGGACCGGTCGCGCACAGCCTGTATCCGGCGCAAGACCTCGCAACACCAATGAGGAAGCGGACGATGAAAGCTGGTGTGGTTTATCCGCAGATCGAACTTGGCGGCGATACCGGGGCGGTCAAGGCGTTTGCCCAGGCGGCCGAAGACCTGGGTTACGACCATATCGTGATCTATGATCACGTCCTTGGCGCCGTCCACGCCGGCAGGGAACCAAAACTGACCGGCCCTTATAAAGAAACCGATCCGTTTCACGAGCCGCTGGTCACCTACGCCTATCTCGCCGGCGTCACCAAGAAACTCGAATTGGTAACGGGCGTGATCATCCTGCCGCAGCGGCAGACCGCGCTCTTTGCCAAACAGGCCGCGGATGTCGACCTGTTCTCGGAGGGCCGGCTTCGCCTCGGCGTCGGGGTCGGCTGGAACTGGGTGGAATTCGACGGGCTCGAAATGTCCCGACATTTTCGCCGCCGCGGCCGGCGGCAGGAGCATCAGATCGCCTTGCTCCGCAAGCTGTGGGCAGAGCCTGTGGTCGAACACGAGGATTCCGACCACAAGATCGACCGAGCCGGGATCTTGCCACGCCCGAAACGGCAGATCCCGATCTGGTTTGGAGGTTTCAGTGAGGCTGCTTACGACCGGGCGGCCCGGATCGGCGACGGCTTTCTGTTTTCGGGCCGGACGCAAACCGAAGCGGTCCAGATCAAGACGGGGATCGTGGCCAAGCTGCGCGAACTCGGCAGGGATGCCGATGCCTTCGGCTTCGAGTCGATCCAGCAATATAGTCGCGGCGACAACCAATGGCCGGGCGATATCGCGGCATGGCGCGGGGCCGGGGGGAGCCACATATCGGTCGTGACGATGGGTGCCAACCTCAACACGGTCGACGGCCATATCAACGCCATCAAGCGCTGGCGCGACGTCTACAACTCGGTCCGTTAGAGTTCCGCGGCGCCGGAGAACGAAGGGCGGACCGCATTTGCGCAGTCGTCAATCCGCCCAACTCGACGGGTCCATATTCGCTTCCCGGGTGAAGCCGACCGGCTGCTAGCGCAAATTCCTATGCTGCAGATGGATCAGAACGGAGTCTGGTGAATGAGTGCAGGGCCGCTGGTGGTGACCTATCCGCTGACCCGGCGCAGCCGGGCGATCGTCGCGGAAGAACTGGGCGGGGCCGCCGAGGCGATCCACCTTGTCGATCTGGCGCCAGCCGACCGCGCCGCCGCGCTCGGGCGTGCCGGGGCGGTGCTGTCCCACGACACGTCGAAGGAATTGCGGCCCGAAGAGATCCCGCTGATCCGCAATGCTCGGCTGCTGCAGTTCACGGCCGCCGGCGTCGATTGGGTGCCGACCCGTGACCTGCCGCGGGAGTTGCCGGTCGCCGCCAATAAGGGCGGAGGGGCCGAACCGATGTCGGAGCACATCGTCGCGCTGGCGCTGGCTGCGGCGAAGCGCCTCTTCGTCGAGCACGCCAACCTCAAGCGCGGCGAATTCAACCAGCAAAGCGCTAACCGGATGCTGCGCGGCGGCGTCTGCGGCATCCTCGGCTTCGGCAACGTCGGCGTCGCGACGGCGCGGCTGATGCGCGCCTTCGGGATGAAGATTCACGCAATCAACCGCCGCGGTGCGAGCGACGAGCCGACCGACTGGATCGCGACGGCCGACCGCCTCGACGAGATGTTGCGCGTCGCCGATGTCCTCGTCATCAGCGCCGCGCTGACGACTACCACCGAGGGATTGATCGGCGCCCGCGAACTGGACCTGATGAAGGAGAACGCGATCCTGATTAACGTCGCACGCGGCGAGATCGTCGACGAGGCGGCGCTCTACGCGCATCTCGTCGCCCATCCGCACTTTTTCGCCGGCATCGACGCGTGGTGGGTGGAGCCGGTGCGGCACGGCCGCTTCGCGATGGGTCACCCGTTTCTGGACCTGCCGAACGTGATCGGATCGCCGCATAATTCGGCAGGCGGCGGGGCTTGGCGCGACGAATACCTCCGGCGCGCTGTGCAAAATTGCCGGCGCGCCATCCTCGGCGAGACACCGCGAAACCTGATCGGCCCCGACGAACGGATGCTCTGAGTCAGGGGAGGAAGTTGTCGCCATTCGAGCGTAAGGCGAGGTGGTCAGGATCAACTCCCGCGGTTCCATCGCGGCCCGCTAGTCTAACGGCAGGAACCACCACGAAACCCGGCGTTCAAGATCACACCATTGATCAGCAGGACAGGGTGAATTCCGGACCGGCGCCGAAGCGTGTGCGAACGGCGAGGTTGCGCCGAGAGCAGCCGCTCACGCGTTGGTGATTGATCATGAGATGTCCACCGAGAGGCGCAAATCGGTAACGCTGATCGTGGCGGCTTCTTACGGCCCAAACTCGTCTATCAATTTCAAAAGGTCCGGGGTGCCGCCGACGCCACCGTGCACCAGATGAGCTGTCGGCATCGCAAACGGCGAATGCTGGCGAATTTCCCGCACCAGACGCACGAAGGCCTTGTCGGCGGATACCACATAGCGACAGTCAGGCAAGGATGCGGCGAGTTGTTGATCTCCAGGCGCGCCCGGCATCCACTTCACGTATGTTTGGTAATAAGACACAGCCCATCGTAGCCACTGGCGCGGCATCGCTGACGCGTCATATTCGTAAATCCAGAAAATGGTCCAGGGATCACTCCCCGTATCACGCGGGTCGATCTTGAACCACGGGATCAACCAATCTCGATAGGGGCTGGTACCCCAAAAACCGAGCCCGGCTAAGCTTTTGCCAATCGGCAAGCAACGCGTCCAATCTCGAAGATTCCGGTTGTACTCTGTCAAATCGGCGGTGGCTGCCAACCAATTAGTCTAGGGTGCAGGCGACGCGTTTCCGCCAAAATTTCCGCGCATTCGGAAAATGCCTCCGGCATCAACCTTTCCCACATTGGCGAAGTCTGGATGCGCAGAATGCGATTGCGAAGCGTAACGTCCTGGAGCCGAAGAGTTTCGTAGACGACGGACGGCGCAACCGTGATTGCCAAACCCCGCCTTTTCGATGCCGACGCGAGCGCCTGCGCGGCGTCAGTGTCTGCCAACGCCCGCCACAGATTCGTATCGAGCAAAACTCGAGGAATGTCTTCGATCAGCCTCAATGTGTGAAATCTACCTCAGGCAGTAGGCTACGACAATGCGGTTGATGTTCCCCGTCAAACAATTGGTTCGTTAAGAAGAAGACCTTCGCCGGAACACGCGGCACCGAGGAAGATGCGCCGTATACCGACATCGTTGGTAAACTCGGCCGAACTGTTCGGATCGATCAAATAGCCGCGCTAACTCTCTCTGACGTCTGACAATTAGGCGACCATGGGCGATCCCCGGTCAATGCACCGCCGTAACCCCGTGACCGGAATGCCGGACGCGCCCGGCCTCCGCGCCCTGATCAGGCGCCGCGCTTCCTCCAGCCGATCGGCGCTGAGATAGGCCCTCAACAACGTGAACTCGATCAGGTCGTGTTGCGCGCGGCTACCGCCAATGCGTTCGTTTTGCCCTGCGAGCGGGGCGAGCACCTTGATCGCTGCGGGAAAATCCCCGCGTTCGAACGCCGCGAAGCCGCGCGCCAGGGCTGGAAGGTAAGAGCCGGACGGGTAACGCCCCTCTTGGGCCAGTTCCTCCATTTGGCGAGCGCGGGCCTCGAGCGCGGCGTGATCGCCCGTTACGACTTGTGCCAGGATGACGTGGAGGTCGGCGAGCCCGCTGCCCGGCCGCGGCAGTGCGCTGTGCGCGTAGCCGTACAGCCCGCGCCAAGCCGCAGCGTCGCGCGGATGGCCGGCGAGTTCGGACCGCCATAAAAGCGCCGCCCCATCCGACATTTTCTGTTGCGGCCCACCACTATGCCGGTCGAGCGCGATGGCGTCCCGATACAACCGCAACGCCTTGGTCCATTCGCCGGCCTGGATTTCGCAGAGCGAGAGATGCCAGCTCAGATGCCCATAGAAAAAGCCGTCGCGCGGATAGGCGGCGAGCCACGTGGTTAGGAAGGTGCGGGCCGCGTCCAGCTCGCCACTCTCGTAACAGACATGGGCGAAGCCATGCGCGCCATGTGCGTTGTTCGGGTTCGCGGCCAGGGATTGCTCGATCTTCGCCCGGGCAACCGCGAGCTGCCCATCCTCGGACAGCGCCATGGCATGATAGGAAAGGAACCAAAAATCATCGCCATAATGCGGGGCGAGGCTGTCCATCAGCGCCGCGATCTGGTGCTTCTGGCCGATGCGGCCAGAGCCGCCGATCAGGCCGTTGGGGTTCGCGGCACTGGCTACGACCAGAGCGTCGCGCGGCCATGCCGTCAGATGTGTATACAAGGCGGCGATCGCCGCGTCGGTCCGACCCGCGAACAGAAGCTCGAAGAATGCGATGTGACTGGCCTCGCGCTCGGACAGACCAGTGGCCACGTCCTTGGCTCCTGCCAGGGCCGCCCGGGCCGCCGCGACGTCGCCTTGTCTCATCAGTAGCTGTGCCTTGCCGGCGTAGGCCAGGGCAAAACCAGGGTCGGTGGCGATGGCTCGGTCATAGGCCTCGGCTGCGCCGGGGTAAAACGTCAGTGCCAGATCGGAGGCCTGTACGTAGGCATCCCGCGCGGCAGCGGACGCAGTAGATAGGGCAAGGTCGTAGCGATCTGTCAGCATGAGAAACCCTCGGCACCGTTTTCCGCGCCTATTAACGCGCCTTTGGAGCGTTCACGAAAGAAGTTTGCCGGCCTCAAGCCGCTGCACCGCTCCCCCGCGCCCTCATCTGAGACTGCCGGCATAGTCCTGCCAGATGCTCGGTTCGCGGCGCAAATGCGTGTCGGCGGGGTAGGTTTCCAGCCGGTAACGCGCGCATTCCCCTGCGGTCGGTTCCACAGGCTTGGATACTCGCGCAGCTCGGCGAGGAATTCGTCTAGCATTTGCAGTCGGTTGGACCAGCCGATGTGCTGCGGGTGCAAGGTCATCTGGAAATAGCGGCCCCGCCTGTACTGCGCGGCAAACTCGCCACGCCAGTTGCGCAGCAGCGCGTCCGGTGCTCGATGCAGGTCCCCTTGCGCCGGAACATCAGGAAGAACTGGTCGACGAAATGATAGTAATAGGGCTCCGTCAGCTCCGCGCGCCGGCTCGCGAAGTCGCTGACCCAATAATGCGGGATGCCGTCGGCTAGGCCGTTGCCGAGATAGACGTAGCCGGCCTCAAGCAGGAGGGCGATCGTGTTGGGGCTGACCGCGCCGACCGCGTCGCGGTCGCCCTGCCGCGGCAGCGAGAACCAGCCGGCCGGTTTGCGGCCCGCGACGTCGGCAAGGATCCCGGCGTTCGCGCGGCGACGCAATCTCGACCGAAGGAAGGCTCGGCGGGTCGAGATTGCTTCCCCGCGGCTCAGGCCCGCGGATCGCAACGACGATGCAGCCACAGGGTTCATCCCGACTGAAATCCGCTCTACCCGGTTGGGGAACGGGGTGCGCGGTAATATTCGGTCGGGCGGACGATCGGCGCCGCAGCCGGCAGCGCGTGAGAGGATAACGAGAACGTCTCTCCCGTGACCTTCGGTCGCGTGCGCCGGCGCGTTCATCATGTCGTCAACCGACTGATTAGACAGCCAAGAACGCACCATCCGACCTGCGGCTTGCAAAGCCGGGCGCGATCCGCAAGGATCGGGTGCTCGCCTCGGACGCTATGCTTGGCGAGCACCTGTCGCATGAGCCGGGGGGCAATTTCGGTGGCCGGGCATACCGATCCGCGGCGGGCTGGGACGGCCGGCCCATCTGCCCGATTGCCCGCAATTTCGGGTTCGCAGTGACATGTTTGGAAGAATGCTGGGTTTGCTGTCCGCCGATATGGCGATCGATCTCGGGACGGCGAACACGCTCGTCTATGTCAAGGGGCGGGGCATCGTCCTGAACGAGCCGTCGGTCGTGGCCATCGCCAGCGTCAAGGGCAAGAAACACGTGCTCGCGGTCGGCGAGGAAGCAAAGCTGATGCTCGGCCGCACCCCGGGGTATATTCAGGCGATCCGGCCGCTGCGCGACGGCGTCATCGCCGATTTCGAGGTGACGGAGGAAATGATCAAGCATTTCATCCGCAAGGTGCACAACCGCCGGAGCTTCGCGACCCCGCAGGTGGTCGTCTGCGTGCCCTCGGGCTCGACCGCGGTGGAGCGGCGGGCGATTCAGGAATCGGCCGAGAGCGCCGGGGCCCGGCGGGTGTTTCTGATCGAGGAGCCGATGGCGGCGGCGATCGGCGCCGGCTTGCCGGTCACCGAGCCCACCGGCTCGATGGTCGTCGATGTCGGCGGCGGCACGACCGAGGTCGCCGTGCTGTCGCTGGGCGGCATCGTCTATTGCCGATCGGTGCGGGTCGGCGGCGACAAGATGGACGAGGCGATCATCGCCTACATCCGGCGCAACCATAATCTGCTCGTCGGCGAGAGCAGCGCCGAGCGGATCAAGAAGGAGATCGGCTCGGCCTGCATGCCCGACGACGGCGAGGGCCGGGTGATGGAGATCAAAGGGCGCGACCTGATGAACGGCGTGCCGAAGGAAATCGTGATCAGCGAGCGTCAGATCTCCGAGAGCCTCGCCGAGCCAGTCGGCTCAATTGTCGAGGCGGTCAAGGTGGCGCTCGAGCACACCGCCCCGGAGCTCGCCGCCGACATCGTCGACAAGGGCATCGTCTTGACCGGGGGCGGGGCGCTGCTGGGCAATCTCGACCTGGTGCTGCGCCATTCGACCGGGCTCCCGGTGTCGATCGCCGACGATCCGTTGAGCTGCGTGGCGCTGGGCACCGGCCGAACCCTCGAGGAAATGAAGACGCTTAAGTCGGTGTTGATCAATACCTGGTAGGGGACTCAATCGGGGGATTGGGGGAGGGACCATGAGCGGCAACGCTGCCACAGGACCGAAGTTGATTTTTCATACCGGGGTGAGCCTGGATCGGCCCGCGGAGGTGCCGTGATCCGCCTGGCGCCGCGGCGCGCGGCCATCCAACGGATCTCCTTTCCGATCCTGCTCCTACTGTCGTTGGCGGCGATCATCCTCGGCAAGGCCGATCAGGCCGTGTTCGAATCGATCCGGATGTCGGTGACGGACGCCGCCGCGCCCACGCTCGACGCGCTGTCGCGGCCGCTTGCGGCCGCCGGGCAGTTGCTCGACCGGGCCTGGGCGATCGTCGCCGTCTACCAGGAAAATGCCCGCCTCAGGGAGGAGAACGAGCGCCTGCTCCGCTGGCAGCAGGCGGCAGCAGCCCTCGCTTCGGAAAACACCCGGCTGCGCGGCCTCTTGAAGCTGGCCCCCGACGCCGCGGTGTCCTACGTGACGGCCAGGGTCATCGCCAATTCGGGCGGCGCTTATGTCCGCAGCCTGATGGTCAACGCCGGCAGCGGCAACGGCGTCGCGCGCGGTCAGGCCGTCATCACCGGCGACGGGCTCGTCGGCCGCATTTCGGAAACGGGCAGCCGTGCGGCGCGCGTCTTGTTGGTCACCGACCTCAATTCGCGCATTCCCGTCATCGTGGAGAGCTCGCACCAGCGGGCGGTCCTGGCCGGCGACAACTCCGATCGTCCCCAGCTTCGCTACCTCGATCCCGCGGCGCCGGTGAAGATCGGCGAACGCGTCGTCACCTCGGGGCAGGGCGGGGTGTTTCCGCCGGGGCTGCCGGTCGGGGCCGTGGCGACGGTGCAAGGCGGCGTGCCGCGGATCGAGCCCTATGTCGAGCTGTCGCAGGTCGAGTATCTGCGGATTGTCGATTACGGGCTGGCCGACGGCCTGCCCGCTCCTGTCGGGATGGCGCCTGGGCGCGGCGGCAGGCAGGCCCAATTGCGGGCGAACGACGCGACGGCCGGGCGGTGACCGCGAGATGGCGCTGAAGGCGATCGCGACACCGGCGCTGCGGCGCATCGACGATGCGGCGGCACGCCTGCTGCCGATCACGACGACGGTGTTGGCGGCGGTGCTGTCGATCCAGCCGGTGCATATCCCAGGGTATATGGCTTTGACCCCCGCCTTCACCCTAATGGCGGCCTATCATTGGACGATTTACCGGCCCGACCTGCTGCCGCCGCTGGCGCTCTTTTTGGTAGGCAGCGCCTATGATCTGCTCGCCGGGGCGCCGCTGGGGGTGACGGCGCTGCTGCTGCTTCTCGCTCGCGGGGTGGTGCTGAAGTACCGGCGACATTTCATAAACCGACCCTTTGCGTTCGTGTGGGCCGGATTTACGCTGCTGACCGGCAGCGCGGCGCTGTGCCTGTGGGTCCTGCAATCCCTGCTCGACGGGGAGTTGCTTGATCTTCGCGGCACGATGTTTCGCGCCGTGCTGACGATTTCACTGTTCCCGGTCGCGAGCTTTCTCTTGGGCCGAACCCAGCGCGCGCTGATGGGCGCGGGCTGACGCGGCGTTCGGCGGCAGGCGGCGGCCGACCCGGTCATGCGGCGAGAAACGCAACGCCAAAAGCATTTGACGCGGCGCGCGGCGGTCCTTGCCTCCGGCCAGGCGCTGCTGGTCGCCGGGCTCGCCGGGCGCATGTATCAGCTCCAAATCCTCGAGGCCGACCGCTACCGGGTGCTGGCGGACGAGAACCGCATCAATCTGCGGCTCCTGGCGCCGCCGCGCGGGCGCATCCTCGATCGTTTTGGCGTGCCGCTCGCCGACAATCGCCAGAATTACCATCTCGTCATCGTCGCCGAGCAGGCCGGCGACATCGAGGCCACCTTGGCGGCGCTCGCCACCCGGCTCGAGCTCGACGAGGCGGACCGCCGCCGGGTGATGCGCGAGGTCCGGCGCAGACATTCCTTTGTACCGGTGGTGGTCCGCGGTAACCTCGACTGGGACGAGATGGCGCGCGTCGAGGTCGCGATCCCCGAATTGCCCGGCGTCTCGGTCGAGCAGGGCCTGACCCGAAACTATCCGTTCGGTGAAACCGCCTCGCATGTGCTGGGCTATGTCGCCGCCGTGTCGGAGCAGGACCTGACCGGCGATCCGCTGCTGGAATTGCCGGATTTCCGCATCGGCAAGAGCGGCGTCGAGAAATCCGAGGATCTGAAGCTGAGGGGCGCCGCCGGGACGAGCCAGGTCGAGGTCAACGCCTTTGGCCGGGTCGTGCGCGAGCTGACCCGGATCGAGGGCAAGCCCGGCCAGGATGTCGTCATCGGGCTCGACATCGGCATGCAGGAGTTCGCCACCCGCCGCTGCGCCGCCGAAGAAAGCGTTTCCAGCGTTCTATTGGACGTGGCGACCGGCGACGTGCTGGCGCTGGTCTCGATCCCGAGCTTCGACCCGATGGCGTTTTCCGCCGGCCTCACCCCGGCGATGTGGCGCCAGCTCTCGACCGATCCCCGCAACCCTTTGTCGGACAAGGTAATCGCCGGCGTCTATCCGCCGGGGTCGACATTCAAGCCGGTGATCGCAGCAGGGGCATTGGCGGCGGGCGTATTGACTCCGGATACCGCGATCACCTGCCCCGGATACATCGAGCTTGGCGACGCCACGTTTCACTGCTGGCGGCATGGCGGGCACGGTACCCTGCGTCTGCACGACGCGATCAAGAGGTCCTGTGACGTCTTCTTCTACGAAACGTCGCGGCGGCTCGGCATCGACCGCCTCGCGGCGATGGCCCGGCGTTTCGGCTTTGGCGCCCCGGTCGGCATCGACATTCCGGGCGAGCGGGCGGGGCTGATCCCGAGCCGCGAGTGGAAGCTGGCGACCACCGGGACGGCCTGGCAGCAGGGCGAGACATTGATCGCCGGCATCGGCCAGGGCTCGGTATTGGCGACGCCGTTGCAGATCGCGGTCATGGTGGCGCGGCTCGTCACCGGCCGCGCCGTCGTGCCGCGCCTGGTGCGCGAAGCCGGGACCATGCCGCCGGGGGGCGACCCGGCGACGCCCGATTTCTCGCCGCTCGGTCTCGATCCTCGGGTATTGGCGCTGATCGTCGACGGCATGGATGCGGTCGTCAACGAGCAGGGCGGCACCGCCTATGCCGCGCGCATCGCCGACCCGGGCCTCGCCATGGGCGGTAAATCGGGCACCTCGCAGGTCCGGCGGATTACCGAATACGAGCGCGAGCACGGGCTGCGCAAAGTCGCCGATATCCCATGGAAGCAGCGCGACCACGCGCTCTTCGTCGCCTTCGCGCCGGTCGCCGCGCCGCGCTATGTGTGCGCGACCGTGGTCGAGCATGGCGGCGCCAGCGGCGGCGGCGGCTCCGCGGTGGCCGCACCGATCTGCCGCGACATCCTGCGCGAGGCGCAGCTGCGCGACCCGGCCCGGCGAGTTCCCAACCGGGACACCGTGGCGCAGACCGTCGATCCGGCGGCGCCCCTTCCGCTCCGCTCGGGTGCCGGCGGCGGCTGAAACTTGGCGAGCCTCTCTTCCGACATCGGGCGGCGCGGGCCGAGCTTCGCGAAAAGGATCCGGAGTATCAGCTGGGGACTGGTGCTGCTGGTCTGCGCGGTCGCCTGCTTCGGCATCGCAGTGCTGTATTCGGCGGCCGACGGCCACATGCAGCCCTGGGCCGCGAAGCAGTCGGTGCGATTCGCGATCGCGCTGGCCCCGATGCTCGCCGCGGCGCTGATCGACATCCGCCATTGGTTCCGAGCGGCATATTGGTCTTATGCCCTGGCGTTTCTGCTGGTCGTCGCGGTCGCTCTGCGCGGCTTTGTCGGCATGGGGGCGCAGCGCTGGATCGATCTCGGGATCATCCAATTGCAGCCCTCCCAGCTGATGAACGTGGCGCTGGTCCTGGTATTGGCGCGATATTTTCATCGTCTAGCCAGCGAGGATGCCGGCAAGCTGCGATACCTGATAGCACCGGTATTGATGGTCCTGATCCCGGCGGCCCTGGTGCTCAAGCAGCCCGATCTCGGCACCGCGATCATGATGCTGCTGACCGGCGCGGCACTGTTCTTTCTCGCCGGGGTGCGTCTGCGGCTGTTTCTCTTGATGGCGGCGGGCGCGGCCGGAACGGTGCCTGTCGTCTGGCGGTTTCTGCGCGAGTACCAGAAGAACCGGATCTACACCTTCCTCGATCCCGACAGCGATCCGCTGGGCGCCGGCTACCACATCCTCCAATCGAAGATCGCGCTCGGCTCGGGCGGCCTCTTCGGCAAGGGCTTCATGCTCGGGACGCAAAGCCATCTGAGCTTTTTGCCGGAGAAGCAGACCGATTTCATCTTTACGACACTGGCCGAGGAGTTCGGCCTGATCGGCGGGCTGGGCCTGCTGGCCTTGTACACGCTGATCATCATTTACGGCTTTTCGATCGCCTTGCGCAGCCGCAACCAGTTCGGGCGGCTGCTCGGGCTCGGCATCGTCACCAATTTCTCTCTCTACGTGTTCATCAACACGGCGATGGTGATGGGCATGCTGCCGGTGGTCGGCGTCCCGCTACCGCTGATCTCCTATGGCGGCACCGCCATGCTCGCGGTGATGTTCGGCTTCGGCCTGTTGCTCAACGTCCATGTCCACCGCGACGTGCGGCTGAACTGGAACGGCGAAACCGAGCCCGATTGAGAACGGGGCGGCGCTTGTTTTTCATCGCACCCCGAGCGAGCGCCGCCTAGGATTGAGGAGGCCGATGGATTACACCGATGCGGAGGGAGATTGAATGGCGGAGAAGGATTCGGCGGAGAGCGGGCGGCGCCTGCACGTGACGACGCTGCTCGTCGCCTCCCGCCGGGCGCTCGACAACGCGCTCGCCGAGCTCGGCTTTGCCGAAGACGACGACCGAGTGGTCGAGCACGACGGCCGCCTCGCGTTTCTGACCTGCTCCCACGAGGAGGACAGCGATGACCTCTTCGCGCTGGTCACCGAATTGTCGGCCCGCGGCGAAAGCTGGGAATTGCAGTCGCGCATCGATACCGAGCCAGGGCGGGCGATCTACCAGTCGCTGGCGCGCTATCGGTCGGTGGAGGCGGTCGATGCCGCGGTCGAGGAGGAGCCGGAGCCGGAAACCTCGGAAACGCCGGTCTACGATGTCGAGACCGCCGACGGGCTCCAGGCCTTGAAGCGGATCCTGAAGCGGATTGAGCCGGCCGACGCCTTCGCCACGATCCGCCCCGGCCGCGACGGGCGCGCCACCGCGCGGGTCGTGCGCCGCGGCTCGCGCCGCCTGCTCGCCGCGGCGAGTGCGGCCGACGAGGCGACCCTGCGCGGCGTCATTCGCGAGATCCTGCCCAACGTCATGCTCGACGTGGCGATGAAGCCGCCGGGATAACGCTCTCCGGCGATTCCGCCTTCTGCCCCCGGCCCGGCCGCCGCAGTGCCGACGCTGACCGAATTCCTGCGCGACCGGCGGCTTCGGCTCGCGGTCACCGGGCTGAGCCAATCGGGCAAGACCGCGTTCATTACCAGCCTCGTCCACAATCTGTTCGAGCGCGGTCGGCCGGCCGGCCCGACTGCCCTTTCTGCCGGCCGCCGCCGAAGGGCGCCTCGTCGCGACCCGGCTGGATACGCCCGAGGACGAGGCGGTGGCACCTTTTCCGTATCGCGAGACACTGACCGCCCTTGCCGCCGACCCGCCGCATTGGCCGCCGAGCACCACAGATTTGCGTCGGATCTCGGTTTCGCTGCGTTTTTCGCCGGCAGGTTGGCTAGGCCTCGGCAGTCCGATCGGGCGCGCCGCCGGCGGCACCGCCGAGCTTCGGCTCGACATCCTCGACTACCCCGGCGAATGGCTGCTCGACCTGCCGCTGCTGCGCCAGAGCTATGGCGACTGGTCGCGCGCGGCCTTCGAGAAAGCACGGCACGGGGCGCGCGCGCCGCTCGCCCGCGACTGGCTCGACTTTCTGGCGCGCCACCCGGCCGAAGGCGCGGCCGACTCGGAAACGGCAGGGCGGGCGCACCGTCTCTACCGCGATTTTCTGGCCGCGTGCCGGACGCGCGAGCAGCTGAGCCTCCTCCAGCCCGGGCGGTTTCTGAACCCTGGGAACCTCGCCGACCCGGGCGTCCTGTGGTTTTGCCCGGTCCCGTTGGCGGTCGGCGCGCCCGCCCGCCCCGGCAGCCTCGCTGGGCTGATGGAGGCGCGGTACGAGGCCTATAAGCGGGCCGTCGTCGATCCGTTTTTTTCCCGGCTCGCCCGCGGCGTCGACCGCCAGATCGTGCTCGTCGACGTGCTGCGCGCGCTCAACGCCGGCGAGGAAGCGTTCGCCGATCAGCGCGAAGCGCTCGAAACCGTCCTCGACGCCTTTCGCTTCGGCCGCCGCAGCTTGCTCGTCCGGGTGTTCGGCGCCCGCATCGACCGCGTCCTCTTCGCCGCGACCAAGGCCGACCATGTGCCGGCCTTGCAGCGCGACCATCTCGAAGCCCTGATGGCGAGCATGGTAGCGGCACCCACCCTTCGCGCCGAGGGCGCGCAGGCGCGGGTCGCCGCCGCGGCAATCGCCTCTATCCGCTGCACCGAGGACGGCGTCGACGCGATCGAGGGCCGCAAGGTCGATGTCGTGATCGGATTGCCCGAGGGCGCCGAGCGGCGCATCCGCTTCTTTCCCGGGATCGTGCCGATGACGCCGCCGCCCTCCGGGTTTTGGGGCGAGCGCTTCACCAGTTTCCCGGTATTCCAGCCGCCGCGGCTCGACCGTGCGGCGGGGGACGGCGTTCCCCACATCAATCTCGACAAGGCACTCGATTTTCTGCTCGGAGACCTTCTGGCATGACCACCGATACCGAGACGCGGCAGCCGCGGTTGGGTCCGCGCATCTTAAAGACCGACGAAACGGGCCGGCTCGATCTCGGTCTGCCGGCGTCGGAGCTGAGCCTGGCGCCGCCGCGCCGGCGTCTGCTCTCGCCTTTCGGGGTCGCACTTGCCGGCTTCGGCCTCCTCGTCCTCGGCGTCGCCGCGATCGACCTTGTCCAATTCGTCGACGAGGCCTTCCAACGCGGCAGCGGTTTCGGCTGGGTCGCAGCGGCAGCGGTCGCGGCCGGGATCGGCGGCGGCGCCTATTGGCTCGCGGCGGAATTACGCGGGCTGTGGCGGCTGCGCTCGACCGAGCGGCTGCGGGCGCTGATCCCTGCAGCACTCGCCGGCGAGTTGAAGCGAGAGATCGCCATCGCGGCGGCAATCCTGGCGCGCGATCGGATGCTCGCCCCGGCCGTAGCCCGCTACCATGCGGTCCTCGAACCGCATCACAGCGGCCGCGACGTGCTGGAGCTGTTCGGGCGCTTTGTCCTCGTCCCGGCCGACCAGCTGGCGCAGTCGGCGATCCGCCGCGCCTCGGCCCAGGCGTTCGCGATCAACCTGGTCAGCCCGACCGTGGTGATCGATACCTTGTTCTTCGCCGCCCGCGCGATGCGTCTCGTTCGCGACATCGCCGGGATCTACGGCCAGCGTCCCGGCTTCGCCGGCACCGTGCATTTGTTGCGGCGGCTGGCGAGCGGGGCCGGGCTCGTCGGTGCGGTTGATCTCGTCGGTGGCGTGGTCGTCCAGCAGCTCGGCGGCGCCGTCCTCGAACGGGTCAGCGCCAGTGCGGCCGAAAGCGCCTACGCCGCGCAGAAAATGGCGCGGCTCGGCCTTGTCGCGATGGCCTTGTGCCGCCCGATCGAGTTCCGCCCGGGCGAGGCTCCGTCGCTCGGCAGCCTCGTTTCGACCGGCTTCAAGCGCGCCACCGATCACGGCGGCTGATCGACGGCGCAAGATCGGCTAATCTGTTTCGTCGCCCGCTGCAACGAAGCTCCGAGCGGGAATTTGCCGGGAGGTTTGGATCATGCTGTCACGTCGCGCTCTGATCATTCATCTGTCGACAACCGCGCTGGTCGGCGCCTTGGCGATGCATGTCCATTCGGCGGCCGCCGCCGACAAGACCGTCAGGATCGGCATCAACCTGCCCTTGACCGGGGCCGACGCGCACGACGCCGAGCTGATCAAGGACGGTGCGATGCTGGCGATCGACGAGGCCAACGCGCAGGGCGGCGTCGCCGGCTACAAGATCGAGGTCTTGCTGCTCGACGACGGCACCGCCACCGCAGGGCAGTACGACCCGGCCCAGGCCGCGACCAACGCCCGCAAGATGGTCTCCGACAAGACCGTCGTCGCCGCGATCGGGCCGCAGATGAGCGGCTCGGGTAAGGCGATGTCGCCGATCCTGAGCCAAGGCGATCTGGCCACGGTTACCCCGAGCTCGACCAATCCCGACATCACAGACCCGAAATTCGCCGGCCAGTACCGGCCGAAGGGGAAGGCAATCTATTTCCGCACCGTGACCACCGACGCCTTTCAGGGCCCCAACATGGCCAACTATTTTGCCGACACGCTGAAGGTCAAGTCGGTCTATGTGCTCGACGACGGCGGCGCCTACGGGGTCGGGCTCGCCGATGCGTTTCAGGCGCAGGCCACGAAACGCGGCATCAACGTGCTCGGCCGCGACCAGCTCAATGCGAAGGAGGCCGACTATACGACCACGCTGACCAAGATCAAGTCGCTCAACCCCGATGCCCTATACTATGGCGGCGTGGCCCAGGCGGGGGTCAAGGTGGTCAAGCAGTCCTACGACATCATCCCCAAGGTGCTCAAGGGCGGCGGCGACGGCGTCTACGGCGCCGAGATCCTGAAGGGCGCCGGCTTCCCCTCGGCCGAAGGCTGGTACGCGACGATCGCCGCGCCGAACATACTCGAAAATCCGGACGCCGCGCCGATCATCGAGCGCTTCGTCAAGAAATACGGGCAGCAGCCCGACAATTATTCGATCACCGCCTACGACGCCGCCTTGGTTATTCTCGACGCGGTCAAGCGGGTCGCCGCCTCGGGCAAGGAGCCGACGCGCGAGGCGGTGCGCGACGCCATCCAATCCGCCCACGTCAAGACCTTGCAGGGCGAGATCAGCTTCGACGACAACGGCGATATCGCCAACCGGGTGGTCAGCGTCTTCCGCATCGAGAAGAACGACAAGTACCCGGCCGACGACGTCCTCCACCAGTACAAGTACATCGGTGTCGCGCCGCAGAGCAGCTGACCGGTCGGCGCGAGAGTAAGTCGCCGTTCCACTACTCGGATCGCCATCGAGGCCAACACGTGTGACGACATCCGCCTCGACGCGCGGCCCGGGCAACAGCGGCTGAAGGCCGGGCCCGCCGGGAGCTTATCCGAGGCCTTTTTCCAACAGGTCGAGCGCCGCGATCGAGAACGCGCGCATGTTGTCGACGCGGTCGGCCTTGCCGGTCTCGACGGTGATCGAGCGCTCGCCATTGGGGCCGACCACGGCGATGCAGGAATGCCCGGCGGCGTGGCCGTAGCGGCTGCCGGTCGGGCCGGCGGTCCCGGTCTCGCCGACCGACCAGGTGGTGGCGAGCTTGCCGCGGATCTTGCGCGCGAAGAGGAGCGCATAGGGCTCGGTCGAGGGCGTGATGCCGGTCAGCTCCTGATCGGTCACCGCGAGGAGTGCCGCGCGCGACTGCCGTGTGTAGACGACGGCACCGCCCATGAAATAGGCCGAGGCGCCGGCGATCGCCAGCAAGGCCGCCGAGATCATCCCGGCGGTCGAGGATTCGGCGACTGAGATCGTCTCGTTGCGGGCCTTCAGCTTGGCCGCAATCCGTTCCGCCTGGGGCAGCAAATCCTGCAGCATCTCCACCTCCATTGCCTTTGCGATAAACCGTGAGGCGATCTTCTATACCGAGAAGCCCGAAACCTGAACCGCCGCGAGCGAATTCGTCGACCGCGAGCCGAGATGAGCCTACCGTAGGAGTGGTCCGGACGCCGCGCGACCAGCGCTGACCCGAAAGAGATCGAGCCATGAGCGGAACAGCAGCACCCTCGACACCAGCGGCGGCCGAGCATTTCGACGTCATGATCGTCGGTGCCGGCATCTCCGGGGTCGGCGGCGCCTACCACCTCACGACGCAGTGCCCCGGAACGAGCTTCGTAGTGCTCGAAGCGCAGGAGAGCTTCGGCGGCACTTGGCTCACCCACCGCTATCCCGGCATCCGCTCGGATAGCGATCTCTACACTTTCGGCTATCGCTTCAAACCGTGGACCGGGCCGCCGATCGCGACCGCCGCCGAGATTCTGCATTACATGGGCGAGGTCATCGACGAGAACGGCCTCGGCAGCCACATCCGCTACCGGCACCGGATCACCGCGGCGCGCTGGTCGAGCGCCGACAACCGCTGGACGATCGAGGCCGTCCGGACCGACACAGGCGAAGCGGTGCGGCTGACCGTGGGCTTCCTGTGGATGTGCCAGGGCTATTACCGGCACGCACAGGGCTATACGCCCGAATGGCCGGGGACGGCGCGGTTCCGCGGCCGGATCGTCCACCCGCAGACCTGGCCCGCCGATCTCGACTACGCCGGCAAGGAAGTCGTCGTGATCGGCTCGGGTGCCACCGCGGCGACCCTTATTCCGGCGATCGCCGCCGAATGCCGCCACGTGACGATGCTGCAGCGCTCGCCGACCTGGTTCCGCACCGGCCGCAACGCGATCGCGATCGCGGACGAGCTGCGCGAGCTCCAGATCGACGAGGCCTGGATCCACGAGATCGTGCGCAAGAAGATCCTGCACGAGCAGTCGGTGTTCACCCGCCGCTCGTTCACCGAGCCGGAAGCGGTGGCGCAGGAGCTGCTGGGCGCGGTGCGCGGCTATTTGGGGCCCGATTACGACATCGCGACGCATTTCACGCCCGGCTATCGGCCCTGGCGCCAGCGCATCGCCTTTATCCCCGACGGCGACTTCCTGCAGGCGATCGCCGCAGGCAAGGCCTCGGTGGTCACCGACGAAATCGAGACCTTCACCGAGACCGGGCTGCTGCTGAAATCCGGCGAGGCGCTCGCCGCAGACATCATCGTTACCGCCACCGGGTTCAACCTCAATGTGCTGGGCGACATCGACTTTTCGATCGACGCCAAGCCGCTCGACTTTTCCGAGACGGTCACCTATCGCGGCATGATGTTCACCGGCGTGCCTAACATGGCCTGGGTGTTCGGCTATTTCCGCGCGAGCTGGACGTTGCGCGCCGACCTCGTCGCCGATTTCGTCTGCCGGCTGCTCCACCACATGAAGAAAAAGGGCGCCGCCAGGGTGACGCCGGCGCTGCCGCCGGAGGACAGGGACATGCCGCTCCTGCCGTGGATCGACCCCGAGAACTTCAATCCCGGCTATCTGATGCGCGGCATGCATCTGCTGCCGAAACGCGGCGACAAGCCCGAATGGCAGCATACCCAGGATTACTGGACGGAGAAGGACGCGTTTCCCGCCGCCGACCTCGACGACGGCATCTTCGTTTATGGGTGAGCCGGTCGCCGGCTGACCGAAAGTGCGGTGACGCCCGCACCCTGAAAGGAGCGGAGCCCGAAGGACCGCTTGGCTATGCCGCAGGGACGGCTGCCGGCCCCGGCCCAAATCGGCTATGATCGCCGGGTTTTAGGCGCTACGGCCGGGTTGGCGCACTCGGCGCGAACCGGCGGGGGCAGTTCATGAGCGACGCGACGCGTATGGACTCGTCGAGCGGCCGGATCGGCAACCGCCGCAATGGCCGTCGGGGAGCGGACAGGGAAGGCCGCGCTCGCGGGCGGCTGTTCCGCAAATATGTACTGCTGATCGTCGGGCTCGTCGCGCTGGTGCTGCTGCTCAACGGCGCGCTCGATTTGTGGTTCGGCTATCGCGAGAACGAGGCGGCGCTGTTCCGCATCCAGCAGGAGAAGGCGGATGCGGCGGCAGCGCGGATCGGCGGGTTCGTGGAGGAGATCGACCGGCAGATCGGCTGGACGACGCACGCGCAATGGGCGACCGAGCCGATCGAGCAGCGCCGCTTCGATTATTTCCGCCTGATGCGCCAAGTGCCGCCGATCACTGAGCTCATTCAGCTCGACGGCGCCGGCAAGGAAGAGCTCAGGGTGTCGCGGCTGGAGATCGATGTCGTCGGCGGCGGCAAGGACGATTCGCAGTCGCCGGCCTTTGTCGAGGCGCAGAAGCAGCGGGTCTGGTTCGGCCCGGTCTATTTCCGCAAGCAATCCGAGCCCTACATGACCTTGAGCATGGCCCAGGCCGGTCGCGACCCCGGCGTCACCGTCGCCGAGGTCAACCTCAAGCTGATCTGGGATGTGATCAACGCGCTGAAGGTCGGCAAGGGCGGCTATGCCTATGTCGTCGATGGGCAGGGGCGGCTGATCGCCCATCCCGACATCAGCCTGGTGCTGCGCGACACCGATCTCTCGCAATTTCCGCAGGTGGCCGCGGCGCTCGCGGCCGGGTCCGCCGTAGCTCCCTCCGCCACGAGCGGGGGCGGGTCGGCCCAAACTCCCTCCACCGCCGGCGGGGCCGGGTCAACCCAAACTCCCTCCCCCGCCGGCGGGGGAGGGTCGGGGTGGGGGCAAGCCGAGCCGGCGGTCACGATCGCCAAAAGCATCGACGGCAGATCGGTGCTGAGCGCGCACGCGGCGATCCCCGCCCTCGGCTGGACCGTCTTTGTCGAAGTGCCGACGAGCGAGGCCCTGGCGCCGCTCTACGGCTCGGCGATGCGCACGGCCGGGCTGCTGCTCCTCGCCCTCGTGCTCGCGGCATTGGCGGCGTTGTTTCTCGCCCGCCGGATGACCGTGCCGATCCGCCAGCTACAGGCCGGAGCCGCGCGGATCGGCGCCGGCGAACTCGACCGTCGCATCGATATCCACACCGGCGATGAACTCGAGGATCTCGCCGGCGACTTCAACCGCATGGCCGGCGACCTGCAGGAATCCTACGCCGGCCTCGAAAAGAAGGTCGAAGACCGCACCGCCGAATTGAAGGAAGTCGCTCGACCAGCAGACCGCCACATCCGAGGTATTGCAGGTCATCAATTCATCGCCGGGCGAACTCGCGCCGGTATTCGACGCGATGCTGCGAAAAGGCGATGCGGCTGTGCGGCGCGGTTACCGGCAGCTCTGCCGACTTATGACGGCGAGCGTATCGCTTTGTGCCGTCGCACGGCGGCGACCCGCTGCGTCCCCGGAGCAATTTGCGCAGGGTTGCAGACGACCGCGCCGAAAGCTGGCGTCACGGCCGCGCATCGTGGCGGGCGAGCCTGTTGTTCATATCGCCGATGTCGGCGAATACCGACCTTTACCGCAGGCGGCCGCGACGGGGCGCGCCGGCTTGTCGACCGCGCCGGCGGTCGCAGCCTCTCACCGTGCGCTCTGCGCAAAGACGATCAACTGCTCGGCGTCATTAGCCGTCTACCGCCTGGAGGTGCGCCCGTTCTCCGACAAGCAGATCGCGCTGCTGCAGAATTTCGCTGCGCAGGCGGTGATCGCGATGGAGAACGCGCGGCTCCTGACCGAGACGCGCGAGGCCTTGGAGCAGCAGACCGCGACCGCCGAGGTATTGCAGGTCATCAATTCCTCGCCCGGCGACCTCGCGCCAGTATTCGACGCGATACTGGAAAAGGCCCACGCCCTATGCGGCGCTTCCTCTGGCGGCTTGGTCGTGTTTGAGGACGACAAGTATAAGGGGGTCGCTGTCCGCGGGGAGCCGGAATTTATCGAATACTGGCGACAACTGGGTTGGATACGCGTTCCCGGCGGGAACGACAATCTCCTCCTCCAGCGCCTGCGACGTGGCGAACTCGTTCATATTGCCGATGCCACAGTCGACGACGGTAGCGAAAGGTCGGAGAGTTATCGCCGTCTTGTCGAACTTAGCGGCGCCCGCACGCTCATATTGGTGCCGCTATGCAAGGACGACGCACTGCTCGGCGCAATCACCGCATTTCGCCAAGAAGACCGGCCGTTCACCGACAAGCAGATCGCGCTGCTTGCAGAATTTCGCCGCGCAGGCGGTGATCGCGATGGAGAACGCGCGGCTGTTGACCGAGACGCGCGAGGCCTTGGAGCAGCAGACCGCGACCGCCGAGGTGTTGCAGGTCATCAACTCCTCGCCC
This sequence comes from uncultured Alphaproteobacteria bacterium, assembly GCA_963781215.1. Taxonomy (GTDB): domain Bacteria; phylum Pseudomonadota; class Alphaproteobacteria; order ATCC43930; family CGMCC-115725; genus AP-15. Next base: position 31,550 of record CAWAFE010000033.1, read on the forward strand.
GGCGACCTCGCCCCGGTGTTCGACGCGATGTTGGAGAAGGCGACGCGCCTGTGCGACGCCGAATATCGGCATGGTGATCGCGATCCGCAGCGGCGAATAGCTATCGATACGTGCCGACGCTGCTCACTGGACCCGGCATGGGATGCCTATCTTACGGCCTGTCCTCTACGCCGGGCCGTCGGGACAGGTTCTCGGTCGCCTCGTACTCGGCGCCGGAGTCGTCCACGTGTCCGACCTGCTGCCGATCCAGAGCTATACGGCCGGCGAGTACGTGCACGCGCCTGTCGAGCGTGGGTGGGGACGTACCTATCTTGCCGTGCCATGCTGCGGAAAGACGGGAGCCTCTCGGTGTCACAATCGCCGCTAGATCGCCAGGAAGTCCGAGCCCTTTTCGGACAAGCAGATCGCGCTGTTCAGAAGTTCGCGGCGCAGGCGGTCATCGCGATGGAGAACGCGCGGCTCCTGACCGAGACGCGCGAGGCTTTGGAGCAGCAGACCGCGACCGCCGAGGTGTTGGGGGTCATCAATTCGTCGCCCGGCGATCTCGCCCCGGTGTTCAACGCCATGCTCGAAAAGGCTATGCGGCTGTGCGACGCGGCCTTTGGCATATCTGATGACCTTTGACGGTGAACACTTTCAGCCGGTCGCCGCATCGCGGATTGCCTGCTCCGTTTGCCGAGATTATTTGCTTCGGATCGACCGACCCGGGCCGTCGGGGCCTCTGCGCGGATCCGCGCCGGAGATCCCGCTCGTGCATGTCGTGGATCTGAAAGAAGAGCGAGGCTGTATCGAACCAGCTCCGCTGCGTCGCGCTTTGGTCGATCTCGGCGGTGCCCGCACCGTGACTTGTCGTCGCGCTCCGCAAGGACGAGGCGTTGCTCGGCGTCTTTATCGATCTACCGCCAGGAAGTGAGGCCGTTCACCGACAAGCAGATCGCACTGCTGCAGAACTTCGCCGCGCAGGCGGTCATCGCGATGGAGAACGCGCGGCTCATTGACCGAGACGCGCGAGGCATTGGAGCAGCAGACCGCGACCGCCGAGGTGTTGCGGGTCATCAATTCCTCACCTGGCGACCTCGCGCCGGTGTTCGACGCGATGCTGGAAAAGGCGATGCGCCTGTGCGACGCCGCCTTTGGCACCTGATGGCCATTAACGACGGCGAGCATATCCAGCGCGGTCGCGCCATCGCGATGGCCTGCTCGCAGAATTTGCCCGATTGATTCGCTAGCCGCATGAACCGCACTCCGGGCTCGCCGGGCGCATGCAGCTGCTCTCGAGGCGAGGACCTGCTGGTGCATATCAGGAACTGATAGCAGGGGAGGTGTACCGATACCCGATCCGCTCGCGTCGGCTCTGGTCGAACTCGGAAGGTGCTCGCACCGTACTTTTCGTCCCGCTCCGCAAGGAGCGACGACGTTGCTCGGCGTTACTTCACGATTTACCGCCAGGAAGTGCGGCCGTTCACCGATAAGCAGATCGCACTCCTGCAGAATTTCGCGGCGCAGGCGGTCATTGCGATGGAGAACGCGCGGCTGCTTGGCGAATTGCGGCGCGTACCGGCGATCTGCAGGAATCGCTCGAATATCAGACCGCGATCAGCCGAGGTGCTGCAAGGTCATCAGCCGCTCGACCTGTCGATCTCGACGCCGGTGATGGCCGCCGATGGTGGAACAGCGCAATCCGGCTGTGCCGGCGCCGACCACGCCGGCATCTATCGCAACTAGACGGCGCCTATGTTCACGCAGCCGCGCTGTACAGCGCCGCCACCGGCATTATGCAGAGCTGAGCGCGAGCTCCGATCCGGTAGGCCCTGACACCGCGCATGGCCGTCTGCTGCCGCGGTGAGGCCGCCGTCCATATCTTCAGATATTTGGCCGAGGCAGCTCTACGAGGTTAGGCGACCAACCGCGGCGCGCGGGTTGAGCACGGTGCTGGCGTGCCTGCTCGCGGTACCGCTGCGCAAGGACGACGCGTTTCTCGGAGTCTTCGTTCTTTCCCGTCAGGAGGTCGCGCCCGTTCTCCGAAAAGCAGATCGACTCTTGCGAACTTCGCGGCGCAGGCGGTCATCGCGATGGAGAACGCGCGGCTGTTCGGCGAACTGCGTCAGCGCACTGGCGATCTGCAGGAGTTGCTCGAATACCAGACCGCGACCAGCGATGTGCTGCGGGTCATCAGCCAATCCGGCGCGTAGATCTCGATCCCGTGCTCGCAGACGGTGGTGGAAACCGCTGCGCGTATTTGCGACGCCGGACCAAGCCGTGCTCCACAGCTGCGCGACGGTTTGTATCCGCATGGGCGGCCTCATATGGATTCCCACCGGAGTTCATGGATTATAGAGCGCGGAGTCCGATTAGGCTGGACCGCGGCACGCCGATTGGCCGGATGGCTCTCGAGCGCCAGGTGGTCCAGGTCGTGGATGCCTTGGACCGACCCGGAATTTGCTGAACTCCGAGTCGCGGCTCCTTGGCGAGTTTCGCACGATGCTGGGGGTCCCGCTATTGCGGGAGGATGCCGTCTGTTGGCGTAATCGGCCTGGCCCGCCGACGGGTCGAGGCGTTCACCGAAGAGCAGATCGCTCTGGTTACGACTTTTGCCGACCAGGCAGTGATCGCGATCGAAAATGCCCGCTGCTTAACGATTTGCAGCAGCGCACGAGCGATCTGCAGGAATCGCTCGAATACCAGACCGCCACCAGCGACGTGCTGAAGGTCATCAGCCAGCCGGCGCGAGAGCTCGATCCGGATACTCGAAACGCTGGTCGAGACGGCGGCGCGGATTTGCGAAGCCGACAAGGCCGTGCTCCAGCAACTGCGCGATGGCGTGTATCACATGGGGGCCTCGTTCGGCTTTACGCAGGAATTCAAGGATTACCGGGCGCGCAACCCGATCACGCTGGACCGCGGCACGCCGATTGGCCGTATGGCGCTCGAGCGCCAGGTGGTCCATGTCGCGGATGCGTTCGAGGATCCGGAATTTGCTGACTCCGAGTCGCGGCTCCTCGGCGAGTTTCGCACGATGCTGGCGGTGCCGCTGTTCCGCGAGGATGCCGTCATTGGCGGCCTCTTCCTCGCTCGCTCGCGCGTCGAGCCGTTCACCGAAAAGCAGATCGCGCTGGTCACGACCTTTGCCGACCAGGCGGTGATCGCGATCGAGAATGCGCGGCTGTTCAACGAATTGCGCGACCGCACCGAAGAATTGGGTCGCTCGGTCGAGGAGTTGCGGGCGCTGAACGAGATCGCACAGGCGGTTAGCTCGACCTTGGATCTGCGGGCCGTGCTGTCGACGGTCCTGACCCGTTCGGTCGGGCTCTCCGAGGCCGATGCCGGCGCGGTCTTCCGCTACAGCCGGGCGGAGCGCTTGTTCCGCCTGGTCGAGGCCTTCGGCTGGGACGAGGCGCTGCTGCGCTCGGTCGGCGATCTGCGCATCGCCGCGGCCGAGACCGCGATGGGCGAGGCGGCGGCAATGCGTGCCCCGATCCAGATCGCCGATCTCGCCGAGCGCCCGAATGCGCCGTTGCGCGACGCGAGCCTCGCGGTCGGGTTCCGCGGGGTGCTGATCGTGCCGTTGGTCGGCCCGGAGCGGGTGTTCGGCGCACTGGTCCTGCAGCGGCGGGCCACCGGCGAATTTCCGGCCGAGACGGTGCGGCTGATGCAGACCCTGGCGAGCCAGTCGGTGCTGGCGATCCAGAATGCGCGCCTCTTCCGCGAGATCGCCGACAAGAGCGAGCAACTGGCATTGGCCAGCGAGCACAAATCGCAATTCCTCGCCAATATGAGCCACGAACTGCGCACGCCGTTGAACGCGATCCTCGGCTATGCCGAGTTGCTGGTCGACGGCATTTATGGCGCGTTGCCGGAGAAAGCGCAGGGTGTGCTCGAACGCGTGCAGAACAACGGCAAGCATCTGTTGGCGTTGATCAACGACGTGCTCGACCTGGCCAAGATCGAGGCCGGGCAGCTGACCCTGACACTCGAAGATTACAATCTTCCCGAGCTGGTGCGGACCGTCGTCACCGCGACCGAGCCGCTCGCCGCGGCAAAGGGTCTGAAATTCACCACCTCATTGCAGGAGGGCATGCCTTTGGGCCATGGCGACGCGCGCCGGCTTTCGCAGGTGCTCCTCAACCTCGTCGGCAATGCGATCAAATTCACCGATCAGGGCGAGGTTGCGATCAACGCCTCGGCTGGCAACGGCCAGTTCGTGCTGACCGTGCGCGACACCGGGCCGGGCATCGCCGACGCCGATCAGGAGCGGATCTTCGGCGAGTTCCAGCAGATCGAAAACGCCGACACGCGCAAAAAGGGCGGCACCGGGCTCGGTCTGGCGATCTCGAAACGCATGGTCGAGATGCAGGGCGGCATGATCTCGGTCGAGTCGGCGCCGGGGCGCGGCTCGACCTTCCGGGTCGTATTGCCGGTCCAGGTCGAGCCGGCGCTGGAGGAAGCTGCCGAATGACAAAGCGCATCCTCATAGTCGAGGACACCAAGGGCAACCGCCGCATCCGGCCAACGATGGTATCCGGAGGAGAATTCCAATGCCGATGATGCAGACCCGGCGCCGCCTTTTGACTACCATGTCTATTGCCGGTGTCCTCGGCCTCGTCGACGCTCGGTCAGCGCTGGCTGAGGACGGGCCGCCCGAAACCACCTCCGTGCGTTTGATGCGGACGCCCTCGATCTGCCAGGCTCCGCAGCTTATCATAGATGACCTGCTGCGGGCGGAGGGCTTCGCCGATATTCGATATGTCTATAAGGCATCGACTGCGGCGATCAATGAGGCGGTCATGCGCGACGAGGTGGATTTCAGTTTGCACTTCGCCCCGCAATGGGTGTCGGTGATCGACGGCGGCGGCGCGGTCACGGTCCTGGCTGGCGTGCATGTCGGCTGCTTCGAATTGTTTGGAAAAGATGACATCAGCAGCATCGCCGATCTCAAAGGCAGGACCGTCGGGGTGACCGCGCTGGGGGCGAGTGAACATCTGTTCGTGTCGGTCATGGCAGCGCAAATCGGGCTCGACCCCGTCAACGACATCCACTGGGTTGCCAGCAAATCTCCCACACCGGCCGCGCTGTTCGAGGAAGGCAGGATCGACGCATGCCTCGGCCTTCCGCCGGTGCCCCAAGATCTCCGCGCCCGGCACATCGGCCACCCTGTCGTCAACAGCTCGGTGGACCGACCGTGGTCCTTATATTTCTGCTGCATGCTGGGGGGCAACCGTGAATTCGTGCGTAAGTATCCGATCGCGACCAAGCGGGTGACGCGGGCCATTCTTAAGGCTGCCGATTTGTGCGCTACCGACCCGGCGCGCGTGGCGCGGCAGCTCGTCGATGGCGGCCTCACCCTTCGGTACGATTACGCGCTCCAGGCACTGGGTGAAATCCCTTACGACAAGTGGCGGGAGTACGACGCTGAGGACACGATTCGGTTCTACGCGCTGCGCCTTCACGAGCTGGGCTTCGTCAAGTCGGACCCGCAGAAGATCATCGCGGACGGCACCGATTGGCGCTTCCTTGATGAGCTCAAACGCGAGTTGAAGGCGTGAGCGCCAACGCAGAGAGAGGGGTTTGAATGCGGATAGCTCAAACCCGACGCCGGCTTCTTGCCGGGCTTTCGGGGATCGGCGCTGCGGCGTTGCTGCGCACGCCCTCTCTGGCGGCGGAAGGGCCGCTCGAGACGACCTCGGTGCGGCTGCCGAAGAACCAGAGCATTTGTGGCGCCCCGGCATATATTGTCGCCGACCTGCTGCGCGCCGAGGGGTTTACCGATATCCGCTTCGTGCCGCTCGCGCCAGGCATCAACAAGACCGACGAGATCGCGCGTGGTGCGGTCGATTTCGGCCAGAATTTCGGTTCGGTGCAAGTCGTCGATATCGATCGCGGCGCCGCGATAAAAGTCCTGACGGGGCTTCATATCGGCTGCTTCGAGCTGTTCGCCGCCGATCCGATCCGCGGCGTTGCGGACCTCGCTGGTAAGAAAGTCGGCATCTCGGGGGTGGGCTCGGCAGAGCACCTCTTTCTCTCCCTGATCGCCGCTAATGTCGGCATCGACCCTAAGGCGCAGATCGACTGGGTCACCAGCGGCCCAGTCCGGCCCAAGCAGCTGTTCATCGACGGCAAGGTCGACGCGTTCCTCGGCTTTCCTCCGGAGCCGCAGGAGCTGCGCGCCAGGGGTTTCGGCCGCGTCGTGGTGAACAGCACGGTCGATCATCCGTGGTCGCAATATTTCTGCTGCATGCTGGCCGGCAGCACGCAGTACGTGGAAAATCACCCGGTCGCGACCAAGCACGTGGTGCGTGCTGTCCTGAAGGCGACGGATCTGTGCGCGACCGAGCCGGCGCGCGCCGCGCGGATGCTCGTCGATGGCGGGTTCACCCCGCGCTACGACTATGCCGTCCAGACGCTGAGCGAACTGCCATACGACAAATGGCGCGAATACGACCACGAAGACACGATTCGCTTCTACGCGCTGCGGCTTCACGAGCTGGGCTTCGTCAAGTCGGACCCGCAGAAGATCATCGCGGACGGCACCGATTGGCGCTTTCTCAACGAGCTGAAGCGCGAGCTGAAGGCGTGAACAACGAAAAGGGGCTTGCAATGACGACGATACAAACCCGACGCCGCTTTCTGAGCGGCGCGGCGCTGGCCGGCGCCGCCGGTATCCTGCGGACACGGCACGGTTGGGCGGCGGAGCCGGCGCTGGAGACCACCACCGTTCGATTCAGCAAGTTGCCGGTCATCTGTTTTGCCCAGCAATACGTCTGTGACGCTTTGCTGCGCGCCGATGGGTTTACCGATGTCCGCTACGTAGACACGACGATTCAGGCGTTACCGGAAGATCTTGGAAGCGGCAAGTTTGATTTCTCGGCGAACTTGTCACTCGCGCACATCGGCGCAATCGATCAAGGGCTGCCGATTACCGTTGTCACCGGCCTGCACGCCGGCTGCTACGAACTGTTCGCCCACGGCGACATCCGCGGCATCACCGACTTGAAAGGCAAACGCGTTGGCCAACTCGGGACCCCCGAATTGATCTCGATGATGGCGGCCTATGTCGGGCTCGACCCGAAAAAGGACTTCACCCTGGTCGACGACCGCGCCGCCAAGCCTTGGGACCTGTTCGCCGACGGAAAGCTTGACGCATATCTGGCGTTTCCGCCCGAAGTGCAGGAATTGCACGCGCGCAAGGTCGGCCATGTCATCCTCCGGACCGCCGAGGATCCGCCCTGGTCGCAGTATTTCTGCTGCATGATGGCGGCAAACCGGGAGTACGCCGCACGTTATCCGGTGGCGACAAAGCGCGTGATCCGCGCTGTCCTGAAAGCCGCCGATCTGTGCGCCAGCCAGCCCGAAGCGGCGGCGCGGCAGCTTGTCGAGGGCGGCTTTGCCGAACGCTATGACTATGCGCTGCAGACGTTGACCGAGAACCCCTACGGCGCCTGGCGGGAATACGACGCCGAAGACACGATGCGCTTTTATGCGCTGCGAATGCACGAGCTGGGCATGATCAAAAGCACCCCGCAGCAGATCATCGCCAACGGCACGGATTGGCGCTTTCTGAACGAGGTCAAACGCGAGCTGAAGGCGTAGCCATAAACTAAGGAAGATTCTCGATGGCAATGCACATACCCGCCGCCATTTTCTCACCGCTCTGTCATTGGCGGGAGCCGGAGGCCTGCTGCGACGCCGCGCGCATCGGCCGCGGAAGGCGCCCTCGAAACGACGACGGTCCGTCTCCCGAAGGCCAAGAGCATCTGCGTTGCCCCCCAGGATGTCGCCGAGGACCTGCTGCGCGACGAGGGCTTTACCGATATTCGCTATGTGCCTATCCTGCCGGCAGCCAATGTACCGGACGGGATAGAACGCGGCGCGATAGATTTTGGCCTGAACTATGCCTCGGTGCTGGTCGCCGCGATCGATCGCGGCGTTGCGATGAAGACGTTGGCTGGCGTGCACGTAGGCTGCTTCGAGGTGTTCGTCAACGAAGACGTCCACAGCGTGGTTGAGCTGCGGGGCCGAAGCGTCGGCGTCCCAGCCTTGGGTTCGCCGTACCACCTGTTTTTGTCGGTGATCGCCGCCCAGGTTGGTATCGACCCCAATAAGGAAATCAACTGGATCACGAGCGGATCCATTAGACCAAAGGAGCTTTTCACCGAGGGAAAGATCGACGCTTTCCTCGGCTTCCCGCCCGAGCCGCAGGAGTTGCGCGCCCGGAAGATCGGCCGCGTCGTCCTCGACAGCTCCATAGACCGCCCGTGGTCGCAGTATTTCTGCTGTATGCTGGCGGGCAGCAGCGACTATGTGCGACACTATCCGGTCGCCACCAAGCGGGTCGTGCGGGCCATCCTGAAGGCCGCCGATCTCTGCGCCAGCGACCCCGCGGGGGTGGCGGGGCGGCTCGTCGCCGGCGGCCTCACCGATCGTTACGACTATGCCGAACAGGCGCTGCGCGAGCTCCCGTATAACAAGTGGCGGGAGTACGACGCGGAGGACACGATGCGGTTCTACGCGCTGCGGCTACACGAGGCCGGGATGATCAAATCGGACCCGCAAAAGATCATCGCCGACGGCACCGATTGGCGTTTTTTGAACGACCTCAAACGCGAGCTGAAGGCGTAATCGATCAGGGGAGGCCTCGAATGCCGATGATCCAGACCCGACGTCGATTTCTCGGCACCGCAGCGTTGGCCGGCGCCGCAGCGGCGCTGCCGCTTCCATCTGCGCGCGCGGAGGAGCCGGGCCTGGAGACCACCAGCATCAAACTCTCGAAGACCTCCGCAATCTGCACGATGCCGCAAATGATCACCCGAGCAGCTGCTCGAGGCGGAGGGTTTCGTCGATATCCGCTACGTCGGTGTTCCGCCGGTGGCCGGTACCGAACCGCTGGCGCGCGGCGACGTGGATCTGTTGGTGCACTATGCGTCGAACTTCATCATCGGCCTCGATAAGGGAGAAACGTTGACGCTGCTGGCCGGCGTCCATGTCGGCTGCTACGTATTGTTCGGCAACGAGCGCGTCCACAGCATCGCTGATCTGAAGGGAAAGACCGTCGGCGTGCTGGGGTTTGGCATCGGTGGGCATCTGTTGCTGAGCCTGATGGCCGCCGAGGTCGGGCTCGATCCCGAGAAGGACATCCGGTGGCTCGTTGATTCCGGCGGGCAAGCCGAAGGACCTGTTCATCGACGGCAAGATCGACGCCTTCCTCGGCTTTCCGCCGGAGCCGCAGGAATTGCGGGCCCGGCATATCGGCCGCGTCATCTTGGATACGACAGTGGACCGGCCGTGGTCGCAATATTTTTGCTGCATGCTCGGCGGCAATCGCGAATTCGTGCGGCGACATCCGATCGCGACCAAACGCGCGATGCGCGCGATCCTCAAGGCGGCGGATCTTTGCGCGACCGATCCGGCGTTGGCCGCTCGCGATCTCGTCGCCGGTGGTTTCACCGACCGATACGACTATGCGCTGCAGACGCTAAAAGATGTTCCGTACAACCAATGGCGGGAGTACGACGCCGAAGACGCGATCCGGTTCTACGCGTTGCGCATGCGCGACGCCGGGTTCGTCAAATCGAGCCCGAACAAGCTCATCGCGGAGAATACCGATTGGCGTTTCTTGAACGAACTCAAACGCGAGCTGAAGGCTTAAGGCCGCAAGGGGAGGAGTCCAATCATGATGGCGCAAACCCGACGCCGCTTTTTGACTAATCTTTCACTGGTCGGGACCGCTGGCCTTGTGCGCGCTCGGTCGGCGCCGGCCGCCGAAGGCCTGCTCGAAACGACGACAGTGCGTATCTCCAAGGACCTTGCGATCTGCGAGGCGCCTCTGGAGATCGCCGAGGAGCTGCTGCGTGCCGAAGGCTTTACCGATGTCCGCTATGTGGATACGTCTACGGACGATCTCTCTACTGCGATTGCGCAGCGCAAGGTCGATTTCGCTCTGGATTTTCCGGTGTTGTTTGCTCCCGGGATTGACGCCGGGAAGCCGATCACTGTGCTGGCTGGCGTCCATGTCGGCTGCTTCGAATTGTTTGCGGGGAATGATGTTCGGACGATTGCAAATCTGAAGGGCAAGACCGTTGGTTTCGAGATCGCCCCGGCGGCGCTGCTCAGGCTGATGGTTGCCCAGGTCGGGCTCGATCCCGATGAGGACATCCGCTGGGTCACCGACCCGTCAGTCAAGCCGCTGGAACTGTTCGTAGAAGGCAAGATCGATGCTTTCCTGGGGTTCCCGCCGGAGCCGCAGGACCTGCGCGCCCGCAAGATCGGCCACGTGATCTTCAGCATCGCGGTGGATCGCCCCTGGTCGCAATATTTCTGCTGCATGTTGTTGGGCGACCGCGACTACGTCCGCAAATATCCGGTCGCAACCAAACGCGTGCTGCGCGCCGTCCTCAAGGCCACCGATCTCTGCGTCACCGACCCGGCACGCGCTGCGCGACGCATGGTCGATAGCGGGCTGACCCCGCGCTACGACTATGCGTACCAAACGCTCAAGGAATTACCTTACGACAAATGGCGCGAATACGACGCCGAGGACACGATCCGGTTCTACGCCCTGCGCTTGCACGAGGCGGGAATGATTAAATCGAGCCCGCAGAAGATCATCGCCGACGGCACCGACTGGCGCTTTCTGAACGAACTCAAACGGGAGCTGAAGGCATGAACAGGCGGGCGGCGTTTCTCCTCGCGTTGGCGCCGATGATGTTCCCGAAGTTGGCGGCGGCGCATGAGGCTGGCGGCGACGCGGGCCTGCCGGTGATCGGGCCGGCGCCACCCTTCACCCTGACCTCGCAGGACGGCAAATCGGTCGCGCTCGCCGATCTGCGCGGCAAGGTTTTGGCGGTGACTTTCATCTATACCGGGTGCCCGGATATTTGTCCGATGGTGACCCAAAAGATGGTCGACGTCCAAAACGCGCTGGGAGCGGAGTTCGGCGCCAAGATCGCCTTTGTTTCGATCACCCTCGATCCCGAGCACGACACGCCCGCGGTGTTAAAGGATTACGCCCAATCCTGGGGCGCCAAGCCCGACGGGTGGATGTTTCTGACCGGCTCGGTCGCGGCGGTCCGTGACGTGACGCGCCGGTATGGCGTATTTTTCTCGAAGAAGGAGGACGGCTCGGTCGATCATACGCAGCTCACGACACTCGTCGATGCCGATGGACAGATGCGCGTGCAGTATATCGGCTGGCGCTTCGATCCCGATGAGTTCCGGCGCGATCTGCTGAGCCTCGTGGACAAGGAATGATATCGCTCAACTCCCTCCTTGTCGGTCCGGTCGCGCGCCTGCCGTGGCGTGTCCAGACAAAGCTGCTGATGGCGTTTCTCGCGATCGTGGCGCTGTTGATAGCGCTCGGCGCGTGCGGGTTGTACGAGCTCAGCAGGATCAACGGGCGAACCGAAGAGCTGATCAACAGCGAGCGCAAGATTGCCGCCTACCGCCAAGTCCAGCACGACACAACGAGCCAGCTCTACAGCATCTCTTCGGCGCTGTTGATCTCGGACCAGCGCACCTTGGACAGCGCGCTGCGCCAATTGAACCAGTTTGGGTACGACCTCGAGCGGCTGCAATTCGTCGCCAAGGACGAGATCAAGCTGCTGCGCAAAGTGCGCCAGGAATACGACCAATTCATCGCTGTTGCGACGCGGGTCGTCGAGCTGATCCGCAACGGCCACGGTGACGAAGCACGGGAAGCGCAGGTGAAGGAAGCGCGGCCGCTGGCGGACCGCCTCGAACGGCTGACCAACGAGCTCGTAAACAAGGCCGAGGCCGATGTCGTCGCGGACATCGAGGCGAGCGGGGAGGCTTACCGGACCTCACAGATGATCGTCATTGCGTTCGCTGTGGGCGCCATCGCTCTCTCCCTGGTTCTTGGCCGTACGATCTCATTGTCGCTGATCGGGCCGATCCGCGAGATCGACACAAGGCTTAATGAGATCGCCTCGGGCGACTTCACCCGTCGCTTGAGCATTCCAAATCGCGACGAACTGGGTGCGCTGGCGGCCAACATCAATCGAACGTCCGAGCAGCTCGGGCGTCTCTATCGCGAGCTCGAAGAGGTGAGCGAGCACAAATCGGCCTTTCTCGCCAACATGAGCCACGAGCTGCGGACGCCGCTCAACGCGGTCCTCGGCTATGCCGAATTGCTGGTCGACGGCATTTACGGCGAGCTGCCGGAAAAAGCGCGAGGCGTGCTGGAACGCGTGCAAAACAACGGCCAGCATTTGCTGGCGCTGATCAACGACGTGCTCGATCTGGCCAAGATCGAGGCCGGGCAACTGAACTTGACGATCGAAGATTACAGCCTGCCCGAGGTGGTCGACTCGGTGGTCGCCGCGACCGAGCCGCTCGCCGCGGCAAAGCGGCTGAAATTCATCGCGACCGTGCAGCGCGGCCTGCCGATGGCACATGGTGACGCCCGCCGTGTCTCGCAGGTGCTGTTGAACCTCGTCGGCAATGCGATCAAATTCACCGATCAGGGCGAAATCGAGATCGGCGCCGCGGCCGAAGGCGGGCAATTCGTGCTGACCGTTCGCGATACCGGGCCAGGCATTGCCGACGCCGATCGGGAGCGAATCTTTGGTGAGTTCCAGCAGATCGACAACACCAACACGCGCAAGAAGGGCGGCACCGGCCTCGGCCTGGCGATCTCGAAGCGCATGATCGAGATGCAGGGTGGCGTGATCTCGGTCAACTCGATGCTCGGTCGGGGCTCGACGTTCCGGGTGGTGCTGCCGGTCCAGGTCGAAGCGATGATGGAGGCTGCCCAATGACGAAGCGCATCCTGGTCGTCGAGGACACCGAGGACAACCGCAAGATCGTCCGCGACCTGCTGTCGAGCGTCGGCTACGAGCTGATCGAGGCGGTGGACGGCGCCGAGGGCGTGGCGCTGGCGCAAAGGGAGCGACCTGACCTGATCCTGATGGACATCCAGCTTCCGGTCATCGACGGCTACGAGGCGACCCGGCAAATCCGGGCCGTGCCGGAGCTGGCAAAGGTGCCGATCATCGCGGTCACTTCCTACGCGCTGTCGGGCGACGAGGCCAAGACCCGTGCCGCCGGCTGCGACGGCTATGTCGCCAAGCCCTTCAGCCCGCGCCAGCTGCTCGCCAAAATCCGCGAATTCCTTCCTTAGAACAGAGCGTTATCGTGAAGGGCGCAAAGGGGTTCGCAGAGGGCGCTGAGCATGAGGGTCCATCGTCATTCCGGCAAGAGTCCTGCGAAAGCAGGAATCCAGGGCTTTCGGGACCTTGGCGGGCGCCCCGGATCATGACGCGTCGATTTTTCACGGGAGGGGGCGATGCGTGATCCGCCGCTGATCCTTGTCGTCGACGATGTGCCCGACAACGTCGAGGTCCTGCAGATGCGGCTCGAAAGGCAGGGCTACGAGGTCGTCACCGCCGCCGATGGCGTCGAAGCGCTCGAGAAACTGCGTGCCTTGCATGCCCGATCTCGTGCTGCTCGACATCATGATGCCGAACATGGACGGCATCGAAACGGTCAAACAAATAAAGGCCGACGCTTCGCTGCCGTTTATTCCGGTGCTCCTCGTTACCGCCAGGGCAGATGCCAAGGACGTCATCACCGGGTTGGAAAGCGGCGGCGACGATTACCTGACCAAGCCAGTCGACCATGCCGCGCTCTCGGCGCGGGTGCGGGCGATGCTGCGGATCAAGGCGTTGCACGACACCGTCCAGGACCAGGCGGCCGCACTCGCCGAATGGAACCGCACCTTGGAGGAACGCGTCGCGGCACAGGTGGCCGCAATTGAAAAGGTCGGGCTCCTCAAGCGGTTTCTCGCCGCGCCGCTTGCCGAGATGATCCTGTCGCGCGGCGACGCAGGCATCCTCCAAAGCCACCGCCGCGACATCGTCGCCGTGTTTTGCGACCTGCGCGGCTTCACCGCCTTTGCCGAGACCGCGGAGCCCGAAGAGGTCTGGGCAATGTTGGGCGAGTTCCACGCCGCTTTGGGGCCGCTGGTCAGCCGGTTCGAAGGCACGCTCGACCATTTTTCGGGTGACGGGCTGCTGGTGTTCTTCAACGATCCGCTGCCCTGCCCCGACCCGGCCGAGCGCGGGGTGCGGATGGCCGTCGCGATGCGAGAAGCCGCCGCCACGCTGACCTCGCGGTGGCGCCGGCAGGGCCGCGAGCTTGGGTTCGGCGTCGGCATCGCGCAGGGTTATGCGACGCTCGGCCAGATCGGCTTCGACGAGCGGATCGACTACACCGCGATCGGCACCGTCACCAACCTCGCGGCACGCCTCTGCGCCGAGGCGGCCGATGGGCAGATCCTGGTCAGCACACGGGTCGCCGCGGCGGTCGGCGAAATCGCCAAGCTCGAAGAGATCGGCAATCTCGCCCTCAAAGGCCTCAGCCAGGCGGTCGCGGTCTTCAACATCACCGACGCATAGCGCCGGTGCGGGCCGGAGGCTTAGCCCCATTTGCGGGCCGAATGCGAAAATTCGGTGGGCATTAGTAGAATGCAAAGAGGCTCATCAGGTCGCCGATCGCGGGGCGGTTGGTTGGAACGTAAGGGTTCTCGCGGCTCGCGACCGGGTTGGGCAGGCGGTCGCGGCTGCGCGCCGACAACGGCCCGAGCCGCCAATTGGCCTCGATGAACTTCAAGATCGATACATGGTCGGTGTAGGTATGGTCGACTTCACCCGGCCTGGCGAAGGGTGAGACCGCGATCAGCGGGATGCGGCTGCCGTCACCAAAGAAATCCAGGATCTGCACGTACCCGCCGTCCCAATAGCCGCCGCCCTCGTCGACGGTCACAAGGATCGCCGATTTCGCCCATAAATCCGGGTTCGCCTGCACCTCGTCGATCAGCTTGCGCAGGAAGGCCTCGTAGCGCGACACGGTCGACGAGGCGGGATGGCCGGATTCGGCGTTGGGCGGGACCACAAAGGCGACTGCCGGCATATGGCCGGCGTTTCCGATGTCCTCGAACAGCGCCCTATGGTCTTGCAGATTGGCCCGCAACGGGCCGGTCATGACCGCGCTCGAATAGGTCAGCGGGTCGCAGACGCCGCAATATTCCCGCGTCACGGCATCCCCGCTGCGCCCGCCCGAATACCATTTCCAGCTGACGCCCTTCTCCGACAATGCCTCGACGATCGTCCGCTGCGCCTGCGGCGGCACATGGAATAGATCGGGGCCCAGCGCCGCCGGCTCACCCGCGGCGGTAAACCCGGCGCCGTAATTGTTGACGAGATACCAGGCGCCGGGCTCGCAATTGCCGTCGTTGAAGGCCGCGTAGGGCAGACTCTCGATATAGGCCCGGATCGCCGCGACGCCGGGCTCCTTTGCGTCCGAACAGTCGACATAGGAGCCGCTCGCGTAGCCCGATCGCGTGTAGCGGTTGTTGGTGCCGGGCAGCGGGTTCGGGTTCTCGATCTGGTTTGGCGGCGGCTGGACCGGCGCGCCATCGCGACGATAGGCGATCGCATGGCCGGTCGCCAGCGCCTGAAAATTGGCCCCGGTCCCGCCCATTACCGGCTGGTGGTGGTTGTCGCTCAGCGCATAGTGGTCGGCGAGTTGGCGCAGATAGGGGACGTCGCCGGCGGCCATATTGTAGAACCCCATCGCGACCGCACCCTGGTTGGAGGGCGACGCCGGGTCGGCGCGGTTGCGCGAGCCCTCGCCCGAGGTCTCGGCGGTCCAGACGAAGAGATCGTTCCGCCCGCCGTCGTATTGCTGCCACATCTGGAAGAAGCGGTGGATCGGGTCGCCGACATGCGCGGCGTAATCGACCCAGCGGGTGATCGGAAACGGCCCGTTCGGCAACAGCGCCGGAAAGCGCTCGTCGCCGACATAGGCCGGTTGCCCGACCGCATAGGTCGTCCCCGGCCGCGGCAGTTCGCCATAGGTGCCGACGATCCGCGGGGTGACCTCGTAGGCCTCGCGTAATTCGGCCCGGCGCTGCGCCGCCGTCGCAAAGTTTGGTCCGGGGCTGCCGTCGGGGTTGACGATGCCGAGCGAGAGGAGGTTGCGCACCGCGGCGCCCGAGGCCGATGCGTAAGTGCCAAAGATGTGGTCGAAGCTGCCGTTCTCGCCGACCACGACAATCAGATGCTCGATCGGCGTCGCGGTCCGCGCCGCCGGCTGTGCTAACGCCGGCATGGCGAGCGCCGCCAGCAGCACCGCCAGTGCTACGCGTGGCAGCAAGATCAGCTGTCGAGCCGCCGCAGGTACTGCGCGACGAAATCGCAGCCGACCAACTCCTTATAGGCCTCGATCAATCTGCTGGTGACCGGCCCCGGCACCTCGCCGGCCGCGAAATTCCGGCCATTCAGGCTGCGCACCCCGCAGATGCACAGGCTCGTCGAAGTCAGAAAGCACTCGTCGGCAGTATAGGCATCGTAGAGGTCGAGATCCTTTTCCTCGGACGCGATCCCGAGCCGTCGGGCGAGGTCGATCACCGCCTGGCGGCTGACCCCGGGCAGCACGAAGCGCTCCCGCGGCGTCGAGAGGCCGCCGTCGCGTACCAGAAAGATGTTGCTGCCGAGGCCCTCGGCGAGGTTGCCGTTGGTGTCGAGCAAAATTGCCCAGGCCTCGGGGTTCTGCGCCTTCGCCTCCCGGTCGGCGAGGACGAGGTTCAGATACTGGTGCATCTTGGCGCGCGGCGACAGCGCATCGGGCGGGGTTCGACGCACCGACGGGGTGATCGCGTCGATGCCATCGCGGAAATGCCTGGCGCGCTCGCGCAACGGCAGCGGCACGCATTCGACGATGACGTTCGGGCCGTAGTGATCCCAATTGTCGCCCGGCACCGGATGGATGCCGCGGCTGATGCGCTGGGCGAGCCAGTAATCCTCTCCCGGCCCGAGGAGGTGCCGGTTGCGCGCCAGCACGTCCTCGCTGACCGCTTCCATCTCCGAGGGCGTCATGCCCGGGTCGATGTCGAGATATTTCAGCGAGCGGTAGAGCCGTGCGACGTGCTCCTTCAGGCGAAACGCCGCGCCGTTGAAACTGCGGGTCATGTCGAAGACGGCGTCGCCCCGCAAAAAACCCTGGTCGCGGAACGGGATCAGAACCTCGCTCTCGCGGAGGATCCTGCCGTTGAACCAGGCGACGCGTTCGTTTTCGAGAGGCATCAAACCCTCCTGACCCGTGCCGGTCGCAGTCTCGCCAACCGCTGGCGAAAAGGCAATTCGCCGGCCGATGGGCTATCCTGTCGTCGGCTTTCGGAAGGAGAGAGAGCGTGGACCTGGGCGTCAAGGGAAAGAAGGCGATCGTCACCGGTGGCACCCGCGGCATCGGCCGGGCGATCGCCGATCTGCTCGCCGAGGAAGGCTGCGACGTGGCGGTGTGCGCGCGCGGCAAAGCGGGCGTTGACGAGGCCAAGGCGGCACTCGCCGGCAAAGGGGTCAAAGCCTATGGCGGGGTCGTCGACGTGGCAGACACCAAGGCGCTGCGTCGGCTGGGTCGGCGAGGCGGCGGAGGCGCTCGGCGGGCTCGACATCTTCATCGCCAACGTCAGCGCGCTGGCTCAGGCGATGGACGAGGATTCCTGGCGCCGCAGCCTCGACATCGACGTGATGGGCACGGTCGCCGGGGTGGAGGCGGCGATCCCGTTCCTGGAAAATTCGGATGCCGGGTCGATCGTGGTGATCGGCACCACCGGCGCCATCGAGATCGCCGGGGCACCCCGCCCCTACGCCTCGGTCAAGGCGGCACTCGTGCCCTACGTCAAGGCGCTCGCCCGCAACCTCGCGGCGAAGGGCGTGCGCGCCAACATGGTCTCGCCCGGCAACGTCTATTTCAAGGGCGGGGTGTGGAACACGTTGGAGGAGAACAATCCGGAGCTGTTCCGCACGATGCTGTCGCGCAACCCGATGGGGCGCATGGGGACACCCGAGGAGGTGGCGAATGCGGTCGTCTTCCTCGCCAGCCCGCGGGCCGGCTTCATCTCCGGCGCCAATCTGATTGTCGATGGGGCGCTGACCCAGCGGGTGCAGTTCTGAGACGAGACTTACTGACAGAAGCAAGTCGGACGGGCACACGCCGATCGGCGTTGTTGGCCGGTCGCGGGCGGGGTTTCGGACTGACAAATCGCCGCCTTTCCGGGCGGGCAGCTGATGCTGCAGCTGCCGCAATTGTTCGACTGGCTGCACGACGCGCCAGCCCCATTGGTGACGGTCTGGGATTTCTGGATTATGGTTTCGGATGCAGCGATCGCCGTTTGCGAACCCGACGCGAGGCCCACAGCGAGCACGGCTGCCGCCGCGATCAGCGGCAAGCGCCTCATTGCGCGAGAGCCTTGGCGTCTTCGCGGATCATCGCGGCACCTTTCTCGCCGATCATGATCGTCGGCGCGTTGGTGTTGCCGGTGGTCACCGTCGGCATCACCGATGCGTCGATCACCCGCAGCCCGCCGATCCCGTGCACCCGCAGCCGCGCGTCGACGACGGCCATCGGGTCCCCGCCCATGCGGCAGGTCCCGACCGGGTGGTGGAGGTTGGTGCCGGCCCGGTGCACGAATTCCGTCAGCGCCTCATCCGAGCGGATCTCGGAGCCGGGCATGGTTTCGGAGGCGCTGTGCCGAGCCAGCGCCGATGCGGCGAAGATATGCCGGGCATGGCCAATTCCGGACAGCAATGCCCGAACATCGCTCGGCGCCGACAGGTAATTCGGGCGGATCGCCGGCCTTTCCAGCGGGTCGCTCGACCGGGCCATGATCGTGCCGCGGCTGTCGGGCCGTGCGAGGCAGGCGACGATCGTCATGCCGGGCTCGCGCTCCAGCTTGCCGATTGCACCTTGGTCGTAGGTCCCCGGCGTGAACAGCAATTGCAGATCGGGGCTCGCGAGGCCCTCGCGGCTGCGGCAGAACACCATCGCGGTGGTGACCCCGAAGGTCAGTGCGCCGCGTCCGGTAACGGCGTATCGCCCGATTTCGCGCACCAAACGGGAGCCGCGCGCCAGCTGGTTGATCGATACCTCGCCCTTGACCCGATGCTGCACCCGCGCCGCGATATGATCGGAAAGATTGGCGCCGACCCCCGGCAGCTGATGCAGCACCTCGACACCGATCGCGCGCAGATGCTCGGCCGGCCCGATGCCCGAGATTTGCAACAGGTGAGGCGAGTTGACGGTGCCGCCGCAGACGATCACCTCGCGCGCCGCCGTGACCCGATTGTCGTCTCCGTCCCGACGATAGGCGACCCCGATGCAGCGCCGCCCGTCGAGCAAAAGCCGGGTGGCAACCGCCTTGGTTTCAACCCGCAGATTGCCGCGCCGCTTTGCCCGGGCGAGAAAGGTCTGCGCCGTCGAGCCGCGAAACCGCCCGTGCCGGGTCATCTGCGAATAGCCGACACCCTCCTGGACCGCACCGTTGTAATCCGGGGTCAGCGCGAACCCGGCCGCTTGCGCGGCCTCGACAAAGCGGTGGGTCAAGGGCAGGATCGTGCGGTAATCCTCGACCGGCAACGGGCCTCCCTGGCTGCGATACTCCGGGTCACCGCGTTCATAATTTTCCGATTTCTTGAAAAAGGGCAGCACGTCGGCGTAGCTCCAGCCGCGGCAGCCCATCTGCGCCCAGCCGTCGTAATCCGAGGGGTTGCCGCGGACATAGAGCATGCCGTTGATCGAGCTGGTGCCGCCCAGCACGCGGCCGCGCGGCCAATGCAGCGAGCGGCCGTCGAGACCGGGTTCGGCCTCGGCATAATAGTTCCAGTTGACGAGCGGATTGGCGCGCAGATGCAGGGCGCCGGCCGGAATGTGGATCATCGGATGCCAGTCGCGCGGCCCCGCTTCGAGCAGCACGACCCGCGCCCCGTCCTCGCTCAGCCGGTCGGCGAGCACACAGCCCGCCGACCCGGCCCCGACGATCACATAATCTGCGGACACATCGGTCATGGCCTTCGCCTCATCACGGGGTGCGGCGCCTGACGCTCACAGCTCATTCGCTCACCCAGATCCCCGGAAGGATTGTTACGAGATCTCGTTCCGTCGGGCCAGGCAAGTTCCGCGCCGACCGATACGGAAGGTCAGCAGCCGGTGACGAGGCTCGGTGGCGCTTACCCGATCTGTCTGAGATTGTTTTGGTCACCGCCTCTCGATGCCGCCTCTCGGACGCGCGGCCCGCCGTAAATGAGGCCAAAAAACGCCGAAAACAGCTCCCTCGGGAAGAGCGGGTCCAGATCGATGTGCCTGAACCGGTCAAGTCCATAGGCGTAACGATACGCCAGGTTCAGCTGAACGATGGTCATTCCGCGATGCAGCGGCTCTCCGTAGCGGGGCGGGCGGACCGTTCCATAATGTTGCCGCACGTGCGGATCGGCATTCGCCGGCGGCTGCTCGCCGATAATCAGCGTATTGGAGGTGCCGTCCTGAACCTGGCTCGTGCGCGGCGGCGATAGGCCATTGCCGCCACGCGGCTGACCCGGACGGTCCGCCGCGCTGCGCGGGTTGCGCTGCTCACCGACAATGAGCGTATTGGAAGTTCCGTCCGTCATCGTCCCGCCGCCAACCGAGCGGACCGAGCCGTCGCCCGAGGCCCCGACCGTCTGAAAATACCTGATGGCGTCCACCGTTGCCGGTCCGCACACACCGTCGAGCGGAACCGGCTGGCCCAGCGCCCGCAGGAAAAATTGGACAAGCAGCACGTCGTGCCGATGGTTGAGGCCGTGGCGGCCAACGGCCCGATCGACCATGAACAAATGGGTGAGCGGCGGCTGTTGCGGCGACATGAAGATGATGCGTGCCATGTGCTGGCCCTTTCTCGGCGGACATGCGACGGCGAACCATATCGCACCCCATCGCCGGCGGTATTGCCGCCCGCCGGCTGCGCGGCCGCCACGACCATTTCGACGACCCCGGCGGGGCCGCTGCGGCAGCCGGACTTGCAAGGCCGTGCCCGGATCCGCTCGCACCCTGTTCCCCCTGTTTTATCAGGGGAATCTACAGGTGGGCGGCATCGCCCGAGCGCGCCGCGCCGGCCGGCCGGATCACCCAGCCTTCGCCTCGATCGGACCGACCCATGGGCATCGTTGCGACGCACCGGTCGCCCACCGAAATCGGCGGTCTTGATAGCCCTGCAGCGGCTCGGCTGTTTTCGCTGTTCCGCACATGCGTCCGCTGGCGCCCACTCCCAGACCGCGGAGAGATACGATATGATTATGGCGATTTTGCCGGCGCCGCGCTGGCGATGCGGGCCAACGCCGGGTTATCAGACGCGAGCGGCCGGGATCATGCTCGGGTGACCGCAGCGCGGCCGAAAACGGTAGTCACGGGAGAACCCGATGCCGGAGCGGGCGGATAAAACGGAGGCTTACCGGCTCTTACGCGCGCAGGAGAGCAAGATCGTCGAGCAGTTGCCGGGTGACGGACGGGGGAAAGTTCCGGCTGAAGGACTACGATCCCGCGGATACGGCCGGGCATCAATCCGACAAGCCCGTGGCGCGGGCGCTGCTGGAAGGGGGCGTGCAGCGGCTGTCGGAGCAACAGGAAAAGCTCTACGCCCAGGATCGTTGGGCGATGCTGTGCTGTTTCCAGGCGATGGACGCCGCCGGCAAGGACAGCACCATCAAGCATGTGATGTCGGGAGTGAACCCGCAAGGCGTGCAGGTGACATCGTTCAAGGCGCCGGGCCCCGAGGAGCTTGGTCACGACTTCCTGTGGCGCATCGCCCGCGCGCTGCCCTCGCGCGGGCGTATCGGCATCTTCAATCGCAGCCATTACGAGGAAGTGCTGGCGGTGCGCGTGCACAGGGCGCTGCTCGAGCGGCAGCGACTGCCGCCTTCGCTGATCGGCAAGCGGATTTGGGCGGAGCGGCTCGAGGCGATCGCCGGCTTCGAGCGCTACCTCGCGCGCGAAGGCTGGGTGATCCAGAAATTTTTCCTCCACATCTCCAAGGAGGAGCAGAAGCGCCGCTTCCTCGCCCGGCTCAACGAACCCGAGAAGAACTGGAAGTTCAGCGCCGCCGACCTCGCCGAGCGCGGCTTCTGGGACGACTACATGGCGGCCTATGAAGAGGCGATCGCCGCCACCGCAGCACCCCATGCGCCGTGGTTCGTGGTCCCCGCCGACAACAGATGGTTCACCCGCCTCGTCGTGGTCGCCGCGATCAACCAGGCGCTGGACCAGCTCGACCTGAAGTTTCCCAAGACCGACAAAGACGCCCGCACGGCGCTCGATGCGGCGCGGGCCCAGCTCGAAGGAGAACGGTAACGATCAGCCCGCCAACCCGTCTTGATTGCCGCCGAGTGGGCTTGTCGGGCCGTTGGGGTCCGGCTGAACCTCCTGACGCGCCGCGGCGGAATTTCCACAACAAAAGACGCATAAGGTCATTATGGAAGATCACCGCTTAGCGATAAGATAACTTCGGAAAATCACCGCGAAAACTCTTAATTGGCACGGGCGGAACGGGACGTTACCTGTGGACACCGACCTTGTGAGCCGCGCAGCGTTTGGAACATCAGCGCGCAATTGCAGTCCTCAATCAGCGTCGCGGCTTTGGGTGTCCAGTTCAAAGGCCATTATCAATTGCTTTGTATCCGAGAGGCCCTGATCTGGCGCACTGAGGAATTAGGGCGATGCGCAATGTGACGCACTGGGGAAAGACGATATCGCTGCCGGCATCCTGCATCACGCGCGCCGTGTTTGAAAGCACAGCGCTTATTTGGCGGTTAAAAGCGATTCTTGAGAACGGCACGGTATACCTCTGAAGAGCTACAAGATAAGCTTGAGCGAAGGCGTTAGGATCGGAAAAACGATCCGAATTCCCTCGCGCCTTCAACCTATGAATTGATCGCCATCTGGGTAAACAGTTCGGTAGTAAGAGAGAGGTAGACGAATTAGTGTTCGCCTGTCCCTGTTGAGCGGCGTTCCGGTCTATTCTCCTCACTGATCGCGAAAGTTACATGCCCATTCCCGACTGGGAACGCCTTCCGTGCCTGAAAGGCCGGAGATGCCATCGCGGCTACCTAGTTTTCGATCATGCTTACAACTCGAGCTACGACAAATGCCTCGGATTTATCAGACGGACAAGACCTATCTGGAGCGTGGTAGCTTTAAACCCCAGACGGCGTAGGAAAATCGCTGTTGGTGTTATCGAAACTCTACACGTAACCCGATTCTCGCTCGAAGTCGCCACGAATTATCAGGATATTGTCCGAATGGACTCATTAGCGAAGTGAAAACGTGAGCAATCTCTTTTCCTGATATGTCCGGTCATAGACATGCCGGTGCGCTGCGGAATTACATCATAAATCAGAATGTCAGGTGCAGTTGCTTGAAAGAGGAGATGCCGGGCGGGTAAGGAGCGACAACCTCCGCTAATATCGAGATGGTTTGCGAACCATCGGGGTTCTGGCGAATGCTATTGTTGAGCTGTTTCAGAATCTGGCTTTGGCGCTTGGTTGATGACGTTTTGCCCGCCAGATTGACCAAAGGTAACGATGTTTCCGCCACCACCAATATGCACGGGTGGGTCTCTGCGATTTTCGTCGGTCATGTTTTTTCCCTCACCGTAACCTTGAGTGGCCAAGTTCGGGGAGTTCCAGATGAATTTTTGCATTGAGGTGCACCAGCGAGTACCAACAACACCGCTCCGGAAAGCCGGTCCAAGTCCAAGGGTCAACGAATCCGTAACAAATCGCCCCGAATAAACCGATCAATGTCGGGCCGATGGTCACAAGCCAAAAAACAGCAGTGTCCATTTTTGCGCATCACGCCTCAGCCGCGAAATCGTCGCCGCGCTGACGTTGTAGCTGCGGGCGATCTCGCGCAAGCGTTTCGTCGCCTGTGTCGCGGCGGTTGATCGCCTCTCTCTTCTGGTGCGCGGTGAGCTTCGGCGGGCGGCCCATGCTCTGCCCGCGCGCCACGGCTCGCGCCCGGCCTTCGCCGGTGCGGGCGCGGATAAGGTCGCGCTCGAACTCGGCCAGCCCGCCGAGCACGGTAAGCATCAAGCGCCCGTGCGATGTCGTGGTGTCGGCCCATGTATCGCCAAGGGATTTGAAACCGGCGTTCTTGCCGGTAATCGCCGCAAGCGTGTTCAACAGGTCGCGGGTCGAGCGGGCCAGCCGGTCGAGCCGCGTCACGGTCAGCACGTCGTCGGCGTCGAGCTGGTCGAGCAACCGGCGAAGCTGCGCCCGGTCGGTCTTCGCGCCGCTCGCCACTTCGCGGAACACTTTGTTGCATCCGGCCTTGGTGAGTTGGCGCACCTGAGCGTCAACGCTTTGGCCCTCGGTTGTACGGGTACGGAACCCTTGCGGTGGAGAATAGCCGAAATGCGTCAGCATGCCGTCAAGACACGCCAGACGGCGAGGTGCCGGCGGAAGCTCCCGCCCCCGCAAGCGGGGGAGGGTCGGGGTGGGGGTTGCACGCGGGCGGCGGTCCGAGCGCATCGGCGATGATTTGCAGCACATTGGCCTCGTTCGTGAGAATCTCGTTGTTCCAGAAGCGCAGAACGCGCCAGCCGTGGCGCCGCAATCGGCCATCCCGCCGGTCATCGTCTTTCGAGCGCGCATGCTGGCCGCCGTCGGCTTCGATGATCAGCCGCGCCTCGATGCACGCGAAGTCGACGACATAGGGCGGGATCGGGAATTGGCGCCGAAACTGCCAGCCGAGCCGCCGTCTACGGAGGCGGCGCCAGAGGAGTCGCTCTGCCTCTGTCATATTGACGCGCAGGATTCGCGCTCGACTGTTTAGGCTAGGCCCGCCGCGCATATTTGTCCGGTTGGGACGCAATGCCCCCTCCCTAACCCTCCCCCGCTCGCAGGGGAGGGGATAGAAACCCATTCTCGATGTCGTCCGCGATCGCCTCGGGGTGCGCTCGGGCGGGGTTGCCCCAGCCGCCGCCGCCTCCGGATTCAAGGATCAGCTCGTCGCCGGGGCGGATCACCAGGCCGATCTCCTTGGTCTTGATCGCGCGCGGCGGCTCTCCCGGCGAATAGAGCGTGTAGCGGTGCGGCACGCCGTCGGCGCCGCCGAGGATGCCGCAGGCGCCATAGCGCACGCCATCGCCGGCGGTGTTGCCGATTGCGGGCTCCGCGGTCTCGACGGTCATCTCGACGATGCCGCCGGGGCCGCCGCGGTATTGCCCCGCACCGCCCGAATCGGGGCGGAACTCGTGGCGGCGGAAAAACAGCGGAAATCGCACCTCGGTCACCTCGAGGCTGCCGAACTTGATGCCGCCCGCCGCCTGCCATTCGCCGGCACCCGGCCAGCCGTCGCCCACGGGCGAGGCGCCGCCGCCCGGCCGCGCCTGAAAGAAATGCCAGATGAAGGGCTTGCCGCCCGGGATGTTGGCGGAACGCGGGTCCTTGCCCTGGATCGCGATGCGGAAGCGGCGGCCCCAGCCGGCCATCGCGCGGTCGGGACAGGCCGGCGCCAACGCCTTGACGATCGCCTCCATGATCTCCTGCCCGCAATGGTTGGTGGCGAGCGTCACCGGCATGCCGGGGTTCGCCCACACCACCGTCCCCGGCCGGGCGACGACCGTGATCGGGCGGAAGGTGCCGTCGTTCTTCGGCGTATCCGGGTCGATCAGGTAGGAGAGCGCCACGACCACCGCCGAGCGCATGTTCGGATAGGAAGAGTTGATGAAGCTCGCGACCTCATCGTGCGAGTCCGACAGGTCGATCGCGAGGTCGCTGCCGCGCTTTTCGACCGTGGCGCGGATATGGATGTCGTCGTGGCCGCGGCCATCGTCGTCGAGGAGAGCTTCGCCATGGTAGACGCCGTCCCGCCATTCGGCGATGACCGCGCGGGTGCGCCGCTCGGCGCCGTCGAGCACGGCCTCGATCGCGGCGTTGGCGACCGGCCAGCCGAACTCCGCGGCCAAGGCCAGGAGGCGGCGCTCGCCGATATGGGCCGAGCCGATCATCGCCGCGAGGTCGCCGCGGAAGTCGCGCGGATGGCGCACATTGGTCGCGATCATCTCGAGGAGGTCGCGGCGCACCACGCCGCCGTCATAAAGCCGCAAAGGTGTGATCCTTATCCCCTCCTGCCAGATGTCGGTGGCGGCGGCGTTGTAGGCGCCGTGCGTCGCCCCGCCGATGTCGCTCTGATGGGCGCGGTTGATCGACCAGAAGCGCGGGCGCCCATCTCCATTGGCGTCTTCGAACACCGGCACGAAGGCGGTCAGGTCGGGCAGGTGGTTGCCGCCGTGATAGGGATCGTTGAGCAGAAATACGTCGCCCGGATGGATGTCGCCGCCGAAGAATTCGGTCACCGCCCTCGCCGCATAGGGCAGCGCGCCGACATGGATCGGCACGTGCTCGGCCTGCGCGATCAGCCGGCCGTCGAGGTCGCAGATCGCGGTCGAAAAGTCGCGGCTCGAATTAAGGATTTGCGAATAGGATGTGCGCAGCATCGCTTCGCCCATCTCTTCGACGATCGCCAACAGGCGATGCTGGATCACCGAGGCGACGATCGGATCGACCTGGTTGTGCAAGGTTTTTGCCTTCGAGAGGAGTGCCGCCAAATGCCGTACCGTCCCAACTACCGCCTCGAACGCGCCGAGCGCGACCGCCTCAAGAAGGCGAAGAAGGAGGAAAAGATCAAGCAGCAACAGGAGCGCGCGGCACTGCGCAAGACGGAAACCGAAGGCGAGGAGGCGGCCGAGGAAGGCGCCTGAGCGCCGCCCACGACCACGTCAGGAAGATGACGGCCACCGCGTCGGCCATCACCCCGGTCGACAACCAGCCCATCGACCATAGCGGCCGCGGGAGCGCCACGACCCCGTTCAGCACGGCCGACCAGAAGAGCGCCCTGACCGGGTCGATGTCGACGAAGTGGCCTCATGTGGCGCCGCACGCGGCGTCAATCCTCCAGCGCCTCGGGGTATCGGAGGCGGAATTCGAGCTGCATGCTGGGCCCCTGGTACCATTGCGGCAAGGGCGGGAAACGGCCGACCGCTGAGATCATCTGCTCGATCCTGAGGTCGATATCGGGATGGCCCGAGCTGCGCCCGACCCGCAGCATCGCGATCGTCCCGTCGCCCAGCACCAGGATGTCGACCACCGTCTCGCCGCGGCGGCCGCCGACCATCGCCAGCGGCAGAAGCCCGAGGTGCTGGCGCACCAGCCAGGCGAGATAGGCCAGATATTCGTCGCGGGTGGCGGCGGGCCCGGGATAGCGCGCGGGGCGCGGTGCGAGATGTCCGTGCTCCTCGGTCCGCCGCGGCGGCTGGTGTGCCGCCGGCTTGGGCTTTGGCGGCGGCTTGACGGCATGCTCCTCCTTGGGCGGCGCCGGCTTTTCGGGCGCCACCGGCGGCGGGGGCACCAGGGCCGCGGTCTGTTGCGGCGGCGGCTCCCCTGCCGCGGGCTCGGGCGGGGCCGGGGCCGGCGCGGCCTCCGATGCGGCGGGGGCATCGCCCTTTGGCTCCTCTGTGGCCTTCGCCTCGGTGTCGCCGAGATCCTCGGAAGCGATGCGGCCGCGCGGCGGCGGCGCGGCCGGTTTCGGCGGCGGCGGAAGCGGCTTTGGTGCGGGCGGCGGGGGTGCCGGCGGCGGGGGCGGCGGCTCGACGACCAGCTGCACCGGGATCGGCTCGATCACGGGCGGCGTCGGCATCGGCCAGTCGAGGATCAGCGCCAGCAGCGACAGATGCAGCACGAGCGAAACGATCGACCCGAACGGGCGCGTCCGCCGGCGTACCTCGACCGGCCGCTCGCGTCCCGGAGGATCGAGCGGCGAAGGCGGCGGAACCGACAGCCTCAGGTCGGGCCCGGCTGCCTCGCGTCGTTGCTGCGATGGCGATGGCGATGGCGGCGGTGCTGCGAGCAGCGGCTCGAACCGAGCTTCATCAGGCGGGGCGCGTCCTCCAACAGAGAACGCCGGTTCGCTGCGAACCTCGTCCGGTGGCGCGGCGATCTCGAACACCGCCCGCCATCATCCCGCGGCGGCGGCTTCGTTGGCGAGCGCCAGCCAGGCGGCCTCGTCGAGCAGGGTGACGCCGAGCGCGGCTGCCTTGGTCGCCTTCGAGCCGGGATCCGCCCCGGCCACGAGGTAATCGGTCTTCGCCGAAACCGAGCTCGTCACATTGGCGCCCAACGCCTCGGCGCGCGCCTTCGCCTCGGACCGGCTCATCGCGTCGAGGGCGCCGGTGAAGACGATGGTCTTGCCGGCGAGCGGCGAGATCGACCGCTGCTGCGCCGGGGCTTGATAGTCGAGGACCGTGACCTCGCGCGCGAGATCGTCGAGCACAGCGCGGTTATGCGGCTCGGCGAAGAAGCCGACGATGTCGGCCGCCATGTCCTCGCCGATGCCGTGGACGTCGACGAGCCCGGCCCGCGCCTCGCTTTCGGGATCGGCCGCCGCCTCCATCTCGCGCCGCCATTCGGCAAGCGATCGGTAGTGCCGGGCGAGGAGCCGCGCCGTCGCCTGCCCGACCTGCGGGATGCCGAGCGCGTTGATGAAGCGATCGAGCGCGATCCGCCGGCGCTCGTCGATCGCGGCGACGAGCTTTTTGGCGCTGACCTCGCCCCAGCCCTCGCGCAGGGCGATCACCGCGGGGTCGAGCCGGAAGATATCGCCCGGCCCGCGGATCAGCCCGTCCTCCCAGAAGGCGGTGATGTGCCTGGTGCCGAGCCCCTCGATGTCGAAGCAATCGCGCGACACGAAATGCCGCAGCCGCTCGACCGCCTGTGCGGCGCAAATCAGGCCGCCGGTGCAGCGCCGCGCCACCTGCCCCGGCTCGCGCACCGCGAGGCTGCCGCAAACCGGGCAATGGTCGGGAAACCGGTAGCGGACGGCATCCTTGGGGCGGTGGTCGAGCACGACCCCGACGATCTGCGGGATCACATCGCCGGCGCGCTGGACGATGACGGTGTCGCCGATGCGGACGTCCTTGCGCGCGATCTCGTCCTCGTTGTGCAGGGTGGCGCGCTGCACGACGACGCCGCCCACGGTGATCGGCTCCAGCGCCGCCACCGGGGTCAAGGCGCCCTGCCGCCCGACCGAGATGAGGATCTCGCGCAACACGGTCTGCGCCTGCTGCGCCGGGAATTTGTGCGCGAGCGCCCAGCGCGGCGCTCGGCTGACCATGCCGAGCCGCTCCTGCAAGGCGAGATCGTCGACCTTGTAGACCACGCCGTCTATGTCGTAGGGCAAGGCCGCGCGGTCGGCCGCGATCTCGCGATAGTAGTCGAGCACCTGGTCGACGCCATGGCAGAGCCTGGACCGCTCGTTGACCGTGAAGCCCCAGGCGTGGAACCGGGAGAGCGCCTCCTCGTGGGTGCGGGCGAAGGGCGCGCTCGCCTCGCCCCAGGCGTAGGCGAAGAATTTCAACGGCCGGCGCGCGGTGATCGCCGGATCGAGCTGGCGCAGCGAGCCCGCCGCGGAGTTGCGCGGATTGGCGAAGACCGGTTCGCCCGCGGCGGCGCGCTCTTCATTGAGGGCAAAAAAACCGGTGCGCTCCATATAGACTTCGCCGCGGATCTCGATCAGCTCCGGCCAGCCGCTGCCGGCCAGCATTTCGGGCACGCTCGGCAATGTACGGATGTTGAGGGTCACATCCTCCCCGGTGACGCCGTCGCCGCGCGTCGCACCCTGGACGAGCCGGCCGCCCTCGTAGCGCAGCCCGAGCGAGAGCCCGTCGATCTTGGGCTCGGCCATGATTTCGATCGCATCTTCGGCGACGAGCGCGCGGTCGGCGGGGCGGCTGAAGAAATTGCGGATGCCGGCGAAAAAGCCGCGGACGTCCTCCTCCTCGAAGGCGTTTTCGAGCGACAGCATCGGCCGCGTGTGGGTGACCTTGGCAAAGCCCGCGGCCGGCGCTGCCCCGACCCGCCGCGACGGGCTGTCAGGGCGGATCAGCTCCGGAAAGCGGGCCTCGATCTGGATGTTGCGCCGGCGCAATGCGTCGTATTCGGCGTCGGAGATCTCGGGTGCGGCTTCGGCGTAATAAAGCCGGTCGTGGTGCCTGATCTCTTCGGCCAACCGGGCGAGCTCGTCGCGCGCCTCCTCTTCGGTCAACGACTCGACCGCGCGAGGCGATGCCGAAGCGCTCATGCGCGTCCCCCGGCGATCAGGCTCGCCGCCGCGGCGCGCGCCTCGGCGGTGACGATGCGGCCGGACAGCATGCGGGCGATCTCCTCCTGCCGCGTATCGGGGTCAAGCTCGTCGACGCGGGTGACGGTGTCGCGCGCGGAAAGGCTCTTGGCGACGCGCCAGTGATGGGCGCCGCGCGCCGCGACCTGCGGCGAATGGGTGACGACGAGCACCTGGAGCCCGGCGCCGAGGCGCTGCAGCCGCTCGCCGACCGCCGCCGCGACGGCGCCGCCGATGCCGCTGTCGACCTCATCGAAGATCAGGGTCGGGACCGAGGAGGTGCCGGCGAGGACGAGCTTCAGCGCCAGCATAAAGCGCGACAATTCGCCGCCCGAGGCAATGCGCGCGAGCGGCCCGAACGCAGCACCGGGGTTGGTCGCCACCTCGAAATGCACGTGCTCGCGGCCATGCTCGCCCCAATCGGGCTCGTCGAGAGGGGTCAGCACGGTGCGGAACCGCGCCTTGTCGAGCCGCAGCGGCTTCAGCTCCGCCGCGACCCCGGCGTCAAGCCGAAGAGCGGCGGTCGCACGCGCCCGCGACACCCCCTCGGCGGCGGCGATGTAGGCGGCGCGCGCGGCGGCGGTGGCATGGGCGAGATGCCCGACATCCTCGGCCCCGGCTTCGATCGCCGCCAGCCGCTCTCTGAGGTTCTCGCGCAACGCCGGCAAATCGGCGATTGCCGATTGGTGCTTGCGGGCGAGGCCGCGCAAGGCGAAGAGCCGTTCCTCGACCTTCTCCAGCTCGCGCGGGTCGAGCTCGAGGCTGCGCGCCGCGGTTTCGAGCACGTCGAGCGCCTCGGCGGTTTCATGGGCGGCGCGCTCGGCCGCGGCGAGCGCATTGTCGAGCAGGCCCTGGGCGCGCTCGCGCGCGCGCTCCAGGCGGCGCGTGGCGCGGGAAAGGGCGGCCTGCGCACCGGCGGCACCACCAAGCTCGCCGATCGCCTCGTTCAGGATCTCGGCCAGCCGCTCGGCGTTTTGCAATAGGGTACGCCGGGCGGCGAGGAGGTCTTCCTCGCCGGCTTCGGGTGCCAGCGCGTCGAGCTCGGCGAGGTGATGGCGCAGCAGATCCTCTTCCTCGCGGCTCGCGGCGAGGCTGCGCGCGGCTTCGGCTTCGCGGCGCTGCGCCTCGCGCCACTCGCGCCAGGTCCGCGCCATTGCGGCCGGTCCGACCGAATGCTCGGCGAAGGCGTCGAGAATGGCACGGTGGTTGGCCGGATCGAGGAGCCCGCGCTGCTCGAACTGGCCCTGGATTTCGACGAGGCTGTCGCCGAGCTCGCGCAGTAGGCCCACACTCGCTGGCTCGTCGTTGACGAAGGCGCGGCTGCGGCCATCGGCGCCGAGCAGCCGGCGCAACACGATCGTGTCGCCGTCGCCGTCGGCCCCGGCTTCACGCAGGATCGCATGCGAGGGATGGTTGCGCCCGACCGCGAACTCGGCCGTCACTGCGGCCTGTGCCGCCCCGCTCCGCACCAGCCCCGCGTCGCCCCGCCGGCCCAACGCCAGACCGAGCGCATCCAGCAGGATCGACTTCCCCGCCCCGGTCTCCCCGGTCAGCACGCACAGCCCCGACCGAAAGGCGAGGTCGAGCCGGTCGATCAGGACAACGTCGCGGATGGTCAGCCCGAGCAGCATGCCGAAGGTATCATGAAGCACCGCAATGATATAAGCGCCGTCTGGTTGAAGCCAGAGGTTGCCTCGCCGACGGTGGTCGATAATTATAGGAGTAATCGTATAATTGCCAGCGAACGTCCCACGCCCAGGGTCGTGATCGCGCTGGCCGTGCGGCGGCTTCTCGACCAAAAGGCGCGGGCGGGGTCGCTGTTTGGAGCTCATCCGGGCTCGGTCCTGATCCGCGCGGGTGTCGACCTGACGGCGCCGGCGCTCGATGTCGAGCCGTATGCAGCGACCGGGAGAGAGGTCACCGCCAACGCATGATGCCGCAAGCGAGGGCTTAGAATTTACTGAAGCGGCGCTGATCGGTGGCGAGACGGCAAAGCGGGGGCGGCGACGCGGGGCGAAAAGTAGTGTAGAATACAGGGAGCCGGCTGGAGCTCGAACATGTCGATCGCTCAGTCCCCGAAATCTGGGGCGGATTCCGATGCGCCCGGGACAGCCCGGGCGCTGCTGGCGCCGGGAGCGACGCTCGGCGCGGTTGCTCGCGGGCGCGTACAGGTCGCCCAAATGACCGAGCCGATGCCCCGGCCTGCCAGCGCCTTGTCTCGAGGCACTAACTTTACCGCATGGGAGCCGACTGCGAGCAAACGATAGCAAAGATCAGGATTATCGCCGCAACAAGACGGTATATTGCCTCAGGTCTCGCTGCCAACGATCTCACACCCAACGGCATGCCATATCGCGCCTTTGCGGACTGACGCCATTGTCGCCGCGGGGCCTAACCCACCGCGAAACGCGGCCGAACCGACCGGGAGGTTCTGTTGACGATGCGAACAGCGGTGATAATATGAGGTGATGAGGACCTTCATCGAAATACTTTATCCTATCGGCACGACAATAACGTTAGTCATGTCAGGGTTGATTTCAGCTATCATGGAGACGTCTTGACAGATCGTCTCCTGATTTTACTCGCTACTACATTCACGGTATTCGGTTTATTACTGATGATGATCAATTATAGTCGCCGATGATTTTCCATAGGCACGAAAGGTTATCGTCACGACATCGCCGGCACATTTCATGAGTCGACGAGGACGGCATCAGCTGGCATTATAGAGCCGTTACTGTAGATCGTCACCGACAGCGCAATGGATCGACGCAAGATGTGGACGACTGCCGCTGCTACGTTAGCGACCAGCGTTTAGCGGCGCCGCCAGAACGGTCGAATATCTTACTTGGCCGAATGATGGCTCGGCCCGTCGATGACGCCAGAAGTCGGGGACGCGGCACGGTTTTACGGTGCAGAATGGCCAAACCAGCCCTGGCGACGAACGCTCAGAGTACCGGGCGCTGATCGCGTTTACTGCATCGACGGCGACCGAAGCGGCGATCATGCGCATGGCTCGGTCCCATTGGAGAATGCCCGCGGCCGAAGTATCCGGATTTGGCCGGGACCGCCGACACTCGGAGTACAGCACGGCACTGAGTCGCTTAACATCAGCGAGCCAGGGCGCGCCAGAGCGGCCGATCGACGGGGACGACCCCGATCCGCTGCGTTTCAAGCCGCTCGCCCGCGGGCTGTCGCGGTTTCTGCGCAACATCAACACCGAGCCGCCGCTGACGCTCGCCGTCACCGGCCGCTGGGGGTCGGGCAAAAGCTCACTGATGAACCTGCTGGCCGAAGATTTGTCGGCGCATGGCGGCCGGCCGGTTCGCTTCAACGCCTGGCACCATCGCGAGGAGCAGCATCTCTTGGCGGCACTGTTCGAAAACATCCGTGCCCAGGCGATCCCATCCGGCTTCACCTGGCCGGGGCTGGTGTTCCGGGTGCGGCTGTTCGCACTCCGGTCGCGCCGCCTGATGCAGTGGACGGCCGCGGGCGCTCTCTTTGCCGCGATCGCAGTCGCGATCTTGTGGCTGGGAACGAAGCCAGGCGATTTCGCCCCGCTGCAACGCCTGGCCGACGCCACCGGCCGGGAGGTGCTCACAGAATTGGGGAAGCAAGCGCCCGATCTCGGGACGAGCCTTGTTCGCTGGCTCGCCGGGCTCGGCGGGCTCGGCGCCGCCGTGCTTGTCGTGCTCTGGGTTCGGGCCCGAATCACACCATTGCCGGCGGCGGCGAAGCTCCTCGCATCGGTCGCGCGCAACGCGCGGCTCGCCGATTTCCGCGACCAGCTCGGCTTCCGCTACCGCTTCGGCATTGCCCTCGGCGAGGTCTGCGGCCTCTTGCGCACCGGCGGATCGCCCGGCCTCGTCATTCTGATCGACGACCTCGACCGATGCCCGCCCGACGACGTCACCAAAATATTGGAGGCGATCAGCTTCTGCGTCGGCGCCGGCCCTTGCATCGTGGTCATGGGCATGGACCGTCGCCAGGTCGAGTTTGCGGTCGGCGAGGGCTTTGAAAAGCTGGTCGAGGGGCTACCGGACGAGGAGCTCGATCTGGAGCCGGGGAAGGCGCCCGACACCAAATTGCGACAGCAAGCGTTCGCCCGGCGGTATCTGGAGAAGCTGGTCAACATCGAGGTCGCGGTGCCCCGGCTCGACGAGGAGGGGCTGAGGCGCCTGCTCCGGCCGGACGTGTTCGTGCCGGCGGCCGACGAAGGCCCGACGTGGCTGCCGAGAGTCAGCGCTGGCGCGAGGGCGGTGCTGCAGGTCAGCCGCGTTATGTTCTTTGCCATCATCGTCGGTTTTGCCCTGCGGCTCCTGCTCGACCATCTCCCGCAGCCCCCGGCGCCGCCCTCCGTGGCTGCTTCTGCTCCCGCCGGACGGGTGGCCGCGGCGCCCTCGACTTCGGCCGCACCGATCGCCCCGCTGCCGGCGGTGCAGCGGCCCCGCGTCGATCCGATCGCGGTCGATCTGCCGATCCGGGAGCTCGGCGCAGAGGAGCACGAGGGCAAGGGACGCTGGCTGTGGTGGGGGCCGCTGGTCGCGCTCCTCGCGTTCTCGGCGTTGTGGGTCGTCGGCATCGCGGCACGGCGGCGCGACCAGATCGTCCGCGATTCGCCGCGTTTTGCGCGGGCGCTCGATGCGGTCGAGCCGCTCCTGACCGCACGGCTGATGACGCCGCGCCTGGTCAAGCGCTTCCAGAACCGGATGCGCTATCTGGCCGAGCGGATGCGGGCGCAGCAGCCCGATACGGACTGGGTTGCCGGCCTGCTCCCTCGGGTCGGCCGGATCGTTCGCCGGCCGCTCGTTCCCGCCGCCTGGTTCGGCGGCAACAAGAGCGGCCTGATTCCCGAGGACGTCTTAATCCTGCTCGGCGCGGTCGAGCAGTTCATGCCGAGGGCGTTTTTAGCCAGCCCGTCACGCTTCTTCGCAAACTTTCAGAACAGCCTTTCCGCAGATCAGGCCGGGCAGGAGGCATGGCAGCAAACCACCAAGGATTACCGGGAAGCAGGATTGGAGTGGCCCGACGAGAGCCACATCCACATCTATCGCGACATCGCCTTGTCGACGCTCGGGGACCGGGCATCGAGACAAGAACTCGGCCGGACATTCCTCGCACGAAGTGAGCCCTAATCGGCGGCGGTGGAGCGCCTTGGTGCCGCACCCTAATCCGCGGCGGCGGGACGGCGGGGCGGCTTGTCGCGGCTGCCGGAGAAGCGGCCGAGCAGGCGAGAGGCGACGCGCGGGCTGACGAAATGCGAGACCTCGCCGCCGAGCGCGCCGATTTCCTTGACGAAACGCGACGAGATGAACTGAAAGCGGTCGGAGGCCATCAGGAACACCGTCTCGATGTCGGGGTTGAGGCGGGCGTTCATGCCGGCCATCTGAAACTCGTACTCGAAATCGGACACCGCGCGCAGTCCGCGGATGATCACCCCGGCCCCGACCGACTGCGCGAAATTCATCAAGAGGCTGTCGAAGGCGCGGACCTCGATCCGGTCGGCATCGCCGTTTTCGAGATGGGCAACCTCGTCGCGCACGATCTCGACCCGCTCGTCGGTCGCAAACAGCGGCCCCTTGCCGTCGTTGCGGGCGACCCCGATGACCAGCCGGTCGACGATCTTGATCGCCCGCCGGATGATGTCGGAGTGGCCGTTGGTGATCGGGTCGAAGGTGCCGGGATAGATTCCAATGCGCGGCTTGGTCATGTCTCGCCCTTGTCGGCTTCTTGCGGATCGTCGGCTTCGTCGGCGGCCGAATCGCCATTCTCCTCGGCCGCCTCCGGCAGGCGCGCGACGGAGACGACCCGCTCGCCCTCGCCGACCTTGAAGACCACCACGCCCTGGCTGCGCCGGCGGGCGATGCGGATGCCGCCGACTGGGCAGCGGATCACCATGCCGGCGTCGGTCACCAGCATGATCTGATCGTTGGGTCCGACCGGAAAGACCGCAACCACGGCATCTTCGCGGCTTTTGACATCGATGTTGAGGATCCCCAATCCGCCGCGCCCGGTGATCCGGTAGTCGAAAGCCGAGGTTCTGACCCCAAAGCCCTTCTCGGTCACGCCCAGCACGAATTCCTCGCGCTGCGCAAGATCGGCGTACGCCTCCTCCGAGATCGCAGCCTCGTCGGCGGGCTCGCCCTCGTCCTCCTCGCCCTCCGGCGGCAGCTCTGCCACGGGCTCGCTTTCGTCGTCGCCCTGACGCCGCCGCTTCGCCGAAAGACTGAGGTAGGCGTTAAGGATATCCGGCGCGAACCTTTCATGGCGCAGGATCGACATCGAGATAACCTGGTCGCCGTCGCGCAGACCGATGCCGCGGACGCCGACCGAGGAGCGGCCGGCAAACACCCGCACCTTGTCCACTGGGAAGCGTATTGCCCGTCCGTTGCGGGTGGCGAGCAATACGTCGTCGGCGTCGGTGCAGGTGGCGACCGCGATCAGCCGGTCGTCGGCATCCTCGCCCTCGAACTTCATCGCGATCTTGCCGTTCGACATGACGTTGCCGAAATCGGAAAGCGCGTTGCGGCGGACCTGGCCGTTCGCGGTCGCGAAAATGACGGTCAAATCAGCCCAGCTTTCCTCGTCCTCGGGCAATGGCATGACCGTCGAGATCGTCTCGCCCGGCATCAGATTGGGCAACAGATTGACCATCGGCCGGCCCCGCGCCTGCGGCGTACCGAGCGGCAGTCGATAGACCTTGAGCTTGTAGACCCGGCCCGAGGAGGTGAAGAACAGCACCGGCGCCAGGGTCGAGGCGACGAACACCTCGTTGAGGAAATCTTCTTCGCGGATCGCCATGCCGGCGCGGCCGCGCCCGCCGCGGCGCTGCGCGCGATAGGTCGACAGCGGCACCCGCTTGATGTAGCCGGCGTGGCTGACCGTCACCACCATCGCCTCGCGCTGGATCAGCGCCTCGATATCGGCCTCGAACTCGACATCCTCGATCTGGGTCCGGCGCGGCGTCGCGAAGCGTTCCCGGATCGCCAGCAGTTCCGCGCGCAACACCTCGATCAGCCGCGCCCGCGAGCGCAGGATTTCGAGATAGCCGGCGATCTCGGCGATCAGACCCTGCAATTCCTCGGCAATCTTGTCGCGTTCGAGCCCGGTCAGGCGCTGCAAGCGCAGGTCGAGGATCGCGCGCGCCTGCTCGTCGGAGAGCCGGTAGGTGCCGTCGGCGGCGACCTCGCGGCCGGGCTCGCCGACCAGCGCCACCAGCGGCGCCACCTCGGCGGCCGGCCAGGCGCGGCCAGTCAGCCCCTCGCGCGCTGTCGCCGGGTCGGGTGCGGCGCGGATCAGCGCGATCACCGCGTCGAGATTGGCGACCGCGACCGAGAGGCCAAGCAGCACATGCGCGCGCTCCCGCGCCTTGCCCAAGAGATGGCTGGTGCGCCGGGTGATCACCTCTTCGCGGAAGGCGACAAAGGCGACGACGACGTCGCGCAGGGTCAACAGCTCGGGCCGGCCGCCATTCAGCGCCAGCATGTTGACCCCAAAGCTCGTCTGCAGCGCGGTGTGGCGATAGAGCTGGTTCAGGACGATGTCTGGCTCGGCGTCGCGTTTCAATTCGACGACGATCCGCAGCCCTTCGCGGTCGCTTTCGTCGCGCAGTTCGGAAATGCCATCGATCAGCTTGTCGCGCACGGTCTCGGCGATGCGCTCGACCAGCTTGGACTTGTTGACCTGATAGGGGATCTCGGTGAAGACGATCGCCTCACGGTCCTTACGAATCTCCTCGATGTGGTTCTTTGCGCGCAGGATCACCGCGCCGCGCCCGGTCTTGAAAGCGGCGTGCGAGCCGGCGCGGCCGATGATGATCCCCCCAGTCGGGAAATCGGGCGCCGGGACGAATTCCATCAGCTCTTCGACAGTGATCGCGCCATTGTCGAGATAGGCGCAGCAGGCGTCGATGACCTCGCCCAGATTGTGCGGCGGAATGTTGGTCGCCATGCCGACCGCGATCCCCTGGGCGCCGTTCACGAGCAGGTTCGGGAAGCCGGCTGGCAAGACCTTGGGCTCGCGCTCGGTGTCGTCGTAGTTGGGCTGGAAGTCGACCGTGTCGTTGTCGAGGTCGTCGAGCAGCGAATCGGCGACGCGGGCGAGGCGCGCCTCGGTGTAGCGATAGGCCGCCGGCGCGTCCCCGTCCATCGAGCCGAAATTTCCCTGCCCGTCGACCAGCGGCAGGCGCATCGCAAAATCTTGCGCCATGCGCACCATTGCGTCGTAGATCGCCGTCTCGCCGTGCGGGTGGTATTTTCCGATCACGTCGCCGACGATGCGCGCCGATTTGCGGTAGCCGCGGTTCCACTCGTTGCCGTTGACCTTCATCGAATAAAGGATGCGGCGGTGGACCGGCTTCAAGCCGTCGCGGACATCGGGCAATGCGCGGGCCACGATCACGCTCATCGCGTAATCGAGGTACGAGCGTTTCATCTCGTCCTCGATCGTGACCGGGGTGATGTCGGGGGCAGGTGGCGGGGCGGTGCTCAGGGCCAAGGGGGTTTGGTGCTCTAGGGGTGCCGGACAACAAAACCGCGGCCGCGCCGCAATGGCACTGCCGCAGTTGCATCATACAGGAATTGGTAAGGAAGGTTACCGCATTTCGCAACTGCGAACAAACCGCCGATTCGTCTCGCCGGACAGCCGGCGCCATCGATCGCCACCTCGGGCAGCGCCCACACCATCGAACTCAGCCGCGAACCCTTCGATGCCACAGGGAATAGGTTATCCGCCTGATCGGCGCCCGATAACGCCGCTACCCGAACCCATGGGCGATGTGGGCATAGAGGGCGCGCAATGCGGTGGCCTCGGCACCTTCGGGACGGCCGGGGCGGGATTGCGGGTTCCAGGCCATCACATCCAAATGCGCCCAGGAGATGCCGGGCTCGACGAATTCCTGGAGGTATAGGGCGGCGGTGATGGCGCCGGCATGCGGCCCATCCGACACGTTGTTGAGGTCGGCGATCTTGCTGTCGATCATCTTGCGGTAGGGCCGCCACAGCGGCATCCGCCACATCGGGTCTTCCTCCGCCGCGGCGGTGTCGAGCAAGCGCTGAGCCAACGCATCGTCGTTGCAGAAGAGTGCGGCCAGCTCGGGGCCGAGCGCGACGCGCGCCGCCCCGGTCAACGTCGCCATGTCGACCAGCAGTGCCGGCTTCTCGGTCGAGGCCTCGGCCAGCGCGTCGCACAGGATCAGGCGCCCTTCGGCGTCGGTGTTGCCGATCTCGACGGTCAGCCCCTTGCGGGTGCGGATGATGTCCATCGGCCGCACCGCGTTGCCCGACACCGAGTTTTCCACGAGCGGCAACAGCACCCGTAGGCGGACCGCCAGCTTCGCGTCCATTATCGCCTGGGCGAGGCCCAGCATGATGGCGGCACCCGCCATGTCCTTTTTCATCAGCCGCATGCCTGAGGCCGGCTTGAGGTCGAGCCCGCCGGTGTCGAAGCAGACCCCCTTGCCGACGAGCGTCAGCTTGGGCGCCGCCGGGTCGCCCCAATTTATGTCGACGAGACGCGGCGGCCGCGTGCTGGCGCGGCCGACGGCATGGATCGTTGGATAGTTCTCGGCGAGGAGCTCGTCTCCGACAATGGTTCGACAGCAGGCGCCGCCCGCTTCGGCGACGCGCGCCGCTTCGGCCGCAAGCTCTGCCGGACCGAGATCCTCGGTCGGGGTGTTGACGAGGTCGCGGGCGAGAAACGCGGCCCGCGCCAGCCGCTGCGCGCGGCCGCGGTCGGCGCCCTCGGGCCAAACCAGCGCGGCGGCGCCCCGGGGCTTGGCGTGGTAGCGCGTGAAGGCATAAGTGGCGAGCGCCCAGCCGAGGGCGAGCCGGGTCGGGTCAGCGCCGGCGGGGACCGCCTCCAGCCGGTAGCTGCCCTCCGGCAGCCCGTCCGGTAGCCCGGCCAAGGCCCAGGTACCGATATCAGCCGCGCCGCCATCGCCGAGCCCGACCAGCACTTGGGCGAGCCGGCCATCCTCGCCCGGCACCAGGCCGAGCTTTCCAGCATCGGCGGCAAAGCCGATCGAGGTCAGCCAATTGCGCTCCCGTTCCGGCGCTTCGGCGAGCCGGGCCGGCAGCCGATCCTTCGTCACCAGCGCAACAGGAACGGCACCTGGGGTTTTGTCGATCAGGGAGAATGCCATGGCTTGGCTCCCGGTGTCGTCGGAGGCCGTTACAATGCCGGTTGCGCCGCGGCTTGCAAAGAGGGACTAAGCCGGTTGCGCACCGATCTTGTTAACGTCAAAGTGCCCGCCCATCGCCTGTGACGGGTGACCTATGGCCGATTTTACGATCCATCTCGGCAACAAGAACTATTCGTCGTGGTCGATGCGCCCCTGGCTCGTGCTCAAGCAGATCGGGATCGCCTTCGACGAGATCGTGATCCCGCTCTACGAGCCGACCAGCAGGGCGACAATCATGAAATACTCGCCCTCGGGCAAAGTCCCGAGCCTCAGCCATGGCGGGCTGGTGGTGTGGGAAAGCCTGGCGATCTGCGAATACCTGGCGGAATCCTTCCCGACGTTTCAGCTCTGGCCGAGGGACTCCGACGCCCGCGCGCTGGCCCGCTCGGTCTCCGCCGAGATGAGCGCGGGCTTCCAGGCGCTCCGCAGCCAGATGCCGATGAATGTCCGTTCGAGCTTTCCCGGCCGCAATGTCGCGCCCGAGGTGCAGGCCGACATCAACCGGGTGATGGCGATCTGGCGCGACTGCCGCAAGCGCTTTGGCGAGGGCAGGGGCGATTTTCTGTTCGGGCCGTTCGGCATCGCCGATGCGATGTATGCTCCGGTGGTGACCCGTTTCCGCACCTACAAGATCGAGCTGGAACGCGAGGCCGAGACCTATTGCGAGGCGGTCATGGCGCTTCCGGCGATGCAGGAATGGCTCGCCGCCGCCCGCAACGAGCCGATGGTCGTCGACCGGTACGAGTTTTGAGGCCGGCTCGCCAAGGGGATGAGGGTGACATAGACCCGACGTTTCGCTTGGTGTCAGTGGCGAGGATCGGCAACCAGCCTTCACCAGCATGGACGAGACGCGGCTTTTGTCGGCAACGGATGCGTCTACAGGGAGGTCGCCATGCGCGATCCGCAAACCGCGGCCTATGGTTCCTGGTCGTCGCCGATCACCGCCGATCTGATCGTCGCCTCGTCGATCGGGCTCGGCGGGATCCTGCTCGACGGCGGCGAGGTCTATTGGCTTGAATCGCGCCCGCAGGAGGGCGGCCGTTCCGTCCTCGTCCGCCGCGCCGCCGATGGGTCGATCAGCGACGTGACCCCGCCCGTGCCGGCCGACGGCCGCGGCGCCTTCAGCGTCCGGTCGCGCGTTCATGAATATGGCGGCGGCGGCTATCTCGTCAGCGGCGGAATCGTCCATTTCTGTAACGATGCCGACCAGCGGCTCTACCGGCAGGTGCGCGGCGGGGCACCGCTGCCGATCACCCCGGAGCCCTCTCGACCGCGCGGGCTGCGCTACGCCGACGGCGTGATCGACGCCGACCGCGGCCGGATGGTCTGGGTGCGCGAGGACCACACCACCACTGCCTCGGAGCCGGTCAACACGCTCGTCGAAATTTCGCTCGACGGGTCGCGGGATCAGCGCATCTTGCAATCCGGGCGGGACTTCTACGCGGCGCCGCGGCTCAGCCCCGACGGAGGCCGGCTCGCCTGGCTCGAATGGGGCCACCCGAGCATGCCGTGGCTCGGCTGCGAATTGTGGGTCGGCGAGATCGGCCGGGACGGCTCGGTCGGGGATAAGCGCCGGGTCGCCGGCGGCGATGACGAATCTGTCTTTCAGCCGGAATGGTCGCCCGGCGGCGCCCTCTATTTCGTCTCGGACCGCGCCCAGGACGGTCTCAATGGAAGGTGGTGGAATTTGTTCCGCGCGGTCGGCGCCGGGTGCGAGCCGGTGTGGCCGCTGGCCGCCGAGTTCGGCCGGGCGCAGTGGGTCTTCCGGATGTCGACCTACGCCTTCCTCTCGGCGGAGCGGCTCGTCTGCAGCTATATGCAAAACGGCGTTCATCGCCTGAGCGAGATCGACCTCGAGTCGCTGAAGGCCGATCCGGTCGCGACCGACTATCAGGACATCTCCTTTGTCCGCGCGGCAGGCGGGCATGTCTATTTCTGCGGCGGCTCGCCGGCCGAACCGCCCGCGGTCGTCGACCTCGACATCGCGACCGGCGCCGCGACGATCTTGCGGCGCTCAACCACGCAGGATACCGGTGCTCTTCGCGGCTACCTGTCGACCCCGGAGCCGGTGACCTTCGACACGGATGGCGGTGGCCAGGCCCATGGCCTCTTCTACCCGCCGCGAAACGTCGAATTCGCCGCACCCGACGGCGAGCTGCCGCCCTTGATCGTGCATTGCCATGGCGGCCCGACCGCGGCCGCTTCCGCCACCCTCAGCTGGGGCACGCAATATTGGACGAGCCGGGGCTTTGCCGTGCTCGACGTCGATTACGGCGGCAGCACCGGCTATGGCCGCGAGTTCCGGCTGCGGCTGCAAGGGAATTGGGGGATCGTCGATGTTGCCGACTGCGTCAACGGCGCCCGTTATCTCGCGCACACACGCCAGGCGGTCGACCCAGAGCGGTGGGCGATCAGCGGTGCCAGCGCCGGCGGCTACACCACGCTCGCCGCACTGACCTTCCGCAAGGAGTTCAAGACCGGCGCCAGCTATTACGGCATCGGCGACCTCGAAGCGCTAACCAAGGACACCCACAAATTCGAGTCGCGCTATCTCGATGGCCTGATCGGCCCCTACCCCGAACGCCGGGACCTGTATCTTTCCCGCTCGCCGCTCTACAGCGCACATCTGCTGTCGGCCCCGGTCGCGTTCTTCCAGGGTGCGGAGGACCGGGTCGTCCCGCCGCAGCAGGCCGAGGCGATGGTCGAGGCACTGCGCCGCCGGCAGATCCCGTCCCTATATCTGCTGTTCGACGGCGAGCAGCACGGCTTTCGCCGAGCCGACAACATCAAGCGCGCGCTCGATGCCGAACTTTATTTCTACGCCACCTTCCTGACCGGCGCGCGGCTGCAATTCCGAACCTCTACCGGCTGACGGACCCACCGGGCACCGCCGCAAGGTCGCGTCCAGCGACCGTGCCGGCTATACTCGTGTCGCTTCGACCAGGGGACAGAGCGGTGGCGGACGACCCGGTGCAGCGCGAGCGGATGGAATACGACGTGGTCGTGGTCGGCGCGGGTCCGTCCGGCCTCGCCGCCGCGATCCGCCTGAAGCAGCTCGCCGCCGCAGCGGGGCAGGAGCTGGGGGTCTGCGTTGTTGAGAAGGGTTCTGAAGTCGGCGCCCACATCCTGTCGGGTGCGGTATTCGAGCCGCGGGCGCTGGACGAGCTGATCCCGGACTGGCGCGAGCAGGGAGCGCCGCTGTTGACGCCGGCGGCGGAGGATCGGTTTCTGCTGCTGACCCGGAGCCGCGCGCTGCGCCTGCCGACGCCGCCGCAGATGAGGAACCATGGCAACTATGTTGTCAGCCTCGGCAATCTCTGCCGCTGGCTCGCCACACAGGCCGAAGGGCTCGGGGTCGAGATTTATCCGGGTTTCGCCGCCGCCGAGGTGCTGTACGACGAGGCGGGCCGGGTGCGCGGGGTCGCGACCGGCGATATGGGGATCGGCAAGGACGGCCGCCCGACTGACCGCTATCAGCCGGGGGTCGAGCTCGTGGCGCGCGAGACGCTCTTCGCCGAAGGCTGCCGCGGCTCGCTGACCAAGACCCTAATCGAGCGGTTCGGCCTGCGCGACGGGTTGGGTCCGCAAACCTATGCGATCGGCGTCAAGGAATTGTGGGAAGCCGCACCCGAGCGGCACCAGCCGGGGCTGGTGGTGCACACCATCGGCTGGCCGCTCGACACGGGCACCTATGGCGGCTCGTTCCTCTATCACCTCGAGGCGCGGCAGG
This sequence comes from uncultured Alphaproteobacteria bacterium, assembly GCA_963781215.1. Classification (GTDB taxonomy): domain Bacteria; phylum Pseudomonadota; class Alphaproteobacteria; order ATCC43930; family CGMCC-115725; genus AP-15. The sequence continues at coordinate 75,454 of CAWAFE010000033.1, forward strand.
TGGCGGTCGGGTTCGTCATCGGGCTCGATTACAAGAACCCGTATCTGAACCCGTTCGAGGAATTTCAACGGTTCAAGACCCATCCCGCGATCCGCGGCTTTTTCGAAGGCGGCAGGCGCATCGCCTATGGCGCGCGAGCGCTGAACGAGGGCGGCTTTCAGTCGATCCCGCGGCTCGATTTCCCGGGCGGGGCGCTGATCGGCTGCGCCGCCGGGTTTGTCAACGTGCCAAAGATCAAGGGCAGCCACACGGCGATGAAATCGGGGATGGTCGCGGCTGAGACCGTGTTCCGCCGGCTCGGGGGCGACGGCGCCGCCGAATTCCGCCGCGCCCTCGAAGGAAGCTGGGTGTGGGACGAGCTGCGCCGGGTGCGCAACATCCGCCCGAGCTTTCGCTGGGGCCTGTGGGCGGGGCTGGCTTATTCGGCGCTCGATACCTATCTGTTGCGCGGTGCCGCACCCTGGACCTTCCGCCACCACCCCGACCACCGGCAGCTGCTGCCGGCCAGCTCCGCGACGCGGATCGATTATCCGAGGCCCGACGGCAAGCTCACCTTCGACCGGCTCTCCTCCGTGTTCATTTCCAACACCAACCACGAGGAGGACCAGCCGCCGCATCTGCGGCTGCGCGACCCGGCAAAGGCGATCGCGGTCAACTATCGGCTCTACGATTCGCCCGAACAGCGCTATTGTCCGGCCGGCGTCTATGAGATCGTCGAAGAGGCCGGGACCGGCGAACCCTATTTACAGATCAACGCGCAGAATTGCGTTCACTGCAAAACCTGCGACATCAAAGACCCGGAACAGAACATCGACTGGGTGGTGCCGGAAGGGGGAGGCGGACCCAATTATCCGAATATGTGAGGCAGGCATGGGCAGCAGATGGGAACGGTCGTGATCAACTCTCGTCTCATGTGGATCGTGCCGGGCCTTGCGCTGGCGATCCTCGCGGGCGGGCCCGGACGCGCCGCGGTCGGTGACGAGCATCGCGCGGCCTCGCCGTTCGGCGCTTACCTCGCCGGCCGCCATGCCCAGGAGATCCACGACTATACGGCGGCGGCCTCGTGGTTCGAGGATGCGCTGAAGGCCGATCCGCAATCGCCTGAATTGATCAGCCGCACCTTTCTGATGGAGGCCACCGAGGGCCGCTTCGCCGCGGCGCACTCGCTCGCCGAAAGCGAGATCGAGATCGATTCTACCGACGCCGTGGCGCAGCTCACCCTGTTGATTGATCAGATCAAGGCTGGCGACAAAGCCGGCGCCCTCGCCCGTGCCAATGCGCTGCCGAGCGACGGGGTGCATCGCTATGTCGGCCCGTTGGCCCTGGCGTGGACGCGGATGGCGATGGGCGACCTGGCCGGCGCCGCCGAGGCGCTGCAAGGGCTCGACAAGTTCAACGGCTTCGCCCCGCTGAAATACTTTCAGCTGGGCCTCCTCTATGACTTTGCCGGGCAGGCCGGGAAGGCCGAGGAGAATTTCAACGAGACCTTGGAGGCGACCGGACAGCTCAACTGGCGGCTGACCGACGCGATGGCCAATTTCTACCGGCGGCACGGCCGCCCCGACAAGGCGGACGAGATCTATCAGCGGTTCATCAAGGAGAATTCCGGCAGCGAGCTGGCCGAATCGGTGCTGGCCGACCGGGAGGCGCCCTCGCCGCCGATGATCAGTTCCGTGCAGGAAGGCCTCGCCGAGGCCCTCTTCGACCTGGCGAGCGTCGTCAACCGCCCGGAAACCATCGATCTCGCGCTCCTCTACGACCGTTTCGCCCTCTACCTGCGCCCCGATCTGGCGGTCGCCCAACTGCTGCTTTCCGACATCCTGAGCGCGCAAGACAAGCCTGAGGCGAGCCTCGCGGTACTGGCGCAAATCCCGGCGAGCTCGCCCTATTCGGGGTCGGCCCGGCTGCGCGCCGCGGTCAACCTCGAAATGCTCGACCGCGGCGACGAGGCGGTCGCCGAGCTGAGGGAGATGGCCGCGGCGGCGCCGAAGCAGGTCGAGGCCGAGATGCAGCTCGGCGATCTGTTGCGCAGCAAGAAGCGCTATCTGGAAGCGGTCGACGCCTATGACGAGGCGATCCGCCGCCTGCAGGACGCCGGCATGCCGGAGCACTGGACACTCTACTACAGCCGCGGCATCGCGCTCGAGCGCGCCGGCCAATGGAAGCGGGCCGAGGCCGACCTTGAGCGGGCGCTGGCGCTCAAGCCCGACCAGCCCCTCGTCCTCAATTACCTCGGCTATTCCTGGATCGACCGGGGCGAGCACCTGCAGCGCGGCCTCAAGATGATCGAGAAGGCGGTCGAGCTGCGGCCCGAAGACGGCTATATCGTCGACAGCCTGGGCTGGGCGCATTACCGGCTCGGCGATTACGGTAGTGCCGTCCAATACCTCGAAAAGGCGCTTGAGCTGGTGCCCGAGGACCCGACCATCAACGACCACCTGGGCGACGCCTATTGGCAGAGCGGCCGGTCGACCGAGGCGCGCTATCAATGGCGGCGCGCACTGCAGTTCGGGCCCGACAAGGACGAGGTCAAGCCGATCGAGGCCAAGCTCGACGGCACCCCGCCCCCGACCCGGGCCGGCGGCGGCTGAGCCCGCGATGCCGGTTGCGGCCTTTGCTCCGGCAAAGGTCAATCTCTACCTGCATGTGACCGGACGCCGCGTGGACGGCTATCACCTGCTCGACAGCCTCGTCGCCTTTGCCGATATCGGCGACCGCATCACCGCCGAGCCTTCCGCGGCATTGTCGCTCGCCGTTGCCGGGCCGGAAGCGGGGAACCTCTGTGCCGTTGGCGGCGACAATCTGGTCTTGCGCGCCGCCCGCCTTCTCGCCGACCACGCCGGGATCGCCACCGGCGCGGCCCTCCATTTGGAGAAGAACCTGCCGGTCGCCGCCGGTATCGGCGGTGGGTCGAGCGATGCGGCGGCGACGTTGCGGGCGCTCTGCGCGCTGTGGCGGGTGTCGCTCGGCGAGCCGGACTTGCTGAAGCTCGGCGCGCGGCTCGGCGCCGATGTGCCTGCCTGCCTCTGCGGCCGCGCCGTCTGGGTCGAGGGCATCGGCGAGATCGTCGAGCCCGCCGCGGCGCTGCCGCCGGCCGGTATCCTGCTTGCCAACCCGCGCCAGCCGCTGCCGACCGCCGCGGTCTTCGCTGCCCGGTGCGGCCCGTTCGGCGCCCCCGGCCGGTTTGCGCCGATGCCGGCGGGCGCCGTCGGGCTCGGCCAAATCCTGGCGCTGCGCCGGAACGACCTGACCGACGCCGCCATTGCCCTCGTCCCGGAGACCGCTGATGTGCTGGCGGGGCTCGCCGGGCTCCCCGGCGCGCTGATCGCCCGGATGAGCGGCAGTGGTGCCACCTGCTTCGCTCTCTTCGCCGACCGCGCTGCCGCCGAACGGGCACGCGCGACCGTTGCCGTCGCCCAGCCCCGCTGGTGGTGCGCCGCGGGCGGCTTTGTTGCTGGGGAAGGTTTTTCCCGATAAGTTGCCGACTCGCGGCAGTGGGGCGTAGCCAAGTGGCAAGGCAGCGGATTTTGATTCCGCCATTCGGAGGTTCGAATCCTCCCGCCCCAGCCAGCCGGGGCCTTGGGAGGAAGAAGCGATGCCCGAGACACAGAAGTGGGTCGGCAGCTGGACGACAGCGCCCGCGCCGGCGGAAACCGGTGCTTTCAACAACCAGACCTTGCGCATGACGATGCGTGCCAGCCTCGGCGGCGACACGGTTCGGGTGCGGATCTCGAATGCCTATGGGCGGCGTCCGCTGGAGATCGGCGGCGTGCATATCGCGTTGCGCGACACAGGAGCGGCGATCGTTTCCGGCTCGGACCGCCGGCTCAGCTTCGGCGGCGATGCGACAACGACGATCGCTGCCGGAGCGGTTCTGTTCAGCGATCCGGCGGCACTCGCCTTGCCGCCGCTCGCCGATCTTGCTGTCAGCCTCTATCTGCCGGGCGAGATCGCGAACGATTTCCAGATCACCGGCCGCTATGCGCGCCAGACCAACTATGTCTCGCCGCCCGGCGATTTCACGGCAGCAAAGGTGATGCCGATCGCCAGCCTCACCAGTGACTGGTTCTTTGTCTGCGGCGTTGATGTGCTGGCCGGCGCCGACACCGGCGGCATCGTCACGCTCGGCGACTCGCTGACCGATGGCAACATCTCGACGATCGACGCCTTTTGCCGCTGGCCCGACCAGTTCGCCCGCCGTCTGATGGCGCGCCCGCGCGGCAGGCCGATGGCGGTGATGAACCAGGGGCTCGGCGGCAACCGCATCCTATTCGACCTCCGCGGCGATAGCGGGCTGCGGCGCTTCGACCGCGATGTGCTGGCCCAGCCTGGGGTCACCCACGTCATCGTCATGCTCGGTACCAACGATCTGCGCAATCGGTGGAAGAAGCCGGAAGAGGAGCCCACCGCGGCGCAGATGATTGCCGGCCTTGCGCAGATGGCGGTGCGCGCCCACAGCGCGGGCGTCAAGATCATCGGCGCCACGCTGACGCCGTTCGGCAACGAGACCTATATGGCCAATGCCTGGAACCCGCAGCGCGAGGAAGTCCGTATGGCGGTCAATCAATGGATCCGCGACGGCGGCGCCTTTGACGGGGTCGCCGACTTCGACCAGGCCTTGCGCGACCCCGAACATCCGACCCAGATGCGGCCGAGCGACGATTGCGGCGACGGTCTGCATCCGAGCGATCTCGGCTACAACAAGATGGGCGACGCGATCGATCTGTCGCTGTTCGAGTAACGGCCTAATCGACGGCTATAGTCGTAAAGTTGCCGCCGCTCGGCGAACGACAAGACCCCGACGAAAATCGAGGTATGAACTGAGGGGAGCTAACAAATGGCGCCGCAATGGCCGGTGAAGACGCGCGAACTGCACACACAGCTCTTCGATTCGACCGTATGGAATGACTTTGCGTTTCGCTCTGACGACATCGTGATTTCGACCTGGGCGAAATCGGGCACGACCTGGACACAACAGATCATTGCTCAATTGCTGTTCAACGGTGCCGAGGAGCTTGAGGTGGCGGAGATGTCGCCCTGGCTCGACCTTCGGGTGCCGCCGAACGAGGTGAAGCTGGCGGCGCTGGAGGCGCAGACGCATCGCCGCTTCATCAAGACGCATCTTCCGCTTGATGCTTTGGTGTACTCGCCGAAAGCAAAATATCTCTACATCGGACGCGATGGGCGCGACGTGATGTGGAGCATGCACAACCACTGGATCAACGGCAACAAGACGATCTACGCTGCAATTAACGACACTCCCGGCCGGATCGGACCGCCGATCGAGCGCCCGACCGCCTCTGCCCGCGAATATTTCCTGACCTGGCTGGAGCGGGACGGGTATCCTTTCTCCTCCTTCTGGGAAAATGTTCGCTCCTGGTGGGCGATCCGCGACCTGCCAAATCTTCTGCTGCTACACTTCGAACAACTGAAGGCTGACATGCCTGGCGAAATCAGGCGTATTGCCGACTTTCTGGAGGCGCCGATCGATCCGGTGACATGGCCAGCGATCCTGGAGCATTGCAGTTTCGACTACATGAAGGCCCATGCGACAAAATCGGTGCCGCTTGGTGGTGCGTTCTGGGATGGCGGCGCACAGACCTTTATTTACAAGGGCACCAATGGTCGCTGGCGCGACGAATTAAGCGAAGCGGATCGCCGCCTCTATGAGGAGACGGCGTGGCGTGAACTCGGGGAGGAATGCGCGGTGTGGCTGGCCACCGGCCGGCGGGGCTCGTAGCGGCGTTCCGGCTCGGAGCGCTCGACCAGCGTGCGGCGTGACCAGGATCGCAGCAGCGCTCTGCTGCCGCGCGGCGCGCGGCGCCATCGCTGGAGGCTATGGGCCATGCTTGGCGGCACTCTCCTGCTCGCCTCGCCGATTTCCGTTGAGGCGGAGGATGCCGCGGCCGATATCCGCGCTGCGCTGACAGCTTGGACGAAGGCGTTCAACGCCGGCGATGCGGCGCAGGCCTGCCGGCTCTTCGCTCCGGACTTACGCTACGACGTGCGCGGCCTGCCCGAGCAGAACTACAGCGATATGTGCGGCCGCCTGCATCGGGCATTGGCGGATCCGCAGGTGCGTCGCCGGTATATTCCGGCCATCAACGAGATCCTGGTTGAGGGAGATCTCGCGGTGGTGCGGCTCACCTGGCACGTGACGACGACGCGCCCCGGCCGCGCCGAGGTGCATACGATCGAGCAAGGGATGGACATCTTCCGCCATCAGCCCGACGGCGGCTGGCAGATCATCCGCTACATCGCCTACGAGGTGCCGCGTTAGACCGGGCCCTTGGCCAGCGCTCAGACGTCGCGGATGTAGTTCGCGCCGCTGTCCAGCCGCCTCGGCCGCGTGCGTATTTCATCCTCGCACCGGATGGCGGTGCCCGGCACCGGGAGCGGATGAGGCCGCGACAGCGGAGCTCGGGTATGGGTCCCGGCTTTCACCGGGACCCACCTCACAATATCTGACGATACAGATCGTTCCATTGCGGATTGGCGCTTTCGATCAATTCGATCTTCCAACGGCGCTTCCATCCTTTGATCCGCCGTTCGCTGTTTCCAACGTGTCGTAGGACTCGAACCAGACCAGGCGATCGACTGCGTATTTCGCCGTAAATCCGGGGACGGCCCTAAGCTTGTGCTCCCAGACCCGGCGGACCAGATTCGAGGTCGACCCGACATACAAGGTTCCGTTCGGTTTGCTTGCAAGCAGATAGACGTAGAACACGGTCAGAGCCTGGGCATGGATCACGGCTTTCGCCGGGATAGCGGTATTTTTGTTGCGCAGGTTAGGATTTCTCGCTGTCCCGGCGAACGCCGGGACCCATCTTACGGCCGCATCGGCGTCATCGCGATATCTGACGATCCGCTGTTCGGATACGACATCGTGTGGGGTCCGGGCATCGGTCCCGGCTTTCGCCGGGACAGCGACATTCTCTTGCACGCCGCAACGGGCTGTGCCCGGTTGGTGGCCTCCTCAGCGCGCCGCGAACTGGGTCGCGCCGAACGTGTTTTCGCGCTCGATATCGGTGATCGCGCCCGGACGCTGGGCGTCGGCCAGCACGGCCAAACCGCGCCGCACCGCCGGCCGCGCCGCGATTTCGTCATGCCAGCGCCGCACCGCCGGATATTCGCCGAGGTCGATATAGCCCCGCTCCGCGAAGCGAGAAGATGGCTCGGCGGCGGTGCGGATCCACGGAAAGGTGATGATATCGGCCATGCTGTACTCGTCGCCGGCAAGCCAGGGCGACTCATCGAGGCGGTGGTTCAGCACCCGGGTCAGCCGCTTGACCTCGTTGGTGTAGCGCTCAATCGCGTACGGGATTTTCTCCGGCGCATACGCTCCGAAATGGTTCCATTGGCCGAACATCGGGCCGACGCCGCCCATCTGGAACATCATCCATTCGAGACATTTGTAGCGGCCGATCGGATCTTTCGGGATCAGCCTGCCGCCGTTCTTTTCCGACAGGTAGATCAGGATCGCGGCTGATTCGAAGAGCGTGAAGGGCTTGCCGCCGGGTCCGTTCGGGTCGACGATCGCCGGAATGCGATGATTAGGGGTGATCTTCAGAAACTCTGGCTTGAACTGGTCGCCGGCGCCGATATTGATCGGGATCACCTTGTATTGCAGGCCCAATTCTTCGAGAGCGATATGCACCTTGTGGCCGTTCGGCGTCGGCCAGGTCCAGACTTCGAGCATTGTTCGTTCCCCCGCTTGCTGCGCATCCCGGCATCCCGGAGCTGCTGGCATAGTAGGGAATGGGATGGTGCCGATCGAGTTGGGAATATTGTTGGTCAACGTGCATGCCGCCGCTACGTTTCCGTCTCCCGTCAGGTAAGGCCATGACTGCTCAGATCGACATCGCGGAGGCCAAGGCCAAGCTGTCGTCGCCGCTCGACCGGGCATTGGCCGGGGCGGACATCGTGATCGCCCGCGCCGGAAAGCCGCTCGCACGCCTCCGCGAGCGCGCGAACGACGATTACAACTCCTGCAAACCAAGTCTTCGCGAGCGGCTGCTCCGGCTATGAGATTGCGTACAAGCAGCAGCGCGATCGCCTACCCCCACCCCTGCCGTTTCCTATCGCGGCTCTGGTTCGACGCGCGCATTTCACACCGCTGCCGATCACTGCGAGCCGAGCATGCCGAGGCCGCAGGCAGACTGCCTGGCCCGCACCGGGACCGGTGGGACCGCATCTTGATCGCGCCGGCAGATAAAGAGGGACTGACCGTCGCGACTGGCGACAAAGTGTTTTCCGACTATCGCGTTGCGGTGCTGTGGTGACTTATTCGCCCTCGCGCAGATCCTCGGCGGCGAGGCGGCGGAGTGCTTCGGCGTCGGCGCCGTAGCGCAGCCACTCGCCGAGATGGGCCATGCCGAGCCGGCGGTAGAAGCCGCGGGCCGGGTTCCAGTCCAACACTTGAAAATCGAGCCGCCCCCAGCCGCGCTCGATCGTGATCGCGGCGAGCCGCGCCATCAGCCGCCGGCCGACGCCGCGCCCGCGCGCCGCTTCGGTCACGTAGAGATCCTCGAGATACATCGAAGGCTGCCCGAGCCAGGTCGAAAACCGCGGATGGAACAGCGCGAGGCCCACGGCCTCGCCATCGAGAAAGGCGAGCAGCGCCTCGAAATGCCGCTCGGGACCGAAGCCCCAATGCCGCAAATCGTCCTCGGTCGCGACCACCGCGTCCGGCGCGCGCTCATAGGCCGCAAGCCCGCGGATCAGCCGAAGCACCAAGGAGGCGTCCTCGGCGGTCGCAAAGCGGATCGCGACGCCGCTCACCGCTCGCGCCAGTCGCGGGGCGCGCTGCCGGGCGGGCCGAAATCGCGCGGCACGAGCCCGGCGTGAAACCAGGTGACGAAGGCGTAGATGTCGAACACCGGCAGACCCAGCCGCTCGCGCAACGCGCGGGCATAGGGCACCATGTTGGTGCATTCGAGCAAGATGGCGCCGATGTCGGGATGCCCGGCGACGAGCGCGTCGCCGGCATCGAGGATGTCGCGCTCGGCGGCGGCGACATCGAGCCGCTCCTCGTTGCCGAGCATGACGCGGGTGAACTCGCGGCCGCCATCGGTGCCGGCGACGGGCGTCCGCGGATCGGCCCCGGCGGCGGTCAGGTGCTCGGCGGTCAGGCTCTCGGCGCTGACGGTCAGCACGCCGACCCGTTTGCCCGGCGGCAGCAGGCGTTCGATGAACGGGATCTGCATCAGGCTCGAGGTCGCGACCGGCACCCCGGCACGGGCGGCGATCTCGCGCTGGTAGAGCGACAAAAATCCGCAATTCGTCGTGATGCCGTCAGCCCCGAGACGAACCAGCTCGTCCGCCGCGTCGAGGAACTGGTCGAGGAGCCCCGCCGCCTTGTCGCGGACGACGCGATGCGGCGAGGCGCCCGGCACGACCTTGTAGAGAACCGGAAACGGCCAGGTCTCGGCATTGCCCATGTCGCCCGGAATGCGCGGAAACCGCGCCTCCAGCATCAGGATGCCGAGCCGGGCGCCATAGACCGGCTTGCCGCCCCAGGCGATGCGCGATTGTTCGTTCATCTCAGCCGATTTCATTTGCCATCGCCGCAGGACGAGCTGCAAGGACGCGGCCGGGCAAATCCGACAACCCTTTCACCAGGGGCGCCGAGGGCGCGGCCGACCGTGACCGGCGTCGAGGGTTCGGGCGCAAAGACCAAAATCGTCGCGATCACGCGCCCTCGTCGGGTTCGCTGGAGATCGTGAACGGTGATAAACCGGCGGCGCCGTGTTCAGGCTTTGGGGGCCGACGGCTGGCGCTCGGCCGCTTGTCGTCCTTCTTTTTTTGCTTCGGCTTTTTGGCTTCCCGGCTGGTCCGCTTCTGCTCCTTGTTGGCCATGATATCCTCCTTTCACGCTGTCTGTAGGCGAATATGCGTCGAACGAACCGCAATGCAACCGCCGAGCGCGTCGCGGCAGACGGCGGCGATCGCGACGGGGCGCCTCACGGCACCAGCACCGCCGCACCTTGGAGCGCGCCGCGGCGCAGATCGGCGAGCGCGTCGTTCGCCCGACCGAGCGGATAGGCGACGGTCTGCGTCCGCACGCCGGCCTTCGGGGCCAGCGCTAGAAATTCCTCGGCGTCGCGCCGCGTCAGGTTGGCGACCGAGCGCAGCACCCGCTCTTCCCACAAGATGCGGTATGGGAAGGACGGGATGTCGCTCATATGAATGCCGCCGCAGACGACGGTGCCGCCTTTTCGCGTCGCAGCGAGTGCGGCCGGCACCAGCGGCCCGATCGGGGCGAAGACAGCGTCGCGTCGAGGGCTCGGGCGGCGGCATCGTCGAATCGCCGGCCCATTCGGCGCCGAGCGCGCGGGCGAAATCCTGCGCCTCCTGGTCGCCCGGCCGGGTGAAAGCGAACAAGCGGCGGCCCTGGTGGCGCGCTACCTGCGCCACGATATGGGCGGCGGCGCCAAAGCCGTAGATGCCCACGCGTTGCGCCTCGCCGGCCATCCGCAAGGTGCGGAATCCAATCAGCCCGGCGCACATCAGCGGCGCCGCCTCGACATCGCCGTATTGCTCATCGACGGAAAGCAATAGCGCTCGTCGGCGATGGTGTGCTCGGCATAGCCGCCGTCGATCTGGTAGCCGGTAAAGCAGGCGCGGTCGCGGAGATTTGCCCGCCCGCCGCGGCAATAGTCGCACACACCTGCCAGTCTCAGCCGAGCCACGGGACGCCGACCCGCTCGCCGACCGCAAATTTTTCGGCGCCCTCGCCCCTCTACGATCATCCCGATGATTTCGTGGCCCGGCACCAGCGGCAATTTCGGTTCCGGCAATTCGCCGTCGACAACGTGGAGATCGGTCCGGCACACCGCGCACGCCCGCACTGCGATCAGCACCTGCCGCGGTCCCAATCGCGAAGTCGGCAATTCCGTCGCGGCGAGCGGCTGTCCCACGGCGATCAAGCTTTGTGCACGCATCGCACCCTCCTCGGCGGTGCCGGATTTGATATTCGCCGCGCCGCCGGTCAGTATCGCCGCCATGCGCTGGCTCGGACGCTTCACGGCCGCCTCGGCACTCGGCATCTTCGTCTGCCTCGCCGCCGGCTGCAGCGTCGTCAGCGGCGGCCTCGCCGATCGCTGCGCCGATACGATGCGGCGAGCCTACCGAGCGGGGCATCGAGATCACCACGCGCGAGGCCGCGGCCACCGGCATCAACACGATAACCGCCAAGGTCGAGGGTTTCAGGCGGGATATGCCGCCCGACGGCCCGTTGCCGCGCGACCTCGCCGTCGAATGCCGCTACGATAGTGACATTCTGACCGGC
>CAWAFE010000034.1:0-41353 GCA_963781215.1 uncultured Alphaproteobacteria bacterium
GTAATCTATCGTACGCCCGGGAATGAAATACGCTCGTGCGCGGAAACGGCGAAGGTGACGGTGATCGCGGCTCCCTGCGATTGCGGCCATGCTCGGAGAGCATGAAGCATTCCCGGAAGTGCCGCTTTACGCTCAGCCGTTCGGCAAACTACGCTGGCGGCGGCAAGAGTTCGCGCCGATGGAGCCGCCAATGCTGAGAAACCGCACGCAAATCACCGAAGACAAGTCCTTCGGCCCGCTGACCGAGGCGATTCTCGAGCGCGATCAACCGCGCACGACCGATCTGTTCTTCGGGATGGTCGCGCGCGACGGACGCTCGATCGGCGACGCGCTCGCCGTGGTGACGGCGGCCGAGGCGCCCTTTGTCCAGGTGCCGAGCCACATCGATGTGCGCGACGGCCAGATCACCCTGATCAACAACGACCACACCATCCTCGGGCTGCGCGCCTCGGCTTGCCTGATGCCGTATTTGCCCGAGGAATACCGCCTGCTGCCGCTGTTGCAGAGTGTGTGGTACATCCCGGCCGGGCTCGACATCTGGAACCAGCTGCGCGGCAAGTATCCGGGCCGCTATGCGACGATGAAGGGCATGGTGGTGCCGCCGCCCGATTATGGCCCGGTCGTGTGGAACGACGACCAGGAGCCGCTTCGCGAGAAGGGCACGGTCGAGGAGCGGTTGCACGCCCATATGATCGCGACGGTAAGCGGCGACTCGCGGCGGTCCTACGGGCTCTTCCTTGGGCTCGCCGAGGAAGAGGCGGCGCGCCCGCGATTGCGCGACCAGCTCGAATATCTCGGCCTGATCGACTTGCAGGACACCGTGGTGGGCCGCAAGGCGCGTAACACCGGCCACAAGGCGATCCGCGCCCGCGCCGTCAACGACCTCGCCGATCTGATCGGCTGGGACGAGGCGCACGGCGTCTATTACATGGGCGTGCCCGACATGGCGATCGGCCCGCTCTACTACTCGCTCTACGACGCCGTCTGCGTGCGCATCGCGGCCGAGTTCCCGGACGCCGGCAAGAGTTTGGCCGACACAAACCGCACGCCGCTGGCGCCGGCCGAGGCCGAAGCGCTGGTCGATACCCTGATGACGGCCGATGCCGACGCGGTCTGGGACCTCTTGACCGCGCACCTCAAGAACGGCAGATCGGTGACCAGTCTTGGCGATGCGATCCAAATCGCCGCCGCCGAATTGATCCTGCGCACGACGGTGGCGCGCCAGTTCACCAACGGCCAGCACCCGTTCGACTACTGCAACGTCGCCAACAACTGGCTGCGGCGCAGCGACAGCCCCTATCGCCCGCGTATCCTCTATCTGATGGCGAGCTTCATCAACGACGTGGCGCACGAGAACAAGCTCTACCATTCGGTGCTCGACGAAGAACGCGGCGGGTTCGACGCCACAAGCCGCACCCCCGAAGCGCTGCTGCGCGAATTGGACGAGGCGATCATGGCGCTCGATGCGCCGCGCGCCACCGCGGTCGCCGACGCCTATCTGCGCTCGGGCGCCGACCGCAGGCCTTACCAGGAGACCGTGGCGCTTGCTGCCTGCCGCTTCCAGGACGACCCGCACAACCAGAAGATCACGATCTCGAGCTTCGAGGAATACGGCCGGAACTCGACCCATCTGCGCGACCGGCTGCTGCTCGCCAGCCCGCGCCTGCTCGCCGGCTGGGTCAAGATGCCGGGCGAGCGCGAGTGCTATGCCCGCTTTATGAAGGAGTGGATCAACAACTAGCGGTACGCGCCTGACGCATCACCCGCGGCGTTCTTTTGTCGTCTTACCGGCGAAGGCCGGCATCCTCCATTTCAACCGGTCTTTCTGAGAACCGCGTTCCCTTTTTCGAAGGTCCAGTCGACGACGCGGTGCATCACGTCGCCGAGGCTCGCGTTGAAGGCGGTGGTGACGGCATCGATCGAATCGGCGGCAAGCGGGGTCGCCTTCTCGAAACGGGCGGTCGCGACGGGCTCGCGGCGCGGCATCCGCATCAGGGTCGTCTCCAGCACCACCACCGCTTGCGGCGTCCCCGCGGCGTCTCTCTCGACCTGAAACTTCCGCAGCGTCGACAACAACAGCAAGTCTGTCGCCAGGGTCTGCCGGGTCGGCGCCACCACCGGCAGACGTCCGGTGTTCTGGAACGACTGGAGCAGCAGCAGCTGGACCAGCGAGGGCGCGTTGTCGGTCCATTCCACATCGGCGTAGTACTTGACCTGGAACGGGCCGTTCATCACCGCGATGCGGGAGGTATCGATCTGGCGCGGGGCGGTCGGCTCGTCGACGACGAGCGACCAGCTGACCGGTGTCAGCCCCTGCGGGAAACCCGTTACCGGCGACAAGGTGAATTGCGGCGGCGGCGGCCCGCCGCCCAGGCCGCACCCCGACAGGGCCGGCAGCAGAAACGCCGTCGCTGCGCCGGAGAACAGCCGACGCCGGTTCATTTGAGCTCCACCCCGTGCCCCACCGCGCTGTTGCCGAAGAGAAATCGGGTCGGGTTGCGCTCGATGCTGTCGAGAACGGTCGTCGCCTTGTCCACAGCACCTCTGGCGTCGAGGATCAGCCCGGTCAGATCGGGCAGCGAGCCCTCGGTGAATTGGCGGATCGGCTTGCGGTTGTCGGCGGCGATCAGGTTGAGCTGGTCGAGAAGCTTTCTCGTGCTGACTGTCGCGTCGCGGAAATTCCGCAATGCCGCGGTAATGTCCGGGCGGTTTTCGTCGACGACGCCGTTCATTCGCCCGCTCAACTGATCAAGACTGGCGAGTGTCTTGTCGGCCGTGGCCACCAGCGGCGCGAGCGAGGCGGCAGTCGCTTGCAGGGTTTTGACCAGCGATGCGGTGCTCTGGAGGGTGGCGGTGATCGCCGCCTGGTTCTCCGGCGACAACGCCGCCTGGATCCGGTCGAGGGTCGCAACCGCCGTCTGAATCAAAGTCGGCAAATCCTTGGCCAGGACGTCGACAGACGACATCAGCTGCTGCGCTTGCGAGGGCAGCGCCGGAATCTGGGGGTAATCAACGTCGGTCTTCACGACGGTGATTGGCGTGCCGGGGAAGAAGTTGAGCTGAACCACCTTCTGGCCGGTCACCAGGCTGGCACTTTCGAGCCGGGCGCGCAGCCCGGCCTTGACCAACTCATCCATCCGCCGCACGTCGGGGCTGGAAGGCGGAGAAAACCGGGCGATCACGCTCGGCCGCAGCTCGACGATAACCGGAATCTCGAACGAGCGGTCGCTCGGGTCATAGCGGATCCCGACGTCCACGACCCGGCCGAGCGGCACCCCGCGAAAGAGCACGGCGGAGCCGACCGTCAGCCCGTCGACCGACCCCTCGAAGAAGACCACGAACCGGCGCGTCGTCTCGAAAAAAGTAAAGGTGCCGAAGACCAGCAGGGCCACGACCAAGAGGCCAATCCCGCCGATGACAAAGCCGCCGATCAGCGCCGGGTTCGCCCGCCGGCTGCTCATCGCGCCGCCCCGGCGCCCGTTTCGACCGCTTCGCCGCGCCGCAGGAAGCGTTGGACCTTAGGGTCCGGGCACTCGGCCAGCAGCCGCTTCGGATCACCCACCGCGATCTGGGTCTTGGTCTCGGGATCGAGAAAGACACCGTTGTCGCCGACCGCGAAGATGCTGGGCAGCTCGTGTGTAACCATGACGATGGTGGCGCCGAGGCTGTCGCGCAGCTCCAGGATCAGATCGTCAAGCAGGCGCGAGCTGATCGGGTCGAGCCCCGCCGAGGGCTCGTCGAACAGCAGCACCTCGGGCGACAGCGCCATCGCCCGGGCGAGGCCGGCGCGCTTTTGCATGCCGCCGCTGATCTGCGAGGGGAAATACTCCTCGAAGCCGGCGAGCCCGACCAGCGCCAGGTTAAGCGAGGCGAGGTCGGCGATCTCGGCGGGCGCGAGACCGGTGTATTGCTCGAGCGGTAATGCCACATTTTCGAGCAACGTCATCGAGCTCCACAACCCGCCGGCCTGGTAGGTCACGCCGGTCGTCCGCAGGATCGCGTCCCGGCGCTCGGGCTCGGCTTCCCACAGGCTCTCCCCGGAATAGAGAACTCTTCCCTTGGCGGGGGGCAACAAGCCGACGAGATGGCGCAGCAACGTGCTCTTGCCGCAGCCGCTGCCGCCCATGATGATGAAGATGTCGCCCTTGTTGATCGAAAAATTCAGATCCTTCTGAATGACAAAGTCGCCATACGCCATGGTCAGGTCCTCGACCACGATATGGGCCTGAGGTTCCGGCGCGTTCGATCTGGGCTCGCTCAAGGCGCTGATCCTCCGGTGCCTTCAGATGTCGAGGACGGTGCAGATGACGGTCGCGATCGCGTCGACCAAGATGATCAGCACGATGCAGAGGACGACCGCGGAAGTGGCGGCATCGCCGACGGCGGCGGCGCTGCGCGAGCAGCGCATGCCCCGCCAGCAGCCGACGAGCGCCACGATCGCCCCGAAGATTCCCGCCTTGACGAGGCCGATCGCCCAGTCGTTGAGCCCGACCGCGCCGGCGGTCTGGTTGTAGTAGGCGATCGGCGAGATGTCGAGCATCAGGACCCCGATCAGGAGCCCGCCCGCCATGCCCACGATGTTGGCGAAGACGGTCAATAGCGGCATCATCAGGACGAGTGCCGTGATCCGTGGCAGGACCAAGAACTCCATCGGCGGAATGCCGAGCGTCTGCAACGCCGAGATCTCGTCGCTGACCTGCATCGTGCCGAGGTTCGCGGCAAAGGCGGCGCCGGTGCGCCCCGACATCAGGATCGCGGTCATCATCGCCCCCATCTCGCGCACCATCGCGACCCCAACGAGGTTCGCGACAAAGATCGCGGCACCAAACTGCTTGAGCTGAATGGCGCCGACGAAGGCGAGGATGAGGCCGACCAGAAAGCTGATCAGCGCGACGATCGCCAGGGCGGCGGGGCCGCAATCCTGGATCGCCAGGAGAAGGTCGGAACGCCGCAGCCGCGCCCTGCCGATGACCAGCCGGCCGACGGCCTGGCAGGCTTCACCCAGGAACGCGACGAGATCGCCGGCCGCCGAAAAAAAGGCGAGCGCGCTCGTCCCGACCCGGGTGAGGAGGCCGGGCCGCGCCTGGCTGCGCCTCGCCCCCTGGCGCTCGGGGACGGCGCGGGCGAGCGCCACCAGGCGCTCGACCCCGCCCGGCAGACCCGAGCGGTCGACCGCCATGCCGCGCTCGCCGGCGAGCGTTTCGAGCTTGTTGAGGAAATCGATCAGCACATTGTCCCAGGCGGTGAGGTCGCGCGCGTCGAACGAAATCCTGGCGGCACGCGGGGCCTCGCCCAGCCGGCGCGGAAGATCGGCGGTGAAACGGGCGCCGCTGGCCAGCACCCAGGCACCGAAGAGCCTGACCCGAAGCTCGCCGCCGGCAAGCAGGCGCGTTTCCCAGCCGGTGCGCGCCGCCGCCGCGATGCCGCGGTCGGCCGCACCTCGGGTCATGGCAACCATGCGAATATCTGCTGCTCCAGTCATCGATCGCGGGCGACGGGGTGGATACGACGGCACGAGACAGAGCGTCCAGTCCCGTGGCCAATCCTGCACCCTCGGACTCGGGATCTCTCCGCGAGTGGGTGAGCTCGATGCGCCTCGCCCTCTAGCCTGGTATCGATCGGCGGATGCGGACATAGCCGGCGCAGTCGACCGTCGCGCTCCATCCCGGCGGCACCACGATCGTCGAATCCATCGCCTCGATAATGATCGGCCCGGCGAAGTTTCGTCCCCTCTCTGAGCCCGTTGCGCCAATGGACGGGGCAGGGCGACCCGCCAGCCAATCGCCACCCCTGTTCGCCGTCCGGCTGACGGTCATGATAGCATCGGCAGTTCCGATGTCCGTGCATTGCGCCACCCGGCGCGGATGATCGCGTGGGGCTTGGCGCGGAGGCGGAGTTTTGCGAGAGTTTCGGCATGACGACCGATCCCCAAATCGCCGCGCTCGCCACCGCCGTAGCACGGGCGCGGCGCGCCGTCGTCTTTACCGGCGCCGGCATCAGCACCGAGTTGGGGATACCCGATTTCCGCAGCCCCGGCGGCATATGGACCAGGATGGCGCCGATCGACTTCGCTGATTTTCTCGCCTCGGAGGAGGCGCGGCGCGAGACCTGGCGGCGCCGCTTCGCGATGGAGGAAACGTTTCGAGCGGCAGCGCCCAACCGCGGACATCGGGCCGTCGCCGAGCTGGTCCAGCGCGGCACTGCCGCCGCGATCGTCACCCAGAACATCGACGGCCTGCATCAGGCGTCGGGGATCGCTGCCGACCGGGTAATCGAATTGCACGGCAACACGACCTACGCGCATTGCCTCGACTGTGCCGAGCGTTATGAACTCGACGCGTTGCGTGTGGTCTTCGAGCGCGACCAGAACGCCCCGATCTGCGAGGCCTGCGGCGGCTGGGTCAAGACCGCGACGGTCTCGTTCGGCCAAGCGATGCCCGTGGTCGCGATGCGGCGCGCCGAACAGGAGACGCTGGCCGCCGACCTCTTCATCGTCGCCGGTTCCTCGCTCGTCGTCTACCCGGCGGCGGGCTTTCCGGAATTGGCCAAGCGCAACGGCGCCACCCTGGTCATCGTCAACCGCGAGCCGACCGGGCTCGACACAATCGCCGACCTCGTGCTCAACCGGTCGATCGGCGAAACCCTCGGCGCCGCGGTGGGCGTCGACTGAACCCAGGTACGGGAGGAAAATCGATGAGGCTCGACGGGAAAGTCGCCCTGATCACCGGCGGGGCGTCCGGCATGGGCGCCAGCATGGCGCGGATCTTTGCCGGCGAAGGCGCCAAGGTGGTCGTCGCCGACATGCTCGAAAGCGAGGGCAAGGCGGTCGTCGCCGACATCGTCAAGGCGAATGGTGCAGCCATGTTTCATCGCCTCGACGTGACCAGCGAGACGGAATGGAAGGCGGCGGTCGACGCCGCCGTCGCCGCCTACGGCAGGCTCGACATCCTGGTCAACGACGCCGGGCTGAGCGGCAGTGCCGTCGAGGATCTGTTCGACACCGCGGCCTGGGACCAGTTGATGGCGGTCAACGCGCGCGGCGTCTTCCTCGGCATGAAATTCGCGATCCCGCTGATGAAGGCCCAGGGCGGCGGCTCGATCGTCAACGTCTCGTCGATCTCGGGCGTCACCGGGCAGCACCACATCCATGTCGCCTACAACGCCTCGAAGGGTGCGGTGCGCACCCTGACCAAGGTCGCGGCGGTGCAGCACGGCGCCGACAATATCCGCGTCAACTCGATCCATCCCGGGCTGATGCCGCCGATGCGCTCCTCGAAGCGCACCGCCGACCCAGAGGTTCGGGCGAGGATGCTGCGGCAGGTGCCGATGGGCCGCGCCGGCCGCGTCGAGGAGGTGGCCAACGCCGCCCTCTTCCTCGCCTCGGACGAGGCCTCCTACATCACCGGCGCCGAGCTTTATGTCGACGGCGGCTACCTCGCCACCTGACAGCCGCCCCCCAAAAGACTACCCGGCGGAGCGGCGAAGCGGCGGCTCGGCCAAGTCCTCCGGCGCGAGGTCTGCGCGACCGTCCGCCGCCTCTTCCTGGAGCGTGAGATTGTCCTTGATGCCGCCTAGGGCGGCGATCATCGCGTCGCGCGTGCCGGGGGCGAGGCCGGCGAACAATTCCTCGCGGATCGCCTGATTGATGTCGAGGATGCGCTCGACCACGGGCCGGGCGCCGGCGGCCAGCCACAGGGTCCGCACCCGCCGGTCGGTCGGATGGGCGCGGCGCTCGACCAGCCCCTCCTCGTGCAATTTGTCGAGCATCCGCACCAGAGCGATCGGCTCGAGGTCGAGCCAGAGGGCGACCTCGGCCTGGCTCACCCCTTCGTTGCGCGCGACGTAGAGCACGACCGCCGCCTGTCGCCGGGTGATCGGCAGGCCGGTCTGGCGGGCGCGACGGTCGAAGCGCCGCTTGATCAGCCGGGAAACGTCGTGAACGAGAAAGCCGAAGGTGCGGCCCCCGGTCGGGTCGGACGCGGCCTCTTCGCCAGCTGTCGCCAGGTCCCGCGGCATGGCCGTCACTCCGCGCCGTGCCGGTCCTGCGCCAGCGCCGACCGCGGCCCCTCCCCGAGGGCCTCGGCCATCCGCGACGGCCGGTAGGGCCGCCCGAGCCAGCTGGCAAAGCGTTCGAGATAGAGATAGATGATCGGCGTCGTGTAGAGCGTCAGCCACTGCGAGACGAGGAGCCCGCCGACGATGGCGATGCCGAGCGGGCGGCGCAGCTCCGAGCCCGCGCCCTGACCGAACGCGATCGGGGTGGCGCCGAACAAGGCCGCGAAGGTCGTCATCATGATTGGCCGGAAGCGTAAGAGGCAGGCTTCGTGGATCGCCTCGCGCGGGCTCTTGCCCTCGATCCGCTGCGCCTGCAAGGCGAAGTCGATCATCATGATCGCGTTCTTCTTGACGATGCCGATCAAGAGGATGACGCCGATCATCGCGATCACGCTTAGATCGTAATGCAGGATCATCAGCGCCAACAGCGCGCCGACACCAGCCGAGGGCAATGCCGACAGGATCGTGATCGGGTGGATGTAGCTCTCGTAGAGAATGCCGAGCACGATGTACACGACCAGGATCGCCGCCGCGACGAGGAGCGGCATCGAGGAGAGCGAAGCCTTAAAAGCCTGCGCGGTGCCCTGGAACGAGCCCTGCACCGTGGCCGGCACGCGCAGCTCGGCCATCAGCGCCTGAATCCTGTCGACCGCCTGCCCGAGCGCCACGCCCGGCGTCAGATTGAACGACAACGTCACCGCCGGGAATTGCCCCTGGTGGTTGACCGACAGCGACTCGACCTTCGAAGTGAAATGCGCGAAGGCGCTCAGCGGCACCTGGGTCCCGCCGGGGCCGCCGACATAGAGCTTGGACAGCGCGGAGGGGTCCTGCTGGAACTCGGGCTTGACCTCGAGGATCACCTTGTACTGGTTCGTCGAGGTGTACATCGTGGCGACCTGGCGCTGGCCGAATGCGTCGTACAGCGTCTCGTCGATCACCGAGGCCGAGAGCCCGAGCCGCGAGGCGGTGTCGCGGTCTATCTCGATCGCGATGTGCGGCGCCGCAATCTGCTGGTCGGAAGCCACGTCCTGGAGCACCGGCAGCTTCTGCATCGCCTGCTCGATGATCGGCGCCCAGTGGTAGAGCTCGTCCGAATCCGTGTCGGTCAGGGTGTATTGGTACTGGGTGCGGCTGAGTCGGCCGCCGATGCTGATGTCCTGCCCTGACTGCATGAAGAACTTGGCGCCTTCGACGGCCGCCACCTTGGGTCGCAGCCGCTGGATGATCTGGTCCGAGGTGTCCCGCCGCTGGTCGTGCGGCTTCAGCTGCATGAACATCCGCGCCGTGTTTTCGGTCGGATTGTAGGCATAGGCGCCGGCGAAATAGAAGACGCCGGCAACCCCTGGGTCCTGCTGGACGATGTCGGCGATCTGGTGGGCGAGCTTGGAGATCGCCGCAAAGGACGAGTCCTGGCGGCCCTCGACCTGCCCGAAGATGAACCCGGTATCCTGTTGCGGAAAGAAGCCCTTGGGAATGATGACGTAGAGGTAGCCGGTCAACCCGATCAAGCCCAGGGTCGACAGCAGGGCCGCGAACTGGTGGCGGAAGACGAAGCCCAGGCCGCGGTCGTAGGCACGCAACGTTGCGTTGAACGCGCCCTCGGCGAGGCGATTGAAGCGGCCGGCCGGATGCAGTCCCTGCTCCTTTAAAAACAGCGAGCAGAGGACCGGGGTCAAAGTCAGCGAGATGAAAGCCGAGGCGACGACCGCGACCGAGACAGTGACGGCGAATTCTCGGAACAGGCGGCCGATGATCCCACCCATGAAGAATAGCGGGATGAACACCGCGATCAGCGAAAAGGTGATCGAGATGATCGTAAAGCCGATCTGCCCGGCACCCCTCAGCGCCGCTTCAAACGGGCGCTCGCCCTGCTCGATGTAGCGCACGATGTTCTCGATCATGACGATCGCGTCGTCGACCACAAAGCCGACCGAGATGGTCAGCGCCATCAGCGAAATGTTGTCGAGGCTGTAACCGAGCCCGTACATGACGGCAAACGTCGTCAGCAGCGACAGCGGCACCGCCAGGCTGGGGATCACCGTCGCCCACAAGGTGCGCAAGAACAGGAAGATGACCAGAACGACGAGGGCGATCGTGACCATCATCGTGAACTGCACGTCATGCACCGCAGCCCGGATCACCAGCGAGCGGTCGGACACCAGATCGACCTTGAGCGACGGCGGAACCGACTCCAGCAGCTGCGGCATCAGTCCCTTGATCGCGTCGACCAGCTGGATAGTGTTGGCGCCCGCCTGACGCTGAATCGCCAAGCCCTCCGCCGGGATGCCGTTGAACCAGGCGCTGGCGCGCTGGTTCTGCACCGAATCGACGACGTCTGCTACGTCCTGAAGTCGCACCGGGGCACCGTTGCGCCAGGCGACGACGACCTTGCGGAAGGCGGCGGCGTCAAACAGCTGGTCGTTGGTGTCGAGGGTATAGACCTGATGGGCGCCTTCGAGATTGCCCTTCGGGCGGTTGACGGTCGCCGCCGTCAGTGCGTTGCGCACATCCTCGAGGGCGATGCCGCGGGCCGCCAGCGCCCCCGGGTTCACCTGCACATGCACCGCATAGGGCTTCTGCCCGAAGATCCGCGACTTCCGAAACTCCCGACAGAGTCGAGATCCGCTGCGCCAGGATCGTGTAGGCGTAATCGTCGATCCGGTAGACCGGGATCGCGTCGGAATGGACCGCATAGATCAGCACCGGGCGGTCGGCGGGGTTGGTCTTGCGGTAGGTCGGCGGGTTGGGCAGATCCTTGGGCAATACTCCAGTGGCGGCGTTGATCGCGGTCTGCACGTCTTGCGCCGCGGCGTCGATGTTGCGCGAGAGCTCGAATTGCAAGGTGATCGAAGTCGTGCCGATGCCGCTCGTCGAGGTCATCTGGTCGAGATCGGGGATCGCCGCGAATTGCTGCTCGAGCGGGGTGGCCACCGCGGAGGCCATCGTGTCGGGGCTGGCGCCGGGATAGCTGACCGAGACCAAGATCGTCGGGAAATCGACCTTGGGCAGCGCCGCGACCGGCAGCAAGCCGTAGGCGGCGACGCCGAACACCAGGATGCCCAGCATCAACAGCGAGGTCGCGATCGGCCGGCGGATAAAGGGTTCCGAAACGCTCATCGGCGGGGCCTGTCCATCACAGCAATGTTCGGTGGTGCCGGCTCAACCGGCGGCATCCGGTGGAGGGCCAGCCAGCAGCTTGACTCGCGCGCCGTTGGTCAGGCGGTACTGCCCGTCGACGACGACCTGCTCGCCGGGCGTCAGTCCTTTGGTGACGACGGCGATGCCGTCCTGGATCGAGGCGACCTCGACGGCGCGGCGCTCGACCGTGCTATCGGGCTTGATGATGTAGGCATAGCGGCCCTCGCGCCCCTCCTGCACCGTGCGCGCCGGCACGGTCGCCACACCCTTTCGCGTCGACAGGATCAGCCGCACGTTGACGAACTCGCCCGGCCACAAATTCTCGTCTTTGTTGTCGAAACGGGCCTTCAGGCGGATCGTGCCGGTGGCCTGGTCGATCGCGTTGTCGATCAGGGTCAGCTTGCCCTCGGCCTCCAATTTCTTGCCGTCGCTGCCGTAGGCGCGGACGACGAGCGGCGCCTTTTTCTGCTGCTCGCGGATGTCGTCGAACGAATCCTGCGGCAAAGTGAAGCTAACGAAGATCGGCTTCACCTCGGTGATCGTGACGAGCGCGGTGTTGTCACCGGCGCGCACCAGATTGCCCTTGTCGACGAGCTTGGCTCCGAGCCGCCCGTCGATCGGCGAACGGACGTCGGCATAGCCGAGATTGAGCTTGGCGCTGGAAATCTGCGCCTCGTCCCCTTTGATCGATGCCTGCAGCGTGGCGACCTGAGCTTGTTGCTGCTCATAGCTCTGCCGGGTTTGGTAGCCGGTGCCGACCAGCTTGGAATAGCGATCGAGATCGGCCTGGGCGCTGACGAGCTGCGCCTCGTCCTTCTGCTTTGCCGCCTGCGCCTGCTCCAGCGCCGCCTGGTAGGGCCGCGGATCGATCTGGAAGAGCGGGTCGCCTTCCTTGACCTCCTGGCCTTCCTTGAACAGCACGTTGACGATCTGGCCGTCGACCCGCGTCTTGATCGCGACCGAGTTGTAGGCCTGAACGGTGCCAATGCCTTGCAGGAAGACCGGCACGTCCGCAGCCGCGACGGTGCCGGCGGTGACCGGTATTCCCGGCGCCGGCGTCTGGGCCGCCGCATGCGGCACGTCGGCGCCTGAGCGGTGCCACCAGATCACCGCCGCGACCACCAGCGCGACGACCACCGCCGCGCCGATCACCCGCCTCACCATGCCAACCGCCTCCTGTCCGGGAAGTGTGCGTTGTCTATCATAGATAAGCTCTACGGGTAAGCCCTGACTTCTATAGGCCCCAACTTGGTGCCCGATCCCCGCCCTCCAGACTCCGATCAGCGTCGAGCCGGCACCTCGATCGGGGCGCAATTGGTGCGCCCCGACATCAGGCAATCTTCGAGCTGAGAATTCTTTCTGAGCTCGCGGAACAGCACGATCCCGGCGATCGCCAGCACCAGGACGATGATCAGCCCGATCAGCGCGGCCGACCGGCGCTGATCGGCGTCGCCCTCTCGCGGCCGGTCATTCATCGCCGGTCCCGGCAGGGCGCGCGGCACCCGCGGCGTGGTCGAGCGCCCGCGTTACCGCCTCGGTGGTGAGCAGTTCGGGCAGCTTTTCGCCTTCCGGCCGGCCCGGCCCGTAGACCGCATTGAACGGGATGCCGTAGCGCCCGAAGCTCTGCAGATAGGCGGCGACCGCGGGGTCGGGGCGCGTCCAGTCGGCCCGCATCGCGACAATGCCGGCGCCGGAGAGCCGGGCCGCCACCGGCTCGCGGTCGAGCACCGCCGCTTCGTTGACCTTGCAGGTCAGGCACCAGGCGGCGGTGACATCGACAAAGACGGTCTTGCCTTCGCCCACCAGTCGGTGGATTTCCGCCGGATCGAACGGGCGCCAAAGCCCGGCGGCGCGAACCGGAACCGGGCGGTCGACGACTGCGAAGGCGGGCCAGACGACCGCTACCGCCAACACCGCCGCGGCGCCGGCCGATGCCAGGCGCGCCAGCGCGGCCGGCACGCCGCGCCGGCTCTTCAACAGCAGCAAGAGGAGGACGATCAGCAGCCCGATCCCGGTCCAGACCGCGACCCTGACACCCGACAGTTCTGCCAGCACGAAGAGCAGCCACACCGCGGTACCGGCCAACGCCAGACCGAGAACGCCGCACAACCTGATCATCCAATGCCCCGGTCGGGGCAGCAGCCGCACGAGGCGGGGGAACGCTGCGACCACCAGATAGGGGGCGGCGAAGCCGAGCCCCATCGCCAGGAACACGATCGCGATCTCGCGCGGCCCTCGCGAAAGGGCAAAGCCGATCGCCGTGCCGACGAACGGCGCCGAGCAGGGTGTGGCCAAGAGGGTGGCAAAAGCGCCGGTCAGGAAGGCGTCGGCATAGGGGCGCCGGTCTTGGCGCATGGCCGCTGCATCGTAGACGAGGCGGGGCAGGGCGATCGGCAGCCATCCCCAAAGGCTCGCCGCGAATAACGTGGTCAGCGCCGCCATCCCGGCGATGAACCACGGCCACTGGAACTGCATCCCCCAGCCGACCGCCGCACCCGTCGCCTTCAGCCCGATCAGCATCGCCGCGATCAGCGCGAAGGACATGAGGACGCCGAGTGCCGTCACCAGCAGCCCGATGCGGACGCGGCCCCGCTCCCCGCCGGCCTGGCTCGCCACCGACAGCAATTTCAGCGACAGCACCGGCAGCACGCAAGGCATGACGTTGAGGATCAGCCCGCCCAAGAGTGCCACGGCGAGGATCGACAGCAGTCCGGACCCGCCGGCCGGCGGCGTGCCGGCGAGCGGTGCGGCGACAAATTCGGCCGCCCTGGCGCCATCGACCAGGGTCAGGGTCAGCTTCTTGCCGACTAGGTTCGTTGCATCGGTGCCGCGGATCGGCACCGCGAGCCGGGCAACGCGCCGACCCTCCGAAAGCTCTGCCGCCGGCCGGCCGGGCGATCCGTCGGCGACGCCTTCGACAAACAGATCCGGGGCGTGAAACGGGGCGTCTCCGGCTCGGAGCTGCACCACCAGCGCCGCATCGGCACCGCCGCCGGCGACGGTCGCCGACATGAGCTCCATCCCGGCTGCGGCGAGCCCGCCCGGCACGCGCGCGCGGGCATCGGCGATCAGCGCCGCCTCCGGCCCGGGCGAGGCGACACCGGCCGGGAGTGCCAGATCGAAGGTCGCCGAATAGGGGACGCAGAATCTCGGCGCAGGCGGCGTAATCGACCGCGGCGTGCAGTGCCACCGGCTGTCCCGGGTGCGTCGGGGCGAGTGTTATCGGCAGCACCACGCGATCATCGTAGACGGCGGTCTCGAAGCCCTGCTGCGAGAGGCGGGTCGGCGCCGGCCAAGCGATCTCGGCATGCGCGAGGTTGCTCGACCCCGCCCAGTCGATGCTCGGCGCGACCCCGGCATCGCCCGGCGAGCGCCAATAGGCGTGCCAGCCCGGCGCCAGACCGGATTTCGAGCCCGGCATCGACCGTCGAGCCCGACCCGACCGCCTCGACCGCGGTGATCAGCCTCGCCGAGGCATGGTCGTCGCCGACCCAGGCGGTGGCCGCGGCAAGGGCGCTTTGCCCGCTACCCACGGCCAGCGCCGCAGCAAGGGTCAAGAGGCACCGGAGCCGACACCTCTGCCTAGGATCGGGCGTCCTCGCAATCACATCACGCCTCACGCCCACCGGGCAGCTCTTCGGGGAGTTGTCGCTAAAGCACATATAGGGTGAATAGGCCGAGCGCGAGGGCCATGACCACCAATCTCGATCGGTATCGGCGGATCGCCCCATTCTACGATCTGCTCGACTGGCCGTTCGAGCGTCTGCGCTACCGAAAGCTGCGGCCGCTGCTGTTTGCCGGCCTCTCGGGGCGGCTGCTGGATGCCGGGGTCGGCACCGGCCGAAACTTCCCGTTCTATCCACCGGGGTCCGAGGTCGCCGGGATCGACCTCAGCCCGGCGATGCTGAGGCGCGCCGCGCGGCGACTGCGTCTGTCGTCCGGTCCCGGTCGAGCTGCGGCAAATGGATGTGACGACGCTCGATTTCGCCGCCGCGACTTTCGACGCG
Organism: uncultured Alphaproteobacteria bacterium; assembly: GCA_963781215.1. Lineage (GTDB taxonomy): Bacteria > Pseudomonadota > Alphaproteobacteria > ATCC43930 > CGMCC-115725 > AP-15. The sequence goes on from CAWAFE010000034.1 coordinate 15,201, forward strand.
GCGGTCGCGACCTTTCTGTTCTGCGTCCTGCCCGACGACCTGCAGGCGCCCGCGCTGCGCGAACTCGGCCGGGTGGTGAAGCCCGGCGGAACGATCCGGCTTTTGGAATATGTACGGCCGCGGGGGAAGGTTCGGCGGCTCGTGTCGCGGATCTGGGAACCCTGGATGGCCTTCGCCTACGGCGCCGGCTTCGACCGGCGCACCGAAGCGCACATCGCCGAGGCCGGCCTGACCCTCGCCGACGCGCATTTCGTCGTGGACGACCTCGTCAAACTGATCGCCGCTGCGCGTGACTTAGTCGCGGCTGAGCGCTATTGACCCTCGTCCAGATCGCAAGAGGTCTTCGCGCATGCCCCAGCCCGGCCCGCTTTCCGGAATTACCATCGTCGATCTCTCGCGTATCCTCGCGGGGCCCTACTGCACCCTGCTGCTCGCTGAATTGGGCGCGCGGGTGATCAAGGTCGAGCCGCCGCCGCAAGGCGACGACGCGCGCCAATACGGCCCGTTCAAGAACGGCAAGTCGACCTATTTCGCCTCGGTCAACCGCGGCAAGGAGTCGATCGCCCTCGACCTCAAATCACCCGGGGGCCGCGAAATTTTCGAGCGCTTGCTCGACAAGGCCGACGCGCTCGTCGAGAACTTCCGCCCCGGCACATTGGAAAAACTCGGCTATGGCTGGGACACCCTGCACCCCCGCTATCCCCGCCTGGTCTATGCCGCCGCTTCGGGGTTTGGCCATACCGGACCCTATTCGCACTACCCGGCCTATGACATGGTGGTGCAGGGGCTGGGCGGCATCATGAGCATCACCGGCCATCCCGGCATGCCCTTGACGCGGGTCGGCACCTCGGTCGGCGACCTCGCCGGCGGCCTTTACACCGCGATCGCGCTCAACGCTGCGCTCCTCCACCGCGAGCGCACCGGCGAGGCGACCAAAATCGATGTCGCCTTGTTCGACTGCCAGCTGGCGCTCCTCGAAAACGCGATCATGCGCTACACCGCCACCGGTGAAATCCCCGGCCCGATGGGTGCCCGTCACCCCTCGATCACCCCGTTCGAGGCGTTCGCGACGGCGGACGGCAACATCATCATCGCCGCCGGCAATGACGGCCTTTTCGTCAAGCTCGCCCATGCGCTCGAGCGTCCGGATCTCGCGGCGAACCCGCTGTTCGAGACCAACACCTTGCGCAACCGGCACCAGGAAGCGCTGCGGGCTGAGATCGAGGGCGTGCTCGGGACCGCGACCACGGACCATTGGATCGCCGTGCTCGAAGCCGCGGGGGTGCCGTGCGGCCCGGTCAACAATGTCGCCCAGGCGCTCGCCCACCCGCAGACCGCCGCGCGCAACATGCTGGTCTCGGTCGACGACCCGGTCACCGGCCCGCTCCAGCTCGCCGGCAACCCGATGAAGCTCACCGCCTTCGCTGACCCGCCGACCCGCGCCCCCGCCCCCGATCTCGACGCCGACCGCGACAAGATCCTGCGCGAACTCGGATTGTAGCCCGCCTGCGGCGCCGCGGCCCGCCGTGATCCGCCGCATCCTCGCCGGCCTTGCGGCGCTGCTGATCGTCCTCGCCGGCGGAGGGTATCTCTATCTGCTGTCGTCGCTGCCGCGGACCGAGGGAAGGCTCGTGCTCGCCGGGCCGAAGGCCGAGATCCGGATCGGGCGCGACGCCAATGGGGTTGCGCTGATCACCGCCGACGATGACGAGGATGCGGCCTTCGGCCTCGGCTTCGCCCACGCGCAAGACCGCCTGTTTCAGATGGAATTGCAGCGGCGCTATGCGGCTGGGCGGCTGGCCGAGATTTTCGGGCCGGATGCGGTGCCGACCGACCGCCAGATGCGGGTGCTCGGCCTCTACCGCGCCGCCGAGGAGGAGATCGCGTATCTGTCGCCGGAGGTGAGCGGCGCCTTCGCCGCCTATGCCGCCGGGGTCAACGCGTTTCTGGCGTCGCGCCGCGGCGCGCTGCCGCCCGAATTCCAGCTGCTGCGCTTCAGGCCCGAGCCGTGGCGGGTGGCGGACAGCCTCGTCTGGGGCAAGCTGATGGCGTTACGGCTCGAAGGAAATTACCGCGGCGAGCTGCTGCGCGCCCGGATGGCCCGGACGATCCCGGCCCCGGATATGGCGTTTCTTTACCCGGACTACCCAAAGGACGCGCCGACCACCTTGGCGCAAATGCTGCCGATCTATCGCGGGCTGGGCCTCGACCTCCTCTACCGGGCTTTGCCGCCGGCGGTCGGGCCGATCTATGCATCGAACAACTGGGTCGTCGACGGCGCGCACAGCATGAGCGGCAAGCCGCTCCTCGCCAACGACCCGCATCTCGAGCTCGGCGCGCCGGGGTACTGGTATCTGGCCCGACTGCGGACGCCGGAGCGCGAGATTGCCGGCGCCACCGCTGCCGGCGTCCCGCTCGTCGTGATCGGCCACAACGACCAGATCGCCTGGGGCTTCACGACCACCACCGCCGATGTCGAGGATTTGTTCGTCGAGAAGCTCGACCCCGCCGATCCGGGCCGGTATCTGACGCCGCACGGCAGCGAGCCCTTCGCCACGCATCCGGAGACGATCCGGGTGCGCGGGGCGGAGCCGGTCGAGATCACCGTGCGGGCGACCCGCCACGGTCCGGTCCTGTCCGACGTGCTGCCGTCCGGCGCGGCCGAGCCGGGCTACGTGCTGGCGCTCGCCGCGACCTTCACGATCCCACAGGACCGCAGCGCCGAGGCGCTGTGGCGGGTCGACCGCGCCGCCGACTGGACGAGCTTCCGCGCCGCCTGGGAAGGCTTTGTCGGGCCGCCGCAGAACGTCGTCTATGCCGATGCCGGCGGCACGATCGGTTTCATCGCGCCGGGGTTGATCCCGATCCGTAAGAAAGGCGAAGGATGGCTGCCGGCGCCGGGCTGGACCGGCGACTATGACTGGCAGGGGTTCATCCCGTTCGCCGGGCTGCCCAGCGCGGCGAACCCGGCGTCGGGCCATTTCGTCAGCGCCAACAACAAGATCGTGCCCGACAGCTACCCCTATTTCATTAGCCGCGACTGGGATCTGCCGAACCGGGCCGAGCGGATCGCGGCGCTGCTCGGCGCAAATCCTCTGCAGACGCCGACGTCGAGCGCGCAGATGCAGGCCGACACCTTCTCGCCGATGGCCAAGCGCCTGGTCCCGCTGATGATCGCGATCACACCTTCCGACAAAGCCGCGCGCACAGCGATCGGGCTGCTGCGGCATTGGGATTTCCATATGGATCGCGGCAAGGTCGGGCCGCTGCTGTTCACCGCATGGCTGCGCGAATTCAGCCGCGCGGTCCTGTTCGGCCGCTTTGGTGACGCGGTGGCCGATTATTGGGATTTGAAGCCGCAGGTCATGGAAGCCGTGTTGACGAAGCGCCCCGATTGGTGCGACGACCCGAAACGGCCGGGCAGCGAGACCTGCGCGACGCGGCTTGCGCAGTCGCTCGACACCGCGCTGTCCGAGCTGCGCCGGGCGTATGGAGCCGATATGACGCAATGGCGATGGGGACGGGCGCATGTCGCAGAATTCGACAATCCGGTCTTGAGCCGGATCCCGGTATTGCGCGACTGGGTCGATGCATCGATCCCGACCTCCGGCGCCTACGATACGCTCGACCGCGGCCCGAGCACGATCCGCGACGACCGCCTTCCGTTCGCGCAGCGCTTCGGCGCCGGGCTGCGGATCATCACCGACCTAGCCGCCCCACGGGACTCGCAGATGATCATCACCCCCGGCCAGTCCGGAAACCCGCTCTCCCCTCATTTCGCCGATTTGCTGCATCCCTGGCGCGACTTCGGCCGGCTCGTCCCTGGCCGCTCCGTCGCCGTCGCCACCCTTACCCTGGTGCCTGACCGGTGAGCCGAAGTCGGGAATGTCCTAATTTGAATTCAGGACAGCGAACCGACGATAGCGGCGACTGCGCCGAACGCAACGGAGCTAGCGGTCCGGAGAGAGGCTGTTCTGTTATCGTGGCCACGGTCCATTCCATCTGCTGTAGCTCCGGAATGACCGGCTCGGATGGTCCACGCTCGCCGGGTCCGGTCCAGCCGGGATCGATTATGACCCTGCTCGAAAGGTCACGATCCCGATCCACGGCAGCGTCGATCTCAAACGAGGCACCTTGCGCAGTATTATTGCCCAAGCCGGCCTTTCTGTGGCCGAGTTCACGGCGCTGCTGTGAGCCGGCTCGGTCGCGGCGTATGTCCGCGGGATGGAACGGATGAGTGACCTGCCGGTGACGATCGCCGACATCCGCGCCGCCGCCGCCGCGATCGCGGGCGCGGTCGCGCGCACGCCGACGATCGCCGTGCCGGCGCTGTCCGAGATTACCGGCGCCGAGATCTGGCTGAAGCTCGAAACTCTGCATCGCACCGGCTCGTTCAAGGAGCGGGGCGCCCTCAACAAGCTGCTCACTTTGACCCCGAAGCAGCGCCGCGCCGGCGTCGTCGCGATGTCGGCCGGCAACCATGCCCAGGGTGTGGCTTACCACGCCCGCCGGCTCGGCATCCCGGCGACGATCGTGATGCCCGAGGGGACGCCCTTCATCAAGATCGACCGCACCGAGGCGTTCGGCGCCACCGTGGTGCTAAAGGGCGACAGCCTCGTCGCCGCCCGCGAGGCCGCCGACGCGCTGGCCCGCGACCAAGGGCTGGTCCCCGTCCATCCCTATGACGACCCGGCGGTCATTGCCGGCCAGGGCACGATCGCGCTCGAATTGCTCGCCGACCGGCCCGATCTCGACACGCTCGTCGTGCCGATCGGCGGCGGCGGACTGATTTCCGGGATCGCGGTCGCGGCCAAGGCGCTTCGGCCCGAGATCGAGATCGTCGGCGTGCAGTCCACGCTCTACCCGTCGATGTACCGCCTGATGCGCGGCGAGGAGCCGGGACCGCCCGCCGCCGCGGCGACCTTGGCCGAGGGGATCGCGGTCAAGGAGCCGGGCCTGTTGACCCGGCAGATCGTTAAGGCGCTCGTCTCAGATATTCTGCTGGTCGACGAGGCGATGCTCGAAGGTGCGGTCGAGACCCTGCTGGAGCGGCAAAAGCTCGTGGTCGAGGGTGCGGGGGCGGCCGGTGTCGCGGCCCTGTGCGCGGCGCCCGAGCGGTTTCGCGGCCGGCGCGTCGGCATCGTCATCTGCGGCGGCAATATCGACGCGCGCCTCCTGGCCTCGATCCTGATGCGCGGCTTGGTGGGCGAGGGGCGCCTCGTCCGATTGCGCGCGGAGCTCCCCGACGTGCCGGGCGCGCTCTCTCAGGTTTCCGGGATTATCGGCAGGCACGCCGCGAACATCGTCGAGGTCCACCACCAGCGGCTCTTCCACGACACCTCGGTCAAGCGCGCGGAGCTCGACGTCGTCGTCGAAACCCAGAACCGGCGGCATGTCGACGTGTTGGTCGCGGCGTTGAACGAGGCCGGCTTCCCGACCCGACTATTGCCCGGTAACGCCGACAGAGGGGACTAGCCGGCGCCCTCGACCAGGATCAGCCGCCCGCGCGAGGCCGACTGGCGGATCTTCAGCGCCGACTGATATTCCTCGGAGTGGTACCAGCGGCCTGCGGCCTCGGCGTCCGGGAATTCGATGACGACAATCCGCTCCGGCGGCGGCTCGCCTTCGAGCAGATCCGCCTTGCCGCCGCGCACGATAAAGCGGCCGCCAAAGCGGGCGATGCTGGCCGCGGCGAGCGGCCGGTACGGCTCGTAAGCGGCGGGATCGGTCACCTGAACATCGGCGATCACATAAGCGGGCATCGGTCCCTTCCTCATCAACATGGGGTTCCCCGCGGCCTCAGCCGCGATCTCGGCACTTTACCGCAATCCCCTTCGCCGGGGAGGTCGTGCCGAACCGCTCGGCTTCGGTCGCTCGATCCATCGCTTGCCAAAATATCCGACTATGAAGACGACGACGCTGCCGATGCCGCTCAGAAACCACTTCCAATTTTCGGATACCAACTGCTTGACGCTCCACCAAGTGTTGACCTCGACGGCAATTTCTCGGCTCAGGACCGGCAACTCGGTCACCTCTTCGCGGTTTGGCAGCTCGAACCGGACCGCGACTTGTAGATCCAGTATTCGCCTTCCCGCGGATAGCGGCTTTACCGAGAACAGCCATTCCGCGAACCCCTGCTCCGGCACCGCCTGATTTTCGTCGCTGTGCGTGGTCACCTCGAACCCGCCGCCAAACAAGCGAACCCGCATAAAGGTGCCGACCTGGATCTGCTCGATCCGTGGGACCCCGCGTCCTTGCAGATCGCTCTTGATCGCTCCTTCGAGACCTGACCGAGAGATGCGTACGGTAATCCTTTCTGGCTCTCCGACCCGCATCCGGGTCGGCGGATTGAACAGGATGCTGCCCGGAACGAGCTTCCGCACCTGCTCTTGGATGAAGGCGGCGGGGTCGAATTGCGAGTTGCTGATGGCGCCTGGGGCGGCCGGCTTGGAAGGCGCTGCAGGCGCGGGCGGCGCGGGCGGCCTCGGGGGCACCGACAGCGAGAGGGGGCCCCAGAAGGAAAAGGAGATGACCACCAGCATCAAGCCGGCAGGAGCCACTATCGCGACGCCGTACCTCAACCAGAACGACCGATCGCGCAACAGGCGCTGCGCCGCCCAGCTGACAACGACCAAAGCCAAAAGGAACGCAGTCAACCCCATGAGCTCTGCCGACATCACGAACTCCCCTCCACAGACACCGGATCGCCGCGCGCTGGAGCCCGGAGCGGCGGCTTCGGTGTCGAAGCCATAGGGCACGAGGTCGACTCTCGCTTGCAGTCGCCACGAGGATTACCACATCCCCGGCGGCATTTCGTCCTATGGGGTCATCCATGACCGCCGGCTTCAGCTATTCGTCGAGACCTTATCGCGACCGCCGCATGCCGGATCCGGCGGCCTTCCCGGAGGTCTACGAGGGCATCCTGCCGCGCCGTGTCCTCGCCTATTTCGTCGATCTGGTCTGCATCGGCGTTATCGCCGTCTTCGTGTGGATTCCTTTTGGCGTGCTCTGGCTGATGAGCTTCGGGCTCCTGGGGCCGGTTCTGTGGTTTCTGTCCGGGCTGATCCCGCTCGCCTACCACACCCTGCTGTTGGCCGGCCCGCGCTCGGCGACCATCGGGATGCGCTGCTTCGACCTCGAATTGCGCTCGGCGACCGGCGAGCGGCCGGGCTTGTTGCAGGCCTTGGCGCAGACGGCGCTGTTCTACATCACGATCGGGCTCACCTGCTCGCTGATCTTATTGGTCGCGCTGTTCAACCGGCGCGGGCGCACGCTCCATGATTGGCTGGCCGGGACGGTGATGGTGCGGACCCTCCCGCTCCCGACCCGCAGCCGCTGACCTCGAGATGCGTCGCCAAAGACCGGGTACAGCACCCGTCGCCGGGCTTGAAATGCTTTGTTCGATTTTTTGACTTGGCATTCCCGCGTTCACATTAAGCACCCGGCAATGAATAGCCGCTCCGAAATTACACACGTCATGTCCGGACTTGTTCCGGGCATCCAGGCGTTGCCCGACAGACGCCTGATTACGGCGACACTAAAAATGCCGTCTTTTCATCGCATGCGGTATCGGAGATGACAGTCATCGAGCGCGACGCCGGGCCATGAGGGGTGCGGATGGCTGTAGATTCTCTGCAGATAACAGCGGGAGCAGCGGGGGGCGGGCCTTGGGCGGGCGCTTCCGTAGGGGCAGTCTGGCAATCCGGCCGTCCGACTGTGCTCGAGTTCTGCCGGGACCGAATTTGCGCTGTTCAACCGGCGCCGGAGCGCTTCATGATTGGCTGGCGGGGACGGTGATGGCATCAAGCCGAAGGCGACCCCCCTTTCCCGGGCTTGGCCGCAGCAGGAGAACGACGCCATGTCTCGACCGCGAGCCCTTGAAGACATTCGGGTGGTCGACTTCAGCTGGGTGCGGGCCGGGCCATGGGCGACGCGCTGGCTCGGGGCTCTCGGAGCCGAGATCATCAAAATCGAGTGGCCGGAGAACGAGCGCGGCAGGCTGCCGAGCACCACGACGCCGCAGCATCTCGAGGTGAATCTGAACACCTCGGGAAACTTCAACGACACCAACGTCAACAAGAAGAGCCTCAGCCTCAACGTACGCAGCGCCAAAGGCCTGGAGATCGTAAAGCGGCTGATCGCCGTCTCCGACATCGTGATCGAGAATTTCAGCTCCCGGGTATTGCAGAAGTGGGGCCTCGGCTATGAGGAGCTGTGCAAAATCAAACCGGATATCGTCTATGTGTCGATGTCCGGCTACGGCCATTCCGGCCGGCATCACCATTATACGACGTTCGGCCCTGTCGCCCAGGCAGCCTCGGGCCTGACCTATCTTTCCGGCTTGCCCGACAAGCCGCCGGCCGGCTGGGGCTGGTCGTATATGGATGATACCGGCGGCATGTACGGCGCAATGTGCGCCCTGACCGGCCTCTACCATCGCAACATGACCGGGCGAGGCCAGCATATCGACCTGTCTCAGATGGTCTCGAGCGTTCCCCTCAACGGTCCGGCGCTGCTGGATTTCACGGTGAACGGGCGCGGGTCGCGCCGGGCCGGCTATCCTCCCGGCAACCGTGCGCACTGGCCCGGCACGCCTCTCAACAACAACTACCGCGGCCCGACGGTGGCGCCTCACAATGCCTATCGCACCGATCCTGGCGAGTACAACGACTGGTGCGTGATCGTCTGCCACGCCGACGAGGAGTGGCAGCGGCTGGTGCAGGTGATGGGCGCTCCGTCATGGGCCATTTCCCCAAAATTCGCCACACTCGCCGGCCGCCTGCAGCACCAGGAGGAATTGGACGAGCACATAGAAGCGTGGAGCATGACCTTGGGCAAGTACGAGCTGACCGAGCGCTGCCAGGCTGCCGGTGTTCGCGCCCTTCCGGTGCAGAGCGCCGAAGACCGGGTGGAACATGACCCTCAGTTGCGCCACCGAGAGATGTATTTGCCGATGGAGCACCCGGCGCTTGGACGACACAAGGTGCAGAATGCCCCGTTCAAGCTCTCGCAAACCCCGGCGTCGAACCACCTGCCGAGCCCCCTGATCGGCCAGCACACCCGGGAGATTGTCGAAGGCTTGCTGGGGTATAGCCGCGAAGACCTCCGCGCCGGCTTTGCCGACGGCACGTTCTGGCCGGCGAAGCGAGCCCGCCTGCCCTATATGGAGGAGATGCTCCAGTGACCGATGCCCCATGGATCGGTGCCCGAGGGACCGATGCCCAGCTTCTGCCGGGCCCGCTGACGGGCCTGAGAGTCCTGGAGCTCGCGGATGAAAAAGGCCAATTCTGCGGCAAGCTTCTCGGCGACCTGGGGGCCGATGTGGTCAAGATCGAGCCTCCCGGCGGCGAGTGCTGCCGCCGCGTCGGGCCATTCCTCGACGACATCCCCCATCCGGAGCGCAGTCTGTCTTTTTGGTGCTACAACACCTCCAAGCGGGGCATCACCCTCGATCTGGAAACCGCGGACGGACGCCGGCTTTTCGGGCGGCTGGCGGCGACAGCGGACGTCATTTTGGAAACCTTCCGGCCGGGCTTTTTGGCGTCGCTGGGGCTCGATTACGAGTCTCTGCGCCAACAGAACCCGCGGCTGATCATGTGCGCCCTCACTCCCTTCGGCCAGACCGGCCCGTGGCGGGATTACCTCTCCAGCGACCTCTTACACATGGCGGCGGGCGGTGAGATGGCCTCGTCGGGCTATGACGAGGCCGACGCGCCGAATGCACCGCCAATCGCTCCGGGTGGCGGCAACGCCTGGCACACGGGCTGTCATTTCGCCTACATGGCCATTGTCGCCGCTCTGGTCTATCGAACCGGTTCAGGGCAGGGGCAATATATCGACGCGTCGATCCACGAGGCTTGCTCCCTGACCACCGAGGCGGCGATCGCCAACTACATCTACCGGGGAGAGGTGCTGCGGCGCCAGACAGGCCGCCATCATGCCGCCGGTCCGACGCCTCGCACCCAGTTCCGCGCCAAAGACGGCAAGTACGTCTGCGCGCTGGTGGGGGGTCGGCTAAATCCTAAATTCGTCGGGGAGCTGGCCGACCTCTTGGACACCAACGGCATGGCCGGCGATCTCAGGGACCCCAAATACCAGGACCCGGCGGTCATCGCGGCGAACACATCCCACATCATCGACGATCTCGTCGGCGGCTTCATTGCCAGCCTGCCCGCGGAGGAGGTCTACCACGCCGCCCAGGAACGCGGCTTTACCTGGGGCGCGGTGCGTCCTCCGGAGGAGTTGCTCGACGACCCCCACCTGCAGGATCGCGGCTTTTGGAAAGCGGTGGAGCACCCGGAGCTCGGCCGCAGCTTCACCTACCCAGGCGAGGCGGCCATTTATCACGGCTCACCCTGGCGGATCTGCAGACGAGCGCCGCTGATCGGCGAGCACAACACGGAGATCTTCTGCGACGAATTAGGACTGTCCCGCGGCGAGCTCTCGGTTCTGGCGGAAAGTCGGGTGATCTGAGTGGTGATCGGTGTTCGCTGACGGGGGCGGCCAACGATGCTGGCAAAGCAAGGTGACCGCCCTCACCGGGCTCGGCCTGCTAGCGCGCCGCAGCGCCGCGCCAGTCAATTCACAAAGCGGTAGAGCTTGGCGGCGTTGTCGCAGATTATCTTCTTGCGGGTGGCGGCAGGCAGGTGACCGAGCTCGCGCTGGATGTATTCCTGCGAATCGGGCCAGATGCCGTCCGGGTGCGGGAAGTCCGAGCCCCACATGATGTTGTCCTCGCCGAGCTCGTCCAACAGCTTCACGCCGACCGGGTCGCTTTGATAGGTGGCGTAGCACTGGCGCCGCCAGTATTCGGACGGCTTCATCTTGAGGTCGAGCCCCTTGAACTGGTCCTCCCACTCGGCGTCCATGCGATCGAGGATATAGGGGATCCAGCCGGTGCCGGCCTCGCCGATGACCAGCTTTACGCCGGGGTGATGCTCGAGCACGCCCGAGAAGATTACCGACAGCAGCACCTCCGACATGTACATCTGGAAGCTGGTGATGCCGGAAGCGCGGGCGGCGAGTGCCACTTTCGGCGCGAGCTTGGTAAAGTCGCGCCGCACTCCGCTGCCGATCGTGTGGAAGTGCACCGGCAGCCCGGAGGCCGCGACCGCATTCCACATCGGGTTCCACCAGGGGTCCCACAGCGGCGTCATGTCGCCCCGGCGGGAGATTTCGAGGCCGCGCACGCCGCCGCGCCGCGCCACCCGCTCGATCTCGCCGACCGCGGCGTCGATGTCGTGGTTGGGGATGCAGGCGAGCCCGGCAAAGCGGTCGGGATGACTGTTGCAGAATTGCGCCAGCCACTCGTTGTAGATGCGCAGCATCTCGCCGGCGGCTTCGTCGTCGTTGATCCGGCTGGTAGCGCCGAGAATGCCGTACAACACCTCGGCCTGGATGCCGTCGCGGTCCTGATCCTTGAGACGCAAATCGGGGTCGGTCATGCGGCGGATGCCGTTCTTGCCGTCGTCGTAGACCCCCTCCGAGGCCATCCGGTCCGAGCGGTGGATCTTGCCCGGCTCGTAGAGGCGGCCGGCCGAGCCCATGCCGTTCATCAGCCCGAACGAGGCGCCCGACTTGGTCACCCATTCCTTGCCCCGCTCACCATCGGTGACGTAGGGCATGCGCTCCTTCATCGCGGCCGAGGCGTTCGAGGTGAAGAGATCGGGCGGCAACCAGATCAGGTCGATATGGCAGTCGGCCGAGATCACATCGTATTTCATTTTCTATCCTCCGCGCGGACCCGGCATTAGCATGCCTCGCGCGGCAAGCATGTGCGACTGAAATTTCCAACGAGCGGGCGGAAGAGCCGATGGACCAAACGCGCGCGAACAAGCCCTTGTCGGACGTGACGGTGATCGATTTCGGCCAGATCTTTCAGGGCCCCTACGCGACCCTGTTGATGGCCAAGGCCGGCGCCTTCGTGATCAAGATCGAGCCGCCGCGCGGCGAGCCCGGGCGCCGCCGCGCCGACCCCGGCAAGAGCGCCACCTTGCCGTTCGCGATGCTGAACCAGAACAAGCATGCGATCACACTCAATCTGAAGGAGCCGCGTGGCCGCGAGCTGTTGTTCCGCATGGTCGAACGGGCCGATGCTTTGCTCGAAAACTTCTCGCCCGGCACGATGGACAGCCTCGGCGTCGGCTGGAGCCGGTTGCACGAGATCAATCCTCGGCTGATCTACGCCTCGGGCACCGGGTTCGGGCTCAGCGGCCCGGACCGCGACAATCTGGCGATGGACATGACGATCCAGGCCGCCTCCGGGATCATGAGCGTGACCGGCTTCCCGGACGGCCCGCCGGTCAAGGCGGGCCCCACGCTCGTTGACTTCATGGGCGGGATCCACCTTTACGCCGGCGTTCTGACGGCACTCTACGACCGCGACCGCAGCGGTATCGGCCGCCTCGTCGAGGTGTCGATGCAGGAGACGGTCTATTCGACCCTCGCCGGCAGCTTCGAATACTACTACCGCACCGGCAAGGTCCCGCCCCGCACCGGCAACCGCCAGGCCGGCCTCAACAGTGCGCCCTACAACGTCTTTCCCACCAATGACGGGCATGTCGCGATCCACATCGTCACCGAGGCGCATTTCCAGAATCTGCTGAAGGCAATGGGCCGCGAGGATCTGGCTGACGACCCGCGTTTTGCCACCAATGCCGGCCGCGTCGCTCATATGGACGAGACCGACGCGCTGGTGGAGGGATGGACCCGGACCCTCGGCAAGATGGAGATCTTTGCCCGCACCAAGGAATACCGCATCCCCTGCGCGCCGGTGCGCAACGCGCCCGAGGTCATGAACGACCCGCACATGCACGAGCGCGGCATGCTCGAACGCATCAACCATCCCGAACTCGGGCCGATCGTGGTGCCGACCACGCCGCTGCGGCTACACGGCACCGACAAGGTCGAAACCGGGCCCAGCCCGACCATCGGCCAGCACAACAACGAGATCTACGGCGGCTGGCTCGGGCTTTCCGCTGGAGAGATCGAGGAGCTGAGAGAGGGCGGGGTCATCTGAGACCTGGCCCGGAATTCTCCTGCCGAGAAACCCGCCACTAGCTGGCGGGCGCGTTCGAGGTCGGCCGGGGTGTCGACCTGGACCCCGAGTCGGCCTGCCGCGATCAAGCTGACCGAGATCCGCATCCCGGCTTCGAGCGCGCGCAATTGCTCGAGGCGCTCGCGGATTTCGAGCACCCCGCGCGGCAGCTTTACGAACCGCTCCAGTGCCGCGCGGCGGTAGGCGTAGAGCCCGATATGCTCGTAATGCGGGCCCTCGCCCCAAGGCACGACGGCCTTGCTGAAATAGAGCGCCCATGCCGGCCTGGTCGGGTCGGCAAAGCCGGCGACGACCTTGTTGACGCTCTCATCAGCGAGCGCCGCCTCATCCTCGATCGGCGCGGCCAGGGTAGCGATGTCCGCGTCGGGATCGGCGAGCCCGGCGAGGGCGATGCGGATCGCCGCCGGGTCGAGGAGCGGCAGGTCGCCCTGGACGTTGACCACCGCTTCGTGGGCGCGGCCAGGATCGATCCGGCCGATCGCCTCGCAGATACGGTCGGAGCCGGTCGGGTGATGGGGGTCGGTCAAGACGGCGCGCCCGCCGACAGCCTCGACCGCATCGGCGATCGCCTGGTCGCCGCAGGCGACCACGACCGGCCCGACGCCGGCGGCGCTGGCGCGGCGCCAGACATGCACGATCATCGGCACCCCGCTGATCTCGGCGAGCGGCTTTCCCGGCAGCCGGGTCGCGGCCAGCCGGGCGGGGATCAATATGATCGGGTTGAGCGGGGCGGTTCTCGTCACGGGGCAGCCTTCGGCGAGGGTTCTGCTGCGGCTTTGGCGGGCAGCGACAAGATGCCCGGTTCGTGGCATCGCCGAAAGCGTGATAATTCAGTTGAGTTGTCGGGGGGAATTGGATTTTCTCCCGACCCGCCAGGGTCGGAAGGGTCGCCGATGTCGTCTTTCGAGTGGAACAAGATCATTGCCTCGGTGCTGACCGCGATGATCGTCGCGATGGTCGCCGGTATTCTGGCCGGCAAGCTGGTCAGCCCGACGAAGCTCGAAAAGCCGGTCTTTGTCGTCGCCGGCGGCGAGGCGACCGCGGCTGCCGCGGCCGGAGAGGCCGCTGCCGCCGTCAAGCTCGAGCCGATCACACCTCTGCTCGCCAAGGCGGACCCGAAGCGAGGCGAGCAACTCACCAAGGTGTGCGCCGTATGCCATACCTTCACCAAGAGCGGGCCGAACAAGATCGGCCCGAATTTGTGGGATGTGGTCGACGGGCCGATCGCCGAGGGCCGGGGCGGATATTCCTTCTCGCCCGCGTTGCAGGCGGACAAGGGCCAGACCTGGGACCCCGAAAAGCTCAACGACTGGCTCGACCACCCGCAGCACTTTGCCAAGGGCACCAAGATGACCTATGCCGGGATGCCGAAGGCGCAGGATCGCGCCGATGTCATCGCCTACCTGCAAACCCTGAAATAGGCTCTCTGCGCTGACCGGCCTCGACGATCATCTGGCACTGGCGGCAGCGCTGGCCGATGCGGCGGGGGCGGCGATCCGCCCTTATTTCCGCCAGCCGATCGAGATCGACGACAAACCCGATCTGAGCCCGGTCACCGCCGCCGACCGCGCCGCCGAAGCGGCGATGCGGGCGCTGATCGAAATGCGCTTCCCCGAGCACGGCATCGTCGGCGAGGAGTTCGGCCGGGCGCGCGAGGACGCGGAATTCGTCTGGGTGCTCGACCCGATCGACGGGACGAAATCCTTTATCAGCGGAGTGCCGCTGTTCGGTACCCTGATCGCGCTGACCCGGCGGGGCCACTCGATCCTCGGGATCATCGACCAGCCGATCTCGCGCGAGCGCTGGGTCGGTGCCACAGGCCGGCCGACGACGCTCAACGGCGCGGCCATCCGCTGCCGCGCCTGCGCCGGCCTCGCCGCCGCCACCCTCTTCGCGACGACGCCGGAGATGTTCGCGGGCGAGGATGCTCGCGGCGTTCGCGCGGGTCTCGGCCGCGGTCAAGCTGACCCGCTTCGGCGCCGATTGCTACGCCTCGGGCCTGCTCGCCGCCGGCTTTGTCGATCTCGTCCTTGAAGCCAGCCTCAAGCCGTACGATTTCTGCGCGATAATCCCGATCGTCGAAGGGGCGGGAGGCGTGGCCACGGACTGGCGAGGAGCGGCTCTCGACCTCTTCTCCGACGGCCGCGTTCTCTTTGCCGGCGACCGCCGAGCCCATGGCGCGGCGCTGGCTCTCCTCGACGGTTGAGGCCACCCTCGAGGAGAAGGTGATGCGTAGAGCAATCGCGGTCGTCGCCGGTCTGCTGCTGGCGGCCGCCGCCGCCGCCGCGCCGGCCGCACCCCGGCAGGGGATGTCGCTGTTCGGCGATCTGAAATACGGGCCGGGCTTTCAGCATTTCGATTATGCCGATCCGCAGGCGCTCAAGGGCGGCACGATGCGCTATTCGGCGATCGGCACCTTCGACACGCTGAACCCGTTCGTGATCAAGGGCGTGCCGGCGGCCGGGATCGGCCGGATCTTCGACACCTTGATGGTGCCGTCGGAGGACGAGCCCGGCAGCGAATACGGGCTCGTCGCCGAGAGCGTCGACCTCGCCCCCGATAGGCTCTCGGTGCTCTACACGATCCGCAAGGACGCGCGCTTCCACGACGGCACGCCGATGACGCCCGAGGATGTGGTTTGGACATTCGAGACATTGCGGGCAAAGGGCCAGCCGATGTACCGCTCCTATTACGGCGACGTGACCAAGGTCGAGAAAGAAGGCGAGCAAGGCGTCCGCTTTTATTTCAAGTCGGCAGAGAACCGGGAATTGCCGCAAATCCTCGGACAGATGCCGGTGTTGTCGAAGGCCTATTGGTCGGGCCGAGACTTCGAGAAGACGACATTGGACCCGCCGCATCGGCAGCGGCCCCTACAAGATCGAGGCGATCGACCCCGGCCGCTCGATCACCTATCGCCGGGTAGCCGACTACTGGGCCGCCGATCTGCCGGTCCAGAAGGGGCGCAATAATATCGACACGGTACGCTACGACTACTACCGCGACGCGACGATCGCGCTCGAGGCCTTCAAGGCCGGCCAATACGATGTGCGGCAGGAAAATTCGTCAAAGGATTGGGCGACCGGCTATGACAGCCCGGCCCTGCGCGCCGGGCTGATCAAGAAGGAGCAGATCCCCAACGGGCTGCCGAGCGGCATGCAGGGCTTCGCCTACAATTTGCGGCGGCCGATCTTTCAGGACCCGCGGGTGCGCGAGGCGCTGGCCTATGCGTTCGACTTCGAGTGGTCAAACAAGAATCTATTCTACGGCGCGTACGAGCGCACCCGCAGCTATTTCGACAATTCCGAATTGGCGGCGACCGGGCTGCCGCAGGGCGAAGAGCTGGCGATCCTCGAAAAATTCCGCGGCCAGATCCCCGACCCCGTGTTCGCGACCGAGTACGACCCGCCCAAATACGACGGCTCCGGCAATATCCGCGACGGCATCCGCAAAGCGCTGACGTTGCTGAAGGATGCGGGTTGGACCTTCAAGGGCGAGAAGCTCGTCAACGAGGAAACGGGGCAGCCCTTCGAGTTCGAGGTTCTGCTCAACAATCCGCAATTCGAGCGGATCGTGCTGCCCTTCGCCAAGAACCTCGAGCGGATGGGGATCACCGCTCGGGTGCGCACGGTCGACCCGGCGCAGTACGAGAAACGGATGGAGACGTTCGATTACGACATGACCGTGGTGGCCTTTGGCGAGTCGCTGTCGCCCGGCAATGAGCAGCGCGAATATTGGGGCTCGAAAGCGGCCGACGAGCCCGGCAGCCGCAACCTGATCGGGATCAAGAGCAAGGTCGTCGACGCGCTCATCGAAGAGTTGATCCAGGCGCCTGACCGAAAGAGCCTCGTCGCCCACACCCGCGCGCTCGACCGGGTCTTGCAGTACGGCTACTACGTGATCCCAAACTTCCACCTCTCGGCCTTTCGCGTCGCTTATTGGGACAAGTTCCGGCGCCCCGCCGTATCGCCGAAATATGCGGTCGGCCTCGACACCTGGTGGATCGACCCCGCCGCCGAGCAGTCGGTCGAAGCGAAGAAAGGCGAGGTGACGAAGCAGTGATGCGCCTGCCCGTGCCGGCCCCCATCCTCGCGCTGCCGCGGGTCCCTCCCTCCCCCTTGTCCACCGGGGAGGGCTGGGGTGGGGGTCGGCAGAGGCCAAGGAAGCGGCGGCTCGATTGATGATCGCCTACGCCATCCGCCGCATCCTGCTGATCATCCCGACCCTGTTCGCGATCATGGTGGTGAATTTCGTCATCGTGCAGGCCGCACCCGGCGGGCCGGTCGAGCTGATGATCTCGCGGCTCAAGGGGGAGACGGTCGGCGCCACCGAGCGGGTCAGCGGCGGGACCGGCGAAATGAAGACGCCGGTGGGGGCCGGCGCTGGGGCCGACACCCGCTATCGCGGCGCCCGCGGCCTCGACCCCGCCCTGATCAAGGAGCTCGAAAAGCAGTACGGCTTCGACAAGCCGCCGCTCCAGCGCTTTTGGCTGATGATGCGCAATTACCTGACCTTCAATTTCGGGACCAGCTTCTTTCGCGACCGCAGCGTGGTCGATCTGATCAAGGACAAATTGCCGGTGTCGATCTCGATCGGGTTGTGGACGACCTTGATCACCTATCTCGTCTCGATCCCGCTCGGCATCAGGAAGGCGGTAAAGGACGGCAGCCGGTTCGATGTGTGGACCAGCGCCGTCATCATCGTCGGCTATGCGGTGCCGAGCTTTCTGTTCGCGGTGCTGCTGATCGTGCTGTTCGCCGGCGGCAGCTATTTCTCGATCTTTCCGCTGCGCGGCCTCGTCAGCGACAATTGGCGCTCGCTGCCCTGGCCGGCGTTGATCGCCGACTATCTCTGGCACATCGCCCTGCCGATCACGGCGCTGGTGATCTCCGGCTTCGCCACCTTGACGATGCTGACCAAGAACTGTTTTCTCGATGAGATCAACAAGCAATATGTGCTGACGGCACGCGCCAAGGGCCTCACCGAGCACCGGGTTCTCTATGGCCATGTCTTTCGGAACGCGATGCTGCTGGTCGTCGCCGGCTTTCCGGCGGCGCTGATCGGCATCCTCTTTACTGGGTCCCTGCTGATCGAGGTCATCTTCTCGCTCGACGGCCTCGGCCTCCTGGGCTTCGAGGCGGCGATCAACCGCGACTACCCGATCATGTTCGCCACCCTCTATGTCTTCACCCTGATCGGCCTGTTGCTCAAGCTCGTCAGCGACCTGACCTACATGCTGATCGACCCCCGCATCGATTTCGCCGCCCGCCGAGCCTGATCCGGTCGTTGCGTCCCAAAGCGCGGGTCAGCGTGTCGGCCCCGCGGTCCAGCGAAAGCCGGTCAGAATGTCACTATCGTAGCGGCATTCGACGGCGAGGTCGCGCGGCAACGGGCCGTCGGGCGGCATATCCCGCCTGACACCCTCGACCTTGGCGGTTATCGTGTTGATGCCGGTGGCCGCGGCCTCGCGCGTGGTGATCTCGATGTCGGCGCCCGGGTAGGCTCGCCGCATCGTATCGGCGCAGCGATCGGCGAGGCCGCCGCTGACGACGCTGCAGCCGGCGGCGAGGCAGACGAAGATGCCGAGTGCCGAGGCGGCCGTGATGCGTCCGAGCCAGCGCATGGCGGCGATACTGACCGGCGGCGCGGCGAATATCAAATCCGGCACCGCCGAGGAGGGTGCGATGCGTGCACAAAGCTTGATCGCCGTGGGACAGCCGCTCGCCGCGACGGAATTGCCGACTCCGCGATTGGGACCGCGGCAGGTGCTGATCGCAGTGCGGGCGTGCGCGGTGTGCCGGACCGATCTCCACGTTGTCGACGGCGAATTGCCGGAACCGAAATTGCCGCTGGTGCCGGGCCACGAGATCATCGGAATCATCGTCGAGAGGGGCGAGGGCGCCGAAAAATTTGCGGTCGGCGGCCGGGTCGGTGTGCCGTGGCTCGGCTGGACCTGCGGTGTGTGCGACTATTGCCGCGGCGGGCGGGAAAATCTGTGCGACCGCGCCCGCTTTACCGGCTACCAGATCGACGGCGGCTATGCCGAGCTGACCGTCGCCGACGAGCGCTATTGCTTTGCCGTCGATGCGCAATACGGCGATGTCGAGGCGGCGCCGCTGATGTGCGCCGGGCTGATTGGATACCGCACCTTGCGGATGGCCGGCGAGGCGCAACGCGTGGGCATCTATGGCTTTGGCGCCGCCGCCCATATCGTGGCGCAGGTAGCGCGCCACCAGGGCCGCCGCTTGTTCGCTTTCACCCGGCCGGGCGACCAGGAGGCGCAGGATTTCGCCCGCGCGCTCGGCGCCGAATGGGCCGGCGATTCGACGATGCCGCCGCCCGAGCCGCTCGACGCGGCGCTGATCTTCGCCCCGATCGGGCCGTTGGTGCCGGCCGCACTCGCTGCGACGCGAAAAGGCGGCACCGTCGTCTGCGGCGGCATTCATATGAGCGACATCCCGTCCTTCCCATACCGCATCTTGTGGGAAGAGCGGGTGCTGCGCTCGGTCGCCAACCTGACGCGGCGCGACGCCGAGGAATTTCTAGCGCTGGCCCCGAAGGCCGGCGTGCGGACGCAGACCGTCGCCTATCCGCTCGATCGGGCGAACGACGCGCTCGCCGATCTGCGCCGCGGCGCGCTCCAAGGTGCGGCGGTGCTGGTGCCGTGAGGCGCCCCGTCGCGATCGCCGCCGTCTGCCGTGACGCGCTCGGCGGTTGCATTGCGGTTCGTTCGACGCATATTCGCCTACAGACAGCGTGAAAGGAGGATGTCATGGCCAACAAGGAGCAGAAGCGGACCAGCCGGGAAGCCAAAAAGCCGAAGCAAAAAAAGAAGGACGACAAGCGGCCGAGCGCCAAGCCGTCGGCCCCCAAAGCCTGAACACGGCGCCGCCGGTTTATCACCGTTCACGATCTCCAGCGAACCCGACGAGGGCGCGCGATCGCGACGATTTTGGTCTTTGCGCCCGAACCCTCGACGCCGGTCACGGTCGGCCGCGCCCTCGGCGCCCCTGGTGAAAGGGTTGTCGGATTTGCCCGGCCGCGTCCTTGCAGCTCGTCCTGCGGCGATGGCAAATGAAATTGGCTGAGATGAACGAACACCCGCATCGCCTGGGGCGGCAAGCCGGTCTATGGCGCCCGGCTCGGGATCCTGATGCTGGAGGCGCGGTTTCCGCGCATTCCAGGCGACATGGGCAATGCCGAGACCTGGCCGTTTCCGGTTCTCTACAAGGTCGTGCCGGGCGCCTCGCCGCATCGCGTCGTCCGCGACAAGGCGGCGGGGCTCCTCGACCAGTTCCTCGACGCGGCGGACGAGCTGGTTCGTCTCGGGGCTGACGGCATCACGACGAATTGCGGATTTTTGTCGCTCTACCAGCGCGAGATCGCCGCCCGTGCCGGGGTGCCGGTCGCGACCTCGAGCCTGATGCAGATCCCGTTCATCGAACGCCTGCTGCCGCCGGGCAAACGGGTCGGCGTGCTGACCGTCAGCGCCGAGAGCCTGACCGCCGAGCACCTGACCGCCGCCGGGGCCGATCCGCGGACGCCCGTCGCCGGCACCGATGGCGGCCGCGAGTTCACCCGGGTCATGCTCGGCAACGAGGAGCGGCTCGATGTCGCCGCCGCCGAGTGCGACATCCTCGATGTTGGCGACGCGCTCGTCGCCGGGCATCCCGACATCGGCGCCATCCTGCTCGAATGCACCAACATGGTGCCCTATGCCCGCGCGTTGCGCGAGCGGCTGGGTCTGCCTGTCTTCGACATCTACGCCTTCGTCACCTGGTTTCACGCCGGGCTCGTGCCGCGCGATTTCGGCCCGCCCGGCAGCGCGCCCCGCGACTGGCGCGAGCGGTGAGCGGCGTCGCGATCCGCTTTGCGGCGGCCGACGACGCGGGCATGGTGCTGCGGCTGATCCGCGCGCTTGCGGCCTATGAGCGCGCGCCGGACGCGGTGGTCGCGACCGAGGACGATTTGCGGCATTGGGGCTTCGGTCCCGAGCGGCATTTCGAGGCGCTGCTCGCCTTTCTCGATGGCGAGGCCGTGGGCCTCGCGCTGTTTCATCCGCGGTTTTCGACCTGGCTCGGGCAGCCTTCGATGTATCTCGAGGATCTCTACGTGACCGAAGCGGCGCGCGGGCGCGGCGTCGGCCGGCGGCTGATGGCGCGGCTCGCCGCGATCACGATCGAGCGCGGCTGGGGGCGGCTCGATTTTCAAGTGTTGGACTGGAACCCGGCCCGCGGCTTCTACCGCCGGCTCGGCATGGCCCATCTCGGCGAGTGGCTGCGCTACGGCGCCGACGCCGAAGCACTCCGCCGTCTCGCCGCCGAGGATCTGCGCGAGGGCGAATGAGTCACCACAGCACCGCAGCGCGATAGTCGGAAAACACTTTGTCGCCAGTCGCGACGGTCAGTCCCTCTTTATCTGCCGGCGCGATCAAGATGCGGTCCCACGCGGCTCCCTGTGTGGGCCAGGCAGTCTGCCTGCGGTCCTCGGCATGCTCGGCTCGGCAGTGATCGGCAGCGGTGTGAAATGCGCGCGTCGAACCAGAGCCGCGATAGGAAACGGCAGGGGTGGGGGTAGGCGATCGCACTGCTGCTTGTACGCAATGTCATAGCCGGAGCAGCCGCTCGCGAAGACTTGGTCTGCAGGAGTTGTAATCGTCGTTCGCGCGCTCACGGAGGCGTGCGAGCGGCTTTCCGGCGCGGGCGATCACGATGTCCGCCCCGGCCAATGCCCGGTCGAGCGGCGACGACAGCTTGGCCTTGGCCTCCGCGATGTCGATCTGAGCAGCATGGCCTTACCTGACGGGAGCCGGAAACGAAGCGGGGCATGCACGTTGACCAACAATATTCCCGACTCGATCGGCACCATCCCATTCCCTACTATGCCAGCAGCTCCGGGATGCCGGAATGCGCAGCAAGCGGGGGAACGAACAATGCTCGAAGTCTGGACCTGGCCGACGCCGAACGGCCACAAGGTGCATATCGCTCTCGAAGAATTGGGCCTGCAATACAAGGTGATCCCGATCAATATCGGCGCCGGCGACCAGTTCAAGCCAGAGTTTCTGAAGATCACCCCTAATCATCGCATTCCGGCGATCGTCGACCCGAACGGACCCGGCGGCAAGCCCTTCACGCTCTTCGAATCAGCCGCGATCCTGATCTACCTGTCGGAAAAGAACGGCGGCAGGCTGATCCCGAAAGATCCGATCGGCCGCTACAAATGTCTCGAATGGATGATGTTCCAGATGGGCGGCGTCGGCCCGATGTTCGGCCAATGGAACCATTTCGGAGCGTATGCGCCGGAGAAAATCCCGTACGCGATTGAGCGCTACACCAACGAGGTCAAGCGGCTGACCCGGGTGCTGAACCACCGCCTCGATGAGTCGCCCTGGCTTGCCGGCGACGAGTACAGCATGGCCGATATCATCACCTTTCCGTGGATCCGCACCGCCGCCGAGCCATCTTCTCGCTTCGCGGAGCGGGGCTATATCGACCTCGGCGAATATCCGGCGGTGCGGCGCTGGCATGACGAAATCGCGGCGCGGCCGGCGGTGCGGCGCGGTTTGGCCGTGCTGGCCGACGCCCAGCGTCCGGGCGCGATCACCGATATCGAGCGCGAAAACACGTTCGGCGCGACCCAGTTCGCGGCGCGCTGAGGAGGCCACCAACCGGGCACAGCCCGTTGCGGCGTGCAATAAAATGTCGCTGTCCCGGCGAAAGCCGGGACCGATGCCCGGACCCCGCACGATGTCGTATCCGAACAGCGGATCGTCAGATATCGCGATGACGCCGATGCGGCCGTAAGATGGGTCCCGGCGTTCGCCGGGACAGCGAGAAATCCTAACCTGCGCAACAAAAATACCGCTATCCCGGCGAAAGCCGTGATCCATGCCCGGGCTCTGACCGTGTTCAACGTCTATCTGCTTGCAAGCAAACCGAACGGAACCTTGTATGTCGGGTCGACCTCGAATCTGGTCCGCCGGGTCTGGGAGCACAAGCTTAGGGCCGTCCCCTGATTTACGGCGAAATACGCAGTCGATCGCCTGGTCTGGTTCGAGTTCTACGACACGTTGGAAACAGCGAACGGCGGATCAAAGGGTGGAAGCGCCGTTGGAAGATCGAATTGATCGAAAGCGCCAATCCGCAATGGAACGATCTGTATCGTCAAATATTGTGAGGTGGGTTTCGGTGAAAGTCGGACCCATACCCGAGCTCCGCTGTCGCGGCCTCATCCGCTCCCGGTGCCGGGCACCGCCATCCGGTGCGAGGATGAAATACGCACGCGGCCGAGGCGGCTGGACAGCGGCGCGAACTACATCCGCGACGTCTGAGCGCTGGCCAAGGGCCCGGTCTAACGCGGCACCTCGTAGGCGATGTAGCGGATGATCTGCCAACTGCCGTCGGGCTGATGGCGGAAGATGTCCATCCCTTGCTCGATCGTATGCACCTCGGCGCGGCCGGGGCGCGTCGTCGTCACGTGCCAGGTGAGCCGCACCACCGCGAGATCTCCCTCAACCAGGATCTCGTTGATGGCCGGAATATACTGGCGACGCACCTGCGGATCCGCCAATGCCCGATGCAGGCGGCCGCAGATATCGCCGTAGTTCTGCTCGGGCAGGCCGCGCACGTCGTAGCGTAAGTCCGGAGCGAAGAGCCGGCAGGCCTGCGCCGCATCGCCGGCGTTGAACGCCTTCGTCCAAGCTGTCAGCGCAGCGCGGATATCGGCTGCGGCATCCTCCGCCTCAACGGAAGTCGGCGAGGCGAGCAGGAGAGTGCCGCTAAGCATGGCCCATAGCCTCCAGCGATGGCGCCGCGCGCCGCGCGGCAGCAGAGCGCTGCTGCGATCCTGGTCACGCCGCACGCTGGTCGAGCGCTCCGAGCCGGAACGCCGCTACGAGCCCCGCCGGCCGGTGGCCAGCCACACCGCGCATTCCTCCCCGAGTTCACGCCACGCCGTCTCCTCATAGAGGCGGCGATCCGCTTCGCTTAATTCGTCGCGCCAGCGACCATTGGTGCCCTTGTAAATAAAGGTCTGCGCGCCGCCATCCCAGAACGCACCACCAAGCGGCACCGATTTCGTCGCATGGGCCTTCATGTAGTCGAAACTGCAATGCTCCAGGATCGCTGGCCATGTCACCGGATCGATCGGTGCCTCGAGAAAGTCGGCAATACGCCTGATTTCGCCAGGCATGTCAGCCTTCAGTTGTTCGAAGTGTAGCAGCAGAAGATTTGGCAGGTCGCGGATCGCCCACCAGGAGCGAACATTTTCCCAGAAGGAGGAGAAAGGATACCCGTCCCGTTCCAGCCAGGTCAGGAAATATTCGCGGGCAGAGGCGGTCGGGCGCTCGATCGGCGGTCCGATCCGGCCGGGAGTGTCGTTAATTGCAGCGTAGATCGTCTTGTTGCCGTTGATCCAGTGGTTGTGCATGCTCCACATCACGTCGCGCCCATCGCGTCCGATGTAGAGATATTTTGCTTTCGGCGAGTAGACCAAAGCATCAAGCGGAAGATGCGTCTTGATGAAGCGGCGATGCGTCTGCGCCTCCAGCGCCGCCAGCTTCACCTCGTTCGGCGGCACCCGAAGGTCGAGCCAGGGCGACATCTCCGCCACCTCAAGCTCCTCGGCACCGTTGAACAGCAATTGAGCAATGATCTGTTGTGTCCAGGTCGTGCCCGATTTCGCCCAGGTCGAAATCACGATATCGTCAGAGCGAAACGCAAAGTCATTCCATACGGTCGAATTGAAGAGCTGTGTGTGCAGTTCGCGCGTCTTCACCGGCCATTGCGGCGCCATTCGTTAGCTCTCCTCAGTCCATACCTCGATTTTCGTCGGAATCTGTCGTTCGCCGAGCGGCGGCAACTTTACGACTATAGCCGTCGATAATGGCCTTTACTCGAACAGCGACAGGTCGATCGCGTCGCCCATCTTGTTGTAGCCGGCATCGCTCGGGTGCAGACCGTCGCCGCAATCGTCGCTCGGCCGCATCTGTGTGGGATGTTCGGGGTCGCGCAACGCCTGGTCGAAATCGGCGACCCCGTCGAAAGCCCCGCCGTCGCGGATCCAGCCATTGACCGCCATGCGGACTTCCTCGCGCTGCGGGTTCCAAGCATTGGCCATATAGGTCTCGTTGCCGAACGGCGTCAGCGTGGCGCCGATGATCTTGATGCCGCGGCTGTGGGCGCGCAGCGCCATCTGCTTGAGACCGGCGATCATCTGCGCCGCGGTGGGCTCCTCCTCCGGCTTCTTCCAACGGTTGCGCAGATCGTTGGTGCCGAGCATCACGACGACGTGGGTGACCCCGGGCTGGGATAGAACATCGCGGTCGAAGCGGCGCAGCCCGCTGTCGCCGCGGATGTCGAAGAGGATGCGGTTGCCGCCGAGCCCCTGGTTCATCACCGCCATCGGCCGGCCGCGGGGGCGCGCCATCAGGCGGCGCGCGAGCTGGTCGGGCCAGCGGCAAAAGGCGTCCATCGTCGAGATGTTGCCGTCGGTCAGCGAGTCGCCGAGTGCCACGATGCCGCCGGTGTCGGCGCCGGCGAGCACGTCGACGCCGCAGACGAAGAACCAGTCGCTGGTGAGGCTGGCGATCGGCATCACATTCGCCGCGGCGAAATCGCCCGGCGGCGAGATGTAGTTGGTCTGCCGCGCATAACGGCCGGTGATCTGAAAATCGTTCGGGATCTCGCCGGGCAGATAGAGGCTGACCGCGAGATCGGCGAGCGGCGCCAGGCCGAGTGCCACCGGGTCGCTGAACAGGACAGCGCCCGCGGCGATCGTCGCGTTGTTCTCACCGCCGAAGATCAGCTTGCGGTCGGACCCCGGGACGATGCCGGGACCCGCGTCGCGCAGCGCGATATGCGCGCCGCCGATGTCCAGCGGACGCCGGCCATAGGCGTTCGAGATCCGCACCCGCACGGTGTCGCCGCCGAGGCTGGCGCGCATCGTCATGCGCAGGGTCTGGTTGTTGAAAGCGCCGGTTTCGGCGGGTGCCGGAGCCGTCGTCCAGGTGCCGACCCAATGCAGGTTGTCTGGCATCGCTTCTTCCTCCCAAGGCCCCGGCTGGCTGGGGCGGGAGGATTTCGAACCTCCGAATGGCGGA
>CAWAFE010000035.1:0-184569 GCA_963781215.1 uncultured Alphaproteobacteria bacterium
CGCGCCTGGCGAAATCGATGCCCTTCCGACGGTCCGCCACGGGATCTTTGCTCACGCTGTCATGAAGCAGCCGATGACAGCAGAACGCGGCCCAGGCGAGTGCGGGCCCGTAACGCGGATCGCGCGCGATCGCCTGCTCCATCAGAAGCAGCGCTTCGGGGATTTGCTGCACCGACGACAAGACCATCGCGTAGGCGCGCAGGTAGAGGTCGTAGGCAGTCAGATCGTTGGTCGGGCGGCCGGCCGAACGGGCGGTTTCAGCGGCCTGCAAGGCCGGCTCGATGACGCCCGCGACGCTCGACGCCACTTGGTCTTGAAGCTCGAAGACATCTTCGAGCGAGCCCTCGAACCGGTCGGCCCACAGATGCGTGCCGGTGACAGCGTCGATCAGCTGGGCGGTGATGCGCACGCGACCGGCGGCTTTGCGCACCGAGCCTTCGAGCACATAGCGGACACCCAGCTCATGCCCGACCTGCTTCACGTCGACCAGCCTGGCCTTTGTACGTAAAGCTCGAATTGCGGGCGATGACGAACAGCCAGCGGATGCGGGAGAGCGCGGTAATGATCTCCTCGACCATGCCGTCGACGAAATATTCCTGCTCCGGGTCGCCGCTGATATTGGCGAACGGCAGTACCGCGATCGACGGCTTGTCGGGCAGCGCGAGCGGCGCGGCAGCCCCCACCCGCGCGCCCAGCGCGCTTCCCTCCCCAGCACGCGGGGGAGGGTCAGGGAGGGGGCTTTCGGGTCGGACCCGGTAGACTCGCACCGGCCGGGCAATGTTCTTGACCTGCTGCTCGCCCAGATCCTCGAAGACAAAGGGCAGCCGATCGCGCACCTGGTCATGAACGGTGTTGGAGACGAATACCCCGCCGGCATCGGCCAAGGCTTCGATCCGGGCGGCGATGTTGACGCCGTCGCCGTAGAGGTCGTCGCCCTCGACGATCACGTCGCCGAGATTGATGCCGATGCGCAGCTCGATGCGGTTATCCGCCGCGACACCGGTATCCCGCTCGGGCATCGCCTGCTGCACCGCGACCGCGCAGCGCACCGCATCGACGACGCTCGCAAACTCCACCAGCAAGCCGTCGCCGGTGGTCTTGACGATGCGGCCGTGGTGCTCGGCGATTTTCGGATCGAGGAGCTCGCGGCGCAGCGCTTTGAGGCGTTCGAGCGTGCCTTCCTCGTCCGCCCCCATCAGCCGCGAATACCCCGCCACATCGGCGGCGAGGATCGCGGCAAGACGGCGGGTCTGGCTCATGCCACCTCGCCAGCCGCCAAGCGCAGGCCCGACAGCAATAGCTCTCGTTGTTCGAGATCGCGAAGCTGCGTGGCGGGTGGAACCACGACCGGGCTGATGGCGCGCAGTCGCCTGACGATATCTCGCGCCTCATCGAGCCGCCCCATATGGGCGTGGCATGAGGCGAGGACCGATAAGGGATGGGAAAGCTCGGAGCCTCTTGGACCGCGAGGAGGAGTTTTGGTAGCGCCTCGTCGAAACGGCGGCTGACCAAGTGCGCAGTCCCGATGACGCCGAGCGTCGTGCCGACGCGAGCGCGCGGGCTGAGGCGCAGCGCAGCCTCGACATGCTCAATCGCGCGATCGGGTTGCCCAGCAAACAGATTGAGGAGGCCGCTGTTGTTCCAACCGCGCGCAAAACTCGGGTTGAGCGCTAGGGCTCGATCGACCAGCGCCATCATGGCGCCGATGTCCTCGCCAAAAAAGGCCAAGCGCCAAGGCGGCATCGACGATAGTACCGGGATCGTCGCCGGCCACCTGCAAGAGCCCGCCGTGCAAAATCGGCGCCTTCGCGACAGTCGGCCTCCGGATCTTCGCTCCAGCCGTCAGCAATGCAGCCGTATGCAGCAGAGCGCGGCCCAAGCGAGCGCTGGCCCGTAATGCGGATCGCGCCCGATCGCCTGATCGAGAAGGTGCAGAGCCTCGGGATCGCCTTGCCGACGACAAGACATGCGCAAGGCGCGCAGATAGAGGTCGTAGGCGGTGAGATCGTTGGTCGGGCGGTCGGCCGAACGGGCGGTTTCGGCCGCTTGCAATGCCGGCTCGATGACGCCGGCGACACTGACGCGACTTTGTCCTGAAGTTCGAAGATGTCTTCGAGCGAGCCGTCGAAGCGGTCGGCCCAGAGATGCGCGCCGGTGATCGCGTCGATCAGCTGCCGGTGATGCGCACGCGGCCGCCGGCCTTGCGCACCGAGCCTTCGAGGACGTAGCGCACGCCGAGTTCGCGGCCGACCTGCTTCACATCGACGGCTTGGCCCTTGTAGGTGAAGCTCGAATTGCGGGCGATGACGAACAGCCAGCGGATGCGGGAGAGCGCGGTGATGATCTCCTCGACCATGCCGTCGGCGAAATATTCCTGCTCCGGATCGCCGCTCATATTGTGCGAACGGCAATACCGCGATCGACGGCTTGTCGGGCAGCGCCAGCGGGGGAGCAACGATCGCGCCCTCGGTCACGCGTGGAGTTTGCCTTGAACCCGATAGGCGCGGATCGGCTGCGCGATGTTTTTGACCTGCTGCTCGCCGAGATCGATGAACCCGACCGGCAATTTGCTTCCGATCTGGTCGCGCACCGTGGCCGAGACGCAAATCCCGCCGGGCTCGGCAACCGCCTCCAGCCGGGCGGCGATATTGACCGCGTCGCCGAACAGGTTTGTTCCCTCGACGATCACGTCGCCGACATGGATGCCGATGCGGAACCGCATGGCTTCGCTCTCGGCCATGCCCGCATTTTCCTTGGCCAAGAGCCTCCTGCACCGCGACCGCGCATTGCACGGCATCGACGGCACTGACGAAATCGGCGACGACGCTGTCGCCGGCGGTGTTGAAGATCCGCCCGCGATGCGCCGCGATCAGCCGGTCCATGATTTCGCGGCGGGCCTTGAGCCGGGCAAGCGTGCCGGCCTCGTCCAGCCCCCATCAGCCGGCTGTAGCCGGCGATGTCGGCGGCGAAGATCGCGGCGAGTTTTCGTTCGACCGCTGGGACGGGCACCTTGCGGCTCCTCTCGATGCCGAGTATAGCCGGAGCAATCGCAGAATCGGAATGTCCCCGATCGGCCTCCGGGAGGCGACGCCAGCGGCGACGAATGCCGTTTGCCGGCGTTGGCTCATTGCCCGGGTCGTCGCGCCCGGAGCTGCGGGGATTTCGCTCTGATGATCAAAATCCGTGTCGGCTATCAGGTCACTTATGAATCGCCGCAGCCGACGGCGATGGTGCTGACCTTGCGGGTCCATCCCTCGCGCGCCGGCGATCTGGTGACCCCCGACCCGATCGTCACCGACCCGGCGATCCCGGTCGGCGAGTACCGCGACAGCTTTGGCAACATCTGCAGCCGGATCGTGGCGCCGGCCGGGCGGCTGACCTTATCGGCCGAGGCGATCGTGCGCGACAGCGGAGAGAGCGATGCCTTTGTCCCCTCGGCCGGCGAGTCCGCGATCGCCGATCTGCCGGCGGATACCTTGCTGTTCCTGCTCGGCAGCCGGTATTGCGAGACCGACCTGCTCTCCGAAACCGCCTGGTCGCTGTTCGGCAATACCCCACGCGGCTGGGGGCGGGTGCAGGCGATCTGCGATTTTGTCCACGCCCACGTCACCTTCGGCTACGAGCACGCGAACGCCACCAAGACGGCGCTCAACGTGTTCGAACAGCGCCGCGGCGTGTGCCGCGACTTCGCCCATCTCGCAATCACCTTGTGCCGCTGCATGAGCATCCCGGCGCGGTATTGCACCGGGTATTTGGGCGATATCGGCGTCCCGCCGGACCCTGCGCCGATGGATTTCAGCGCCTGGTTCGAAGCCTATCTCGGCGGGCATTGGTACACTTTCGACGCGCGCCACAATCACCCGCGGATCGGCCGGGTTCTGATCGGCCGCGGCCGCGACGCCGCCGACGTGGCGCTCACCACCAGCTATGGGCCGACGACCCTCGCCGGGTTCAAGGTCGTGACCGACGAGGTTATGGCTTAACTCAAACGATCCCGACCGCGGCGAGGATCGCGGCGAGACGGCGGGTCGGGGTCATCCTTCGGGTAACCCCGCGCGGCGCAGCGCGTTTCCCAGCGCAGCTATATTTTCCGGGTTTACGTAACGGGCTGACAGGATTGCGGTGGCGACGGTGATGCCGGGCTGCAGCTCGAGGAGCCGCTGCACCACAGTCTTGGTGTCTTCGCTCCGGTCGAGATTGCCCAGCGCAGCAGCGTGCAAGATTTGGGGAACGCTGAACCGGGGGTTCGACTGGGTCGCAAGGCTTGCGGCGGCGACCGTTTCTTCGAAGCGGCCGGCGGCGAAGTGTGCGTAGGCCAAGCCGACATAGGGCAGGTAAATCAGGGGATCGAAGGGGCTGAGGCGGAGCGCGCGGTTGGCCTGCTCGACCGCGATAGCATCATCCCCTTTCCATGCGCGTACGGTGGCGCTGAAACCGAGGGCGAGCGCCAACGAATTGGATAGCGTGAACGATCGTTCGAAAGCGGTGAGCGCGGTTTCATAATCGCGCCCACAAACGGCGATGACAAAGCCGCCAGTGGCAAGCGCGGCCGCATCATCGCTGCCGCCAGCGATCGCCAGGCGCGCATGACGCAAAGCGGCGATCCGGGTTTCCTCCTGTAGTCCGCCCCGCAAGTAGCGCGCCTCGTGGCACCAGGCGATAATGGCATGCGCAGCCGCGTAATCGGGTTCTAGCTCGATCGCCTTGGTGAGCAGGGGCAACGCTTTGTCCGCATCGTCGGGCATCGGGGTGAACGCATAGGGCAAGGCGCGCAGATAGAGGTCATAGGCATCGAGACTGTCGGGCCGCTTGCGCCGGGCGCGCTCGATCTCGGTCTGTCGGAGCGTCGGTTCGATCACGCCGGCAACACTGATCGCGACCTCGTCCTGCAGCTCGAAGACGTCTTCGAGCGAGCCGTCGAAGCGGTCGGCCCAAAGATGGGCGCCGGTCTCCGCGTCGATCAGCTGCCCGGTGATGCGCACCCGGTTGCCGGCCTTGCGGACCGAGCCTTCGAGCACGTAGCGCACGCCCAGCTCGCGCCCACACCAGCATGCCGTCGCCGGTGGTCTTGACGATGCGGCCGTGGTGCTCGGCGATCTTCGGATCGAGAAGCTCGTGGCGCAGCGCCTTGAGGCGTTCGAGCGTGCCCTCCTCGTCCGCCCCCATCAGCCGCGAATACCCCGCCACATCGGCGGCAAGGATCGCAGCAAGACGGCGGGTCGCAGTCATACTTCGGGTAACCCGGCCTTACGCAGACCGGCAAAAAAAGTCGCATCGAACAGAGCGTGGACCCTCGGCACCCCCCAATACCCAACAGTCTTCAGGCGGGCGATGCTCGAAAAACGATCGTCGCCACTCAGTCTCCGGGCTTCGGCGAGTTCGGCTGCGGCGCGTTCGGCTTCGCCTCGAAGGGCATAGGCTGAGGCGAGAGCGGAGTGGTTACGCGATAATGCCGGATTGGCACTGCACGCCTTTTCGAGCCACAAGATTGCCTCATCTATGCGTGATTGCAGCAGATGTACCTGCCCAATGCGGAGATAGAAACTGGTCGACTTCGGGATCGCGGGGACTGAGCTGGATGGCTTTCTCTTCGAGCGGGATCACTTCCTCGAGCGACCCAGTGTAGAGTTTGCATTGGCCGATGTGGGCATATGCGCGCACCGAATTGCGATCCAGTGCGAGTACCGTTTCGTATTCGGGAATGGCGTCATCGTAGTCGGCGCTGCGCGCGCAGAACCTGACCTTTGGCATAATGGGCGAAGGGGCTGCGGGGCAACGCAGCCAAGGCTTGCCGGGCCAAAACTTCCGCTCGAGCGATGTCGCTTGCGGCCGTGTCGGTCACATTATCGAGCACGCGGGCCACCAGTGTGATCGCCAAATAACTTTGCGCCGCAGCCGACCGCTGATCGAGCGCAAGCGCCCGCTCGAATAGATCGATCGCCTCCGCCCAGCTCTCACGGGATGGCAGCTTCAGCCGTGCAGCGCGTCCCCGTAGAAAGTAGTCCAGCGCGTCCGGATGCTCGATCGGCCTGGCGGCCTCCACACCGGTCAGCTCGAGGTCGAGCGCGACGGCGATCTGCCTGGTGATCTCATCTTGCAGGGCGAATATATTGCTGGTGTCGCCTTCATAACGCTCGGCCCACAGATGGCCGTCGGTTTCGGCGTCGATCAGTTGGGCGTTGACGCGGATCTGGCTGCTTGTCCTCCGGATGCTCCCTTCCAGCACATAGCGCACCCCCAGCTCACGCCCAATCTGCTTTGTATCGACCCGCTTGTTCCGGTAGGTAAACGCGGTATTGCACGAGATCACAAAGCTTTCTGCGATCCGCGACAGATCGGTTGTCAGGTCCTCGGTGATCCCGTCGGCAAAATATTGCTGGTCGCGGTCGTCGCTCATATTGGCAAACGGCAGCACCACGATCGACATCCGCGGCGCGGCGGGGGTCGGAGCCGCAGCACCGGCGCTTGGACCATGCGGTTGTCCGTCCTCGGCGATGGTCCCGCGGCTGCCGGTACTGGCCGGCGGGGCCGCAGGTTCGACCCGCGTCACCGGCGCGACAAAGCGATAGCCCCGCCCGGAAACGGTCTGGATGCAGCTGCCGTCTGCTCGCCCGTGGTCGAGAATCCGGCGCAATGCCGCGACCTGGACATTGAGGTTGCTGTCCTCGACCGTCCTTCCCGGCCAGACCGCCTCGATGATGTCGTCTCGCGAGATCAGGTCGCCTGGCCGCTCGACCAGCACGCCGAGAATGTCGAGCGCCCGTCTGCCGATCGCTATCGGCGCGAAAACACCTTGTTGATCGTGCCCGAACAGGACCCCGCCGCGCCGGTCGAGGCGGAGACCCTGGAACAGGAAAATATCGGCCGCGGCAAGTGCGTCCATAGCTGCGCCTCCCGCGCGGCCCGAAATCTTCCAAAAATTTAACACAAAATTCAGAATCTTTTTAGCTCCGTCTCATAGCGCGCCCTCGGTCTAACAGGCTTGATTGCATTCCCTGGGGTGAACCGGGCGAGGCCGACGCAGGTCCGCCCGCATGCTCCCCGCAACAAAACAAGAGATCGCTGCGGGCTCGCGGGGACGAAACCTTGAGCGCGATTTTTTCAGTTTTTTGGGGAAAGCAAAATGCTCAGCAGTTTCAGAACAACGGTCGGCTTGTTTGGCATTATGGCGTGCGCCGGTGCGGCGCAAGCGGCCACGTCCTGCCATGACGGCTCTCTGCGCGGCCAATACGCTTTTAAGGTGCAGGGTGTGAACGTCGGTGTAATCGACGCCGCGGGCGCATTGCATCCGTTTGCTGCCCCCCTGATGGTCACCGCGGTCGGTCAATTCACCTTCGACGGCAGGGGCTCGTTCAAACGCGTCGATTTCAACATGAGCAATGGCGCGCCGACAATCAACGCGACGACCCCGCTCACCCAGGACGGTTTTCGCACCGGCCAGACCGGGAGCTACGCTGTCGACCCCGATTGCACCGGCAACATGATTCTCGAGGTTCCCGGCGGCAGGGAGATCCACATCGCGATCGCCGTGGTCGGATACGGACAGGGCGTTTTAGGAGTGGTGGCGAAAGAACACGCGCCGGGCTTGCCGCCCGCCCTTGTGCCACCGGGTGCAACGTGCGCTGCCGGGTGCGAACTCGGGGACAACATCCTCCTCGAACTGACGGAAAACGCCTGGAGTCCGCAGTAGAGACACGGCGGCCGGATCGGTGCGCATCCCAGATTTGGCAAGAAAGGACTTATTCAAATGAAAGCAGCAGTGAGGCGACCCGCCAAAATCCTCGCCACGCAATGCATGGCAGCCGTTGCAATAGTATTCGCCATGTCCGGTTTTGCCGAGGCCGGAGACAATGGCGACGAACAGAAAGCGTGCAGCGACCAGACCCTCCGCGGTCTCTATGTCTTCACCGCTTCCGGGTTCAACATTGTCGGCGGCGTCCCTCAACCCAAGGCTATCATCGAATTGATCCGCTTTAATGGGGATGGCACCCTCTGGGTTCCCGACGCGACGGTCAGCGTAAACGGAGTGGTCACTCGCAGCCCGCCCGGGCCCGGGAAATACGCGGTGGGGCCCGATTGCACGGGTTCGCTCGCCTTTGGCCCACCAGGACCCACATTCGACATATTTGCCGGATCGAAGGGCGGTGCTTTTCACATGATCCAGACCGGTCCGGGCGCCCCGGTGTTTGAGGGGACGGTCGAGCGGCTGTCGGGCTGATTTGTAGCCTGCAAAACTCGACCCGGTAAGTAACGGCGACCCCGGTCCCTCGCCGTGTGCCACGAATCTTCGCTTAGGTGTTTGAGAGGAGGCGGATTGTGACCTGCACTCGTTGGACGTCAAATTCACGCCGCGCACAGCCTTTCGCTCGCCCGCTTGGCGCAGCTGAGCCAAATAAACAACGACCCCAAGGCGGACAATTGGCAGAAAACTTTGCTCGGGTGAGCTGCGGCGCGGTGTTGGCTACGACGCTAGCCGTCGCCATCCTCGGCGGGACGCTAAACCCGGCGCATGGCGAGATCTTCTATCAGACCGGGTTTGAGCAACCGACCTTCACCCCGGGGCCCATCGTTGGTCAGGGGGGATGGGCTATAGAGCTCCGACACAGGCGGCCCGGTCGGCTCCATTCCGGTCGGCTCCATATCAACCACCTTCCCAAAGGGACGGGGCGCAGTCGCTGCGGATCGACCCGATGGCGAACAATGCCTTTGGTGGCGCCTACGCCGCTTCCGTTATCTGCCTGGTGGTGCGAGCCCCGTCTTTAATGGTGAGGGCCGGGAAATAAGCGTCAAGGTTGAGGCCGCGTTGATTGGGCCAAGAACTGGCGACGTCGATCAGATCAGCGTGAACTTCCACCTTTCCTCTACATCCGAAGACCCTGAATTCGGTAGGGCGACTTTTGCTTTCCAACGTAGCATAATGTGGCTGTCGTCGGATGGCCACGTCCATGTCGAAGAGGCACCGCACTGCACACAGGCCCACTTTCCTCTTGGTCAATACAACGAGCTGGAGGCTCGTTTCGACTTCCCCGACCAAAAGACCATCTATTTCCTCAATGGAGACGAGTTCGATCAGGAGAGCTGGGCAGACCTGTTGAGGACTGGGACCCCCGATCACGGAATTCAGCACCCCCGAACTCCAACTGGGCGAACTGCGTGCCAGCGGAACCTATAATCCCCTCAATTACCAGGGGTATTTTGATAACCTGGAGATTAGCACGGTCCCCGAGCCGGGCAGCTTGGCTCTGCTCGCAATCGGATTCTTAGGCGTCATCGTCTGCGGCTCTTGGCGACGGCCTTTCCGGCAACCAACGCTCCAGCCGGCACCGGGATCAGCCGGCGGTGGCTGATCTTGAGCCAATTGCCGCCCAGCCTCCACAAAAGTCATCGCATCCGCACCGGGTAACAGCAAGCGTAGGGCGGGTGGAGCGGCGCGCAACCCGCCGCCGGTGCGAGCGGCACGGCGGGTTACACCCCGCCTTGCGCTCGACGTCGAGTCCAGTATTCGGACATGCTCGCGCGATGCCGAATTACCGACGGTAGGTAAAACGCGGTATTGCACGAGATCACAAAACTTTCTGCGATCCGCGACAGATCGGTTGTCAGGTCCTCGGTGATCCCGTCCGCAAAATATTGCTGCTCTTGGTCGTCACTGAGATTCGCGAACGGCAGCACCACGATAGACAGGCATGGCGTCGCGGCGGCCTCGGAGATTGGCGGAATGGGCAGGACGCTCAGAGCTGGCGGGTCGGCGACGGCGTTGGGGCGGAACGCATAGACCCGCACTGGCCGGGCGATGTTCTTGACCTGCTGCTCGCCCAGATCCTCGAAGACAAAGGGCAGCCGGTCGCGCACCTGGTCATGAACCGTATTGGAGACGAACACCCCGCCGGCATCGGCCAAGGCTTCGATCCGCGCGGCGATGTTGACGCCGTCGCCATAGAGGTCGTCGCCCTCGACGATCACATCGCCGAGATTGATGCCGATGCGCAATTCGATGCGGTTGTCCGCCGCGACGCCGGTGTTCCGCTCGGGCATCGCCTGCTGCACCGCGACCGCACAGCGCACCGCATCGACGACGCTGGCAAATTCCACCAGCATGCCGTCGCCGGTGGTCTTGACGATGCGGCCCTGGTGCTCGGCGATCTTCGGATCGAGAAGCTCGCGGCGCAGCGCTTTGAGGCGTTCGAGCGTGCCTTCCTCGTCCGCCCCCATCAGCCGCGAATACCCCGCCACATCGGCGGCCAGGATCGCCGCGAGGCGGCGGGTCTGGCTCATGCCGCCTCGCCCGCCGCCAGGCGCAGGCCGGACAGGTAGAGCTCGCGGTGCTCGGCGTTCCGCAAGTAGCTGACATCCGGTATCACGACCAGGGGTAATGGCGCGCAGCCGCCTGACGATCTCTCGCGCCTCGTCGAGCCGCCCCATATGAGCATAGCACGCGGCGAGATTGCGATATGGGTACGGGGCAGCTTGGATCCTCCTGGATCGCGAGGAGCAGTTTCGGCACCGCCTCGTCGAAGCGCCGGTTGAAGAAATGTGCGGCGCCGATCTGACAAGAGTGGCCCGCCGACCCGGCGCGCGCGGGCTGAGGCGCAGCGAGGTTTCGGCATGCTCGATCGCGAGGTCGGGCTGGCCTGCCCAAAGGTCTGAGTGTGCCGCTGACGGACCAGCCGCGCGCGTAGTTCGGATTGAGTGCCAGGGCACGGTCGACCATCGCTATCATGGCGCCGATATCCTCGCCAAAATAGGCCAGCGCGATGGCGGCATTCGCCAGGATGCCGGGGTCGTCGCCGGCCACTTCCAAGGGCCGCCTTGCGAAATCCACGCCCTTCAGACGGTCCGCCTGCCGGTCTTCGCTCAGCATCGTCAACAAGCAGCCGAAAACAGCAGAACGCGGCCCAGGCGAGGGCGGGCCCGTAACGCGGATCGCGCGCAATCGCCTGCTCCATCAGACGGAGCGCCTCGGCGATTTGCCTTGCCGACGACCAGACCATCGCATAGGCGCGCAGGTAGAGGTCGTAGGCGGTCAGATCGGTCGGTTGGCCGGCCGGCGGAGCGAGCGGTCTCGGCGGCCTGCAATGCCGGCTCGATGACGCCGGCGACGCTGACGGCCACCTTGTCCTGAAGCTCGAATACGTCTTCGAGCAAACCGTCGAAGCGATCGGCCCAGAGATGCGCTCCGCTCATCGCGTCGATCAGCTGCCCGGTGATCCGCACGCGATTTCCCGCCTTGCGCACCGAGCCTTCGAGGACATAGCGCACGCCCAATTCGCGGCCGACCTGTTTCACATCGACCGCTTGGCCCTTGTACGTAAAACTCGAATTGCGGGCGATGACGAAGAGCCAGCGGATGCGCGACAGCGCGGTGATGATCTCCTCCACCATGCCGTCGGCGAAATATTCCTGCTCCGGGTCGCCGCTCATATTGGCGAACGGCAACACCGCGATCGACGGCTTGTCGGGAAGCGGCAGCACGGGCGAAGCCGGCGCCGATGGGCTCTTGGCGGCGGCGCTGTCGCGAACCCGGTAGACCCGCACCGGGCGGGCGATGTTCTTGACCTGCTGCTCGCCCAGATCCTCGAAGACAAAGGGCAGCCGGTCGCGCACCTGGTCGTGAACCGTATTGGAGACGAACACCCCGCCGGCATCGGCCAGGGCTTCGATCCGTGCGGCGATGTTGACGCCGTCGCCATAGAGGTCGTCGCCCTCGACGATCACGTCGCCGAGATTGATGCCGATGCGCAATTCGATGCGGTTGTCCGCCGCGACGCCCGTGTTCCGCTCGGGCATCGCCTGCTGCACCGCGACCGCGCAGCGCACCGCATCGACGACGCTGGCAAATTCCACCAGCATGCCGTCGCCGGTGGTCTTGACGATGCGGCCATGGTGCTCGGCGATTTTCGGATCGAGAAGCTCGCGGCGCAGCGCCTTGAGGCGTTCGAGCGTGCCCTCCTCGTCCGCCCCCATCAGCCGCGAATACCCCGCCACATCGGCGGCAAGGATCGCCGCCAGCCGCCGCTCGACCCGCTCCTGCCGCTCGGAATCCATGCCGGCGTCCTCCGTTCCGGCCTATCTTAGAACAAGCTTACATCCGGCGACAGCGACACCGGGCTCGTTCGTCAGATAGAGATGGTCATCGCTGCTTTTGCTGATATCTGCAGAAAAAATACAGCCCGCGCCCTTCCTTCGACCGTTTGGGATCGCCTGTCGGGTCGAGACCGGAGACTAAGCGACTTGTGCGATATTGTCAATATTTGTATGATTT
Source organism: uncultured Alphaproteobacteria bacterium (assembly GCA_963781215.1). Lineage (GTDB taxonomy): Bacteria > Pseudomonadota > Alphaproteobacteria > ATCC43930 > CGMCC-115725 > AP-15. The sequence continues at coordinate 12,263 of CAWAFE010000035.1, forward strand.
TCACACGAAACCCGTAACGGGCGGTGGCGATCGAGGGTGAACGCGATGGCCGGCTGTGCCATGCTGAGCACCGGATCGGGACCGGTGCACGGATGAGCGGCGTCTACGAGCAAAGGCTGCGGGTACAGACCTACGACATCGATTTTGCCGGCGTCGTCAGCAACATCGTCTTCATCCGCTGGCTCGAGGATTTGCGGCTCGGGCTGATGGAGGAGGCCTATCCGTTGATCCGGGCGCTGGCCGAGGATGTGGCGCCGATCCTGGTGGCGACGCGGATCGCCTATCGCCGGCCGGTGACGATCGCCGACCCGCTCGTCGGGCGGATGCGGGTCGCCTCGCTCGGCCGAGTGCGCTGGCGGCTCGCCGCCGAGTTCGCGGTCGGCGACAAGGTCCACGCCGAGGCCGAGCAGGAGGGGCTCTTCATGCGATTGTCGACGCGGCGGCCGATCGCGATCCCCGAGCCGATCCGGCGCTGGCACCAGGGATGACAGCCGCCGCCTCGCCGATGCTGCAGGCGCTCGCCGAGGCCGAAGCCGCGGCGCGGCAAGGCGAGGTGCCGGTCGGCGCCGTCCTGGTCGATGCCAGGGCCATGTCCTCGCCGCCGCCGGCAACCGGGTCGAGGCCGACCGCGACCCGACCGCGCATGCCGAAATGCTGGTCCTGCGCGCGGCTGCCGCGAGGCTCGGCGCCGCCCACCTTCCCGAATGCGATCTCTGGGTCACCCTCGAGCCCTGCGCGATGTGCGCGGCGGCGATCGGTTTGGCGCGGCTGCGCCGGCTCTATTTCGGCGCCTACGACCCCAAGGGTGGGGCGGTCGAGCACGGCCCGCGCCTCTTCGCGCAGCCGACCACCCACCACCGCCCGGAGATTTACGGCGGCATCGAGGAGCGCCGCGCCGGCGCGCTGCTGCGCGCCTTTTTTCGCGACCGGCGGTAGCGGCTAGAGTAGATCGGCGACCGCCGAGTGATAGCGGCGCAAGGCCCCCAGGTGGTCGGCCATGCTGTGGCCGGGGATGCGCTGGTGATGGCGGCGGCTGAAGGTGGTCGTCAGGCACAGATGAGTGGCGCCGGCGTCCTTCCAGAACCGGGTTTCCCGCGCCCAATCGGCTTCCCCACCGGTGCCCATCGAGACCCAGACCTCGATCCCGACGGCAGCCGGGTCGCGTCCGGCCTCCGTGGTCAGCCGGCGCAGCTGCGCGAAGACCTCGAGCGCGCTCTGGTCGGGCGGATAGGCGTTCGGCATCCAGCCGTCGCCGAGCCTGGCGATGCGCGGCAGGGTGCGCTCGTGATGCCCGCCGAACCAGACCGGCACCTTGCCCGAGGCGGGCAGCGGGTTGATGCCGGCATCGTCGATATTGTGCCAGCGGCCCTTAAAGCTGACATGCGGCGCGGCCCACAGCTTCTGCATGACCTCGATCTGCTCCTCGGAGCGGCGGCCGCGGTTGTGGAAGTTCTCGTTGAGCCCGGTGAACTCGACCTCGTTCCAGCCGACCCCGATGCCGAGCCGGAACCGGCCGTCGCACAGCGCGTCGAGGCAGGCCGCCTGCTTGGCGACCAGCACGGTCTGGCGCTGCGGCAGGATCAGGACACCGGTCGAAAAGCCGAGCTTCTGCGTGCAGCCGGCGAGATATCCGAACAGCACGAACGGGTCGTGGAACAAATCCTCCGAACTGTTGCGGTCCCAACCCGGCCGGCTCGCGGCGTTGACCCCCAGCACATGGTCCGGCGCCTCGACAAAATGGTAGCCGATCGCTTCCGCGGTCTGCGCATATTCCCGCACCACGGCCGGATCGCCGCCGATGTCGCCCAATGGCAGCAAGGTGCCCAGTTGCATCACGCATCTCCCAAAAGATAGATTGCTCGGTGGCCTACGATGTCGGACCGTCCACCCGTTTACACCGTCGGCCGGATGTTGGCGTTGAGCCGGAATAGATTTGTCGGGTCGTATTTGTTCTTTAGCGCGACCAGCCGCTCGTAATTCGCCCCGTAGGCCGATTTCACCCGCTCGTCGTCATCGACCGTGTCATCGACTGCATTGACGTAAGCGCTCCGCTCGTAGGATGGCCGTAGCGCCTCCCAGCAGTCCCGCGCCCAACGGATGCAGCGGTCGGTGTCTGCCGGGTCCTGCCAGATTGACCACGGTCCGCAGTCATAGTGATCAAAGCGGTGGGGAAATGCCGTATCGCTCGCTTTGACGCGGCTTGCTGCGCCGTGCAGCTGCTGGAAGTAGATGACGGAGGTCGACGTCGGCCGCTTGCGCGCCTGCTCCAGCAAAATCTCGATCGTCTCATCGCTCGGCGCGCGCATCAGACTGGTCTTCCAGTAATTGAACTGCCCCGGCACCCAATTCTGATCGAACAAGCTCTGCATCTCGGTGTAGCGGCGTGGGGCGATCAGATCCGCCATCGGCGAGCTGAATGTCCTTATCGGTTTCAGTACCCGCTCGCCTTCCTCGATGGAACCGGTGTAGCACGCCGCGATGCCAACCGCCGGAGTACCGTCCGGAGCGCTCAAGAGCAGCCCGACGGTACTGACCTCGTCCGGACAGGTCGCGGAGAACTCGTGATAAAGACGCAAGGTCTCCTTGCCCAGGCTAAACGGATAAAGCACCAAGCCGGCGAGCACCGGACCTACCGGATGCAGTCGATATTCGAACGAGGTCACGACGCCGAAATTGGCCCCGGCTCCGCGGACGCCCCAGAACAGGTCGGCATTTTCGTCGGCGCTGGCCGTCACGAGCCGGCCGTCTGCGGTGACCACATCGGCGGACTGCACATTGTCGCAGGCCAGTCCATACTTGCCGTTCAGCCAGCCGTACCCGCCGCCTAGCGTAAGCCCCGCGATGCCGGTGTCGGTCGCCACGCCCAACGTGGTGGCGAGCCCGAACGCCTGCGCTTCCCGGTCGAATTCTCCGAGCCTTAGGCCCGGCTGCGCCAGCGCTGTTCGTCGTGTCGGATCGACACGGATGCCTTTCATATGCGAAAGATCAATCATCACACCATTCTCGCATACTGCCCGGCCGGCGATGCTGTGTCCGCCGCCACGCACCGAGATCAGCAGACCGGATTGGCGCGCAAAATTGACCGCTGCGACGACGTCGGCGGCACCCGCGCACTGGATTATCACCGCCGGCCGCTTGTCCACCGTCGCATTCCACACCGTCCGGGCAAGGTCGTAGCCCGGGTCGCCTGGGATCAACACGGGGCCACGAGCGGTGGCGCGAAGATCGGCTATTTCAGAGTCGTCGACGGCGTGAGTTTGAACAGTCATGCGTGTCTCCCTTCAAGACTGCCCCTTGACGCCAGCTGCGCGCGGCCGACCACCGCGATCATCGGGTCGCTCTGATCCTCGACCCATTCCGCCAGGCGATGGGTCTCGATCCGCTCGTACCCGGCGGAGCGCAGGTAATGTTCGACGAGCCGCGCGTGGCCGTCGTCGTCGAGCGCCCGCCAGACCGCCACTGCCTTGGTCCAGAAGCAGCGGTTCGAAAAGCCGATGACGAGCGGCGCACCGGGTCGCAGCACGCGGGCGACCTCGCGCAATACCGCGATCGGCTGCTGCAGATACTGGATCGAGACGCAGATCATCGCCGCGTCGACGCTCTCATCGTCGAGCGGCAGCCGGGGCTCTCGGTTGAGGTTCTGCACGAACCAGCGGCTGAGGCGCGGGTTGGCGGCGAGCTCCTCGGCGTTCATGCCGTGGCCGATGATTTCGCCGTAGGCGATTTCGGGCGGCAGATGGCTGACCCAGCTCGACATCAGGTCGAGGAGCACGCCGCCCGGCGGCAGTACGGCGCGGTAGAACTCGGTCAGCGCCGCGATGGCGCCGTCGTCGATGTGATGGACGAGCCGCGGCGGCTCGTAGAAGAGCTCGTCCTCCTCCGCGTCGAGCTTGGCGAAGGCGCCGGGCGGCAGCCCGAGTGCCGCCTCGTCCATCGAGGGCGCCTACGCCGCCGCAGCGTGCCGGCCGCGGCCGAAAAGGCGGTCCTTGGCCTCGGCGTCGGCCTGGTCGAACTGCGTCGTCTTTCCCCGCACGTCGTCGACCGCGGCCAGCGCGCGCACCACCGCCGGCCGGGCGGCGATAGTCGCGACCCAGGCCATCAGCCTTGGATAATCCGCCTCCGCCGGCTTGCCGAGAAAGGCGCCGACGCCGCGCGCCCAGGGGAAGGTCGCGATATCGGCGATCGAATAGCTCGCCCCGCCGAGGAACGGCGCTGCGCCAAGCCGCCGGTCGAGCACGTCGAGGGCGCGGCGCACCTGGGTGCGGTAGCGGTCGAGCGCGTAATCGTTGCCCTTTGGCGCAAAGCGCATGAAGTGGACGAACTGCCCGAACATCGGGCCGACCAGGGTCATCTGCACCATCATCCATTGCAGCGCGTCGAAGCGGCCGATCGGGTCCTTGGGCAGGAACTGGCCGGTCTTCTCAGCCAAGTATTGCAGGATCGCGCCGGATTCGAAGAGCGTGTAGGGTTTGCCGCCGGGGCCGTCGGAATCGGTGATCACCGGGACCTTGGCGACCGGGTTGAGCTTCAGGAACTCCGGGTCGAACTGCGCCTGCCCAAAGACGTCGACCGGATGCACGGTATAGGGCAGGCCCATCTCCTCGAGGGCGATGTAGATCTTGACGACGTTCGGGCTTCCCATCGCGTAGAGGTCGATCATCGGCGGCTCCAGGATCATGCGTCGGGGCGAAATTATCAGCGCCGCCTGCCGCCGGGAAGACCCCCGGCGCCGACCGGCTCCCGCGGCATCCGTCCGTTGACACCTGCGGCACTTGCGCCGTAACTGCCGGCCTGAACGGATGGGCGGCGCCGAGGAGGCTTCGATGGTGCAGATGGCCGAACGCATGGGCGTGCTCGGGACCGAGACCGCGTTCGAGGTATTGGCGCGCGCCAATGCGCTGGCGGCACAGGGCCGCTCGATCATCAACCTCGGCATCGGCCAGCCGGACTTTCCGACCCCGGGGCACATCGTCGAGGCCGGGCGCAAAGCGCTCGCCGACGGCCATCACGGCTATACCCCGGCAAACGGCATCCCGGCATTGCGCGCGGCAGTGGCGGCCGATCTCTACCGCCGGCACCGGGTCGAAATCTCGCCCGATCTTGTCCTCGTCGTCCCCGGCGGCAAGGTCACGATGTTCTTCGCGATCCTGATGTTCGGCGAGCCGGGCGCCGAGATCATGTACCCGAACCCCGGCTTCCCAATCTACGAGAGTGTCATCCGGTTTTCCGGTGCGACGCCGGTGCCGATGCCGCTGCACGAAAGCGCCGGCTTCTCGTTCAGCGCCGAGGAGGTGTTGGCCCAGATCACGCCGCGCACCCGCCTGTTGATCATCAACAGCCCGGCCAACCCGACCGGCGGGGTGGTGCCGCGGCAGGAGCTTGACCGCCTCGTCGCCGGGCTCGAAGGCCACCCGCAGGTCGCGGTGATGAGCGACGAGATCTATGGCGAGATCCTCTATGACGGCGCCGAGCATGTGAGCCTCTTGCGCTACCCCTCGATCCGCGATCGTCTGATCCTGCTCGACGGCTGGAGCAAGACCTATGCGATGACCGGCTGGCGGCTCGGCTACGGGGTGTGGCCGCAGGCGCTCTTCGCGCCGGCCGAGCGGCTGGCGATCAACTGCCATTCCTGCGTCAACGCCGCCGCCCAGTTCGCCGGGATCGCGGCACTGGAGGGGCCGCGCGAGCCGGTCGAACGCATGGTTCAGGCCTTTGCCGAGCGGCGCCGGCTGATCGTCGCGGCGCTGAACGGGCTCCCCGGCATCCGTTGCGCGCAGCCGGGCGGCGCCTTCTACACTTTCCCCAATGTCGCCGGGACCGGCTTCGACGCCCGCACGCTTCAAGGCAAACTGCTCGACGACGCGGGTGTAGCGACCATCGCCGGCACCAGCTTTGGCGAATACGGCGAAGGCTATCTGCGCTTTTCGTACGCGAACAGCAGCGAGGCCATCGCCGAGGCGATCGAGCGGATCCGCAAGCTGCTCGGCAATCTGCCGGCCGGCAAAGTCGCGTGACGTCCGCCATCGCCGAAGGGCATGGCATGGGTTATGCTTGAGCCGGGGATCGGGGACGGCGCCCCGGTCGATAGGGATGCGATCCGATGAGGAAGATCGAAGCGATCATCAAGCCGTTCAAGCTCGACGAGGTCAAGGAGGCGCTGCACGAGGTCGGGATCAGGGGCATCACTGTCACCGAGGCCAAGGGCTTCGGCCGGCAGAAGGGCCACACCGAGCTCTACCGCGGCGCCGAATACGTCGTCGACTTCCTGCCCAAGGTGAAGATCGAAGTCGTCATGGAGGACGATCTCGTCGAGCGCGCAGTCGAGGCGATCCAGCAGGCCGCGCACACCGGACGGATCGGCGACGGCAAAATCTTCGTCACCACGATCGACGAGGCGATCCGCATCCGCACCGGCGAGCGCGGCGGCGAAGCGCTTTAGATTTAGATCGTGAGCACATAAGGTTCAGCCGCCAGCACGGCGGCTGGAGAGCCACGATCATTCACCGGCGCCGGCACCCACCTACCCCATTCCCTCCGCCGCCGGGGACGCCAGACCATCTGGTGGCCAGACCGCCACACCCTCGGCCAACGGAATGCGCAGGTTTCGAAACAACAGCGAAAACATCATCCAGTTGCCCATGGCGATGATGAACTCGACCTGCTGTGCCGGGTCGGCGACATGCTTTGTCACCTCGGCCCAGGCGGCATCCGAAATCGATTTACCGGCGAGGCACTCGTCGGTGGCGGCGAGGATCGCCTTGTCCGCCGGCGCCAACCGCCCGGAATTGCGCCAATCGCGCACCGCCAGAATATCCTCGGGCGGAATCCCGGCCGTGGTCGCCACCCGCCAGTGCTGCGTCCACTCGTAAGCCGAGCCGGTGACCCAGCCGATCCGCATGATCATCAATTCGCGCAGCCGAGTGTCGAATTTGTTGTTCTCCAGCAGCTGCATCAACTGGCCATAGGCGACCCTGGCGACGCCGGGATTATTGGCCAGCGTGCGAAACGCCTCGCTCTGCGTGCGCCGCACCGGCATGCCCATCGCCTCGCCAAGCTCGCGGGCGTGCTCCAACGACACCATCGGCACGCGTGCAGTCATAACCGCTCTCCTAGCCATTTCTTCGATTGTGCTACAGGGCCAGCCGGGTTTGCGCAACACCCCCGGCCGCCGATCTCGACGGCCGAGCCTGCCATCCGGTTCCCTTTCTCGGTGAGCGCTCGATTTCCAGACGGCAGCGGACGATGCCAACTAAAAAATCACCACACACTGCCGGCTCTGGCCGCCCTACGTTGGCGGCAGCGCAATCTTGCTGGAGGGAGAACTATGGATCGCACACCGCCGCCTGTATCGCTGGCCGCCGCCCTCGCCTTGCCGCGAACGCCGGGGCGATCGACCGAGGTGTTCGTTGACGGCGAGTTGGAGGTACGGTTCGCCGCGCGACCCACGAACGGCCCACAGGTTCCGCACCAGCGCGACGAGCTGTATTTTGTTGCCGCCGGCACTGCCCGGTACCGGGTCGAGGACAACGTCACCGAGGTCGGCCCAGGAGACGTCCTGTTTTGCGCCGCCCATGTCGCGCACGGGTTCGAGGATATCTCGGCGGACTTTTCGGTCTGGGTGCTGTTCTACGGCCCGCAGAAGTAATGGGTTCTCACCGATAGGCCGCTCTCACACTGAAGCCTGAGCCCAGCGTTGCGGGCGATGACGCGCGCTTTCCTCGATCTCAGCCTGGGCGATCGCGCGGGCGAGTGCGGCACTCAGCTCTTTGGCCGACTCCAATGTCAGCTCGACCGCGACCCGCGCGCCCGGCCCGAGTGCCGAGTTCACGAAATCGATGGTGATCGCTTCTTCCAACAGAGCGTGGTGCGGGTGGTCGTAGGACACCACCGAATGGGTCAGATCGAACCACCCGTCCGCGCTCTTGCCGGCGCCGCTCGCGCCGACGATCTCGACGATCGAGGTGCACATGCCGGCGGTTTATTTCTTCAGGTGCTTGCCGAGGAACGCGAACACCTTCTGCCAGCCGTCGAGCGCCTGCTCGATGCGGTAGGGCGGCCGGTCGTAATAGAAGAAGCCGTGCCCGGCGCCGTCATAGCGGTGAAATTCGTAATTCTTGCCGTGCTTTTTGAGTTCGGCCTCGTGCTCATTGACCTGCTCCGGGGTCGGCGCCCGATCCTCGTTGCCGAAGAGGCCGAGCAACGGGCAGGACAGGTCCTTGGTAAAGTCGATTGGCGCCTTCGGCTGTTTCGGGTTCAGCTCCTCCTTGCTCATCACCACCCGGCCGCCCCACAGCTCGCAGGCGGCGTCGATGTTCTTGGTGTGGCAGGCATAGAGGAAGGTCTGCCGCCCGCCCGAGCAGGTGCCGAACACGCCGACCTTGCCGTTGAGCCAGGGCTGGGCGCGCAGCCATGCCACCGCACCCTCGGTGTCGCCGATGACCTGGGCATCGGGAACGCCGCCCTCGGCGCGCACCTTGGCGGCGACGTCGTCGGCTTTGCCTTCGCCGGCGCGGTGATAGAGGTTATGGCTGATCGTCGCGTAGCCGTGATGCGCGAATTTGCGGGTCGCCTCGCGGTACCACTCGTCCCAGCCCGGCGCATGATGAAGTAGCACCATGCCCGGGAACGGGCCCGCACCCAACGGCCGCGCGACATAGGCCGAGATCGCTTCGCCCTTGTCGCCGTTGATCGAGATGGTTTCCGCAATCATGCCTTCGTAAGCCATCGCCGCTCTCCTCATCGCTGCAGGCATGCCGCCCGGCCGGCGGCCGTTCGATGCGCAATGGTTAGCGCAGACGCGGGCCCGGGTCCATCCCCAGATACACCCGGCCACCGATCGGGTACCACCCCAACAGGTGACCGTAATGGTTTGACGCCGGGCTGCGAGAAGACCACGCCGACGGATAATCACCTCGCCGGCGACGCCCTTGGCTGCCCTTCATGACCGCACCAGGACGGCGTCGAGGGCGGCGGGGTTTTCGAGTTCGTCGAGGAGGGTGCGGGCGGCTTTGAGGTCGGCGGTGTCGAAGCCTTCGGTGAACCAGGCGAGGATCGGGGCGAGCAGGGCGACCGCCTCTTGCGGCCGGCCCTGCTGGCGGCGCAGGCGGGCGAGGCTCGTTGCGGCGCGCAATTCCCAGGACTTCGCGTTCTGCCGGCGCGCGACGGCGATGCCTTGCTCGATGGCCGCCTCGGCCTCGCTCACCGTCCCGGCGCCGGCGAGCAAGGCCTCGCCCTTGAGCCGATAGAGCTCGGCTTCGAGCGGCGCTCCCCCCGTCTTTTCGACCGCCTTCAGCCCGGCGGCGACCGATGCAAGCGCCGCTTCGGGTTTGCCGATCGCCAATTGCGCATCGGCCTGCAACGCCAGCAGGATATGTTGGAGCACCCCAAGACCGTAGCTGTCCACCCCTTGTGCCAATTTGGGCCAGCCCCTTCTCGCTTTCGCCGGAGGCGCCGAGCGCCCATCCGTTCACGCAAAGGGCAAACGCGTGATACTGCGCGATGCGCTGCTCCTCGCAGATCCGCAAAGCCCGTCCGGCATAGTCGGCGGCCGCCGATGGCTCGTGGCGAAAGATGTGAACGAGCGCGGCGCAACACAGCGTTTGGGCGAGGGTCAACGGGTGCCCGAGCGTCTCGGCGCTTCTTACCGCTGCCCTCAGCTCATCGAGGGACCGATCCGGGTAACCGAGCATCCAGGAAATCAGCATCGGGCAGAACTGGCATTGCACGCCGGGGTGGGCACCCGGCCAATCCGGGAACTGCATGTTCGGATCGAACATCTCGAAGCCCCGCCGAAATTGCGCAAGCGCCGGCTCGAGCTTCCCCTGGAAGAACAGCGTCACGCCGAGCGCCATGTGCGCCCCGACGAGACGGGCCGCATCGTCAAGCCGTTCGGCGACACGCAACGCCTCCTCGGCAAAATGCTGCGCCTTCTCCATCTCGAGTAGGTTCAAATGGTGGAGATACAGGCCGCGGAGCGCCGTGAACTCCCGGGAGTGATCCCCGAGCTGCCGACAGAGCTCCCATGCCCGCGCATAGGCTCGGCCGATGTCGGGGTGGCTGTAGCTCTTGGTCGCGAACAGCGCGGGACCAAGCGCCATTTGCAAATCCAGCTCACGCTCGGCCCGCTCGCGCATATCCGGTAGCGCTTCGACCAGTGCCAGGCCTCGGCGAAATTGGTCGATCGCTTCGACGTTCGCCGACTTGCTCGCCGCGGCCGCGCCGGCTTTGTGCCAATACGCGATCGCCTGCGCCGGACAATTCGCTTCGGTGTAGTGATGCGCCACCAATTCCGGTTGCGTGCTCGCCACCTCGGGAAAGCGATCCTCCAGCAGCTTTGCCACCTGCTGGTGATATTGCTGGCGGGTGCGCTTCAGCAGCGATTGGTAAGCCGCATCCTGGATCAGCGCATGCTTGAACAGGTAGCGCGAGCGCGGCGGGCGGCCGCGCTGGTAGAGCAGCTCGTCGACCACCAGCTGACCGAGACCGCTCTGCAGCATCTCTTCCTCGATCCCGGCCAAGGCACTGATCATGTCATAGGCAAACTCGCGTCCCAGCACCGAGCCCAATTGTGCCACTTCGCGCAGCCGCGGCGCCCGGTCGAGCCGCGCCATCAGCGAATCCTGCAATGTCTCCGGGATGTGCAATTGCGCCAGCGCGCCCGTGAGCACGTAGGCGTCGCCGCGGGCCTCGAGCACCCCCGAACCGAGGATGGCCTTGGTCAGCTCCTCGACGTAGAGCGGCACGCCGTCGGCCTTGGCGACGATATGATCGACCACCTCGCCGGGCAGCGGCCGGCCGCCGGCCAGATGACCGACCATCGTCTCGACCTCCGGCCGCTCCAGGCGGTTCAATGTGATCGGCGTCATGTGCGAGCGTTGCGGCCAGGGCGGCGTCAATTCCGGCCGATAGGTCGCGACGACCAGCATCGCCGCCGTCGGCGCCTGCTCGATCAGCATGCCCAATGTTTCCAACGTCGTCGGATCGGCCCAGTGCAAATCCTCCCACGCCATCAGCACCGGGGCTGCCTTCGGCCGTTTCGATCAGCCAGGCAACGATCGCATCGAGGGTCGCATCGCGCTGCTGCTGCGCCGTCATCGGAAGGCGCGGATAGCGGTCCTCGGGCGCCGGCACGGACATCAAATCGGCGAACAACCGCACGCTCTCGGAGAGGGGCAAGGTCTTGAAGCCGGCGAGCCCGGCTTCGAGCTTCGCCAGGTGCTGCGGTGCGGTATCCTCCGGCTGCCAGCCGAACACGCGCTTCAAATGTTCGATGATCGGATGAAAGGCGCTCGCCGTGTGAAACGGCGAACAGCGGATCGCCACCCAGATGTGGTCCTTGCCGGCCGCCTCTCTCAAGCCCTCCACCAGGCGGGACTTGCCGACCCCGGCTTCGCCCTGGATCAGCACGACCTGGCCGCGGCCATGGCTACTGCCGTCCCAGGCCCGCAACAGCAGCCCCATCTCCTCCTGGCGCCCGACGAGGGGTGCCGCAGCTCCCGGTCCGGGTTGCGGCAAACCGGCTCTCGACATCCCGCGCCGACAAGACGCGCCAGGCCGGCACCGGCTCGGCGAACCCCTTCAGCTCAGAGGCCCCGAGATCCTCGAGGTCGAAGTGATCGCCGAGCATCGCGCGCGTCGCCGCGCTGACGACGATCTGGTTCGGCTGCGCCAATGCCTGCAGGCGCGCCGCCAGGTTCGGCGTCTCGCCGACGACCGCGGTCTCCGATGCGGTTCCTTCGCCGATCTGGTCGCCGACGATCACCGGTCCGGTGGCGATGCCGATCCGCACCGCGAGCTCGACCCCGGGCGGCCTGCGGGACTGCGGCATTCAGCTCCGCCATCGCATCGACGATGTCGAGACCCGCCCGCACCGAACGCTCGGCCTCGTCCTCATGGGCGCGCGGGTAGCCGAAATAGACCAGGATGCCGTCGCCCATGTATTTGGCGACAAAGCCGTCGTAACGCCGGATCGCGGCACTGCACCGGCTCTGATACGACGCGATGACATCGCGCAAATCTTCGGGGTCCATCCCGGTCGAGAGTGCCGTCGATCCCACCAGGTCGCAAAACATCACGGTCAGCTGGCGGCGCTCGGCCTCCGGCGCCGCGGCGACCGCGGCCGGCGGCAGCCGGTCTCTCGGCTTGCCGCAAGGCTGGTAATGGTTGCAACAGCGCCGCGGGCTCGGGTCGGGCCACGCGTCCCTCGGGCGCCCAGACGAGTATCTCTCCGTCGACATCCGCCGCCACCCGCTTGATGACGATCAGCTCGCGACGCAGTTCTTCGAGACCGTCATCATCGAGACGAAAGCTGAGCTTAATCCGGCGATAGGAGATGCGGCCCTCGGTAACGAGGCGCCAGACGACCTCCTTCAGGACCTGCTCAAAGTCCACGCTGCCGCCCCCTTCGCCGCGCTCTGTCGACCCTACACCCAAGAGCCCATCGCCGTCGCGACATCCAGAGGCGGCGCGGGATACACCCGCCCTGTGCGGCAATCGCCGGCTCAGTGAGTTCGTCGAGCAAGGTGCGGGCCGCTTGCGGATCGGCCGTGTCGAGGCCTTCCTTGAGCCAGCCGAGGACCGGGGTGAGGAGGTCCATCGCCTCGCGCGCGTTGTCGGCGGCGCAGAAAAGCCGGCTTGACAGCAGCCGCTCTGGGCAGAGGCTAGCGCGCTACTTCAGTTCAAGAAGGCGTTGCTATGCCTGTGGAGATGATTGGCTGGATCGCGCCGCGGGTCTCGTCGGAGATGATCCCGCCGTCCGGACCGCCTTTCGATGCCAACGTGATTGCCGAGACGGCGCGCATTCACGAGCGGGCCGGCTTCGACCGTGTGCTGATCGGCTATTTCTCGGGTGCGCCCGACGGGTTCCTGGTCGGGGCGCACGCCGCCTCGGTGACCGAGCGGCTGAGTTTTCTGTTGGCGCATCGGCCGGGGTTCGTAGCGCCGCCGGTCGCCGCCCGCAAGCTGGCGACCCTCGACCAGCTGAGCGGCGGCCGTCTGGCGGTGCACATCATCGCCGGCGGCAGCGACGCCGATCAGGCCAAGGACGGCGACTGGACCGGTCATGACGCCCGCTATCGCCGCACCGCCGAGTACATCTCCCTGTTGCGCCGGACCTGGACCGAGCCGGCGCCGTTCGACCACGAGGGCGAGTTCTACCGGACCCGCGAGACCTGGTCGGAAATCCGCTGCCGGCAGCTTCCATACATCCCGATCTACGGTGGCGGCGGTTCCGATGCGGCGATCCGGGCATTGGCGCCGCATGTCGATGTCTACATGCTGTGGGGCGAACCGCTGAGGGACACGGCGCTGTTCATGGATCGCGTGCGCCGGGAGGCGGCGCTCTACGGCCGCAACCCGACCTTCAGCCTGTCGACCCGCCCGATCCTCGCGGCAAGCGAAGGCCAAGCCTGGGACCGGGCGAGGACAATCCTCGAGCGGGCACTGGCCAATCGCGGCGGCGCCCCTGCACCACAGCGCCAGAATGTCGGTTCGAAACGGCTCCTGCAAGCCGCCGCCGAAGCCGAGGTGCACGACACCTGCTTGTGGACGGCACTCGCCGCCGCAACCGGTGCGCCGGGGAACTCGACGGCGCTCGTAGGCACACCCGAAGCCGTCGCGAAGGCAATGCTCGAATACTACAAGCTCGGCGCGACCAGCCTCTTGATTCGAGGCTACGATCCCCGGCCGGACGCGGTCCAGTACGGCGAAGAGCTGATCCCGCGCCTCCGCGCGTTGGTGGCGGACCATGACGCCGCAATCGGTGGCGCCGGCGCGTAACCTGGTATCGCTTCTTTGGGGCAGCTGCAGAGGATGCCATGGCATACGACATACCACCTCCTGAAAAACGGCCCGAGCCGGGATATTACTACCACTTCAAGCATGACCCGGACGGACCATTAAATAACTACGCCTATTATATCTATGGCATCGGCCATCATACCGAAGATGATTGCCGGCCGGAAGACGCCTTCATGCAGGTATACCGGCCACTATACGAGGCATATGCTTACCGCAATGGCGGAATGTTCGACCTGCGCCCGTTGCACATGTTCTATGAGCCGGCCAGGTGGAAGGGCAAGGAAGTGCAGCGGTTCACTAAGATCACCGAGCCGGAAGTGATTGCCCAACTACAGGCAATCAGGTCCCGCATGTATCCTAACTCCTAACCGGTTGCAGGGCGGATGCGCGGAGGGTAATCCGCCGCGGAAACAGCGGTGCCGCTTGTCGCCGGTCGGGCGATGGAGACCGCGCGGCTGATTGACACGGGGAAATCGCCATGTCGACACCGCGAATTATCTTTATCGCCGCGGCTCTCATCGCAGCGGTTTTGCTGATTTGGCATTTGAACCGCGGGCCGAACACCGTGGCGCTGTCCCGCGTTGCTGCAAGCGAGACCCCGAAAGCCCGGGTGACGCCGATCTCGCCCGGTGTTCTGAGCGTCGCCCTCAAAGAGAAAAATACCTCGTCAGACGGTCTCGCATTGTCGGGTGACGGAACGATCGTCATAGCCGCTCTTCCGGCTCCTGCGATGAGCCAGGCACATGTCGCGGCCGGCATTGCCTACGAGGAGACGCCGCGGCCGGAAGGGCTGCCGGACGACATGCAGCCGCTGCCGGGCGTCGGGGTGCGGTTTCTGTCGATCAGCGCAATAGACGGGTTCCGGATCGCCGCCGCGCTGTGGCAGCCGCTGGCAAAGCCGGCGGCGGCGACGACGTTGCTTGTGCAGGTGCACGGCAGCGGCGGCAATTTCGCCTCGCTGCCGTTGCGGGCGACCGCCCGCGCCCTCTCGGCGCGCGGCTTTGCGGCGCTGTCGATCAGCACAAGGCAGCACGACGAGCACGTCAACACCGACAATTTTTTCGAGGTCAGGCGCGACATCGAGGCCGCAGTCCTGACCGCCAAGGCGCTCGGCTACGGCGCCCTTGTCCTGCAAGGCCAAAGCCTCGGGACCGCGCAGGTCGCCTTCTACGCGGCCACCGACTGGGACCCGGCGATCAAGGGCGTCATCCTGACCGGCGCCATCGCGAAACTGCCGTGGAAAGCGCGCCACATCCTGATCCAGGACGAAGACGCCTACCGGGCGCTGGCGCAGGCAGCGCGCGACGCCGTGCGCGCCGGCCGGCCGGAGGCGACGCTGCCGATGCCGATGGGCTGGATCGGCGGCCGGCAGGCGCCGGTGACGGCGCGGCATTTTCTGACCTACCGCGACGAAGCCGCGAGCGCCGCCGACACGACCTTCTGGATCGCGCGCATCCCGCGCCCGATCCTGCTGGTGCGCGATGCAGCCGACGGCGTCGTGCTGCCGTTCGAGCCCTACATGCTACTGAGCGCGGCGCGCGCCGAGGGTTCGCTCGTCCCCGAGATCCGCTACGTGCTGCTGCCCAACCCCCGCCCGCCGAGCCTCGAGGGACACATCTTTGCCGACAACACCGGGCCGCTGGCCGAGGCGATCGCGTCCTGGCTCGCCGAGCGCGGGCTGTAGGCCTTGAAGGCTGGGCTGGAGGAACCGATCCTCTCGGCATACGCTGGATTGGTTCAACCAGTACCTGAGGGCCTGAACCGAAGATTTCGCGAAATTGGGGGTAGCGCGGATGGCACTGCGCTGGTCCGCCTTACCCTCGCCGAAATCGGAATTGAATGGCAAGAAACGGATATCCGCCCCTCCGACGCGCGAGATAGAGACATGCCTGTCGAAAGGCGGGCACGCCTTCATCCACAACACCAAGAGGGCAGATCGCATGATATCGCGCGAAACCGAAAACAAAGCCATTGTCGGCCGTTGGTTCGAGGGTTTCTGGGGCAGTCCGTGGAATCCCAAGATCATCGACGAGCTCGCTGCGCCGGATATCCTTCTGCAATATTCGCTGCACGCGCCGCGCCGTGGTCGCGACGACGTGAGGAATTTCATGATCGGGTTCCGCGAGGCGTTCCCCGACCTCAACTTCTGGGGCGCGGCCGACCTCATTGCGGAGGGGGATTATGTGGTCGGCCGTTGGCAGGGCGGCGGCACCCACACCGGACCCGCGTTCAGCGACTTTCTGATCGGCTCCCTTCCGGCGGCGTCGGGCCGGAAGATGCGGTTCACCGGAACGACGGTGCTGCGGGTCGAGAACGGCCGGATTGCGGAGGAAATCGGCCTCGACGACGGGGTCGCCGCGCTTCAGCAGCTCGGCATCCTAAAGGCCGCCTGACGAAAATCGGGCCGGGAGATCATCCTCCCGGCCCGGTCTGCCCCGCCGCAAGATCCGCCCCAACTCCAATGATGCGCCCTCGGCGATAGCGCGCATTCAAACGTGGCGTCACCGCCACGACGATCCGAAAGCAACCCTGGCGGCGCCTGTCAGAAGCTCGGCTTGGTCGAAAACGGCGTGAGCTGAAGCTCGTGGGTCCAGCACGATCGGTCCTGGGTGTGCAGGTAGTAGAACGCCTCGGCGATCTTGACCGGATTGATCTGCAGATCGGGGCGGTTCTGGTTTCGCGGCAATGCCCGGCTGCCGGGTGAGTCGATGCTGCCGTCGATGACGATGTTGGCGACGTGCACCCCGTGCTCGGAGTATTCCTCGGTCAGCACCTGCGCCAAGGTGCGCATCATCACCCTTGGATAGTACAGCGACTGTCCGGTCATCCGCTTCTTTCCGCGGAGCGAGCTCGAATTGTTGGAGAAGAAGAACGAGCCCTGGCCTTTCTTCCGCATTGCCGGCAATACTTCCTTGGCGACCAGAAACGGCCCGCGGCAGGCAATGTGCTGCGTCGTGTCGAACATCTCCACCGGGATGTATTCGAGCAGTTCCTTGTCGGGCGGCAGATCGCGGCCTTCGAGGTAGCCGGCGTTATAGACCAGCACGTCCGGATCGCCGGCCTCGCGGCGGATCGTGGCGAACGCCGCCGCGATCGAGTCCTGCGAGACCAGGTCCAATTCGACGATCATGCACTCGCCGCCCTGCTCGCGGATGGCCGTCGCCAGTCTTGCGGCGTTGGCCTCCTTGCGGGTGGTCAGCACGGTGAAGAAGCCTTCTTGCGCGAATTTCTGCGCGATGGCGCCGCCGACCCCCCAGCGCACGCCTACCGGCAATTCGCTGTCATCCACCGTGTGGCCGTGCGCAAGTAAGGTATTTCGCCCATCCGACTGCCACTTGGAGGTGGCGCCGACCACCACCGCGACTTGTTTGCCCTTGGCGTTGGTTTTACGATTTTCGCTCATTCGAAACCCTTTCCCACCTATTGTCGCATTCGCGCGGATGGTGAACCCGTAGGGCGGATGCGCAAAGCGTAATCCGCCGTTCTCCCGGCGAACGCTTCCGACCCTATGCGGTGGCGGCTACCGCAAGTCGTCGAGGACGTAGAGGCCGGGCCGGCTGTAGGCCCCCTCGTTCGGCCGGTGCATCGTGACGACCTGAATTTCGGCGCGGAAGCCGCGCGCCACCATCTGCAAATAGGCTTCCTCGCGGGCGAGATTGACGCCGGCCAAGAGGGTCGGCATGCCGGCCGCGGCGGCGAGCGAGCCGCAGCCCTCCAGCAGCGCGGCAAAGCGCGCCGCATCCCCGGCTCCCGGCCGCACCGCGCCGAATTTGACAAAGCAGCAGCCCTGGCCCGCCTCGCTCGCCGGCCCCCAATGGCACACCGCAAACCCGGCGAGCCGGCTCGCACCCTCCCACAGCAGCAAGGTGTCGCCGAGGCCGCGCGCGGCGACAGTGCGGATTTCGGCGCTGAGGTCGAGGCCGTCATAGAGCGTGACGGTCAGCTCGCGGCAGGCGGCCTCGACGGCACCCCGATCGCCTTGCGGCAGCCCGCCATAGCGCGACCAGGCACCCGCATCGCCGGCGGGCCGCGCCGGCACCGCCATGATCGCGGTCAAAAACCGCGCGCGGAACCCGAACTTGCCGTAGAGTGCTACGTGCAGCGGGCTCTGCGGGAACGTGCACAGCCCGGCGTGGCTGACGCCCCAATCCTCGAATTGATTGCTGACGGCTTCGACCAGCGCCTTGCCGATACCCAGCCCCTGCCGCTCCGGGCGCATCGTGATCGGCCCGAAAAAGCCGACGCTGCCCCAGCGCGTCGCGAAATTCGAGCCGACCAATTCGCCGTCCAGCTCCGCCGCGAAGCTCGCGACGTGCTCGGCCCCGAACCGGCCGTAGACGTAATCGCGATCGCCCCAGAAATTCTCCGGGTCCGGCGCGCCCAGGAACGTCCCGAAAGCGGTGCAGCAGATGCGCCGCGCTTGCGCTAGATCAGCTCTGGTCAATGGTCGGATCAGCGCGCTCATTCATCCCTCCCGGTTTCGGCAATCCCGCCAGCCGCAACGCCAGCCGCCATCCCTAGATCTGCAGGGCGGATCAACAAAGCTTCATCGGCTATCGGCATTGGTGGACGGCTGCACCTTCCGCCCTACGCTCGCTGTGTCCAGGATATATTTAGCTCCATCCCGGCGAAGGCCGGGACCCATTCCGATGGCAGCGCTATGTTCTACGTCTATATGCTCGCCAGCAAGCCCTATGGGACCCTCTATATCGGAACGACATCCGATCTTGCGCGGCGGATAGCGGAGCACAAGAACAAGGTCGTGCCGGGTTTCACCAAGAGATACGGCGTCCGTCAACTCGTGTGGTTTGAGGCTCACCAATCGAGAGACGCGGCATTGCAGCGTGAAAAGCAGATCAAGGAATGGAAGCGGAACTGGAAGATCAACCTGATCGAGCGCGAAAATCGCCATTGGCGGGACCTGTCTTTGACCTTGCCGTTGTAATGGAATCCATCCCGGCGAAGGCCGGGACCCATGGCGAAAATGGGCACCGGCCTTCGCCGGTGTGGTCAGCATGTACCGCGATAACGGCAATTTGGCGGAAGGAGCCGTACCTGTCCGCTCGACGTTCTGCACACCTTCAAAACTTAGCCAGACGCCAGGGGCCGCGATCGCCTCGTGGCTTTGGCTGAAGACGATGCTCGTTCCTCAACTGATCTGCAGCCCATCGAATATCGTACTGCCACGTATAAAAAAAGATCCCCCTATTTTTCGAGTTCTGCTTTGTGATTTTCCCAAACATGCTTCGAAATCTGAGGAATATGAGCTGAACCGCCATGTGCTTTCAAGGCCTGGACAATCCAATCTTTTAGATCGCTCTTTGTTGCCATTAGAGTCCCCTTCCATGAGGCACTGACGCGTATCAGGCCGCCCGGTTCCAGCCCCACCAGGTGCAGAGCGCCTCGCCCATGACGAGGTCGAGGTCGTGGCCCTTCAGCCACGGCAATTCCTCGGTGAACATCGTCACGCATTGGTGCCACGAGCACGGCATCTTGGTGATATCGGTGCCCCAGAACATGCGGTGCGGGCCGAACGCATCGAAAACCTGCCGCAGATAGGCATGCAGCGCTGGGAACGGGTAGGGCTCGCTCGAATAGTGCGGGACGCCGGTGGCCTTGACCGCCACATTGGGCAGCTTCGCCAACGCCAGCAGCGCCGGGATGTGGGTCATCGCCGCGGCGTCTTTCAGCGTCGAGGTGCCGCCTCGACCGCCCAGATGATCGATCGTCAGCCGCAGTCCGGGATGGCGCTCGGCGATCCGACCGATTTCGGTCAGCGAGTCGGTCGCGAGCATCGCGATCGGAACGCCGGCCTTCTCGGCTTCTGTCCACAGCCAGTCGATTGTGCCGTCCTGCAGCCATCGCCGCGCGGGATCGTTGAGGAATCCGTATCTTAAGCCGAGCATGCCCGGCTGTTTTCGCCAGCCGGCGATGCGAGCGCGCGATTCCGGCCGATCGAGCGGCACCGAACCCATGATCGCGAACCGGCCGGGGTAGTTCCGCACCGCCGCAAACGCCATGTCGGTCGAATTCGGGTCCCACCCCGGCGGATGAATGACGGCCGCATCGACGCCGCCTTCGTCCATCAAAGAGATCGCCTCCTCGGGGGTAAAGGCCGTCACCTGGCGATGCGAAAGGTTGCTCGGCAGGCCCGATCCCCAGAGGTGAATTTGGGCGTCGACGATCTGCATCGAATACTCTCCTCGATCACGTCTCCTCTCGTCAGTGGTCGAAGCCGAACAGCGCCTGCGCATTATGGTGCAGGATCTTGTCGGTATCGCTTTTCGGCAGTCCCAGCCGCTCGATGTAGGCGAAGGTCTCTTTATAGGCCTCGTAATCCTGGAGCACCGGATAGTCGCTGCCGGTCACCAGATGGTCGGCGCCGAACGCTTCCAACGCACAGGTGAAGGCCGCTTTCGAACCGTAGCAGACGGTGTCGTACCAGAACTTTTTCGCGGTGACGCTCGGCGCTTCGGCGAGGTTCGGGTGGCCGCTCTGGCTCTGGCCTTGCTGGTCGAGGCGGTTGAGCAGCATCGGGATCGGCCCGCCGAGATGCGGCACGATGAACTTTATGTTGGGATAACGGTACGGGATCTGCTTGGCGATCATGTGCAGGACAAAGGTTGCGTCCTCGAGCGAGGTGCCGACCGACCCCCGGTAATTGTAATCGACGATGAAGGGCGAGCAGATGCCGGTCCCGGCCGGGTGCACGAACAATACGGCGCTGCGCCGGTTCATCTCGGCGTAGATCGGCTCGAACTCGGTTTCGGCGATCGAGCGACCGAGGCAGATGATATTCATGTTGACGCCAACGCAGCCCAACTGGTCGAAGCCGCGCTCCATCTCCTTCAGCGCCGCGTCGATGTGCGGCAGCGGCAGCATTACGTAGGAACTTATGCGGTCGGGGTAGCGGTGCGCCAGATCGGCATAGCCGTCATTCAGCATCTTGACCGCAGTCACGCATTCCGTCTCATCGGGGAGATAGGGCGGGTGGTTCGGCGACAAGACCTGCTTCCCCACCCCCGCCTCATCCATCCACTGAAACCGGCCCTCGATGTCCTGTGGCGAATCCGAAAACGGGTGCCGCGCCATGCCGCGTTTGACCGGCAGATGAACCGGCGACGCAAACCGGTCGCCCATGAACTCGCTGAAATTCCTCGGCGTATAGTGCGCGTGTACGTCGCAGATCATCACTCTTCTCCCGCAACCGTCCGTTATGCCGCTGCAATAGCCCGCCGTCCGTCAAGCACCTCGCGGACCCCGGCAATGATCCGCTTGCGGTCCGGAAAGACATGATTTTCGAGGACGGGGCTGTAGGGGATCGGCACCTGCAAGGCGCAGACCCGCTTCACCGGCGCCTGGAGCCGCGCAAAGGTGGCCGCATCCTCGGTGGCGACCGCCGCGATCTCGGCCGAAAAGCCGGCGGTCGGCCCGGCCTCGTCGGCGATGACGAGCCGGCCCGTCTTCCGCACCGAGGCGCGGATCGTCACGGTATCCAATGGCACCAGCGTGCGCGGATCGACGATTTCGACCGATATTCCTTCCTTCTCCAACTCTTCGGCCGCGGCCAGCGCCTCGTGCACGAGCCAGGCGAGGGCGACGACCGTCACGTCACTGCCCTCGCGTTTGATGTCGGCCTGGCCGAACGGGATCGTGTAGTCCTCTTCCGGCACCGGTCCCTTGCGCGTCATCAGCCGGCTCGAACTCGAAGGAGATGACCGGGTTGTTGTCGCGGATCGCCGTCTTTATGAGCCCCTTGATGTCGTGGGGCGTCGACGGCAGGAACATCTTCAGGCCGGCGACATTCATGAACATCGAATAGGGCGACTGCGAATGCTGCGCCGCGACCAGGCCGCCGCCACCGACGGCCGCGCGAAAGAGGATCGGAAACGTCACCTGGCCGCCGAACATGTAGTGGATCTTCGCAGCCTGATTGACGATCTGGTCCATCGCGACAAAGCAGAACGTCACCTGCCGCCAGTCGACGATCGGGCGGAAGCCGGAGCCGGCGGCACCAATCGCCATGCCGGTCAGTGCGGCTTCGGTGATCGGCGTCGCCTTGATCCGCTGCGGGCCGAACTCCTTCAAGAGCGGCGGCAGCGCGTCGGTCGACATGTAAAAAATCTTGGGGTCGCGCCGCATCTCCTCGGCGACGGCTTCGAGGGCGGCCTCGTTGTACGTCAGCTCTCGCATCGTTCGATCCTCACCTCAGGCCGCAAACACATCGTCGGTCGCCTGCTCGGGCAGCGGGAACGGGCTCGCCTCGGCAAACGCTACGGCGGCCTCGAGCGCGCCCATGATGTCGCGCTCCATGGTCTGCAGCCCGGCGTCGTCGAGGTCGCCCTGGTCCCTCAATTGCCGCTCGAGCCGCGCGATCGGGTCCCTGCCCGTCCACGCTGCGACCTCGGCCGGGTCGCGCACATCGGCCTGCCCCCGGCGCTCGGTATGGCCGCGCTGGCGGTAGGTCTTGCACTCGATCAGGCTCGGGCCGAGGCCCGAGCGCGCCCGCTCGACGGCGCGGTTTGCCGCCTGATAGACCGCGAAGATGTCGTTGCCGTCGACGACCACGCCGGGAATGCCGTAGCCGGCGGCGCGCGCCGCAACGTCGCTCAAGGCGTGCGTCGCGGCAGCCGCGGTGTTCGCCGCATACATGTTGTTCTCGCACACATAGAGCATCGGCAACTTCCAGGTCGCCGCGATGTTGAGGCACTCGTGGAAGGGCCCCGCGTTCGATGCCCCATCCCCGAAAAACGAGACCGCGACCCCGCCTTTGCCTTCCATCTGCGCCGCCAGGCCCGCACCGGTGACGATCGCGATCCCGCCCGCGACGATCCCGTTGGCGCCGAGCATGCCGATGCCGAAATCGGCGATGTGCATCGAGCCGCCCTTGCCCTTGCAATAGCCGGTCTGCCGTCCGTAGAGCTCGGCCATCATGCGGTTGAGGTCAGCCCCCTTGGCGATGCAGTGACCGTGGCCGCGATGCGTCGAGATGATCCGGTCGCCCTCCCCGAGCGCCGAGCAGACGCCGACCGCCACCGCCTCCTCGCCGATGTAGCAGTGCACCACACCGTAGATCTTGCCGGCCAGATAATCGGCCGAGGCGCGCTCCTCGAAGCGGCGGATCGTCAGCATCCGGCGCAGCATCTCGCGCTGCGTGTCGGGCGGCAGGTTCGGCGAGAGGCTTTGCATGGGTGTGATCCTCAGGGCCGGTCAGGGTTTGCCCATGATGAGCCGGCGCCGGCAGGACGGCAACCGGAACGTCAAAGCCGACCGGCCGCGCCCGGCTCCACGGCGCGGCGCGACCGCGCGGCGATGGAAGCGAGCCCCCGCTGCGGGCGGCGCATCAGGCATGCGGCGGCGTATCTGGCCGCTGCGATCGGATCGCCGATAAAATCAACCGATCGGCGAAGGGGGGAAAGGAAGACGCTATGTTGGCCTGGCTGCGCGATCTGACCTCGCGGGAACGCCGCACGATGCTCGCCTGCTGGGGCGGCTGGACCTTGGACGGCTTCGATCAGCAGCTCTACAGCTACGTCGTCCCGACGGTCATCGCGATATGGGGCATGTCGACCGGTGCGGCCGGCACGATCGGCACCGTCACCGTCGTGACCTCGTCGTTCGGCGGCTGGTTTGCCGGCGCGCTCGCCGACCGCTTCGGCCGCGTGCGCGTGCTGCAGGTCGCGATCCTGTGGTATTCGGTCTTCACCTTCCTGTGCAGCTTTGCGCAGAACTTCGAGCAGCTGTTCATTCTGCGCGGCTTGCACGGGCTCGGGTTCGGCGGCGAGTGGGCCACCGGCGCGGTGCTGATGGGCGAGGTCATCCGCGACAAGTATCGCGGCCGCGGCGTCGGCTTCGTGCAGACCGGGGCGGCGGTCGGACCGGGCCTGGCGGCACTCGTCTACGCCGGCCTCTTCGCCATTCTGCCCGAAACGATCGCGTGGCGGGCATTGTTCGCGGTCGGCATCCTGCCGGCGCTGCTGGTGCTGTGGATCCGCCGCAGCATTCCGGAATCGGAGGCGTTCGAGGGGCGGCGCGGCAGCGGCGCGCGGCCCGGGATTTCACACCTGCTCTCGGCCTTTCGCGGGCGATATTTGTGGCTGACGATCAAAGTGTCGCTGATGGTCATGGGCGCGCAGGGCGGCGTTTGGGCCGTCAACTTCTGGATGCCGACCTATCTGCGCACGGTGCGCCATTTGTCCGCCTCCGGCACCGGGCTCTTTGTCGCGGTTCAGGCCTGCGGAGCGCTGATCGGCTTCCTGATCGGCGCCTACCTGGCCGACGCGATCGGCCGCAAATGGACGTTCATGATCTCGGCCGTCGCGACGATCGTCATGGTGCTCGTCTACCTCTACCTGCCGGTCGGCGACACCGCCCTCTTGCTCCTCGGGATCCCGCTCAACGCCTCGATCCTGATGAAGTTCGCACCGATGGGCCCATACATGACCGAGCTCTACCCGACCGACATCCGCGGCACCGGCCAGGGTTTCTGCTACAATGCCGGCCGGGCGATGGGCTCGGTGTTCATGACCGCGATCGGCTTTGCGACCGCGGTGATGCCGCTCGGCACCGCAATCGCGCTCTTCTCGACCCTGGCCCATCTCCTGATGATCGTCATGCTGCTGCTCCTCCCGGAAACGCGCGGCCGCGCCATCGCGAGCCTCGAGCCCGAGGCGACGGGCCCGGCGGCGCATCCTTCCCGGTCGGCCGTCGGGGGCAGCTAGCCTGGGGCGAGCATCAAATTCGGCGTCTTCGTCCACGCGTGGCAGCCCTCTCGGATCATGCGGTCGCCGCGGTCGAGCGCGGTACAGATGCCGGCGGCGCTCTCCGGGCGCGGTTGCTAATCCCGTATATTTCTTCGGTACTAAGAACGCAGTCGGTGTATACTCTGATCGCCGTGACGCGATAATTTGGGAGAGACGCATGGAAAACGCCGGAGTAGGCTGGATTGCCGCCATCATCATTGGCGGCCTGGCCGGGTGGCTCGCCGAGAAATTTATGAAGAGCGAGATGGGCCTCGTCATGAACATTGTTCTCGGCATCGTCGGGGCGGCGGTCGCCAGCGCCGTCCTTAGCTGGTTCGGCATCACCCTAGCGGGATGGATCGGATACCTGATTGCGGGCTTCATCGGGGCCTGCGTTCTGATCGGGATCGTCCGCGCGTTCAAGAAGAGCGATGACCGTCTAACCAGCCGGGTTATTGCTGAACCTTCGGCTCGCTACCCTTGCGAATGATGCTCGGCATTTGCGCCCGCAGCCGGGCGCGTGCCGGTGGCAACAAGTGATACCGTTGAGCTCTCACCGCGGCGCTCGCGCCTTGATCCAGGCAGAGCAGGCCCATTTGATCGCATCTGGCCGGTTCGGCCGCTCCCGCCCACGCGATGCGCAATTTATCGTTGCCAGAGCCCGTCGGCGGAGCGATCATCGCCCCGACATCACCCGAAATCTGGGGAATGTCAGCCCAGATCAATGCGAAGGCGCGCGGATCAAAGGGGGGAAAATGGCGAGGATTGCAGGACGTATCACGAGCTGTGCAACACTGGCGGTGCTGCTGGCTGCTTACGCAAGCCCAGGCTCCGCGCAGGGCACCAAGATGAGCGACGTCGCCGACCAATTGAGAACTGCACTGGCGGGTGTGTCGGTGACGGTGACACAGCAGGGCCCGGTGACGCTTACTTCGAGCGCGGACGCTATGTTCCCGTCGGCGGGCTGGGAGCTAAACCCAGGAGCCCCGGTGCTCGCCAAGATTGTTCCCATGCTTTCCAAGCTTCAGCACACGGAGATCGTGGTTGGCGGTTACACCGACAATGCCACGGTCGGCCCAACGCTCCAGAGCGCGGGAGTTTCAACCAATCTCGACCTCTCGTGCAAGCGGGCAGCGAGCGTGGTGGTTTATCTCGTGTCGAAAGGTGTAAAGCCCAGCCTGTTATCGGCTCAATGCTTCGGCGAAACGCACCCCGTTGCTCCGAACGACACGGCCGAGGGAAAGGCGAAGAATCGGCGCGTGAATATCACCCTCACCGGGGATGGAACTTAGTCCGGCATTCACAATTCTTCGTCACCGACGACAATTTCGCCCGCAAGAAGGACTGGGAGGCGATCTTCGATCGCTTGACATCGACTCCGTGACCGACCAGCAATTCGATAGTGGTCCCGCGAACGGTCGGAATTGGCGCGAAAGCGTCATCCGGTAAGCAGCTTCCGATAGTCGGCTCACCACCAACAAGCGCAGATCGAAACCACCACCGCTGGTGTGCATTCGGGTCAAGCTCGCCGGGCAGGAATGTGGTCCGGAGGGCAATATGCATCAAACACCGCGTGTTTCCAGGTTCGCACGAATGGGATCGCATCGTGCAGGTTGGCGAGGCCGGTGACATCGGCGAGGGTGCGCTCGAAGCCGAGGCCGAAGCCGGCGTGCGGCACCGTGCCGTGGCGATGCAGGTCGCGGTACCAGGCATAGTGCGTCCGACCGATGTGGCGCTCGGCCATGCGCGCGATCCAGGACCTCGATCCGCCCCTCGCGCTGGCCGCCGATGATCTCGCGTCGCCGGCTCCGTCGCGATTGCGAGTATCGACGCTAAAATTGCCGTAATAGCATGCAATCCTCGCCCTGATCGAGGTGCCCGTGCGTCGGACGCGGCGGGCCGGAGGAGAGCGACGATGCCTGATATGGACCTGCAAAAAACAGGGGAAACAGGAGAGGTGCGCGACGGCGGGGGGCGTTTTCGGAAGGGTCGGTCGGGCAATCCGAATGGACGGCCGCGCGGCGGGGTCAACTCGGCGACCCGCGCGGCGGCGCGGCTGCTCGACGGCGAGGCCGAGGCGCTGACGCGAAAGGCGGTGGAATTGGCGTTGACCGGCGATCCGGCGGCGTTGCGGCTCTGTCTCGACCGGATCGTCGGCGTGCGCCGCGGCCGGCCGGTCGAGCTTGCCCT
This sequence comes from uncultured Alphaproteobacteria bacterium, assembly GCA_963781215.1. Lineage (GTDB taxonomy): Bacteria > Pseudomonadota > Alphaproteobacteria > ATCC43930 > CGMCC-115725 > AP-15. Next base: position 38,992 of record CAWAFE010000035.1, read on the forward strand.
GCCGCCGATCGCCAATATCGCCGATCTCGCCGCGGCGATGGCCTCGGTGGCCGCGGCGGCAGCACAGGGTGCCATCACCCCCGACGAGGCGGTCGCCCTATCGCAGATGGTCGAAACCTTCACCCGTACGCTCGACGCCGCCCATGTCGAGCGCCGCCGGCGCTGGCGCGGCGTGTTGTGGAAACAGTCGGTCGAGAAAGCGCGGCAGGCGACGTTGCCAAAAAAGCAAGGTCAGCGCGAGCCTTGAGCCGATGGCGGACCGTGGCAATGCGAGCGCCGAGGCGAGAAGCGTCAATACCTGCGGGAAGGGGATGGCGTCGCGGACGTTGGCGAGGCCGGTCGAACCCGCGATTATGCGCTCGAGGCCAAGGCCGAAGCCGGCGTGCAGAAGCGTTCCATAGGCGGCGCAGACCCCCTTCCTAACCCTCCCCCGCTCGCGGGGGAGGGAAGGGTGGGGGCGCGGTGGTCCGGTCGAGGCTCCGCGGCGCTCGGGTCAGGTCAGGACTACGCCGGACGCCAGCTCCTTGCCGTGGGTTTCCGGACTGATGGACCGTGACAGCAGGAAGCTGGCGAACCCGCCGCACCCTTTACCTTGGGACCGCTTTGTCGGGACGCGGCGGCAGGGACGAGGCCAAGTAACCCCGCCCTTATCCCCAGGTTATTTGCCGGGCACGGCTTCGGCCTTTGTGATGGTCGGTTGTGCAGCGCACTCCCCGCACTCGGGAGGGCTGAGCCAGATGGTCCCCAAATCCTGATTGCTGTAGTGGCTCGGGCCGATCTTCCAGCCGTGAACGTAGGAGCGCAGCGGCACGATGCGTTGCCACCAATAGCTGTGGATGTAATGCGCCTCTTCGCTAAGCACGCGTTTGTCGAACTGGAAGGCCAGAGCGCGCTGCTTTGCGACATCGGTCTCGTGCAGCATCTTGTTATAGATGTCGTCCGCCTTCGGATCCTCGTAGTAGCCGTAATTCTGGCTGCTGATCGAATGCGACAACCAGGTTTGGACATCGATCACCGGGTTGACGATGCCGTGACAATTGCCGCCGGTGTTGACGGCAAAGTCGCCGTCGCGCAGCGAGGCGAACCATGGTCCGGTCGGAACGACACGCTGTGTCACATTCAGGCCGATCTTGCTCCATTGATCGATCAGCCAGGTACCAAGATATTTGTAGGGCTGATCGACGTTGCGGTTGACGAGTTCGAAGCTGAGGTCTTCCTGGCCGGCCTCCTTCAGCAACCGCCTCGCCTCGGCACGCGACTTGTTTATATCGGGCCAGAAGCCGGCGATCGTTTCGAGTTGCTCCTTGCTCTCCGCCAGCGGCGTGCCGGGGAAAATGAGGCCGCCGACCGTGTGCATCAGGCTGATCTTGGAGAGGCCCGCCTGGCTGCCCCAGTGGTCGAGCGCCAACACCAAGGCGCGCCGCACGCGCACGTCGTCGAACGGCTTCTTCTTGTGGTTGATCCAGGCCCCCAGGGTGCAGTTCCAATCGTGCTGCTGGATCACGATCTTGTCGCCCAACTCCTGCTTCAGCTGGTCTATGGCGGAGGGCGGATAGCCGCGAAACTCGGTCGCCGCACGATCGGCACGGATCGCGTCGAGCTGCACCGCCTGCTTCGGCGCATAGATCCCGACGAAGCCGTCGAGATACGGGAGCCCCTTGCGGTAGTAATCGGGATTGCGCACCCCCTTGATTTCCTGGCCCACTTCGTAGCCGGCGAACTTGAACGGGCCGGAGCCCATGATGTTGTGCTCGTACCAATGGATGTCCTTGTCGAGCACCTTCTTCTGGTAGATCCAGTTGTAGGGGTCGGCGAGCGCCGGCAGGAACGCGCTAGTGGCAAACTTCAGATGAATGACGACGGTGTGTTCGTCCGGCGCCGTGATGTCCTTGACCATCATGAAATCGGTCGAACGCGGGCTCAACGTGCCTTGCGGCGGAAAAGCGATCTTGTTGAGGCTCGCGGCGACGTCCTCGGCGGTCAGCTTGTCGCCGTTGTGGAACTTGACGTCGTCGCGGATCTTGAAGGTGTAGGTCTTGCCGCCATCGGTCGGCTCGGGCATCGCGGTGCACAGATCGCAGACGATGTCGGTGGCGGATCCCGGATCGTTGGGGTTGATCCGGATCAAGACGCTGTAGAACGGCGCCGCCGAGTGGATCGTCGCATAGGTCTCCTCGCGCTGCGCGTCAAAGCTGGGCGGCGAGTTCCGCCGGGATCATGTAGGTCAGGGTACCGCCATATTTCGGCGCCTCTTCCTGCGCCCGCGCGGGTGCCGTCGCCACGAGGGCGACACCGAGACCTACGGCCCAGAACCAGAACCCTGGTTTCATCGCTATTCTCCCGTTCGATCGACCCCTGTTGCCGGGTCTGTCTGCTCACCGTATAGGCGATATGCAAAGATGTCTATTGTGTTGCGCCGAAACTGTTGGAGCCGGCGGCAGCGCGCGGAGACGGGAGCGCCGAGGCCGAAGCCGGCGTACGGCACCTGTGTGGCGATGGAGGTCGCGTTACCAGGCATGGTGCGTCTGACCGATGCCGCGCTTGACCGTGCTGCGGTCCAGCGCCTCAAGCCGCTCCCCGCCCCGGCTGCCGCCGATGATCTCGCGTTGCCGGCTCTTTCGCGATCGCGAACAGCGACGCCAAAAATTGCCGCAATGGTGTGGCGTCTTGCGCGATCTACGAGCGCTCCGTTCGGCGGGGCGGAGGAAGGCGGCGATGCCTGATATCGACCTGCAAAAAACAGGGGAAACAGGAGGAGCGCGCGATCGTCGCGGGCGGTTTCTCAATCCGGCCGGGCGGGCCGCCGATCCGTCAGCCGGCGTCGTCACCTGAGTTGGAGCGTCCATGACCGACTACGACGCGATCATAATTGGCACCGGTCAGGCCGGGCCGGCTCTGGCATTGCGGCTGGCCGGCGCCGGCATGAAGGTCGCGGTCATCGAACGCAATCTCGTCGGCGGCACCTGCGTCAACACCGGCTGCACGCCGACCAAGGCGCTGGTGGCGAGCGCCTATGCGGCGCAGACGGCGCGGCGGGCGGCCGAATACGGCGTATCGATCGCCGGTGAGATCGGCGTCGACATGAAGCGGGTCAAGGCGCGCAAGGACGCGGTCGTCGCGCAATCGCGCAACGGGCTGACCGCAGCGCTCGAAAACGCCGCCAACCTCACCCTCCATCGCGGCCATGCCCGGTTCGTCTCGCCGCGCGAGGTAGAGATCGGCGCGGAGCGGCTGCGGGCTGGGCATTTCTTCATCAATGTCGGCGGGCGCGCATCGGCGCCGGCGATGCCCGGTCTCGACCAGATCCCCTATCTGACCAACACCTCGATGATGGAGGTCGATTTTCTGCCGCGGCACCTGGTCGTCATCGGCGGCAGCTATATCGGCCTCGAATTCGCGCAGATGTACCGGCGCTTCGGCGGTGCTGTCACGATTGTCGAGATGGCGCCGCGGCTCGTTCCGCGCGAGGACGAGGATGTATCGGCGGCGATCAAGGAGATCGTCGAGCGCGAGGGCGTCGATGTTCGGCTGAACGCGGAATGCATCAGCCTTTCCAAGCGCGGCAACGAGATAATCGCCAAAGTCGACTGCACCGACGGCGCCCCGGAAGTCGCCGGCTCGCATCTGCTGCTCGCGGTCGGCCGCCGGCCCAATACCGACGATCTCGGCCTCGACCAGGCCGGGATCCGCTGCGACGAGCGCGGCTACATCATTGTCGACGACCAGCTTCGCACCAACGTGCCGGGCATCTGGGCGCTCGGCGATTGCAACGGCAAGGGAGCCTTTACCCATACCGCCTACAATGATTACGAGATCGTCGCAGCCAATCTGCTCGACCACGATCCGCGTCGGGTCAGCGACCGCATCACCGCCTATGCGCTCTATATCGATCCGCCGTTGGGCCGGGCCGGCATGACCGCGGCCGAGGCGCGCCGCAGCGGGCGGCGGGTGCTCGCCGGGCAGCGGCCAATGACCCGGGTTTCACGGGCGATTGAAAAAGGCGAGACCCAGGGCTTCATGCGCATCCTGGTCGACGGCGACACCAAGGAGATCCTCGGCGCCTCGATCCTCGGCCCTGGCGGCGACGAAGCGATCCATGCGGTTCTCGACCTGATGTACGCCAAGGCGCCCTACACCGTCATGCAACGGGCCATGCACATCCACCCGACGGTGTCGGAGCTCCTGCCAACGATCCTCGGTGAGCTGGCGCCACTGGAGTGAGAGTGGCCGTTCCCGGAACCGCGCCGCGTCTTGCGCGACCTTCGCGCACACGCGACCGTCGCCGGCGCGCCAGTTGTGGTGCCTTAGCCGGCACGCGGTTAGACTGAACCCGCACCCTTGGACCAGGAGGATCGGCCATGCTGTTGCCGCTCGCGGGACGCCGTCTCTATTACGATCTGGTCGGACCCGAGGACGGGCCGGCTGTGTGCATCACCCACTCGCTGGCATCGGACGGCGGCAGCTGGGCCGAGCAGGTGCCGGCGCTCTTACAGGCGGGGTTCCGCGTGCTGCGCATCGACATGCGCGGGCACGGCGGCAGCGACCCGGTTGCCGGCGACTACACGATGAAGGCGCTGGCCGACGATGTGGCGGCGGTGCTCGATGCCCTGGCGCTGCCGCGGGTCCATTACATCGGCTTGTCGATCGGCGGTATGATCGGCCAGGCCTTCGCCCTCGACCACGGTTCGCGGCTGATCTCGGCAATGTGGTGCGACACCCTGCCGGCGAGCCCGGTCGGTGCCGCGGCGCTGTGGGCCGAGCGGATGGACACGGTGCGCCACGCGAGCTCGCTCGAACCGCTCGCAGACGGCACCGTCGAGCGCTGGTTCACCGACGCGTTCAAGCCAAGAAAACCCGGACGCTGGAAACAGATCCGCGACACCGTCGCGGCGACGACGCCGGCCGGTTATCTCGGCTGCTCGGCGGCGATCATGAGCTACGATTTTCTCGCCCGGCTGCCCTCGCTGAAATTACCGGTGCTGGTGGTCTGCGGCGACCAGGATCCCGGCACTCCGCCCGAAGAAAACCGCCGCATCGCCGGCCTCGTCCCTGGCGCCCGCTACGAGGAGATCCCAAACGCCCGCCATTTCCCCAACGTCGAGCACCCCAACACCTTTAACCGCATCATGACAGGCTGGCTCGACGCGCAGAAGAAGCTCACTTAAACGGATACTTGATGGGTGCGCAATCAATCGGGCGTCGCTGTTTCCAGATCTAGACGGACTTTGTGGAAGCCTCGGTTGGCGATACAAATGGGGAAGCGTCTAGGTCTGCCGATTCCGTCTTGCGGCAAGGCGGAGGCGGAGCGCGTTGAGGCGGATGAAGCCTTCGGCGTCGCGCTGGTCGTAGACCGCGTCCTCCTCAAAGGTGACGTGGGCCTGGCTGTAGAGGCTCCGTGGCGATTGCCGGCCGACGACCTGCGCCGATCCCTTGTAGAGCTTGAGCCGCACCACGCCCTCGACGTTCTCCTGGCTCTTGTTGATCAGCGCCTGCAGCATTTGGCGCTCGGGCGAGAACCAGAAGCCGTTGTAGATGAGCTCGGCATAGCGCGGCATCAGCTCGTCCTTCAGGTGTGCCGCACCACGGTCTAGGGTCAGGCTCTCGATACCGCGATGCGCCGCCAAGAGGATCGTGCCGCCCGGGGTCTCGTAGACGCCGCGCGATTTCATCCCGACAAACCGGTTCTCGACCAGATCGAGCCGGCCGATGCCGTGCTTGCCGCCGAGTTCGTTCAATCGAGTCAGCAGCGCCGCCGGCGATAGCCGCTCACCATCGACCGCGACCGGGTCGCCACGCTCGAACGCGATCTCGACATATTGCGGCGCGTCGGGAGCGGCCTCAGGGGCGGTCGTCCGGCCGTAGACGAATTCTTCGGGCTCGGCCCAGGGATCCTCCAGCACCTTCCCCTCGGCCGAGACGTGCAACAGGTTGGCGTCGACCGAGAACGGCGCCTCGCCGCGCTTGTCGCGGGCGATCGGGATCTGGTGCTGGTCGGCATAGTCGAGAAGCCGGGTGCGCGAGGTCAAATCCCATTCGCGCCACGGTGCGATGATCTTGATGTCGGGGGCCAGCGCGTAATAGCCGAGCTCGAAGCGCACCTGGTCGTTGCCCTTGCCGGTGGCGCCGTGGGCGACCGCGTCCGCGCCAACCTGGCGCGCGATCTCGATCTGCCGCTTGGCGATCAGCGGCCGGGCGATCGAGGTGCCGAGCAGATAGGCGCCCTCGTAGAGCGCGTTGGCGCGAAACATCGGGAACACGAAATCGCGGACAAACTCCTCGCGCAGATCCTCGACGAAGATCTCGGCCGCCCCCAGCATCTCCGCCTTGCGCCGCGCCGGTTCCAATTCCTCGCCCTGGCCGAGATCGGCGGTGAAGGTGACGACCTCGCAGCGATAGGTCTCCTGCAACCAGCGCAGAATCACCGAGGTGTCGAGCCCGCCCGAATAGGCGAGCACCACCTTCTTCACCGGATCGGGCATCGCCTCTCCTCCTGCTCGCCGCCGGGCCGCACTAGTCGAGCCTGTCTCGCCAGGTCAGACGAAGCTCGTGCGCCTGCCGGTCCAGCTCTTCGCGAAAATCCGGATGGGCAATCGAAATCAGCGCCTTGGCCCGCTCGTGGATACCCAGGCCGAATAGATCGACCCTACCGTGTTCGGTGACGACGTGATGAACGTCGCCACGGCTCGTGACCACGCCGGCGCCCGGCGCCAGGACCGGCACGATGCGGCTGATCGTGCCGTTCTTTGCCGTGCTCGGGATCGCGATGATCGGGCGTCCGCCCCGGCTGCGGGCGGCACCGCGAATGAAGTCTACCTGCCCGCCGATACCCGAATACAGATGCGAGCCGATCGAGTCGGCGTCGACCTGACCGGTCAGATCGATCTGGATCGCGCTGTTGACGGCGACGACATTGTCGTTCTGGCCGATCACGTAGGGGTCGTTCGTGAAATCCGCGCCGTAGAAGGCGACAAGCGGGTTGTCGTCGACAAAATCGTAGAGCTGCCGGAGACCGGCGGCGAAGGTGCACAAAATCTTGCCGGGCATGATTGCCTTGCGGCTGCCGTCGATGGCGCCGGCATGGTAGAGTTCGACGATCCCGTCGGTCAGCATTTCGGTGTGAACGCCCAGGCGGCGGCGGTCCCTGATCAGCTCCAGCACCATATTGGGGATGCCGCCGATGCCGATCTGGAGACAATCGCCGTCGCCGATCATCCCGGCGACCTGCTCGCTGATCCGCCTGAAGACATCCGATACCGGAGGCGGTGTCAGCTCGAATAGCGGGCGGTCGACCTCGGTGATCGCATCGATCCGATCGAGATGAATCATGGTATCGCCGAGGGTTCGCGGCATGCGCGGATTGATCTCGGCGATCACATGGCGGGCGTGGCGTATCGCGCTCAAGGTCGCGTCGACGGAAATGCCGGTCGAGCAGAAGCCGTGGCGGTCGGGCGGGCTGAGCTGGACCATCGCCCAGTCGATCGGATGGCGGCTGACGAACAGCCCCGGCGTCTCGCTCAGGAAAACAGGGACGAAATCGGCACGACCCTCGGCTACCGCCTCGCGGATATCGGGCCCGATGAACGGGGTCGTGAGCCGAAAGCTGCCGGCGAACGCGGGCGCTGCATAGGGCACCTTGCCCAGCGGGGCGAGCTGCGAGATTTGCACGTTGCGCAGCTCTTGCGCGCGCGCCGTCAGGGCGTCGACCAGTCCTTCTGGGGCGCAGGCGATCCCGCCGATAAAAACGTGGTCGCCGGAACCGATGCGACTCACCGCCTCGGTCGCCCCGACCGGCGTCAAACGTCTGTCGCGGCGCGAGCCTGTTGCGGTCATGATCACCAATCTCGATCAACTTCAAGAGCCGCATACTATTTGACCGGCTTGCTTCGAGATTGCAATTATCATCGGCGTTGCCCCCGGATCCGACCGATAACTGGAGAGCATGGTGAATTCCTATAGTAGTGGAGACAAAACGGCCTCGTCGAGACAGCGGCGAGCCATCATTGCCGGGATCGCGGGCAATGTGATGGAATGGTATGATTTCGCGGTCTATGGCTATTTTGCCATGGTCATCGGTCGGCATTTCTTTCCGGCGAAGGATTCGGCCTCGTCGCTGCTCGCGGCCTTCGGCGTGTTTGCCGCCGGTTTTCTGATGCGCCCGCTGGGGAGCCTGGTCTTTGGCCATATCGGCGACAAGCTCGGGCGCAAGCTGGCGCTGACCGCCTCGGTGATGGTCATGGCGGTCCCGACCTTTCTGATGGGGCTCTTGCCGACCTACGATCAGGTCGGCCTCGCGGCGCCGGTCCTGCTGGTGCTGTTGCGGCTGGTGCAAGGGCTCTCGGTCGGCGGCGAGTACACGACCTCCGGAGTATTCCTCGTCGAGCAGTCGGCGCCCGAGCGTCGCGGATTTTTCGGCAGCTTTGTGCCGTTGGGTAGCACCATCGGTGTCCTGCTGGGATCGGCGGTCGCCGCCGCCATCAACAGCTTTTTCGACGAGGCTTCGGTCAACAGCTGGGGATGGCGGCTGGCGTTTCTGCTCGGCCTCCTCGTTGGTGCCATCGGGTTCGCGATACGCCGTCAGCTCGCCGACGACCGGTCGGCGCCTGGCGGAATGCCGCCGGCGGCCTCACCAATCCGCGACGCGTTCCGCATCCAATGGCGCACGATCCTGCAAGTCGTCGGCCTGAATGCCGCCGGTGCCGTCGCCTACTACATGTGCTTTGTTTATGTGACCACCTATCTGCGGCGGATCGACTTCATCGCCTCATCGAGGGCGCTCGACATCAATACAATCGCCTTGCTGGCGCTGCTGGCGACGATCGTACCGATGGGGATCCTTTCGGATCGGGTGGGGCGCAAGCCTGTACTGCTCGCCGCCACAGCCGGGCTCTTTGTGCTGGCATTGCCATTGTTCTGGATGCTGCACCACACTGAGACGACCATCGTGCTGCTCGGGCAGATCGCGTTCGCCGTATTGAACGCGGCCTATTGGGGCCCGAGCACCGCGACGATGGTCGAGCTGGTGCCGAGCGGCACCCGCTGCACCGTCCTGTCAGTCGGGTACAATCTCGGCCTCGCCATTCTCGGCGGGGCAACCCCGATGGCCGCGGTCTACACGATCCGGCACAGCGGGTACGACCTCTCGCCTGCCGTGTTGGTGATGGCGACCGCGGCGATTTCCTTTTTTGTTGTCCTGGGCCTCGGCGAAACCAACAGGACATCCTTTGCGGGCACCGTCTACTCGAGGAAAGACAGCGAATCCCGTTTTGGATGACTGTCGTGCTCGCAAGGACACCCCGGCGGTCAAGTGGCGCGACTGCGTTTCGTGACCCCATTGAGAAGCGCGCTGCCGGCGGCGGGTTCCACCGCTCCGCGCATGACCTGACCCTCGACAAACGCGACGGCCGCGTCGAGCGCGCCAAACTGGGCAAGGTCTTCATGCCCCGCCTCCGGGACAAACCAGCCCTCCTTGGGCGGCGGCGCCGCCGCCAAGAGGGCCCGGCCGAAATGCACCGGCACGACCCGGTCGCGCTCGCCATGCATGACCAGCACCGGCGCCTTCACCCGGCCGATGACCGACAGTGAGTTCGAAGCGGTCGCGCACCAGCCAGGCCGCCGGCACGAACGGGTAATGGCATTGCGCGACCTGCGCCACACTGGTCGGCGGCGCTTCGAGGACGAGGGCCGCGATGTCGCGCTCGACGGCCAGCCGCACCGCGACACCGGAACCCAGCGACTCGCCGTAGAGCACGAGGCGGTCGGCGTCGATCCGCTGCCGCCCGATAAAATCAAGCGCCGCCCGACCGTCGGCATAGAGCCCTTCCTGGCTCGGCCGGCCGGGATTGCCGCCATAGCCCCGGTATTCGAGCATCAGCACGCCGTAGCCCTCTCGCGCGAAGCGGAGGAGGCGCTCGACACGATAACCGACATGGCCGCCATTGCCGTGAAAATAGGCGATCACTGGATGCCCGGGGCGCGGTGGCAGATACCAGGCGAGAAGCGAAAGCCCGTCGGCCGTCGGCAACACCGCCTCGCGCACTCCGAGCAGCGCCAGCCCGTGCAGCTCGGGCCGCCTGTTGTCCGGGCGGTAGAGAAGCTGCTGCTGGAAGAGATAGAGCCCGCCGACCACGACCCCATAGAGGGCGACCGCGGTCCCGAGCAGCGCATACAGCACGGAAGGAGGCCTCAGTCAGGCGGGCGGCCGCGGCTGGCTTTGGCGCAGCCTGACGCTCGCCGATTTGAGCTGGCCGCAGGCCGCCAGGATGTCGCGGCCGCGCGGGGTTCGCACCGGCGCCGAATAGCCGGCGGCGAAAACGATGTCGGAAAAGCCCTCGATCGCCTCGTCCGAGGAGCATTCGTAAGGCGCGCCCGGCCACGGGTTGAACGGGATCAGATTGACCTTTGCTGGGATGCCGGCCAGCAGCCGCACCAGCTCGCGCGCCTCGGCCGGGCTGTCGTTGACGCCCTTCAGCATGACGTATTCGAAGGTGATGCGGCGGGCGTTACTGGAGCCCGGATAGGTTCGGCAGGCGTCGAGCAGCTCGGCGATCGGGTATTTGCGGTTCAATGGCACCAGGCGGTCGCGAACCTCGTCGCGCACCGCATGCAGCGAGACGGCGAGGTTGACCCCGATCTCGGCGCCGCAGCGGCGCATCATCGGCACCACCCCCGCCGTCGAGAGCGTGATTTTGCGGCGCGAGACCGCCAGGCCCTCGGGGTCCATGACCGTCTTCAGCGCCTCGGCCACATTCTCGTAATTGTAGAGCGGCTCGCCCATCCCCATCAGCACGATATTGGTGAGCTGCCGGTCGTCCTGGGGAGAGGGCCATTCGCCGAGCGCGTCTCGCGCGACCATGACCTGGGCCACGACCTCCGCGGCTGTCAGATTGCGGACCAGCCGCTGCGTGCCCGTATGGCAGAAGGTGCAGTTTAGGGTGCAGCCGACCTGCGCGGAGACGCACAAGGTGCCGCGATCCTCCTCGGGAATGTGGACGGTCTCGACCTCCTGGCCGTCGGCAAAGCGCAACAGCCATTTGCGCGTGCCGTCGACCGAGCCGAGGGCGCCCGACACCGCCGGCCGACCCAGCTCGTAACGCGCCGCCAGGCGCTCCCGGAACGCCTTCGACAACGACGTCATCGCCGCGAAGTCGGTGGCGCCCCGATGGTAGATCCAGTGCCACAGCTGACGCGCGCGAAACGGCTCGGCGCCGAATTCGGCCATCTCGGCGCCAAGTGCGGCGCGCCCGAGCCCGACGAGATTGCGGCGAGGTTCCATCCGCTACCGCTTGACGCCGCAGCCCTTGTCGATCAGCGCCAGCGCCTGGGTGAAACCGGCGAGCGAATAGGTGTCGGTAGTCGCCGCCCCCTTTTCCGGCGTGCCTTTGGCCACCGCCAGCTTGCCTTTGATCATCGCTTCGACGATCGCCTTGTCGAGATCGGAGGTGCGCGCCCAGGCGGTGTCGTCCTTGGTGAACAGGTCAAACTTTGTGCCATCGATATCGAGCGCCACCGTGCTGCCGTCCTTCAGCGGATAGCCGGCAACAAAGCTGACGACATTGGTGACGTTCTCGTCCGGGCGATGGGTCACCATCGCCATAGGCTGTTTGCGCCTGACGTTCCCGGGCTCGCTCTTCTGCGGCTCGGCGGCGAGGTAGCAGACCCTCCCGCCCTTCTCCTTATAGAGGAAGGCGCTCCAGGCATCGACGGTGCCGAGCCGCTGCGTCGGGGTCGTCTCGGCGCTGTGCTTGGCCGGGGCGGGCTTCTTGGCGGTCTCCGCGTGCGCCGGCAGCGCCGCCGCAAGCAGCAGCAGCAACAACGGGCCGTGGCGGATTCGGCGAACCTTCCTCATGGCGCGAAGATAGCCGTGCCTATCGCCGAACGCCACGCCGCAAAGGGTCGCGGGGTCAGGGCGAGAGGACGCCCTCCGGACACTTATCGGCCGGCCTCGGAGACAAATTCGATCAGGTCGAGTGGCGGCGCCGGCGCCTCGGTTTGCGACAGCATGGCGTGCGCCCGGCCGCGGTGATGCGTCTGGTCGTTGAAAAAATGCCCGAGCACCAAGGCGAGCGGCGCCGCGCAACGGTCGCCCCGCGCATTGCGGTATTCGAGTGGCCGATCGAGCATCGCCTCCGAAATACCGGCGACCATGTTGACGATATGCTCGTCTTCGGCGAGACGCGCGACCTCGAGGCCAACGAAATCGGCATAGAGGATCTGGTCGAGCCGGAGGCTCGGCGCATTGCGGCCCTCGATCCGCGCGATCCAGACCCGGTCGGTGACCAGGATGCGATTGAGCACGGCGTGCAGCGACCCGAAAGAGGAAGCGCGCTCGCCCATATATTCGGCCGTGCCCAGCGCCCCGCAGGCCCGGTAGAGCCGACGGTTGGCCCAGGCGTTGTAACGCGCCAGCATCGCGAAATAGCCGCTGGGCATGACCGATCTCCCGGCGAAATCGCAGGATCGGATATTAGCCGATCCGACCGCGCTTTGCATGGCACTCCCCAGGCGCGACGAAACCGGGCAGAATGGCGGCGATGGACGAGAACACGATCCGCATTGCGCGGCCGGGCGACGCGCGCGGCATCGCCGAGCTCGATGTCGAAACCTGGCGCACGACCTATGCCGGCGTGCTGGCCACGTCCTACCTCGTCGGATTGTCGGCGCCCCGGCGCGAGGCCGGGTGGCGCAGCGTGATCCTGCGCGATCCGCGCGACGTGCGGGTCGCGGTCGATACTGCCGGCGCCATTCTGGGCTTCGGCAGCTGCGGGCCGAACCGCGGCGACCGCCCGTTCACCGGCGAGGTGTTCACGCTCTATGTCGGGCCGGATTGGCAGAACCGCGGGATCGGGCGGCGTCTGCTGATCGCCTTGTTCCGCCGGCTCGTCGCGGCGGGGCGCAATTCCGCGATCATCTGGGTGCTGCGCGACAATCCGGCCCGCTTTTTCTACGAGCGGCTCGGCGGGCGGCTGGTCAGCCGCAAGGCGCTCGCTTTCGGCGGCGGCACGGTCCCGGCGATCGCCTATGGCTGGCGCGATCTGCCGGGCTATCTCGCCGCTGTCTCGAGCGAGGACCGCGAGCCCGGGCCGTAGGCGTTTACTCGCCCTGGCGGGGCGCCAGCCGCTCGACCAGCGGCAGCAGCTTTTGCTCGATGTCGGCTGTCGTCAGCGGGCCGACATGGCGGTATCGGATATGGCCGCTCCGATCGACGACATAGGTCTCGGGCACGCCGTAGACCCCAAAATCGATCGCGGTGGTCCCGGCGCGATCGACGCCGATATGGCGATAGGGGTTGCCGAGGCGGTCGAGGAAACGGCGCGATTCCTCGGGCTTGTCCTTGTAGGCGATGCCGTCGAGGGTGACGCCCGGGCGGCGGGTCAGCGCCATCAACTGCGGCTGCTCGTCGCGGCAGGGCAGGCACCAGGAGGCGAAGAAATTGACGATCGTCACGCCGCCATCGAGATCTGTTCGGGTCAGCCCGGCCGCGCCGTCGTAGAGGCCGGGCAAGGCGAAGTCGGGGGCCGGACGGTCGATCAGCGCCGAGGGCAACAGGTGCGGATCCTGCGTCAGGCCCATCGCGAAGGCTACGAGGAGCAGCGCAAACAGCGCTGCCGGTGCGATAAAGGCGAGCTTCGTGACCACGGTTCGCCCGCGGCCTACCGCCCCGCCGCCGCAGCCGCCCGGCTCGGTGCGCCTTCCTGCCAGTGGCCGCTGCGCTTCAGCGCGTCGACGACCTCGCGCGGCATATAGTTCTCGTCGTGCTTGGCCAGCACGGTCGAGGCGGCAAAGATCCCGTCCGCACCCAATTTTCCCTCGGCGACCACACCCTGCCCCTCGCGGAACAGGTCGGGCAGGATGCCGTGATAGACGACCGCCACATCGTTCGCCCCGTCGGTCACGCGAAACTCGACGGTGCGACCGTCGGCGCCGCGGGAAACACTCTGCTTTTCGACCAGCCCGCCGATCCGCAGCCGGCGGTCGGCCGCGACCTGTTGCGCCTTGAGCTCGCTCGGGCTGTAGAAGAAGACGAGGTTGTCACTGAACGCGGTCAGCACCAGGGCGGTGGCCCCGGCGAGTGCGGTCATGCCGAGGGCCAAGAGGCCGAGCCGCCGCTGCTTGCGCGTCATCGCCTCTTCCCGCGCCCCCGCTGCAGCGCCTCCACCGCGGCCTCACTTTCACGATATCGCCGCCAGGAGAAGAGCGCGAGGCCGCCGAGGACGACAGCCGCGACGCCGTAGGCCGGCCAGACAAAGGCGGCGTAGCCACCCATCGCGAGAAAGGTCGTAACCTGGCTCATCGCGGCCATCTCAGCGCGCCGCCCGCCGCGCCGGGACCGCATCGGCAGCCGCCGAGCGGCGTACCCGCGCGCCGCCGCCGAGACGCAGCGCCAAGGCTTTGCGTTCGTTCAACCCGGTGCGCATGCGCACCATCAGCAAGGCCGCAAACAACAGCAGAAACCCCGCCGCCATCACCAATAGGGGAACCAGCATCGACGTCGCGATGCTCGGGCCGCCGAGCCGCAGGACGCTCGCCGGCTGGTGCAGCGTGTTCCACCAGTCGACCGAGAATTTGATGATCGGCAGGTTGACCACCCCAACCAGGGCCAGGACCGATCCGGCCCTGGCGCCGCGGGTCGGATCGTCGAAGGCGTTCACCAGCGCGATGTAGCCGAGATACAGAAAAAACAGCACCAGCACCGAGGTCAGCCGCGCGTCCCAGACCCACCAGGCGCCCCACATCGGCCGGCCCCACAGCGAGCCGGTGACGAGGCAGACGAGGGTGAAGGCGGCGCCGATCGGAGCAGCGGATTGCGCGGCGATCTCGGCCAGCGGATGCCGCCACACCAAGGCGACGGCGCTGGCGACGGCGACGAGCAGATAGACGCCGAGCGCCATCCATGCTGCCGGGACATGGACATACATGATGCGGACGGCTTCGCCCTGCTGGTAATCGGGCGGTGCGACCACCAGCGCCAGATAGAGGCCCAGGGCGATGACGACGAGGCTCGACCATCCGCACCAGGGGAGCACCGAGGCGCTCGTCCGCATGAAGCGCGCCGGGTTGGCAAACCGGTTGATCATCGAACAGCTCGACACCGCCGCGGGAGCGTGGTTGTAGCGCAAATCGCCGGGGGCGTCAGCCTCGGGAGGCTATTCGAGCGCCTGGCGCAATGCCGCAGCGCTCGCCAAGGGGCAGAGCGGCATCGCCGCCAGGGTCAGCGCGGCAAGGAGCAAGAGGTGGGCGCGGGCAGCGCCACCGGCCGCACTTGCCTCGACCGCGCCCGCGCCGAAGACCAGCGCCGGCACATAAAGCGGGAGGATCAACAGCGCCAACAGGGCACCCTGCCGCCGCGCGCCGAGTGTCAGCGCAGCGGCGACGCTGCCGAGCAAGCTCAACACAGGGGTGCCGAGCAGGAGGCTCAACACGAGGGTCTTGACGGCTGCGGCATCAAGATCGAGGACCAGCGCCAGGAACGGGCTGCACAGCACCAGCGGCAACCCGGTCGCAACCCAATGCGCAGCGCATTTGGCGAGCACCGCGAGCTCGAGCGGCAGCGGCAACAGCGCCAACTGCTCGAGCCCGCCATCCTGGTAGTCGCCTTCGAACAACCGGTCGAGCGACAACAGCGCGGCCAGCAATGCCGCCACCCAAACAATGCCGGCGCCGATCCGCCGCAGGATTTCCGGCTCCGGGCCGACCCCGAGCGGGAACAGCACCACGGTCAGGACGAAAAAGCCGATGACGAGGCCGGCATCGCCGCCCTGTCGCAAGGCCAGCCGAAGATCGCGCCGAAAGATGCCGACGAGCGCCGTCATTCCGGGCTTTCGGCGTCAAGAGCCGGTCGTGGCGCAAAGCTGTCGAGCGCCAGGCTCAGCGCGGCCGCGATTTCGATCGGCCGGTGCGTCGAGAGGATGACGCGGCCGCCTTCCGCGCGATGCGCCGCGATCGCCAGCTCCAGTCGTTCCTGGCCGTCATCGTCGAGCGCCGCCGTGGGCTCATCGAGGAGCCACAGCGGCGCCGGCGCCGCCAGCAGCCGCGCCAATGCCAGACGGCGACGCTGCCCGGCGGAAAGCCATCGGCAGGGCCAATCCGCCATCTCCAGGAGAGCGAAGGCGGCAAGCGCCCGGTCAAGCTTTGCCGCCGAGCGGCGCCGCTCGGCGCCGCGCAGCGCCGCCCAGAAGCCCAGCGTCTCGCGCACCGTCAAGGCCGCTTTGACCGCATCCTGATGGCCGACATAGTGCAGGCGGGCGCGATGCGCCGGCATGTCGGCCTCGATCGGCGCGGCGCCCCAATCGAGCCGGCCCCCGGCCCGCGGGATCAGGCCGGCAACGAGCCTCAACAGGCTCGTCTTGCCGCTGCCGTTAGCCCCGGTCACCACCAAGGCGCCGCCGGCCGGCAGACAGAACGAGACGCCGGCAAAGACGATCCGCTCGCCGCGGCGGCAGGCGAGGTCGTGCACAGTCAGCTCGGGGGCGGTCGGGGCGGGGGCGGTCACAGGATCGGCCCTGCGGCCGGGCGGCAAAAAAGCGGCTCCGGATGGGGGAAATCCGGAGCCGCGCGGCCATCGGTCGATTGCTCGACCGTGCACGAGGTTTGGGGGACAAACCTGTAAGGATGAACCTTACAAAACCTATATGGGGTGTGAATTGGGACTTCCGTGGGTAAAAAGTGTGACGATTTAGTGAAATTTAATCAAGCGTGCGGCGGTCCTCGATTAGCTTGCCGTCTTCGGGCAGGCTGCCGGGCGGCGCCGGTTGCACGGTTCCGCGCAATTTTGTCAAGGCCTGCAAGGTTTCGGCGATGCGCGCCGGGTCTTCTGCCGGCTCCATCGATTCGATAAAGAGCGTCATCTGATCGGCGCTTTGCACCCGCTCGACCACGAGGCGGGCGCGGACTACCGATTGGTGGCGACGGAGCACATCGGCGATCTGCTCGGGATGGACGAACATGCCGCGCACCTTGGTGGTCTGATCGGCGCGGCCGAGCCATCCCTTGATCCGCAGGTTGGTCCGGCCGCACGGGCTCGCGCCCGGCAAGACTGCCGACAGGTCGCCGGTGGCAAAGCGGATCAGCGGATATTCGGGCGTCAGGGTGGTGACCACGACCTCGCCGACCGCACCCGGCTCGACCGGCTCGCCGGTGCCGGGGCGGACGAGCTCAAGGAGGACGCCCTCGTCGAGGACCATGCCATCGCCCACGTTGCCGTCCGGACCCAGGCTCTCATAGGCGATCACGCCGATATCGGCGGTGCCGTAGCATTGCAGGACGCCGAGCCCGCGGTCGCGGAACTCGGCGCGCAGCGCCGCCGGCAGCGCCTCGGCTCCGACCAGCGCCTTCTTCAGCGAGGAAATATCGCTGCGCTCGGCCGCCGCCCGGTCGAGCAGCACCTTCAGGAAGGACGGCGTCCCGACATAACCGACCGGGCGCAGATCGGCGATTACCCGCAACTGCTGCTCGGTCTGGCCGGTGCCGGCGGGGATGACCGGGCAGCCGAGCGCCTCGGCGCCGCTTTCGACCATCGCGCCCGCCGGGGTCAGATGATAGGAAAAAGTGTTGTGCACCAGGTCGCCGGCGCGGAACCCGGCGGCGTGGAGCGCACGGGCGAACCGCCAGAAGTCAGGTCGCCTGCCCTCGGGCTCATAGATCGGGCCGGGCGAGGCGAAGACCCGGCGCAGCGCCGAGACCGGCACCGCGGCGAAGCCGCCGAATGGCGGCGAGCGCCGCTGCTCCTCGAGCAGCGCGGATTTGCGGGTCAGCGGCAATCCGGCCAAGGCCCGCCGATCGGCCACATCCTGCGGCCGCAAATCGGCGAGCAGTGCGCGGTAAGCGGGCGAATTTTCCTTTGCGGCGGCGACGACCCGCGGCAATGCCGCCATCAAATCCGCCTCCCGCTCAGCCGGATCGCGGGTTTCGAGCAGATCGTAGAACGGCGTTTCCACGGGTCAGGCTCCTCCGCTCCACCGGTGGGCAACGATAGCATCGCTCAACGTGGTTGGGAATCTTGCAGTCCTGCGCACCGTTAGGTAGGGTCGGACGCTCGGTCAAGAGCGCGATCCGCGGGGCGGTACAAATCAGGGGGAAAGTCGTGAGCACTTTCTACAAGAACAAAGACTTCGCCCGTGCCACCGCGGCTATCTCCAAGATTTTGCGGGCTCTGGCCGCGCTCATGGTGTTCGTCGGCCCGATCGCGGCAGCGGCGCAAACGCTTTCGGCGGGCGATAGGGTTCGCCTCGAGGCGCAGAAGGAAGCGTTGTTTCAACAGATGTACCGCGAACCGGCGAACCTCGACGTGACCTTCGCCTATGCCGATGCATCGGCGCAGCTGGGAGATTACGAAACCGCGGTTTCCGCGCTCGAACGGATGCTGCTGTTCAATCCGAACCTGCCGCGGGTTCAGCTCGAGCTCGGCGCGCTCTATTTCCGGATGGGCTCGTTCGACGTCGCCCGATCCTATTTCGACAAGGCGGCGGCAGCCAACCCGCCTCCCGAGGTCCGGGCCCGCGTCGACGAATATCTGGCGCAGATCGAGAAGAGCGAGTCGCGCCACCACCTGACCGGCTACCTCTTTCTCGGCGGCCAATATCAAACGGACGCCAACGTCGCCGGCTCCTCGCAGATCCTGACCCCGGTCTTCCCGTTCCCGGTGCTGCTCAACGCGCCTTTCACCAAGCAGGCTTCGGGCAGCGTGTTCGCCAGCGGCGCGGCGATCTACAGCTACGATCTGGAGACCCAGAACCGCGACGCGATCGAAGTCACCAGCGTCGGCTATTTGAACCGCTATTTCAACAACCTGGTGAACCGGCTCGACCTTGCGCTTCTCGAAGTGACCGCCGGACCGCGCTTCAACTTCCCGAACGGCGGCCTGATCGGCAGCAAGCCGGCGTCGTTCAAGCCCTATGTCATCGGCGATGAGGTCGGCCTCGGCTGGAACCAGTACTTTGGCGCGGTCGGCGTCGGGCTCGAATACGACCAGGTCGCGTGGGACGATTTGGCGGTAAAGACGGTGTACGAGTTCCGCCACAAGAACTACACCAACGCGCCCGACCGCCCGCTCTCGACGGGCCTCGACGGCAACGACAATTTGGTCTCGCTGTCGCTGAGCAAGCCGATTACCACAAATTCCACGTTGAACCTGCAATTCGATTATCTGAACCAGGCGACCAAGCTCGGCTTCTACGCGAACTCGACCTACGCGGTCGGCGGCTCCTATCGGATCCGCTACGAGGGCCCGATCGGGTTGCCGGCAAGCAAATGGGAGAGCACCGCCTTTGTCGGCCGCGCCTGGAGCTATTACGACGCGCCCGATCCGTGCTGCAACACCAGCGGCAACCCGCTGGTGCCGGGGCTCAGCACGCAACTGACGCAGCGGTGGCGGTTCGGCTTCACCCAGACGGTGCCGGTGCAGCCCAACATCGCGATCGTGCTGCAGGTCGAGCGCGATATCGTGTCGTCGAACCTGCCGCTTTACGCTTATACCAACACCTCGGTGTTGATCGGCCCGCAGATCAACTTCTAGAGAGGCCATGAGGATGGCGATCGTCCGATATCCGCTGCGCGCGACCGCGCTGGCCCCGCTGCTGCTCGGCACCGCATTGGTGAGCCCGGCGGCGCTGGCGCAGCAGCGCGTCGGCGTCAACAGCGCCGTCAACCCCAACGCCACCGGCATCCCGCCGGGTGCGGCGGCGCGGAAGCTGGTGCTCGGCCAGGAGGTCGTCTTTAACGAGCGCATCACCACCGAGGCGCAAGGTCAGACGCAGATCCTGTTTGTCGACGAATTCGACGATGACCGTCGGGCCGAGCTCGGACATGGTGATCGACACCTTCGTCTTCGACCCGACCGCGGGCACCGGCAAGCTCGCGGCCAATTTGACGCGCGGCGTGTTCCGTTTTGTCGGCGGCAAGCTCAGCAAGCAGGAGAACGCCGTCACGATGACGACGCCGGTGGCGACCATCGGCATCCGGGGTGGGGTCATCTTTGTTAACCTTGCCCCGGACGGCTCGCTCAATGTGATTTTCGGCTATGGCACCGGCGTTACCGTGACCGGTCTGGGCGGAGTCTCGCAAACCATCACGCGGCCGGGCTTTCAGGTGACCGTGTCCGGGCGGGGTGCCGCACCCTCGGCGCCATCTCCGGCGCCGCAAGGCGCCATCGGCGCGCTGCTTGCCCAGCTCGACGGACGCTCTGGCGGCAGTGGCGGCGCGCACACGGTCCCGACCGACAAGACAGTGGCCGACAGCGGCGTCGCCAATGTCATTTCAGGCAATGTCGCGGCGAGCATCCAAGCCGCCAACCTGAACCGGCCACCGGGTCCCCAGCCGCCGCGGGTGAGCAGCGCCACCCAACAATCCTCGACAAACCTTCAGATCGCCGCGAACCAGCCCACGGTTACACCGCCATCTCCGCCGCCACCTCAGCCACCGCCGCCACCTCCTCCTCCACCGCCGCCGCCGCCGCCTCCTCCTCCGCCTCCTCCGCCTCCTCCGCCTCCACCGCCTCCACCGCCGCCGCCTCCGCCGCCTCCGCCGCCTCCTCCACCACCGCCGCCCGTGGTCATCAGCTATGCCGGGCTCGCCAAGGCCACAGCGGGCAACGGCACGGCGACGACCCAGGGCTTCTGTCCGCAGCCGTGCCAAACCGGGACGCTCCCCGGAGACACCAGGATTCCCTATCCAGGAGCCCCCGTAGCGGGTGGCGGCGCGTTGACCTACCCGCCAGGGCAGCCCGCCAACGGCGTCTTCACCGCGACCCTCCCGACGTCGACTGGTCCGGTGATCGTGAAATTTCCGCTCGCACCGGGCTCGGTAAAGCCGGGTTTTGTGAACTTCACCGGCACCAGCACGCTCGGTCCGGTTACCGGAACCAGCTACATGTCTGCGGATTCGACGTTCTTCTACGCGAATCTAAAGCCGACCAACCCGGCTTTGGCGAACGAGCGCGGCTTTATCTTTGGCGGACAGGCGGTGCCGGCCACCTCGCCATTGCTGACGACGGCGCCCGGGATCGCCACGCTGCACACCTTCATATTGCAGCAGGATGCGGCGCTACAATCGCCGATACCCTTCATCACGCAGAGCACCGGCGGCAACATCCCCGGCGCCACCGTTTCGCCCTATTACGTCATCGCCCCGGCCTCGGCCGCGTTTGGTGCATACAACCCGACCACCAACCCCAACGCGATCGGCACGCGCTCATTGCAGGCGAGCCTGGCAATCAATGGCGCGGGGTCGGCACAGACCTCGGCGCTGGTGGTGCAGACCGGTAGCTTCTTTACTTCGAGCGACAGCCACACGGTGGCCGGCGACGGCGTCGTGCGCGGCTCGTACCAGGCAGCGGCGGTGGCGGGAGCCTCGCCGCCGCCGGTACGGATCGGGTCGGGTGCGGCGACCGTTCCCGACGGCAGCACGCCCAGCAACAACATCTTTGGGACCGGCACCGGATCGACGCCGATCAGCGGCCTGGTGCTGGATCAAAACCAGTACAATCAAACTCTGAACTTTGTGCCGAACCAGGTCGCCAACCAGGTTCCATTGGGCGGCGCCGAATCCCACTACGGCTTCAACCAGCCGGCGACCGCAGTCTCCTCCACTCCCTTCTTCACCGCGCGGACATCGCAGACGCTATCGGGTTCGTTTGGCGGCATCGTGGAATCGATCGGCACCGGCGCGCCGGGCACCTACGCCGCGACCGGCACGACTTCGGTCACGACGAACGCAACGAACAACCGCGTCGGGGCCACCTTCACCGGCGGCGACCCGTTCGGCAGCACAACCCTGTCGGTGCAGTTCGGCGGCTTTACCGGCACTTCCCGGTCGCGCAGCACCTTTGTCGACGACACCCGCTACGCGGCGCTGGAAAATCCGGTAACGCCATCGACCGTCAACGGCGTCAACATTCAGCTCGGCGGCGACCCGACCCAGGCCTCGAAGATCGCCATGGTCACATCGGGCACGGTGCCCTCGACCAGCCTCTTGCCGGCCGGAGGCCTCTGCAGCTCGTGCCAGTTTCTGCAATGGGGCTATTGGACGGGCGCGCTCGATACCCCGAACGCGGCCGGGACCGCGGTCGTCCGCCAGGACATGGCGCACATCAACACCTGGGTCGCGGGCATGCCGAGCCTGACCCTGCCCGCCACCGGCACCGGCACCTTCACCGGCAACGCGCTCGGCTCCGTCGTCAATGCCGGGGCGAGCTATCTCGCCGCCGGGCAATTCACCAACAGCTTCAATTTCGGCACGCATAGCCGGGACCCTCGACGATCGACAATTTCGATGGCAGGAAGGTTTCCGGCCCGGTTACCGGCGTTGGCGCGGGCTATTCGGGACCGCTCGCGGGCTCCGGCCTCACCGGAAAGGCAAACGGCACGTTCTTTGGCAACCTGCCCGGCAACCCGGCGACCGAGACCGGGGGCAACTTCGCCCTAATCGTGGGCCGTCATATCTGGCGTCCGGGATCTTCGCCGGGGCCCGCGGCGCGCTGGTCCCGTGATCCCGGGGCGGGGATAGCCGCGAACAGTTCGACCCGGGGTCACCCGAGCACCCTGACCCGTCGCACGGGAGGGCAGCCGCGTTGTAAAGCGCCGGCCCGGTGCCGAGCGCGCGATCGACACCGGCCTTGACCCGCGCCGGACGGTCGCGTAGCTTGCCAAATCGGCTAAAAAACGAGCAAATTTCAATAAGACGCCGACGGTCGCGAGAGAAATTTCAGACGGGGAGCGAACATGAAAAGTATGAACATTCTGGTCGCCGCGAGCGCGCTGGGATCTGGAAGTCTGATCAGCCCAGCCTGTGCCGCTCCGATCACCCTCGGCGCGCCCTACCTCTACCTGAGTGCCCGCGCAGCGAACGACATCGGCGAAACCCCGGGGACGTTTATTTACGTCGGCGACATAACGGTGATCCCGAATGGGACAAGCGGCACGACGGGCAGCGCGCAGACCGCGAATCTTTCTTCGGGGGCGACATTTACCCGTTCGCTCCCGTTCCAGGGTTCGCCAGCGGCACCGAATCAGTTTGGCACGGCGATTCCCTATGACGTCAACCTGTTCGGCCCGTGGACAGTGAATTTCACCAATGGGTCCAACACGGCATCCGCAACGACCGGCTCCATCCCCGGTCTCAGCGTCATACCGCCCTTTGCATCGAACGTCACAGTTTCAGGTTCGGGCGCCAATCCAACTTTCTCCTGGACCTATCCAGCCGGTACCGTTAACGGTGTAAGTGTTGTTATCTTCGACCAGTCCTCTAAGACGGCCGGAATATCTACCTCGGTCTATGCTGCAAGTTTTCCGGGCACAACCAACTCGTTTATGGTGCCCAATGCCCTTGCCGGCGGTCTGACTTTGCTACCGAATCATCCCTACGCTATAGGGATCTGGGGAAATACCTTACGTATCCCAACAGGACCTATAAACAATGATAATACTGTCGGCCGGTCGCAGGCCTTCTTTGATTTCACAACGGTTCCATCGGGGTCGCCGGTCGTGAACCTGCCCACCGTCACCCCGGCGGGCTCCTACCAGTACCACATGAGCGTGGTCGCGGGGACGACCTACTTCGTCGATCCGAAAGTCGCTGTCGGATATTCCTTCGCGATTGGTCCGGGCGACCCGAACTTTGCTTCGGTCCTGCTGCCGGCGGTTCAGACAAATCCGTTTGACGTCTCCTTCATTTACGACGGCATGAGCTTCAGCGACCTCGTGGCGCCCGAGACTGTGTTTGACTTTCCCGACGGAGGCGTCAGCGCGTTCACGGTCACCGGCATCGACCCGTCCGATGGGCTCGATCCCGGCAACACGACGGCCTTCATCACCGGGCTGACCTTCGCCGGTGACGGCGCCTTCACCGGAACGCAGACGCCGATTACGGCAGACGCGGTCCCCGAACCGCGTTCACTGCTGCTGCTGGGCGGCGGCCTGCTGGGATTGGGGCTGCTCCGGCGCCGGCGCCGGTCCCGCGGGTGTATCGGGCGGCATCGACCTTGAGCCGCGCGGGAGGCCGCATAGCCTGCGGAACCGGCTAGAAACGGGCAGATCTCAACAAAACGCCAGTCATCGCGCTCGAAAAACCTCGACGGGGAGCGAACATGAAAAGCGTGAAAATTTTGGTCATCGCGACCGTGCTGGGATCCCCGAGCATGATCAGCCCGGCCTCCGCTGCTCCGATCACCCTCGGCCCCCCCTTCCTTATTCTCAGTGCCATCGCGGCGAACGACATTGGCAGAACCCCGGGCGTGCTAATTGAGGTTGGCGCCAACACAGTTATCCCAAACGGAAGTGGCGGCACGACGGGCAGCGCGGAGACCACCAACCTGTCCACGGGTGCTACCTTTGTAACATCCCTACCCTTCGTTGGCACGACAGCAATACCAAACCAATTTGGCCGGGGTATCCCCTACGATGTCAATCTGTTCGGTCCATGGACCCTGAATTTCACCAACGGGCCCGATACGGCGTCCGTGACAACCGGCTCGATCAGCGGTCTGAGCGTCATACCGCCGTTTGCATCAAATGTTACGATTTCAGGCTCAAGCGCCAATCCAACGTTTACCTGGACTTATCCAGCCGGTAGCGTTGATGGGGTAGTTGTTAATATTTATGACAAGTCCCTGAAGAATGCGGCCGGCGGGCCCGACGCAGTCTATGCTACAAGCCTCCCTGGAACGACCAATTCGTTTACCGTGCCAAATGCTCTTGCCGGCGGTCTGACCTTGCAACTGAACCACGACTACACTATAGATTTCTACGGGGTAACATTGCGGAACCCGGCAGCCCCCATAAGCAATGCGAATGCTGCGGGGTGGTCGCAGGCCTTCTTTGATTTTAGGCCAACCCCGGCGGGGTCGCCGGTCGTGAACCTGCCCACCGTCACCCCGGCGGGCTCCTACCAGTACCACATGAGCGTGGTAGCGGGGACGACCTATTTCGTCGATCCGAAAATCGCTGTCGGATATTCCTTCGCGATCGGCGCGGGCGACCCGAACTTTGCTTCGGTCCTGCTGCCGGCGGTTCAGACAAATCCGTTTGACGTCTCGTTCGTCTACGATGGCGTGGACTTCAGCGACTTGGTGGCGCCCGAGACGGTATTCGACTTTCCGGGCCTGGGTGTCAGCGCTTTTACGGTCACCGGCATCGACCCGTCCGACGGGCTCGACCCCGGCAACACGACGGCCTTCATCACCGGGCTGACCTTCGCCGGTGACGGCGCCTTCACCGGAACGCAGACACCGATTACGGCAGACGCGGTCCCCGAGCCGCGCTCTATGGTCCTGTTGGGCAGCGGCATCCTGGGATTGGGGCTGCTCCGGCGACGGCGCCCGTTGTATGCCGATCGGGCGAGTTGACTGCGGTGAGGCTATTCGGGTGCGCCTGATCTGCTATCCGACCTCGGGGGCGGCGCCGAATATCGTCGCCGCACCCGTCGAGCGCGGCTGGATGGATCGCACCGAGCAGGGCTTCGCCTACCGCTGCCTGCCGCTCAATATCGCCAACGCGCATGGCTGGCTATTGCTGAACACGGTTCCCTTTGTCGCGCAGTGGGACGGCGGCGCCGGGATCGAGGCGATCACCCTGGCTGCGGCCGAAACCGGCATGCCGCTCTTGGCGTTGAGCCATTTCGGCGCCGGGGTCCTGACCTTCACCGTCAACGCGCTGTTCCGCACCGAGCCCGGCTACGATCTGATGGTGACGGGGCCGCTGAACGAGCCGAAGGACGGGCTTCAGCCCTTGACTGGGGTGGTCGAGACCGATTGGTCGCCCTTCACCTTTACGATGAACTGGAAATTCACCCGCAAGCTGACCCCGGTCGCCTTCGAGCGCGACGAGCCGTTCTGCATGATCTTCCCGCTGGCGCGCGGGCTGGTCGAGCGGGTCGAGCCGGAGATCCGCGCGCTCGACGCCGACCCCGAGGTGCGCGAGGCGTATCTCGCCTGGGCCGACGGCAGGCGGCATTTCAACGAGGAGCTGCGGCTGCCGGGATCGGAAGCGCAATCCCGGAAATGGCAGAAGGATTACCTCAGGGGAACGACGCCGTTTGGCGAGGCTCCGCCCGACCACCGCACCCGGCTGCGTCTCGCGGCGTTCAAGCCGACGCCGTAGGGCAGCCCCACCATCACCCCGCACCGGGCAATGGCGGGCCGAAGGCGATCGGTTGGGTCACCGTGGTCTCGCTCGCCGCCGGCGCGAATTTCAGCGTCTTGAACCCTTCGGCGAGCTCGCCGCGCAACGGCTCCCACCCGATATCGCCGGGATCGGCGCAGGCCACGCGGTCGAGCACGATGTCGCAGGTCTCGACGGCGCCGCCGCGGCCGATCACGAAGCGCAGCGCCAGCGGACCCTGGTAGAGCGCAATCCGCGCCGCATACCGCCCGGCGAAGCCTCGCAACAATTCGACCACCTCCGGCTCCACCGCGGCGGCGGGCAGGACGCCGGCGACGATCGTTCCCGTCTCGCTCAGATGGCCGTGCAATACGAAGCGGCCTTCGACCGGGTCCATCGAGCCCTCGACCCGCTCGACCGCGTGCGGCAGCCGGTCGTCGAACACGACAAGGCGGTTGAATCTGGGCTCGATGCCGTCGTAGAACCCCGGCCCCGCCGACGCCTCGGTCAATTTGCCGCGAAACGGGTCGCCCTCGCGAAAGACCAGGGTCTGGCCGCCCTCGGTTCGGCGCCGGTCGCGGGTCAGCGAGTAGACATAGCCAAAGCGGCCGTTTGTCGCGTCGTTATGCAACCCCTGCCGGCAGCCGTCGACATAAAGGCTCAGATAAGGCCAGGTGACGTTGCCCATGCCCAGCGTGGCGATCGACCAGGCTTCGAGCGCCGCCGCGAAAGCCTCGACGCGGTCGCGCCGGATCACCTTCTCCGGGCTCGTCCGCAAATAGGTGTAGAGCCCCGGGACGAACCAGTAATTCCAGACCTGATGGGTGTCGGCGCGGTGCCGGAACGGCTCGGCGAAGTGGCCGTCGATGTCGGCCCGCATCGCCGCCGCCAATTCTGCCGGCAGAAAATCGTCGACGACCACGACGCCGGCGTGCAACGGCGCCGCCGGGCCGGCGTTAACGCGTGTCGCCCGAGGCATTCCTGTCTCCGGCCGAAGGGCTGTCCCGCTGGAAGTCTCTCATCGCAGCCGGCCGCCGTCGAGCCGAGAGTATGTTCGCCGACAGGTCGGCGGACCCGCGCCGCGGACACGACAAGACCCGCCGACGTTCGCCGGCGGGTCTCGAGCAAAAGAATATGCTGGTGCAGACGCTCCAGCCGAGCGCTAGTTTGGCTTGGGGCCAACACCGGCGGTGTAGGGATGCAGCGCCGGGGTGCTGTCGGCCTCAGTCGGCATATAGCCCGGCTCCTTGCCCGACGAATGCGACCCTGGGTTGGGACCGATCGACGTCGAGTAGGGATGCTGCGACTTGTCGGCGCTGTAGTCGGCGGTCGACTGAGTGTGCTGCTCTTGCCAGGTCGAGCCGGCGCCGGGGTTCGGGAAGATCTTGGCGGAGGAGGTGACAGGCGGCGGAGCAGTCGTCGTCATGCCGCCCGCTGGCGGCAGCGCAGAGACCGATTGCGCGTAGGCGGCGGCGGTGACACCGGCTACCAACACGAGGCTAAGGGCGGTTGACTTGAGCAAGCTCGACATTCCGGGTACTCCAGCAATGCGTTCGGGCGACGGGAACACAATCGTGCCTCGGTGTCTTGCATGCAAATGATAATTGTGCATCGCACACATGAATGAAGTGCATTTCACGTCCCTGGATCTAAACCTCCTGCGGGTTTTCGACACGCTGATGGAGGAGCGCAGCGTGACGCGGGCCGGCGAGCGGCTCGGGCTTTCGCAATCGGCGATAAGCCACGCTCTGAACCGGTTGCGCTATGTCCTTCAGGACGATCTCTTCGTGCGCGGCGCCGGATGGCATGCAACCGACCCCGCGCGCCACCGAGATTGCCGCGCGTCTGCGCCAGGGTCTCCTGCAGCTCCAACACGCGCTGAGCCCGACCGAATTTATCCCGGAACACACGAACCGGCGGTTTACGATCGCGTGTGGCGAATATGTTGGCGCGGTGCTGGTGCCGAGCCTGGTCGCTCGGCTGCGGGCGGCGGCGCCGCAGGCCGAGTTCAGGATCCGGCCGAACAACATGGGTGTCGCCGAGGCGCTGCTCGCCGGGCGCGCCGACCTCGCGATCGGCAGCTTCCGGCGCATCCCGGAATGGTTCGCCCGCGAGCCCTTGTTCACCGAGACGCGGGTGTGGGTGATGAGCGCCGACCACCCCGCCGCCTGGCAGGAGCTGACGCTCGATCGCCTGGCGGGCCTTTCCCATCTGATCATCTCGGGAACCGGGGAGGACGAGCATGCCGTCGGCGGCTATGTCGTCGACCACGGCCTCGAAAGGCTCGTCGCCCGCAGCGAGGTCGGCTTGCTGCAGGGCGCCCTGGCGGCGCGTGGCCTGAGCCGCGTCGTCAGCCTGACCACCCCGCATTTTCTCGCCGCCCTGGCGGTGATCAGCCAATCGGACGTCGCCGCGCCGATGCCGCGCCGCCTGGCCACCGCCTTTGCCGGCTCCTACCGCCTCAAGCTGTTCGAGCCGCCCTACCCCTCGCCGCCCTTCGAGGTCATGGCGCTGTGGCACCGCGACCACGGCGAGGAGCCTGCTATCGCTTGGCTGCGTACGCTGTTGCGCGAGGTGGCCGCCGGCTTGTGATCGACGGCCGGCCCTTGCGCTGATTGATCTTCGAAGGATCAACGCGGGCCCAGATAGGTCAAGGTGGGTAGATATGCCTGCGCCACCTGCGGCGACATCGCCAGCATGGCGAAGGTATTGGGTGCGAAACTCCAGCCCGCCTCGGGATAGCCTATCTGCCAGCTGGCTATCCACTGGGCTTGCACGTAGCTCTGCGTTCCAGCCGCCAGTTGGACGGTGATCTGGTGGGGTGTAGGGAGGCCGTAGGGCTCCACCGTAAAGCTGTAGGTTCCGGGCGGGAAATCGCGGAAAAAGGCAGCGCCCACCGGAATGCCGCCGACTGGTGCGCCATTTGCGGAAACGATCGGCGCAGCTCCGTAGACAAAGCTTTGACCGCTCGGCGCGTCCCAGCCCCGTAGAAACCAAACCCGCGCCATTCCCGGTGCCATCGCCGGAATCATGTCTTGCGAGGACGCGACAGTCGCCTGTGGGGTGCAGCCCGAGAGCTCGACGACGGCTAGAACGAGCGACAGCGATACCGCGAGCACGTATCTGGCCATCTTTACCCTCCGATCGCAGACGGCCGATCATATGGTGCTCTGCGCCGGCTTGCAGGAGAGGGCTCAAAGGCAACGGATCGTCCAGTTGATGAAGGTGCCGGGCTCCTCGCGGTACCTGTCGGGGGTGTTCTGGTGTGCCGTCTTGTCCATGACCCGATAGCCGCCCGGGCAAACCCGCTCCGCCAGACGTCGGTTCGGGCCCTCGGCGCCGCCCGGAATGCCCGCGCTCTCGATCAGGAAAGTGCGGCTGTCGATGCGACTGATCGAAGACTCGGTGCAGGCGGCAAGAACGAGCATCGCGATCAGCAGTAGGAGACGCATTTCGGTTTACGCAAACGGTTGCAGCGGCGGCACCGGTGTACCCGGTCGCGCCGCATTCCGCCATAGGGCGCTTCAGCGCGGGACGATCTGAACGAGGGCTGCGGCGACCTCGCGCATCACGCCAAGCCAATCGCCCGCCTTTCGCTGGCGGAATAGTCGCGCGGTGGGATACCAGGGGCTGTCTCGACGCTCGAGCAGCCATCGCCATTCCGAAGCATAGGGCAAAACGAGCCAGGTCGGCCGCCCGAGCGCGCCCGCCAGATGCGCGACTGCCGTGTCGACGGTGATCACCAGATCCAGATGGCAGACCGCGGCGGCGGTTTCAGCGAAATCCGAGAGCCACGGCGAAAGGTCGGCGATCTGCACGCCGTCGAGCAACGATGCGTCGCCCGAATGGTCGCCGACCTGAAGACTGAACCAGCTGATGTCGGCCACCTCCCACAGCGGTCGCAGCAATCTCAGATCGAGCGCGCCGACCGTGGTGCCGGCCCAGACGACACCCACCCTGAGACCGGATGAAGCGGCGAGACGGTGGGCCCAGGCGGAGGACGCTTCCGCCGGAACGCTCAGGTAGGGCACGGTGTCGGGGATGCTCGTCTGATCCGTTCCCAGTACCCGCGGCAGGCTCAGCAGCGGACAATGGCAGTCGAAGGCCGGCAGCGGGTCGCCGGCAGCGACGACCTGGGCGGCGCCGGCCACCGTGCGGACCAGGCGGACGAGCGGTTGCGGCACTTCCAGCACGACCCTGCCGCCCCGCGCCGCCACAGCCGGGACAAAGCGGACGAATTGCAGCGCGTCGCCGAACCCTTGCTCGGCATGGATCAGGATCGGCTGGCCGGTAAGAGGCTCGCCGGACCATCGAGGCCGGCCGAGATCTCGATCGTACCGGGCGACGGCAAATCGCCATTCATATTCCTTCCACCCCTCCTCGAATTCCCCCGTAACCAGCAGCGCCAGCGCGCGATTGAAATGCGCCTGCGCATAATTGGGTTCGAGGGCCAACGCCCGTCCGTAACAGGCGAGCGCCTCGGCGTACCGGCCTTGGCGCCCGAGCGCGATGCCGAGATTGCTGTGCGTCTGGGCGCGATCGGGCTGCACCGCCAGCGCTCGTTCATAATGCGTGACCGCCTCCTCCAGCCGGCCGAGATCGACCAGGGCGCCGCCGAGATTGTTGCGCGTCTCGGGGTGGTCGGGGGCCAGCGTCAGCACCCGTTCATAGTGGGCCACGGCATCTTCCAGCCGGCCTTGCTCGCGCAATACCACGCCGAGCCCGATATGGCTCTCGACGTGCTTCGGCCGGAAAACGAGCGCACGCTCGAAGCAAGCCTGCGCTGCATCCAGCTGCCCCTGTGACCGCAGCGCGCCGCCGAGATTGTCGAGGACCTCGACAGCGTCCGGCCGCAGCGCCAGCGCCTTGCGATAAGAGGCGATTGCGTCGTCGAGCCGGCCGAGACTCTGCAACGCCGCACCGAAATTGTGGTGCAGTTCGATCGCATCCGGCTTTAGGCGCAGAGCCCGTTCGAAGAGGGCGATCGCCCGCTCGGGCCGGCCGAGATCCTGACAGATGTTGGCGAGATTGTAGAGGGTGTCGACCGAGCCCGGCGCAAGCGCGATCGCGTGCTCAAAGCACGTCAACGCCTCCGCCGGCCGATCCCGCGCTCGGAGGATGTTGCCGAGATTGTGATGAAAAGCCCCGTCCTTGCCGTTGCGCGCGATCGCCATGCGGATATGCTCGATCGCTTCATCGGAGCGGCCGCGTTGATATTCCATCAATCCGAGCAGGTGAAGGGCTTGGGCATGACCGGGGTCGACGGCCAGGATTTGACGGCAAAGCCGCTCCGCATCCGCCGCGCGGCCAGCGTGCTGATGGGCCATCGCCGCGCTGAACCATTGGGCGATCGGCCCGGCGGGGTCGCCTGCTGCGCCGCTCTGCGTGCCTGGCCGGCCTTGCGCCCGCCGCTGCTTACGGTTCATCGGCACTTGATAGCGCTACCGGCATGTACATATCCACCTCCGCGAGGAAGTCGCCGAGCGCCGGCAATCCTGGGGGCACCGATGGGCGCGAGCGCAAAGGGAGAACGCCGATGACCAGAATTTCCGCCCCGATTTCGAGAAGATCGCTGCGATGGGCGAGCGGCCTTTTGCTGCTCGTGGCCGGCTGCGCCGAGCCGTCGGTAACGGCCTCGACACCGGTCACGGCGCCGCCGGTCGCGGCGGGCCAGGCGCGGGTCTGGTTCTACCGCGCCTGGGAGCCCTCCGAGAGTCTCAACCTCTCCCTCGTGGACATGAACGACAGCTATGTCGGGGCGGTCGCCAATGGCGGTGTGTTCTATCGGGACGTCCCGCCCGGAAATTACCGCATCGCGCCCCACACCTTCGGCCGGGACTTCAACCAAGACAGAAATGTCGACCTCGCCTCTGGCCAGCAGCTCTACGTCAAGATCCTTTCCTTGTCGAGTTGGGGAGACTCCACCAGCACCGCCAAGAATATCGCGCGCGACGCCTTCTACGCCTGGGTGGTCCCGCCGGAAAAAGCGCAGGCCGAAATTGCCCGCGACCGCAGCGGCATCTGAGGGTTCCGCGCCGCGCCGATGAGCAAGACGACCCAGCGGAGGGCGCCGATGCCGTTACATCCCGCTATGCGCCTACGATGGTGGGCAAAGTGTGCGAGCATGATCGTGCTGATCGCAGCGGGCTGCGCCAACCCGCCCGCGACCGTCGCGACACCCCCGGTGCCGGCGGGCCAGGCTCGGATCTGGGTCTACCGCGACTGGCTGCCCTCGGTGAGCCTCAACCTGGCGAATATCGACGTGAATGGCAGCTATTTCGGGTCTGTCGCCAACGGCAGCGTGTTTTATCGCGATGTTCCGCCCGGGCATTATCACATCGCCCCTGTCAGCTATAACCGAGACTTCAACCAGGACAGGGATGTCGATCTCGCCCCCACCCAAGAGCTCTACGTTAAGATTCTCTCGTCGCAAAGTTGGGACGGCGCCTGCCGCCAGTGCTTGCGCGACACGTTCTACGCCTGGCTGATCCCGCCGGAGGTTGCCCAGGTCGAAATCGCCGGCGCCCGCCGCGGGATCTGACGTTCCTTCGCTTCCGGCGGAAAGCCGGCCCGATACCGCGGCGCCGTCATGCCCGCGAAAGAAGACGTCCGGAGCCCCGCAGACACGTAAATTCGTCGTCCCCGCGAAAGCGGGGACCCAGGGGGCAAGCAGCTGAACTCATGGGAACAGCCTCGTTCGCGGGCGAGGCGAAACACTGGCAGCCGACCGAACCCTTACTCCGAAACGACAACACCCGCCGGCGGGTGCCGGCGGGTGCCGATGTCGGCTGTGATTTTTTTCTTAGAAAGCGACGCGGAACTTGGCGGTGAATGCCTGCTCCTGGCCCCTGCCGTTACCGACGGTCACACGCTTGCCGTACATGTATTGAATGCCCGTGGTGATGAACCCGACCGGGTTCCACACCAGATTGACGAAGGTGTTCCACTGCTGCTTGGTCGCCGAGGCAGATTGCTGCGGCCCGATCAGCTGCGAGGATATGTCCTGCTGGGCTGTGCCGGCGGCTATGGTCGACCGCAAGTTCGGCGTCCACCAATGCTGGTAGCCGCCATTCGCGCTGTACCCGAAATTCTGCTTGAAAATGACGTTCGATGCCGCCAACCCGCCCTGACAGGCCCGGCCACGGGCGAAGCGCACTGGGTCGCCACGGTATAGTTGGTCGACATCGCCACGGCGTTGGCCCAACCGCCGCTGACATAGTTGCCGAGCCCTTCGCCGGCGACGACACTGAACAGGAAATCGTCCTTGTTCCAGCCAAGCCAGCCGGGCTTCACATCGCCACTGTAATGGAAGCCATAGCCGAGGAACTTCTGGCTGATGAAGCGCCCGTCAACAACTTGGTTGAACTTCACAACGCCGCTGAGGTCCTGATGCCCCCACGGCTGCGACCCATAGGCGGCAAAGGTGAGGTTGGGCGCGGTGGACCGTGCGATGTTGCCGTTGATTGCGGTGCCCGCGCCAGTGCAGGCCACGCCATTGCAGGTGGCACTGATTGTCGCGGTTCCGGGGCCGCCCGGCAGCCCGCCGGTGTTAGCGTCGGAAGATAGCATGCCGCCCGGCGACCACATGCTAGTCTGCGGTTGTTCCAGCGACCCCGAGAAGGCGACGCCATACGGACCCGCCAGGGTGTAGCGCACCTGCGGGATGCGCAGACCGCCGGTCGAGCCCATGGCGCCGCCGAAATCCACCGATTCGGTGTCGGCGTCGGCGTCGGAGAAGTTCGAGATGGCCTGGCCGCCGAGGAACCCGCCCAAGGTGCCGTAGGCAAATCTGAGGCGTGGGACGATGCTGTCGCCGCCGCCCTGCTGCACGGTTTGGCAGCCGAAATTGTTGCAGCCCGACCAGTCGAACTCGAAAAACGTGCGCGACTCGCCCCAGGCCGTCGGGGTACGGGTCTCGATGTTGATCCGCGATTGCTGCGGGCTGAAATAGAAGACCCCGTTGCCGCGCGAATGGTTGGCGTTCGCCGGGACGAAGCCCGGGGGTTGCCCGGGGGTGGTCGGGGTGAAGCCGGGGATGAATTGTGTGCCGATCGGCACCCCGTTCAGGTTCCCGTTTTGCCCGACGTTCGACGATTGGGTGCCGGGATTGCCGGTGTTGGCGCCCTGCATAATGTAGTTGCTGGTGATGTCGACAAAGCCGCCGACGCGGATCGAGGTGTCGGTGCCCGGGATCAGGAACGAACGCGGAAAGCTGCCGCCGAGCAGCGCCGCGCCCGGTGTCGCCTGCGGCGCCCATCGGCGATGCGATCCCGGGGGAGATTTTCTGTCCGGGCAGCCCTTGCGCTTGCGCCAGCTGGTCGATCCGCGCTTGAAGGAGCTGCTGATTGGCGCGCAGGTCGGACACTTCGTCGGCCTTGGCCACAGGAGGGCAGGCGAGCAAGGCGACCGTGGCGGTCAAGCCGCCGATCGCCGCGACGCTGCCGATATTCCGCATTCTGGTCATTGCTCCCCCGAAAAAATCAAAGGTTGCGGTCATCGAACAAAGGACACCCGTTCCACTCGCGTCATAATATTGAAGCCCCGGCATCGATCAAGCACGGTTTGCGACCTACGTGGTGTTTTCGTCGCAGCGTGGCTAAGTTGCAACATAATCAGCTAATGCGCTGATTTCCCTTTCCTCGGATACGCGTCCGTTGCCTCGATGGGGGGCCGCGGGACCAAATTCGCGGCACGAATCAGGCTAGCGGGTTGCGCGAGAGGAACGGGTTCAGCGCCTTCAGCCGCGCCGACCAGCGATGGCGGCCGAGCTCGCGCCGCAGCACCGCCTCGCTCGTCAGCCAATTGAGCTGCAGGGCGCGGCGCTCGCCGATATGCGGGCGATGGCCGTGATAGGACCGCTCGCTGCGGCGGAAGGCGAGCATCGTCCCGGCGACCGGCGCCACCTCGCAGGCATAGTCCTCGAGGTCGTCGGCCCCGCGCAGCAGCCGCAGCCTGCCCTCGGCCCGCTCCCAGACCGGGTTCAGGTAGAGCAGCAGCGTGATGATCTTGGTCGCGGAATCGGTATGGATGCGCCCGTCCTTGCCGTCGCCGTGGCCGCGCACGGTCAGCAAGGTCGGCCGGCCGGCGAGGTCGACCCCGAACTTCTCCTCGATCGCGAGCGCCAGGTCGGGGCCGGTCAAGGCCGCGGCGAGCCCGGCAAAGACCGGCCCGCAATCGAGGCTCTCGATCGGATAGCTGCCGTGGCCGCGCACCGCCGGAAAATCGGCGATGATCGCCGGCAGAGCCTCAGTCCGCAGAAACTCCTCGACGACGACAAAGTCGAAGGGCTCGCGCTCCAGCCGCGCCGCTCGCAGGCGATCGAGATCGAGCATGTCCATCCGGCCCACTATACCGCAGTGACGAAAGCTTACCACGGCCGGTGCCGGAGGTTGCCTTGGGCGGAGCAGCAAGAGTAGGTCACAACGACACCTCGCGGAACGGGCCGCGCGTGGTGGCGGACGCTTACCACGGCCCGTGCCGGCCCCCACCCTCCCGCCGACGCGGGTCCCTCCCTCCCCCGTGGCCACGGGGGAGGGCCGGGGTGGGGGCCGGCACCGGGGGTTAGATCACGACGGATACGACCGAAGCGGATGGGATCATGCGAGGTGGGCGATCGATGACCCGGCGCGCCCGCGGATTGCGCCAGAACATGACCGAGGCCGAGCGGACGCTTTGGGATGGGCTTCGCGCCGGACAGCTCGGCTGGAGCTTCAGGCGGCAATATCCGATTCCGCCCTACGTGGTCGATTTCGCCTGCCTCGAGGCGCGGCTCATTATCGAAGCCGATGGCGGTCAGCACGGCCAGTCCGGCGAGGACGAGATCCGGACCGAACACCTGCGCCGACGGGGTTGGCGAATCCTCCGCTTCTGGAACAACAACATCCTCGGCAACCGCGACGGCGTATTCGAGACGATCGCCGCCGCCCTCGTTCCTCGCCCACCCCTTTAGGAGGGGTCATGCAACAGCGCTGGGGCCTGCCCCTCGTCGCCTGGCCGTTGCGGCTGCGGCCGAATTACTGGGATCTGGTGGCGCTGCCGCTGGTGCTCGGGCTGATTGCCCTGGTCGCCTGGGGCGGCATGGCGATGAGCGCGCATTACCGCTTCGGCGAGCCGCTGACGATCAGCCTCGACCCGCAGCGGCTGCCGGAATACGCGCTGCGCACCGTATTGCGCATGGCCTGGGCGCTCGCCGCCTCGCTCGCGTTCAGCCTCGCCTACGCCGCGCTCGCCGCCAAGAGCCGGCGGGCCGAGAAGATCCTGATCCCGGTCCTCGACATCCTGCAATCGGTGCCGATCCTCGGCTTCTTGTCGATCACCGTGACCGGGTTCATAGCACTCTTCCCGGGGCGGCTGCTCGGCGTCGAGTGTGCTGCGATCTTCGCGATCTTCACCTCGCAGGCCTGGAACATGACGTTCAGCGTCTACCAGTCGCTGCGCACGGTGCCGGTGGAGCTGATCGAAGCCGCGCGGATGTACCACCTGTCGCCGTGGCGGCGGTTCTGGCGGCTCGAAGTGCCGCACGCGATGCCGTCGCTCGTCTGGAACATGATGATGTCGGTTTCGGGCGGCTGGTTCTTCGTTGTCGCCTCGGAGGCGATCACCGTCTCCGGCCAGACGATCCTGCTGCCCGGCATCGGCTCCTACATCGCAACCGCGATCGACGCCCGCGACCTCGCCGCGATCGGCTGGGCGGTCCTGGTCATGCTGGTCGTGATCCTGCTCTACGACCAGCTGCTGTTTCGCCCGCTGCTCGCCTGGTCGCGCAAGTTCCAGGCAGACCCGTCCGACGAAGATGATGCGCGCCCGTGGTTTCTGATCGCCTTGCAGCGCGCGCGGCTGTTCGATCTGGTCCAGAGAGGGTTGCTCGCGGCCAACCGCGCCGCCGACGGCGCGATCGCGGCACTCGCGCGATCGCGGCCGATCTCGGCGGAGCGGCCGCCGCGGCCTCTGGTCGAGCGCGCCTTCGACGCGGCGCTGCTGGCGCTCGCCGCCGGCGCCGCGATATGGATCGCCGCCTTCATCCGCCGTCGGGTCGGGCTCGACGAGATCGGCTGGGTCTTCGCGCTCGGGCTCGCGACCGCGGTCCGCGTCCTCGTCCTGATCGCGCTGGCGTCGCTGATCTGGGTCCCGATCGGGGTCGCGATCGGCCTGCGCCCACGCCTTGCCGACCGGGCCCAGCCGATCGTCCAGTTCCTCGCCGCCTTCCCGGCCAACCTGTTCTTTCCCATGGCGGTGGTGCTGATCCTCCGGTTTCGCCTCGACCCCGAAATCTGGCTGAGCCCGCTGATGATCCTCGGGACCCAATGGTACATCCTGTTCAACGTCATCGGCGGCACCGCGGCACTGCCGCTCGAGCTGCGCCGGGCGGCGCAGAATCTGGGGGTGCGCCGGCTGCTGTGGTGGCGCCGGGTGATGTTGCCGGCGATCTTTCCCGCTTACGTCACCGGCGCGGTCACCGCGGCCGGCGGCTCGTGGAATGCGAGCATCGTCGCCGAGATCGTCAAATGGGGCGATACCACGCTTTCCGCGACCGGGATCGGCGCCTATATCGCACGCACCACCGCCGAGGGCGACGGCGCGCGGATCGCGCTCGGGATCGGCGTCCTCTGCCTCTATGTGCTGGCCTTCAACCGGCTGTTGTGGCGGCGCCTCTACGACCTCGCCGCCGAGCGCCTGCGTCTCGACTGATGGAAAGGGTGATGACCCCGCCGCTGCTGAACACCGATGCCGTCTCCAAGACCTACCGCATGCCCGACCATATCGGCCGGCTCGTCCTCGACCGTGTCGACTTCACCTTACGCGACGGCGAGATCGCCGCGATCCTCGGGAAATCGGGGTCGGGAAAGTCGACCTTTTTGCGCATCCTCGCGGGGCTCGTGCCGCCGAGCGACGGCAGCGTGCTCTATCGCG
This sequence comes from uncultured Alphaproteobacteria bacterium, assembly GCA_963781215.1. GTDB lineage: Bacteria > Pseudomonadota > Alphaproteobacteria > ATCC43930 > CGMCC-115725 > AP-15. The sequence goes on from CAWAFE010000035.1 coordinate 76,989, forward strand.
GGCGGCGGGTGACCGAGCCCGCCCGCGGCATCGCGATGGTGTTCCAGAGTTATGCGCTCTTTCCGTGGCTGACGGTGCTGGGCAATGTCGAGCTCGGCCTCGAAGCGCTGGGAGTCGCCGGCGCCGAGCGCCGCCGGCGCGCCGTCGAGGCGATCGACGTAATCGGGCTCGACGGTTTCGAGAACGCCTATCCGAAGGAGCTTTCGGGCGGCATGCGGCAGCGCGTCGGCTTTGCCAGGGCACTCGTCGTCGACCCCGACATCCTGCTCCTCGACGAGCCCTTCTCCTCGCTCGACGTGCTGACCGCGGAAACCTTGCGCGGAGATCTCCTCGACCTCTGGGACGACCGGCGCATCCCAACCAAGGGCATCGTCATCGTCTCCCACAACATCGAGGAGGCGGTGGAGATCGCCGACCGCATCCTGATCTTCAGCAGCGACCCCGGCCGCATCCGTGCCGAGATCCCGGTGGCGTTGCCGCGGCCGCGCAGCGCCGAGAGCGCCGGCTTCCGCCAGATTGTCGACCAAGTCTACACCTTGCTGACGACCGAGCCCGGGCGCGACGGGCGGCGCGGCGCACGGCCTGAGCCGATCGGCATCGGCTATCGCCTGCCCGACGCCTCGGTGCAGCAGTTCTCGGGGCTGATCGATACCTTGACCGAGGCGCCCTATCACGGCCGCGCCGATCTGCCGCACCTCGCCGACGAGGAGAACCTCGTGATGGACGAGCTCTTCCCGCTGATCGAGACGTTGCAGCTCCTGGGCTTCGCCCATGTCAGCGGCGGCGACATCGAGCTGACAGCACTCGGCCGGGCCTATGCCGACGCCGACATGCTGGCGCGCAAACCGCTCTTCGCCGACGCGGTGCTGAAGCACGTCCCGCTTGCCGCCCATATCCGGCGCGTCCTCGACGAGCGCCCCGGACAGCGCGCCCCTGCCGCGCGCTTCCTGCGCGAGCTTGAAGACCACCTCTCCGAGGAAGAAGCCGGCCGGGTGCTGGAAACCGTCATCAACTGGGGCCGGCACGCCGAACTCTTCGCCTACGACTATGACAGCGAGGTGCTCAGCCTCGAAAATTTCTGACGTTTCGGGCCACAACGCTTGCCCGTCACCGCGGCCGCAAGGTCGGGAAGGCGATCACGTCCCGGATCGACGGGCTGTCGGTCAACAGCATGACCAGCCGGTCGATGCCGAGACCGAGGCCGCCGCAGGGCGGCAACCCGTATTCGAGCGCGGCGACGTAGTCCTCGTCGAGCGGCTGCGCCTCCTCGTCGCCAGCCGCGCGCGCCGCCATCTGCGCCGCAAAGCGCGCCCGCTGATCCTGCGGATCGGTCAGCTCGGAAAAGGCGTTAGCGACCTCCCAGCCATAGATGTAGGTCTCGAAACGTTCGGCCAGCCGCGGGTCGCCGGGGTCGGCCTTGGCGAGCGGCGAGATGTCGCGCGGAAACCCGGTGACGTGAACGGGTTCGATCAGCCGGTCCTCGACCCGCGCGGCAAAGGCCGCCTCCAACGCCTGCCCCCAATTCTCTGCGCCAGTCATCGCCGCGCCGAGATCGGCCGCCGCCCGGCGCGCCGCTTCGACATCGGCGATGGCGAGAAAATCGACGCCGGTCGCGTCCTGCACCAGCTCGGCCATGCTGCGTCGGGGCCAGGGCGGCGACAGGTCGATCGCCGTCCCACCATACTCGATCCGCAAGGTCCCGAGCACGCTTTCGGCGACCGTCGCGACCAGCTCCTCGGTCAGCCGCATCATCGCCGTGTAGTCGACATAGGCCTCGTAGAGCTCGAGCGTGGTGAATTCCGGGTTGTGCCGCGGCGACAGACCCTCGTTGCGGAAGCAGCGGTTGATCTCGAACAGCTTGTCGGCGAGCCCGCCGACCAGGAGCCGCTTCAGGTGCAGCTCGGGCGCGATCCTCAGATAGAGATCCATGTCGAGCGCGTTGTGATGGGTGACGAAGGGCTTGGCCGAGGCACCGCCGGGGATGACGTGCAGCATCGGCGTCTCGACCTCGAGATAGCCCTGCGCGGCAAGATGGCGGCGCAGCGCGGCGACGGTCCGGCTGCGCCGGCGCAACGTTTCGCGGCTTTCCTGGTTCATGATCAGGTCGAGATAGCGCTGGCGATAGCGCAGCTCGATGTCGGCGAGGCCGTGAAATTTCTCCGGCAATGGGCGCAGCGTCTTGGCCAGGACCGTGGCCGCAACGGCGTTCACCGTCAGCTCGCCGCGCGGGGTGCGGCGGACGAGCCCCTCGACCCCGATCAGATCGCCGATGTCGAGGAGGCGCACCACCGCCAGCCCCTCCGGCGCCAGGAAGTCGCGGTGGCAAAAGACCTGGATCTTGCCCGAGGCATCGTGCAGGTCGATGAACATGCCGCTGTTGCGGATCGCTCGGATGCGCCCGGCAACGCGCACGCTCTCGCCGGTCTCGGCGCCAGCGGCCAGCCCGGCATGGCGCCGCTCGAGCTCGGCCGCCTCGTCGCTGCGCGCAAAGGCGTAGGGATAGGGGTCGATCCCCAGTCCCCGGAGACCTTCGAGCTTGCCCAGCCGGACGGCGCGCAGCGGGTCTTCTTCGTCTCGGCCGTCCGTCATCGCGAATTTCCCGTGCGCCGGCTTCCCGAAAGAAGCGTGTCTGTCATTGCGAGGAGCGCGTTACGCGACGAAGCAATCTCGGCCGGACGAGCGCCTGTGGGCGCGAGATTGCTTCGCTTCACTCGCAATGACAAGTTGGCACCGCAATCTGCATCGGGTGATGCCGTCACCCAGCCACCGCCTCGGGCATCGGCTGATGGGCGAGGTCGACAACCGTGTCGTGAAATCGCCGCAGGCTGCCCCTGTGCCCGACGCTGACGATGGTCGGCCGCCATTCCGCCTCGCGCAACAGTCGGTAGAGCGACATCTCCGCGGCATCGTCCAATGCCGAGGTCGCCTCGTCGAGAAAGACAATCTCCGGGCGCGCGAGCAGCACGCGGGCAAAGGCAAGGCGCTGCTGCTCGCCGATCGACAGCCGCTGTGCCCAGTTTCCCTCTTCGTCGAGCCGCTCGGCGAGCTGCGGCAGCCCGACCGCGCGCAACGCCGCGACCAGCTCCTCGTGCGGCAGTGCAGCGGCGGCGTGGGGATAGGTCAGCGCGTCCCCCAGGGTGCCGAGCGGCAGGTAGGGCCGCTGCGGCAGAAACAGCGCGCGCCCGTCGGTCACCCGGACGCGGCCGCGGCCAAACGGCCATAATCCGGCGACAGCCCGCAACAAGGTGCTCTTGCCGGCTCCCGACGGGCCGGTGATCAGCAATGCCCGGGCCGGGTCAGCAGCCAGTGCGATGTCGCGCCGCAACGGCCGGCCGTCGGGCAGATCGAGATCGAGTGCATCGACCGCGACGCCGGCCCCGGCGCGCTCGACCGCGATCGGCTGCGGGGCCTGCCGCTCGGCCGCGATTTCGTCGAGCCTGGTGCGAAAGCCGGCGAGCCGTTGGACGACCGCCTGATATTGGGCGATCTGAGCGTACGAGCTGACGATGAACGACAGCGAATCCTGGACGCGGCCAAACGCCGACGCGATCTGCATCAGGCCGCCGAGCTGGATCGTCTTGTCGAAATAGCGCGGTGCCGCGACCAGGAACGGGAAGACGATCGCCACCTGGTCGTAGCCGGAGGTGAGCCAGGTCAGCCGCTTGCGGCGCTTGATGATGCCCCACCAATTCGCGACCACACGGGCAAAGCGGGACTGAAAGGTGTCGAGCTCGCGCGGCTCGCCGCCGTAGAAGGCGACGTTCTCGGCGTTCTCGCGCAGGCGCACCATGCTGAAGCGAAAATCGGCCTCATAGCGCTGCTGGTCGAAGCTCAGCTGCACCAGCGGATGACCGATCCATCGGGTCAGGATCGTGCCGCCGACGGCGTAAATCAGCGCCGCCCACACCATGTAGCCGGGGATCGTGACGAACGCGCCGCCGCCGAGCGGTATCTCGCAGCGCCCCCGACAAGGTCCACAGGATCGACAGAAAGGAGGCGAGGGTCACGACCGCGTTCAACAGGCCCAGCGACAGGCCGAGGCTGGTCGTCGCGAAGCTGTCGAGATCGTCCGAAATGCGCTGGTCCGGGTTATCGGTCACCGCCTGGTTCAATTGGATGCGGTAATAGGCCTGGTTGTCGAGCCAGTGCCGCAGGAACCGCTCGGTCAGCCAGCGGCGCCAGCGGATGTGCAGTATCCCCCGCAGATAGAAGGAATACACGCCGACCACGATCGAGGCGACCGCGATCAGCCCGAAGATGCCGAACTGCCGCCAGAATTCCGACCAATCATATTGTTGCAGTGCGTTATAGAAGTCGTTGTTCCAGTAATTGAAGCGAACGTTGAGCCAGACGCTGATCAGGTTAAGGGCGATTACGGCGGCGAGCAGTCCGATCGCCGACCATTTCTCGTCCGACTTCCAATACGGCCAGGCAAGGCCCCAGGCCTGCCGCAGAAACCCTGGCTCGGATGCCGCCGCCATCAATACCCTCCGTCAACTCTCGCCCAACCTATTTACACGATTTGTCTACCGACACGACTTATGATGCCCGGCCAGCCATGTCCGCCCCACCCCCGACCGAGCCTGCCGCCGCGTTGCTTCTCGCGCGTGGCGTGTGCCGGGCGCTCGACCAGCTCGGCTATGCCAGCCTCGTCGAGTTCCCGCTCGCCAACGGGCGGCGCGCCGATGTGTTGGCCCTCGGCAAGGCCGGCGACCTCGTCATCGTCGAGATCAAGAGCTCGGTTGCCGATTTCCGTGCCGACCGCAAATGGCCGAGCCTACCGCGATTTCGCCGATCGTCTCTATTTCGCCGTGGCCCATGATTTTCCGCGGGCGCTGATCCCCGAGGAATGTGGCCTCATGGTGGCCGACCCGTTCGGCGCTGCGTTGTTGCGCGACGGCGGTGCCACGCCGCTCAGCGCCGGCCGCCGCCGCGCGCTGACTTTGCGCTTCGCCCGGATCGCGGCGGCGCGGCTGCGGCGCTGCCTCGACCCCGAGGCCAGCCGCCTCGATGTCATGTGAGTGCCCGATCCAGTCAGGCCGACCGCGCCAGGCGGGCGATCGTCGCGGTGGTGCTGTAGCCGGGCGCGATCTCGGCCAGCAGCACCTCGCCGCCGCCACTCTTGACGATGTCCGCGCCTACCACTTCTTCGAGGCGATAGTCAGCGCCCTTGACCAGGAGGTGCGGCCGTATCGCGCGGATCAGCTCGATCGGCGTGTCCTCATCGAAGACAACGATCAAATCGACCGCGGCGAGCGAGGCCAGCACCGCGGCCCGCTCAACCTCGGTCTGGATCGGCCGGCTCGGCCCCTTCAACCGGGCCGTCGAGGCGTCGCTGTTCAGGCCGACAACGAGCCGGTCGCACGCCGCCTTGGCCTGTCCGAGCAGCGCCACATGGCCTGGATGCAAGAGGTCGAAGCAGCCGTTGGTAAAGCCGATCTTGAGCCCCTGGCGGCGCCAGCGCTCGACGAGATCGAGAGCCGGCGAGCGCGCCAACGTCTTGTCGGCGGCCCGGTCGCGGCCGCTTAGCACGGCGGCAAGCTCGCTCGCATAGACGACCGCGGTACCGACCTTGCCGACGACGATCCCGGCCGCCATGTTGGCGAGCCGCGCGGCATCGGCGAGACCGATGCCGGCGCCGAGCGCCGCCGCCACGACCGCGACCACGGTGTCGCCGGCGCCCGAGACATCATAGACCTCGCGCATCTCGGCGCGCTGCACACGCACCGTGCCGTCGGCTGCGACCAGCACCATTCCTTCCGGACCGAGCGAGGCGAGGACGGCGCCGAAGTCGCAACGCTCGATCAATGCCCGCGCCGCGGCGACGATCTCGCTCTCGGTGTCGACCGGCATGCCGGTGGCATGGGCCAGCTCGCGCCGGTTCGGCTTCAGGAGATCGGCGCCGCGATAGCGGATCGGGTCGCCGCCCTTCGGGTCGACGACGACCCGGGTGCCGGCCTCGTGCGCCGCGCGAATGATTTCCAGCGCCACCCCTTCGGTCAGCACGCCCTTGGCATAGTCGGAGATGATCGCGACCGAATGGTCCGCGACCAGCTCCCGGGCCAGCCGCAGGAGATCCTCGCGGGTATAGGCGTCGAGCGGGATCGTGCTCTCCCGGTCGGTGCGCAACAGCTGCTGGTTGGCCGCGACATAGCGGGTCTTGACCGTCGTCGTCCGTTGCGGCTGGACCAGGAGGTGGATTTCGACCCCCTCCTGCGCCTCCAGGAGGCGCCCGATCTCGCGGCCGGCGTCGTCGTTGCCGACCACCGAGATCAGCGACGATGCGGCGCCGAGCGCGACGAGGTTGCGCAGCACATTCCCGGCGCCGCCCAGGGTCTTCATTTCGTGCTCGATGCGGAGTACCTGGATCGGCGCCTCGGGCGACACCCGCTCGACCTCGCCATAGACATAGTGGTCGAGCATCACATCGCCGATGCACAGCACGCGGGCCGAGCGCAAGCGGTCGAGATGCGGAAGAAGATCAATGTTCGCGGTCATCGGCGGTTGCACCAATATCTCGGTGGGTTTGTCGTCTTGCCACGTCGGGTGCGCAAGCAAAAGCGTTCAGGTATTTGTCGGTTTTTCATCGAATTGGTGCCGTCATCGGCGCCGGCGCAGCAAGAGATAGAGCGCGCCGGCACCGCCGTCGCGCGGCTGGGCCGGGGCGATCGCCAGGATGTGCCGGCGCAGCGACGCCTCTTCGAGCCAGCGCGGCACCGAGGCTTTGAGGATGCCCGGGCCGCTCGAGCCCAAGCCGCGCCCGGTGACGACCAGCACGCAGCGGCGCTCGGCGGCGCGCGCCGCCTCGACAAAGACGGCGAGCGCCCGATGCGCCTCGGCCTGGGTCATGCCGTGCAGGTCGAGGCGGGCCTCGACCTGGCGAAGTCCGCGCTTCAGCCGCTCGGCATTGGCGCGGTCGATGCCGGCGAAACGGTCGAGCGCCGGCGGCGGTTCCGCAGGGCTCGGGCGGGTTTCCCTAGCCGCGACGGGAGTCGCGAGCGGCGGCACGGACGCCGCGGGTGCGGCGCGCCCGCGCAAGGGTTTCACGCCGCGTGCGACCTCCTGCCACAACGCCCGGTCGCTCCGTGCCGATGCTGCGCTATTGTGGTCTTCGCCAATGCTCGTATCCCGACGGTCCTCGACGAGGACGATGTGCAGGCGGCGCGGCCCGTGCGCGCCCAGCACGATGCGCTGCTCGATGTCGCCGGTGCGCGACGGGCCGGTGATGAAATTGACCGCGCGCGGCAACCCTTCGGGCGCCTCCCGGCCGGCGCGCAGATGGTCCCACGCATCTTCGTAGGTGGCGACGACCTGCTCTTCGCGCAGCACGACGATCTCGTTGTCGGGCAGAAAGTTTAGCGTGGTCGGGGTCTGCGAGCCGGAGATCAGCATCAGAGTGCCGGTCTCGGCCACCGCGGCAAAGCACGGGGCGAGGCTGACCATATCGTGCGGCTCGGCCCGGCCGCGGCGGATTTGCAGCAGCGGCCGGGCCGCCCAGGGGATCGCGTCGAGGGTCGGATCGGGTGCCATGACAAGCTCGGCCGGAAGGTTTTCGGCGGCGAGATAACGCGCGACCGCCTCGGGCACTTCCGCCGGCGAGGCGACGCGCTCGACCGTCGCTTGCACCTCCTCGGCCATCGCGACGAAGAGGTCGACGCGGCCCCGATGGTCGAGTGCGGTCGCCCGCGCCGGGATCAGGTTGCGGCGATGCGCCGCGACCCGCTCCCGCAGCTCGGCCTCGGCCTCAGGTGCGAGCCGGCCGCGCTTCAGAGAGCGCCGGATGCCACCGAGGATCTGGTCGCGAGCGCCGCTCATCGTCGCGCGCCCACCTTGCGCCGTTCAGCCCAGAGGCTGTGAAAACTGCGGCCCTCGGGGGCCGGCATGTCGCGCACGGCGGTCCAGCCGTTGGCCAGAGGCAACGAGCGAAACCGGCCGCGACCGCGGCCGGCCCAGCCCAGTAGCCGGGCCGCGATCTCGGCCAGCACATGGTAGAGGGCCGGCCTCCTCGCCACCCAGGCCCACAACGACAGGCCGGCGCGATAGGCGGGCGGCGAAAGCTTCTGGGCGAACTCGCGCTCCCGCCAATGCCGCATCATCTTCGGCAGCGGGATCTTGACCGGGCATACGCTCTCGCAACGGCCGCAAAAGGTCGAGGCGTTCGGCAGATGCCCCGCTTCGGCGATGCCGATCAGGCTCGGCGTCAGCACCGCACCCATCGGCCCGGGATAGACCCAGCCATAGGCATGCCCGCCGACCGCGGCATAGACCGGGCAGTGGTTCATGCAGGCGGCGCAGCGGATGCAGCGGAGCATGTCCTGAAACTCACCGCCGAGAAGCCCGCTGCGGCCGTTGTCGAGCAGCACGACGTGGTATTGCTCGGGACCGTCGAGATCGCCCGCCCGCCGCGGGCCGGCCGAGACCGTCGTATAGGACGAGAATTCTTGACCTGTGGCCGAGCGTGCCAAGAGGCGCAGGAGGGTCGCCGCGTCCTCGAAGGTCGGCACCACTTTTTCGAGGCTGGCAATTACGATGTGCACGCGCGGCAAGGTCTGGGTCAGGTCGCCGTTGCCCTCGTTGGTGACGATGATGCTGGAGCCGGTCTCGGCGACAAGGAAATTGGCGCCGGTAATCCCGACATCGGCGGCCAGAAACCGGGGCCGCAACATCGCGCGCGCCTCGTCGCAGAGCTGGCGCGGCTCGGCCAGGGGGCGGCTCGGATCGAGCGCGAGATGCTCGGCGCGAAAGGTCTCCGCGACCTGCTCCTTGACGAGGTGCATCGCCGGCGCGATCAAATGGCTCGGCGGCTCGTGGCGCAGCTGAATGATGTATTCGCCGAGGTCGGTTTCGACCGGGTGGATGCCATTCGCCTCGAGGTGCTCGTTGAGCCCGACCTCCTCGGCGATCATCGACTTGCCCTTGGTGACGCTCGCCGCCCCGACCGACCGGCAGATCTGCAGCACCGCGTCGCGGGCCTCGGCCGCATTGCGCGCCCAATGGACCGCGCCGCCCGCCGCGACGACATTTTCCTCGTAGAGTTCCAGATAGAAGTCGAGATGCGCGAGCGTGTGATCCTTGATCGCGCGCCCGGCCTCGCGCAGTGCCTCGAACTCGGGCAGCCGCTCGACGGCCTGGCGGCGCCGCGCCGGAAACCCGCTCGTCTGCATCAACGCCAGCGCCCGCTGCAGATTGGCATCGCCAAGGCCGCGGCGGGCGTTTTCCGTGAAGGTGCTGCTGGTCGCGAGCATCGGTTGCTACCGCGGCGCGCCGATCGGCGCCAAATCCCCGGTCATGCCGGCCAGCACCTCGGCAACGTGGCGGACTTCGATCCGCCGGCCCTGACGGCAGAGCTTACCGGCAATGTTCAAGAGACAGCCGAGATCGCCGGCCAGCACCGCCGCCGCACCGGTGGCGGCGATGTCGTCCGCCTTTTCCTCGACGATTTTGTCCGAGATGTCAGGATACTTGACGCTGAAGGTGCCGCCGAAGCCACAGCACACCTCGGCGCCGGGCAATTCCGTCAGCTCGAGGCCGGCAACCGTTTCGAGGAGCCGGCGCGGCTGCGCCTTGACCCCGAGCTCGCGCAGCCCGGAACACGCGTCGTGATAGGCGACACGGCGGTCCCAGCGCACCGCCACCGCCGACATGCCGCGAACATCGACCAGAAACGAGACCAGCTCCCAGGTCCGCGCGGCAAGGTCTTGCACCCGCGGCAACAGCACCGGCTCGTCAACAAACAGCTCCGGATAATGCCGGCGGATCATTCCCGCGCACGACCCTGAGGGTGCCACGACGTAGTCGTACCCGGCGAAGGCTTCGACCACCCGCAAGGCGATCGCCTTGGCATCGGCGCGGTTGCCCGAATTATAGGCCGGCTGGCCGCAGCAGGTCTGGGCGCGCGGCACCTCGACGGTGCAGCCCGCTTCTTCGAGCAATTTGACGGCGGCGAACCCCACCGTCGGCCGAAACAGGTCAACAAGACAGGTCACAAATAGCCCCACGCGCACCGGCGGCTCGGGCATCCGTCAATACTCCGAATCCCGGAAGGACAATGAAATAAGGGGCGCGCCGGCCGGAAATCAATCCATGGCCAGCACGCCGGTTCCCCAGCGGCGGGCGACATCGCGCGGCAGCAGCAGGTAGTAGCGGCCGCGAGCATTCATTTGGCCGGCGCGCGTGGCGGCGGCTTCGCCTGCGCCCCAGAACAGATCGCCGCGCACCACCCCCCTGATGGCGCCCCCGGTGTCCTGCGCGACGACGAGATGCCGCACCCCCAGCCCCGGGATAAAGCGCTCGTCGGCTTCGAGCCAGATCGGCACGCCAAGCGGGATATAGGCGCGGTCGACAGCGAGGCTGCGCTCCGGGGTCAGTTCGACTCCCTCGCTGCCGAGCGGGCCGGCGCCGCGCAGCACGCGAAAAAACACATAGGACGGGTTCTCGCGCCGAAGCACCTTGCCGGCCTCAGGGTTTTCCTGCATCCACGCCCGCAAGGCCGTCATCGTCATCTTCTCGCGCGGGATCGTGCCGCGATCGATCAGAATGCGCCCGACCGGGATATATTTGTGGCCGTTCTGCCCGTCATAGCCGAGCCGGACCGTCTCGCCATCGTCGAGCCGCACCAGACCCGAGCCCTGTATTTCGAGAAAGAAGGCGTCGATCGGATCCGTGACCCACAGGAGTTCGAGTCGTCGTCCCGAGAGCGCGCCGTCCTCGATCTGGGCGCGGGTGAAGAAGGCGTGCGAACCGAGCCCCGGCGGGCGGCGGTAGATCGGCGTCTGATACGGGCCGTGCCGCTGCCGCGAGCCCTGGAGCTCGATTTCGAAATACCCGGTGAAGAGCCCCTCCGGGTCGCCGTGATCGGTAACCGGGAGCGGGACAAAGGCGGTCTCGAAGAAATGGCGGGCCGCGGCGTCGTCCCCGGGCGGCAATGCCGCCGCCGCACGGCACGGCGCCCGCCAGTCGCCGACCCGGCCGAAATCCGCCTTGCTTGCGGTTTTGTCGAGCGGCGCCGCGTCGCCTCGGGGCAAAAACCGGGCGCAGGATTTTAGAAACGCCGGTACCGCCGCCGAGACCCGGTCGCCCTCCCACCCATCGAGCCGGTCGACGCTGGCCGGGGCGCCCGGCGCGCGTGACGGGCCGGCGCAGCCGGCTAGACCAGCCGCCACGACGGTCGCGACGGCGAGCCCCGCGAGAAGGGGGATGCGCAGCGGGCAGTCTCAGCCGCTGCCGGTGGCGATCAGCGCCCAGTTCGGATCGTTCGATCGGGTATCGCGGGCAAAAGTCCAGTCATCCGTCTTCTCGATCGGATTTTCCGGGTCGCCGTCGACGATACTGCCGTCCATCGCGCGGGTCACGTTGACCTGGTGCGAGATGATCTTGGCGGTCACCTGCGCCATCTGTCCGATCAGGTCGGCCTCGACGATGTCGATGCTGTCGAGGCGCGTGATTCGCGTCTCCAGCGTCTCTTTCGCGCCGACGCGCTCGTCGATCGCCGCTGCGAAAGGCTGGAAGACCTCGTCGCTCAGCAGCGTGCGCAAGCTCGCCTTGTCGCCCTTGGCGAAGCCGAGAACGATCATCTCGAAAGCGGCGCGCAAGCCTTCGATAAACTGCGATGGATCAAAGCTCGGGTCGGCGCGGCGGATGCGCTCGAACCCGTCGGCGACAGCACCCGCGGGCGGGGCGGCCACGATCGCAGGAGAGGCGCCCTTGCCGGGCTCGGTCAACGTTGCCACCTTATCGGCGGCCGGTGCGGCACGTCGCACGAACAGGTCGCGGCGCCGTTCGTTACCGGTGCGCCGCCCCAGCACGCTGCGCAGCCGCAGCACGAGGAAGGCGGCGATCATCGCGAACAGGATGATGTCAAAATATTGCTGAAACGCGCCCATCGTCTCCGGCACCCGGTCACCAACCCGAAAGGGCCGAGGATCGGCCTTCCGATGATCATAAGATCAGATAGGGGGTCGATGATGCCGGAACAAGCTCGCCCGGCGCCCGCGGCATGAAGGCGGTGCTTGCACTGGGCTTTTTAGGCTACCCGCTGGCCGAGCTTTTGCTGCTCCTCCAAGTCGCGTCCTGGCTGGGCGCGCTGCCGACTTTCGGCCTCCTCCTTCTCGGGATCGCCGCCGGGGTGGGTCTTCTGCGAGGGCAGCGCCTCTCGACCCTGGCACGGCTGCGCCGGGGTTTCGCTTCGGCCGCCCCGCTTCTCCCCGAGCTGCTGGATGGCGCGTTGCGCGCGTCGGCCGCACTTCTGCTGATCTTTCCCGGCTTCATCAGCGACGTTGCCGCGGTCGTTTTGCTGATTCCGGCGGCCCGGGCGCGACTGGTGCGCCGCATATCCTCTGCCGCCGCTGCCCGGCCCAGTGCCGTGGTCGTCATCGACGGCGAATTCCGCCGGCTCGACGATCCGGCCGTCGCCAAACCACGACGGGGAGCGGGGTGCTGCTGATCCGCCACGGCCAGACCGAGTTCAACCGCGTCTTCTCTGCCACCCGCCGCGACCCCGGCATCCGCGACCCGCAGCTGACCGGGCACGGCAGAGCCCAGGCGAACGCGGCGGCGGCGGTGTTGGCCCGGTTCGACATCCTCCGCCTGATCGCCAGCCCCTATGTCCGGGCGCTCGAAACCGCGGAGATCATCGGCGCCCGTCTAGACTTGCCGGTCACGGTCGAGGCGCTGATCGCCGAGCGCTGCGCCTTCGCCTGCGACGTCGGCTCGCCATTGGCCGCGTTGCGCGCGCGATGGCCCGATCTCGGCTTCGACCATCTCCCCGACCCCTGGTGGCCGCAGCAGGAGGAAGCGGAGGACTCGCTGCTGCACCGCGCGCAGAGCTTCCGCAACCGCATGGCGGCCGACGCGTGGTCCGCGGTCGCGGTCGTCACCCATTGGGGGTTCATCCGGGCGCTGACCGGCCTCAGGGTGCCGAATGGCTCGATCCTGCGGGTCGATCCCACCCAGCCCGACCAAGCGGCCGAGCCCATTTTCCTGCCCGACCCCGCTTGAATGGCCGCCCGACCGTTGAAGCCGCGCCTCGATCCGTGCTAGCCAGCGGTCTCGGCGATTTCGAGGCCGGGCGCGGTTCCCGGACCGGTCAGACCGAAGCGGGAGAACCATGATGGCCGACCAGGCGCTGGGCAACGGCGAGATCGACGCGATATCCGCCGAGGCGCCGCAGCTCTTGGTCAATTTTCAATACATCAAAGATCTCTCGTTTGAGAACCCGCGCGCGCCGCAGAGCCTTTCGCAGCCCGCCGCCCAGCCCGAGGTCGCGATCAACGTCAACGTCCAGGCTAGCAACCTCGGCCCCGGGCTGTTCGAGGTCATGCTCCACACCAATGTCACCGCACGAGCCGGGGACGAGCCGGTGTTCATCGTCGAGCTCGCCTATGGGGCGGTGGTGACGGTCAGGAACGCGTCGGAAGCAACACTTCCGGCCATGGTTCTGGTCGAGGCGCCCCGGATCATCTTTCCGTTCGCCCGTGCGATAATCGCCAATGCGACCCGCGACGGCGGCTTTCCGCCGCTGATGATCAACCCAATCGATTTCGCCGAGCTGCTCCGGCGCCAGCAGGCCCCCGCACCACCCCCCGAGGCCGCCGGCAGCGTCGTCGTCTGAACCGCATCACGGTTCGAGCCCGGCTCGGAGGCTCAGGCCTCGACCAGCCACAGCGGCTCCCTGAGCAATCCCAGCATGGCGCAGTGCGCCTCGATTTCCAGCGCGGTGGGCGCATGCGGGCGCGGCGGCCGGGCGATACGTACCGCGGCAACCACCGCTTCCGCCGGCGCGGCGAAATCGAGGTCGGGTTGCCGGCCGCCCAGCAATTCGAGATAGACGGCGGCCAGCAGATCGCAATCGATCTTGGCCCCGTGGCTCGCCCGGACCGACAAATCGACGGCAAACCGGCGGCAGAGCGCGTCGAGGCTGGCCGGGGCGCCGGGGAACCGCTGGCGCGCCATCGCTAGGGTGTCGACATAGGGGCATGTCATCGGCGCACGGTCGAGCCGTGCCAATTCCGCGTTCAGAAAACCGAGATCGAAGGCGGCGTTGTGGCTAACCACACAATCAGAACCGATGAAAGCCAGCAATTCGTCGACGACGGCGTCAAAGGTCGGGTGGGCGGTGAGAAACTCTGCCGTCAGGCCGTGCACGGCGAGCGCGTCCTCCGGGATGTCTCGCTCCGGATTGACATAGCGGTGGAATTCCCGGCCGCTCGGGATATGGTGAAGCAGCTCGATGCCGGCGATTTCGACGATTCGGTGTCCATCGCCGGGATCGAGTCCCGTCGTCTCGGTATCCAGCACGATTTCTCGCATCAGCGCCGCCGCCGCCTTTCCCCTGACTTCGCCCGGCCCCCGCCGGCGCGCACCAGCCTGACGATCCCGCGCAGACGGTGCAAGGTCAGGTTTCGGCCCAACCCGGTCTGCACGACAAAATCGGCCCGGCGCCGCTTTTCCCGATCTGGCATCTGCTTTGTCAAGATGGCGGCCAGCCGGCTCTCGCTCATGCCCTGTCGGCGCAATACACGCTGGCGCTGCAGGAATGCGGGCGCGGTCACGACGAGCACATAGTCGCACCGCCGCTCGCCGCCGGTCTCGAAGAGAAGCGGAATGTCGAGCACAGCGAGGGGCCGCCGCTGCGCCCGGGCCCGTGCCAGAAACCGATATTCCCCGGCTCTGACGATCGGATGCAGGATCTGCTCCAGCCGAATCAGCGCATCCCTGTCGCCGAACACCCGCCGGCCAAGGAGGGCGCGGTCGATCCCGCCGGCGGCACCGCGGACACCCGGAAACGCGGCCTCGACCTCTTCCACCGCAGCACCCCCCGGCGCCATCAGCCGGTGCACGGCCTGATCGGCGTCGAAGAGCGGCAGGCCGAGCCCGCGCAGCATCTTCGCTGCGGTGGTCTTGCCCATCCCGATCGAGCCGGTGAGGCCAAGGATGATCACCGCGCCAACGTCGCCACGATCGCGGAGCGCAGCTGGAGGCTGACCCGGACCGGCGCCCCGAACCACGCCTCGAACCCCGGACGCCCCTGATGCAGCAGCATGCCGAGGCCATCGACGACCGGGTGGCCGCGCCGCCGCGCCGCCGCAAGCAGGCCGGTTTCGAGCGGCACATAAACGATATCGACAACCGGCGCCGAGAGCGGGTACGCCGAAAGATCGAGGTCAAGCGGCGGCTCGCCCGCCATCCCGAGGCTAGTCGTGTTGACGAGCAGCCCGGCGCCTCGTCCCGCTTCGCGGGCCTCATCCCAGCTGTGGATCGAGATGCTCGTCCCGGCCGTCGTCAAGTCGCGGACGAGTGCTTCGGCATGGGCACGGGTCCGGTTCACCAGCCGAATTGCGGAGACCCCGGCATCGATCAGCGACGCGACCACCGCTCGTGCCGACCCGCCGGCGCCGAGGACGACCGCCGGACCTGACGCCGCATTCCAATCCGGCACTGCCTCGCGCAAATTCTCGCGAAAGCCGTAAGCATCGGTGTTGCGCCCTTCGAGGCTGCCGTCCGGCGCCACGATGATCGTGTTGACCGCACCAATCCGCCGGGCCAGTGGTTCGAGCTGGTCGACCACCGGCAACGCCATCTGCTTGTGCGGGAGCGTCAGGTTACAGCCGCGAAAGCCGAGGATCGGCAAGGCCCGCAATGCCGCCTCGATCTGCTCCGGCCGCACCGGCAGCGGCAGATACGCGCCGTCGATCCCGGTCTGGTCGAGCCAGAAGCCGTGCAGCAGCGGCGAGCGGGAATGGGCGACCGGCCATCCCATGATCCCGGCAAGGCGCGTCGAGCCCGTGATCCTCATCCCCGATCCTTATCATGACGCCGGTACGGAGCCACCTACGACACGAGGGTCCCGCGATCCCGCAAGAACGCCAACAGCTCGAGCAAAGGAAGCCCGAGGATCGAAAAGTAATCGCCCTCGATACGATCGAACAGTTGGATGCCGCGGCCTTCGAGACGGTAGGCGCCGACCGTGCCGAGAATCGCGGGTCCCTCGGCTGTAAGGTAGGCTTCGAGGAACGAATCGCTGAAGGGCCGCATCCTCAGCTTCGGCGCAGTGACGGCATGCCACAGCCGCTCGCCGGCCCGAACCGCGCAAGCCGCCGTCATCAGCCGATGGCTTCGGCCACGCAACTCTCGTAGCTGAGCACGCGCCTGCACTGCATCCGCGGGCTTTTCGAACCAGGTCTCGCCGCAAACCAGGATCTGATCCGCACCGATCACCAGCGCCCGATCGCGCTGTTGCGACACATATTGCGCCTTCGCCTCAGCGAGCGCCAAAGCGCAGTCGCCGACGTCTGTTCCGGCAGCTCCGTAGCTCTGTCTGACGGCGGCCTCGTCGATGTCCGCCGGCTCTATGCTGAAGTCGAGCCCTGCCGCGGCGAGCAGCCCGGCCCGAGCCGGGCTCGCCGAAGCAAGGATCAGCTCCTCATCCATCAGTGCCGTGCCGCCGCGCCAGCATCTTCAAGATCGTCGCCGCCGTCTCCTCGATCGAGCGCCGCGACACGTCGATCACCTGCCAGTGCCGTTCGGCGAAAACCCGGCGCGCCTCGCGCACTTCCTCTCGCACGGCTTCGAGATCGGTGTAATCCGTCGTGTCGTCCTGGTGCAGCATCGAGAGCCGGTTGCGGCGCAGTTGGATCAAGCGCTCGGGATCGTTGGTCAGCCCGACCATCAGCGGACGCTTGGCCTCGAGCAGCTCCGGCGGCAATTGCACCCCCGGAACGAACGGGACATTGGCAGCCTTGATTCCGCGGTTGGCGAGATAGAGGCAGGTCGGCGTCTTTGAGGTGCGCGATACGCCGACGAGGCAGACATCGGCATCGTCGAGACCCCAGCTCGATTGCCCGTCGTCGTGATTGAGGGCAAACGTCATCGCATCGATGCGCGCGAAATACTCACTGTCGAGCAAATGTTGCTTGCCCGGCACGCCGCGGCTCTCCCGGTGCAGAAAGGACGCCAGCGCACCGATCACCGGATCGAGCACCGGGATCGCCGGCACCTGAAGCCGCCGGCAGCCTTGTTGCAGCAGTTCGCGTAGCGCATCATTGACCAGGGTGAACAGTACGACCCCGGGGTTTGCCTCGACCCCGGCAATCACGCGGTCGACCTGGCTGCGGGTGCGCACCATGCTCCACATATGCTCGATCGGCTTCGCCTCGTCGAACTGCACGAGGCAGGCGCGCGCCACCGAATGCACCGTCTCCCCGGTCGAATCGGAGACAAGATGGAGATGAAACCGCGTCACGCCAGCTGCGCCTCTCGCCAGAGCCCTATCCCCAGCCGAAGGTGGATCGACAATGGATCATCGAGGAAAACCGCACCCGTCGGCATTCCCGCCATCGACGATCCCCGTCTTTGCGATCTCCATCGGCATTCTTATCTACCCGAGGATTAAACTTCTGCACAGCCGCAAAAATCCGGGGATTGTCGGGCTATCGACCTGTTTCATCCCCGCTCTTCCCGGCTTTCACAGCGAGCGGATCCCACGCCGATGATACATTATCCCCAACCCTGTGCACCGAGTTCACGATACCGGGCTAGCTGTAGATGAACCTTGGCAAGCTCGTAGATTGATCCGTAATCCCCGGTTTCTACAGGCAACATCATCTACTACTGGTTAGTATATAAAAGATATAGATGAAGGGGAGAACCGCACAGATGACCAGCAGCGGAGAGAAAGCCTTGTGCCGGGCGCTGGCGGGAGAGACCCTTGCATCTCCGCCGTGGTGGCTGATGCGGCAGGCCGGACGCTATCTCCCTGAATATCGCGAGGTTCGTGCCGGGGCCGCCGATTTTGTCGAATTGTGCCTGACCCCGGCGCTCGCTGCCGAGCTTACCTTGCAACCGCTGCGACGCTATCGAATGGACGGGGCGATCCTGTTTTCGGATATCCTGCTGCTGCCATATGCTCTCGGGCAGAAGCTGGAATATCGCGAAGGCGAGGGGCCGGTCCTCGAGCCGCTAGCCGACGCTGCCGCTGTCGCGCGTCTGCTGCCTGGCGCGGTTGGTGTGCGTCTCGGTCCAGTGTTCGAGGCGGTAAAGCGGGTCCACGCGGCGCTCGACCGGGGAACCGCGTTGATCGGCTTTGCCGGCGCTCCGTGGACGGTAGCCACCTATATGGTTGAAGGCGGCACGAGCCGGGATTTCCGCCGCGTCAAGGGGTGGGCTTATCGAGATCCGCCGGGTTTTGCCGCCCTGATCGATTTGCTGGTCCAAGCCACCGTTGATTTTCTCGCAGCACAGATCGATGCCGGCGTCGAGATCGTGCAGCTCTTCGACAGCTGGGCCGGCGTGTTGCCGGAGCCAGCGTTCGAGCGCTGGGTGATCGGGCCGACGAAACGCATCACCGCGGCGCTGAAGAAGCGATTTCCCGATCTCCCGATCATCGGCTTCCCGCGCGGCGCCGGTCTTCTCTATGAGCGCTATGCTAGGGAGTCCGGGGTCGATGCGGTCGGGCTCGACACCGCGGTGCCGGCGGGCTTCGCCAGGGAACGGCTGCAGCCGCTAATGGCGGTCCAGGGCAATCTCGATCCGGTGGCGCTGATGGTCGGCGGCACGGCACTTGCCACTGCGGTGCATGAGCTCCGCCGGATGCTCAATAGCGGCCCGTGGGTATTCAATCTCGGGCATGGCGTATTGCCGGAAACGCCACCTGAGAACGTCGCGGCTCTCGCTCGCATGCTCGCCGAGCCGCTTGCCGCCCCTTGATATGCCGCGCACAGCGGTCGTGCTGATGAACCTCGGCGGCCCCGATTCACCGGCGGCGATCGAGCCATTCCTGTTCAACCTGTTCAGCGATCCCGCCATTATCCGTCTGCCGGCGTGGCTGCGTTTGCCGCTAGCGCGGCTGATCACTCGGCGCCGCGCAGGCCCGGCACACGCGATCTACGCACGCCTCGGCGGAAGCTCACCGTTGCTGGCGAACACCGAGGCGCAGGCGCAGGCGCTGGAGACGGTGCTGGGGCCCGGCCACCGTTGCTTTGTCGCGATGCGCTACTGGCATCCGATGAGCGGCGAGGCGGCACAAGCGGTCAAGGCGTGGGCGCCGAACGAAATCGTTTGCCTACCGCTCTATCCGCAATTCTCGACGACCACGACGGCCTCGTCCCTGACGGCTTGGTGCGCGGCTGCGGCGCATCACGGCCTTGTTTGCGCGACGCGGATCATCTCCCGCTATCCCACCGAAGAAGGGTTTATCGCAGCGCTCGCCAGGTTGGTCCGGCCGGTCCTCGAAAGAGCATCCGGGGGCGTCCGATCTCCGCGCCTATTGCTGAGCGCGCATGGCCTACCAAAAAAATTTGTGCGTGCAGGCGACCCCTATCCCGGGCAGGTGGCAGAGACGGCAGCGGCGCTGGTGGCCGCGCTGGCGTGGCCGGGGCTCGATTGGCGCGTCTGCTACCAAAGCCGGGTCGGGCCGCTCGAATGGATCGGCCCGGCGACCGACGCCGAGATCCGCCGTGCCGGCGCCGAGCGGGTGCCGCTGGTGGTGGCGCCGATCTCGTTTGTCTCGGAGCATTCGGAGACCCTGGTCGAGCTCGACCTCGATTATCGCCTTATCGCCGAGAAGAGCGGCGTGCCTGCCTATCACCGCGTCCCAGCCCTCGCAACCGAGCCCGCCTTTATCGCAGCCCTCGCATCATTGGTGCGCCGCGCCGGACTTGAAGGCTGAGCATGAGCATGTGGCTTGCCGCGGCCTATCCATGGGTCAAATCGGCGCACATTCTGGCCGTCATCGCCTGGATGGCGGGGCTGCTCTATCTGCCGCGGCTCTTTGTTTACCATGCGCATGGCGCCGGTCGGGTCCGACCGGTCGGAGACCTTCAAAATCATGGAGCGGCGCCTCCAGCGCGGGATCATGACCCCGGCGATGATTGCTGCCTGGCTCTTCGGCTTGGCGCTCGCCGGCACGCCGGGGCTGGTCGATTGGCACCGAGGATGGATCTGGGCCAAGCTTGCCTTGGTCGTCGCGCTGACCACATATCACGCGATGCTCGCGCGGTGGCGCGGGGCCTTCGCCGAGGATCGCAACCTCCACTCAGCTCGTTTTTTTCGGATTGCCAACGAACTGCCGACCCTGGCGCTGATCGCGATCGTCGTCCTCGTCGTCGTCAAACCGTTTTGACGAGAAAGCCATGGTTTTTCAACATAGGAGGATCTTGCAATCGCGTTTGACTTCCCTATCTCCTTGAGCTAAGGGAAATCACCTCCCGGCAATCGCCGTCTCTGACTACTCCCTTCGATCCTCGCCCAGACCTTAGAGCCTGCTTGAATGGTTACGGCAGGCGTTCCTCCGGACGGGCGAGCCTTGCCCCACCGTGACGCGAAACTCCATGAATCTCCAGGAACTGAAACGAAAAACCCCGGCCGAGCTGTTGGCTTTCGCCGAAGAGCTCGAAATCGAGAACGCCTCGTCCTTGCGCAAGCAGGACATGCTGTTCGCCATCCTCAAGCAGCTTGCCGAGAACGACGTGCCGATTTCCGGCGACGGCGTGCTCGAAGTATTGTCGGACGGCTTCGGGTTTCTACGCTCCCCCGAAGCAAATTACCTTGCCGGCCCTGACGACATCTATGTCAGCCCGAGCCAGGTCCGGCGCTTCGGCCTACGCACCGGCGACACCGTCGAAGGCGAGATCCGCTCGCCCCGCGACGGCGAGCGCTATTTCGCTCTGCTCAAGGTCAGCGGGATCAATTTCGACGAGCCCGACCGGCTGCGCCAGCGCATCAATTTCGACAATCTGACGCCGCTCTACCCGGAAGAGAAGCTGACGCTCGAATTCGACGATGCCACCCGCAAGGATCTGACGACCCGGGTCATCGACCTGATCACACCGCTCGGCAAGGGCCAGCGCGCGATCATCGTGTCGCCGCCGCGCGCCGGCAAGACGGTGATGCTGCAGAACATCGCCCATGCGATCGCCGCCAACCATCCCGAAGTCTACCTGATCGTGCTGCTGATCGACGAGCGGCCCGAGGAGGTGACCGACATGGCCCGCTCGGTGCGTGGCGAGGTCATCAGCTCGACCTTCGACGAGCCGGCGCAGCGCCACGTCCAGATCGCCGAGATGGTGATCGAGAAAGCGAAGCGCCTGGTCGAGCACAAGCGCGACGTCGTGATCCTCTTGGATTCGATCACCCGGCTGGCGCGCGCCTACAACACCGTCGTGCCGTCCTCCGGCAAGGTCTTGACCGGCGGCGTCGACGCCAACGCATTGCAGCGCCCGAAGCGGTTTTTCGGCGCCGCGCGCAACATCGAGGAAGGCGGTTCTCTGACGATCATCGCCACAGCGCTGATCGACACCGGCTCGCGCATGGACGAAGTGATCTTCGAAGAGTTCAAGGGTACCGGCAATTCCGAAATCGTGCTCGACCGCAAGGTCGCCGATAAGCGCACTTTTCCGTCGATCGACATCACCAAATCCGGCACCCGCAAGGAGGAGCTCTTGGTCGACCGCGGCGTCCTCTCAAAGATGTGGGTATTGCGCCGGGTATTGACCCCGATGGGCACCGTCGACGGGCTCGAATTCCTGATCAACAAGCTCAAGGAATCGAAGAGCAACACCGAGTTCTTCGACGCGATGAACACCTGATCGAGTGCGCTGCGCGCAACCGGCCGCGCGAGGACAACGAAACGGTCGGTGGCGAGGACGGTGTAAAACCCGTCGTCTTCGAGCCGGTGTGTCGTTGCCGCCTTTCGCCGCTCGACGACCGCGATGATAGGACGATCACGCCACCCGGCCGGCTCTACGGATTTGGCAAGAAATTGATCGATCTCCGATCGTCGCTGCTCGGCGTGCGGTGTGTTGTAGCGGTGAGAATACCACGACCGCAGCGGTGAATAGACCGTCGCCAAATACCCCAGCTTGGCGTTTTGGCTGACCACAAGATAACCAGCGAAACGCGGTTCGCAAAATGCCTGGATAACTGCGTGCTCCGACGCGTCCAGGGCTAATCCGGGAGAGTAGGCAGCATAGTGCTCCTGGATGCCCGTCCATAAGAACCAGGTAAGGTTGTCGAGCAGCAGCAGCAGGACGATACGGGCCACGGCAATGCGCGACGCAGCTTCGAATGTGCGCACCAGAAAGGGTGCGCCGAGCAAAAACAGCGGCGTCCAGATATAGCCTCGCGTGAAATGCAACGGCTGAACCGGCGCGAGCAGCAGATCATGCCTGGCCAGCAAGAGGGAGACGACGCACCAGATCAGCAATAGCCGCTGTACCCGGTTTAGCGGTTCTCCGCGGCGCCGTCGCGCGAGGATCTCGGCGGCGGCGAGGAGCGCGACCGGCCCGTAGGCGGCCAGCATGCTCGCCGCCGGTAAAACCCAGTCCAGCGACCATTGCTGCTGTAGCGCTTGGTGCTCTTTCGACGCCCAGTCGAGAAACCACAGGTAATAGCCGAGGTGAAGAACCGCGAGAGCGCCCAGCGCTGCGGCGAAGGGCAATGGCGGGCGTTCCGAGGCCGCGGCTATCCGTTCGACGATGCTCCAGGCGCCGAGCACGGCGATCAGCTGGAGTCCGGTAAACGGATGGCTGGCCGAAAGCAGCGCCGCACAGCTCAGCGCCGCAGCATACCGGCGGCGCAGAGCCAGCAGGATGCTGCCCAAAAAGAGCAGATGGTAGAACGCCTCGGTGGGAAAGACGAGGTTGCGCCCGAGATTGAGAAACCAAAACCCTGCGAATGGATCGAAGTCGAGCATGTGGGCGAGGGGCGGCTCGGCGCTCACGAGACCGTGAACCAAGCCAGCAAGCGCGACGACCCCGCCGCCCCAGAAGAAACACAAGAGCCCAAATACGGAAGCAAGGCCGTCCAGTCCGACGATCTCTTCGTAGAGGGCGATGATCACGCGGGCGCAGCCGAGCGCGAGGACGAGCCCCGCGGCCATGTACAATACTCCCGGGTCGCTCCCGGTGAGTTTCCACGCAAGGCCGAGCGCCAGGGTCAACGGCTGAATATAGAGACGCGGCGTCGCCGGGTCGGGGCTGAACGGCAGGCCATAGGTCAAGGTGAAATGGCCTGAGGCGAAATAAGCTCGCGCATCCGCCATGTAGGACGCCTGATCGTACTGCACGAACCCGGTGCCGGAGCCGCCAACGACCGTCAAATGCGCGAGGTAGAAGAGGTAGACCGGCAGCAATAGCAATCCGCTCGCCGCCCACCGATGCAGATGCGCCCGGAGCGTAAAGGCGGCGGGTCGGGAATAGGCGCTCTGGTCGATCATCTGCCGGTCGGCGGTCTCCGACCGGCAGCGATAGGCCCGGACCCCGTTATATCCGGTTAACGCAAAGCTGGCCCCGGCGGCGGGGCCGCTTCGCAGCGCTCCTCCACTACACGGTCAAGACCGTCTGCCCCGTGGTCTTGCGGCCTTCGAGGTCGCGGTGGGCGCGCGCAGCCTCGCGCAGCGGATAGGTCTGGTTGACCGCGATCTTGACGGCACCGCTTTCGACGACCGCGAACAATTCGCGCGCCGCGGTCAACAAATCCTCGCGCGAGGCGGTGTAGGTGTTCAACGTGGGCCGTGTCAGGAACAGCGAGCCTTTGCCGGCGAGAATGCCGATATCGACCGGGCCGATCGCGCCCGAAGACTGGCCGAACGAGGCCATCAGCCCCAAGGGTGCCAGGCAATCGAGCGATTTGTAGAACGTGTCCTTGCCGACCGAATCATAGACGACCGGCAACTTCTTCCCCTGGGTCAGCTCGTTGACCCGGGCGACGAAATCCTCGCGCCGGTAGACGATCGGGTGGTCGCAGCCGTGTTTCTTGACGAGCGCGGCCTTGTCGTCGTCGCCGACCGTGCCGATCACGGTGGCGCCGAGATGTTTGGCCCATTGGCACACGATCAACCCGACCCCGCCCGCGGCGGCATGGATCAGGATCGTCTCGCCGCGCTTCACCGGATGGGTGCGGCGGACGAGGTACCAGGCGGTCATGCCCTTCAACATCATTGCCGCAGCCTGTTGGTCGGTAATGCCTGCCGGGATCGGGACGAGTCGGTCGGCCGGCATCACCCTTCCCTCGGCATAGGCGCCGATCGGGCCGCCGGCATAGGCGACACGGTCGCCGGCTTTGAGCCCGCTCACCCCCGGTCCGACCTCCTCGACCACCCCCGCCGCCTCGGAGCCGAGCCCGCTCGGCATCGGCATAGTGTAGAGGCCGCTCCTCTGATAGGTGTCGATATAGTTGAGACCGACCGCAGTGTGGCGCAGCCGCACCTGCCCCTCTGTGGGCTTGCCGATCTCAACTTCCTGCCACGACAGCACCTCGGGGCCGCCGGTCTTCTCGAAACGGATCGCATGCACCATTGCCGTCCCTTTCAGGGTTGATGGTAGGTTTGGATCAGGGATGCAGCGGTGCGCCGATCGGCTGGCTCGGCTGCGATGCCGTGCGCTTGCGTGCGACGACGGTGCCGCCCTCGAGCGCCAGCAAGGCCCGTTTGGTCGCCAGCCCGGCGCCGCCGCTGTAGCCGCCGAGCCCGGCGCTGCCCAGCACCCGGTGGCAGGGAATGACGATCGGGATCGGGTTGCGGCCGCAGGCGCCGCCGATCGCCCGCGGCGCCGAATCGACGCTCATCGCCAATTCGCCATAGCTGCGCGTCTGCCCAAAGGGGATCTGTCGCATCGCCGCCCACACGCGCCGGTCGAACGCCGAGCCCGCCGGCATCAGCGGCAGGTCAAACCGGGTCAACCGTCCGGCGAAATAGGCTTCGAGCTGTCGGGCGGCCTCGGCCAAGAGCGGCGTCCTCTCGCCGGTCTCGCCCTCGCCCCAACCGATCTGCACCACCGCACCCTCGGCTTCGGTGACAGTGAGCCGCCCAACCGGGCTGTCGATCGAGATGGAATTCGTCATCGCACCCTCTCCAGCGCTTCGTGCAAGGCGGCGGGCTCGGTCAGCGGCAGCGAGCAGACGGGTCCCTCGCATAGATAGGCGGCGGGCCGACCGTCGACGAGACCCTTGCCGAAAGCCGGATGATCCGCCGGCAACGCCGTCCCTGGTGCCAGGGTCAGCACCACCCGGCTCGGCAAGGAGACACCGTAGACCGTGCGGCGCAACGCCTCGAAATCCGGCATCCCCCCCTCTCCGACAACGACGATCTGCACCGGCCTCGCCAGCAGCTCGGCATTGTTGAGCAAGGTCGCGAGCGGGAAAAAGTTGCGCGCGGCCTCGCCCGAAAAGGTCTCGACGATCGCCTCGGCGCGGCGGCGATAGCCATCCTCGCCGGTCAGGAGCGACAGCCGGGTCAATACCCCGACGAGGGTGCCGTTGCCGGCCGGAACCGCGGCATCGGCGGCGGTCTTGGCCCGCGCGATCAGCCCCTCGGTGTCGTCAGCGGCAAAGAAATACCCGCCTCCCGCGGCATCCCGGTAATGGCGGTCGAGGATCGCGATCCATTCGCGCGCCTGCTCGATAAAATCCTCCCCGCCGAGGGCTTCGTGCAATGCCAGTGCCCCACGGCAGAGATTGGCGTAGTCGTCGACATTCGCCGGATGCCGGGCCTGCCCCGCCCGCCAGCTGTGCCGCAGCCGCCCGTCTTCCGCATTCATCCGTGCCCGGACAAAGGCGAAGGCGCGCCGCGCGGTCTCGACCCAATCCGGCCGCTCGAACACCAGCCCGGCATTCGCCATCGCCGCGATCATCAGCCCGTTCCAATCAGCCAGCACCTTGTCGTCCCAGCCCGGCCGCACCCGCCCCGTGCGCGCACCCAGCAGCTGCCCGCGGCATTCGGCCAGCACCTGCTCGGTCGCCTCGTCGGCGAGTGCCGGCGTCCGCAGCCGGTTGAGGATCGTGTGCCCCTCCCAATTCCCTTCCGGCGCCACGTCGTAGAACTGCTTGAACAGCGGCGCCCGGTCGCCCAGCAGCAAATCGATCTCCGCTTCGGACCAAACGTAGAATTTGCCTTCCTCGTGCTCGCTGTCGGCGTCGAGGCTGCTGGCGAAGCCGCCGTCGGTGGTCAGCATCTCGCGCCCGACCCAGCCCAATGTCTCCTCGACCCGCTGCCGGTAGAGCGGGCTCCTGGTTTCCTGCCAGACCAGGGTCAAGAGATCGACGAGCTCGGCGTTGTCGTAGAGCATTTTCTCGAAATGCGGCGCCAGCCAGCGCGCATCGGTCGAATAGCGGGCAAAGCCGCCGCCCAGATGATCGTAGATGCCGCCCTGGCACATCGCGTCGAGGCCCTTCAGCACGGCCTCGCGATAGGGCATCTGCCCGGTGCGCTTCCAGGCGCGCCACAGCAACTCGAGGATTCCGGTCTGCGGGAATTTGGGTGCGGTGCCGATGCCGCCGTTGAGCTGGTCGACCTCGCGCAACAGCCGTTCGGCGATACGGTCGAGCTGGTCCGGTCCGATCGCACCGCCGCGCTCAGGCTGCCCCAGCCGCTGCAACGCCTCGCGCAATGCCGCGACGTTCTTCGCCACGTCCTCGCGTTTGCCGCGATAGGCCTCGCTGATCGCGTCGAGGATCTGGGCAAAGCCGGGCCGCCCCCAGCGCGCCGTCGGCGGGAAATAGGTGCCGCCCCAAAAGGGCTCGCCATCCGGCGTCAGGAACATCGTCAACGGCCAGCCGCCCTGCTCGCCGGTCAGTGCCAGCGCATGCTGGTAGATCGAATCGAGGTCCGGGCGCTCCTCGCGGTCGACTTTGATGTTGACGAAGAGCGTGTTCATCTTGTCGGCGATCGCTTGGTCCTCGAAGCTTTCATGCGCCATCACATGGCACCAATGGCAGGCGGCATAGCCGATCGACAACAGGATCGGCCGGTCCATCGCCTTGGCCGCGGCCAGCGTCGCCGCACCCCAGGGCTGCCAGTGGACGGGGTTGTCCTTGTGCTGGAGGAGATAGGGGCTTGTCTCCTCGCCGAGGCGGTTGCGGTCCATCGCGGCTCCTGGCGTGCGTGTCGCGGAACGGCACAAGGCAGGGATGCGTTGCCCTCTCTGCCGCGACGGGGTAGGCTCGCCATCTTACTCTCACAACGGCGGCTCGCGTCATTCGCTCCGCCGGCCCTACCCAACCGGAGAAACGTCAATGGCAGATGCCCCCGCCGATCCGCGGCACTTTTACACGCGGCACATCTTCATGTGCACCAATGTGCGGCCCGAGGGTCATCCGCGCGGTTGCTGCATGGCCCGCGCCGCCGAGGCCGGGGGTGTCGATAAACTGCGCGCCTATATGCGCGAGAAGGCGCGCGCGGCTGGGGTCGAAAACATCCGCGCCAACGCCGCGGGCTGCCTCGACCGCTGCGAGTTCGGCCCCAACATGGTGATCTATCCCGAAGGCGTGTGGTACCGCTACGAGACGACCGAGGACGTCGACGAGATCGTGCAGAAGCACTTGGTCGAAGGCGGCCGGGTGGAGCGGCTGATGCTGCAGCCCGATCAGCTGCCGCCGGCGCACTGACGGGCCTGCCGCCCCCCTCCGACACGATCTTCGCGCCGGCGACGGCGGCGGGCCGCGCCGCTATCGCGGTATTGCGCCTTTCGGGGCCCGACACCGCCCGAGCCGTTTCCCTGCTCGCCGGCAAATTGCCGCCGCCGCGACTGGCGCGGCGGACGCGCTTCATCGACCCCGGCACGGGCGCGCAACTCGACGATGGCCTGCTGCTGTGGTTCCCCGCCCCGCGCAGCGTCACCGGCGAGGACGTCGCCGAACTCCATCTGCACGGCAGCCGCGCCGTCCTCGCCGCAATCATCACCGTCCTCGGCCGCCTCGGGCTCAGGCTCGCCGAGCCCGGCGAGTTCACCCGCCGCGCTTTTCTGAACGGCAAGCTCGACCTGACCCAGGCCGAGGCGGTGGCCGATCTCGTCGCCGCCGAGACCGAGGCGCAACGCCGTCAGGCCCTGCGCCAGCTCGACGGCGAATTGGGCTCCCTCTATCGCGGCTGGAGCCGGCGCCTGACCCATATCCTCGCCCATCTCGAAGCCGTCATCGACTTCCCCGACGAGGATCTGCCGCCCGAGATCGAAGCGCGGATAGCGGACGAAGCCTCGGCCCTCGCCGCCGAAATCGAGCGCCATCTCGCCGACGGCCATCGCGGCGAGCGGCTGCGCGACGGCATCTCGGTCGCGATCCTCGGCCCGCCCAACGCCGGGAAATCGAGCCTCCTGAACCGCATCGCCCGCCGCGAGGCGGCGATCACCTCGCCGATCCCCGGCACCACCCGCGACATCGTCGAAGTGGCGATCGACCTTAAGGGCTACCCCGTCCTCCTCGCCGACACCGCCGGGTTGCGCGACAGCGACGACCTCGTCGAACAGGAAGGCCTGCGCCGCGCCCTGCGCCGTGCCAAAGAAGCTGAAATCCGCCTCTTCGTCTTCGACGCGCGCCGCCCGGCCGATGCCGACGCCGCTGCCGCCTGGCCCGGCCCCGACACGCTCCTCGTGGCCAACAAGATCGACCTGCTCGGCCCCCGCCGCGGCCCTCCTCCCCCGACCATTCCCTCCCCCGCGAGCGGGGGAGGGTCGGGGTGGGGGCAACCCGGTGCCCCATCGCCGCCGGAGGACGCCATCCCGATCTCCGCCCTGACCGGCGAAGGTATCGACCCGCTTCTCGCCGCGCTCGGCGAACGGGTCGCGCAATCCTACCGCCTCGAAGCCCCGGTCCTGACCCGCGCCCGCCACCGCCAGGCCCTCGAAGAAGCCGCCGCCTCCCTCCGCCGCTCCCTCGTCGCCCCGCTCCCCGAGCTCCGCGCCGAAGACCTCCGCCTCGGCCTGCGCGGCCTCGGCCACATCACCGGCGCCATCGACGTCGAAGACCTCCTCGACATGATCTTCCGCGACTTCTGCATCGGCAAGTGAACGGAATTATGTAGCTGTCTCACCACGCACGTTCTCCACAAGGAGACGCGCTTTATTCCCGTTCCATGACCCGCCGCATATAAGAAGAGAATTATTCCCTTGACGACCGGCATCCTTTACTCAGGGGCAAGGAGAAAACCAATGCCCCGCCGCAACCCATCGCAAGTCCAGCCGTTTTCGGTTCGAGAGTTCTTTGAGCGTTTCCCGACCGAGGAAAGCTGTCTCGAACATCTGATGGAGCTGCGGTACGGGCTGCGGCATCCCTGCGGCAAGTGCCAGCATGTCTCGAAGTTTCACCGCCTCTCGGATCGGCCGGCCTACACCTGCGCCCACTGCGGCGCGAGTGTGCATCCCTGCGCCGGGACGATCTTTCAGGACACTCGGACACCGCTGCGGATGTGGTTCTATGCAATCTATCTGTTGTCACGACATGTCACGGCATGTCGGGCGAGGAGCTGCAGCGCCAACTCGGCGTCACCTATAAGACCGCGTATCGCATCGGGCAGCAAATCCGAACGCTGATGGAGCAAGCCGACATCGGTGGCCTTCTGACGGGCCACATCGAGATGGATGAAGCTTACGTCGGCGGCCGTCGTTCCGGCGGCAAGCGCGGGCGCGGCGCGCCGGGCAAGGCGATCGTCATGGGGATGAAGGAGCGCGGCGGCCGAATCGCCGCTCGCGTGATCCCGGACGTGTGCAAGCCGACGCTCCGCAATGTCGTGCGCGACAACGTCGAGCCGGGCTCGGTCGTTAGCACCGATGAACTGATGAGCTAGGGCTTACTAGCCGACGGGTTCATTCACGGCGCCGTCAAGCATGGCGCGAAGGAGTGCAGCTACTACGACTACCAGAGGGGCGAGACGCACTCGACCAACAGCATCGAAAGCTTCTGGCATCTGTTCAAGTACAGTGTGCGTTCGACGCACATCCAGATCAGCCGCGAGAAGCTGCCGCTTTACCTCGCCGAGTTCTGCTATCGCACGAACCATCGCGAGTTCGGGAACCTGATGTTCGACGCGCTGCTAGCGAAGGTCTGACGGCGGCGCTCACGACACGCTCAAAGCCGTGGCGATCACCCGCCGGCAAGCCGGCCGCCTCTTGTTGGGCGACGAACTCGGATAATCGATCAGAACGCAAGGCTTCGGCGAGCGTCAGGGCCATCTATGGCAAATAGGGGGTTTCCCTCCATATGAACAAGGGGTAGAAGCATCGGCGATGAGCACCAGCAACGTCATATCCGCGTTCAGCGAGGAAGACGTTGAACGCCTAACCGGCATCACGATCAACCAGTTGCGCTACTGGGATCGGACGGGGTTTTTTCTGCCCAGCTTGGCGAATGAAGATCGGCGAGTAGCCCTCAGCCGCATCTACACATTCCGAGATGTGGTTTGCCTGAAAGTTCTGAACACCATCCGAAACGAGCTAAAAGTTTCGCTCCAGCACCTGCGGGAGGCCAAGGACAAGTTGGCGCACTTGGGCGAAGATGTCTGGACAAAGGCAACGATCTACATCCTCAACCGCCGGGTGGTCGTCTATGATCCGGCCACAGAGCGGAGAGAGGATGTCGTTTCGGGACAGGGGGTCTTGCAAATCCCGCTTGAAGTGGTGCGCGGTGACATGGAGAAGGCCGTGAACGCGCTTCGGGCGCGTGACGCCGCGACCATCGGTAAGGTCACCCAAAACCGGCGCACGGCAGCGAATAAACCTGTGATTGCAGGGACGCGGATTCCGGTTAAGAGTATCAAGGCGTTTGAACAGGCCGGTTACTCGATTGACCAAATACGCGAGCAATACCCGATCCTCACGGAGGAGGATATCCGCGCTGCTCTCGCCTACGGGAGCCACGCGGCCTAGGCTTCGCGTTCTCCTTGATGAGGGCGTTCCGGCTGCTGTTGGATTCACTTTCATCAGGCACGGCCATACCTTGATCCCGTTTGAGGACGTCCTCATTCGCGGTTCACGGGACGAATTGGTATGCATAGCAGCCGAAGCAAATGATGCGCTACTGGTCGCCTTCGACAACGATATGAAGCAGCTGGCGCGCCGACACGGCGTCACTCCAGCCAGATTCAAGCGCCTAAACCTGCTCAAATTCGAGTGCGAAGAACCAAATGCCGCTCATCGTCTGGAAGAAGCGATGTCTCTACTCGAACACGAATGGACCATATCACAAAAAGTCGCGTCACAGCGTGTCTTTGTGGTTATCGGAAAGCAAGTACTGCGGTCCCACAGATAAGGTCGTCAACAGGAAAATCTCCTTCTGCCAGGTCATATCAACATAAAAGACCATCCGAGACCAACTCTCTAAACTTAATGTGCCTTAACCGTTTGCGGCCCTCCAAGGCAGACACCGCAACTGCGGCCAGACCCGGCGCCATCGCTCCACCTTGGTTTCGTAGATGCTTTGCGTGATCTGCCGCTTGTTCGGCCGCACCACAAGGCCGAACAGATCGTCGAGGCCGAACGGTGCGCAGATTTCGAGCTCTCCCTCGCGCGGCTTTATGCCGATGGCAGTGGCGGTCGTCGGGAATGTCGCGATGGCGTCGGCAGCGGAACGATAGGGCGCAATCGGATAGCCGAACCGGTCCTCGTACCAGAGGTGCACCCGCGCTTCGTTCTTGACATCGAGCTTGGCCGGCAGGCGGTTGAACAGATGCCGCAACCGTTCTTCGTGCTCGGCTTCCGCTTCGGCCGAGAGATCGGCCGCGTCGAAATAAATGAGATCGACATCCTTGATCGCGAAGCCAGGCGAGTTGCCGAGGGCAACATTCCAGACCGTCTGCGCGAGGCAGCCGGCGACGAGCCAGCAGTCGGGGAGGAAAATCTTATCGAACCCTTCGACGATTTCCCACAACCAAGAATTTCGTCGAAGCGCCTCGACCAGACGATCGACAGCTCCCGAGGGCGAATCGTTGCGCAATGGCGGCACCCTTATCGCGGCGCGACGCCGCTTCCGTGCTCGGCGCAAACCTACCACGCGTCGTTGCGGAAAGCGCATTATTCTTGACATTTGGACATAGTCCGGGTATCGTCCGACCGTTGCCGAAGCGTCGGGAGGACGGGGCGCGGCGATCTACCGGATTGGGGGCACCCTGTAGATTCCCTGTAATATCAGGGAGAACAGGGAGGCCCGGCTACCGGCCATTTGGCGCGTTTGGGAGTTAGTCGTGGCTCGAAGGGTATTCTACACCATCCTCGCTCTTCTTCTCGCCGTCGCGGCGTTTTGCGGGGCGGATCCGTCGCCGAGCATAAATCTGTTCGGCGTTCTGTTCTTATTCGTCGCGGTTGTTGTTTGGTTTTTTTGGGCAGAAATTCAGGCGGGCTACTCGTACCTCGAGGACAGCAGAGTGCCGCGCTACGAGGCGACCGGATTGATGATGATCCGGTTTGCGCCGATGTACCTAAGAGAGCTCACCAAAAAGAAACGGCGTCGTTGAGGGCGGCTTCACTCTTCGAAAGCCTCTCGCAGCCCGGCGAGCGCGAAGCCGAGGGTGCGCGGCTCGATGGCGCCGAGGCGGCGCACCAATCGGCGCTTGTCGAGCGATCGGATCTGATCGAGCAGGATCAGCCCGCGCTTGCCCTGAAATGCCACCGGGATGCGGTAGGGTGCGGGCCGGCTCCCGGTCGTCATCGGCGCAACCGTGACGGTCCGGAGATAATCGTGCATCTCAGCCGGCGACACGATGAGGCACGGCCGGGTCTTCTGAATCTCGCTGCCCAGTGTGGGATCGAGCGCGGCAAGCCACACATCGCCGCGAAACGCGGCTGGCGGTTCTCTCACCATGCGAGATCGTCGTCCCCGGCGTTGGCGAATTCGGGCCAAACCGGCGCGTCGTCTCTGGCGGCGGCTCAGGTCGCGCGATGCCTCGGCCCAGCCGGCACGCCGCCGACGCTTCACCGGCTCCATGACGATGCGCCCATCCTCGATGGTAATATCGACGGCATCGCCGGCACTTGTCCCGATCTCCGCCAGCATGGATTTCGGGATGATAATTCCCGATGAGTTGCCCAGTTTCCGCAGCGTCGCTCGCATCCGACTCTCCATGTATGACAAAGTCATAACGGCCAGGTTGCGGCGCGACAATGCTCCCTCGAGCATCGACAGGCACGGCACCACTTCCTACATTCCGCGGCCATGAAGCAGAGCGTAGGACGATACGACGTCATCGTGGTCGGCGGCGGGCATGCGGGGTGCGAAGCGGCGGCCGCCGCGGCGCGGGTGGGGGCGCGGACAATGCTCCTCACCCACAACCGCGCGACGATCGGCGAGATGTCGTGCAATCCGGCGATCGGCGGGCTCGGCAAGGGGCATCTGGTGCGCGAGATCGACGCGCTCGACGGCATCATGGGTCGAGCGATCGACCGCGCCGGCATCCAGTTCCGCATCCTTAACCGCAGCAAGGGGCCGGCGGTGCGCGGGCCGCGCGCGCAGGCCGACCGCAAGCTCTATCGCCGCGCGATGGCCGAGTTGTTGGCGGAAACCGCCCAATCTCGACATCGTCGAGGGTGCCGCCGAGGATCTGCTGCTCGATCGCGAGGGCCGGGTTTGCGGGGTGGCGCTGGGCGATGGCCGGCATTGCCCGGCGGGCCGCGTGGTGCTGACCACCGGCACCTTCCTCAACGGACTCATCCATATCGGCGAGGAGAAGATCCCGGCCGGCCGGGTCGGCGAGAAGCCTTCGCTCGGCCTGTCGCGGACCCTGGCGCGCTGCGGTTTCGCGTTGGGGCGGCTCAAGACCGGCACGCCGCCGCGGCTCGACGGCGCCACGATCGACCGGGCCGGGCTCGACCTCCAGCCGGGCGACGACCCGCCGCCGCCGTTCTCGTTCCTGACCGATCATATTACGACGCCGCAGATCGCCTGCCACATCACGGCGACGACCCCGGCGACGCACGCCGTGATCCGCGACCAATCTCGCCCGCTCGCCGATGTATTCGGGCGAGATCACCGGCATCGGCCCGCGCTATTGCCCGTCGATCGAGGACAAAATCGTGCGTTTTGCCGGGCGCGAGCGGCACCAGATCTTTCTCGAGCCCGAAGGCCTCGACGACGACACCGTCTACCCGAACGGCATCTCGACCTCGCTGCCGCGCGAGGTGCAGGAGGCGATGCTGCAAACCATTCCCGGCCTTGAGCACGCGGCGATGCGGCGGCCGGGCTATGCGATCGAGTACGATTTCGTCGACCCGCGCGAGCTTTATCCGAGCCTGGAGACGCGACGGGTGCCCCGGCTCTACTTCGCCGGCCAGATCAACGGCACGACCGGCTACGAGGAGGCGGCCGCACAAGGCCTCGTCGCCGGCCTCAACGCAGCACTCGCGGCCTCGGGTCAGGAGCCGCTGCTGCTCGACCGCGCCGACGCCTATATCGGCGTCCTGATCGACGACCTCGTCACCCGTGGCGCCAGCGAGCCCTATCGGATGTTCACCTCGCGCGCCGAGTACCGGCTCCTGCTGCGCGCCGACAACGCCGACCAGCGACTGACCCCGATCGGTTTGCGCGTCGGCTGCGTCGGCGCCGAGCGCGACCGGCGCTTTGCGGCGAAGACGGCCGCACTCGGCGAAACCCGGCGATGCCTTGCCGGGTTGCGGATGACCCCGCCGGCGCTGAAGCGCCATGGCATCGCGGTCAACGAGGACGGGATCGCCCGCAGTGCCGCGGAATTGCTCGCCTACCCCGGCATCGATCTCTCCCGCCTCGCGCGGGTATGGCCGGAGCTCGCCGCGATCCCAGCTGAGATCGCCGAGCAGGTCGAAATCGATGCCCACTATGCCGGCTATCTCGAACGCCAGGCGCGCGACATCGCCTCGTTCCGCCGCGATGAGGCATTGCTGCTGCCGCCCGACCTCGACTACGCCGCGGTCGGCAGCCTGTCGCGCGAGATCCGCGACAAGCTCGTGGTGGCCCGGCCGACGACATTGGGTGCGGCGGGGCGGATCTCCGGCGTCACGCCCGCCGCACTGGTGGCGCTGCTCCAGCATGTGAAGCGACGTGCGGCCTGAGACGCCGCTCGGTCCGAGAGGCTTCGCCGAGCTCGTCCCTGTTTCACGTGAAACATTGGAACGGCTCGAAGCCTATGCGGCACTCCTGGTGCAGTGGTCGGCGCGCATCAACCTCGTCGGCCGCGACACGCTCCCGGATCTGTGGCGTCGCCATTTTCTCGATTCGGCGCAGCTGCTTCCCCATGTGCCGGACCTAGCCCGCAATCTGATCGACCTCGGCAGCGGCGCCGGCTTTCCCGGGCTGGTAGCTGGCGATCCTTGGCGTGCCCGGGGTCGAGCTGATCGAAGCCGATTCGCGCAAATCGGTGTTTCTTCGCGAGGCGGCGCGGGTCACCGAGACTCCCGTGACGATCCGCTCATGTCGGATCGAGGCGGTGCCTTCACACCCTGTCGATGTGGTGACCGCGCGGGCGCTGGCGCCGCTCGACCGCCTCCTAGACCTGGCCCGCCCGTTCATCGGCCCGGACACGCTCTGCCTCTTCCTCAAGGGCGAGCGGGCCGCGGAGGAATTGACCCTGGCACGCGCCGGCTGGACAATGGCGGCGACGCTCAGCCCGAGCGTTTCCGATCCGCGGGGGGTCGTTCTGCGTCTGCAACAGGTGGTCCGTGGGGCTGGCGGCGCTCGAATCTGCGCCTAAGGTGCAGCCGGCCGCACGCCGCGCCCATATCGTCGCCGTCGCCAATCAGAAGGGCGGCGTCGGCAAGACGACGACCGCGGTCAACCTCGCGACGGCGCTCGCGGCGGTCGGCCACAATGTCCTCGTCATCGATCTCGACCCGCAGGGGAACGCCGGCACCGGGCTCGGCATCGAGCGACGGGCGCGGGCAGCGACGAGCTTCGAATTGATCCTCGGCGAGGCCGAGCTCGTCCACGCGGTCGTCGCGACCGCGGTGCCGCGGCTGTCGATCATCCCCTCCTCGCTCGATCTGGCCGGCGCCGAGCTCGAAATGGCCGCGCGCGAGCGGCGCGAGTTCCTGCTGAGCCGCGCCATTCGCAGCCGGGTGGGCGATTATGACGACGTGGTGATCGACTGCCCGCCGTCGTTGAACCTCTTGACCCTCAACGCGCTCGTCGCCGCCGATGCGGTGCTGGTGCCGCTGCAATGCGAGTTCTATGCGCTCGAAGGGCTGAGCCAGCTCGTCCGCACGATCGAGCGGGTGCGCCGCGCGCTCAATCCCCGGCTCGAATTGCAGGGGGTGGTGCTGACCATGCACGACCGTCGCAGCAATCTCTGCGATCAGGTCGCCGCGGATGTGCGCGGGCATTTCGGCGACAAGGTGTTCGACACGGTGATCCCGCGCAATGTGCGCGTCTCCGAGGCGCCCTCGCACGGCAAGCCCGTGCTGATCTACGACCACCGCTGCGCCGGCTCGCTCGCCTATATCCGGTTGGCGGCCGAAATGTTGCGCCGAGCTGGGCCGGTGCTGCGGTGAGCGAGCGGGCGAAACGCCAGCCGCTCGGCCGCGGCCTCGCCGCTCTCTTCGGCGAGAACGAGGTCGAGGCGTCGATCGAGCAGCCGGCGCAGCGGCGGGTCCCGATCGAATTGATCCGGCCCGGCGCCTATCAGCCGCGGCGTCGCTTTGCCGAGGCCGAAATCGAGGCGCTCGCCCGGTCGATCCGGGAAAAGGGCATCCTGCAGCCGCTGCTGGTCCGTCCGGTCACGCAAGAGGAGGCTGCGTTCGAGCTGGTGGCCGGCGAAAGGCGGTGGCGCGCGGCGCAGCGGGTCGGGCTGCACGAAGTCCCGGCCATCGTCCGCGCGCTCTCCGATTCCGAGGCATTGGAGATAGCGCTGGTCGAGAATTTGCAGCGCGAGGATTTGTCGGCGCTCGAGGAGGCCGAGGCCTACCATCGGCTGGTCGAGGAGTTCGGCCGCACCCAGGCGAGCGTGGCCGAAGCCGTCGGCAAATCGCGCAGCCATGTCGCTAACACGTTACGTCTGTTGTCGTTGCCGGACCCGGTGCGCCGGCGGCTCGACGAGGGCGAGCTCTCCGCCGGCCATGGTCGCGCCCTTCTCGCCGCACCGGACCCGGCCGCCCTCGCGACAGAGGTTGTGCGCCGCGGCCTAAACGTCCGCGCCACCGAGCGCCTGGTCCAGCGCCGCGCTCAGATGCCGGCCCGGCCGGAGCCGCGCCTGCGCGACGCCGACACGCTGGCCCTCGAACGCAATCTCGCCGCCACGCTCGGCCTGCGCGTCACCCTCGCGCCGAAACGCCGCGGCGGCGCCTTGACCTTGCACTATTCGAGCCTCGACCAGCTCGACCGGCTGCTGCGCCTGCTGCGCGCCGGATGAGCGGTTCAACCGGCGAGGCCGTTGAGCGGGGTGGCGAAGGGTTGCGGCGCTGGGCAAGCGGCGAGGGTTGCTGGCTCGCCGCCGGCGATGCCGGCGATCGTGCGGACGGCGATGCCGGAAGCGGCGGCGAATTTCTCGGGTGAACGGGCCGGATCGCCGGCGACCAGCCACACGACGCGCCAGCCTTCCTGGGCGAGCTTGCGGGCGCGGGCGATGTCTCCCGGCGCCGGCTCCACCAGGCAGCCGCGCGGCGCCAGAGCCAGGGTGAGCGGATCGACATCGCCGTCGTGAAGAACGGCGTCGGCGGCCGCCAATGCCGCGAGCGCCGGCCAGGTGAGCTCTCCCGGCCGGTCGGGGTCCGATCCGATCAGAAACACCAGGCCCGGACCGCCGGGCGGTAAAGACGGGGACGAGCGCATCGGGTCCCTCCATGCGGAGCCACAGGCCCACGGATCGCTCCGTGGCGCTTTAGCGCTTGGTGACGCGGACGCAAGCTGCCCCTCAAATCCCGCGGGCTCGGCCTTGGAGCCGATCCGGAGTTTATTGATCAGTAAGATGATGTCAATAGGGTTTTAACTACGGTTCACAGACGTATATATGATCTTGTGCCGCATTGCGCGTTTGCATTAGAGTTCCGACGATGAAGCGCCTCCTGCTCGTTGCGGCGCTGCTGCTGGCGCCGGCCGCCGCCGCGCAACCACCGGCAGATGCCGATCCCACCCTGGCGCCGTGGTACCGCAGCCTCCAGCAGCCAGGCACGGCTGTATCGTGCTGCTCGATTTCCGATTGCCGCGCCACCGATTCCCGGATTCGGGCCGGTCTTTACGAGGCGCTGATCGGCCGGGAATGGTTAGCCGTGCCCCCCGACAAGATCCTGCAGCGCACCGACAACCCGACCGGCCGCGCCGTCGTGTGCTGGACACCGCAACGCGGCATCATGTGCTTTATCCGCCCAACCGAATCTTAACCGGTTTTCTATTGCGGATTTTCCGGGGCGCCGTACGGGCTCGGTGACAGGCCGCTGCGGCCCGGGGGCCGGCTTGGCAGACCCACGCCCGGCGGCGCGTTCGGGCTCGGCAGCGGCGTCGGCTCGGCGCCGAGCAACGGGATGCCGAACTGCGCGCGAGGGGTCTGCGAGCGCGCCTCAGCCGAGCGTAAGAGCGAAGCGAGCTGGCGGTCGCTGAGGTTGACGCCATAGTAGAGCTGGTAGAACTGTTGCGCCGTCGTGCGCACATCCTGCTCGTAGGCGTCCGGGTAGAACAGCGAGGACAGCCAATACAGCCCGATCATCCGGTTGACGCCCGCCGGATCGTCGATCCACCCGAACGGGTCGGCCGGGGCGAGGTAGACCCGCTTGTTGCGCACTGCGGCAAGGGATCGCCAGCCGGGATCGCGGTGCAGCGCATCGTAGAAGCTGCGCTGCTGGGCGATGATGACGGCGGGGTTCCAGGCGACCACCTGCTCGCGGGTCACCCTGGTCAGCTCGCCAGGACCGAGCCGGGCGGCGACGTTGATGACGCCGGCCTGGTCCACATCGGACATCGCCAGCGCTCCGAAGAGCCCGGTTTCGAGACCGTCGCTGCCGCGTCCGTAATAGACCAGCGGGCGGGCGTCCGGCGATTGGATCAAAAGGCTACCGCGCAGTCCGTTGATCGCATGATAGGCGAAGCTGGCGACATCGAGGCGGTGGTCGCCGACCCCCAGCAACAACCCCAGCGAGGTCAGCATCTGGGGGGTGCGCTGGATGCTGCCGTCAAGCACGATGTAGGGGATACCGGTCTGTTGCTGGATCTGGTCGGCCAGCGCCGCCGCTTCCGGCGTGACGGCGCCCGAATCGATGATCAGGTCGGGATGCAGTCGCGCAACTTGAGCTGCCACTGCGGTCGGGTTAGGCCCGGTCAGCCGGCCGACTACCGGCAATCGCGCGAACCTGGCCGGAAGAAAGGCGCGCTGTGATCGCGACAGCGGCTCGCTCCAGCCGACGAGCTTTTCCGGCGCCAAGACATAGACCAGCACCGCCGCGGTCTGACCGGCCGCCATCACCCGCCTGACATGGTCGGGCACCTGCACATGGCGCTCGGCCGAATCGACAAACTCGGCGGCGCGGCCGGGCAGCGCCCAGAGCGCGAGAAGGAGCAGCATCGCGATCCGCGCGGCATGCGATCGAAGCGGCATTTGCACCCTCGACAGAACATCTGGACGGCGGCGACTATAGCCAGCGGATCCCGGCGGGCAAGCGCGGGGCGCGAATTCGGTGCAGCCGCGGCAAAGCGTCGGCGGGCGGACGCATCGTGCGGAGACAAGTCATGCGCATCGACGGCATCGAGGCCATCCCGATCTGGGTTCCGCTGAGGACGGTGTTCTCCAGCGGTGGCTAGCCGCCTCGACGATTGATCGCAGCGGTCGTCGGCCGTGCGGATCGAGCCCTATCGTTGGCGGCCGTCGGGCACCTTTCTCGCTCATCTTTTCAAGGCCGCCACGCAGCAGCACCACCGCGCCCTGATGCCGCTGATCGCGCGGCTGGTGCCGCCCGACGGCGTCGTCTTCGATGTCGGCGCCCATGCCGGGCAATACACCAAGCTCTTTGCCCATATCGCGGCCGAGGGGCGGGTCTACGCCTTCGAGCCGGGAAGCTATGCGCGCTCGATCCTGCGCACCGTCGTCTGGCTACGTTGTCTCCGTAACGCCGCAGTGCTGCCGATGGCGCTGGGCTCAGCCGCCGGGGTCCAGACATTGAGCCTGCCGGTCAAGCGCCCCGGCAGCTTCGGTTTTGGCCTGTCGCATTTGGGGCTGCCGCAACAGCGTTGGGCGGCGGTCGCGCAGGAGCAGGTTGCCGTGACGACGCTCGACGAGGTCGCGGCCGTCCTCGGGCTCGATCGCCTGGATTTCATCAAGGCCGACATCGAAGGCTGGGAGCTGCAATTGCTGCGCGGCGGTGTGCAGACCTTGCGCCGGTTTCGGCCGGTGCTGATGCTCGAGCTGCTGGCCGAGCATCTGGCGCGCGCCGGCGATCGGCTCGACGACGCCTTCGCCTTCCTGGCCGCGCTCGGTTACGCAGCGTTCGAGCTCACACCGGCCGGTGAGCTGGTCGCGATCGCCGCCCCGCATGACGGCGATATTTGGTTTATTTCGCGGGACGACCCGGCGATCCGCATGCGCTAAGCTCGGTCTCCTTGTTCGACCCCGCAGGCAGGAGAGCCCAGCATGACGCGACCCTTCGAGGGGATTCGTATCATCGACATCACGCATGTGTTGGCGGGCCCCTTCGCGGCCTATCAGCTCGCCGTCCACGGCGCCGAGGTGATCAAGATCGAGGATCCGAACGACCCCGACCAAACGCGCAGCAGCGGCACCGACCGCGAGCTGAACCGCCGCCTCATGGGCACCGGCTATCTGACCCAGGGGTCGAACAAGCGGGCAATAACCCTTAACCTCAAGACCGAGGCTGGGCGCCAAATCCTGAAAAAGCTCGTCATCCGCGCCGATGTGATGGTCGAGAATTACCGGCCCGGCGCCTTCGCGGCGCTCGGGCTCGGCTGGGAGGCGATGGCGGCGCTCAACCCGCGGCTGATCTACTGCTCGATCTCGGCCTTCGGCCAGGACGGGCCGCGCGGCAACCAGACCGCCTACGACCACGTCATTCAGGCGACCTCCGGGCTGATGGGGACGACCGGGACGGCGGAGGTCCACCCGATCAAGTTCGGCTCGCCGGCGGTCGACTACGCGACCGGCACGATGGGTGCCTTCGCCCTGGCGACAGCACTCTTCCAGCGCGAGCGCACCGGCAAGGGCCAGCGCATCGATCTGGCGATGTTCGACGTGGCGATGATCCTGATGAGCTCGCACCTGACTGCCCATCTGCGCAATGGTGCCGTCCCCAGTCCCTCCGGCAACAAGAACCCGCACGCGACCAACAGCTGCTACGAGACCAGGGACGGCCTCGTCATGCTCGGCGCCAGCAATCTGCGCCAGCAGCGCCGGCTGTGGCAGGCGCTGGAGCGGCCCGAGATGGCAAAGGCGGACAACGAGGAGCGCGAGGCAGACCGCGACCGCGAGGCCGCGGTCCTCTCCGAGATCCTGAAGACCCGCACCGCCGACGAATGGGAGGCGTTCTTCCAGGCGCGCCACGTGCCGGCGGCGCGGGTGCGGACGTTGGATGAATCAGTTCGCGACCCGCAATTCGCCGCCCGCCACGTCACCCACCGCCACGAGGGCGCGCCGGGGGTTGAAGGCGGGTTCAGCGTGCCACTCGCCGCCTTCAAGCTCGCCCATGGCGGCGCCAGCATCGAGATCCCGCCCCCCGAATTCGGCGCCGACACCGATGCGGTGCTAGCCGAGCACGGCTATGCTGCCGCCGAGATCGCCGCCTTCCGCCGCGCCGGGGTGATTACCAAGGTCTTGAAAAGTGTGCCGAATTCTCGGACCACGCAAGCGGGAACCGGGGATTTCAGTCACTTGCCAAGGCCTGCCTTTGCGGGCAATCCGCTCAGTGCGCGCCCAAGTGGAACTCTCGCAGCAGAGTCTCTCGCACCGCGGCGAATTCGCCGCAGCTGCGGTCTCTGGGACGCGGCAAAGCGACCGGTATTACTTCGCTGATGCCGTCCCGCCGACTGGACATCACAATGATCTTGTCGGCT
Organism: uncultured Alphaproteobacteria bacterium; assembly: GCA_963781215.1. Lineage (GTDB taxonomy): Bacteria > Pseudomonadota > Alphaproteobacteria > ATCC43930 > CGMCC-115725 > AP-15. The sequence goes on from CAWAFE010000035.1 coordinate 118,692, forward strand.
AAATATACCGCTTCCTCAATATCGTGCGTCACCATAACCGTTGTGACCTGCTGTTCCTGCCATATTTTTTCCAATTCGAGCTGCATCCGCATCCTGGTGATGGCATCGAGGGCACCCAAGGGTTCGTCCAGCAGCAGGATTTGCGGGTTGATCGCGAGTGCTCGGGCGATGCCGACCCGCTGCGCCATGCCCCCGGACAACTGGCTCGGGTAGGCTGATCCAAATTCCCCGAGGCCGACCAGATCGAGCAATTCCTTCACGGTACGGTCGATCACCGGCCGCGGCAGTTTGCGCAATTCAAGGCCGAGGCTGACATTTTTTCGCACCAGCAGCCACGGCAAGAGCCGCGGTTCCTGAAACACAATGCCGCAATCGGTGTTGATCCCGTCGACGTGCCTACCGCCTACCGCGACCGAACCGGCGTCGGCGGTTTCCAAACCGGCGATGATCCGCAGCAGCGTCGTTTTGCCTGATCCGCTCTCACCGACAATCACCACGAACTCGCCGGGCTCGATCATCAAGTTAATCCGGTTGAACACCGGGTGCCGGTTGCCGTTGATGATGAAGGATTTCGCCAAATCCCTGATTTCGAGGCTGTGGGTTGTTTCTTGAGCACTCGTCTCACCTTCTCGACCTTTGTCTCATTGCTGCGCAACGTGGGCGAGGTCATTGTATTTATTGGTCACAACATCGCCCGGGGTGATCTGACCGGGCTTGCGCTTGCCTTCCTCGACCAGCGCATCGATCCAGAACTGGGCATCACGATCCGTATACAAGGCATGCGGCCGCAGGCCAAAGCCGTGCCAGTATTTGGCCAGCTCGGGGTTGTCGCCACGGTTCTTGAAGATTTCGGCGATCAGCTTTCTCGCCTCATCCAGATGCGCATCGGACCAGTCGGCCGCCCTGGCGGCTGCAGTCACAAAATCCCTGATGATCTGCGGATGCTCCTCGACAAATGACTTGCTCATAATGGTGTTGCCGAGCCCAATCGAGCCCAGCACGTCGTAGTCGGTGAATAGCACGCGCACGCCGCCTCCGGTCTCGATCTGGCCTTCGAACGTGGTTTGCCACCCCGAGCCGGTGGCGACCACATCGACCTGCTTATGCCGCAGGACCTGATCGAGCTGCGGCCCGGGCACCACGACCAGCTGCACGTCCGAAGGCTTCATGCCATGCTGCTTCAGGTAGACCCGAACGGTATAATCCAGATGCGCCCCGAGCGTGTTGACGGCAATGGATTTGCCTTTCAGGTCCTGCGCGGTCTTGAGCGGGCTGTCGGCGAGAACAAAAAACTTGCTGTTGACTGTCTCGCTCACGCCAAGATTGGGCATGACGCCGATGATCGGGGACCCGCCGGCGACGGCATTGATGAGGCTGGCTGTGGCGGCATCGGCAATTTGCACCGAACCGTTGTTCAGCCCGAAGACGGCTTCCGGCCCGCCCTGGGCGAAGCCGACGGATTTAACCTCTATGCCCTTGTCTTTCAGCCAACCCAGCGCACCGGCGAGCTCGTAGGCGGCAGCCCAGCCGTGATTACTGAAAAATTTCAAGACCGTGACCTCGCGAGGAGGGGTCCCTGCGTCTGCCCAGGCTGGACCGGAGGAGAAGCCGATCAACAACGCGACGAGGGTGGCCGCGCCATCATGCAGAAGCTTCCTCATTGCTGCGTTCCTCCCAATGTTGGTTGTGCCGGGGTCGGCCTAACGAACTCAGGATGGTGGGACGGAAGAGCTCGCCCTTCCCTCATTGCTGTGCAAGGTTGGCGAAATCGTTGTATTTGTTGGTTTCGACGTCTGCCGGGGTGAGCTGGCCGGGTTTGAGCTTGCCTTCTTGGACCAGCGTATCGATCCAGAACTGGGGGTCGTGGCCGGTATACAAGCCATGGGGCCGCAGCCCGTAGCTCAGAAAGTACTCCCGCCAGCTCGGGATTATCGCCACGCTTTTGGTAGATTTCGGCCATCAGCTGCTTGGCCTGCTCCAAGTGGCCCTCAGTCCAGTCGCCCGCCTTGGCGGAGACGGTCACAAAATCCCTGACAGCCTGCGGGTGCTCCGCGATGAACGACTTTTTCATCACATCCCCATCGAGCATGATAGTGCCGAGTACATCGTAGGCAGTAAACAGGACGCGGACGCCGCCCGCAGCCTTCATCTTGCCGGCAAAGACGGTCTGCCATGCCCCGACCGCGGCCACGTCGACCTGCTTGTGCCTTAAGACCTGTTCAAGTTGCGGCCCGGGGACCGCCACCAGCTGCACGTCCGAGAGGCTCATGCCGTTTTTCTTCAGGTATAGCCGAACGACATAATCCAGCTGCGCGCCAAGCGTGTTCACCGCAATAGATTTGCCTTTCAGGTCCTCGGCGGTCTTGATCGGGCTGTCGGCGAGGACAAAGAATTTGCTGTGATTGGCCTTGCTTTCCCCGAGATTGGGCATAACCCCAATGATTGGGGCGCCCCCGGCAACCGCGTTGATCAGGCCAGGCGTGGCGATACCGCCGACATCCGACGAACCGGTGTTCACTCCGAAGACATTTTCCGGCCCGCCCTGGGAAAAGCCGACCGAGCTCAGCTCGATGCCCTTGGCTTTCAGCCATCCGAGCGCACCGGCGATCTCGAAGGGTGCAATAAACCCACGGTTGCTGAAATATCGGATGACCGTAACCTTGCCGGAGGTTTCGTCTGCCCAGGCAGAACCGGAGGAGAAGGCGATCAGCAGCGCGGCGACACCGGCTGCGAAATAATACAGAAATGTCCTCATTTTGCGTACCTCGCGCTGTTCACATATATTGCCGTAATGTCGGCGTTCGTGATTTGGCGCGGCCGACCCAGGGCGGGGCGGCGGACGGCATGGTTACGCCGTCGCCCGCCTAGCCGACCTCGCCTTGTGGGGGGTTTCCCAACGGCAGAACCAGCCTTGCAGCACGAGCAGGCTGTAGTTGACGCCCAATCCGATGATCGCGAGCAGCACGATCGACGCGAACATCAACGGGATCTCGAAATTGTACTGCGCATTGATGATCAGGAAGCCCAGCCCTTTTTTCGCTCCGATCATTTCGGCAGCGACCAGAAGCAGCAGCGATATCGTACCGCTGAGGCGCAGCCCGACAAAAATGGCCGGGGTCGCCGCCGGGAGAACCACTCTCTTGAAGACCTCGGCTCGCGAAGCGCCGAATACACGCGCCATCTCAATCAGCCCGCGGTCCACCTGCTTCACTCCCGAGATCGTGTTCAACAAGATCGGGAAAAAGGCTGCCCAGCAGATGATCGTGATTTTTGAAACTTCGCCAAGCCCTAGCAGCAGAATGAAAATTGGATAGATCGCTAAGGCCGACGTCTGGCGGAACGTCTGGATCAGCGGGTCGATGAAGTCTTCGAACCGTCGGAACGAGCCCATGAACAGACCGAGCGGGATCGCGACGGCAATCGCAATGCCGAAAGCGGTCCCCGCTCGGGCCATGCTGATCTCCAGGTCGGGGACTAAGCCGCCGTCGATGAACCCGCCCACCATCGCCGCAACTACCTTGGTGAAGGGCGGGATCACTGACGGGTCCACCACTTTGAACTCGGACGCCAGCTGCCAGGTCAGCACGAACCCCAGTGATCGCGCCATAGCCCCAGATAAGCCTGCCGGCCATCCCTGCGGCCGCGGAGGTTAGCGTACCGAACCAGCCCGACCCCCCGAGCACTGCAGCGGGCGGGCGCGCCACGGGAAGTTCGTTCGCGCCGGATGTCACCTGCGATATTTCCGCCATCGTGTTGCCTCCCTGATGGCTAACGCGAGGTAGATTGAACCGCCGAACTCAAGAGGGTGGTCTATCGACTCGCCCCAGTCAATAGGATCGCCTCGCCATCGGCTCCGCTCTCCCTGTAATGGCGATGGGCGGCATCGTCTTGCGCGACCCGTTCAAGCACGACAATGGCGCCTGATGGCAGGATTTAGCCGCGCGTGCCCGTCGGCCGGCGATGAGGCTGCGACTTCGCCTGAGACCTGCCGGCCGCTGGCTGCAGTGACTTTTGTGTGGGTCCATCGAACGGGAACGGGGCGAGGGGTCCAGCGCATGTGCCATTCGATGTCATCGTCGAGCATACACAAGAGGACATGGCGCGCCGCCGGGGGCACCGCCCAATGGAACACCGGGCGCAGGAGCGGAAAAACGGAAAGCCCTATGCCGGAAGCAGCAGGAACAGACTGCGACGTGACCGCTCAGCCCGAAGCTGGAGGGTATTTTTAGGCTTGCCGAGCGAATGACCTCGGGGGACCCCTACGAATAAATAGTAGCTGCTGACGGAAGCGGGCTTCGGCAGACGGGCCACGGAGGTCTCGCCTAAGGGTGTTTGCCACCCCGATTTCAGATCTGCGTCTCAGGCGTCGTTGTCGCTGTCGCTGCTGAAATCCTGGTCCGAGCTGAAATCCTGGTCGGAATTGTCGCTCGAATAATCCTGGTCGCTGCTGCCCCAGCCGCCGGCAGTCTGGCCGCTGCTGTCGCTCGAGAAATCCTGGTCGCCGCTGCCCCAGCCGGCGGCGTCCTGGCCGGTGTTGTCGCTGCCGTAATAATTGTTGATCACGGTCTCGCCGAGGCCCGGGGTCATCGCCTGGCCACCGAGGATCCCGGCGCTGGCCTGGTGGCCGAACAGCGACTGGATGCCCTGGAACAACAACGCGCCGCCGGCGATCCCGGCCGCGGTCGTCGCCGCCGAGCGCAGGAAGCCGCCGCCCATCCCGCCGCCCATGGCTCCCATGAAGCCGCCGGGCGCGGCCATCGGCTGCGCGTAGCCGCCCTGCGCGGGCTGGCCGTAAGGCTGAGGCTGAGCCGGGGGTGCTGCCGCCACCTGCGGCGCGCGCGTCCACGGCCCCGGAGCCGGTTCTGCCTCCGGCTGGCTGCGGCCGAAGAGGCCGCCGAGAAAGCTCGTCGGCGCCTGCCGCGAGGCCTGCTGCGCGTCGGCCAGCTGCCGCTGCAGGTCGGCGATCTGGTTCTGCGCGTTGTGCAGGCTCAGATCCTGGATCAGCACGGTCTGCACGAGGTAGTAGGACATATCCGGCTGCTCGGCCACGGCCTGACGGATCAGCGCCTCGGCGTCTGCGTCCTTGGGCTGTCCGGCCACACTCTTGAGGCGGCCGAGCAGGGTCGTGATCAGGTCTTTTTCCTGGGGGGTCATGGGTGCCTTCCAACGCGGGAAAAGCGGTGCCGTCCGCAAGATGTGGGGAGTGGGAATCGGCGGTCAATGACCCAGCGGTCAGAGCCCGCGGCGGCCCATCGCCAGGAACTTCTCGCGGCGCTGGAGGCGCAAGGTGGCGCCGTCGAGAGCACAGAGCGGTCGCAACGCGTCCTCGATCGCCTCGCCGACCGCGTCGATCGCCTCCTTCGGCAGCCGATGGGCGCCGCCAAGCGGTTCGGCGACGACCCGGTCGACGATCCCCAGCCGCAGCAGATCCTGCGCCGTCAGGCGCAGCGCCTCGGCGGCCTCCCTGGCGTGCTCGCCGTCGCGCCACAGGATCGAGGCGCAGCCTTCGGGGGAGATGACCGAATAGACCGCGTGCTCCAGCATCAGGACGGTGTTACCGGCGGCGAGCGCAATGGCGCCGCCCGAGCCGCCCTCGCCGATCACCGCGGCGACGAGCGGGACCCGGATGTCGAGGCAGGTCTCGATCGCGCGCGCGATCGCCTCGGCCTGGCCGCGCGCCTCGGCGTCGATCCCGGGATAGGCCCCGGTGGTGTCGATAAAGGTAAGCACGGGGAGACCAAAACGGTCGGCGAGCCGCATCAGCCGCCGCGCCTTGCGGTAGCCCTCGGGCCGCGCCATGCCAAAATTGTGCCTGAGGCGGGCTTCGGTGTCGGCACCCTTCTCGGTGCCGAGCGTGACGACGCTGCGGCCGCGAAAGCGGCCGATCCCGCCGACGACTGCAGCGTCTTCGGCAAAGACGCGGTCGCCGGCAAGCGGCACGAATTCGGTAATCAGCGCGCCCAGATAATCGATCGAGTGCGGCCGTTCGGGATGGCGTGCGACCTCGACCTTCTGCCATGGCGTCAACCGCGCGTAGGTTTGGCGCAGCGCCCGGTCGGCGGAATTCTCGAGCCGGCCGACCTCATCGGCGATATTGATCTCGCTCGTCGTCGACAGGTGGCGGAGTTCTTCGATCTTGCCTTCGAGCTCGGCGATCGGCCGCTCGAATTCGAGAAAATGGCGCATTATTTGCGCCGCGCCAGCGGATGCGCGGTCTCGACCAATTTGCGCAGCCGATCGGAAAGGACATGGGTATAGATCTGGGTCGTGGCGATGTCGGCGTGCCCTAGCATCTGCTGCACGCTGCGCAGATCGGCGCCGTGATCGAGGAGATGGCTGGCAAAAGCGTGGCGCAGCACATGCGGGGAGAGTTGGGCGGGGTCGAGGCCGGCGGCCGCCGCCAGCTCCTTCATCAGCTGGCCGCAGCGTTGGCGCGTCAGATGCCCCTCTTCGCCGCGCGACGGGAAGAGCCAGCGCGAGGGCTGAGAATCCGGCAGAAACCGCTCGCGGCAGCCGAGATAGGCGCCGAGCGCCTGCCGGCCCGGCTCGTTCAGCGGCACGACCCGTTCCTTCCCGCCCTTGCCGCGGACCAGCAGAAAACGCGGATCGCGCCGTGCGGCGGCCAACGGCAACGTCACCAGCTCGGAGACCCGCAGCCCCGTCGCATAAAAGAGCTCGAAGATGCACAGGAGACGCGTGCCTTCATCGCCGGCCACGGCGCGGGCGGCGGCGATCAGCCGCTCGATCTCGGCCTCGGAGAGTATCTTCGGCAGCGGCCGGCCCAATCGCGGCGTATCGAGGCCGGTCGTCGGATCATCCCCGCGGACCTTGTCGACCACCAGGAATTTGTAGAATTGGCGCATCGCCGAAATCCGCCGGGCAAGGGTTCTCGGCGTCAGCCGGGCCGCGTCGGCCGCCGCCACGCAAGCGTGCAGAGCCTCGGCATCGGCCGTTTCGAGCGCGATCCCGCGGGCCGAGAGAAATCCCGCGAGATCAACCAGGTCGTTGCGATAGGCGGCGAGCGTCAGCCGGGCGGCGCCGCGCTCGGCCGCCAGCATCTCCAGGAATGCCTCCAGATGCTTCGAGACCGACACCGCGGAGCGGCCCCGCCGGTCTTTCCCGTTACTTGGGAAAGCGCGCATCGGGCAGCACCTTTTCGACCGGGGCGGAGGGCGCCGGCGGGTTCCACAGTGCCAGGAAGCCCGCACCGCCAAGCGCCAACAGGACGACGACCACGACCAACGCAATGGTGAGCTTGCCCATCCGGCGACTCGCATTCCCCGCAGCCATGCGGCCGATTGACGAGCAGGCCGCACGATATGCTAGTACCCTCGCAAGGCACGGGGAAAAAGAGCGGTGACGGCGGAGCGGGTCGAGCGGGCGGCGGAGGCGGCGGGATCGGCGCGGCGGACGGCGGCGGGCCTGCGATTCGTGCCGAGCCGGACGATCGTCCTCGTCGGCCTGATGGGCGCGGGGAAGACCAAGATCGGCCGCCGGCTGGCGGCACGGCTTAACCTCCCGTTTTTCGATTCGGACCAGGAGATCGAGGCCGCAGCCGGCGAGACCATCGAGGAGATCTTTGCCAACCGCGGCGAGCGGGTGTTTCGCGACGGCGAGCGCCGGGTCATCCTGCGGCTCTTGGGTGAGCCGGTTCATGTGCTGGCGACGGGCGGCGGCGCCTTCATGGACGGGGCGACGCGGGCCGCGGTCGGGCGGCGCGGCGTCTCGCTGTGGCTGCGCGCCGACCTCGACGTCCTGGTGCAGCGCGTGTCGCGGCGCAGTGATCGGCCGTTGCTGAAAGAGGGGAATCCGCGCGAAGTCCTTGCCGCGCTGATCGAGCGGCGGCACCCGATCTATGCCGAGGCCGACGTGATCCTGGACAGTGGCGAGAGCTGGCCCGAAACGACGGTAACGCGAGCGCTGGCGGCACTCGCCGCCTGCCCGCGCGCGGCCGAGCCGCCCGAAACGGAGGATGCGGAATGACGGTCGGAACGGAGCGGCTGCGGGTCGAGCTTGCTGAGCGCGCCTACGACATCGTCGTTGGGCCGCGGCTGATCGAGGACGCCGGTGGCGAAATCCTGCCGCTCATGCGGCGCCGGCAGGCGGTCGTCGTTTCCGACGAGACCGTCGCCCGGCATTACCTCGCGCCGTTGCGCCAGAGCCTCGCCGGGGCCGGCATCGCGCATCACACCGTGATATTGCCGCCGGGCGAGGAGACCAAGGACCTCGCCCATTTCGGCCGGCTGGCCGAGGATATCCTGGAATTCGGCATCGAGCGCGGGACAATGCTGGTGGCATTAGGCGGCGGCGTCGTCGGCGACATGACCGGCTTTGCCGCGGCGACCCTGCTGCGCGGCATCGATTTTGTGCAGATCCCGACGACGTTGCTGGCCCAGGTCGACAGCTCGGTCGGCGGCAAGACCGGGATCAACACCCAGATGGGCAAGAACCTGATCGGCGCCTTCTACCAGCCGCGTCTCGTGCTGGCCGACACCGACACCTTGGCGACCCTGCCGCGCCGCGAGCTTCTCGCTGGCTATGCCGAAACCGTCAAATACGGCCTGATCCGCGACGCCGGGTTTTTCGACCGGCTCGAAACCGAGGGGCAGTCGGTCTGCGACCTGGCCCCGGCGGCGCTGCGCCATGCGGTGACGACCAGCTGCGCTATGAAGGCGGCAATCGTCGCCGCCGACGAGCGTGAGGAGAGCGACCGCGCGCTCCTCAATTTCGGCCACACCTTCGGCCACGCCTTGGAAACCGAGACCGGGTTCAGCGCGCGGCTGCTGCACGGCGAGGCGGTGGCGTTGGGCATGATCCTGGCCTTCGACTTCGCCGTGCGCCTCGGCCTGGCGTCGGGGCAGGATGCGGTGCGGGTGCGCCGCCATTTCGAGGCGACGGGCTTGCCGACCGGGCTCGCCGCCTTCGGGCTCGCCGGCATCCCGGCCGACCGCCTGCTCGCCTATATGAGCAAGGACAAAAAAGTCCGCGACGGCCGCATCGCGCTGATCCTGCCACGCCGCATCGGCGGCGCCTTCATCATGAAGGACGCGCCGGTCGACGAGCTGCGCGCGTTTCTCGCCGCGGCGGCGTGAACCGGCGGCTCAGGCTACGGCGGCGACCGTGAGGCGGCCGGTGACCTGGTGGCGCTCGATCAGGCGGGCGACGAGGCCGGATTTTTTTGCCTCCTCGACGAAATCGCGCAGGAATGCCGCACCCGCGCTGTTGGTCTTGGCGGTACCGACCGCCTGCTGCACGGCGGTGAACTGGCCGTCGAGAATGCGCGCGCCGGGCAGCTTCTGCACCTCGCCGAGGAGGCCCGGACGCAGGCCGGCGAGCGCGTCCATCTTGTCGTCGACGAACATTTTGAAGGTCGCCTCACCGCCGTTGGCACGGACGACCTCGGCATTCTTGATGTTTCGAGCGAGCCAGAGGTCGTAGGCGCTCCTGGCCGACACCGCGATGCGCACGCCCGGCCGGTCGACCTCGGAGATCGTTTTCAGAGATGAGCCCGCCGGCACCAGATAGGTTGCCTCGATCTCGACATAGGCGGGGGAGAACGAGATCTTTTCCGCCCGCTGCGGCTCGGCGCCGATCAGGCCGATGTCCCACACACCCGTGCCCGCCGCATCGGCCAGCTCGCCCGGCCGCGCATAGGGCAGATAGGCGACCGGCACGCCCAGCCGGCCGGCGATCTCGCGCGCCATATCCGGGGCCACACCCTCGGGATCGCCCGAGGCACTCTTCCCGGTGACCAAGAGGAAATTCCCCATGTTGATGGCGGCGCGTAGCACGCCCGTGGGCGCGAGCTGGGAGACGACTTCTTGTTGCGGCATCGGCGGAGTCTCCTGGGCGCGAGGTCCGCTCCCTTTACCCGAATCGCGGTCGGGGTCCAAGGCTCACTTCGCCGCGACCGACGTCTGGTCGGCTTTCGGGAACATGGCATCAATCATCCCCAGCGCGATCTCGCGCTCGCCCATGATCACGATGTCGGCGCCGAGCTTGTCCAGATGCTCGACCTCATCGTCTGAATGGGCGCGGGCGACGACCTGCAGGGAAGGGTGCAGGGCCTTGGCCTGCGCCACCAGCTGCCCCGCCTCGAAGCCGTTGGGGATAGCGACGCATAGCCACCTGGCCCCGGCGATGTTGGCGGCCTCGATCAGCTCCGACTCTAGCGCGTTGCCGGCGATGGTCTCGACCCCTTGGCCCCGCAACCGCTCGGCGATCTCGGGGTTCTCCTCGACGACGAGGAGAGGGAGCCTGCGGCGCTTGGCCTCCTCGCCGACGAGGCTGCCGACCCTCCCGTACCCGACGAGCACGAGGTGATCCCTCAGCGCCGTCGGTACCAGCGGCTCGACGGTGGCCGGTTCGCTGGCGAGCGCAGGCGCCGGCTCGAGCAAGGCACGCAAACGTTCGGCAACAAAAAAGAGCGCGGGATTGAGCAGAATCGACAAGATCGCCCCGGCGAGGATCAGGTCGCGGCCTTCCGCCGGCAGCAGACCAAGTCCGACGCCAAGCCCGGCCAGGATGAACGAGAACTCGCCGATCTGCGCGAGCCCGGCGGAGATCGTCAGGGCCCGGCTGGAAGAGTGGCCGAAAGCGCGAACAAGCACATAGGCCGGGACCGATTTGCCGATAGCGATGATCAGCAGCACCGCGAGCAGCGGCCACGGCTCGCGCACGAGGATTGCCGGATCGGCGAGCATGCCGACCGAAATAAAGAACAGGACGGCGAAGGCATCGCGAAACGGCAGCGATTCTTCGGTCGCCCGCTGGCTGAGCTCGGACTCGCTGAGCACGATCCCGGAAAAGAAGGCGCCGAGCGCGAAGGAAACGTCGAACAGGAAAGCCGCGCCATAGGCGACGCCGAGCGAGACCGCGAGCACCGCCAGACGGAACAATTCCCGCGATCCGGTCCAGGCGACATAGTGGAAAATCCACGGAATGACCCGCTGCCCGACCACCAGCATGACCGCGACAAAGGCGGCGACCTTGCCGATGGTAAGCACCAGCGCCGTCGCGATCTCGCCGGCCGATGACTCGGCGCCTTCGCCAGCCTCAGCACCCGCGCCGGCCAACCGGGCGAGGACGGGCAGCAGCACCAGCACCAGCACCATCGCCAAATCCTGGACGATCAGCCAGCCGACCATGATCCGCCCACGCTCGGTCGGGAGCAGCCGGCGCTCCTGCAAGGCCCGCAGCAGAACGACGGTGCTGGCAACGGAAAGGGCGAGGCCGAGCACCAGCCCGGCCGCAATGCCCCAGCCCAGCAGTATCGTCAGCGCGACGCAAAGCAGTATCGACACAGCCATCTGCCCCAACGCGCCGGGGATCGCGATCGATCGGACCGACAGCAGCTCCTTCAGTGAGAAATGCAGGCCGACGCCGAACATCAACAGAATGATGCCGATCTCGGCCAGCTGGTTGGCCAACCCCTGATCCGCCACGAACCCCGGCGTGAACGGCCCGACCGCAACCCCGGCCAAGAGGTAGCCGACGATCGGCGAGATCCGAAGCCGATGGGCGATCGTGCCAAAAACGAAGGCGAGGACGAGGGCCGCCACGATCGTGGCGACGAGCGGTGTCGAATGCGTCATGACCGGCGTCGGGTTCCTTGGCTGGGCTCTCGACGAGCCCAGCTAACCCGAAAGCGGCGGCGGGAGTCGCGCTATTTCGGACCGGCCGGCGCACCGGCCTTCTGTGGGTCCTCGTCCGGGGCGAGCGTGGTCAGCGACAATGCATGGACGCGCGTTGCCAGCTCGTCGGCCAGCGCCTGATAGACGAGACGCTGCCGTGCCACCCGGCTCTGACCGGCAAACGCAGCTGAGACGATGGCGACGGCGAAATGCGTCTCGCCCTCCGGCCGGGCGCCGGCGTGCCCGGCATGGCGGTGCAACTCGTCGACGATCTCGAGCCGCGCGGGCGCAAAACGGTCGGAGAGCTTGCGGCGGATCGTGTCGGCGACGCTCATCACCGCTGCCTCTCTTCAGCGGCGGCGGCGAGAAAGCTGCCGAGATCCTCCACCATGTGGTGGATATGACCGCCTTCGGCGCCGTCGGCGGCCCAATCGACCGTGCCGCGCACCCAGGCGGTGGTCATCCCGAGTGATGCCGCCGGCACCAGGTTTCGGGCCATGTCCTCGACCATCAGCGCGGTCCGCGGCGCCACCTCGTGCCGGCGCAGGAGCTCGTGGTAGCCGGCGAGGTGCGGCTTCGGCTCGAACCCGGCGGCGGCGATGTCGACGATGCCGCAGAACGATCCGGAAATGCCGAGATGATCGAGGAGCCGGCACGCATGGCGCTCGGAGCCGTTGGTGTGGACGATCTTGCGGCCGGGCAACGCCGCCAGCGCCGCAACGAGCACCGGATCGGCGGATACGCAGGAAAGGTCGATCTCGTGCACATAGCCGAGAAAGTCGTAGGGGTCGATGCCGTCGACCGTCATCAGCCCACGCAAGGTCGTCCCATGCTCGCGGAAATAGGTCTTCTGTACCGCCAGCGCATCTTCGGCAGACAATTTCAGCCTATCTGCGATGAATGCGGTCATCCGCGCATGAACCTGGTCGAAGAGACGGCAAGACGCTGGGTAGAGCGTATTGTCGAGATCGAAGATCCAGGTCTCGATCTCGCCCAACGGCCGGCCGCGAGCGGGTATCGGCATGGTCTAGCCGGGCCGGATCAGGGTTCCGGCGCCCTCGGTGAAGAGCTCGAGCAGGATCGCGTGCGGCACCCGCCCGTCGAGGATGACGGCCGCCTCGACGCCGCCCTCGACGGCATCGAGACAGGTCTCGACCTTGGGGATCATGCCGCCGTTGATGACGCCCTCGGCGATCATCCGTCGCGCTGCCGCCGCCGAGATCTCCGGCACCAAGCGTTTGTCGGCGTCGAGCACACCCTCGACATCGGTCAACAGCAAGAGCCGCGTCGCCTTGACCGCGGCGGCGATGGCGCCCGCCACCGTGTCGGCATTGATGTTGTAGGTCTCGCCCGCCGTACCGACGCCGATGGGTGCAACCACCGGGATGATGTCGGATTGCCGGAAGGTGTCCAGGACGCGCGCGGCGATCCGCTGCGGTTCGCCGACATAGCCGAGGTCGATCTCCGTCCTGGTGCCGGCCTCGACCCGAGTGCGGACGATTTTTCTCGCCTCGATCAGCCCGCCATCCTTGCCGGTCAGCCCGATCGCACAGCCGCCCTCGGCGTTGATCGCCGCCACCAGCTGCTTGTTGATGGTCCCGGCGAGGACCATTTCGACCACATCCATCGTCTCGCGGTCGGTGACCCGAAGCCCGTCGACAAACCGGCTCTCGATGCCGAGCCGCTTGAGCATCTGGCCGATCTGCGGCCCACCGCCGTGCACGACGATTGGGTTGATGCCGACCTGCTTCAACAGGACGACGTCACGGGCGAAGGAATCGCCGCCCGAGGCGCTGCCCATCGCATGCCCGCCATACTTGACGACAAGGGTGTGCCCGGCATAGCGCCGCATATAGGGGAGCGCCTCGGCCAGAACCGCGGCCTTGACCACCGGGTCCGGGTTCTGAGGTGCGATGGAGGACGGAGGATGTGCGGTGGGGCTCATGGGCAGGGAGAGCTTATCGCGATCGCCCGCCCGCCGCCACGGCCGAAGGTGCGGAGCCCGGCAGCGCAAAGCTGCCGAGCGTCGCGCGCAGGGTGGCGATGCCGGTGCGCTCGGTGGCGCTCGTCACATGGATCTCCGGATGCGCCGCCGCGTGCGTCGCGAGCTCGGCCGCCACCTCCTCGGCGATCCGGGCGATCTCGAGGGCGCCGAGCCGGTCCGCCTTGGTCAGCACCACCTGATAGGAGACGCCGGCCTCGTCGAGCATGCGCATCAGCAGGCGGTCAATGTCCTTCAGGCCGTGCCGCGAATCGATCAACAGGCAGACGCGGCGCAGCGCCGCGCGGGATCGCAGATATCGCCGCACCAGCCCGGTCCAGCTCTTGACCGCGGCCTTCGAGGCTTCGGCATAACCGTAGCCCGGCAGGTCGACCAGGGTCAGCATGCCGCCGAGGTCGAAGAAGTTGATCTGCCGTGTCCGACCCGGCGTGTTCGAGGTCCGCGCCAGCATGCGGCGCCCGGTCAGGGCGTTGACAAGGCTCGACTTGCCGACATTGGAGCGGCCGGCGAAGGCGATCTCGGGCAGCCTCTCGGGCGGCAACCCCGTGGGCTCGGCAGCACCTGCGATGAACCGGGCCTCGCGGGCGAAGAGGCGCCGCCCCGCCTCGACCAGCTCGGCCTCGATTTCCCGCGGCGGATGGAAATCGGCCGCTGAGGTTGCGGTCAAGCAGCGCCCTGCCGGCGCATGATCGCCCATTGCTGGCCGATGCTGAGCGTGTTGTTCCACGCCCAGTAGATGACGAGCCCCGCCGGGAAGGCCGACAGCATGTAGGTGAAGACGATCGGCAGCAGCATGAACATGCGCGCCTGCACCGGGTCGACCGGCTGCGGGTTGAGCTTCTGCTGCAGGAACATCGTCAGGCCCATGATCAGCGGCCAGACGCCGATCATCAACAGCGCGGGCGGGGCGAACGGCAACAGGCCGAAGAGGTTGGCGAAGGAGGTTGGGTCCGGCGCCGAGAGATCGTGGATCCAGCCGTAGAATGGCGCGTGGCGCATCTCGATCGTGACGAACAGCACCTTGTAGAGCGCGAAAAACACCGGGATCTGGATCACGATCGGCAAACAGCCGGCCAGCGGGTTCGCGCCGACACGCTTGTAGAGCGCCATCATCTCCTGCTGCTGGCGGGCCTTGTCGTCGGGAAACCGCTCGCGCATTTTCTGGATCTCGGGCGACAACAGCTTCATCTTGCTCATCGCCTTGTAGGATTTATTGGCAAGAGGAAAGAACAGCAGTTTGACGCACAAGGTCAGCAGCAGTATGGCCAGCCCGAAATTGCCGATATGTTGATAAAAGAACTGAAGAATGCGGAAAATCGGCTTGGTCAGAAACCAGAAATAGCCGAAATCGATCGAATATTCGAACAGCGGCACGCCGGCGGCGCTGTAGGCTTCGAGCAGGTTGAACTCCTTGGCGCCGGCGAAAAAACGCGACGAGGCCGCCGCCGTGCCGTTGGGGGCGATGGTCACTTCGGCGCCGCGGAAATCGGTTTGATAATGCTCGACCCCGCCGTCGAGCGAATGGGTGAAGCGCGCCTTGATCGCCTCGCTCGCCGAGGGGACCAGCGCCGTCAGCCAGTATTTGTCGGTAAAGCCGAGCCAGCCGCCATTCGAATCGTAATCGATCGGCTTGTCGGGGCTCAGAGATGAATATTTGACCTCGCGCACCACGCCGTCGAGATAGCCGATCAGGCCTTCGAACAAGATGTAATACCCGGCGACATGCGGCGTGCCGGTGCGGCTGACGAGCCCATAGGGAAACAGCGTGACCGGGACGCCGCCGGTGTTGCGGACCTCGTCATGCACGGTGAACATGTAGTTCTTGTCGACGCTGACCGTGCGGGTGAAGACGAGCCCCTCGCCATTGTCCCAGGTCAAGATCACCGGGCTCGTCGGGGTCAGCGGGCCGCCCGACGCGGTCCAATGGGTTTCGGGCCCTGGCACCTTGACCCCCGGTGTGGCGGCGACCCAACCGAATTCGGCCAGATACGGGCTCTCGGTGCCGGGCGGCGACAGCAGCACCACCTCAGGGCTCTTCGGGTCGACAGTCTCGTGGTAGTTGGCGAGCGTCAAATCGTCGAACCGCGCACCAATCAGCGAGATCGAGCCGTGCAGGCGGGGCGTGTCGATCCTGACGCGCGGCTGCTCGGCCATCGCCTCTGCGCGCGATTCCGGCGCGTGCGCCGCCGGTGCGGCACCGGGTGCGGCGGCGGTCCCCGGGGCCGGCGGGGCCAAATGCGTCGAGGGGGTCGCGGGCGCCGTCGTCGATGTCCCGACGGGCGGCGCCGGCGGCGTCGGATGCAGGCGCTCGAAGACGAACTGAAAGCCGATTAGGATGACGACCGAGAGCACGATCGCGAGCAGAAGGTTGCGCTGTTCCATCTCGTTCGTGGCTCGCTGGCGTCGGTCGGGCCGGCTCGGCGTCAGCGGTCGCAGGTCTTGGGCGAGGGAACCGGATCGTAGCCGCTGCCGCCCCAGGGGTGGCACCGGCCGAGCCGACGCAGCGCAAGACCAAAACCTTGCAGCGCGCCGTGTCGCTCGATCGCCTCGATCGCATAATCCGAGCAGGTCGGCAAAAACCGGCAGGACGGCAGCAGCAGCGGCGACACCAAGAGCTGATAGGCGCGCACCCCGGCCTGCAACGCCAGGCTCAGCGGGCTCCTTTGGCTATGGAGATGCATCTCTCTTCTCCTCGGCGAGGTCGGGGCGCCGGCCCTCGGCCTTCCTGTCGACCCGGCGCACCGCCGCCTCCAGATCGGCGAGAAGCGCCGCAAAAGCCCGCTCGGCAGTGCCCGAGCGAGCAATCAGCACATAATCGGTCCCGGGCCTTCCCGCGCACGGCAGGACGGCGGCGGCGACCGCCCGCAACCGCCGCTTCGCCCGGTTGCGCGTCACGGCATTGCCGACCTTGCGGCTGGCGGTGAACCCGACGCGAATGTCAGAGCCGACGTCAGACCCTTTCGGTCGAAGTGCCGCTTGCACCACCACCCCCGGCGCCGCGGCGCTGCGGCGTACGGCGGCTACACGCAGAAAATCGGCTCGGATCTTCAGGGTTGCAAGCCCGCCGCCCATGGGGTCCGGGCCGGGCCGGCGTAATTCGCGGCTCAGGCGGACAGGCGCTTGCGGCCTTTTGCTCGCCGCGACGCCAACACCCGGCGCCCGGCCACAGTCGCCATTCGCGCCCGGAAGCCATGGCGGCGCTTGCGGACGAGGTTGCTGGGCTGGTAAGTGCGCTTCACGGCACCGGCTCCGATTGCGGTCTCTGTCTGGGAGAGGCGGCTATATAAGGGAGCCAATGCGGCAAGTCAACGCGACCCGGTTCGGGTGGGCCGCGGCGTTTGGGAGATTCGTGTGGGGGCTGATCTTGGATAACGCGACGGTCGAGGCTGCCGACCGCGCATCGCGGATCTGGTCATTCTCCGAATCGGGGCCCATCATCGCCGGCAGCGCCGCGCACAAGACGGCTTTCTGCCGCATGCTGCTCGACACCCACAACCCCTACAGGCCGTCGGTCATCGACTGGCCAGCCCTGGATCCCGAGGCGCGCGAGCGACTCGTCGGGCTGCCGATCTGGGACATCGCCGTCCAGACCGAGGGTAAGGCGCGGCTGCGGGTGCTCAGCTACGCCGAGGAGATCAAGGACCCGCTGCTGCGGCAGGCAATCGAACTCGACGGCTTCGAGGAGGGGCGGCACAAGGAGGTTCTGTCCAACCTCGTGCGCGCCTACGGCATCCGCCTCGCGCCGGAGCCCGACTATATCCGGCCCCGCGACCCGGAATGGGCCTTCATGGTCACCGGCTTCAGCGAATGCATCGACAGCTTCTTTGCCTTCGGCCTGTTCGCAATGGCCAGGCAATCGGGGTTTTTCCCGGCGGAGCTGGTTGATACCTTCGAGCCGGTGATGCAGGAGGAGGGCCGCCACATCCTGTTCTTTGTCAATTGGGTGGCCTGGCACCGCCGCCGATTGCCGCCGTGGCGCCGGCTCGGCTTCCGCGCCAAGATCCTGGCGGTTTGGGCGTTTCTCGTCTGGGAGCGGATCGGCATCGCCAGAGGCCTCGACACCAGCGGCGAGGCTGGGCCGGCGACGTCGCCGCAGGACAACAACTTCACCTTGACGGGCGGCAAATCGCTCGGCGCAGCCGACCTCTCGGCCGCGGCGCTGATCGACGTCTGTCTCGCCGAGAACGACCGGCGCCTCGAAGGCTACGACCCGCGTCTGCTCCGGCCGAGGACGGTACCGCGCCTGATGCGCCTCGCGCGCCGCTTCATGCGGCGGCCGAGCCTGGCCACAGTAGCGTCATGAGGGTCGGATCGGACGAGCACAAGCGGGCTTTCTGCCGCGGCTTTATCGCGAGCCACGACCCCTACGATCCGAGAAATTTGCCCTGGCCCGATCTCGACGAGGCCGCGCTCGGACGGTTGCGCGCGATCCCGTTCTGGCCGGAGGTGCTCCACACCGAGCGGCGCGCGGGGGCGATCGTCGACGCCTATGCCGCGACGATCGCCGATCCGCTGGTGCGCGAGGCGATCACTCTTCAGGCCTTTGAAGAGGCGCGGCACGCCGAGCTGTTGCGGCTGATGATCCGGCGTTACGGGGTCGCCGCCGAGGAGCGGCCGCTCGAACCCCTGAGCCCGGACCTGCGCCGCGCCTTCGCCGATTTCGGCTATGGCGAGTGCCTCGATTCGTTCCTCGGCTTTGGCGTCTTCGAGATCGCGCGCCGGTCCGGCTTCCTGCCGGAGGCGATGTTCGCGATCTTTGATACGCTGATCCACGAGGAGACCCGCCATATTGTCTTTTTCATCAACTGGATGGCGTGGCACCAATCGACCCGCGGCGGGGTCGCCCGATGGCTGCGCGGCGCCACTGCCGCCGGATATTATTCGCGGGCGATCGGCCGCCTGCTCGGCACCGTGCGGCGCGGCCGCGCGGCGAACGACGGCATGGATTTCTCGGCGACGCAGGCGAGCGTCTTTCTCGACGGCTTCACATTTCGCCGATTGGTCGAAACCTGCTGCGCCGAGCACGCGCGGCGGATGGCGGGCTTCGACCCGGCTCTGCTGCAGCCGCTCTTCCTGCCGCGGCTGGCTGGCATGGCGCTCGCCGCCTTGCGCCTTTGCACCCCCGCCCGCCCGGCCTGAGGCGGTCCGCTATGAGGTGGCTGCCGATCGTCGCGGCTACGATCGGACTGACGCTGACGGCGGCGCTGGTTGTGCATTACGGCGCCGGTCCGGTGGCCCGCTCGCTCTTCGCCATCGGCTGGGCCGGCTTCGCCGCGGTCTGCGCGATCCATTTGTTGTTGATCGCGGTCATGGGGATCGCTTGGTGGATGCTGCTGCCGGGAACGCCGGCTTGGAGCGCCATCTGGGGGCGCCTCGTCCGCGAGGCCGGCTCCGAAGTTTTGCCGCTCTCGCAGGTTGGCGGCTATGTATTGGGGGCGCGGGCGATCAGCCTGACCGGCGTCTCGGGAATTGCCGCGACCGCCAGCACGATCATCGACGTCACCCTCGAATTTCTGGCCCAGCTCGCTTACACCGGCCTGGCGCTCGCCTGGCTCGTCTATCTGGGGCCGCAGGCGCCGATCGCGGTACCCGTCGCGATCGGGCTCGTCGTGGCCTGCCTGCTCGCGGCGGGCTTCATCGTCGTGCAATGGCGCGGCTTCGACCTGCTCGATCGTCTGGCGCGCCGGCTCGGCCGCGGCTGGACCGAGCGGACGGCCGCCGGGGCGGCGGCACTCCATGCCGCGGTTGCCGGCATCTACCGGCGGCCCGCGGGGCTGTGGCTGAGCTTTGTGCTGCACCTTGCCTGCTGGGTGGCGAGCACCGCCGAAGCTTGGCTGGCGCTGCGGCTCGCCGGCGCCCCACTCGGGTTTGGCGCAGTGCTGGTCATCGAAAGCCTGCTCTACGCCGTGCGCAGCATCGCCTTTGCCGTCCCCAACGCGGTCGGCGTGCAGGAGGGCGCCTACATTCTGCTTGGCGCCGGCTTTGGCCTGACACCGGAGATGGCGCTGGCGCTCTCGCTGCTGAAGCGGGCGCGCGACCTTACGATCGGCCTGCCCGTGCTAGGCGCCTGGCAACTCGCCGAAAGCGGCCGCCTGCAGCGCCGGTTCGCCGCCGCCCGCCGAAAAGACAAAACCCCGGCCGAGATGGCCGGGGCTTTGCTCCTGCCCGCCGAACGCGAGGGCAGGCACCATGCATCGTTCGAGGAGAGCATCGAGGAGGAGAAAACGATGCAACCCAATACTGCGGCAATTTCCATAAAGTTGCAATAGATATCCGAAGAGTTAACCACGATTTCGGGATGCCCGGTTACGGCCACCTTGGGCCGATGACGGCCGACGCCGTCGTCGAAGATACTCAGCGGCGATGCGGAGGGCCTGCGGTTCCGAGGATTGGATGTTTTGCGTATTGCTATGATCTTGAAGGCTTGCAGCGCCACTGCCGCCGACCCGCGGTTTCACAGGCCTGCGGTTTCACAGGCCTGCGGTTTCACAGGCCCGTGGTTTCACAGGAAGGTGACTGCCACCAGGCCGGCGAGCCGTTAGCATTGCCGTTTGTTTTGGCTGACCTCCGAACCGCGATGCCCGACGACAACCTTGCGCGGCACGGCATTTCCCTCAGGCGCTTGTTGCCGCTTGTGCTGCTCGCTGGTGCCGGGGTGGCGTTCGTCCTGTTCGGCGGCAGCCGTTATCTGACTTTTGCCGCGCTCGCCGAAAATCGCGAGTGGCTGTGCGGTCTCGCCGCCCGTTCTGGCATTCTCGCCGGCTTCCTCTACATCGCCGCCTATGCCGTGCTCGTGGCGCTGTCGGTTCCGGGCGGCGTCGTGCTGACGATCGCCGGCGGTTTCCTCTTCGGGACATGGCTCGGCGCGCTGTGCGCCGTGATCGGCGCGACCTTGGGCGCGATCGGGATCTTCCTCGCCGCCCGCGCCGGCCTCGGCGGCCTCGCCCGCCGTGCCGGGCCTTTCATCGGCCGGCTCGAAGCCGGGTTTCGTGCCGATGCCTTCAACTACCTTCTGGTCCTCAGGCTGGTGCCGATCTTCCCGTTCTGGTTGGTCAATCTCGTCCCGGCCTTGGTCGGCGTCGGACTGCGGACCTATGTGCTCGCTACCTTTCTCGGCATCATCCCCGGCGCTTTCGTTTACGCCAGCCTCGGCAATGGACTCGGCAGCGTCGTCGAGCAGCCCGATCTCGGCATCGTGTTCCGGCCGAGCGTGCTGATGCCGATCGTCGGGCTCGCCGTTCTCGCCCTAGTCCCGGTCTTGTATAAGCGCTGGCGGCGCAGACGTCGCGGATGACCCGCCACCTCGCCCCCGATCTTTGCGTCATCGGCGCGGGCTCCGCCGGATTGTCGGTCGCCTCCGGCGCGGCACAGATGGGCGCGGAGGTCGTGCTGGTCGAGCGCGGCGAGATGGGCGGCGATTGCCTCAATTATGGCTGCGTTCCGTCGAAATCGCTGATTGCGATTACCAGGGCGGCGGATTTTTGGCGACGGAGCGCGGCGTTCGGCATCGTCTATCAGCGGCCGCGGATCGATCTTGGCTCGATCGCCGACAAGATTGCCGAAATCGTTGGGAATATTGCGCCCAATGATTCTGTCGAACGGTTCGAGGGGCTCGGCGTCACAGTGTTGCGAGCTGAAGCGCGTTTTGTCGATCCGCGGACCATCCGCGCCGGCGAGACTGAGATCCGGCCGCGACGGTTCGTGATCGCCAGCGGCTCGCATCCCTTTGTGCCGCCGATTACCGGCCTCGACCGGGTGCCGTATTTGACCAACGAGACGATTTTTGCCAACCGTCGGCTGCCCGAGCATCTGATCGTGATCGGCGGCGGCCCGATCGGCATCGAGATGGCGCAGGCATATGCCCGGCTCGGCGCTCGGGTTACCGTGCTCGACGCCGGTCCCGTCCTGCCGCGCGACGATCCCGAGCTCGCGGCACTACTGGCCGAGCGTCTC
The DNA here is from genome assembly GCA_963781215.1 of uncultured Alphaproteobacteria bacterium. Lineage (GTDB taxonomy): Bacteria > Pseudomonadota > Alphaproteobacteria > ATCC43930 > CGMCC-115725 > AP-15. The sequence continues at coordinate 140,280 of CAWAFE010000035.1, forward strand.
GCCGCCGAAGGGATCGCGGTCCATGCACCGGTTAGGATTGCCGGCGTCGAGCCCGACGGCGGCGGTATTGCCGTCTGCCTCGATGGCGGGGAGCGGCTCGCCGGCTCGCATCTCCTGGTGGCCGCCGGGCGGCGCCCGAGCGTCGCGGCGCTCGATCTGCCGGCCGCCGGCATCGCCGCAACCGCGACCGGGATCACCGTCGACGCGCGGTTGCGCACGACCAATCGCCGCGCCTTTGCCGCGGGCGATGTCGCGGGCGGGCCGCAATTCACCCACATCGCCCTCTACCATGCCGGGATCGTGATCAGAAATGCGCTCTTCCGCCTGCCGGCGAAAGTCGATTACCGCGCGCTTCCGTGGGTCACCTACACCGATCCCGAGCTTGCCCAGGTCGGGGCGACCGAAGCCGCGGCGCGGGCCGCAGAGGGTGACGTGCGGGTGCTCCGCTGGCCCTTCTCCGAGAACGACCGCGCCCAGACCGAGCGCGAGACCCAGGGTCTGGTCAAGATCGTCACCCGCCGCAACGGCCGCATCCTCGGCGCTTCGATCCTCGGCGCCGGCGCAGGCGACCTGATCCTGCCTTGGGCGCTGGCGGTTTCTCAAAGGCTCAAGATCGGGGCATTGGCCAATCTGATCGTGCCCTACCCGACGCGCGGCGAGGCCGGCAAGCGGGCGGCCGGCAGCTTCTATACGCCGGCGCTGTTCTCGCGCCGCATCCGCCGGGTTGTCCGTTTTCTGGCACGCTTCGGTTGAGGCGGTCGATGCGCGTGCTGCCGAAGAGCCTGTCGGCCCGGCTTCTGATCCTGACCGTCTTTTTCGTGATGCTGAGCGAGGTGTTGATCTTCGTGCCGTCGGTCGCCCGTTTCCGCATGACCGAATTCGAGAACCGCCTCGCCGCCGGCCGTCTCGCGACGATGGCGCTGGAGGCGAGCCCGAACGGCCGGCTCGATCAGGGTCTCGTCAACCGGCTGCTCGCCCATGTCGGCGCGCACGGCGTCGTGCTGCGCCGCGCCGATGGGATGATCCTGATGCTCGACCGGCCGACGCCGCCGGCGGCCGACCTCACCATCGACCTTTCACACGCCAGCATTTGGGGGGCCATCAGGGGCTCCGCCATCGCCCTCTTCCGCAACGACAACCGCCTGCTGCGGGTCCTCGGCCCGGCCCCGCCCGACGACGGCGCGATGGTCGAGGTGCTGCTCGACGAGGCGCCGCTGCGCCGCGAGATGTGGGGCTTCGGCATCCGCGTTCTCGAATTGTCGATCGTGATTTCGCTGTTTACCGCCGCGCTGGTCTATCTCAGCCTGCAATGGCTCCTGGTGCGGCCGATGCGCCGGATCACCGCGAGCATGACCGAGTTTCGCGAGGAGCCGGAGGACGCCTCCCGCGTGATCGCGGCAACCGGACGCCGAGACGAGATCGGGGTTGCCGAGCGCGAGCTCCAGGTGATGCAGGAAACGGTGCGCCAGGCGCTCGGCCAGCGCGCCCGGCTGGCGGCGCTCGGCACGGCGGTGACCAAGATCAACCACGATTTAAGGAACATACTGGCCACCGCGCGCCTGGTCACCGACAGCCTCACCAGCAGTGCGGCACCCGAGGTCCGCCGCATCCTGCCGCGGCTCTTCGACGCCATCGACCGCGCTGTGGCGCTCTGCACGCAGACCCTCGATTTTTCGCGCCAAGGCGCATCGCCGCTCGCCCCGAGCCGCTTTGCGCTGGCGCCGCTGATCGGCGAGCTCGGCCCGGATCTTGCCGCTGCCGAAGCCGGGTTGGCGATCGAATGCGCGGTCCCGCCGGGGCTCGCGGTCGAGGCCGATCGCGACCAGCTCTACCGCGTCCTCCTAAACCTCGCCCGCAACGCGCTCGAAGCCGGGGCGCAGCGGCTGCGCCTCTCGGCGTCGCGAGAGAACGGCACGATCGCCATCGACATTGCAGATGACGGCCCCGGCCTGCCGCCAAAGGCGCGCGAGAATTTGTTCCGCCCGTTTTTTGGCTCGGCCCGGCCGGGCGGCAGCGGGCTCGGCCTGGCGATCGCCCGCGAGCTGATGCGCGCCCATGGCGGCGATCTGGTGCTGGTCTCGACCACTGGCGCCGGCACCGTGTTTCGCCTCACCCTGCTCGCACCCGCCCACCGCAAGGCCGAGATCGCCCGCGCGCCGGCGTCGCTGCTGTGATCGGCGATGTGCCGGCCCGACGAATAGCCGGTCAGTCGAGCGCTAATGTCATCGTCTTGAGGTAGGCGGTCTCCGCCAATGCCGGGTGGGTCGGGTGGTCGGCGTCGGCCCCTGCGACCCGCAGGATGCGGCCGCCGCGCCCGGCATCGGCAAGCCCGCGCCGGACCGCTTCGGCGAAATCCGCGGCGCCGACATTGTAGGAGCACGAGGCGATGAAGAGGATGCCGCCGGTCGCGGTCAGCGCCGCCGCGAGCCGCGTCAGCTTGCGGTATCCCCGCAGCGCCGCCGGCACCTCCTTGCGCGATCGAGCAAAGGCCGGGGGATCGGCGATGACGAGGTCGAAACGTTCGCCCGCCGCGGCGAGCCGGGCGGCCTCGGCAAACACCTCGCCGCGGTGAAAGCGGCAGATCTCGCCGACTTCGTTCAGCTTCGCCGCTTCGGCGGCGAGCACCAGCGCCGGCTCCGAGCTGTCGACCCCGAGCACCAGCGCGGCCCCGGCGCGACCCGCCTGCACCGCAAAGCCGCCAGTGTAGCAATAAAAGTCGAGGACTCGCGCACCTCGCGCCAGCGCGGCGACAAACCGCCGATTGTCGCGCTGGTCGAAGAACCATCCGGTCTTCTGCCCGGCGAGCGGATCGATCGGGAAGACGGCGCCGTTTTCGTGGACCAGAACCGTGGAGCCGAGCGTGCCGCGCGCCACCGCCGTGTGTAGCGCCAGCCCTTCGAGCGCGCGAACCGGGCTGTCGTTGCGTAGCACGATCGCCGCCGGCTGCAAGAGCGCGTCGAGCGCGTCGAGGACCAGCGGCTCCAGCCGCGCTATGCCGGCGGCGTTCGATTGCACCGCGACGACCGGCCCAAGCCGGTCGACGACCAGGCCCGGCAATCCGTCCGCCTCGGCATGGACGAGGCGATAGCAGGGTTCGTTGAAAAGCCGCTGGCGCACCCGCAACGCCCGCTCAAGGCGTCGCGAGAGAAAACGATGGCCGATCGGCCGCGCGGCGTCGCGGTCGAGCATGCGGGCGGCGAGCAGGTTGTGCGGATTGAACATCGCCACCCCGAGCGGGCTCTCGTCGGCGCGCCGCAAGGTGACCAGCACACCCAGCGGCAGCGCCTTCGCCGCCGCGTCCATCCGCACCTCGTTCGAATAGACCCACGGGTGGCCGGCTTCGACCCGCCGATGCCGGCCCGGTAGCAGCGCGACCGAAGGACGACTCGCCGGGTCGTCCGCTTCGAGCCCGCCCGACGCCGCCGCGTCGACATTAAAGACTGCCATTCCCGCTCGGCCATGCCCAAATGAGCTTGCATCTTGCGCCGCTGCGGTCTGTTGCGGTAGTTGTTCCGGCCCGCGGAGCCGATCCGCGGTATGCGCCCGTAGCTCAATTGGATAGAGCACCAGACTACGGATCAAAATATTTGGTGCCACACGGCGCCTCATAGTGCATCTTAAGTCTCTGACCTAATTGACATTTCTCCCTCGCAGACGAGGTATGTTGCCTCACGGCAGCACACCGCTACCCGCGGTTTTTCTGCGACTAGGGAGAGACTAATGCGCACCACCCTCACGGACCTCACCATCCGTAACCTCAAGGCTCCGGAGCAGGGGCAGCGGATGTACCTCGACAAAAATTTGCCTGGCTTCGGCGTCCGGGTATCACAGGGCGGAACGAAGACCTTCACGCTGATGCACGGGCCGCGTCGAGAGCTCACGAAGATCGGACGCTTTCCGATCCTCTCGCTCGCAAGCGCACGCGACCAGGCCAGGAACATCCTTGCAGAAGAACAGCTCGGCATCCGGCGGCCTAAGGCGCCACGGTTCGACGAGGCATTAGACCTTTTCATCACAAAGCATTGCGAGGCCAAGAACCGAGCGCGAACTGCGGCCGAGACCGACCGTCTGTTGCGGAAGCACTTCTTGCCTTCCCTCAGGAATCTTACGCTCGACGACATCTCGAGCGCGCGGATCTCAGGCATCCTTGATGACTTGATTGACACGCCCTCGACTGCTCGCCACGCGTTCGTGGCCGTCCGCACTTTTCTGAGATGGTGCGCCAAGCGTGGGTACATCGCCAACTCGCCTATCGCTCTCATGGATGCTCCGGCAAGCGCAACGAGCCGCGACAGAGTGCTCAAAGATGCGGAGCTCGTTGCCATCTATCGGAAGGCCCTATCCCAGGGCTGCACCGGCGGCAACATTGTCCGACTGCTCATTCTGACCGGACAGCGCCGCGGAGAGATCGGCGCGCTTCGAGGCGAATGGATCGACCGTACGTCGAGAACCGTCACGCTTCCTTCGGAAATTACCAAGAATGGCCGCGCGCACACCTTCCCCTACGGCGACATGGTCGCTGCCATCGTCGAGAATTTGCCGACGGGAGGTTTTCTCTTTCCTGCGCGAGGAGCGGATAACGAGCGCTCGTACAACGGCTGGTCAAAGCTCAAGACGAGCGTTGACGCAGGTGTCGCTGAATGGACCTTGCACGACCTCCGCCGCACGTTCGCGACTAATCTGGCATCCTTATCTGTGCCGCCGCACGTCATCGAGCGGCTTCTCAACCATACGAGCGGAATGATCAGTGGAGTGGCCGCAATTTACAATCGCTTCAGCTATCTCGGCGAGATGCGAGCGGCGGTCGAGTGCTGGGAGCGACATCTTGCCGCCCTCCTCCGGAGTGCGTAGCATCGTCCGGCCGGCCTAGCCGGCTCCGGAGCTGGCTCACTCATTCGAGGAGTCAGCGATGGACGGGTTTTATACCATCAGGGATGTCTGCAAGCTGTTGCATGTTGCCCGCGAAACTCTGCGCCGATGGGAGCGCGACGGCTGGTTTCCGAAGCGTGTACGCTTCTCGCGGCACACTCGGGGTCGCGTCGGCTACCTGAAGCGGGAGATCCACGAGTGGATCGACAGCCGGCCGCGTTCGTGAGGTGAACCCACCGCGCCCCTGTATGGGGGAGCACGAGGGGGCCGGGCGTGCACAGCTCGGTCCCCTTTAACCTTTTTTCGCTTGACTTACCCCACGGTTGCCCTGAAATCGCGGTGTTTACGTACTTTGGGGAGAAAGCACCATGCGCTACCTGATTGCCCTCCTGCTCCCGTGGGTTACGTTCTTCACGATGGGCAAAATCTTTCAGGGTATCCTCTGCCTGATACTACAGGCCACCCTCATCGGCTGGCTGCCGGCCTCGATCTGGGCGATGGTATCCGTTGCCGGATATCACGCCGACAAACGCACCGACCGCATCGTTAACGCCATGGCGCAGGTTCAGCAACAACAACCGGCTGCCGACCCGCGCCGCATATAAGTCGTGCGCGTCACGATCCGACATCGGCAAGAGGACGGCCTCCTACCTAATAAGAGACTTCACTACGTCGACTGCACCGTCCTCTTCTCCGAAGAGGAGAAGGCGATCATCGAGACGCGGGGGTTGGGTCAGCATTACATTGTCTCCAACTCCGACGTCCCGCCGCCTTCGTCCTCACAACGCCCGCTGGCGAAATTTCTCAAAGTGATCTCGCCGATCGTGTTCCTCGGCGGCTGCGTCGCCAGCCCGGGGATGGCAATTGCGGGCAATCATCGAGCCGATGCGGTGGGCGGCATTTCATTTTTCGCCGCCCTCGCCCTGCTGCTCGGCGGCATCGCGCTCAAGCGTCATGTCGGCATCGCCGAACAGCCGAAGCAGACGGTCACACTCGGCCGCCTTCTCACCAACCCGACCTTTTCCGCCTACGCGATCGATAATGCCCGCGCCAAGGTCGTGGACGATGAATTACGCGAGACACTGACGCGTCTGAAGGAGGGGCTGCTGGTCAACCGGGATATCAAGCAAGCGGAGACGTTCGAGCTATGAAGTCGCATATGCCACGCTGGCCCACCGGCTCGCCCGATCCGTTGGTGAACATCCTTGCGACCGGCGTGCTGATCATCTTTGGCCTTCTCGCGTTTGCGACAAGCTTTTTCCTGCTGATTCCGGTCGCGATCGGTTTTGCGGTCATCGGTTTGGTGCGCTGGTATCACTACCGACCGCCGGCATACTCCAACCCAGCGATCGCCGAGGCGGCCGAGCAGCACGCGCTTGCGGCCAACTTTCCCGAGATCGAGAGCTTTGCCGAATCCTATGCGCGGCGTCTCATCGACGCCTGGCACCCGCGGCTGCCGGTCTTTCCGGTGTTCGCCGGCATCGTCGACGCAGCGGTCGAGATTTACGCGATGGAGGGCTTCAATAACCCGATCCCGCCGCTTCCCTCCGACCCGATCGAGCAAGGGCGCTGGCGCGACGAATTGCGTATCCATGCGATCAAAATGCATGACGCGCCGAAAACGCTCGGCCTCTTCACCGGAGCCTTGACCCGATCCCTGGCGTCGTTCCGCGATGCACTGCCGGAGACGGTGTTGGTGACCAAAGACGAGTTTGTGGAGTGGCGGGACCACCAGCCGCCGTTGACGGTGCCGGCACGAGAGCTGACCGGCGACATCGAGAGCCTTCTCGAGGATTTCCGATTTCCCCTCTACGAAGCAGAGGTTGCCGAACTTCGACTATTCCAGGAGCTGCGTTCCTCGTTCGGTGCCGATCGCTGGCAAAGTACACCACTGCGCGGCCTTCTCGACATCGACGTGCCCTTCACGCTTCCCGACGAAGCGCGCTTTGCCGGCCACTGGATCGTCTCGCCTCCGGGCCGAGGCAAGACCACGCTGTTGCACGCGATGGTCATGGACGACATTCGCAGAGCGGGCGCCTCGCTGATCCTGATGGACAGCAAGGGCGATCTGATCGAACCGATCCGCAGCCTCACCGAGATCCAGGACCGGCTGATCATCATCGATCCCGACCCGCAGAACCCGGTCGCGATCAACCCGCTCGATATCGCGCGCACCGACATCGCGCAGAGCGTCGATCTGCTCGAATATCTCTTTGCCTCGCTCCTCGAATTCAAGATGACCGCGATGCAGACAACACTGTTTCGCAGCGTGTTGCGCGCGCTCGTCCTCGCCTTTCCGAACCCCACCCTAGACACCTTCCGCGACCTGTTGACCAACGGCTACGACAAATACAAGGAGCACATCGCCGCACTGCCACCTGACCTGCAGGATTTCTTTCACAAGGATTTCAACGAGAAGAACTATTTCGATCGCCGGCGCGAGGTGTTGCAGCGCCTGCGCCTCTTGCTCGACAACGAGACGATGCGGGCGATGCTGACCGCGGCAGTCACCCGCTTCCGCATCGGCGAGGCGATGGATAGCGGCAAGATCGTCATCATCAACAACTCCAAGGCGCGGCTCGGCGATCAGGGGGCGGAGTTCTTCGGGCGCTTCTTCATCGCTCAGGTGTTGGCGGCGGCGCAGCAGCGCTCGGCGCGCAAGAGGGCGGAGAAGCCGCCGGTCTATTTCTACATCGACGAGTGCCAGAACGTGATCGCGCGCGACGAGAAGGTGCCGACCATTCTCGACGAATGCCGCAGCCAGAACATCGCGCTGATCATGGCGCATCAGCGCACGCAGCAGATTACCGCGGCGAATGTGCTCGACGCGCTCTCGAACTGTGCGATCCGCTTTGCCAACAGCGACGAGGAAGCGCGCTACCTCGCACCTCGCCTGCGAACCGCGCCTGAGTTTCTGCAATCGCTGACGCGCGGTAAATTCGGCGCGTTCATCAGAGACATGACACCGCAGGCGCTTGCCGTCTCGGTCAACCGGGTGTCATTTGACGCGCACACGACGCTGTCGCTCTCCGAGCGCAGTGCCCTCACCGAGCGCATGCGCGCACAGTACGGCACGCCGCGAGAGATCGCGCCGCCGACACCGTCGACGGCAGAACCGGACCCCGACCATCCCACGCACGGGGCAACCGCCGTCGAAACGACACCGGTGCTGGGTCCCATCCCCGTCCCCCTCAGTGCGGCGTCCGCATCCACGAATGATCGAGAACCCGATTTACTGAAAGAAAATCCCGAACCACGGCCGCCCAAGCCTCACTCGCTTCGTCGCGATCCGCCCAAACAAGAGAGCAACACCGAAGGTGCTAGCAATTGGAGCTGATGCCCGCTGAAACAATTTGTGATCGTGGCGCACCGCGGCTGGCCGCGACCAGCCGCGACAGACCGCGGCCCATAGCGAACTTTGACGATCGCGGGTAGGCACACTTAATAGCAGCCCCGTCGAATGACGGAGGCAGCGATGTTCCTCAAGGGTTTTCTCTGCGGCTGGATCGCGATGGCGGCGATCTTTGCGCTCCTCGGTTGGGGCATGACCCCGCGCGTCGGAGTCTGGCTCGGCACCGGCGACACGCATCAGCAGCACGGCTACGACAGCCGGGCTTGCTGAGCGTCAGCGGAAAATTGTCATGGCTTCCGCCGACAGCCGCTCGCGCAACTCGCGCTGGGGCGATGATCCGACGATCGGAAAAGACGGAAAGGCGAAGGTCGCCGTCGTGACGGAGCGCGACATCGAGCGAATTTTCGCGCCGCTTGCGCGCTACCGCTACCTTCCGGCGGACTATCTGCACGCACTCGGCGGCGGCAGTCTCGACTACCTCGTCAATCGCTTGGCATTGCTCGCGCGCCGGCCCAACGGCTACCTCGCCCGGCCGCAGCAGCAGCGCGCCAACGCCAGCGCCAATTGCCGCCGGCAGGTTTACGAGCTTGCCGAGAAAGGGGTGCGCCTGATGCATGAGCGCGGGCTCATATGTCAGCGCTCGCGAGCCCCGGCCAATTTCTCCCACGAGCTGATGACGTGCGAGTTGATGGCGTCGTTCGAGCTCGGGGTCCGGGAGACCGGCCACCAGCTGATCACCTGGCACGACATCTTGCAGAGCAAGAACCTGCCGGACGCGACCCGCACTTCGCCAAAGCCGTTCCACATTCCGGTGACCGCGACAATCGACGGTGCGTCGGTCGCAACCCATGTCGTCGCCGACGGCGAGCCGTTCGGCATCGGCCGATCGATCAACGGCCAGGCAACCTATTTCTTCTGCCCCGGCGTCGAGGCCGATTGCGGCACCGAGCCGATCGATGCATCGGATTTCCAACGCTCGTCCCTGTTCAAGAAATTCGTCCTCTACCTCGCGGTCGAAGCGCAGGGCATCCATCGCTCGCATTTCGGCTTCCCCAACCTCTACATCCCGATCGTCACCACCAACGCCGCGCGGCTCGCCTCGATGATGCGATTGCTGGAGCGGATCACCAGCGGTGCCGGCTCGCGACACATTCTGTTCAAGAACCTTTCCCGCATTCACGTCGCCGGGAAAGCCGCCGGCGCCATCGGGACACATGTTGACCGACGACTGGCAGCGCGTCGGCCATACCCGGACTTTAACTTCCTCACTGCGTAGGTGTTTGATGGAGAGCCAACTTTATTTTCCTTGGTGGCATGAGGATCAACAACTGATCTCAATGGAGAAGCAGATGGACATTGACAGGATCAAGACCTTTCCAGGCTCCGCCGATCGCATCAGGGCGCTGCTCGCGCGGCGGGACGCAATCGAAGAACAGCACGACAAACTGACTGAGGAGCGCATCGCCCTTGACGATGAATTAGAACAGCTCACCGGCGTGCCCGCAAACAGCCGAATGATGCGCACACGCGCTCCGCAGAAATGCAGTCTCTGCGGGAACGAAGGACATAGCAAGCGGACTTGTCCGCAGAAAGGCTCATGATGGAGTTCATCACCACAGAAGAGCTGCGCCAATGGCTCGCCATGTGGCAACGGATGAAGCACCTCTATGAAACCCAACACTACGAGCAAGCGGTCACCGAATTCGGCGCCGATATGGTTGCGCACTTCAACCTCGACGACATCGAAGAGGCTATCCACCGCGTCGAAGCTCAGCTCGCATCCCGAGGAGCCCGCTACATAGCACGAGCCCCTTCCGCAAGACCGTCAGCGGGATAGCGATGCGGCTGGGGGCTTACCCGGATTCCATCGCGAGGGGTTCGTGCAAGGGGCCGACACGCTTCCCTTAACTTCCAGGTTCGAGGCCACCGACATGATCGGAGCTTGAATGACGATGGTTGAGCGAGCCAATAGCGCCGAGCATATTGTCGCAGCGCGCGAGCACGCGACTCCATGCCCGGCGCACATGCGTCCATGTGATCGTCTGCCATGACCTCAACGCGCGGGCGCACACACTCTATGAGATGTTCGGTTTCGCGCAGCGGGTTTCGCCCGAGGTGTTGGACGCGCTGACCCGCGAATTGGCCCAGGACATCATTCAAGACGCCGACCTCCTTATCCGCGAGCTTATGGGAATAAAAATGTTCGCGGAGAGCCAACTGGCGAAACTGCCAGCCCCCGATTTTTAAAAGAGTTGCCAGGACAAGGCACGATGAGCAATTGACCCAGCTGCTCAAAAACATTGAACTATGGGTGCCCAATTGAGGAGGCAGAGATGACGGCTACGACATCGAACCGCAAACGGTACTACTATTAAAAGGAGACGGGCGATGCGCAAATTCTGGGCCGCATTGGGCTCTGCCGTCTTCTTCGTGATCGCGCCGGGTACCGTGGCGGGATTTCTGCCCTGGGCGATTTCGCGCGGCGAGATGCAGCCGGCGTTGTTCGGGCAGGACTGGCTCCGCATCGTCGGCGGGGTGCTCGTGTTCCTCGGACTTGTGCCGCTGCTCAATTCGTTTTTGCGCTTCGCGCTCGAAGGGCTCGGCACGCCCGCCCCGATCGCGCCGACGCAGCACCTTGTGGTCACGGGGTTCTATCGCCGCGTGCGCAACCCGATGTATGTCGGCGTTGTCGCCATCGTCCTCGGCGAAGCGCTGCTGCTCGGCGCTGTGGCGCTGCTGTGGTACGCGGCGGTCGTGTGGCTCGCCTTCCATCTGTTCGTGCTGGGCTATGAAGAACCGACGCTGGGCCGCAGCTTCGGTGACGAATACAAAACCTATCGCGAGAACGTTCCGCGCTGGCTGCCGCGCCTGACGGCCTGGCGGCAGACCGCTAGTTGAGACCGAGCCAGTCGAGGATGGCCTGCCGGTCGCCGTCGAGCGCCGGTGCCGGCGGCCGCGTTGTGGCGTCCTCATAACCCGACAGCTTGATCGGATTGCCCTTTGGTATGATTTCGGAGCTTGCGTTTCTGCGTAAGTTCGAGATCGACAAACCGTTGCTGAATTCAATCAAGGATCGCGCGGAAGATATCGTACTATATGTGCGACTGCGGCCAAAAATGGTCGAGGGTATTTGAAACTCACGACGGTAGACCCAGAACCGGGCAATGCCTTCGATGCCGGCATGCTTGCGCGCCGGTTCGGATCTACCACATTCCGGACTAACCCGCCGTCGTTCCCCCCGACGCTCGCTGGGGATAACCGGGAAGAGGTGCGACAAGCCGCGTTATCATCGAGGCAATGGACCCCGACCAGCCGCGGCCTGCCGCGACAAGCCCCGACAACGAGTATTCGCTCTCGATCGAGGACGCCGCAGCGCGTTACGAACATGCCGGGCTCCCCCGCACCTTGCGCACGATCCAGCGCTATTGCGCCAAGGGTCATCTCGATTGTCGCCGCGTCGAAATCCCCTATGGCGAGAAGTACCTGATCACCCCGGCCTCGGTCGCCAAGCACATTGCCTACATCGAAGAGACGCGACAGACCATGGCCGGCCGCGACGCAGCCGCGGCTAGCCGCGACAATTGTCGAACAGGAAACAGAACCGCGACCGGAGCAGCGACCAGCCGCGACGAGCCCCGACCAGCCGCGGCCGGCCGCGGCCGAGACCGACGCGGCATCGCGCTATGTCGCGCGCTTGGAAGGGGAGAACGAATTTCTCCGCGGCCAGGTCACGGTGAAAGACGTGCAGATCAAAGACCTCACCGAGCGTGCGCGCGAGACCAATCACCTCATCGCCGGCCTCCAAAAAATGCTGACGCCACTGCTTGGGCGGCCGGCACCATCGCGATCGGAGGATATTTCGCGGTCATACCCGTTTGACGGGGCAGGGCAGCAGGACGCACGGGACGCGCAGTAACAGGCGCACGACAGCGCTTCGCCGAGGCGCTTGCGACGCGCGCAACGAGCAACAATTCTCGCGTGCTCGATCGCCATTCAAGCGCGTCCGGAACAAGCGATTTCGTGATCGGCGCCGCGGTCGGGTCGCCAACCGATCATCATCAAGGAGTTCTCCCCAGGTGCAGGCAGGCCGCAACGAAAGCGGCGCATATAATGAGCAAATGTCCGAACAAGCTCTCCACGGACAGCGGCCAGCACAAAATTCAAAAAATGCCGGCAAGCTCTATATCGAGAACAATTTACTCCGCGTCGCGGGCGCGCTCTTTTGTCACGATCAGAAGCGCGCAGCGACGCGGAGGAGTGAGATCCTCTTAAATCCAAACATTGCAGAAAAGCGGATCGTCATTCGACCGGACCCGAGGCTCGGTCAGCCCGGCCCCCTGGCACACAAGGTATTCGTCGCATTGATCAAAAAACATTCGGACCAGGGCCGACCGGTGCCAAACGAGATCTCTTTTACCCGGCGGGAAATTGGCCGTCTGATCGGCCGGAAGGATTGGGGCGGAAAGGACAGCGAACAGCTCTCGCGAGCACTCCATGAGATTCACTACACGTTTATCAAAACGCATTTCAAGAAAGCAGGCGGGCGCTATGTCGAACATTCGTTCAACATCTTTCCGCAGATCTTTATCGAGCGGCGCGAGTTTGAGAGCGACCCGATCGAGGCGTGCACCGTTATGCTTGCGGAGCCCATCGTCCAATCTTTGCAAGAGGATCATTTCGTCTGCCTCAATCACGACCTGATGCAGCAGCTCGGTACGATAGGGCAGGCGCTGTACATGCGCCTCTTCTTCCACTTTGCGAACCTCTATACCTCTCCCGCGCAACATCTCGCGTTCCAAAAGAGATACCCGGACATCTGCGCGGAATGGCTCGGCGGCCTCACCGTCCATGCCCACCGCTCCGTCGTCGAGCACAACCAGCTCGGCCCGCATCTCCGGCAGCTCGTCGAGAGCCGCTTTCTCGAGACCTACGGTATCGAGAAATCGAAGTCCGACGCAGGGCTCATCGTCAGCTTCGAGCCGGGGGCACGGTTCTACGACGACTATGATCGTTTCTATCGCCGCCGCTCGCGCAGTGCCCGCTCAACAGGTACAAGACCGGAGACGCGGGAGATTGGCGAGCCCCTGAAGCTCGCGTACCTCTTTACGGAGAAGCGCACCGGAGAGCGCGTGTCATCGGTCGCGTTCGTTAACTCGAAGGACGTGAACACGGCAAAGCAGATCCTCTCCGAGATCCCTTTCGAGGAAGCGCCGGCGTTCCTCGACTTCGCGCTTGCGGCGGCGCGCGAAACAAATTTCGATGTCCAGACCCTCGGGGGAGTGCGCCAGTATCTCGCCCGCTTCAAAGCGCGCCAGGCGGCCGAGACATCTGCGGCGCGCACAAAGGCAGCAACGCAACAGCAAGAAGACGATCGGCTGGCATATGACCGATATCGCCGCGAACTAGCCGACAGGGTATTCAACACATTGCCGGCGAAAGAGCAGAAGGTGATCGAGCAACTGGCCGCAAAGTCTGCCGCGCGGTTCCGAGGGTCGCTGCGCGCATCAATGATCCGCACGTACCGCGCACGAATCACCACCGAACGTCACCCTGAGGGCATCAAGACCATGGAGCAGTGGCGAGCAGCAGCGTGAAAGGCCCACGCGTTATTCGGTGCCTATACCGGGTCGAGCGGTCGAGCCGCACAAACGGGGTGTGGGTTCTGACTAAAAACCGTGTGGGTTTTGAAAAAAATGGGTGTGGGTTCTGACTAAACAGCGAAATGAGCGAATGGCTTAACATCATGGTTTTCTCATGAAAAGTGGGTCTGTAATATATATTCTTATATATCTATACACAGCGAGCTGCTGTATTGTTTCTCTGAAATCGAATGTGTGTTTTCTCATAAAGAAGAAGTGGTTCGTTGATCGGGGTTGTTGGGCAACCCCGCCTTATGCCCCGCCTTTAGGGTAAGGCGGGGAAGCGGTCGAGAATATGGCTTTGCAGCAAGTCGCGCGCGTCGGGCTACCCGCCCGACTCCGAGCGAATTTCGGCGTCCGCCTGTGGGCAGGCGCCGACTTCAGCAGCGGGCGAGTGTGCTGGGGCATCACTCGCCCTCCGCTTCGCCCCGCGCTCTCCCGCCTCGCTGCCGCTGCGGCGGTCGAGCACGGTGAACCCGCTCGGAGTCGGGCGGGGACGCCGACGGGACCGACAGACAAGGCGGGGGAGCGCGGGGCGCGATCGAAAGCAGCGCCGACACACACAGGTGAAATTCAGTGTGTTAAGTTGTATTGCAATCGTACAGCCGGCGGGCTATCGTTGGGGACCCAGAAGGACCTGGCGAGTGGTTTTGGCCACCGTTGCACATTGGGAGGGGACAGTGAGCAAATTGCGTTTGACCTTTAATAATATTATTCCCGCATTCATATTAGCTACAACACTTTCCTTTTCTCCGCACAAAGCATCTAGCAGCGTTCTCTACAGCGGCGACAATTGCGTCACGCCGACTTCGATAACGATATCCTGTTCTATGGCCGATGGATCGCTGAGCGTCACCCCACCGGATATAGTGTCCGTCGATGACCTCACCGTGGGGCAGGCCGGAGGAGGCTTTCTCGGACAAGCAACAATTTCCGGCGTCGGCGCCGGGATCACCGTAGCCAGTCAACTGACTGTTGGCACCAATGGCGGCGTCGGACTGCTGAATATCCAGGACGGCGGGCACCTCAATTTCTCGGGGACAGTAGCAAGTATCGGCTTCTTTGGAGGTGCATACGCCTCCCTAGGAACCATCAACATCCTGGGAAATGGATCGAGTGTAAGTCTTTCGGGAACGACAAGTGTTGGTGGTGGTACCTCTGACACCGGCACAATAAATGTCGGTTCCGGAGGCGTGCTCACTGCAAGATTGCTGCAACTGGGTGGGGCGGCAGGTGGTCAGGCCTTTCTCACCGTCGGCAGCGGTGGTACTGCCAATGTTGATGGCTTGTCGATCGAGAGTGGAAAAGCCACCATCGAAGGAAGCATGAATGCAGGCTCGATCGGTCGCGGAATCGGACCTTTCCCGTCGTCTCTGAACGTTACCTCGGGTGGATCGCTCGCTGCAGGCTCGATCGATTGGGGAAGCGCACCTCAAGCGCCGTCTCTTTACATTGGCGGCGGCAGCACCGCGATCGCCGATACCTTGTCGATCGGCACCGGACCAACCGTTCTCGGAACGATGACGGTGAAGAACCGGTTTACACTCGGCGGCACGGGGCTCAGCAGCCTGAAGGTTCAGAATGGGGGAATTTTCGATCTTACGGGGACATCGGCGACGATTGGGTCATTTCCCGGTAGTTCGGCGACAATCAACGTTTCAGGCAACGGGTCCAAGATAAATCTTGCCGGCTCTACGTCCGTGGGCGCAAACACGGGTACGGTGACGGTCAAATTCAGGTTGCGACGGCGCGCTCACTGGCGGTTCTGTGGAGTTAGGCTCTTCGAATTTTGGGAAGGGCATTCTCAATATTGCGGGAGCGGCAACTGCAAGTTTGAGCCGATTGCTCATTGGCGGCGAAACCGCATCGACCGGGTCCGCCGTCGTCTCCGGTCCGGGCAGTTTTCTGAATGCCGGCAATTTTCTCGGGATCGGCATCGGGCTCGATCAGTTCAGCAATGGCGGGATCGGGTCTCTCACCTTGCAAAACGGCGGCGCCGCATCCGCCTCGAATATCCGGATCGGCACCCAGGGCAACCTGCTCGGCACGGGTACGTTGACCGGAACCCTCGTCAATTCTGGCGGCATCGTCAATTGCAGGGCATCGGCGCCTCCTTCGGTCAATTAAACCTCCATGGCAATTTGTTCCTGCAAGGCACCCTCGATCTCAGCGTCGGCGGTCTTGGGGCCTCAACCCGCGATTTTCTGCAGGTCTCAGGCGGGGCCAATCTCTCCGGCGGTACGATCCAGGTCGATTTCACCAATGGCTACGTACCGCAGGCCGGCGATGTTATACCTTTGCTCTCGGCCGGTGGAGGTATCGGAGGGACCCCTTCCATTACCATCAACCAGTCTCCCGCCATCCCATATCAATTTGACAATGGTAATTTGACGTTCCTCGGTTCGAGCGTCCCTACCACACCCACCCTTCTACAGTTGGCTCAGGCTAGCCAGGATGTGTACTCTGGGGATGTCGCACCGCCCGGGTATACCTACGAAATTGACAATTGTACCCCTCACTGCGATTCGGCACGGCTCCGCATCGCTGCTTATTTGAGTAACGATAAAAAAGAACTGCTTATTGCTATCCGCGGCACTGATAGAAACGATCCGGTTGCTGAGATCAAGAATATAGTGGCAGATGCAACCACGTTCGGCTTGGGTATTGATACTCTCGGGGCCTACGTCTCCGAGGCAGCGAGTTTTCGCGGGGATCCAGGCCAATCCCAAATATGCGACAGCTGATATTACATTGACCGGACATTCCCTCGGCGGCGCGATCTCTCAGTTGCTTGGCACTAAATCGGGATATACAGCAGTGTGTTTAACGCTCCAGGGGCGGGTCAACTGATCTCATCTATGCAGACCGCGCTGTCACCTGTTGCGTCACTTGGCGGCTTCCTGCCGGACTACAATACTGATTATCGGATCAGAGCGGATCAGGTCTCTCTGTTCGGGGTTCAAATCGGCTCACCCGTAACGATTGATAGTGACGTAACAGACACAAATCAAATTGACGCTGCGGCGGATGCACCGCATAATCATGACATCAGCACCGTAATAAGGCAGGTGCCGGTTGCCGCGCAGGCTCCGGGCCTTCTAGGTCCAGATGCTAGATTGCTGTTGACGGCCGCGGCACCCGTTGTAGCGCTAGGGGTCGTATCGATCACTGCGATAGCAGATTTCTTAATTGCCGATTTCTACCATGGCCCAATAGCAGCAATCGACGACACGCTTTCGAAGTTTACAAATTTTCTGGTAGCACTTGGCAAGGCTATTCTACTTGACCCGACCGGAGATGACTTTCGCCTCAGTTAGATCCTGCATCTCCAACTCTTTCATGTGTCGATCTTCCGTTGATCCCGGGCGTGAGATTCCTATGCATCACGCTACGAACTAAATGACGTGTGGTCAGAGGCTCAACTACTTGTGCCAGGTCTAAATGCCTGTTTCGGTGCTAGCGGTGTTACGAGTGTCGAATTTGTTCCTCTAGGAGCTTTCGATGAGCCCGTGGCTATCGGCGAATGGTATTTTTTGGGAATGCTTGCGTCTTCGGGAACGTTTTCTGGTGAGCTTGACGCAGTCCGCGTGTCAGCGGAACAAAACCTGGTACCTGAACCTTCAACGGTCATGTTGATGTTATTTCCGCTGATGCTCACTTTCGCATTTTTAGTACTCACTCGTGACGTTAGGCGCGTTTTTGAGGGCGAAGTCCTTAAGAATTTTACCAGAGCCAAGGAGAGAGAAATAAAGTAAGGTATACAGCAAAAGGGCCAATAAAGATCGCCCCTAAGGCGACAGCGATGGAAATGTATGTCTGGTCGATGAATAGCCGCGCGAGCGACTGCGTAGGATCCAGAAACCTTAAGGCTACATAACCAATTCCCCAGGCGATGTAACAGACGACAAGAAATCTCAATAGAAGTTTCAAGCCGTGGGTTACCATGCGCGCCCATGTTTGTGCGCATTTGGCATAGGTAACGTAGGGCCGCGGCACAGCCACGTCCTTTGCATGTGATCTGCCGGACCGATGAATTTCAGAATGTAGGAGCGCGATGCCCGTCGTAACAAAGATAAAGAGACTTCCTATATTAGCCGTCAACAGTTGAGCGTCGTTTCCATGAACGAGCAGATAAATCCCGAACGCACCAAGGAATAAAGATACGGTTGAAGTCCCAAAAAAAAACGGGACGCCACATGATTGCGCATGTCGCAATCATGACGTGCCGGGATTTCGTATCGGCAAGACAAGTCAGGAGTTTTGAATTTATATCAACTACACCACCGTAGATATAGGATCACCTCAGTTTCCGAGGTTCCTACGATGGCAACGAACAAGACCGATCTTCGCAATCCGATTTTAAAGGAGCGCCGAATAGAAATCTCAACTCTGGTTTGAGCCTAGGGAGTGACGAAAAAGGAGGCGAGCTATTCAAGGAAAAGAGGAGTACTATAGATATGCTAATCCCACCCGAGCGCATACTTAACTATCAAGAAAACCAACGTAACAGGCATGTCGAAAGCTTCAAATTTGATATTGCACCTTGTTGATTCGTTTACGTATCTTGTGCGAATAAGAAAACATGGCTCAACAAAGCCCTGATAATCCAGTTTGACACTTCCCTATTCGTGGTCTGATGCACCTTCCACTCTGTCCTGCCATTCGTTGTCGCGCTTCCAGTTTTTGCTACAATTTGCGTTATGACCATCGATCAGAAAGTCGACTCATTGATCGAACAGGCAGCCGCACTGCCGGACGACGCGCAGGTGGAGCTTGTGCAATCCCTGCTCGCGATACGTTCCCAGAACCTCGGCGTCTACGATCGAGACGAGACTGAGAGTTGATCCTGGCGTGCCCTGCGGGACGGGCTCTACTCGCCGCGCCCGCGGCTCCCCGCGCCGCTGCGCGTCACGGCCATTCGGTGACGATCCCGCACGCCGCTTCTATTCCCGGTTAGAGTGTAGCGCGCCTTGAACCGCGCCCCTCAAGGCGACCCCTGCGGGGCGGCCGTGGGCCGACCTTGACCGCCACTGCGCGCGTCATCCTGTCGCTAATCGCCCGGGCTCCGGGCGCCACCCGCGCCGGCATGACCGGAAATCGGTCGGATGCAGCAGCCGACGACAGCAGAGGGGCGGCTTGATCCAGGCAAAACCGCGAGTTCTGCCCGGTGCGGCCGAGAGTTCTGTCTTTTTAGCCGCCAACAGGTCTGCTGCGATCGAATTTTGTTGCGGCGCGCCTCGATCAGACGGAAAATTCGCACCCAACAGACCGCGTATCCGGAGAATGTCGGATAAAGGGCGCGGCACATTTCGAGGCAGGCGGCTATGATCAGTATTCCAAAGGGCGTCTCTGTTTTCCTTCTGTCGTGCGCTCTCGCCGTCGTGGGAATGGTGACCGCCCACCAAGCCACGGCGACGCCGTTTATCCATGTAGTTTCAAAGTGGAGCCTAACTTTTCAAGGTTATGTGCCGACCCCCGGGCACTTTTTTGCAACAGTTACCTGTTGGTATTGACATGTCATGTCTTGAAGCCGGATGTAGCGACACTCGCTCCCTAATAACTGACGTTACTTCCTCAGAAAGTTTATCTGTGGATAGCATTAGGGGGAGTCTCTATAACGAATAACAGCAGTCAGCCATTTTCCGGTGGTGAGGTATTGTTTGCGCTTCAGTACGGCCCCTTCAATCCGGGTGGTCAAGAAGTAGGCCTGAGCATAGATAATCCCTTAACTCAGTCCGCTAATTTTCGTAGTATAATAAATAGTTATGATTCTGATCCGTCTCTTGATGTCGGTAGCATCGTAAGCTGCGGTATCGGGGCTGATGGATATTTTGGCCAGGTCTTTTCGCCGACGACCTGTGGCCTTGGTGTCCCAGACGAAAGTACTGCGCAGCTAGACCTTATACCAAATTTAGATCCGGGACAGAGCGAAGAGGTGCACGTCGCTATCCACATAGATGCAAACTTCGATCTTCCGGAACCATCTACGCTAACCATGGTTATCATTCCGGCATTGATTATATCAATTGTGTCATGCGCGCGCTCCCGTCAAAATCACCGGATTTCCCCTCTTTGATAGGGTTGCGCTCGCGGCAAGTGGCGGTCGCCGCCCAAAATCTGGGAAATCTCGGCTTAGATATCTGACACCTAACTCTCGATGCACAAGCGCCTAGCGCGCCTCGAACCGCGCCCCTCAAGGCGAACCCCTGCGGGGCGGCCGTTGGCCGGCCTTGACCGCCGCGGCCGGCGCGCACTTCCGAACCCTGTCGGCTCCGAGGAGAACGTCGCTTTCCGTCTCACCAAGGAGAATAATTTTTTTTATAATGGGCCTTTGACCGCACCCCTCAAGGCGACCCCTGCGGGGCGGCCGTCGGCCGACCTTGACCGGTGCTGCCGGCGTGCTGATCCGGCTGCGTCGGCTCCGAGGAGAACGTCGCTTTCCGTCCCACCAAGGAGAACATTAGATCATCAAGACGTTGGGGCGATGACCTTTCGCGGCTTTGCCCCATCGCCCTCTTCGATCGCGCCGTGCTCCTGTAGCATGTCGATCAAGCGCGCGGCGCGGGCGTAGCCGATGCCCAATTTGCGTTGCAGGAAGGAAGCGGAAACGTGGCCCATCTCATAGGCCAGCACTCTTGCTTCTTGATAGAGCTCATCCTCGCCATCGGGCTCTTCGTCGTCCGCAGAAAATCCGCCCGCTTCGAGTTCCGCCATATCCGTCACCAACACCTGCCGAGGTTTTGCACCGTCGGCCGCCGAAACGATCAAGTCGTCTTCCAGTTTCTCCATCAGCTTGGCTGCTTGTGCGTAGCCGATTTCCAGTCTCCGTTGCAGAAACCAGGTCGACGCCTGGCCCTGTCGGATTACCAATTGCTTGGCGTCCTCGTAGAGGCGTTCCATGTTGTGGGCGGCATCGAAGACGATGCGGTCGATCAGTTCCCTATCTGCCTCCAGCTCCTTCAGGTGCAGCATCACATCCGTATACTGCGCGTTTAATCTTTCGGAGATCGTCCGCACGCCCTCGGTAAGTTCTTCGAGTTGCATACGAAGCGCCTTTACCTCTTCACCGAGATCCATAGAGAGATTATAGCGCATACCGCTATCACATCCCGCTCTCCCCTTCCCGAGCCCGACTTCATGCAGATTTGGCGCGGTTACAATCGATAGAGGCCACATCTAGAACAGATCGTGGCCGGAAGAGAGCCGGCAGTGAGCGGGAGGTTCGGCAGCCAAGCCATCACGCACAATGGCGACGGCGCCAGGTAGCCTCGGCGCTCCCCTTCGGAACGGGAGCTGCCCGCATCATTCCGCCTGCGATGCGCACGGCACACCGGCTCCGTTCCGCCCATGACAACCCGACCACAGGAGCTTTATCTCGGCGCCCGCAGTTCGGGCGGTGCGGTCATGCTCGCTGCCGCGGAGCGGCAGCGCCATCTCTACATCCTCGGCCAGACCGGCACCGGCAAATCGACCCTGCTCTTGAACCTGATCGCGCAGGACCTCGCCGCCGGCGCCGGTCTCGCACTGCTCGATCCGCATGGCGATTTGGCCGAAGCCGTGCTGCTGCACCTTCCTCGAGCCCGCAGCAACGATCTTGTCTATGTGAACCCGGCCGACAGCGCGCGGCCGATCGGCTTCAATCCCCTATCGGCGGTGCCCGACGACCTCAAACCGATCGTCGCCGATGGTGTGGTCTCCGCCTTTCGCCATGTCTGGCCGGAGAGCTGGGGGCCGCGGCTCGACTACATCCTGACCAACGCCGTGCGCGCCCTTCTCGACGTGCCCGGCGGCACCTTGCTGATGCTCCCCCGCCTGTTGATCGACGAGCCGTTCCGGGTGCAGCTTGTCGAGCGGTATGTTGCCGATGCGTTCGTCCGCGCGTTCTGGCAGGGCGAATATGCCGGCTATAGCGACCATTTCCGCACCGAGGCGATCGCCCCGATCCAGAACAAGATCGGCAAGGCGCTGATCGAACCGCGCCTGCGCAACATGCTCGCACAACCCCGGAGCACGATCACCTTGCGCCGGCTGATGGACGAGGGTGCGGTCGTGATCTGCAACCTTGCCAAGGGGCGACTCGGCGAGGGCACCTCGCATTTGCTCGGCGCCTTGCTGACGACGACGATCGCGCAGGCGGCTCTGTCGCGCGCCGACGTGCCGCCGGCGGAGCGGCGAACCTTCCACCTCTATGCCGACGAATTCCAATCCTTCGCCACCGACAGCTTCGCGCTGATCCTGTCGGAGGCGCGCAAATACGGCCTCACGCTGACCGTCGCCCACCAGTACCTCGATCAGCTCCCCGACCAATTGCGCGCCGCCGTCTTCGGCAATGTCGGCTCGATGCTCGCCTGCCGCACCGGCGCGTCGGACGCGCCGATCATCGCCGAACAGATCGGCCTCGGCGGCGCCGACGCATTGCTCGACCTGCCGAACCATACCGGCTGGACCCGGCTGCTCACGGGCGGGGTGCCGACCTCGCCGCTCCGCCTCGATCTCCAGCCTGCTCCGGCGCCGCGTCGACCCAACGCGGCCCGGCTGATCGACCTCAGCCGTCACCGTTTCGGCCGCCCGCGCGCCGAGATCGAGGACCGCATCGCTCGCTTCCTCGCCGCCTGATGCAGCCCCGACCGGTGCCTACGGCTATGCCTACCAGTGTGCCTACGGTGATGCCTACAGACCGCCCCATGCTGCCCCAAAAGATGCCTACGGTGATGCCTACCGGTGTGCCTACGCTGATGCCTACCGTCGGCACTACCCGTAGGCACACCGTCTTTGACCATAACCAATTGCAAACACGTATATTTTTCCGATGTGCCTACGGCTTCTCCGGCCGCGACTGAATATGTTGGTTGTTGTTTGAATGCTTTCCGCATACGCGGGTGCGCCTGTCGGCGAAGAAAGGATGAGTCTCCTTCGGAGATCGCGGAGACCGCGAGCTTGCGCTCGCTCCTTCTCCGAACCTCTTGCCTCGGCCCCATCGGCTAAAGCCGAAGGGGCCTCGTTTGGCGTCCGTGGTGACGCCAGCCACGGCCGGTGACGCCTCGCCGGTAGCAGCGGAGGGGAACGACGCGGCCGCGTGGCGCTCGGCCTGCGGCGGAGCCGCAGACCGGCTGCGCGTCCGGTCGTCCCCCGCTGATTTGCGCCGACGGCAAATGCCAGCCGTCGGCGCCCGCGTTCGAGTGCGTGGCACAGAACCGCCCGCGCTGCTGTTCGATCGCCTGGAACC
Organism: uncultured Alphaproteobacteria bacterium; assembly: GCA_963781215.1. Classification (GTDB taxonomy): domain Bacteria; phylum Pseudomonadota; class Alphaproteobacteria; order ATCC43930; family CGMCC-115725; genus AP-15. Next base: position 163,366 of record CAWAFE010000035.1, read on the forward strand.
GAATTTCGATCGGGTGGTGATGCAGCCCCGACCGGGCGCTGCGACTATCGGTGCCGCCTGGTAGTGCGATGCCGGCGGGTGCCCCCATCCGCACACCTGGACGTTAGCGGCCGAGCGCCGGCCGTCAACCCGCAAGGGGTTGACTGCCGCCGCCATGCGGCCGCTGGCGCCAAACCCTGTGTGCGGATGGGGGCTCCCCACTCCCCCGCCACAGGTCGAGCTTTATCAACCTTCACCATTCCCTCCCTATGCCTGTCTGTTCCAGTTGCCGGCACAAAGGCGAAGACCATAACTGGCGTGTGCCCCTCTGCTCCGGGTGCGACGGTCGGTATCTCGGTTGCGCTCATTGCCGGCGCAATCGCGAGCTGCGTCGCCTTCGCGGTGCGTGCCTGATCTCCGAATGCATCTGCTCGAAGTACGTTCCGCTGATCTACCAGCGCAGAGCGCAGAACCCGTTTATCGGCCGGCTCCGTTTCCGGAGGCGGCGGTAGTGGCCCCTCAGCTGCAGAAGGGGCGGGCGCCCTCTTCGGGGCGCCCGCTTTGCCGGATCGCGATCGGCAGCGTGCGTGTCCTTCCTCCCCTCGGCCCGCTGTGCGCCTCCGCGATAGAGCAGGACAGGATGCGGCCGGCACCGGACGAGCCGGTGCCGGCCGCAGCTGGGCGCGTGGTAGAATTGATCCATATGGAGGTGGGCTCAGTCGGCACGCAGACGCGACGACCCCGGTTTCGCCGGGCTGCCGAGCCGCCGCCGTTCCGCTTGACCTCCGATGACGTCGAAATCGTGCGCGTCGTTGCGCGGCATCGGCTGATCCGCTCGACGCACATCGCCGCCCTCGTCGGCCGCTCGCTCGACCGCACCAACGACCGGCTGATGCGCCTCTTCCATGCCGGCTATGTCGACCGGCCGCGCGCCCAGCTCGACCGCTTCCCGAGTTCGGGATCGGCGCATTACATCTATGCGCTCGCCGATCGCGGCGCGCGCTTGCTGCGGGACGAGGATGGTGTCGAATTCCGCAACACCGAGTGGAGCCGGAAGAACCGAGAGGCCGGGCGACCGTTCATCGAGCACCAGATCGAGATCGTCAATTTCCAGGTGGCGTTGCAGCGCGCCGTGGCAGCGCGCAGCGATCTCCGTCTTATCCCTGCCGAGGATATGAATACGGCAGCCTCGCGGCGGCAAATGCCCACGAGCCGCGCCCCGTTTTCATTGCGGGCGAAGCTGTCGCACCGCGGCCAGGTGCGCGAGCAAAACGTCGTCCCTGATCTCGTGTTCGGCCTGCAGCTCGCGGATGGCGAGCGCCGCAATTTCATGGTCGAGATCGATCGCGGCACGATGCCGGTCCGACGCTCCGATCCGGATCAGACCAGCTTCGAGGGGAAGATGCGCGTCTACCTCGCCGCCCATGCCGCGAAGGAACATCAGCGGCAATTCGGCTGGAAGAATTTTCGTGTGCTTGTCGTCACGACCGATCGAGCAGCGCATGCGGTCGATGATCGACGCCCTGCGGCAGCTTCGTGCATCTCCCGGTATCGGCCCGTCCCTGCTCTTGTTCGCCACCTTCGTAGACTTCCAAGCGATAACCCCGCTTGCACACGACTGGCAGGACGGAAACAGTCACGGCACCCGGATCATCTGAGGTACCACGGTGCCGCTGATCAGAATAGATCTGATAGCTTTTTCGCTGCTGCTAACTTTTGAAAGCTTGTGTACCGAGGTCCCTGCATAGAGCCCTGAGGAGCATCACCGAAAAGTATCGGACCGATAGGCTTAGCTGGCTCGGCAAAGATCAGTTTGTATTTACCTTCCTCGCCGTACGGCTCGATCCGCGCAACGGGCGCGTAATGCGTGATCCGTGACTCAGGCTGCGTTCTGTAAGCCGCAACATATTTGATTTTGGGAAGCATTCCGCCCGAAATACGAATTGCGTACCAACGGTTTTGGCCAAGAAATGTCTCTTCAAATCCGTCCGGGCGCGCCGGGACAACCACCGTGTCGAGAGGTGACTTACCGGAACCGGCCGTCAGGGTTGTCGGCGCCGCGCTTATCGCAGGAGTAATGACAGCTCTAGGAATTTCAAAGACGCGTAAACCGATTAGGGGAAGAATTTGCAATATCTCGCTGAGGAAGGCTTCCGTGTCGGCAAGCTCCGCCTCACTCAGAGCGGGCGGCTGCGGCTCTGTTCCATTATCGAGCTTGCAGCGGTTCGCTTGAATGGCTCGTTTGACGAGAGCATGTTCGATCCATTTTACGTGAGCTTTGTTGAGGCTGTTGTTTGTAGCCGTAAACACAATCGCACGATCCCAAAAGTCCTTATTTTGGAAATGCGACTTGATGCGGCTGCGAATTACATCTCCTTCCCCAATGTAAATTGTCGGCAGGTTCTCCTCCCCCTCCCCATACCCGCTCAAAATATATACCCCAGTCCGCGAGAACTCGGGCCGCTGCTTGGTCGTCAGCCATTTTTCGCGAGGGAACACGATCCCATGGCCGGTCCAATTCATCCGATCGATCAGACGGACGCCCTCGGGATCTCCGTCCGGAACGAAGACCCGAATTGTGAAAGGCCCGCTCGGCATGCATCGAACATACCACAATCACACCCGTTCAACTATGTGCTATCGGGTAACCTGAACCTTGCTTGACGAGGACAGAGTACCGGGTACGCTGACCGCAGTCTCCGCCATCCCATAGAGCCGCGATCCTCGCTAGCAGGCGTCAGGCGTGTGCGTGCCTGGAGCCTGCTCACGCAGGATATCGCAACCAGCTCGACATGGAGAGTATGAAATGGCGGATAGACAGCCGGCCACTGCGACGCATCGCGCCTACACCGTGATCCGGCGCGAAGGCCAGGACGACTACTGGCTCAACCTCGGTCTCGTATTCGGGCATCAGGACGGCAAGGGCTTCAACATCGTCCTCCAAGCTCTGCCGCTCGACGGCAAGATCGTCTGCCGCGAGATCGCCGACGATGACGCCGAGGAGCAGCCGAGAGCGCCAGCGCCGCGACAGCAGCAGAGCGGCAGACGAGGCAGCGGTCAGCGTCGCTGATCCGTCCCGCTCAATCATGGGAGCCGCCACCGCGCGGCTCTCTCACTTTATGAACAGCCAGGCGATCTCTCTGCCGCGCAAATCCGCGCGGTAAACTCTCAATAGCTCTCCGCCCCGCGCTCCGGTGCCCGAATGGTCGGACGCCGGTAGCGAGACGGAGGAATGCATGCCCGAGCATTGGATGCCGAGAGGCGGCGAGCCAAGCTCGCCAAACTCTGCGAGATCGAGGGCTTCGACGACGAGAACGAGCTGTTCGCCGCCGCGGTCAGCGACAGCGTCTGCCCCGCGATCTGCTGCAATCCGGATAATCCCGATTGCGACTACACCGCCGAGATGGAGCCGGACCAGGATCGCGGCTGGTGCGAGGTATGCGGGCGCGGGACCCTCGTCTCCGCACTCGTGCTCGGAGGCCTCATCTGATGGCCGGCGAACGCTTCATCTACGCGCTTGCCGACTGGACGGTCGAGAGGCGCGAGAGGGGCTGGTACTTCGCCCGTTCGGCCAATCGCCACAACGCGGGTGACTGGCGCGGCCCGTACCGCTCGGAGGCGAGTGTCGCGATGATGATCGCCCGGCAGCTTCGCCGTGAGATCATCGAACGCTACGCGCGGCAGATGCAGGCGAGGGCATCGTGAGCGCCGAGAAAATCCGGGCGCTGAACGACGCGTTCCGCACGACGATGACTGGCGGCAGGGTGCTGCTCACCGCGGGGGTGGACGCCTTGCCCTCCGACGTGAAGGCGATGGTGATCCGCAGGGTCGGCACATTCACCGACTTCACACCCGACAATGACCCGCGCGGCGAACACGACTTCGGGAACTTCACACTCGCCGGCCGCAGGTTCTTTTGGAAAATCGACTATTACGACGCCGCGATGGAATTCGGCTCGGAAGATCCCGCCGACCCATCCAAAACTACCCGCGTGCTAACGATCATGCTCGCAGAAGAGTATTGATCCAGTGTTCAATCCCGCCAATGATGGCGCTCATGCTCAACTTGCCCCGCGCAGCGCGGGGCATCTCTTTTGCTCGGCTCACGCCGCCATCTTTCGGACTATGCCGAGGTGCTTCTCGATCGCCGCGATACGCTCCAACGCGTGATCGATCTCTTTGCGGTATCCCCCGATGTTTTCCACCTTATCGGCCAACTCGTATAGGTCCCGGCGGATCTGTTTGAGATCACGCTCGATGCTCGCCACTTGCTCGCCGATTTCGGCGATGTCGCCTTTGAGTTCGGTCCGGAGCGCGGCAATGTCGCCTTTCAGTTCCGTTCGGAGCTCGGCGATGTCGTCGACGACGGCAGCAAAGCCGTGCTCGACTGTCTTGTTCAATGTAGCGAATGCGTCCTTCGTGGCCTGGTCCATATATTTTTGAATTATATCACGAGGGGTTGACCGCAGCGCCTCCTGCGATCCACGGGGCTTTTCCTTGAATCCGCACAGCATCACCCGAGCACCCCACACCCGAGCCCCTGTCTCTCCGCGTCCCTCGCCCATGGTGGCAGGCGCAGCGCGCCGTCAAGGGTCGCAGAACCCGCCGTGGTTGTTAGTTCGCGTCCTACTGGGCTTTTCCCCTTGACCGCGCGCTCTTGCGCCTGCCTCTCGCGAGGGACTCGCGGAGAGACGCCGCGAGGGTCGACTTATCAGCCCTAAGCCCTCCCCTCTCTATGGACATCTACATCGAGGACGAACTCACCCTTGCGCGCGTCCGGCAGCTCAACGACGAGGCGCGCATGTTCATGCCCGACGGCCGCATCGTCCTCTCCCGCAGCGTCGCCGCGAAGCCTGCCGACGAGATCGCCGACATCCTTGAGCGCGTGCGCACATTCGATGCGTTCACGTCGCACAACGACCCGTACGGCGAGCACGATTTTGGCTCGTTCCTATTCGGCGACGAGCGCATCTTCTGGAAGCTCGATTATTTCGATCGCGACGGCGAGCGCTACGGCTCGCCCGATCCGGCAGACCCGCGCGTCACGACGCGGGTGCTGACCGTCATGCTTGCGAACGAATGGTGATTCGCGTGCCTTACCAGCCTAACATTCACAACCATGTCTGAGAAATTGAGTTTCGCCGAACGAGCCGAAAAGCTCGCCGAGGTTGCCGGCTCCCTGCAGCGCATCGGCCAGGACCTCGCTTGGATTGCCGACGCTGTCGGCGTCGAGGCCGAGGCGATGGCCGCGGCACGCGAGCGGTTCGCGTCGCAGCGCGGGAGAGCGCCCGCAAGAGCCGCACGATAGCGGCCGACCCTGCCCGCCCCGCAAGGGGCGGGTGTGGGGTGCTTTCCCACCATCCCCCGCCACCTCCCCGTGGCGGTGGTGCGCAAAGCGCGCAGCTTATTTTGATGCTGTGCGGAGACACCATGTAGGCTTCGAGAGCCATGGGCTACGCCGCCAACTTGTCGATTGGAACATCGGAGGCGTTCGCCATCTCGAAGATCTTCGCGACGAGCCGGGTCCGGGCGTAGAAGGCGCGGCTGGTCGAACCGTGCCCGGCGCCCTTGGTGCGCGCTTGCATCCACTTCCCGTCCCTTCCGGTGAGCGCAGCGAAACCGCAATCGATCAGCTTCGCCCGGATCAAATCGTAATCGGTCTTGATCTCCAAAATCAGATCATCGGTTTCGGCGAAGTCGAGCGAGGCCACCTTCAGCAACTCGGCGGATTGCGCGTCACGCCCATGCCACATGACCGCGCAGAACACGATCGACTTCAATTTCGCCCAGCAATGGCTTTCGAAGAACGAGTGTGCGCGCAATTCGTCGGGGTTGATCATCGTGATCGCCATCGTTTCCTTGGGGACGAGCACGCCGCCGACGCGATGGAAACTCACGGATTTGAGTTCGAAGGTCAGGCCGTTCGGCGCCTTGGCGTTGCTTTGATCGAGCCCGGCCAACCGCTCCAGGATCAGCCCCTTCCATCCCTTGTTCTGTCTGCCGGTCTCATAGGTCGTGATGCCCCTCTCGGTCGCCAGCGTTCGTAAATCCTGCCCGATATAGCCGGACAGATTGGCGATCGCCGCAGCGCGGGTGACGATTTTCAGAAGCTAGGCGTGAGCGGCTAATTCGGCGAACCTCCGCTTCGACAGGTCGAGGTATTCGGCGTTGGTATCGATCCCGACGAACCGGCGGCCGTGCGCTACAGCGGCAATGCCGCTCGTCGAGCTGCCGGTGAACGGGTCAAGAACGAGATCGTTCGGGTTGGTGCTGGCAAGCACGATGCGCCGCAGCAGCGCAACCGGCTTTTGCGTCGGATGCTTGCCGTGTCGTTTCTCCTCCCGCCGCGGCGTTCCGATCGACCACACCGAGCGCATCTGCGTGCCGGGGTTTTTCAGGCGATCCTCCGGCCACTCCCCGTTCTTCATCAGGCCGTAGTTGAAAATGTGCTTCGCCTTCTTGTCCTTGCGCGCCCACAGCAGCGTCTCGTGGCTCGCGGTGAAGAAGCGGCAGCTCAGATTGGGCGAGGCGTTGGGCTTGAACCAGGCTAATGTCGTTAAGGATGTGGAACCCGAGCGCCTGCAGCGCATGGCCGCACTGGTAGATCGAGTGATAGGTGCCGCTGATCCAGATCGTCCCGTTCGGCTTCAGCACCCGCTGGCAGGCGGCGATCCACCTCTGGTGAAAATCGTAATCCCGATCGAAGCCGCTGCTGCGATCCCAGACCCCCTTGTCGACGCTGACCCGGCGCCCGGCATGCACGCTGAACCCGCCGTTCGAGAGATTGTACGGCGGGTCGGCAAAGATCATATCGATCGCGTTCTCCGGAAATTGCGACAACACATCGAGGCAGTCGCCGTGGTAGAGCGTGTATCTTTCACCACCACAATATTCGGATATACCTGCTGATGCTGATTCCCGAGCGGCAACTGCCATAAAGTTTCTGGCAGTTTACCATGATCCGCGTTACCTATCATCAATGGTTCAAGTTGTTCTTCGGAGGCCGCATTTCTAAGCTAGCGGCCAAAATCGTTTGGCCGCGGCCGGTTCGATGCCGGCCAGCCTCCGTCCTGGCGCAGGCCGTGATCGGCGACGATGCGGCGATCGAGTTCACGCGCACCCTTGATCGAGGCCATAGACGCTGCGCATTGTGTGGAAAACATCGCGACCCGCAATGAGGGTTGCGGGATCACGTTCATCGATCGATGGAGGCCAAAAATGATATGGGTAACACGAAACGCGACGCGGACTGTCGAATAGGTAGGCGCGACGAGGATTATATTCCGAATGCGGATCTGATGAGCCTGATCAAGTCAAAGAAACGCGTCGCCGACCATGGGGAGGTGTTCACTCCTCCGTGGATGGTCGAGGCGATGCTCGACCTCGTCAAGGACGAGACCGAGCGCATTGACTCCCGCTTCCTGGAGCCGGCATGCGGGAGCGGGAACTTCCTCGTCCGGGTCCTGCAGCGCAAGCTCGCCGCCGTCGAACTCAAGTTCGGGAAGTCCGAGTTCGAAAAGCGGCACTACGCGCTGCTCGCGCTGATGTGCATCTACGGCATCGAGCTGCTGGCGGACAACATCGCCGAGTGCCGCGCGAACCTGCTGGAAATCTTCGCCGAGTATCTGAACCTCGACGAGTCGGACGACCTGTATCGCGCCGCGTCCTACGTGCTGTCGCAGAACCTCGTGCACGGCGACGCGCTGACGATGCGCACGCATGACGGCCAGCCGATCACCTTTGCCGAGTGGGGCTACCTCGGCAAGGGCAAGTTCCAGCGGCGCGACTTCCGCTTCGACGTTCTCACCGGCTCGTCGGCTTTCAGCGCGGAGGGTTCGCTCTTCGCCCATCTCGGCAAGCACGAGATCTTCACGCCGACCAAGACCTACCCGCCGATGACGGTGAGCGAGCTGGCCGCCGCCGCGCACGGCGGCACACCGAAGGAGGCCGCATGAGCGCCCAGGCTGGCTTTGCGCTGCGCGGGCGCAACCCGGATGTGCTGACGTGCATCGCGAACCTCTCGAACGACGAGGTGTTCACGCCGCCCGAGTTCGCGAACCGGATGCTGGACACGCTGGCCGAGGCGTGGGCGGCCGACCACAACGGCGCGAACATCTGGGCGGACAAGACGGTGAAGTTCCTCGACCCGTGCACGAAGTCGGGCGTGTTCCTGCGCGAGATCACCAGCCGCCTCACCAAGGGACTGGCGGACGAGATTCCGGACCTCGAGGAGCGCGTCGATCACATCCTGACGAAGCAGGTGTTCGGCATCGGCATCACGCATCTCACCAGCCTGCTGGCGCGGCGCAGCGTGTATTGCTCGAAGCACGCCAACGGCAAGCACTCCATCGCCAAGGTCTTCACACAGCGACGCGGCAACATCTGGTTCGAGCGCATGGAGCACACATGGGCGGACGGCAAGTGCAAGTATTGCGGCGCAAGCCAGAAGACGTTCGACCGCGGCGAAGGGCTTGAAACCCACGCCTACGCGTTCATTCACACCGACGACATCAAGACTCGGATCGCCGAGTTATTTGGAGGCGATATGCAGTTCGACGTGATCATCGGCAACCCGCCGTACCAGTTGGACGATGGCGGCTGCGGCACGAGCGCCGCGCCGATCTACCAGCTGTTCGTGGAGCAGGCGAAGAAGCTCGAACCGCGCTATCTGTCGCATGGTCATTCCTTCCCGTTGGTTCGCCGGTGGCAAGGGGCTGGATGAGTTCCGAGAGTCGATGCTCACCGACAATCGCGTGCGCTCAATCGTCGACTACTCAGCGCGTCGGACGTCTTCCCGGGCGTGGGCCTCAAGGGCGGCGTTTGCTACTTCCTGTGGGACCGGGACAATCCCGGGCCGTGCCGAGTCACCACCCATTTCAAGGACTGGCCTGTCTCGACAGCCAGTCGCCCGCTTCTTGAAGAGGGCGCGGATGTCTTCATCCGCTTCAACGAAGGGCTGTCGATTCTCAAGAAGGTCGCTGCTGTCGAGACTGGGGAGTCGCAATCGCTGTCGCTGCCTGACAACAAGCGTTTCGACCGACTGGTTAGTTCCAGAAAGCCATTCGGCCTAGACACAACGTTCAAGGGCAAGGCAGCAAAGCGTGCCGGTGACGTGCTGGTCTATCAGAACGGCGGTACGGGATACATCGCCCAGAAGCTCAATATCGACAGGCACTCGACCTCATCGACAAGTGGAAGTCTTCGCTGGCCAGTGCCGCTCCGGGGACCGGCAACAGAGACACCTACCCGCACAGGATCATCAGCACGCCATTCGTCGGCGAGCCGGGCACCATCTCATCGGAGACCTATCTCGTGCATCGGCCCGTTCGACTCGAAGAGTCGAGGCCGAGAGCGTCTTGTCCTACCTCTCCTGTCGGCTGACTCGCTTCCTGATTCTCCTGCACAAGCCATCCCAGACACGTCACGCGCAAGGTCTACACCTTCGTGCCGACCAGACGTGGACGAGGCAGTGGACGGACGAGGACCTCTACGCGAAGTATGGCCTCACCGCGAGCGAGATCGCGTTCATCGAGAAGATGATCCGCCCGATGGACCTGACGGCGACGATGAGTAAGACCATCGAGGAAATCCTCGCGCCCAAGCCGGAAGCCCGGCCGCGCATCTACGCCTACTCGATTGACGACGAGGCGCACACGGGTCTGCTCAAGGTCGGCCAGACCACGCGCGACGTGAAGCAGCGCGTCGCCGAGCAGCTCAAGACCGCCGCCATCAAGAACTACACGATCGAACTGGACGAGTCCGCCGAGCGCGACGACGGCACGATCTTCACCGACCACGAGGTGCGCGCGGCGCTCGTCAGGAAGGGCTTCGAGAACACCGAACTGGAGTGGATGCGCTGCACGGTCAAGGACGTGAAGACCGTGCTCACCGAGCTGCGCACGGGCAAGCGGTTCACCGGCACGCATCACGAGACCTTCGCGATGCGCCGCGAGCAGGCCGAGGCGGTGAACAAGACGCACGCCTACTTCCACTCCATCTGGAAGGAGGACATGCACGCCGTCCCGCGCTTCCTCTGGAACGCGAAGATGCGCTTCGGCAAGACCTTCACCACCTATCAGCTCGCCAAGAAGCTCGGCGCCAAGCGCGTGCTCGTGGTGACCTTCAAGCCCGCCGTGGAGGATGCGTGGCAGACGGACCTCGAATCCCACGTGGACTTCGACGGCTGGCAGTACCTCTCGCGCAATTCCGACAGCGATCCGACGCAAGATCGACCGCCAAGAAGCCGCTCGTCTATTTCGGCTCCTTCCAGGACCTGCTGGGCCGCGACGCGGCGGGGAACATCAAGCCGAAGAACGAATGGCTCCACAAGGTGAACTGGGACCTGGTGGTCTTCGACGAATACCACTTCGGCGCGTGGCGCGAGACCGCCAAGGAACTGTTCGAGGGCGAGGAGGAGGCGGTCGCCAAGAAGGAGGCCAAGCTCGAATACGCCGCCGGCCTGGAGGACGTGAACGAAGACCTCAGCGAGCTCTCGGAGAAGGAGACCGAGTTCCTGCCCATCACCACCAAGGCCTACCTCTACCTCTCCGGCACGCCGTTCAAGGCGCTGGCCACGGGCGAGTTCATCGAGGAGCAGATCTTCAACTGGACCTACACCGACGAGCAGCGCGCCAAGGAAGAGTTCGCCGCGAAGAACCCCGGCAAGTGGAACCCCTACGGCGCGCTGCCGCAGATGCGGCTGCTGACCTACCAGATGCCGGACGAGCTGCTGGCGATCGCGAGCGCCGGGGAGTTCGACGAGTTCGACCTCAACGCGTTCTTCGAGGCATCGGGCACGGGCGCGAAGGCGCAGTTCAAGCACAAGAGCGACGTGCAGAAGTGGCTGGACATCATCCGCGGCGGGTACGCGCCCAAGGCGGTCGAGCATCTGAAGACCGGCACGCGGCCGCCGTTTCCGTATTCGGACGTGCGCCTGCTGCCCTACCTGCAGCACTCGTTCTGGTTCCTGCCCAACGTCGCGGCCTGCCACGCGATGGCGAACCTGCTGGCCGAGAAGCACAACACCTTCTGGCACGACTACGAGGTGGTCGTCGCCGCTGGCGCCTCGGCGGGCATCGGGCTGGACGCGCTGCCGCCCGTGCGCAAGGCCATCGGCAGCGGATTCGACACCAAGACCATCACGCTCTCGTGCGGCAAGCTCACCACCGGCGTCACCGTGCCGCAGTGGTCGTCCATCCTGATGCTGCGCAACCTCAAGTCGCCGGAGACCTACTTTCAGGCCGCGTTCCGCGTGCAGTCGCCGTGGTCCATCAAGAACCCCAACGGCGACAACCCGAACGAGGAGGAAATCCTCAAGCCCGTCTGCTTCGTGTTCGACTTCGCGCCCACGCGCGCGCTGCGGCAGCTCTCCGAGTACGGGATCGGCCTGTCGCCCAACGAGCCGAACCCGGAGAACGCGGTCAAGGACCTCGTGTCGTTCCTGCCCGTGCTGGCCTACGACGGCGCGAACATGACGCAGATCGACGCGGGCGGCATCCTCGACATCGCGATGGCGGGCACCTCGGCCACGCTGCTGGCGCGCAAGTGGGAGAGCGCGCTGCTCGTGAACGTGGACAACGACACCCTGCGCCGCATCCTCGACAACCCCGAGGCGATGGCCGCCGTGGAGCGCATCGAGGGCTGGCGCTCGCTGGGCGACAACATCATCGAGACCATCATCAACAAGAGCGAGAAGGTCAAGGAGCTCAAGAACAAGGCCAAGGACAAGGACCTGACGGCGAAGGAGAAGAAGCAGCTCACCGACGAGGAGAAGGAGTACAAGTCCAAGCGCAAGCTCGTGCAGGAGAAGCTGATCAAGTTCGCGACGCGCATCCCGGCGTTCATGTACCTGACCGACTTCCGCGAGAACACGCTGCAGGACGTGATCACCAAGCTGGAGCCGGACTTGTTCCTGACCGTCACCGGCCTGACGGTGAAGGACTTCCACCTGCTCGTGCGGCTCAAGGTGTTCAACACCGAGCAGATGAACCAGGCGGTGTTCGCCTTCCGCCGTTACGAGGACGCCTCGCTGCGCTACACGGGCATCGAGAGCCACGAGGGGCTGACCCACTACGGGCTCTACGACACCGTGGTGGCGAGGGAGTAAAAGGGCGGCCCTTGGTGCCGACGGCTATGACCGCTGGCGGACCCTTGGCGGACCTCTTGCCGGATTGCTGCGTCAATGACGGCAACGGGGGCATGAACCGCTCTTCAGATGGCCGCCATCGAGCGACCGCTAAGGCGGGCTCAGGTCGCTCCCCCACTGGATCGACACCACCGCCTTCCCCCGTGCATCGCACTCGCGGCAGCGCAGCCGGCTCTCAAGATCGACGATCTTCTCGCTCGGCTTCGCCCCGGCCGTCGCCAGCATCGCAGGTGTGAGCACCATCGCATGCCCGCAGGCGCATTCGAGCTGGACAAGATCGCCCGGCTTGAGATCCTCGAGCCGGGCTGCATAGAGAGGAACCATCGGCCTCGCTTCGTATCCGAACATAGAGAGAACACAGACAACGCAGGTTCGTCAATCGGTCGTCGCAGAAAGGCGGCGGGCCTTCGCCTTGCCAAATCCGACCCCATATGCTCTAAAACCCGGCCCCGACCGGGGGCCGCCTGCGACTAGGGCGAGGCTAGCCGCCGGCGAAGGACAGCTAAGGCTTTGATGCGCCCGTAGCTCAATTGGATAGAGCACCAGACTACGGATCTGGGGGTTAGGGGTTCGAACTCCTCTCGGGCGCGCCAATTTCATCAAGATCTTATGGAGATAGACAAAGCCACCACTCAAGGGCCGTGTCAGCATATGTCAACAAAAGCTCGCCATGTCAGCACTCTCCTCCGCTCGCGTCGGTCCGAAACGTCTGCGCGAAGCTCTCCGGCCCGATCTTGACGGCGCCGAAGCTGCGCGGCATGCCGAGCCCGGCGATGAAGCCATCGAGCACGTCGCCCGCATCTCGCCCGGATGACCCATCGCCGCGGCGGCGAGCGCCTGGCGCTCGGCATTTACCGGCTTGTTCCAGCGCAGCACCGCCGGCAGCATGATGCACGAGGTATGGCCGAGCGTGACCTTGTCATTCCGTCGGTCGTAGAGCTTCGTGATCCACACGCTCTCATGTGCGGCCATCTATTGCGCGTGCCTGCGCTCGACAACTCGGGTGCTACCGGTAGATGACGAACCCAGCGGACGGGACGGTCAGGAAGACGGCAAGTCCGTTGCGGGGCTCGACGGTTACCTCAGTGCCGATCTGGGCGGCATCGGTCGAATAGATGCACGTTAGCTTGTCGCTCGGCTCATGGAGCGAGGCGTCGACCGTCACCCAGGCCGAGCGCGGGTTGTCCATGTCGGTGTTGATGGCCAGCACGGCCTCCTGGTCGTCGAGGAGGCGCGACCACGGCACGACGCTGAGAATCTGGCCACCGAGCATGACCGGGAGCCCGAAGTCGAGCCCGTCGCCCGAGATCGGGCGGAGGAACTGGCGCCCCCGCGTATAGATCCGGTCCGCCTCGCGAAGTATCAGGATCTTCTGGAGTTCCTGGTAGACTTGGCTGTCTTCGTCGAAGAAGTGCCGTTCGCGGCTGGCGAACGAGCCGAACTCGCCGCCAAACATCGCTTCCCGAATGAACTTGTCGGCACCGTCCCCGGAGCCGTGACCGTCGAATGATTGTTCGGTTCCGTAGTAGATGCACGGGATGCCGAGCGTCATCACGTTGAGGGCCAGCGCGCAGAGCACGCCTCTTGCCTTGGCTGTGTCGGCGCAGAACCGGGCCTTATTCTGGCCCTTGCTCACCTGATCGTGGTCATTGAAGAGCGTGACAACCTTGTTCCGGAACCAGGTATGCGAGCCCTGACCGATGAGCTCCGAATTGCGAAAGAGGCCGAAGTAGTCGTTGGGGTTACGAAAACCCTTGGCCAGGAATTCGAGCTTGTCCGGGATCTCGTCGATCCCGAGAGCGGCGTCGAGGCCGGTGATGCTCAGCGTGTCGAAGGCGAAGCTCCGCCCGCCGGTGATCTCGGCGATCAGGTAGAAGTTGTCCTTGCCGATCCGCGCCGCGAACTCCTTCATGGCCGATCCGAGCAATCGGGCCGCCCCCAGGTCCATGTGCTTGACGGTATCGACGCGATAGCCGTCGAGATCGGCGAACGCCATCCAATACTTGTAGACGTCGAGCTGGTGCAGCAGCGCCGCCGATGGCTGGTAGGCGTCCACCGGTCCCACCCCCTGGTGCACATCCTTCAGGTCGGAGAAGTCACCCTCGCGGAACTCGGGGTCGTAATCGAAGTTGCTGATGCGGCCTTTGCGGCTGAACGTCGCCGGATCCTGGAACTCGACCGGCCAGATCGCGTCATTCGGCCCGGGGAAGGCAGCGGGGTTGGCCGGGTCGGTCCGGACGAACGGCAGGCTGGCGCTGCCGTCGGTGGCGTTGAACCCTCGGACGTCGTAGAGGTTGCCGTCCCATCTCGGGTCCAGGAACTGGTGACCGCTCCTCCGTGGTCAGGTAGCGGTTCGGGTTGTAGGTGAGCACGTTGCCGGTGTGATTGAGAATTATGTCGAGGATGACCCGCATGCCGTTGGCGTGCGCGGTGTCCACGAGGCTCTTGAGATCGTCGGCCGTGCCGAACCGCGGGTTGACCTGCAGGTAATCCTGGATGCCGTAGCCGTGGTAGGTCTGCTGGAAGGCCACCTGCTTGAAGACAGGGCTGAGCCAGAGAGCCGTCACGCCCATCCGCTTGAGATAGCCGAGCTTGCTGGTGACGCCGGCGAGATTGCCGCCCACATAGCCGCCGCCGGCGTCGCGCCAGCGGGCGGCGTCGGCGGGCGTCTGCACCGCATTCAGGGCGTCGCCGGGTTGAAAAAGCGAGGTTGTGCCGGTATTGACCAGGTTGCCGTCCAGGTCGCGGTACCCCTTCTCATTGCCGTCCGAAAAGCGATCGACCAGCAGGAAATAGAGCACCTGGTCCTCCCATGCCGTCGGTGAGGGGGTGAATTTCCTGCCCCGGATCAGCGCGTCCAGCTGAAGGTCCGCGAGGCTTTGGATTGGCATCGGGAATCTCCTGATAGTGGTAGCCGGTCACCGCTCCCCGTTCATAAACTTCCAGTCGCAGGCGGGCCTCCAGTTGGTGGATATGAGGGCCGCATCATGCCGATATCTCCCCTAGTGGTTGCCGTCTATGCCGCCTTTGCGGCGGTCTCTCTGAGGATCGCGGTGCGCTCCTCATCGCTCAATCCAGGGTGTCGAGGATGTGATCTACCCCCGTCTTGGTCCGGGGAAACGGATAGTCTGTCCCGGCGATGATCTGGCTGGCATCGACCTCGGCGATCTGGTGGCGCAAGCCCTCGGGGGTGAAGACCATTGAAATCGTAATATAGATGCTTCAGGCATTCGGTCGGCTTCCACGTGTCGACATCCCGCAGATCCGTGATCCCGGCTTCATCCGCCGATGGCGGCAGACCCTTCTGGGAAGGGCTCCAGCTCGAGGAGACCGCCTTTCCCGTGCTTCTCGCCGCCACCCTCGACGACCGCGAGGCATTAAGTGGCATCGAGGTCGAGGACATGGTGCGCCGCGCTCTCGACTATATCGCGCGAACGGACCCGCCACCGAGCAAGATCGCGCTTGCGGCGAACGTTCAAGGAGTTGAGCGGCATGCTATCGGGGCTCTGAACTCAATTTCGGTGCTGCTGAGCGGTCGGCGCTCATACGAATGATCGGTTGCCATCTGGCCGGAAGGGGCTGGACGTGAGATCGTAGCTACGGAAGCGAGAGGAGGTCGTGGATGCGGCTTGACGCGCTGTTTCGGCCGGCATCGATCGCCGTGGTCGGCGCCTCCGAGAAGCCGACCATCGGGCGGCGGCTGATCGTCTCGCTCGACCGGATCGGCTTTGCCGGTGAGATCTTCCCGATCAACCCGAGTTACCGGAGCGTGCTCGGCCGCGTCTGCTATCCGAGCATTGCCGAGGTGCCGCGTGTACCGGATGTGGCGGTGTTCTGCCTCGGCCATCGGCTAATCCTCGACGCCTTCACGGGGGCGGCCGACCGCGGCATTCGCGCCGCAGTCATCTATGATGGCGGCTTTGCCGAGCGCGGCGCCGAGGGACGCGCGCTGCAGGACAAGATCGCGGGCATCTGCCGTGACGCCGGGGTCGCGTTGTGCGGCCCCAACTGCATGGGCATCCTCAACCCGATCGAGCGGAACACGACCTACCTGCAGGAGATCCGGGACCCGGAGCAATTGGCCGGCAATGTTGGCATCGTGTCGCAGAGCGGCGGGCTGTGCGTCAGCCTGCTCACCGATCTGAGCCGGTTCGGCTTCAGCCATATCGTGTCATGCGGCAACGAAGCGGTGCTGGATGCCGCCGATTTTCTCGAATACCTGATCGACGACCCGCACACGGTGGTCATCGGCGGCTTTATCGAGACGGTGCGGGCGCCCGAGCGCTTCGTCGCCGCGCTCGATCGCGCCGCCGCCGCCGACAAGCCGATGGTCATGCTGAAGGTCGGCCGGGGCGTGCGCAGCCGCCGCGCCGTCATGACGCATACCGCCGGCGAGGCCGGCGACCCTGCCGCCTTTTCCGCGATGTTGCGCAGCCACCGGGCGATCGAGGTCGCCGATCTAGCCGAGATGACCGAGGTGCTGGCGGCCTGCCAGGGCGCCAGGCGCCCGGACGGCCGGCGCATCGGCGTAATCACCTCGTCGGGCGGCCTGGCCGAGTTGATGCTCGATGTTGCGGAAGCGGCGGACCTTCGCCTACCGCCGTTGCCGGCCGATCTGACGGCCGATCTCGAGCGGCTTGTCGGCTACGTCACTGGCGACGGCAACCCGCTCGACGCCTGGGGCAACGGCACCTTCGCGCCCAACCTCGACCATGCGCTGAAGACGCTGCGGGCGAGCCCCGACCACGATTGCATCGTGTTCTGCCGCGACAACGGCCAGGGCCAGCCGATGGACGTGCCGGAGACGGCGCTCAATTACCTCGAGCAATTCACCCGCGCCGCGGCGCTGAGCGGCAAGCCGCATTACCTGCTGCATACCCGCGCCGGCCAGATCGACCGGGCGCATGTCGCATGCTTGCGCGCCGCCGGCATCCCGATCGTGGCCGGGATGCGCGAGGGACTGGGTGCGATCGACAGGCTGGCCCGCTGGAGCGGCTGGAAATCCAATGTTGGCTGAGAGGAGACCGACGATGGCCGATCCCCTGGTGCTCTACGAGGTCGACGACAAGGTCAGTGTCGTCACCCTGAACCGGCCCGAGAAACTGAACGCGATCAGCCCCGAATTGATGCGTCAGCTGCTGGACGCGTTCCATCGCGCCGACGCCGACGCAGCGACCAGCGTTGTCCTGCTTCGCGCCGAAGGCCGCAGCTTCTGCGCCGGCTACGACATCGGCAGTGCCGGCCCGGAGAGCGCTCAGGATTGGCGGGCCGACCCGATCAAGGCACACCAACATCTGGCACCACAGCTCGCGTTCGAGATGACGCCGTGGAACATGCAGAAGCCGGTGATCGCTTCGGTGCAGGGCCATGTGATGGGCGGCGGCTGCGAATTGGTCATGCTGTGCGACCTGACAATCGCCGCCGACAACGCCAGCTTTGGCGAGCCGGAGGTGCGGTTTTCCAGCGTCGGCCCGGCGATCGTGATGCCGGTGGTCATCGGCTACAAGAAGGCGCGCGAGCTCTTGTATTTCGGCGACGCGATCGACGCCGAGACCGCCCGCCAGCTCGGCATGGTCAACCGCGTCGTGCCGCTGGCCGAATTGCGCGAGAAGAGCCTCGCCTGGGCGATGCGGCTGGCACGGATCTCGCCGGAAGCGCTCTACGCGACCAAGCTGGCGATCAACCGCGGCGCCGATGCGGCCGGTTTCTCCAACCGCATCCATGTCGGGCTCGATGTGGTGGCGCCGCTCTACGCGACGAAGACCGAGCTGGGCGCCCGGTTCCGCGAAATCGCCGCCAGCGAGGGAGTGCCGGCGGCGGTCCGCTGGCGCTCGGCGCACTTCAAGGAGTAGCGGAGTAGCGCGGGTTTGGGCAGCAGTTTTGCTGGGCGCCCTTCGGGACGTATCCTTCGGATGCTCGTCAGAACCCGACCCAAAAGTCTCCCGCCTACTGCGCAACGGCCCGGACCGCTGTCGACTCCCCCAACGGCCGCTCACCCTTCACCGCGCGAACCGCTCTTCGTGCCCCATACCGGCCGTTGACTGAGGCCACCCGGATCGGCTCAGGCGGGTGGTTCGCGAGCCTTCCCGATTTAGCCCGACTGTGACGCCCCCGGCTTGAATGCGGTCATTGGGGGCCTGAAGCCAGGAGACCTGACCTCGGACTCGTTTTGGCGCCTGCCTGCCAAGCCGGCTGGCCAATCGACCTGACTTCTCAACGCCGAAGGCTCCTTTGCCAAGAAAACATGACACGATCGCGGCCATGAGCCCATCCTCACTCGCAGCGCGGATTAAGAACAGAGAGCCACCGATCCGGCGAGTGGCTTGCGCTTCGAGGGCGATCCATGAGGGGCGACGCGTTCACCCCGGTTCCGAACCGCGGCATGATCACGATCTCGATCATGCTGGCGAACATCATGCAGGGGCTCGACAATACGATCCTCAACGTCGCCCTGCCGCATATCCAAGGAAGTCTCTCGGCCTCCCTCGACCAGGTCGCGTGGACCTTGACCTCCTATATCGTCTGCTCCGCGATCATGATGCCGCTGACGGGCTGGCTCGCCGGCCGGTTCGGCATCAAACACATCTTCCTCGCCTCGATCATCGGCTTCACCATCGCCTCGGCGCTGTGCGGCGCCGCCACCAGCCTCGGCGAACTGGTGGCGTTTCGCGCCCTGCAAGGGGTCGCTGGAGCCGGCCTCATCCCGCTGTCGCAAGCCATCCTGTTGCAGATCAACCCACCGGAGCGGCACGGGCACGCGATGGCGGTGTTCGGCGTCGGCACGATCTGCGGGCCGATCATGGGGCCGGCACTCGGCGGCTGGCTGACCCAGGAATACAGCTGGCGCTGGGTGTTCTACATCAACCTGCCGATCGGTCTGTTGTGTACGCTTGGTGTCCTCGTCTTCATCCGCCACAGCCGCAACATCCATCGCGAGCCGTTCGACGTCGTCGGATTCCTGGCGTTGAGCCTGGGGATCGGCGCCTTGCAGTTGCTGCTCGACCGCGGCGAGTTGAAGGACTGGTTCAATTCGACCGAGATCTGGATCGAAGCGACGATCGCGGGGCTCGGCCTCTACCTGTTCACCGTGCACACGGTAACGACCGACGGACCGTCGTTCCTCAACCGCGACCTGTTGAAGAGCACCAATTTCACCGCCGGTACGGTGCTGATGTTTGCCGGCGGGCTGATCATGACCGGGACGCTCGCACTGTTGTCGACGATGCTGCAAAACCTGATGGCCTATCCGGCGATGACGACCGGCTTTGTGACGATGCCGCGCGGCCTCGGCGCCATGGCGGCGATGTTCGTTGTGGCGCCGCTGATCATCCGGGTCGACAACCGCCTGATCATCGGCTTCGGTTTTCTGTTGACCGCGCTGTCGATGTGGCAGATGAGCCGGTTCTCGCTGCAGATGGGGATGGCGCCGGTCATCGTTTCCGGGCTGCTCCAGGGGTTCGGCCTCGGCTGCACCCAGGTGCCGCTCAACATCCTGGCGCTGTCGACGCTGCCGCGCCACATCCTGACCCAGGGCACCGCGATCCGCAGCCTGATGCGCAACCTCGGCGGCAGCATCGGCATCAGCGTCCTCGTCGCCAACCTCGCGGAGAAAACCCAGATCGCGCATTCGTACCTGGTCGAGGGGTTGCGGCCGGACAACCCGTTGGCGCAGGCCCCCTACCTCGCGGCGCCGTACAGCCTGTCGACGCCGGTCGGCATCGCGGCGCTCAATGCCGAGGTGACGCGGCAGGCTGCGATGGTCGCCTATGTCGACAATTTCCGGCTGATGATGCTGATCGCGCTGGCGACGCTCCCCATCCTGCTGCTGCTGCGCGGGGCCCGCCGCCGCCCATTGACCGCGGCCGCCGACGATTAAAGAATCTGTACCATGGCCGAGTCCGTGCGGGCTACCGACGAGTTGATGTGAGCCGGTCGTCAACATGACCAGCAGTCCGGCGCGGATGACCGATCTCTGGTCGACCCGACCATCCGTCGGCGAAGCCACGAAGGTTGGAAGTGGGTCGACTCCGCCGGTTTGCTATTGGTGCCGCGTACGGCCGGAATCGGCGCTTCTCGCCCATTCGGTGGGCTCGAATTTTAGACTAGTGCCCGTCCATAAACGGCCAATAGGCGGCGGCGCTTTCGGCGATCGGCCGGTCTTCGACCGGCATGCCGCGCAGCAACACAAAGCCGCGACCGTCGAGCACCTCGGCACGCAGCCGATCGAGTACCGGTCCAAGCGTCGGCAGCGGGAAGTCGTCGCGGCGGATCTCCGTGATATCGAGACCGCGCGCTCGCACCGCTGTTAACGCTGCCTCGATCTCGGCAATCTCGGCCGATGACAGGTGGTAGGTCCACTCTGCCTCGCGCTTTTTCATATCTGCGCCGAGCCATGCGGAAGGGCCCGCTATCAGCGGCCGCAGCGGCGCCGTTCGCGCCGGCGTCACCACCCTGTCGTCGGCGGCGGGCATCAGCGAAACCAGCGGTCGGACATGATCAGTTCGACCTGTTTGTTCTCCACCGAGTCACCCCGCATCTCGCTGCCGTCGGGGTTGATGCGGCCGTGCCGGTCGATGCCGTCGAACGCCGCGGCGCCGATGCGGACCATCACCAGCGGCTCCGCACTCGTCGCCTTGAACCAGTAGAAGGTGCCGTGCGGCAACAGCACGCCTTCGTTCTTGCCGATCGTTCGGGTCTCGTCGTTCGGCCCATAAAAGGTCGCCTCGCCCTGGAGGACAACAAAGGTGTGGTCCTCGTTGGGGTGAGCGTGCAGCCCATTCTCGCCGTCCGCGGCGTAGGTCTTTAGCACGACCCACATCTTCTCCGAGGCGGCGAGCGGCGTGTCGGTGCGGCCCTGCTTGGGAAGCTGCGCCTCCAAACGAAAGAAGGACGGCTTATTGCCGGCAACCTGCGACTGCACCTTGGCGCGGAGATCCTCGGGGCTTTTGGCGATGGTGGTGGTTCCATCCGGCGGCATGGCAGACTCCTTATCAACATCAACCTTTGGCGAAGGCTAGGACCGCCCTCGGCGGCGTGTCAATTTTGCCTCTCACTCACGCGCCGAGCGGAAAGGCGCGTTT
>CAWAFE010000036.1:0-78747 GCA_963781215.1 uncultured Alphaproteobacteria bacterium
CTCCGCATCCTCATCTCTCGTTCTTATTGGGGGAACGTGCGTCGGCCGTTGAGGCCGTCGGCGCGCGCCCGCGTCTTGAACCGGGCGCAACGTAGAAGCACGGTTGCCGCGGATAAAGAGCAGTTGTTCGTTAACTCGAGTGGAATTTTCCGGCCGCGGTCCGCTCCGAGGCCAGGCATGACGATCCGGGCTCGCCTTCGCCGGCGGCTCGGCTGTCGGCGATATCGCCGATGAACCCAGATAGGCCGCCCGTACGCGGTGAGGTCTGGTGGGTGGCGTTCGACCCGTCGGTCGGGGAGAAATCCGCAAGACCCGGCCCGCCGTGGTCGTCAGCAACAACGCGGCAAACCGCGAGCTGAACCGGGTCCAGGTGATCCCGCTGACCAGCAATGTGGGGCGGCTCTATCCCTCCGAAGCTTACGTCGGGCTCAGGGGCGCGCAGCGCAAGGCGATGGCGGATCAATTGAGCACAATCAGCAAGCTTCACCGGCGTGAGAGGATCGGCCGTCTGCGCCCGCAGCACATGACCGCGGTCGAGCGGGCGATTTGTCTGCAGGTCGGGCTTTGAGGTTCGGGACGTGTTTCGGGCGGACGCGCGCCGCGCCCCTCATCCCGGCTCTTTCCCCGCATCCCCGGGCGCGCGAGCGGAACAACCGTCGGCAATGACCCTCGCGCCGCTCGTCCGTTCGACAGCCCGGGGAGGGCGAGCTGGCGCCCGGTGCGGCATCCGCACGTCCAATGTCTCGATCCATCTCGATGGTACCCGGGGGCGGCGGCGGGGCGCCGATCCGCTCGGCAATTCCCGCCTCGGCGATCGCGGGGCCAGGGGCACCAGAGGCGGACTCGTTGCGTTCGCGCGGCGGCGGATTATCTACAGCGGAATGATAGCTGCCGGGTTGTGTCGATGATCGTCGGGCGCTTGATCGGCTGGATCATCCTTGTCGCCGGCGCCGCTGTGCTGGCGCGAGACGTGATGGTCTGGATCGACACCAAAGTGTGGGCGCCGATTGCGCTGGGGCAATTATGGTATCAGCTCAACCGGTCGAGCCTGAACCTCGTCCAGGCGATAATCCAGCGCCATGTCCTGGCCTTTCTTTGGGACCCGATCATCGTCAGCATTCTTCTGTGCTGGGCCTTCGCGGTGCTGATGGTCCTGGGGTTATTGCTGATTGTGCTGTTCCGCCGGCGCGCGTCACGACCGCGGTGAATCACCCGCGACCATTTTTGCGGGCGGCGAGTCGCCAGGCGGCGGCAAAAGCGGCATGCGGGCTCGGCGCAGCGGGTCGGCTTCGGTGAAGATCAACCGGCGACGAAAGGCCAGAGGGCTCTGCACCAAGAGCATCGCCTTGAGGTTTTTCGATCGGAGTCGTGAAATAGGGCTCGTGCAGAAACCGGGATGGATCGTCGGTCCAGGCCGGAACCGCGAGGCCCCAGCGGCGGGCGAGGTGCTCGCCGACCGCGCCCAGTGTCGCGTGCCGGCGCGCGTCGGCGAGTGTCGGCGGCTCGTCGGCAATCATGGCTGCTCGCCGCTCGGGATGCCGGTAAAACTCGTCGAGGAACTCGCTCAAGGCAGAGCCGAACGACCGGCCGGCTTCGGCGGTCGAGCCCGACGACCTGCATCAAGTTCAAGATATCATCGAGATTCTTGCGCGCGCTCGCCGGATCGATGCGCAGCGCATCAGCTTCATCGCCAATATATATTCCGCGCTGGGCACGAACACCCGCGGGCCCGGCCTCTGCTCGTCAGCCGTTGAGCCAGTCTGGCTGCCATCCGCGGCGCTATGCAACCGCGCGCACGGCTAGGTCGAGAAAGCCTTGGTCATCGGCTGCGACCCGTCCACATCGGCGTGCCAGCCGGAAGTTCGAAACCAGCATCAGGCACGAGCCGCCGTAGAGCGCGATGTCGATGACCCGACCCGCTTCATGCGCGACCTGCCCAAGCTTAGAGAGGGCATCGGCGAAGATGTCGCCATCGAACCCCGGTGTCCCGTCGATCATGCCGGAGATATCGCTCTCATCCGGTGATTTTCCTCCTCCGTCGACGGGGATCAGGCGTCGCCCATTTTGAGGGCGGCGATGAAGGCGGATTGCGGGATCTCGACCTTGCCGAACTGGCGCATCCGCTTCTTGCCCTCCTTCTGCTTGTCGAGGAGCTTTCTTTTGCGAGTGACGTCGCCGCCGTAGCATTTGGCGAGCACGTCCTTGCGCAGCGCCTTGACCGTTTCGCGGGCGATGATGCGGCCGCCGAGTGCGGCCTGGATCGCGACCTGAAAGAGCTGGCGCGGGATCAGATCCTTGAGCCGCTCGCACAAGGCGCGACCGCGCCGGTCGGCTTCGTGGCGGTGGACGATGACCGAGAGCGCGTCGACCGGCTCGCCGTTGACCAGGATGTTCATCAAGACGAGGTCGCCCTCGCGGTAATCGTCGATCTGGTAGTCGAAGCTGGCATAGCCGCGGCTGACCGATTTCAGCCGGTCGTAGAAATCGAACACGACCTCGTTCAATGGCAGGCGGTAGACCAGCATCGCCCGGTTGCCGGCATAGGTCAGATCGACCTGCTCGCCGCGGCGCTCCTCGCACAACGCCAGGATCGAGCCGAGATAGGCGTCAGGGACCAGGATCGTCGCCTTGATCCACGGCTCCTCGATATGGTCGATGCGCACCGGATCGGGCATGTCGGCCGGGTTGTGCAAGGTGCGCACCGCGGCATTCGTCAGATGCACGCGGTAGACGACCGAAGGGGCGGTGGCGATCAGGTCGAGATCGAATTCGCGGGCGAGCCGCTCCTGGATGATTTCGAGGTGCAGCAAGCCGAGAAAGCCGCAGCGGAAGCCGAAGCCCAGCGCCACCGAGGTCTCGGGCTCGTATTCGAAGCTCGCGTCGTTGAGGCGCAATTTGGCGAGGCTGTCGCGCAGCCGCTCGTAATCGGCGGCATCGGTCGGAAAGAGGCCGCAGAACACCACCGGCTGCACCGGCTTGAAGCCGGGAAGCGGAGCGGCGGCCGGGCGGCGGTCCTCGGTGATCGTGTCGCCGACGCGGCAATCGGCGACGGTCTTGATGCCGGCGGTGATAAAGCCGATCTCGCCCGGCCCCAGCGCTTCGACCGCGACACCCTTCGGGGTGAAGACGCCGACCCGCTCGATCGCGTGCACGGCCCCGGTCGCCATCAAGCGGATCTTTTGCCCGGCCCGCAGCACCCCGTCCTTGACCCGGACCAGAATGACGACGCCGAGATAGGGGTCGTACCAGCTGTCGACCAGAAGGGCCTTCGAGGGTGCGGCGGCGTCGCCGGAGGGAGGCGGCAGCCGGGTCACCAGCGCTTCCAGCACCCGGTCGACGTTGAGCCCGGTCTTGGCCGAGATCAGCAGCGCATCCGAAGCGTCGAGCCCGATCACATCCTCGATCTGCTCCTTGACCCGGTCGGGCTCGGCCGCCGGCAGGTCGACCTTGTTCAGCACCGGGACGATCTCGTGCCCGGCCTCGACCGCCTGATAGACATTGGCGAGGGTCTGCGCCTCGACCCCCTGGCTCGCATCGACGACCAAGAGCGAGCCCTCGCAGGCGGCGAGCGAGCGGCTGACCTCATAGGCGAAATCGACATGGCCCGGCGTATCCATAAGGTTGAGGACATAGCTCTCGCCGTCCCCGGCCCGGTATTCGAGGCGCACCGTCTGCGCCTTGATCGTGATGCCGCGCTCGCGCTCCAACTCCATATTGTCGAGCACCTGCTCGCGCATCTCGCGCGCATCGAGCCCGCCGCAGGCCTGGATCAGCCGGTCGGCCAGGGTCGACTTGCCGTGGTCGATATGCGCGATGATCGCGAAATTGCGGATGTGGGACAAAGGGGTCATGCGAGGGCGAACATAGGGTGGGCGCCCCTATGGATCAACGCACGCCGGCTCGGCCATTCGGGCTTCGGTCATAATTGCGCGATCGAAATTCCCAACGCCTGCGCCGCGGCGATCAGACGATTGTCATAGCTCGCGAGCTGCACGGATTCACCCCGTTCGCGGATGAAATCCATGGTGGCGAGATGTAGGGCGTCCAGCGTCCGAACACCAAGCGGGAATGGCTCCAGCGCCCTCCGCAACGAGAGCCGCGTGAGCTCGATCATTTCGATCTTACAGAGTGTCGCGTTGACTTCATCCCGATGCGATTGGCCAAGCCCGCGCGCCCAGATGCGGTTCCATACCTCGTATTCAAGCAATCGGCTGGAAACCGAACCCTGCTCCCAAAACGCTGTCGGAGGCCGGCGTTCCTCCATCAGCAGGTGAGCGAGAAGAACCGAGCTGTCGAGGTAGTTCAAACGCGGTCTTCCCGATCCTGCCCGAGCTCCGACATCAGCTGGTCTAACGTCAAGCCCTTGATCGGCTTGCGGGGCGGCGGACGACCACTTCGATCCGTGGCCGGCGTAAGCCAGCCCTCGCGGACGCCGCGTTCGATAAAGCTCTCATGCTGCTGCCGTCGCGGCGGCACGATTTCGGCGACGATGCGGTTGCGGTCGGTGACCACGATCGTCTCGCCCGCGGAGGCCAGCCGAACGAATTCGCTGAGCTTGTTCTTTAGGGTTTTTAGACCGACAGTGCGCACGGCAAACAAGTAGCCTCTAGGGGCTACTTTGTCAACGGCCCCTATATTATCGGCGCGGAGCACCGGCTTGGCTTATGCTGGACGAAGACAGCCGCGCCTGGAGCCCAGCATGACCGCGAGCCAAATCGAAAAAGCCAACCATTTCCGCTCATTGCATCAGGAACCGGGGTTCTTCCTGATCGCCAATGCCTGGGATGCGGGCTCGGCGAAGATTCTGGCCGGGCTCGGTTACCCGGCGCTGGCGACCTCGAGCGGCGCCCAGGCTGGTGTATTGGGCCGCCGCGACGGCATGGTCACGCGGGAAGAGGCGCTGGCCCATTGCCGGGCGATCGTCGCCGCGACCGACCTGCCGGTCTCGGCCGATCTGGAGAAGTGCTTCGACGATGCGCCGCAGGGTGTCGCCGAGACCGTTCGCCTGGCGGCGGCGACGGGTCTGGTCGGCGGCTCGGTCGAGGACTTCAGCGGCGACCCGCAGAAGCCGCTCTATGACCTTGGCCACGCGAAAGAGCGGGTCGCGGCGGCGGTCGAGACGGCGCGCGGGCTCGCTTTCCCGTTCACCCTGACCGCGCGCTCCGAGAATTTTCTGCGCGGCAATCCCGACCTCGACGACACGATCCAGCGGCTGCAAGCCTTCGAGGCGGCGGGGGCGGATGTGCTGATGGCGCCGGGTCTCCCCGACCTCGAGGCGGTGCGGACGGTTTGTGCGGCATTGTCGCGGCCGTTCAACTTCATGGCCGGCGTCAGGGGTCGCTCGTTCCCGGTGGCCGCGCTGGCCGAGGCCGGCGTCAAACGGATCAGCCTTGCGACCTCGCTCTATCGCGCGGCGATGAGCGGCCTCGTCGACGCCGCGCGCGAGGTCAAGGAAAAGGGGACCTTCGGCTATATCGATACGACGATGGCGACCCCGGACCTCAACCGCTTCATGGGTGGTTAGCCGCGCAGCTTCCCGCCGGTGGCCTTTTCGACCTGGGCGACGAGCCGCTGCGAGAAGCCTTCGATCTCGGCATCGGTCAGGGTGTGGTCCTGCGGCTGCAAGACAACCGTGACGGCCAGCGATTTGTTGCCCTCGGGCAGGCCCGCACCCTCGTAGACGTCGAAGAGGCGGATCTCGGCGACGAGCGTGCGGTCGACGCCGCGGGCGGCGCGCAGCAAGGTTTCGGCCGGCAACCCGCGGTCGACGACAAAGGCGAAATCGCGCTCGATCGGCTGGAACACCGACAGCTGCAAGGGCGCTTTCGCGCGAGCGGCGCGCGGCTCCGGCACGGCGTCGAGGAGAACCTCGAAACCCGCGATCGGCGGGCGCGCGTCGAGCGCTTCCAGCACCGCGGGGTGCAATTCGCCGAATGTGCCGAGCAGCTTCGGCCCGAGCCGCAGGGTCCCGGCGCGTCCGGGATGGTACCAGGGCGGCGGATCGGCCGCGGCCTGGATATTGTCCGCCGGGGCGCCCATCGCGGCGAGCGCGGCCAGCGCGTCGGCCTTGACGTCGTAGAGATCGGCCTCGCGCACCGGCACGCGCCAATGCTTCGCTCCCGTCTGCCCGGCGCGCAACCCGGCCGCGACCAGCGCCTGGCCTTCGGGCGTGTCGTCGCGGTAGGCCGGCCCCAACTCGAACAGGGCCGCATCGGCGAAGCCGCGATCGGCGTTGCGGCGGGCGGCGGCGACCAGCCCTGGCAGCAACGAGGGACGCATTGCGTCGAGATCGGCGCTGATCGGGTTGACAAGGCGCAGCTCAAGCTTGGCGCCGCCGAAGAGCTCGGCCTCCCGCGCGGCGACGAACGAGAAGGCGACGGTCTCGGTCAGGCCGCGTGCCGCCAGGGCGCGGCGGGCCAGCTCGGAGCGTCGCCGCGCCGGAGCCAATGCCGCTCGCGGCAACGCCGCCTCGCGCGAAAGCGGCACCACCGGGATGTGGTCGTAGCCCTTGACCCGCAGCACCTCCTCGACGAGGTCGGCCTCGCCCTCGATGTCGCCGCGCCACGACGGCGGCTCGACCGAGATGTCGCCCGTCGCCGTGGCCTCGCCCGCGAAGCCGAGCGATGCGAGGATCGCGGCACTCTCCTCGATCGGCACGTCGAGCCCGCCTAGGCTCGCCGGCCGCCCGGCGCGCAGCACGTAGCGCCGCCGCCAATCCGGCGCGGTGCCGGCGGTCACGATCTCGGAAGCTTCGCCGCCGCACAATTCGAGCACCAGCCGTGTCGCGATTTCGAGCCCGTCTGCGACAAAGGCCGGGTCGAGGCCGCGCTCGAAGCGGTAGCGCGCATCGCTCGCAATGTTGAGCCTGCGCCCGGTAGCGGCGGTGCGCACCGGGTCGAACAGCGCCGCCTCGATCAGCACCTCGGTCGTCGCCTCGGTGCAGCCGGTCGCCTCGCCGCCGATGACGCCGCCGAGGCTCTGCACTCCCTGCGCATCGGTGATCGCCGTGATCTCCGGGTCGAGCGCATATTCCTGGCCGTTGAGGGCGAGCAAGGTCTCGCCCGATCGCGCGAAACGCACCGTCAAGCCGCCGGCCAGCCGGCCCGCGTCGAAGACGTGCAATGGCCGGTTCACGTCGAAGGTCAGGAAATTGGTGATGTCGACCAGGGCCGAAATCGGCCGCAGCCCGATCGCCTCCAATCGATTGCGCAGCCAAGGCGGGCTCGGCCCGTTGCGGACGCCGCGGATATGGCGGCCGAGAAACAGCGGACAGGCCGAGCGGTCCTCGATATCGATGCTGATCGGAGAACGGAAACGGCTCGGTACCGGGGTTGCGTCGAGCGGCTTCAGGCTGCCGAGCCCGGCGGCGGCGAGGTCGCGGGCGATGCCGCGCACGCCGAGGCAGTCGGCCCGGTTCGGCGTCACCTTGATGTCGAGCACGGGGTCGCCGATGCCGATCAGATCGGCATAACGCACCCCGACGGGCGCCTCCTCGGCCACCTCGATGATCCCGTCGCGGTCCTCGCCCAGACCCAGCTCATAGGCCGAGCACAGCATGCCGCGCGAAGCGACGCCGCGGATCTGGGTTTCCCTCAGGACCGCCCCGGTGCGCGGAATGACCGTGCCGGCCGGGGCGAAGACACCCTTCATGCCGGAGCGCGCGTTGGGGGCGCCGCAGACGACCTGAACCCGCCCCTTGCCAGTATCGACGAGGCAGAGCCTGAGCCGGTCGGCGTTCGGATGGCGCTCGGCCGAGATCACCGAGGCGACGGTGAACGGCTCGAGCCCCGCGGCGCGGTTCTCGATCCCGTCGACATCGTGGCCGAGCATGACCAGCCGCTCGACGATCGCATCAAGTGGAGCCTCGGTGTCGAGATGGGTTTTGAGCCAGGCGAGGGTTGTTTTCATCGGTTGGCTCCCGGCCGGCCGGAAATCCCCCTCACCCCGACGGTCTCCCCGTACGCGGGGAGAGGAAGGAATTCGTGCCGCTCCCACCTCGGTCTCATGCCGGGGCCCCGCCGGAAAGCGCGCCGCGGACCAGCGAGGGAATATCGAGCGGCAGAAACCCGTAATGGCCGAGCCAGCGCAGATCGCCGTCGTAAAACGTGCGCAGGTCGGGGATGCCGTATTTCAGCATCGCGATCCGCTCGATCCCCATGCCGAACGCAAAGCCCTGAAACTCGGCCGGGTCGATCCCGCAATTCTGCAGCACCTTGGGATGGACCATGCCGCTGCCGAGGATTTCGAGCCAGTCGCCGCCGGCCCCGATCTTCAGTTCGCCGCCGCGGCGCGAGCAGCCGATATCGACCTCGGCCGAGGGCTCGGTGAACGGAAAATAGCTCGGGCGAAAGCGCACCGGCAGGTCGTCGAGGCCGAAGAAAGCGCGGCAGAACTCGATCAGGCAGCCTTTCAGATGTCCCATATGGGTCGTGCGGTCGACGACCAGCCCCTCGACCTGGTGAAACATCGGCGAATGCGTCGCATCGTGGTCGCAGCGGAAGGTCCGGCCGGGGACGATGATGCGGATCGGCGGCTGCTGCGCCAGCATCGTGCGGATCTGCACCGGCGAGGTGTGGGTGCGTAGCACCAGCCGGGTGCCATCGGCCCGCTCCGGCAGATAGAAGGTGTCGTGCTCCTGGCGCGCCGGGTGCTCGGGCGGGATGTTGAGCGCGGTGAAGTTGTAGAAATCTTCCTCGATATGCGGTCCTTCGGCGACGGCAAAGCCCATTTCGCCAAAGATCGCGACGATCTCGTCGATGGTCTGGCTGATCGGGTGGATGCGGCCCTCGCCGGCGAACGGCATCGGCAGGGTAACATCGGCGCGCTCGGCGGCGAGGCGCTGTTCGAGTGCTTCGCGGCCGAGCCGAACCGCCGCCTTGGCCAGCGTCTCGGCGATCCGGTCCTTCGCCGCGTTGAGCGCGGCGCCGGCGCGCCGCCGCGCCTCGGGATCGAGCGCTGCCAGTTCGCGCATCGCGGCGGTCAGGGTGCCGCGGCGCCCCAGCAGCTTGACGCGGATCTCTTCGAGCGCCTCGGGCGAAGCCGCCGCGGCGATCAGGCCCAGGGTCTCGCTGCTCAACGGGTCGAACTCTGCCATCGCCTCGATCCATAAGAAAAAGGGGCCGCTCGATGGGCCCCTCGGTGGTCATCGCCGGCACGCCGGCATGCGCGCTCGCGCGCGGGGGCTCAGCCTTCGACGCGCTCGGTAAATCGGCGAACGCCTCGCGGCGCGGTCATCATGCCGCCGCCGCTGCGGCCGGCGCCGCCGCCAATGCCGAGCGTGCGGTCGCGGCGATCGCCTGGAACGCCTCGGGCTCGCGGACCGCGATGTCCGACAGCACCTTGCGGTCGAGGTCGAGCCCGGCGAGCTTGATGCCGTGCATGAATTGCGAATAGGTCAGGCCGTGCTCGCGGGCGCCGGCATTGATCCGCTGGATCCACAGGCCGCGGAAGTCGCGCTTGCGGTTGCGGCGGTCCCGATAGGCATATTGCAGCGCCTTCTCGACCTTCTCGATCGCGACGCGGTAGGCGGTCGAGCCGCGCCCGCGATAGCCCTTGGCCAGACCGAGGACCTTCTTGTGGCGGGCGTGGGTGGTAACCCCGCGTTTGACGCGCGCCATGGCTCAGCCCCGAAGATATGGCATGTAGGTTAGCACCAGCCCCGCGTCGCCCTTGCCGAGGGTCGTGGTGCCGCGCCGCTTGCGCTTACCTTGCTTGTCCTTGCTGATCAGCCGGTGGCGCTTATAGGCATAATTGTGCTTGATCTTGCCGGTGGCGGTGCGGCCGAACCGCTTCTTGGCGCCGCTCTTGGTTTTGAGCTTGGGCATTTCCTGGTCCAAAA
The DNA here is from genome assembly GCA_963781215.1 of uncultured Alphaproteobacteria bacterium. Lineage (GTDB taxonomy): Bacteria > Pseudomonadota > Alphaproteobacteria > ATCC43930 > CGMCC-115725 > AP-15. Next base: position 9,839 of record CAWAFE010000036.1, read on the forward strand.
TTCCGGGGTCGAGCGACCGGGCATGCCCGCAACACGGCCCGCCGCCCGTCGAAGCCGCGGCTTATAGCGATGGCGACCGGCGAAAGCAAGCACAGCCCGGCGCGCTGCCTCGCGGCTATTTCGGCGACATGACCATCGTCATCTGGCGGCCTTCCATGCGGGGCATCTGCTCGACCTTGGCGAGCTCCTGGAGGTTGTCGCGGACCCGGACGAGGACGTCCATGCCCAGCTCCTGATGCGCCAGCTCGCGGCCGCGGAAGCGCATGGTGACCTTGACCTTGTCGCCTTCCCCAAGGAACTTGACCATGCTGCGCATCTTCACGTCGTAATCGTGGTCGTCGATGCTGGGGCGCAGCTTGATCTCCTTGACCTCGATGATCTTTTGTTTCTTCCTGGCTTCGTTCTTCTTCTTCTGTTCTTCGTATTTGAACTTGCCGAAGTCAAGGATTTTGCAGACCGGCGGATCGGCGTTGGGGGCGATCTCGACGAGATCGAGGCCGGCATCGGCGGCCATGGCGAGCGCTTCGTTGCGCAGGGTGATACCCACCATGTTGCCCCGTTCGTCGACAAGGCGCACGCGCGGCACGCCGATCTCCTCGTTGATGCGGGGTCCCTCCCGGGTGGGGGTGAGGTTCATTGGTGGTCGGGGTATTTAGACTCTCCTCTCTTTGGTTGAACCGAGCCCCTCATGCAATGCACAAGCGGCTAGGACAGCGACGGCACTGCCGCCTCCTGCGTCAATTTAGCAACCGCTTCGCCGAGCGCAAGTAGTTCCTGATCGCGGCCGCCGAGCCGGCGTAGCGCGACCGACCGCGCCGCCGCTTCGCGACCGCCGACGACGAGCATGACCGGCACCTTGGCGAGGCTGTGTTCGCGCACCTTATAGTTGATCTTTTCGCCGCCGGTGTCGAGGACGGCGCGCAGCCCGGCGGCCGTGCATTCGCGCGCGACCTCCCCGGCGTAGTCCGCCGCTTCCGAGGTGATCGAGGCGACGGCGATCTGCACCGGCGCCAGCCACAGCGGAAAGCGCCCGGCGTAATGCTCGATCAACACGCCGATGAACCGCTCGACCGAACCCAGGATCGCCCGGTGCAGCATGGCCGGTCGGTGGCGGGCACCGTCCTCGCCGACATAGCTGGCGTCGAGCCGCTCCGGCAGCACGAAGTCGAGCTGCAAGGTGCCGCACTGCCACTCGCGGCCCAACGCGTCGCGCAGAACAAATTCGAGCTTCGGCCCATAAAAGGCGCCCTCGCCCGGATTGTCAGTATAGGCAAGACCGGCAGCTTCGACGGCGGCGCGCAAATCCGCTTCGGCGCGGTCCCAGACAGCGTCCGAGCCGGCGCGCACCGGCGGGCGGTCGGAGAATTTGACCGCCACGTCCTCGAAGCCGAAATCGCGGTAGATCGACAGCAGCAGCCGACAAAACTCGACCGACTCCTGAGTGACTTGCTCCTCGGTGCAGAAGATGTGAGCATCGTCCTGGGTAAAGGCGCGCACGCGCATGATGCCGTGCAGCGCGCCCGATGGCTCGTTGCGGTGGCAGCTGCCGAACTCGGCCAGCCGCAGCGGCAATTCGCGATAGCTTCTCAGGCGGTTGCGGAAGATCAGCACATGGCCGGGGCAGCTCATCGGTTTCAGCGCCAGCATTCGTCCGTCGCTGCTCTCGGCGATGAACATGTTGTCGCGGAACTTCTCCCAATGGCCCGAGGCTTCCCACAGGCTCCGGTCGAGCAGCTGCGGGCCCTTGACCTCGTGATAGCCGGCACGGTCGAGCCGCATGCGCATGTAGCTTTCGATGATGCGGTAGAGCGTCCACCCCTTGGGATGCCAGAAGACGCTGCCGACCGCCTCCTCGCTGAGATGAAACAGCTCGAGCTCGCGGCCGAGCTTGCGGTGGTCGCGGCGCTCGGCTTCCTCCAGCCGATAGAGATATTGGTCGAGCTCCTTCTGGCTCGCCCAGGCGGTGCCGTGGATGCGCTGGAGCTGGGCATTGCGCGCATCGCCGCGCCAATAGGCGCCGGCCACGCTCATCAGCTTGAACGCCTGGCCGAGCGCGCCGGTCGAGGGCAGATGCGGTCCGGTGCATAGATCGACGAAATCGCCCTGCCGGTAGAGGCTGATCACTTCGCCGGCCGGGATCTCGCCAATGTATTCGGCCTTGTAGCTTTCGCCGATGCCGCGAAAGAAGGCGGCCGCCGCGTCGCGGTCCCAGACCTCGCGGGTGATTTTCTCGTCGCGGCGCACGATCTCGCGCATCCGCGCCTCGATCTTCTCGAGGTCGTCCGGAGTGAACGGGTCGGCGCGGGCGAAATCGTAATAGAAGCCCGTTTCCGTCGCCGGGCCGAAGGTGACCTGGGTCTCGGGATAAAGCTCCTTGACCGCCTCGGCCATAACGTGGGCGGCGTCGTGGCGCAGGATTTCGAGCCCGTCCTCGCTGTCGCGGGTGACAATGGCGACGGCGGCGTCGCGGTCGATTAGAGTGGCGAGGTCGCGTGGACGGCCATCGACCCGCATCGCGATCGCCGCCTTTGCGAGCCCCGGCCCGATCGCCGCGGCGATGTCGGCACCGCTAGTCGGCCCGGGAAACTCGCGGGATTTGCCGTCCGGCAGGGTCACGACGACCGGCGGCGGACCCGCCAGGCTCGCCGACCCTTCGGCGGCAGAAGAGTGGTGCTGCATCATAGCGCTCGGATGAGAACAAAAGAGTGGAAAGCTAGCGCAAACATCAGGCTCCTGGCAATCACCCTCCGGTTCATAACGCAAATGCGTCGCAATGCAGTTGCGAGTGCGACCGGTTTGCTCTATCAGCCGCCGCCCGGCAACGGCCGGCCGTTCCGGAGCATCAAACCGATGTCGAGCCAGCATATTTCTCGAGCCTCAGCAATGCACAGTCCTTGGCGACCGGCGGCCCGCACGGCAACACTCGGTTTGCGGCTGGCTGGCGCCGGCTTCCTGGCCTGTCTACGGACCGAGCCCGCAGCCGCCGCACCGCCTCCTCTCGCCGTGCCGACCGGGGAAGTCATCGAACAGAACCCTCCCGCGGGCGACGGCACAACCGGCCCATTAGCCTTCGCCACCGGGCTGTCGAAGAGCGATTTTTTGCTCGGCGACATGTGGGGTCTGCGCACCGCGCTGAGCAGATATGGGCTCTCCTTCGGCCTCTCCGAAACCAGCGAGGTGCTGGGCAATCTGACCGGCGGGGTCAAGACGGGCTTTGCCTATGACGGTCTGACCCAAGGTGTGCTCCAGCTCGACACCGAGCGAGCCTTCGGCTGGCATGGGGGAACATTCAACGTCAGCGGCCTACAAATCCGTGGCCAAAATCTGAGCGCCGACAATCTTTTGACCTTGGAGACCGCGAGCGGCATCGAAGCCAATCCTGCCTGGCGCCTGTGGGAACTCTGGTACCAGCAGAAATTCCTCGACGAGGACCGGCTCGACATCAAAGTCGGCCAAATCAGCCTCGATACCGAATTCATGGTCAGTCAGGAAGGTTTGCTCTTCGTCAACACGTCGGATGGCTGGCCGCTGGTGCCTTCGGTCGACCTGCCCGGGGGCGGCCCGGCCTATCCGTTGTCGGCATTGGGTGTCCGGGCCCGGGGCCGTCCGAATGACTCGCTGACCCTGCTATTGGCGGTGCTGAACGGCAACCCCGCCCCGAACCGGATACAGGATCCGCAGGTGGCAAACCCCTCGGGGACGAGCTTTCCGTTGAATGGCGGAGCGCTCGTCATCGGCGAAATCCAATATGCCTATCCGGCGCTCGGCGCGATGGTTATGCCGGGACAGGAGGTAGCACTGCAAGGCACTTACAAGCTCGGCTTCTGGTACAACAGCGAGCAGTTTGACGACTTGCAGCTCGACAACACCGGCCTTTCTCTGGCCAACCCGCTGAGCGGCGGAATTGCACAGAGCCATCACGGCAACTACAGCTTCTACGGTGTCATGGACCAGATGGTCTGGCGCTCGGCCAAGGACGGCGGCCACTCACTCAACTTTTTTGCCCGTGCGATGGGTACCCCGCAAGGCGACCGCAACCTGGTCGTCTTTAGCTTGAACGCCGGACTCGGCCTGCACACGCCCTTTCCCAGACGCGACGACGACGTCCTGGGTCTGGCCATGGGCTATGGCAAGGTCAGCGGCTCCGCCGCCGCGCTCGACCGAGCTACCGGTTTCTACAGCGGGACGTTTCAGCGGGTCCGCGGCGGCGAGACCTATCTCGAGCTGATGTACCAGTATCGGCTTATCCCATCCGTCATTCTGCAGCCTGATTTTCAATATGTGTTCAACCCCGGCGGCGGCATCAACAACCCCGACGTGCCGGGGCAGTCGGTCAAGAACGAAGCCGTGATCGGCATGCGGGTCATCGTCACGTTTTGACGCGGCAGGACTGCGCGCCGCGCAGGCGTGCCTTGCGTGCTTTGCAAGTTGACGCCACTGCGAGTGATCCGCATTATCGTCCATGAGCACTTACGAAGAGGATAAACCGCAGATGACACCGCGCCCGCGCGCCCTGCGAAGAGGCCGTTTGGCTGCACTTGCGGCATCTCTGCTTCTGGCGATGCCTGCCGTTCCGGTGAGAGCATCGGATTCGTCGAGCTTTCTCGGCGCCATACATCATCACCGCACGCGGGCGTCGACGGTCACCGACAACGGCGACCTCAATCCCTACGCGGTCGTCGTCGCCCCGGTCTCCACCGGCAAAATCCAGAACGGCGACGTTCTCGTCGACAATTTCAACGATGTGTCGAACCTGCAAGGCACCGGCACGACGATCATCGCCTACGACCCGTCGACCAACAAGACGCGGCTCTTCGCCAAGCTGCCGCGCAACCTGGCGCAGTGCCCGGGCGGGGTCGGCCTGACCACCGCGATGACGATGCTGAAGAGCGGCTGGGTCATCGTCGGCAGCACCCCGAGCCAGGATGGCACCACCCGTACCAAGGGGCAGGGCTGTCTCTTGGTGCTCGACCCGAACGGCCAGCTGGCCGCTGTCTGGACCGGCCCGAACATCAACGGCCCCTGGGGAAACATCGCGACGATCGACAACGGGGCCAGCGCAACCCTCTTTGTCAGCATGGCCGGTTTCGACGTTCCTGGCCCCAATGTGAAAGATCCCGCGACCGGATCGTCGGTGGTTGTGCGCAAGGGCACTGTGCTGCGGCTTCAGCTTTCGATCCCGCAAGGAAAGCCGCCGGTCATCGCCAGCCAGACCGTGGTCGCAAGCGGCTTTGGACAGACCGCTGACGAGGGCGTGTTCATGGTCGGCCCGACGGGTTTGGCGCTCGGCCCCGACAACACCCTCTACGTTGCCGATTCGGTCGACAACCAGATCGTCGCCATCCCCGACGCGGTGACGCGCACGACCAGCGCCGGCACCGGCCGCCCGGTGACCAAGGACGGCCTCCTGAAACGGCCCTTGACCTTGGTGATGACGCCCGAAGGCACGCTCGTGGCGTGCAACGCGCTGAACGGGCAGGTGGTCGAAATCGACCCGAGAGCGGGCAAGCAGCTGCATGCCCAATGGATCAACACCAACCAGGCGCAATCCCCGCCCGGCAGCGGCAATCTTTTCGGCCTCGCGCTGACCCCTGACGGCAAGGGTCTCTATTACGTCCACGACGACGTCAACGCGTTGGTAGAAGGGACGCCGTGAGCGACAGTGAGGGGCGGGTGCCGACCCGCCGCTTCCTGTTTCGCGCCGGCGCCGGGCTCGCGGCGGCGGTTGGTTCGGGCCTGCGCGCCGCCGAGGCGGCGGAGACGAACGGCAGCGAGGACATCGAGCCGTTCTGGGGGAAACATCAGGGCGGGATCACGACACCAGCGCAAAGTCACACTTATTTCGCCGCGCTCGACCTGGCCGCGACCGGGCGCGACCAGGTGGTGGACCTGCTGCGCGCCTGGACCACGGCCGCCGCCGCCATGACGGCGGGCCAACCGGCGAAGCCGCTCGGTCAGGATCTCGCGGTGCCGGGGGCCGACACCGGCGAAAGCCTCGACCTGCCGCCGGGGCGTCTGACAATCACCTTCGGGTTTGGTGCGGGCCTCTTTGCCGAGGACGGCCGGGACCGCTTTGGCCTCGCCGGGCGCCGGCCCGAGGCGCTCGTCGAGCTGCCGCGTTTTGCCGGCGACCAGCTGGCGGAGACGCGCAGCGGCGGCGATTTGTCGTTGCAGGCCTGCGCCGACGATCCCCAGATCGCCTTTCACGCGGTGCGCCAGCTCACGCGGCTCGCCTACGGCGCGGCGAAGGTGCGCTGGGCGCAGACCGGCTTCCTACCCGGCTACCCGGCGACGGAGACGCCGCGCAACCTGATGGGCTTCAGGGACGGCACCAACAATCCGGCGGCCGACGATCCCGAGACGATGGCGAAGCTTGTTTGGGTCGGCGGCGAGGGCCCTGCCTGGATGCACGGCGGCAGCTATCTCGTCGTCCGGCGGATCCGGATCGCGATCGAGCACTGGGACCGCATGAAAGTCGCATTTCAGGAGGAGACGGTCGGCCGGCACAAATATTCGGGGGCGCCGATCGGCATGAAGAACGAGCACGACCCGCTCGGCCTGGACCGGCTCGACGCGGACGGCAATCCCGTCATCGCCGAGAATGCCCATGTCCGGCTGGCCGCGGCGGCGAGCAACGACGGCGCGCAAATCCTGCGGCGGCCCTATTCGTACAACGACGGCGTCAACTTCACCGCCGAGCGATGGCCGCCTTGGCGCCAGGGCATGGAGTATGACGCTGGCCTTTTCTTCCTATGCTACCAGCGCGATCCGCGGACGGGGTTCGTCAAGATCTTCGAAAGGATGGCAAAGTTCGACATGATGAACCAGTTCGTCACCCACACCGGCGGCGGACTCTTCGCCTGTCCCGGCGGGGTTGCCCGCGGCGAATTCATCGGACAGCGCCTGTTCGACAACGGATAATTCCTCGGAGTTCGATTTAGATGCGAACCCTCTTTTCGGCCCTTCTCTTCGTAGCCGCCGTCGCCGTAGCTCCTGCGTTCGCAGCGGACCCGCCGGCGTTCGAGCTGATCCTGAAGGACCACAAATTCGCCCCGGCGGAACTGACCGTCCCTGCCGGCCAGCGGATCAAGCTGACCGTCAAGAACCAGGACACGACCTCCGCCGAGTTCGAAAGCCACGACTTCAAGGCGGAGAAGGTCGTTCCCGGGAGCGGTGAAGTCGTTTTGTTCATCGGACCGCTGAAGCCCGGCAGCTATAAATTTTTCGACGATTTTCATGAGAAGGAAACCCGCGGCATACTAATCGCGAAGTAAAATTGGGAACCTCGATGCTCGCCACTCTCGTCATCGTCTTTCGTGAGGTCATCGAAGCGGGCCTGATCGTCGGCATCGTGCTGGCGGCGACGACGGGCGTGCCGCAGCGCAGCCGGTGGATCGCCTATGGCATCGGTAGCGGTGTTGCCGGCGCCTGCCTGGTGGCGGCTTTCGCGGGCGAACTCGCCGACGCGGTCGCCGGGGCCGGCCAGGAACTGTTCAACGCCTCGGTGCTGCTGCTCGCGGTCGCGATGCTGGCCTGGCACAACGTCTGGATGGCGAGCCACGGCCGCGCCATCGCCCAGGAGATGCGCCGGGTCGGCGCTGCGGTCGCGGCCGGGGAGCGGCCGCTCTTCGCGTTGTCGATCGTGGTCGGCGTGGCGGTGCTGCGCGAAGGCTCGGAGATCGTGCTGTTTCTCTACGGCATCGCCGCCTCGGGGGGCGCCTCGGCCCTGGCGATGATGACCGGCGGCGCCCTCGGCTTGGCCGGCGGGATCGTGCTCTCGGCGCTGATGTATTTCGGGCTGCTCGCGGTTCCGGCGCGGCGCCTCTTCGCCGTCACATCCTGGCTGATCACGTTGCTCGCCGCCGGGCTCGCCGCGCAGGCCGTCGCGTTTTTGCAGCAGGCGGGGTATTTCGACGCCTTCGCCGCGACGGTTTGGAACACCTCCTGGCTCTTGGCGGACCAGAGCCTGATCGGCCGGCTGATGCATACGCTGATCGGCTATACCGACCAGCCGACCGGGGCGCAGCTGATCGTCTACCTGCTGACGATCGGGTTGATCATCGGACTGATGCGGGCGGTACGCTTCCGTCATGCCATCGGCGGCAAGGCGGCGGCCGATTAGCCCGGCCTCGCGTCACGCCGCCGCGCGGGCGTCCTCGAGGATCATGTCGGAGGCTTTTTCGCCGATCATGATCGAGGGCGCGTTGGTGTTGCCGGCGGGGACCGAAGGCATCACCGAGGCGTCAACTACACGCAGCCCGCCGATGCCGCGCACACAGAGCCGCGGATCGAGCACCGCCGCCTCGTCCCCGCCCATGCGACAAGTGCCGACCGGGTGCAGGTTGGAGATGCCGTTTTTGCGGATGGCGGCCTCGAACTCGGCGTCGGTGACGACCTCTTTTCCGGGTATCAGCTCGCCGGCGACATAATCCGCAAGCGCCGGCTGGTTGACGATCCTGCGGGCGAGCCGCATCCCGGCGGTCAACGCCTGCAAATCGTATTGCGTCTTCAGAAAGTTGAAACGGATTGACGGCGGCGCCAACGGGTCGGCGCTTTTCAGCCGCACCTCGCCGCGCGCGTCGGGGCGCAGATGCACGGCGCTGACAGTGAAGCCCGGGAAGGGGTGTGGGAAGACCCCGGCGCGGGTTCGCTCGGCAAAGCTCCACAGGCTGAAATTGAGCTGGATGTCGGGCCGTTCCAGGCGCTGGTCGCTGCGCGCAAAGCCGCCGGCGCAGATCCCGTTGGTCGCCAGCGGACCCGAGCGGAACAAGAGGTACTGCACCCCGGCCGCCACCTTGCGCAGCGGATTGTTGGCGACGTCGTTCAGGGTGATCGGCCTGGTGCAGCGGAACGCCAGCCGAACATAGAAATGGTCCTGCAGGTCGGCGCCGACGGCGGGCATGTCGCGCACCACCGGGATGCCCAGACCCTGCAATAGCCCACTCGGCCCGAGCCCCGACAATTGCAAGAGCTGCGGCGAGTTGAAGACGCCGCCACAGACGATGACCTCGCCGCGCGCCCGCGCGGTCGTCCGGGCGCCGTTCTCGAGATACTCGACGCCGGTGGCGCGGCCGTCCTCGATCACGATCCGGGTGGCGAGCGCATTCGTCTCGACCTTGAGGTTCTGGCGGCCGCGCGCCGGGCGCAGATAGGCCGCCGCCGTGCTCCAGCGCCGGCGCCCTTTGGTCGTGCTCTGAAACGGGCCGGCACCCTCCTGCTGCCCATTATTGAAATCGTTGTTGGCCGGCAATCCGGATTCGACCGCCGCGGCGATCCAGCGCTCGGCCAATTCGAAGCGCGCCGGCTGGTCGGAGACGCGCAGCGGCCCGCCGACCCCGTGAAACGGGTCCTCTCCACGTTCCTGGTCCTCGGCCTTCTTGAAATACGGCAGCACGCTGTCCCAATCCCAGCCGGTGCAGCCGCGCTGCCGCCAGCCGTCGTAATCGAGCGGATTGCCGCGCATATAGACCATGCCGTTGATCGAGCTGGTGCCGCCCAGGACCTTTCCGCGCGGCTGGTACATCGAGCGGCCTTCGAGTTCGGGCTCGGGCTCGCTCTCATACATCCAGTTGACCCGCGGGTTGCTGAACAGCCGCCCATAGCCCATCGGCACGTGGATCCAGGGATAGCGGTCGCGATCCCCCGCCTCCAGCAGGAGCACGCGGTAGCGCCCGGATTGGCTGAGCCGGGCTGCAACGACGCATCCCGCCGAGCCGGCGCCGGCGACGATGTAGTCGAAGGTGTGTTCTTCCATCGGCGTTTCTGCTCCCTCGCTATGCAAACCTCGGGACCGCAGCGGGTCGTTGACGGCTCTGACAATAGCTCGCATCCTGCCGCGACCATCAGGGAGATATGCGATGCCGAAAGTCGCAGCCGAGCGGCTGATCGAGATCGGGCAAGCTTTGTTCGAGGCGGCGGGGACGCCGCCCGATGAGGCCGGGCTGGTCATGCGCCACATTGTCGGCGCCAACCTCGTCGGCCACGATTCGCACGGGGTCATCCAGATCCCGACCTATATCGAGCGTATCAAGGTCGGGCACATCGTGCCGGGGGCGCCGTGGACGATCGTGCAGGAATCGCCGACCACGACCGTCGTCGATGGGCATTGGGGGTTCGGCTACACCGCCAACGAGCGGGCGATGCGGCTGACCATCGACAAGGCGCGCAACGCCAACGTCGCCGCCGCGACGGTGTTTCGCCAGGGCCATATCGGCCGGCTGTCGAGCTATACCCAGATGGCCGCACAGGCCGGGATGATCGGGCTGATCACCGCCGATTCGGGACGCAGCCCAAAGGCGGTGGCGCCGTTTGGCGGGCGCGAGGCGCGGCTCGGCACCAACCCGATCTCGATGGCGATCCCATCCGACTTGGAAGGGCCGCTCTATCTCGACATGGCGACATCGGCCGCCGCGGCGGGCAAGATCGCGCTCGCCGTCGCCCGCAACGAAAGGGTGCCGGACAATTGGGTGATCGGCAGCGACGGGCGGATGACCAACGACCCGAGCCAATTGCGCCAGGGCGGCGCGCTGTTGCCGCTGGGCGGCCCCGAGGGCGGCTACAAGGGCACCGGGCTCGCGGTCATGGTCGAGATCCTGTGCGGCCTCCTGACCGGGCTCGGCTTTGGCGTCGAGCCGACTGGGCGGCACAACGACGGCTGCTTTATGGCGGTCTTCAACGTCGCCGCGTTCCGCCCGCTCGCCGAGTTCAAGAAGGATGTCGGCGAGTTCATCGCCTATCTCAAAGCGACCCCGCCCGCCGAGGGGTCGAGCGGCGTCCTCTACCCCGGCGAGATCGAGCACCGGCGAGAGCAGGACCGCAGCCGCAACGGCATCGAGGTCGAAGACGCCACCTGGTACAAATTGCGCGAGCTCGCCGACGGCTACGGCCTCTCCGAGAAGCTGGATTTCGAGGAGCCGGAATGAGCTCGAGCGATGACCGGCTGACCATCTATGGCAGCTTCACTTCGAGTTCGAGCTACAAGCCGATCCTCTATCTGGCGTTGGCGCGGCTGCCGTATTCGTTCCGTACGGTCAACCTCAAGACCGGCGTGCAGAAGACGCCGGAGTACCTGGCGGTCAACCGCTGGGGGGTGGTGCCTTCGTTGCGCCACCGCGGGCTGACGATCCTGCAATCGAATGTGATCCTCGACTATCTTGCGCGCACGACTGGGCATTTCGAGCCCGCCCGCGAGCAGCAGCGGTGGCAAGCGCGCGAGTGGCTCTCCTGGGAGGCGGACCACATCACCGCCGTCGCCAAGGTGCGGCACTCGGCCCGGTTTCGTGCATCGCACCCCGAGGTGATCGCCGAGTTCCGGCCGAAAGCCGAAGCGGCCCTGTCATTCGTCGACAACACGTTGCGGGACCGGGATTGGCTGGTCGGCGACGCGTGCAGCATCGCCGACATCGGCTGCTGGGGCCGCATGGTGTTCATGGCCGAGGGCGGCTTCGACATCGCCGAGTGGCCGCACCTCACGGCCTGGTCGCAGCGACTGAAGGCGATGCCAGGCTTCGCCCTGCCCTATGATCTGATCCCGAGCAAGGACAGGGAAATCGAGCCGGCGTAGCCGGTTGGGCGCTATCCGCCGACCGGCATGAAGTCATAGACGCCGACACCCTGGACGATCAGGAACTGGCACGCGCCGCCATCCTCGCCGTGCACGTAATGCGCGGTCTTCGGCGGCACCGCGCAGCGCTGCCCCGGCATCAGCCGATGGGCCGCGCGCGGCGCCCGCGTCTCGACCACCATCGGGCCTTCGAGGCAGACAAAGCTGTCGGTAACCTCGCTGTGGTAGTGCCAGGGGACGCATTCGCCGGCGGCCAGGGTCAGCACCTGAACCCGCAGATCGGTCCCCTCGGCGACCAGCTCGCGGCCGGAGATGGTGTAATTGCCGCGCGATCGTATCTCCATCGCCGTCCTCCGCCGCGGGCCGGCTGCGCCGAATCGCTCAACGAGCCCCGGACGCCTGCCGGAAATGCGACAGGTAATAGGCGAATTCGACGATCTGCGCATCGTCGATCGGCTGCAGCACCTCGGCCATCGTCGCGTCGTAGCCGTGCCGCACGCCGCTCTTGTAGTCGCGCAGCACCTTCAGCAGGTAATCCTCGCGCTGGTCGGCAAGGTGCGGGACATTCTCCTGCCCGGAAAAATCCGGGAGGTGGCAGACATTGCAATGGTTCTGCTCGACCAGCGCGCGGGCGCGTTCGAGCCGGGCCGGATCTCCAAGATCGTCGGGCGGCTTTGGCGGCGGCAGTGCCGCGATAAAATCGGCCGTCTGCTGCAATTCCGCGTCGCTCCAGCCCTTCATCAGCTCGGTCATCGGCTCGACCTGACGCAGCCCCTCGCGGAACATATAGAGCTGGATCAGCGCATATTTCGACGGCTGCCCGCCGAGAGAGGGCACGCTGTCGGTCTCGGATTGGCCTTCCGCGCCATGGCAGGCGAGGCAAACCTCGAGCTTCTCCGGCGGCGGGGCGGCGGCGGCGGAGAGCGTGCCGGCCAACAGCGCCCAGGTAACGACGCTGGCTCTTCCGGCACGCCCCATGGAGCGCCGCCCTAACGGCGTGAGCTGACCCGCGGCACGCCATAGCTCAGGCGATAGACCGCACCATTCCAATCATCCGAGATCAGCATCGAGCCGTCCTTCATCAGCTCGACATCGACCGGCCGGCCGACATATTTGTTGTCTTGCAGAAAGCCGGTAATGAAGGGCTCGATCGACTTCACCGACCCGTCCGCATTGAGCTTTGCCACGACGATGTCGCCGCCGATCTTCTTCGATTTGTTCCACGAGCCGTGGCGCACGATGAAGAGCGCATTGGCGTATTCGTGCGGGAACATGCGGCCGGTGTAGAAGCGCAAACCGAGCGGCGCCGAATGCGGCCCCAGCTGGGCCACCGGCTTGGTGAATTCATTGCAGCTGTGGCCCCAGCCGAATTGCGGGTCGGGGATGTCGCCGCCGTCGCAATAGGGATAGCCAAAATTGTCCTGGCCGGGATGGGCCATCCGGTTGAGCTTGTCGTTCGGCTCGTCCTCCGACAGCCAGTCGCGCTGGTTCTCGGTGAAATACATTTGCTTAAGCACCGGGTGCCAATCCATGCCGACGACCTGGCGGATGCCGTGCGCGACGACCTCCATCCCGCTGCCGTCGAGGTTGATGCGGCGGATCTGGGCATGCGTCGGCGGCGGCATGCAGATGTTGCACGGCGCGCCGATGTTGAAATAGAGCTTGTTGTCGGGACCGACGGTCAGGAATTTCCAGCCGTGCGGTGCGTCGTTCGGCAGATCGCTGTAGATCACCGTCGGCTTTGGCGGGTTGTCGAGCTGGCTTTCGACATTGTCGATCTTCGAGATCTTGTCGATCTCGGCGATATAGAGCGTGCCGTTGTGGAAGGCGATGCCGTTCGGCGAATTGAGCCCGGTCGCGATCGTCTTGACCTCGCGCTTGCCGTCCTTGTCGGTGATCGCATAGACGCGGTCGAGGGAGCGAGCTGCTGACGAAGACCGTCCCCTTGTCGCCGATCCGCAGCGAGCGGGCATTTGCCACGCCGCTGGCGTAGACTTCGAGGTGGAAGTTTTTCGGCAACTTCAGATCGGCCAGCGGCAGCTTGTCGGCCGCAGTCGGGATCGGCGGCGGCACGTTGGGCGCGAGATGAGACTCCCCGGCCGAGCTGGGCGCGCCCTGCATCCATGACGGCGCCGGCGCTGGCGCCTGTACCGCCGCGGGTGCTGCCGCTGTAGGTGCTGCCGGGGCCGGGCTCGCCGGCGCCGGTTGCGCTCCGGCCGGCCATGAGACGGCGAACAGGCCTGCCGTCATCGCCCCGAACAGCAACATCCGAGGTACCGACAAAGCTGAATTCATTGCGAACCTCCCCTATCGGCAGTCGTGGGACCCGAACGCCCTCGCCCAGCCTGCCGCACCGGGCGGTCAATCAATAGCACTCGGAATCGAATTGCAACAGCAGCCGCGGCGCGGTGCGAGGATCGGGTCAGCCCCGCAGCCGCGGGAGGATGTCGCGGGCGATGATCTCGACCTGGTCGGGCTGGTAGCGGTAGGGGATGAAGATCAGCTTTTGCACGCCGGCCGCGAGCTGGGCGCGCAGCTGCGCCACGCACTCGTCGACGGTGCCGATGATCGCCGCCTCCTTGGTCGATTGGCTCCAGGCGGCATAGTCCCATTCCTGGCCGAGCCACTCCAGCATCGCCGGCTCGACCGCCGCGCGCGACGGTCCGACGCAGATCGGGAGCTGGTTCGCATTCAGTAATTCCGCCGGGTCGCCACCGGCCTGCGCGGCAAAACCACAGACCTTGGCCCAGGATTGGGCGAACCCTTCGGGGGTGTAGAAATAGGTCAGCCAACCGCCGTTCAGCGCCGCGCGCTTCAGCACCCGGTCGACATAGCCGCCGATCAGCATCGTCGGTACTCGCGCCGGCTTGGGCGACAGGTTGGCGCCGCGCAGCAGGTGCGGCGGATATTCGCCATTGACCTCGTTCTCGGTCCACAGCCGGCGCAGGATTTCGAGGTTGCGGTCCATGATCCGGCCGCGCTCGTTGAACCGCACGCCGACGGCGTCGAACTCGCGCTTGTACCAACCCGATGCCAGGCCGAGCAGCAGCCGGCCCCCGGCGATCAGGTCGAGGCTCGCCAATTCCTTGGCCAGCACCACCGGGTTGCGCAACGGCAAGACCAGCACCCCGGTGCCGAGCCCGATCCGGCTGGTGCGCGCCGCCACCGCCGTCAAGAGGGTCAGCGAGTCGATGATCGGGAACGGCGGGTCGACGCCGAGAAGGACGTGATCCCACACCCACACAGAATCAAAGCCCAGCGCTTCCGCCCTGACCGCATAGTCGATCAGCGCCCGCGGCTCCGGCAGCTCCGGCCAGGTCGTGAAGTTCCGCATCGCCAAGCCGAAGGTGTTGGTGAAAATGGTCATCGCAGCGACCTTCAGGCCGTGTAAAGCCGGTCGGGGTCGAGGTGCCGCAGCGCCGCCAGCTCGTTCTTTGTCGGCGGATTGGTGGCTGGCAGGTCGGCCGCGATCAGCAGCTCGAAACCGGTGTTCGCCTGCACCTCCTCGGCAGTGACGCCGGGGTGCAATGCCAGCAGCCGCATCCGTTTCGTGCGCTCGTCGAAACCGAGAAGGCCGAGGTCGGTCACGACCCGGAACATGCCGCCGGCCGTCAGCCCGGCCCGGTGCCGGCTGTCGCCGCCCGCGAGATAGCCGGGGCTGGTGACGAAGTCGACCCGTTCGACAAAGCGGCGCTTCTCGTGCTTCATCGCCACGATCATCCGCGTCAGGCTGGCGATGTCGTTGCCGCCGCCGGTGCCCGGAAGCCGGGTTCTCGGGCTCTCGGGGTCGCCGATGAAGGAGCTGTTGAGATTACCATATTGGTCGATCTGCGCCCCGCCCATGAAGCCGATATCGACATAGCCGCGCTGCAACAACAAAAGCACGTCGGTGCTGCCGAGCACCATGTTGGCGCGTCGGGTGCAGCGCTGCTCGTTGGTCGAGGGCGGCAGTTTGCCGGGCTCGATAAAGGCGCCGATGGTGCCGCCCTCGAAGAGGATGGTGAGGCCCGGCGCGTGCAGCCGCTGCGCCAGTGTCGCCGCCAAGAGGGGAATGCCGACGCCAGCGAACACGACCTCGCCGTCGCGCAGCAGCCGCGCGCTCGACACCGCGAGCAGCTCGCTCGCGGTGTAGGACGAGGCGTCAGTCGTCATAGATGCTCCGGCCGCGCCGGGCGGCGTCGAGCAATTCGTCGAGGCCGAGCAGATCGAGATATTCGGTCCACGATTGCGGGCCGTAGACATGGCGGTTGAGGTATTCGGCGATGCCCCGCTCCGGATCCTCCTTGAGTTGCGCGGCGTAGCCGTCGAGATGCCGGAACAGCGGCTCGTAGAGCCCGTAGCATTCGTGCGGCGCCGAGCCGAACCGCGCCTCGACCACGGCATCGACGGCTAGGAACGGGATTTTCGTGTGGTCGGGCCGGCGCCGGATCTGTTCGTTCGAGACGATCTGTTCGGTGGTCAGGATCACCCGGTGAGCCGCCATCGCCAGATCGAGATCCATGAACGGCAGCCCGTCAATCTGCGCGTTGCCGTATGGGTCGCAACGCTGGACGTGGATTACCGCGACATCGGGGTTGAGCGCCGGCACCAATACCAGTTTCTCGCCGGTGAACGGACAGTCGATCAGCTTCGCATCGGGCAGGCGTGTAATCACGTCCGAGCCCATCATCGAGCGCAGCGGCAGGAACGGCACGCCCATCCCACCGGCGCGAAAGCGCAGGCCCATCGCCAGATGGCTCCATTCCTCGAATTTCGCGCGTTTACCTTCGGTGTAGAGGCGCATCACGCGCGAGACGCCCCAGACGATCCCCTGGCTGAACCAGCTGGTCACGATGTGCCGGCTCACGCCGGCGCCGAGCAGCAGCTCGCCCTCGCTCGACGCGATGCCGCGGGCGCAAATGAGATCCTTGCGGCCGGCGCGGATCAAGGCCCAGATCATCGCCATCGGGGTGCGCGACAGGGTCGAGCCGCCGATGCCGACGAGCGAGCCGTCGGGAACCATGGCCGCCGCCTCTTCGAGCGACATGACCTTGTCGCGCAGGCTGCGGTCACGCTCCCTGGTGCGGCGGCACAGCTCGGTGTGGCTCGATATCAACAGCCCTGCTCGATCTTGGCGTTGAACTCGGCGATCAATTCATCCCAGGCGGACGCAGCCTGGCGCATCTCTCGCCAGAAGGCCTGGCTGCGGCGACGCTCGAAGGCGTCGAGCGAGACGCTCTGCTGCTCGACCCAGGTATAATAGCCGAGGTTGAAGATGCGCGTGCGCTCGCCATGCGTCAATTCGAGCACATCGTTGTCGGCGATGCCGAGCAGATGCTCACCGAAGACCTCGCCGGCGTTCACCGCGTCGAAGCCGTCGGGGAAACTCGCCATGAGGAGCTTTTGCCGCTCGCTGCCGTAGAGTGCGGCGCTGTCGGTCGCGAGGGTCAGAACGACATCCTCCTCGTCGAGCTCCAGCCGTTTGGCGACCTTGACCGCGGCGACGAGGTTGGCGATGCCGGACAGCCCGATCAGTTTCAATTCGGCGATCGTTTCGGGGTCGATATGGCGGCGGTCCGCCAGATAGGAGAGCCCGGCCTCGCTGTTGAACAACAGGTCGAGCGCGCCGGTGCTGCGGTCGGAGACGCCGACCACGAGGTCGGTGTTCATGACGTTGTGGATCAGCGGCACGTGCTTGTCGCCGATGCCCTGGATGTTGTGCTCGCCATAGCCGTTCCTGAGCAGCGTCGGGCACTCGGCGGCCTCGACCGCGACGATGCGGGCGCCATGTTTCTCTTTCAGGTAGTCGCCGGCCGCCAAGGTCCCGGCCGAGCCCGAGGCCGCGACGAAGGCCGCCAGCCGCTTGCCGGGCATCGCCTCGAAGAGGTGCGCGAGGGCCGGTCCGGTGCAGGCGTAATGGGCGACATAATTGCCGAACTCAGCGAACTGGTTTAGCACCACATTGGCGGGATCGCGCGCCAACTCGGCGCATCTGTCATAGATTTCCTTGACGTTGCTTTCCGAGCCCGGGGTGCGGACGACGTCCTCGGGCCGGCCCACCCAATCGGCGAGCCAGGAAAACCGCTCCCGGCTCATGCCCTCGGGCAGCACCGCGATGCCGCGGCAGCCGAGGATGCGCGATATCGCGATGCCGCCGCGGCAGTAGTTCCCGGTCGACGGCCACACCGCCCGGTCGTGCTCGGGATCGAACCGGCCGCTCACCAGCCGGGGTATCAGACAGCCATAGGCCGCCAGCACCTTGTGCGCGGCGATCATCGGGAAAAAGCAGCCCAATGCCATCACAATCGGGGCACGCACCCCGGTCAGCTCGGGCGGGAAGATGAGATGGGCCGGCATCTCGGCGATGCCAGTGCGGCGGCGGTCGTTGTACCAGTGGACCCGGTAGAGATTGGCCGGGTCCGGCCGATCGGGGTCGACGGCAGGAAGGCCGGGGATGAGCCGCGGCCGGGCGAGCTCGGCAAAGCTCGGCAGCCGGACTCCGGCCCGACCCAGCCACAAAGCCGCGCCGTCCCGGACACCGCGGTCGACGACCGTCGTTACGATCTCGGAGTCGGGCGCGGACGTGGAATTAACTGTTATTTTGGCGCCAAATAGGAAACGTCGAGGTTGCAGCGGTCGCATTTGTCGAGCGTGAAGGTGACCTTGCCGCTGTCGTCGTCGGCCATGAACTGCACCGGCACGCCGCGGCCGTCGAGCCAGACGGTGTAGCGGCTCTTGCCGTCGACCTCGTATTTGCGCGCGGGAACCGTCGACAGACCGATCGTCACCGCGGTCTCCTTGCCGCCGCTGACGCGCACCTGCTCGACCTTGCCCGTGTCCGGCCGCATCATCGTGTCGGAAGCGAGGAAGTTCGACGACCACGGGTTGGCGGGATGAACCGTGGCGGGTGCCGCGACCGTGCCGTCAGCCGAGGTGATCACAAAACTATTGCCGCGCGCCTCACCCGTCACCTCGGTGCGCGTGTCGCCCTTGCTCGTCACGCTGTGGTATCCGACCAGACGGTTGCCCCGCCAGCGCTCGGTGCGCTGCGCATCCTCGCGGTAGAGGCCGACGCCGAGCATCTTGACCGCGAAATGCACCCGGGTCTGCACCTTGGTGCCATCCGCGGTCGGCTCGATCGTGTTGGTGTAGGTGCCGATATCGCCAAATACCGAGTGCGACACCCGGTAGGTCAACTCGAGCGGTGTCTCGGCGGATGCCGCACCACCCAAACCGGCAACGAACACGGCGCACGCCAATGCTCCGGCCACTCGCCCGGCCGCCGCCATCCATGAGCCCCAATTGCACTCGGTCATCGTATCCCCCCGACCCAAGCGCCAGCCTCTCCGCGGCTGGGCGGATCTCCACCGGCAAGCCTACCGCCGTCCCGGCCTTCGTTCAAAGGAAATATTGAGCCCACGATCCTTCCGGACAGTCCGACATCCGGGCACGGAAGTCCGGCGCGGCAATCGTCATCTCGGGGCTATATCAATAGGATATTCGAACATTTCTTGCCATATACTTATCCCCGAGCCGGATGCCCTACCAGGGATACCGCCGCTACCGCGGGGCGAAGCAGTGCTCGGGGCCGGGGAAGCGGCGGGCGCGCACCTCGGCCGCGTAGTCCGATGCGGCGGCCGAGATCACCGGCGCCAGCTCGGCATAGCGCTTGACAAAGCGCGGCGTGAATTGGGTGAAGACGCCGAGGAGGTCGTCGGTCACCAGGATCTGGCCGTCGCAGGCGGGCGAGGCGCCAATGCCGATCGTCGGAACCGGCACGGCCTCGGTGATGGCGCGCGCCACCTTCTCGACTGTCCCTTCGACGACCAGCGCGAAGGCACCAGCTTTGGCGATGGCGTCGGCGTCGGCCATGACCCGCTCGGCCTGGGCCCCGCCGCGCCCCTGTATCTTGAACCCGCCGGCCGCGTTGACCGATTGCGGCATCAGCCCGACATGGCCCATGACCGGCACCCCGCGCCGGACGAGAAATCGCACCGTCTCGGCCATCTCGGCGCCGCCTTCGAGCTTGACCGCCGCAACGCCAGTTTCCGCCAGGATGCGCGCCGCACTGCGGAATGCCTGCTCCGGCGATTCCTGGTAGCTGCCGAACGGCAGGTCGACGACGATCAATGCCCGGGCCGAGCCGCGCATCACCGCGCCGCCGTGCGCGATCATCATCTCTAAGGTCACCGGCAATGTGCTGTCGAAACCGTACACCACCATGCCGACCGAATCTCCGACCAGCAGGAAATCGACATGGGGATCGAGCAGACCGGCAATCGGTGCGGTGTAGGCGGTGAGGCCGACAATCGGCGCACCGCCCTTGACCAGATCGCCGACCCCGCGCCGCTTGACCCGGCCCGGGGAATTCGCCTCGGTGCTCATGACCCATCCCCTTCGCCCCGGATGCAAGCGCCCCGGTCCCAGGGTTACACTCCTCCTAAGCTTGGAGGCCGCCAATGAATGATGCAATCGGCATTCTCGAGGCAGCGTTGCTCGGCGCCATCGGGCAGCCGCTGCGGCGCAAGGAGGATCAGCGGCTGCTGACCGGCGCGGGTCGGTTCAGCGACGATTTCAGCCTGCCGGGGCAGGCCCATGCCGCGATCGTGCGCTCGCCCTACCCGCATGCCCGGATCGTGCGGATCGACACCGGGCGGGCGGCGGCGATGGCTGGGGTGCTCGGCGTCTTTACCGGACAGGACTGCCTCGCCGACGGGCTTTCCCCGATCCCGCACAGCCCGGTGCCGCAGACCCGCTACGACATGAAGCTGACCGGCCCCGGCGGCGGGTCGATCTTCATCGGCCCGCAATTGCCGCTGCCGGCCGATCGGGTGCGCCATGTCGGCGAGGCGGTGGCGATGGTGGTGGCCGAGACGGC
Organism: uncultured Alphaproteobacteria bacterium; assembly: GCA_963781215.1. GTDB lineage: Bacteria > Pseudomonadota > Alphaproteobacteria > ATCC43930 > CGMCC-115725 > AP-15. The sequence goes on from CAWAFE010000036.1 coordinate 30,259, forward strand.
GACGCAGGCACTCGACGCGGCGGAGGCGGTCGCGGTCGAATACGCGCCGCTGCCCTGGGTGGCGCAGGTGCCGCAGGCTCTGGCGCCGGGCGCTCCGGTGATTTGGGACGAGGTGCCGGACAATGTCCTCGTCGACACCCGGTTCGGCGACCCGGCGGAGACCGACCGCGCCTTTGCCCGAGCCGACCACATCGTCGCGATGGAATTCCACATCACGAGGGTAACTGGGGTGCCGATCGAGCCGCGCGCCGCCCTCGGCCATTGGGACGGCGCCAGCGGCCGCTGCACCTTGTGGGCCGGCAGCGGCGGGGCGGTGCGCCAGAAGGCCGAGCTCGCCGCCGTGCTCGGGGTCGAGCCCGAGCAGGTGCGGGTCGTGTCGCAGGATGTCGGCGGCAATTTCGGCACGCGCAACCGTCTCTACGTCGAGTCGGCGCTGGTGTCGTGGGCATCGAAGAAGCTCGGCAGGCCGGTCAAATACACCTCGACCCGCTCCGAGGTGTTCCTCAGCGACTATCAGGGCCGTGACCTCGTGACCCGGGTCGAGCTGGCGCTGCGCTCCGACGGCCACTTTCTGGCGTTGCGCGCCGACAATGTGAGCAATGTCGGCGCGCGCTGCGCCTCATTGTCGCCCCTCGGCAAGGGCTCGGCGCTGGTTACCGGCTCCTACGACATCCCGGCGGCGACCTTGCGTTCGCGCGCGGTCTTCACCAATACGATGCCGACCAACGCCTATCGCAGCTCGGGGCGGCCGGAGGTCACCTATGCGATCGAGCGGCTGATCGACCGGGCGGCACAGGAGCTGGGGCTCGACCGGATCGAGCTGCGCCGCCGGAACCTGATCCGGTCCGAGGCGATGCCTTATGCTAACGCCGTCGGCGCCCGCTACGACAGCGGCACCTACGAGGCGAACATGGATCTGGCGATGCGGATCGCCGATTGGGACGGCTTTGCTGCGCGGCGGCGCCTGGCCGAGGCGCGCGGCCGGCTGCTCGGATTGGGGCTGGCGAATTACGTCGAATCCTCGATCGGCGCGCCGCGCGAGCGCAGCGAGATCACCGTCAAACCCGAGGGCCGGGTCGAAATCGTGATTGGCACCGGGCCAAGCGGCCAGGGCCATGAGACGAGCTTTGCCCAGGTCGTCTCGGCCCTGCTCGCCGTGCCGGTCGCCAGCATCGACATCGTCATGGGCGACACCGATGTCGTCAGCGTCGGCGGCGGCTCGCATTCCGGCCGCTCGATGCGCCACGCCGCGACCCTTTTCGCCAAGGCCGCACCCGAGCTGATCGCCAAGGGGAAGGCCGTCGCCGCGCGCATCCTCGAGGCGAGCGCGGACGAGGTCGCGTTCGCCGACGGCCGGTTCTGCGGCACCCCGCAGCAACCGCAGCTTCGACTTTCTCGAATTGGCGAGGGAGGCGGCGCGGTTGGGTCTCGCCGGCGAGCTCGCGCTCGTCACCGACAACGAGATGCACGACCCGGTCTTCCCCAATGGCTGCGCCGTCTGCGAGGTGGAGGTCGATCCCGAGACGGGTGCCGTCGAGATCGCCCGCTACTCGGTCGTCGACGATGTCGGCCGTTGCATCAACCCCATGATCGTGCATGGCCAGAGCCATGGCGGCATCGCCCAGGGTGTGGGCGAGGCGATGTGGGAGGAATGCGTCGTCGACCCCGGCTCGGGCCAGCCGTTGTCGGGCTCGTTCATGGATTACGGCATGCCGCGCTCGGACAATCTGCCGTCTTTTACGACCCGGATCGTCGAGGTGCTGTCGCCGACCAACCCCTTCGGCATCAAGGCCGGCGGCGAAGGCGGGTGCACGCCCGCACTCGCCGTCGTCGTCAGCGCCATCCTCGACGCCCTCGCCCCGCTCGGCGTGCGCGATCTGAGGATGCCGTGCACGCCGCTCACGGTATGGAAGGCGATCCGAGATGCGAAAGCAGGGTCGGGCGCGCATCAGACCTTCCAGAGTTCGGCGAACTGAGCGGCGACGATTTTGTCGTAGGGGATCTCGCCGCTGAGGATGCCGAGGTCGCGGGCGAACTGGTTCATTTCGGCGACGAATTCGGGCGAGATCGACGGCGTCGTAATAAGGCAGGTCGCGGCGGATCAGCTCGGCGATCAGCTCGGCCTCGGCGGGCGGGAACAGCTTGCGGCCGACTTCGGTCGCGCGGGTCACGTCGGCCTTCAGCGCGGCCTGGGTCTTGACCATCGCTCGCACCGCGGCGGCAGCGGCCTCGGGCGTCCTTTCGATCAGCCGGTCGGTCGTCGCCAGCGCCGACATCGTATAGTTGAAGCAGGGCTTTGGCCCATCGCCGCGGCGCACGTCGAGGACGACCGTGCCGACCCCGCGGCGCACCGCGACCTCGGTCCCCATGCCGTTCGCCCAGAACCCGTCGATCAGGCCCTCTTCGAGCGCCTTGGCCGCGGTCAGACCGAAATTGACCGTGGTCCCCGTCGCACCCGGCACCGGGGCGATCGTGACCCGGTCGCGCTCGAGATCGATCCCGGCCTCGGTCAAGAGCCGGCGCAGCCCCATCTCGACCCAGGGTGCGGCACCGATGCGGCGGCCCTTGACCACGCCGACATCGCCGCGCCGGGCATCGAGATCGGCGCGCATGACCAGAAACCAGTACATGCCTTGCGCCTGGGCGCAGAGCAATTTGGCCCCCTCCCATTCGGGGAAGGCGGCCAGCGCCGAATGGGCCGAGCCGCCGACGAAATCGATCGCCCCGTCGCGCATCTCGCGATAGGCCCGGTCGACCGGAAAGACCAATTCGAGCGTGACGTCGAGCCCCTCCTCCTTGAAGAAGCCAAGCTCGACCGCGGCCACCGCCGGGAAATAGGAATTCGAGATCAGATCGGGCACCGCGAGCTTCATATGAGTCACCGGCGTTCTGTTGCGCGGCTATGGCACGGGCAGCGTCATCAGTATCGCGATTGCACACGCAATCACGAAGCAGCTTTCAACGACCGGGATCGGCCCGACGCGCTCACTCGCTGCGTTCGATCTCGGCCGCGACGCGATCGAGCGCGTCGGTGACCGCGCGGACCTGGGCGGCATCGAGCGGGCCCTTGGCGAGCCGGATCGAAAGCGCGAGGTCCAAATTGTGTAGGGCCCGCCGGATCTCGGGCGCCGGACCACCGGCATAGGCTCGACTGGCCTCGGCCATGCGACCGAGGACCGCGTCGACCATCGCGCGATTGGCGGCAAGAAAACCGGTACCTTCCTCGGTGATCGAATAGAGCTTGCGGCTGCCTTCGGCGGTCTCCGGCCGCAGGTAGCCGAGCTCTTCGAGCAGGGTCAGGGTCGGGTAGATCACGCCGGGGCTCGGGCTGTACATGCCGCCGAGCTGTTCCTCGATCGCCTTGATCAACTCGTAGCCGTGGCGCGGCTTCTCGGCGATCAGGTGCAAAAGCACATAGCGCAAATCGCCGTGGTCGAAGATCCGGCCGAGCCGCCCGCCCCGGCCGCCGCCGAGGCCGCCGCCACGATGGCCGCCAAAGCGACGCCCGCCATGGGGAAAAGCCCCGTGGGCATGCCGGCCTTCTTCGCGAAGATGTGAATGCTTGAACATATGGTTATCTGACCTTAGGCAGTTGGCAGGAGTTCGGCCCGGTAGCTGCGCCGCAAGGTTTCTAGCCTGAGCGGAACCGGCGTGCCGAGCCACAGCGCATAGCGGCTGTGATCGTCGACCGAATCATCGGTCAAGGGGTGGATCAGGACGTCGAAGTTTTCGCGGTTCAGCATCAGCCACGGTACGACGTGTTCGAACTCCGCGGTGGTGAAGATGATCTGGAGGTTGGCGATCGGGTGGGGACCGACCGGCCCGTCGCGAAAGCCGCCGAGCTTGACGGTGAATTGGCTGGTGATCGCTTCGGCCAGCCGCTCGGCGGCCGGTTTTGTCGCGGCGTCGTAGTAGACATGTGCGTGATAGCCATTGACCCGGGTGGGTTCGGTGGACGCATCGGTCATTCTGTGCTCCGTTGGTATCAGTGTGGCTCAACGATATCTTAGATATATCTAAATGCAGTCGGTTTCAAGATCTTTTTTCGGTCGCGGCCGACCATGCTATGGTCCCTTGGTTGGCGGACCAGGGCGAGCGAGATGAGCGAGAGGCACGAGCACAAGCCGGTCGATTGGAAGATCCACGGCGTCAAGGTCATCCCGGGTGACCAGCTCGACCCCAACACCGCGCAGACCCCGGCATGGACCGGGCCGCGGCGATCAACCTCGCCCGGGTCGGCGCGCAAAAGATCTGGGCCGGGACGGTCAAGATCCACGCCAATGCCAAAACCGGCGCCCATCACCATGGCGCGCTCGAAAGCGTGATCTATGTGTTGAAGGGCCGGGCGCGGATGCGCTGGGGCGACCGGCTCGAATACGTCGCCGAAGCGGGGCCGGGCGATTTCATCTTCGTCCCGCCCTATGTGCCGCATCAGGAGATCAACGCCTCCTCGGACGAGACGCTCGAATGCGTGCTGGTGCGCAGCGACAACGAGGCGGTCGTCGTCAACCTCGACATCGAGCCGGTCGAACGCCCGGAACAGGTGCTCTGGGTCGACCCGATCCACCGGGACGGCTGAGCCCTGTTGCCGACCTGCCGGCCGGACGCCGCCGACAGCGGAAAACAATGATGGCGTGCCAACCGGCTCCCGGCGGCGGGCCCATCCGATAATCCGGCCACCCGCCGCTCTACCGGAGATCAGCTTCGGCGATCAGGCGCCCATGCCCCAGGCGATGGCGTTGCGCAGCAAGGCGATGAAGGCGTCGGTTTCCCACGGGCGGCGAAACGTGGGCGGTGTGTTGTCCGCGGGGTCGGCGGGCCGGGCGGCCCGGATCGCCGGGTTGTGACAATGGCCGAGCGCATAGTAGGTCACGCCGCCGTCGCCGACCTCGCGGGTATAGCCGAGCACGCGGGTCCTGCCGTCGGCCTGCAGCGAGGTGTCCGTGGCGTAGAGGGTTCCAATGCTGGGCGACACGACGCTCGGGCCGTAATCCGCGGTCAGCAGGATCCGCGTCGAGCCCGGATCCTGCAGCTCAATGAAGTACGGCTCGTCCTCCACGACGAAGGAGGTGCCGAGCCCACGGGTGAGAGGGGAATCCGCGGCGCCGACTTCGACGCGAAACTCGCAGATCGGGGGATGGGTCAAGAAGCGGCTTCCAAGCAGGGTGTGGTGCTCGGTCTTGACGGTGCGGCGCATGCGCACGCCTTCCACCCGCTCGGCACGGCCGCCGCTGGTCCCGTGCAAAGCCAGCCAATGGCCGCCCGCTTCCAGCCAGCCTCGCATGGCGCGGCATTGCGCAGCGTCGGGGTAGGGGCCGGCCACGTAGGTAACCAGCAGCCGGCTGACCGGCAGCCATTTCTCGACATCCGCGAAATCGTTGGCAACCGACGCCGGGATGTCTCGTTCGGCCAGAAGCCCGAGCAGCCGCAGGCGCGCATAATCGTGGTCGTGCCCGCTCATCGAGCCTGGCGGAAAACCGCCGGCAATCAGATGCGCGCGGCCCGGCTTCGTCTCTGTCATCGGATCACCTCGCTCGCCGTTGGATGAAGGCAAAAGCCAGCCTCCCAGTCTCGCACCTCCCCCGGTCTTCGCCTACCCTGAAACGGTCGTTTACCGGCTGCTCCATCGATGGGTTTCGCCGCGCTCAACCCATCCTATTCGAGAGCACCCCTGCCGCCGCCCCAAAGGTCGGCCACAGCTCGCTGTTTCCGCTGTAATCTGCAGGGAATCTACAGCGGCAGCGCTGTCCGCGCTTGACAAACATCGGCCGTTCGCGAACCTCAACAATGCTACGCTAAGATGTGATTATGGCAATTTTATCGCCGAGCTCCCGTTTACGAAACCATCCCGCCGCCTCAGCTGGGCGCCGCAGGATAGGTTGAGCGGAGCGAAACCCATCGCCCGGCAGAGGCCCAACATGATGGGCTTCGCTATTCTCAGCCCATCCTACGCGCTGAGAGCCTTTCACCAAGGAGATCTTGCCGGTGACAGAGCTATATGTGGCGGCCGATCCTTATCCTTGGCCCTACAATGGCGATCTGCGGGTAGCAAATACAGCACTCGTAGTAATCGACATGCAAACCGACTTTCGCGGCATTGGCGGCTATGTTGATCGGATGGGATATGATTTATAGTTGACCCGCGCGCCGATTGTGCCGATTGCGACCGTGCTTGCCGCGGTGCGCCCGCTCGGCTTTCACATCTTTCGCAAGCGAGAAGGCCATCGCGCCGACCTCTCCGACCTGCCAGAGAACAAGCGCTGGCGGTCGCGCCGAATTGGCGCCGGTATCGGCGACCCCAACCCTTGCGGCCGTATCCTGGTGCGTGGCGAGCCCGGCTGGGAGCTCATTCCTGAGCTTGCGCCGCGGGCCGGCGAGCCGGTCATCGACAAGCCCGGAGGGCGCGTTCTATTCCACCGACTTTGAGCTGATGCTGCGGTTGCGCGGCATCGCCAACTTCGTACTAGCTAGAAGACCGCTCTGGCTGTCTCACGATCGGCGGCCACCTCAGACCTACCACAGCCACGGCCACTACCGGGCTGAAGAGCAGCGAGAGCGTGGTCCCACGGTATCGACCGTATAGAGCCTCGCCAACGACATTGGTGCCGTCCTTTGTCACGTCGGAAGCGAACGCCAAGTCTCCGCGGCTGTTGATGTCCTGCGGCTCGAAGTCGCCGAAGTAAATACTGTGGGGGTTATCACCCGGCGGCGCCTGGCCGCCGAGAGTGGCAACCACCTTGAAAGTATAATCTTTGGGCGGTCCTGCTTGCGCTGCGCCGGCGATTGCCGTGGCAACAGTCACGAAGGCGGTGATTATCAGAAGTTTCAGGCGTCTTGCCATAGCGTCCTCCATAAAGTGCAGAATACGAGAGCAAAGACCGTTTCAATCGGTCATTTATTGTTTCATCGCCGGGTGGCCCTTTGATTGCCGACCACCCGGCGATTTCACCTTAAAGTCAATGATAGACTGTCTACTTGGGGATACCCGCCAGTAAACCTTTTTATTTCAGCGATACCGGCACAACGGTGAGATTATACGAGACGTCGATATCGAACGGTTGATCCGTTGGAGACCGATTCGGCTTGGAAGTGAACTCGTGTGTGCCCCGGGTTTAAGTGGCTCCAACACTACGTAATATCCGTCGTCGACCGCTGGCGAGCAATATCGCTGGCGGACAGGAATGCCGCCCCGCCCCGTAGAGATTTTCCGCCGGCAAGGCGAACGCGAACACATCCGATTGGATCGCGACGAAACTGAGATTTCTTGACGCGGCTGACCATCAAGATTGACCGCCAGATTGTGCGCGTCGTCGATAAAGCCCTGGCATCGTGTTTGCGCAATTGTCGCGCAGTTTCTGTTCTGGACCTGGAGCCACAGACGCCCACAGGGGCGACTGAAGCTCAACGTTGTTGATGACCGGGAAAAAGAAGCATCGTATCGTCCGGCACCGAGCAGTCACGCGTAACAGCCGGCGCTCCGCAGAAAATTGCCGGCCAGAAACCATATCGGACTGCGCTGGCCAACCATGCAGAATTCGCCACTCGAATCTGTTAGAGGATTGACTGAGACGGGAATTGACAGTGCCCATTGCCACCATTCCGCCGTCAACGTCGGAAATTGCCCAGGCGAGACGGTTCCCTGGTCCGTTGATCCTGCTGCAGCCGGCGTCGCAAGGGTGAGTAAGACCGCCGCAGCTTTGATCGCATTGCCAAACCATTTCATAACGTTCTCCTTCTCAAGGACGGTCAGCGAGGGCGGAGCGCGCTCCGGGCGCAAGCTGACAGCGAGCTTATTATCGCTCGCCCAGACCAATGGTTTCCTTGATCTAGATCAATCGTAGGTCTTATGGGGACCTATGCCGCGGAACCGAGCGATCGCTCGGCGATCGGCGACCGTATAGAGATGCGGCGGGTCAGCCCGCTCAAGATCACATCGACGCAATCGCCGAATGCGATCTGCCCGTCTTCCAGCGGCAGCATCACCGAGATCGCCGCACCCGCATGCGGTTGGGGGCGGTATGCCGGCGCCATATGCGTACTCGCAAGGGCCTGTGGTAGGCGATCACCGCACCCTCGAACGCCTCTCCCCCCCAAGAGTGCCGCAGCTTCTTCAACCAGGCCGGCTTGCAACCTGATCGGAAACCGCTCTAACCGGCATCACCACGGATGTCTGCGTCCATACGACGATGCGCGAGGCTAACGATCGCGGCTTCGAATGTCTGCTGCTCGAAGACTGCTGCGGCGCCACCGACCGATCAAACCACGAGCACGCGATCAAGAAGTGATCAAGATGCAGGGCGGCGTCTTTGGCACAGTGGCCAATTCGCAAGCATTGGTGGCGGCGCTCGGCTGCGACCGCTAGCGCGCGGCGCGTCACGCGGCGGCTACCCGGGTTTCGACCCCACTCAGGCGACGAAGCGTCGGCGCTCTTGCGGGGCGAATATCTATGCCCCGCGAGCATCCGGGTTTGGCGCTTTGCCGCCTTCGCCTCTTCCTTCCGTCAATGAAACCGCGGCTTCACCTTCTCGCACATCAACTGCAGCGATTTCATGACCCGCTGGTGCGGGATCTTGGTGCCGCAGTTCATCTCGGCCAGGATGCCGTCGAGGCCGAGCTCCGCCTGCAACCCCATCAGCCGGTCGGTGACCTGCTCGGGGGTGCCGACGATGATCTTGTCGCGCAATGCCTCGTCGTAGCTGATGGTCTGCAGCCGGCGGCCGCGCGCCGCCCGGTCCTCGACCGCACGCACCCCGGCGCGGGTTGCCGAATCCTCAAGCCGCTCGCCGAGATAGCGGTAGAAATACATGATGCTGTCCTCGGGCTCCGAGCGGGCCTGCGCCGCGGTCTCGGCGATATAGACGGGCGCCCGCAGAAACACCTTGCCCTCGCCCGGATGGCCGGCGGCCTTGTAGGCCTCGCGGTAGGCGCGAATGTTCGGCGCCAGCTCCTCGAGGGTCCCTAGGCGGACCGCGACGAACACGCCATGCCCGAGCCTGCCGATCGCCGGAAAGGTGTCGGCGCTGTTGGCGGCGATGCGGATCTCCGGCCACGGCTTTTGATAGGGCTTCGGCGTCAGCCTGACGTTCTCGAAATTGTAGTACTTGCCGGAATATGAGAAGGAATCTTCGGTCCAGGCGAGCTTCAGGATTTCGAGGGTTTCGGCGAAGCGCTCGCGGCTCTCGCCATAGGGCACGCCATAGGCCTCGTAGGTGCGCGGAAAGCCGCTGCGCCCGACCCCGAAGATCAGCCGGCCATGGCTGATTTGGTCGACCGTGGCCGCCTCCTCGCCGACCCGCAGCGGATGGCACAGCGGCAACACCTGCACGCCGGTGCCAATCTTCATGCGGCTGGTGCGCGCGGCGATGGCGGCAGCGATGGTCAGCGGCACCGAGCAGACCGACCGCTCCGGCGCAACGTGGATCTCCGCCAGCCACATCGCATCGAGGCCCCACCGCTCGGCCGCATCGACCTGTGCGAACAACTCGGCGAAGGCCTCTTCCTGGCTCGTCCCGGCCGGGCATTGAAACTCGTGAAACATGCCGAACTCGAACGCCATCCCCACTTCTCCCTCTCGCCTCGCGGCGGTTGACCGTCGAGCCGGCAGATTAGATTGGATCAGACCGTGTTGCCAGCTTCGTCCCCGGCCTCAGTGGAGCCGGGGCTGCACCTTTTCGCAGAGCAGCTGCAAGGAGCGCATGACCCGCTCGTGCGGCACGAGCCCGCCGCAATTCAACTCGGCGAGGATGCCGGAAAGACCGAGCTGCTGCCGCAACTCTTCGAGACGGTCGGCGACCATCTCCGGCGTACCGAGGATGGCCCGGCCGCGCCGCGCCTCCTCATAGCTCATTGTCTGCAGCCGATGCGCGCCCTCGATCCGCCGCGCGGTGTCAAAGACGCCGGCGCGGTTGGCCAATTCTTCGAGCCGCGCGCCGAAGTAGCGGTAGAAATTCATCAGGCTTTCTTCGGGATCGGCGAGCGCCTGCTCCTTGGTATCGCCGACATAGACCGGGGCGCGCAGATAGACCTCGCCGTCGCCGGGATGACCCGCCGCCTTCCACGCATCGCGATAAATCTGCAGATTGGGGAGGACCTCTTCGAGAGTGCCGCGCCGCGCGCCAACGAAAATCGCATAGCCCTGCCGGCCGGCGGAGATGAAGGTGTCTTCGCGGTTCGCCGCGATCCGCACCGGCGGATGCGGCGTGTGAAACGGCTTCGGCACGATGCAGACGTTTTCGTAATTGTAGTACTTGCCGGCAAACGAGAAGGTTTGTTCGGTCCAGGCCCGCTTGACCACCTCGAGCACTTCGGCAAAGCGTTCGGGGCTTTCGCCATAGGCGATGCCATAGGCCTCGTAAGCGCGCGGAAAGCCACTGCGGCCGACGCCGAAGATCAGCCGGCCATGGCTGATGTGATCGACGGTGGCCGTCTCTTCCGCCAGCCGCAGCGGCTGGCACAATGGCAGAACCTGGACCCCGAGGCCGATCTTGATGTTGCTGGTGCGGGCGGCGATGGCACTCGCGATAGTCAGCGGCACCGCGCAGACCGAGCGCTCGGGCGCCATATGGATTTCGGCCAGCCAGATCGCGTCGAGCCCCCAGCGCTCGGCGGCATCGACCTGCTCGAACGCTGTCGTAAACGCCTCGGCCTCGGTCTGACCCGGGCGCCGCTGAAACTCGTGGAACACGCCAAATTCGAATGCCATTCAATTTACTCCTCTCGAATGCTCACTTGCCGGCGAGGGCAAAGGCGGGTTGGTCGGCGAAGGCCGGCATGACCTCGCGGGCAAAGCGGCGGATGTTTTCGCGCGAGCCGCCGAAATTGATGATTACATACTCGACCCCGCCTTGCCGCAATGCTTCGAGCTTGCGCGCGATCTCGTCGGGTGTGCCGAAGAGCGCGCTCTCGGCGCTTTCGTAGCGGGCCTCTTCCTCGTGCGATTTGAAGCGCGCGCGAGCCTCGCCGTCGGGGCGCCGCGCCAATGCGTTGATCCGCATGTGTCCCTGATACCGCCGCTCCAGCGCGGCCTCCTTGTCGGCGGCGTTCTTGGCGATGTGCACGGCACGGGCGACCGCGACATGCATCGGGTCGAAGACCCGGCCGCGCGCCTCGACATCTTCGCGGAACTGGGCGACCTGCTCGAGGATCTCCCCGGCCAGCGAATGCTGGCCCAGGAGCATGTTGTAGCCGCGCTCGGCGACCTGCCGCACCGAGGCAGCGCTGCCGGCCCCCATCCAGAACGGCGGGTGCGGCTTCTGCGCGGCCGGCGGCTCGACGACGATGTTATCGAACTGCCAGAACCTGCCGCGGTGCGAGAACGGCGTCTCGGAGACGAAGGCCCGGGTGATCACGTCGAGCGCTTCCTCGAAGCGCGGATCGGCCTCCTCCATGGCCACGCAGAACCCGGCGAACTCGTTCCAGCGATAGCCCTTGCCGACCCCGAAATCGAGCCGGCCGCCGGACAAGAGGTCGAGCGTGGCCGCCTGCTCGGCGAGCAATACCGGGTTGTGCCACGGCAACACCAGCACCGCCGTGCCGAGCCGCAGATGCCGCGTGCGGGCGCCGAGCCAGGTCAACAGGCTGAGGCTCGCCGACACCTGGCCGAAGCCGGTGAAATGGTGCTCGACGAGAAAGGTGCTGTAATAGCCCAGCGCCTCGGCCTCGACATTGTTGTCGATGAACTCGCGAAACCCTTGGCTGCTGTCGCTGTCGGGGCCGGCGCGTCTTGCCTGCGCGCTGCCGAATAGCCCAAATCGCATTGCGGGAAACTCCTGCCGGTGCTTCACCCTTATGTCACGATTGCGATGACCGACCAAGTGTGCGCGAGCATTCGCCGTTCCGGCCCTCGGCATCGCCGCTGTACAATCGCGACGTCTCCCATTCCGAAGGAGCCCGACCGTGCTCGCCAACATCCCTGCGACCCAGACCCTGATCGAGATCAAGGCGCCCGGCGGGCCGGAGGTGCTGGTGCCGACGACAAGGCCGGTGACCCCGGCCCCGGCGATCCGAATCAACCGCGCCGATTGCCTGCAGAGGATGGGACGGACCAACGTCTTCGAGCGCATGCATCTGCAGTCGGGTGAAGCGTTTCTGGTGCAGGGCGGGTCGAGCGGCATCGGTATCACCCGGATGCCCTGCTCTTATAGGCGATGCGTGACGATGTTCACCGAGGAATTGCCGTGGCCTGAAGGCCGCGACAAAGGAGTTGGCGATGGGCAAGGCGATCTGCGACTGGCTAGCTCGGCTGGCGACGCCCGGGGTGAGTTGCGTCAAATCGTTGGAGCCGATCCAGAACCCGGCCGCGCAAAAGACTCTATCGCGATGACGTTCGGCATTTCGCACTGCGGTCCTGTTCGGAGCTGCCGCCGCCCGCCCGCGTGAGGGCGGCGGCCTTCCGGCATGGAACCGGACGCAGTGCCCATGTCAGGCGTGCCCGCCGCATCCGAATTCGATATCACGGCGCTGATCGAAGAGGCGACGGCGATGTTGGCGCAAGGGCCGAGCGAAGCGGTGCTGGCGCGGCTCGCCGCGGCGGTATCACGCTACCCCGATCACGCGCTTCTCGCGACGCGGTGTGCCGATGCGCTGCACACCGCCGGCCGGCTCGTCGAGGCGATCGCCGAATACCGGCGAGCGATCGCGCTCGATACGCGTCTCTTCGACGCCTGGTACGGCAGCGGCTGCGCCGAACAGACGCGGGGTGCCGCGGGCGCCGCCGCCGCATGCCTGCGCGAAGCAGTGCGTTTGTCGCCGGAGCGCGCCGACGCACAGTTCAATCTCGGCAAGGCACTCTTCGATCTCGGCGAGGCGGACGCCGCAATCGAGCATCTGGAGCGCGCCTGCGACGCCGACGACCCGGTGCTGCGCCGCGCCGCGCTTGCCGCGGTCGCCTGCATCATTCCGGGCATCGCGCGTGCTGACAACGCCGCCGTTCTCGCGGCGCGCCGCCGCTGGTCGACGGCGGAGGCAGGTCGGCTGGTGCCGGTCGAACGGCGTTGGCGCGGTCCGTCGGGCGATGGCGGCCGGCTGCGGATCGGCTATGTCTCGTCGTTCTTTGGCGCGCGCAATTGGATGAAGCCGGTTTGGGCGGTCATCAACAAGCACGATCGCGGTGCCTTCGAATTGCACTTGTTCTGCGACGGCGCAGACGGAAGGGCGAGCGGCTATCGGGACCATCCGCGCGACTGTGTGCACGACGTGCGCGGCGCCCCCGATGACGGGCTGGCCGATTACATCGCCGCCGCCGGCATCGACATTCTCGTCGACCTCAACGGCTACAGCGTCCAGCGGCGTTTGCCGGTGTTCATGCGGCGGCCGGCACCGATCATCGCCGCCTGGTTCGGCATGTACGCGACGACCGGGATCGATGCTTTCGATTACACGATCGCCGATGCGGCAGCGCTGCCGACGGACGAAAAGCGCTTCTGCAGCGAGCGGGTGCTGCGCCTGCCGGGCTCCTATCTCGGCTTTTGCGTGCCCTATCCGACCCCCGAGGTGGCGCCGCCGCCCTCAATCGCCGCCGGCCATATCACCTTCGGCTCGTTCGCTTCGCACTACAAGATGAGCGACGCGGTCGTCGCCAGCTGGGCCGAGATCCTGCGGCGCGCTCCCGAGGCCCGACTATTGGTCAAGAACCGGGCTCTCGGCGAGGCGTCGATCCTCGCCGCCTTTCTCGCGCGATTTGCAGCCCGCGGCGTGGCGTCGGAACGCGTGCTGTGCGACGGCCCGGACGAGCACGATGCCTTTCTTGCCGCCTATGATCGGGTCGACATCGCACTCGACGTCTTCCCCTATAACGGTGCCACCACGACGATCGAGGCGCTTTGGCAGGGGGTGCCGGTTCTGGCCTGCGACGGCGACCGTTGGGCCGGCCGGACCAGCCGTTCGCTGCTCTTTGCCGCCGGATTGGCGGAGTGGTGCACCGCCGGCCGGCGGGAATATGTCGAGCGTGCCGTGGAACTGGCGCACGCGCCGCAAACGCCGGCCCTGTTGGCGGCTCTGCGCGCCGCGATGCGCCGACGACTCGAATGCGCGCCGGTATGCGACGGCGCGCGGCTGTGCCGCCGGATAGAGCGGTTATATCGCGCGATGGCGCGGCACGCCGCCGGACGATGAGCGGCCCGCGACCCGTTCGCCGCTCGGCTATATAACCGCGAGCCGTCGCCTACCGGAGAGGTTCACCGTGATTGCCAACATACCCGCGACACAGACCGTGATTGAGATCAAGGCGCCCGGCGGGCCGGAGGTGCTGGTGCCGGTGACCCGCCCGGTGCCGGAGCCCGAACCCGGCGAAATATTGGTCCGGATCGCCGGGGCCGGGGTCAACCGCGCCGATTGCCTGCAGCGGATGGGACGCTACCCGATGCCGCCCGGCGCGCCCGACATCCCCGGCCTCGAATGTTCCGGAACGGTCGTCAAGATCGGCGAGGGCGTGGGCGGCCGGCAGGTCGGCGACCGGGTTTGCGCGCTGATGATCGGCGACGGCTATGGCGAATACGCCGCGGTCCCGGCGGTGCAGGCCTTGGCCGTCCCGGCGGGGGTCGATCTGGTCGACGCCGGCGGCCTGCCCGAAACCTTCTGCACGGTGTGGACCAACGTTTTCGAGCGCATGCACCTACAGTCGGGTGAAGTATTCCTGGTGCAGGGCGGGTCGAGCGGCATCGGCATCACCGCGATCCAGCTCGCCAAGGCGTTCGGCGCCAAGGTATTGGCGACCGCCGGCTCCGACGAGAAGTGCCGGGCCTGCCGCGACTACGGCGCCGATGTCGCAATCAACTACCACACTCAGGATTTCGTGCAGATCGGCAAGGAATTCACCGACGGCCGCGGCGTCGATGCGATCCTCGACATGGTCGGCGGCGATTATATCCCGCGCCAGCTCGACCTGTTGGCGCATGAGGGCCGGCTCTGCTTTGTCGCGTTGATGAAGGGCGCCAGGGTCGAGGCCGATTTCGGCCTCATTCAGCGCAAACACCTGACCGTCACCGGCTCGACCCTGCGCTCGCGCACCGTCGCCCAGAAGGCGGCGATCGTCGAGGCCTTGCAGCAGAAGGTCTGGCCGCTGTGGGCGGCGGGCAGGCTGCGCACCTTCACCTATCGGCGGTTTCCGCTCGCCCAGGCCGCCGACGCCCACCGCCTGATGGAATCGAGCCGGCACATCGGCAAAATCCTGCTCGTGCCCTGACACCCGGCGCCGTGGTTACAGGGCGAGCGCTTCGACGACGCGGTCGAGCGCCGCCAGCTGCGTCTCCCATCGGTAGTTCGCCTCGACGGCGGCGCGCGCCTTTTGCGCCATTTCCGCGCGATAGCCGGAATCGTGCAGCAGGCGCAGGACATGTCCGGCAAGTTCGCCGGGGTCGTCGGCCGCCAGGATGCCCTCGCCCCGAGGCACGATCGTACCCCTCCAGGTCGTGGTCGTGCACACGCAAGGGAGCGCCATCGCCATCGCTTCGAGGAGCTTGTTCTGAATCCCGCGGGCCATCCGCAGCGGCGCCACGAACACCTCCGCCCGGTCGAGATGGGGGCGAGTGTCCGGGACCCAGCCGGTGACGCTGACCCCTGGCCGCCCGGCCAGCTGCCGCACCGATGCGGTCGGGCGATTGCCACAGATCGTGAAGCTCGCTTCGGGGAGCCGCGCCTGGACCCGCGGCAGGATCTCCTCGCAGAACCAAGTGACGGCGTCGATATTCGGCAGATAGTCCATGACCCCGGTAAAGACCATCGACCCCGGACGCTTCGCCTCGCCGGCCGGCCGGAAATAGTCGAGGTCGACGCCGTTGCCGACCAGGCTGACCGGCACGCCGGGGATCAGCCGCTCGAAATCCTCGCGTTCGATCGCGGTGTGGACCAGCGCGTGCGAGAAGGTGTGCGCGATGTGCCGCTCGTAGTCGAGAAAGCGCTGCTGCTCGACCGCGTAGATCCACTTCAGCGGGATCCGCGAGCGTGCGGCCCACTGCCCCCATCTGAGCGAATCCAGATCGCCGAACTGCATGATCCGCGGCACATTGGGGAAATGCTCGGCGAATTGTGCGACGTTGCAGCTGTAGACCATGATCAGGTCGGGCTTCAGCGCGGCGAATTCCCGTTTGACCGCATCGTGCAGCGCGGGCTCGCCGAGTGCCGCCACGGTGAGCGCCTCGCCGAGGAAGAGCGCCTTTAGCGCGCGCAATTTGATCGCCATGCCGGTGACGGGGACGGCGGTGACGCTCTTGGCGACCTCACGCAGCCCGGCAACGTTGTCGAGGTCGGCCGCTCCGTCGGCGAGGCAGAAAACGTGCACGTCGTGCGCCGCCGAGAGGTGGCGGATCTCGTTGAAGGTCGCGATTTTGTCGCCGCGGTCGGGCGGGAACGGCACCCGGCGGCAGATGAAGAAAATCCGCATCAGGGCTCGACCCGCAGCTCCGCTGTCGCGGCGGCGCCGCCGAGCACGTCCCGCACCCGGATTTGCCAGACCCCGGTCTTGTCGTTGACCGCGAGGGGGATGAGCTTGGCCACCGCTCCTTCGGGGGCGGGCAGGTTGCCGGAGTAATGCGCGACGACGACGCCATCGGGGTCGACGATTTCGATATGGAAGACGCCGAGCCCCTCGGGCGAGCCGGAACGAATGCTGAATTCCACGTTGTCGCCGGGATGGGCGGCGCGCGGCCCGGAGATCGTCGGCATCGTCGGCGGCGTTTCCGACAACGCCAGCAACGCCGGCCCGATCGGATCGAGGTCGAGCGTCACCCGGTCGGTTTCGCCGAACGCGCGCTGCGCCCGCAAATCGTAGACATGGAACGGGTGCGGCAATGCCAACACGACGGTTTCGTGGTCGGTCGGGCCGGCCGCCGACAAATCGCGCTGCAACGCGACGATTGTCGTCCCGCCGTTCTCGAAGATGCGGGTCTCGACATCGGCCACAGGCGTGCCGTCGGGCCGAGTGGCCGGAAAGAGCGGCGCCAACCCCGCCGCCGTGAGAATTTCTCCGATGCGTTGTCGACCCCGGTCGGCACCACGGCCCTCGGAGACCCCGAGATACATCGCCTTGCCGTTGCCAAAGGCAAAGCCCTTCTGCGACCGCGTGGCCGGGCCGTTAAAAACCTCGGACAGAAGCGGCGCCGCCGCCTTGCGGCCGTGCTCGTCGAAAATGCCGGGCTCACCATCGGCGACGGCGATGCCGCCTTGCGCGACAAAGTCTTGGATCTCCTTGGCGGTTTCCGGCGACAGGGCGATCGTGTGCGGCAGCAGCACGATCCGGTAGTGACCGTCGCGCAGCGCGCCCTGCGCTACCCCCCGCGAAGAAACGAACCTCGGCTGCAGCCCGATATGCTCGATCGCGCGCCAGATGGCGGCAGTGGAGGTCCTGATCGGATCGGCCTGATATTCGGCGCTCGCATTGCGCTGGGTCCAGTCCTCGCCCGAGGCTTTGCGGTCGAGCAGCCATTGCAAGCGCATGCTCTCGGGCGAATAGATGACGCCAATCGGGTCGGCGTGGCGTCGGCTGTTGATCAGCAGGGCGCCGATGCCGCTGCGGATCTCGCCGAAATAGGGGGCGGCCTCGCGTCCTCGTTCGCCGAGGCTTCCGTCCTTGTCGACAAAGCCGCCTTCCTCGTCCCACAACACGAGCCCGCGGCTTCCCCGCAGCAGCCGGTTCCAGACGCGGTGCGCCTCGGCCGGGCCGCGCAGAAACGAGGTCGTCAGCAGGATCATCTTCGGGTTGAACGAGCGCAGCAATTCGATATTGCGGCCGTAATCGTAAAGCTCGACAGCGTCGACGCTGGTGGCGAGGCGGGAATAGTCGTAGCCGCCCCAGCCGGGGATTTGCCCGCCTTCGATCGCCGACACCGCATCGGGGTCGGCGGCGTGAACCGCGGCGGTGCCGCGGGCGATAGCGTCGGCAAAGGCGACATCCATCCACTCCTTGAAATCGGCCCACGCCGAGAAATTGTCATCCGAGCGCTCGAGCGCGACCGCGGTCGTCATTGGCACGACCTCTTCCCAGCTGCCGAAAGCGGAGCCCCATTGCCGGTTCAAGGCCGTGAGGCTGCCATACCGCTCCTTCAGCCAATTTCGCATCGCCGCCAGCGAATAATCCGAAAGGTCGAAATCCCAGAACGCCGCGAGGTCGGCGATCCCGGTCTCGTCGCCGAGGCTGTAGTAGAGCGGCCGATAGAAATGCAGCGCCCGCACTGTTCGGGTCAGCCGATCCGCGATCCGGTCGAGCCAGGCCGGGTCGGAAAGGCTCGGATCGCGGATGAAGGCGCCGATCCCCTGCGGGTTGGCGCGATAGCGCTGCTTTGCTTCGAGAAACCGCCAATTGACCGGCCGGTCGCCGGACCATTTGTGGTAGGGCGAATAAAAATCGGTGCCGATGTTTTCGACATAGAAGCGCAGGTTCTGCTGAAGGAGCGGCGGGAGCTGGTCGGGCATGATGCCGCCGGATTCGTCGCGGTGGTCGGCTTCGACCATCCCTGCCGTGATCCCGAGGCGTTTCAGCGCGGCGAGGGCGGCAGCGTTCTGCGTCTGCCACATGATGATCTGGTAATCCCGCCAACCCTGATCGGCCGGCGATGCGATGAACGAAGCGGTCTCGTCGGCCTCCCGATGGGTCGTCCCGCCGCTTCCGTCGACGCGATCGAGCGAAAGATGGGCGGCGAGCTTGTTCTCGACGGTCACCGCCCGTCGAGCATCGAGCGAGAAGGGCACTGCGGGTGCGTTCGTCAGGTCGAGCTGAATGCGGCGTCGCTCGACGACGCGGCCGGCCGTGTCGGTCCATTCGATGGTGAGGACACCGTGTCCGGTCATCGGCCGATCGAAGCGGTACGCGGCCTCGATCGACCCCTGCCGCTCGACGGCATGCGGCAGCGACAATTCGTCCGCCGCGGCCGCAGTGAAGGCCCAAAGCAGCCCCGCCGCCATTGCGGAGGCCGTTGACAAGATTGCCGCCCAACCTATAGTGCGCGGCTCGCGAACGAGGCGGCCTCGTCGATCGCATAG
Organism: uncultured Alphaproteobacteria bacterium; assembly: GCA_963781215.1. Classification (GTDB taxonomy): domain Bacteria; phylum Pseudomonadota; class Alphaproteobacteria; order ATCC43930; family CGMCC-115725; genus AP-15. The sequence goes on from CAWAFE010000036.1 coordinate 49,231, forward strand.
TCGCGGTTGGCCGGCGGTTGCGCCCGAGGCGCCAAAAACCATATCTGCGAGTGTCATGTTTGCGGTGATCCGGACCGGCGGCAAGCAATACAAGGTCGCCCAGGAAGATGTCATCTCGGTCGAGAAGCTGCCAGGCGAGCCCGGTGCCGCGATCGAGTTCGCCGAGGTGCTGATGATCGGCGACGGGGCCTCGGTCGCAGCCGGCGCGCCGGTGCTTGCCGGCGCTTCGGTCAGCGCTACCATCGTCGAGCAGGGCCGCGCCGCCAAAATCATCGTCTTCAAGAAGAAGCGGCGGCAGAATTACCGGCGCAAGAAGGGCCACCGCCAGCAGCAGACGGTGCTGCGCATCACCGGGATCAACAGCGCCACCGGGATCGACAGGGCTGGGGACGCGGCGCGCGAGGAGGGATCGACAGATGGCGCATAAAAAAGCGGGCGGTTCGTCGCGCAACGGCCGCGACAGCCGCGGCCGGCGTCTCGGCGTCAAGAAGTTCGGCGGCGAGGTCGTCATCCCCGGCAACATCATTGTGCGCCAGCGCGGCACCAAGTTTCACCCGGGCAGCCATGTCGGCATCGGCCGCGACCATACGCTGTTCGCGACCTCGGCGGGTGCCGTGCGGTTTCACAAAGGGCTCGCCGGGCGCACCTATGTCTCGGTGTCGCCCTCGCCGGCTCCGGCGGCGGAGGCAGCCGAATAGCCGTTCCCCGCAGCCGCGGCGAAGCCCGAGGGGAGCGGCCCGACCGGTCCCCTTTTTGCGGGCGTTCCAATGAAATTTCTCGACCAGTGCAAGGTCTATCTGAAGAGCGGTGACGGCGGACGCGGCGCGATGAGCTTTCGCCGCGAGAAATTCATCGAATTCGGCGGGCCGGACGGCGGCGACGGCGGCAAGGGCGGCGATATCGTGATCGCCGCGGTCGACAACCTCAATACGCTGATCGACTACCGCTATCGGCAGCATTTTCGGGCGCAAAACGGGCGCGGCGGCGCCGGGCGCGAACGTACCGGCGCTAAAGGCGAGGATCTGGTCCTCCTCGTCCCGACCGGCACGCAGATCCTCGACGACGAGAACGAGCAGGTGCTGGCCGACCTCACCCGCGCGGGGGAGCGCCGGGTCTTTCTGAAGGGCGGCGACGGCGGGTTCGGTAATGCGCATTACAAGAGCTCGACCAATCGCGCGCCGCGCCGCGCCGATCCCGGATGGCCCGGCCGCGAGGCGTGGGTCTGGCTGCGGCTGAAGCTGATCGCCGATGCCGGCCTCGTCGGCCTGCCCAACGCCGGAAAATCCACCTTTCTCGCCGCGGTCTCGCATGCTCGGCCCAAGATCGCCGACTATCCTTTCACAACCCTGAAGCCGCAGCTCGGGGTCGCGCGGTTGCACGACGAAGAGTTCGTCCTGGCCGACCTCCCCGGCCTGATCGAGGGCGCCAGCGAGGGGGTCGGGATCGGCACCCGCTTTCTCGGCCATGTCGAGCGCTGCGCGGTCATCCTGCATCTGGTCGACGGCACCTTGGACGACGTCGCCGGTGCCTATCGCGCAATCCGCGACGAGCTCGCCGCTTACGGCCACGGCCTCGCCGAGAAGCCGGAGATCGTCGGGCTCAACAAGGTGGACGCGCTCGACCCCGAGGCGGTCGAGGCGAAATGCCGCGAGCTCCGGCGTGCCGCCGGACGCGGCGCCGAGGTGCTGCCGCTCTCGGGGGTGACGGGTGCGGGCGTCCCCCATGTGCTCGGTGCCCTGCTCGCCGCGATATCGGCCGGGCGCGCCAGGGTTCCGAACCCGAGCCTCGTCGAGGCGCTATGACGTCTCTATCCGTTCGGTGCCGGCCTCCACTCCGGCCTTCCCCCGTGGACACGGGGGAGGGAGGGATCCGCGGTAGCGGGGGCGCTGGCGGCCACCGCCTATCGGAGACAGACCCCACCGCCTCCGATGCGCTGGCGCAGGCCCGGCGGCTCGTCGTCAAGATCGGCTCGTCGCTGCTCGTCGCCGATAGTGGCGAGGTGCGGCGCGCCTGGCTCGACACGCTTGCGAACGATGTCGCGCGCTGCCGCGCCCGCGGCCAGGAGGTGATCCTGGTTTCCTCGGGCGCCATCGCGGTCGGCCGCCGTCATCTCGGCCTCGCAGGGCGGCGGCTCCGGCTCGAGGAAAAGCAGGCCGCCGCCGCCACCGGGCAGATTCGGCTCGCCCACGCCTATCAGGAGGCGCTGGCCCGCCATCGCATCACCGTGGCGCAGATCCTGCTGACCCCGGAGGACACCGAGGAGCGCCGCCGGCACCTGAACGCGCGCGCCACCTTCGCCCAGCTGGTGGCGCTCGGCGCGGTGCCGGTGGTCAATGAGAACGACACGATCGCCACCGCCGAGATCCGCTTTGGCGACAACGACCGTCTCGCGGCCCGCGTCGCCCAGATGACCAGCGCCGACATGCTGGTGCTGCTGTCCGACATCGACGGGCTGTACACCGCCGACCCGCGCAAGGACCCACAGGCGGCTCACATTCCCACGGTCCATGAGATTGGCCCGGAAATCGAGGCGATGGCCGGCGAGGCCCCGCCGGGCTACAGCTCAGGCGGGATGGTGACCAAGCTCGCCGCCGCCCGCATCGCCATGAGCGCCGGCTGCCGCATGCTGATCGCCAGGGGCAGGAGCGCCGGCCTCGCGCCCGGACCGCTGGCGGCGATCGAGGCCGGCGATCGGGCGACTTTGTTCCTGCCGCAGGGCGAGCCGCGCTCGGCGCGCAAGGCGTGGATCGCCGGCGCCGTCAACCCGTCCGGCACGCTCGTCGTCGACGACGGTGCGACCGCGGCATTGCGGCGTGGCAAGAGCCTGCTGCCGGCCGGCGTGGTCGCGGTCGAGGGCAATTTCGAGCGCGGCGATGCGGTGATCGTCCGCACCCCGGCCGGCGTCGAGGCCGGCCGCGGCCTCTCGGCCTATTCGAGCGGCGACATCCGCCTGGTCGCCGGCCACAAGAGTAGTGAAATCGCCGCCATCCTCGGCTACCGTGGCCGCGACGAGATCATTCATCGCGACGATCTGGTGATGACCGAGGTTCGATGACGACCGAGACGGCGGATTTGGCGGGAGCGATGGCTGGGATCGGCCGGCGTGCCCGCGAGGCCGCCGCCGGCCTCGCCCTCGCCTCCGCCGAGGCGAAGACGGCGGCCTTGACCGGGGCCGCCCGGGCGGTTCGCAGCCGCGCGAACGAGATCCTCGACGCCAATGCCCGCGACCTCGCCGAGGCCGAGTCTCTGACGCCGGCGCTGCGCGACCGCCTCGCCCTCGACCAGAGGCGGCTCGAAGCGATCGCCGCGGGCCTCGAAGCGATCGCGGCCCTGCCCGACCCGGTCGGCCATGTGCTCGACCGCCGCACACGGCCGAATGGGCTCCTGATCGAGCGTGTCGCGGTGCCGCTCGGCGTCATCGGCATCATCTATGAGAGCCGTCCCAACGTCACCGCCGATGCCGGCGGGCTGGCGCTCAAATCCGGCAATGCCGCGATCCTGCGCGGCGGCTCGGAGAGCTTTTATTCCTCGCGGGCGCTGGTGGCAGCCCTCGTCGACGGGCTGCGCTCGGCGGGCTTGCCGGAAGCCGCGATCCAGCTCGTGCCGACCCGCGACCGCGCCGCGGTCGGGCTGATGCTGGCCATGAACGGCGTCATCGACATTATCGTGCCGCGCGGCGGGTCGTCCCTGATCGAGCGGGTCCAGCGCGAGAGCCGGATCCCGGTGATCGCCCATCTCGAAGGCCTCTGCCACACCTATGTCGACGGCGCCGCCGACCCCGAGAAGGCGCGCAAGATCGTGCTCAACGCCAAGATGCGGCGGGTCTCGATCTGCGGCGCCACCGAGACCCTGCTGGTCGACCGCAAGGTCGCCACGGCCATGCTGCCGCCGATCCTCGGCGACCTGCGCGCCGCCGGCTGCGAATTGCGCGGTGACCCCGAAGTGCTGGCGCTCGATGGCGGGGTCGCGCCGGCCACCGAGCAGGATTGGCGCACCGAATATCTCGATGCGATCCTTGCGGTACGGCTGGTCGACGGCGTTGCCGGCGCGATCGAGCACATCGAGCGCTACGGCTCGCACCACACCGATGCGATCGTCACCGAGGATCAAGCAGTAGCGGAGCGCTTTCTGCGCGAGGTCGACAGCGCCATCGTGCTGGTCAATGCCTCGACCCAGTTCGCCGACGGCGGCGAGTTCGGCATGGGCGCGGAGATGGGCATCTCTACGCAGAGGCTGCCGCCGCGCGGGCCGGTCGGCGCGGCGGAGCTGACGACTTACAAATACCTCGTGCGCGGCAGCGGCCAGGTGCGTCCCTGAACGCCCGTCCCGAAGGCCGGCCGGGCGCCGCCCGGCACCGCCGCGTCGGGCTCCTCGGCGGCTCGTTCAATCCCGCCCATGGCGGCCACCTGCATCTGAGCTCGATTGCGCTCAAGCGCCTCGACCTCGACGAGGTGTGGTGGCTCGTCTCGCCGCAGAACCCGTTGAAGCCGGTCGCCGGCATGGCCCCGTTCGCGGCCCGCCTGGAAGAGGCCCGGCGCGTCGCGGCAGGGGATCGGCGGATCCTCGTCAGCGATTTCGAGAGCCGGGTCTCGTCGACCTATACGGCCGACACGCTGAAGACCCTGCGCCGTCGCTTTCCAAGGCACCGCTTCGTCTGGCTGATGGGCGCCGACAACCTCGTGCAGCTGCGGCGCTGGCAGCGCTGGACCGAAATCTTCGCGACGGTCGCCATTGCCGTCTTCGACCGCCCCGCCCATTCTCCAAGAGCGTTGAGCAGCCTCCCCGCGCACCGCTACGCCCGGCGCCGGGTGCCGGCCGCCGCGGCGCGCCGATTGGCCGAGATGAAGCCGCCGGCCTGGGCGTTCTTTCACACCCGGCTCGATCCGAGCTCGGCGACACAGATCCGTGCCGGGCAATATCAGCAAACCTCGAAGGAGCAGAGACCCGAATTGACTACGATCACCGCCTTCCCACCCCGCACTCAACCGCGTCCGGCGCCGCTGCCAGGGCTCCTCGACCTCGTGCTGCAGACGCTCGAGGACGGCAAGGCCGAGGACATCGTCACGATCGAGCTTGCCGGCAAGACGACGATCGCCGATCAGATGGTGATCGCCACCGGCCGCTCGGCCCGGCAGGTGACAGCACTGACCGAGCACCTCGAGGCGGCGCTGTCGCGCCGCGTGCGGGTCTCGGTCGAGGGCAAGGTGCAGGCCGACTGGGTGCTGATCGATGCGGGCGATGTGATCGTGCACCTGTTCCGGCCCGAGATCCGCGCCTACTACAACCTCGAAAAGATGTGGGGCGAGTTCCTCCCCGACGGCGAGGCGGTCCGACAATAACCGCGGGGACACGCCGATCCGCTTCCGTCTTCTCGCCATCGGCAGGCTGCGGCGCGGGCCGCTCGAGGAATTGCAGGCCCTTTATGCGGCGCGGCTCGTGCCGCCGCCGGCGATTGTCGAGCTCGAAATCCGGCGGCCATTGCCGGCACCGGCTCTGAAGGCGCGCGAAGCCGAACTGATCCTCGGGGCGCTGCCATCCGGTGCCCGCCTCGTCGCCCTCGACGAGCGCGGTGTGGCGTGGTCGAGCCGCACCTTCGCCGACCGGATCGCGGCCTGGCGCGACCAGGGTACGGCAGAGCTCGCCTTTGCCATCGGCGGCGCCGAGGGCCTCGACACGGCGGTCATCGAGCGCGCCGATACGGTGTTGTCGCTCGGTCCGATGACTTGGCCGCACCTGTTAGCCCGCGGCCTCCTTCTCGAGCAGCTCTACCGCGCCCAGCAGATCCTCGCCGGCCACCCCTACCATCGCGGCGAGTAGATCGGCGCCGCGGCGTGGTAGGATGAACGGAGGCAACGGGGAGGGATTGGGATGTTCCGCAAATTGCTCGGGCTGCTCGCGGCGGCCGTCGCGCTGTCGCCGGCCACGCTCTCGGCGCAGACCATCAAGATCGGGTTGATCAACAGCTATACCGGGTTTGTCGCCCAGGTCGCCGACGAGGGGCAAAAGGGCACCGATCTCTACATCAAGGAGCACGAGAAGGAGCTGCCGCCTGGTGTCAAGATCGAGATCCTGAAGCGTGACGACACCTCCAACCCGGAGGTCGGCAAGCGGCTGGCGCAGGAGTTGATCACACGCGACCATGTCCAGCTGCTGACGGGGATCGTGCTGTCGCCGGTCGCTACCGCGGTGGCGCCGCTGACCGCCGAGGCGAAGGTGCCTCTGGTCATCAGCTACGCCGGCGCCGGCGTCTCGATCCCGCGGATCTCGCCCTATGTCGTGCGCGTCACCTTCACGCTGTGGCAGGTGTCCTACCCGATCGGCAAATGGGCGGCCGAGCAAGGCTGGAAGACGGCCTATACCGCGGTCACCGACTTCATCGCCGGCCATGACGCCGAGGCCGCCTTTACCAAGGCCTTTACCGATGCCGGCGGCAAGATCGTCGGCGCCGACCGGTTTCCGCCGACCAATCCCGACTTCACCCCGTTCGTACACCGTATCAAGGACGCCAAGCCCGACGTCGCCTTCATCTTCGTCCCCGCCGGGACGCAGGCCACGGCGATGATGCGGGCGATCAACGACATCGGCCTGCGCGAGGCCGGGATCAAGATTGCCGCACCCCAGGACCTGCTGCCCGACGAGGAACTGCCCAATATGGGCGACATACCGCTCGGCCTGATTACCTCCGGCACCTATTCGGTCGCGGGCAAGCGGCCGGCCAACGAGGCCTTTCTCGCGGCCTGGAAGCGGGAATACGGCGACAAGTCCACCCCCGATTTCTTTTCGGTCGACGGCTGGGACGGGATGGCGATGATCTTCGACCTGGTCAAGGCAACCAAGGGCAAGTTCACCGCCGACGAGGCGATGGCGTTCTTCTCTCACTGGAAGAACCCGGACAGCCCGCGCGGGCCGATCATGATTGATCCCGCGACCCGCGACATAATTCAGAACGTCTATATCCGGCGCGTCGACAAGGTCGACGGCAAGCTCGCCAATGTCGAGATCGCGACGATTCCGATGGTCAAGGATCCCTGGAAAGAGCTGAACCCGCCGAAATAGCTTTTGACTATTATGAGATCAGCTCGGCCGCATTCCACCGTCATTCCCCCGCAAGCGGGAAGCCAGGAGCATATAATTCCTGCGACAGGAAGCCTGGACCCCCGCTTTCGCGGGGGTGACGGATATGAGGCAGGTCTCCGCGTATCATCATGACCACGGGAGACATCCTCTCCGCCGCGGTCAACATTGCGTTCAACGGCCTCGCCTTTGCGATGGTGCTGTACCTGATCTCGGTCGGGCTGTCGGTGACGATGGGGCTGATGGGCTTTGTCAACCTGGCGCACGGCGTCTTCGCGATGGCCGGCGGCTATGTCGTGACGAGCCTGATGCGGGATCAGGGCGTGCCGTTCCCGCTGGCGCTGATCGGCGCGGCGCTGGCGGTGGCGGCGGCGAGCATCCCGGTCGAGCGGCTGTTGTACCGGCGGTTCTATGGTGGCGACGAGCTCGACCAGGTGCTGCTGACGATCGGCCTCGTTTTCATGTCGGTCGCCGGCGCCACCTATATCTGGGGGCCGCTGCAGCAGCCCTTGCAGCCGCCGCCATGGCTGAGCGGCCCGCTCGATCTGGGCTTCCGCAGCTTTCCCGCCTATCGCAGCTTTATGATCCTGTGCGGTGCGGCGGTGGTGACGGCGCTGTGGCTAGCGGTCGAGCGCACCCGCTTTGGCGCCCGGGTCCGCGCCGCCGTCGATAATCTGCGGATGGCCCAATCGGTCGGCATCGACACCTCGCGCCTCTTTATGGCGACCTTCGCCCTCGGCAGCGGGCTCGCCGGATTGGGCGGCGCGCTGGGCGCCGACCTCTTGGCCGTCAATCCTGGCTATGCTTTGCAGAACCTCATCTATTTCCTGATCGTCGTTGCCGTCGGCGGGCTCGGCAGCATCCGCGGGCCGTTTTTTGCCGCGCTCCTGCTCGGCATCACCGATACCGCCTCCAAATATCTGATGCCCGAGTTTGGCGCCTTTTTCATCTATGCCCTGACTCTGACGGTGCTGTTGTGGCGGCCGCGCGGCCTGTTCGGCCGGGCTTGATGCCCGGTCCCGGCGCGGTCGGCAGCTTTGCCCGGCGGCACCATTACCACCCGCTCGAAGCGGTGCCGTGGGTTGCGGCGGTTGCGGCCTATTTCGCCTTCCCGTCCTATCTGCCGTTGGGCGCGCAGATCCTGGCGACGATCCTTTTTGCGCTGTCGGCCGATCTGGTGCTCGGCTATGCCGGAATCGTCACCTTGGGCCAGGCCGCGTTTTTCGGCGCCGGCGCCTATACCGCAGGGCTCCTTGCCGCCCATGGCTGGGGCGAGCCGATCACCGGGCTTCTTGCCGGAGCGGCGGCCGCGGCGCTGATCGGGCTGTTGTCGGGCCTCGTCATCCTGCGTACGACGGGGCTCACCTTGCTGATGCTGACCCTGGTCGTCGCCTCGATGCTCTACGAGGCGGTCAACAAGGCGAGCTGGCTGACGGGCGGCGATGACGGGCTGCAAGGGATGCAGGTCTGGCCGATCTTTGGCCGGTTTCGCTTCGACCTGTTCGGCCAAACCGCCTATGTCTACTGCCTGATCGTGCTGTTCCTGTGCTGGCTGGCGGTACGCCGGATCGTTCATTCGCCGTTCGGCCGCTCGCTCGTGGGCATCCGCGAAAATGTCCGGCGCATGCACGCAATCGGCGCGCCGGTCGCGCGCCGGCGTCTCGTCGTCTACACGATCTCGGCGGCGCTGGCCGGGATCTCGGGTGCCTTGATCGCACAGACGACGGGGTTTGTCGGCCTCACCTTTCTCGGCCTCGACCGCTCCGGTACCGTGCTGATCATGCTGATCATCGGCGGCGTCGGACGGCTCTACGGCGCCTTTATCGGGGTGCCGCTCTACATGATCGCGCAGGACCGCTTCTCGACGATCGAACCGGTCTATTGGTATTTCTGGATTGGGCTGTCGATGGTTTTGCTCGTGGTCTTCGCCCGCGGCGGCGTGCTGGGCCTGGCCGAGCGGTTGCAATCGCGGACTGGGGCGAGACGATGAGAGGTCGGGCGATGAGCCCGCCGGCGCTTGAAACCCGCGGGCTGACAAAGAGCTTCGGCGCGCTCGTTGTCGCCAACGCGATCGATTTCCGCCTCGAACGCGGCGCCCGGCACGCGCTGATCGGGCCGAACGGCGCCGGCAAGACGAGCTTTGTCGAGCTGGTGACCGGCGCATTGCCGCCGAACGCCGGGCAAATCCTCCTCGACGACGCCGAAATCACCCGGTTGCCGCAGGCAGCACGGGTCGGGCGCGGCCTCGTCCGCACTTTTCAGATCACCGCGTTGTTTCGCCGCTTGAGCGTGCTCGAAAACGTGACACTGGCGGTCAGCGAGCGGCAGAAGATTGGAGGCGGCCTGTTCCGCCCCGCCGGGCATCATCGCGCCACGATCGAGGAGGCCTTCGCGCTGATCGAGCGGCTGGGTCTCGCCGATGACGCGCTGCGCCCGGTCAACATGCTCGCCTATGGACGCCAGCGGCTCGTCGAGATCGCCGTGGCGCTGGGCCTCGAGCCCAAGGTTCTGTTGCTCGACGAGCCGGCGGCCGGCGTGCCGTCGAGCGAAAGCGGCACCATCATCGAGGTGATCGAGGCGCTCCCTCCGGACCTGGCGCTGCTGATCATCGAGCACGACATGGATTTGGTCTTTCGCCTGGCGCGGCAGATCACCGTCCTGGTGCAAGGGAGCGTGCTGGTTCAAGGCCCGCCCTCGGCGATCGCCGCCGATCCCCGGGTCCGCCAAGTCTATCTCGGCGAGCGCGCGCCGGCGTCATGACGTGCGGTCTCGTCCTCGAAAGCGTCTCGGCCGGCTACGGCGAGACCGTCGTGCTCGAAGGGATCGCGCTCGAGCTGCCGCCGGGCGGGACGCTCACGGTGCTCGGCCGCAACGGCGTCGGCAAGACCACGCTCCTCGCCACCATCATGGGGCATACGCGGCTGCACGCCGGGAACATCCGCTTCGCCGGGCGGGAGATCGCGGGGTTGGCGCCTTACCGGCGCGCCCGGCTCGGCATTGGCTTTGTCCCACAGGAGCGCGAGGTCTTCCCCTCGTTGACGGTCGAGGAGAACCTGGCGGTCGCCGCGCGTCCGGGGCGATGGTCGCTCGCCAGGGTCTACGATTTCTTCCCTTCGCTCGCCGAGCGCCGGCGCCATTACGGCAATCAGCTCTCGGGCGGCGAGCAGCAGATGCTGGCGATCGGCCGGGCGCTGATGGGCAACCCCGCCCTGCTGCTGATGGACGAGCCGCTCGAAGGCCTGGCGCCGGTGATCGTCGATGCCTTGCTCGCCGGGCTCGACCGCTTGAAGCGCGAGGACGATCTGGCGCTGCTTCTGGTCGAACAGCACGCGCGCCTCGCGCTAGAGCTGGCACGCAACGCCATCGTCCTCGACCGCGGCGTGATCGTTTTCGCCGGCGCGAGCCGTGCGCTGCTCGACGCACCGGAGCGGCTCGGCGCGCTGATGGGCGTCGAGCGGCGTGACCGGCAGGGTTGATCGACCTGCATCGGAGACCTGCGCAGATGGGCGTACGGTATCCGCCGAAGCATCGGATAGATTGACGTGGGAAATCCATCGCCCGCGTCCAACTTGAAGTGGAGGAAAGGTTATGCAGTATCGGCGCATCTCGGCCGATTGCCATCTCGACATGCTCTGGCTGCCGCCCGAGCTGTTCACTTCGAACGCGTCGAGCAAAATGAAAGACCTGATGCCGTATGTCGCCGAGAACGACGGCGTAAAGCGCTGGACCGACAATAACGGCGCCGAGTACGGCCTTTGTGGCGGCGTCGGCGCCACGGGCACGCCGTGGGTCCCCGGAAAGCAGCTGCGGGCCGACAAGATGGCCGAGGCCGGCCTGTATGACGACTACTTCAAAAAGGGGCTGCGCCGGCCGGGCGACCCGCATCTCCGCGTCAAGGACATGGACCGGGACGGCGTCGACGCCGAGGTCATCTACGGCATTCTGGCCGCCTGCGCCAAGATGAAGGACCCGGAAGCGGCCGACGAGATGCTGCGCATCTACAACGACTTCATGCACAATTTCAGCAGCTACTATCCCGACCGCATGATTGGTCTGGCGTGCCTGCCCTACAACAACATCGAGGGTGCCGCTCGGGAAGTCCGCCGCGTTGCCAAATTGGGCATGAAGGGCGTCGAGCTGTCCTGTTCCTGGCACATGACGCCGATGTGGCACCCGATGTGGGATCCGCTCTGGGAGGCGGTAAACGAGACTCAACTGCCGCTGCACTTCCACACCTTCCCAGCGACCGACCCCGAGCTACGCAAATCGCTTGAGCCGACGATCGCGCGGCGGATGACCTATAGCGGGTTGTGCCGGTTCCAGATGACCTTGGCGACGATCCTGACCGACCTGATGGGGGCGGCAGTGTTCGAGCGTTTCCCGAACATCCGCATGGTTCTGGGCGAAAGCGGCATCGGCTGGATCCCGTATGTGATCGACCGCATGGATTTCGAGTTCGAGGACCAGTACCGAGACATCCCGCTCAAGATGAAGCCGAGCGAATATTGGCGCCGCCAATGCCGGGCGACCTTCCAATACGACCGGGTCGGCACCAAGCTGATCGAAGAGATGGGTATCGAAACTCTGATGTGGGGTTCAGACTTCCCGCATCCCGACGGGGTATGGCCCGAGTTCGAAAAAATACATCGAGGATCAGTTCAGCCACCTGCCGGCTGAGGTCACCTACAAGATGACCTGCGAAAACGCCGGCAAGTTCTACGGCCTGATCAACTAGACCCGGCGCTGACCGGGCGAAGCAGCCTGTTCCTGGCTGGATGGCCCCCGCTATAGGCGCTGGGGCCATCCAGCCAATCAACCCGACGCCCGCGACGTCAGGTTGTCAAAAGTCGGCCACAGTCATACCTTGGTCGCGACAATCTCTTCCCACAGCTCGGGATATTCTTTCTGGTAGGCGGGCCACACTTTCGCCTGGGCGATCTTGCGGAAGGCCTCGACGTCGGCGGTGTTGACCTTCATCCCTTTGGGCTCGAGCAGCTCCTTGGCCTTCTCGGCGTTATCGACGCTTTCGGTAAGCTGGCGGATCCGCTCCTGCGCCGTCCGCGACGCGTCGAGCAGCAATTTCTGCTGGGCCGGGGTCAAATCGTTGAACATGCCGGCGTTCATGACGAGCGCCGTCGGCCCGTAATTGTGATAGGTCATCGAGCAGTATTTCGAGACCTCGTAGGCCTTCAGTGCCAGGATGTTGACGATCGGCAGGTCGGCGCCGTCGATGACGCCCTGCTGTGCGGCGGGGATGACCTCACCCCAGGCCATTGGCACGGCAATCGCGCCGAGGCCGTTGATCGTGTCAGCGAACACCTTCGCCGGCTGCACCCTGAGCTTTAGCCCGCGCAAATCCTTGGGCTCGGCGATTGGATGCCGGTTGTTCCAAAAATGGCGAAAGCCGTAATCATAGAAGCACAAGACCTTGAGCTTGTACTTGTCCTGGAACTGACGGTCGAGGTGATCGCCGATGGCACCATTGAACATCTTGTAAGCCTGGTCATAGCTCTTGACCAGATAAGGCACGAGGAAGACCCCCATTTCGGGGAACACCGTCGCGGCAGCGCCGCCGGGGTCGCCGATCGCGATATTGCCCGCCTTGATCGCGTTGATGACCTCGAGCTCCTTCGACAGCAAGGTGCCGCCGTGGAATTCGATCTCGATCCCGCTGTTCGCCTGCTTGTTAACCGCCTCGGCCATCTCGGCGAAGGCCACCGCCGAGGATTCAGGCGGGGCCACGATATGCGCAAAAACAAGCTTTTTCGGCGCCGCCTGAGCAAAGGCCGGCGCGCGGCCCGCGGCGACAATCGCGGCCATGCCGCCGGCCGCCCCTTGCAATAATCGACGGCGGCTCGTCACGGTACTGGCAACCGGCGGTTTCATCGATGTCCTCCCGATATCTCTCAATCACTATAGCAGCCAGGTCGGGCCGGACAATGGGCACGACCGCTGGGCGCGTGTCCTCGGATCAAGGCGACGTTTCCTTGATAGCACCCTACAGCTTAAGCTTCGGCAAATCGATCCAGCGCCGTTCACGGTTGCTGCGATGGCAGGCGTCGGCGAGCTGAACGCTTTTGGCGCCTTCCAGGAGGGACGAGGGGAACGGGGCGTCCTCGGCGACATGCCGCAGGAACAATTCCCAGCCGGCGCGGTAGCCGTTGCGGATGGGCTCAAGGTCCGGCATCTCCTGCCATTGTGCGTCGAACACCATCGGCTGCGGCCGCTCCGGGTCGAAGAACGGCCGCGGCGTTGCCACCAGCGGCTGCACGAAGCAGCGGTGCAGACCGCACACCGCCGAGCCATTTGTGCCGTCGACCTGGATCTGCAACAGGTCGTCGCGCTTGACGCGGCTGGCCCAGGACGAGGTTATCTGTGCCAGGACCCCGCCCGCGAGCTCGAAGACCGCGAAGGCCGTGTCCTCGACGTCGACCGCGTAGGTTCGGCCGGCTTCGTCGCGGCGCTCGGGGATCGCGGTCACGTGGCGGCACGACACGGCTTTGATCTCGCCCAGGAGCCGGTCGAAGATGTAGCGCCAATGGGCGAACATATCGAGCACCAGCCCGCCGCCCGCCGCCTTCTGATAGTTCCAGCTCGGGCGCTGCGCCGGGTAGAGGTCGCCGTCGAACACCCACCAGCCGAACTCGAGCCGCACCGACAATACCCGACCGAAGAAATCGGCCGCGAAGAGCTTATGGAGCTTGCGCAGGCCGGGCAGGAATAATTTGTCCTGCACGACGCCGTTCTTGAGGCCGGATTCATGCGCGCGGCGCGCCAGGTCGAGCGCTTCCTCCAAGCTCTCGGCGACGGGCTTTTCGAGATAGACATGCTTGCCGGCGGCGAGCGCCGCTCGCGCGCGCCCGGCCCGACCGCCGGTCGCCGTCGCGTCGAAATAGATCGCGATGTCCGGATAGGACAGGCAGGCATCACGGTCGGTGCTCCATTTCAACCCGCCCTGCGCCGCCGCAAGCGCCGCGAGCTTTGCCGGATCGCGGCCGAGCAGCAACGGGTCAGGAACCAGCCGGTCGCCATTCCCGAGCAGGAGACCGCCCTCACCCCGGATCGCCATCAGTGCCCGCAGATGCTGGGTCGCGCCGAGCCTGCCAGTCGCCCCCTCGACGACGATGCCGATTGTGTGTGTGGCCATCCCTCTGACCTCCATCTAAGACGGCGACCGCGCTAAGACAAAAATAACTATTGAGCCGTCATTATGGCTATTCACCGCGATCTCGCAAAAAGGAATATCTACTATGAAGGGGCCCGCACGGGGAGGAAACAAGGTCACGATTATTTCAGTTCTCGCAGCGGGTTGCGTGACCGCGGTATTGGGCGGCTGCGCCGGGCGCGCGCCGCAGCCCATTGCGGTCGTCCAGCCGCAAGACCACTACTCGGACTGCACGGCGATCGAGGCCGAGGTTCAAGCCAATAACCTGAAGCTTCAGGCGCTCGGCTCAGAAGAGGGCGCCAAGGTTGCCCAGAACGTGGCGGCCGGGGTTGCGGGCCTGTTCGTCTGGCCGCTCTGGTTTGCGATGGATTTTCAGGGCGCGGCAGGTAAAGAGGAAACGGCGTTACAAAGCCGGCAACAATATCTAGGTGAACTCGCAGGGCAGAGACGATGCGGTGCTTTTGCCGCTGCACCGCCGCCCCTGGGGCCCGCTGGTCCGACGACCCTGCCACTGCCCGGGCCGACGGTCGCCAGCTCCCCCGACGCCGGCCAGTCGGCGCTTCCGGCCCGGATTCCAGAAAACTATCAGCACTGGACCGTGGGCGCCAATGACGAGAGCCCGGGGCCGCCCAGGCTCATGCGCAGTCGAAGCCGACGTCTCAAACCCGCGTTCGGACCTGGCGGGATCTCTTGAATCAGCGTGTCGCAGCGACGATCGCCTCGCGCAGGATCTCGGGGATGCGGTCGAGGGTTTCGGCCGGGGTCGACAGCGGCGGTGACAGGCAGATCGTGTCGCCGATCGCCGGGTCGGCGCTGCCGGCGCGGATGCGCGGCAGCAGCCCCCGCGCCATCGCCTCGCGGGTGATATGCCCGGCGAGCCCCATCGCCGGCGCCTTGGTGCCACGGTCGGCCACCAACTCGACTCCGCACATCATGCCGAGCCCGCGCACGTCGCCGACGGGCGGCAAATCGCGCAGCCCTTCGAGCCCGACCAGGAGGCGCTTTCCCATAACCGCGGCGCGGTCCACGAGCCCCTCGCTTTCGATGATCTCGACATTGCGCAGACCGACTGCGCAGCACACCGGGTGGCCGGAATAAGTGGCCGCGTGCATGAACTTGCGGTCGGCGGGAGCGCTCTCGATCGCCTCGTGCACGCGCTTGGAGGCGATCACCCCGCCAAGCGGCAGATAGCCGCTCGTCACCCCCTTGGCGAAGGAGACGAGATCGGGCTCGACCCCCCAATGGCCGAGCGCGAACCACCTGCCGGTGCGGCCGAAGCCGGTGATGACCTCGTCGGCGATCAGCAGCACGCCGTGCCGGTCGCAGATCTCGCGCAAGGCCGGGAAATAGGAGGGTGGCGGCACGATGACCCCGCCCGCACCCATGACCGGCTCAGCGATGACCGCCGCCACGGTATCGGGTCCCTCGGCGAGGATTGCCTTCTCGACCGCCTCGGCCGCCCCCGCCCCGCACTCCGTGTTTCCCTCCCATCGATAGGCGTAGGGCGGCGCCACCTGGATGAAGCCCGGCACCAGCGGCCCGAACATCTTGTGGTAGGCGGCCATGCCGGTCGCACTCATCGCCGCCATCGTCACCCCGTGATAGGCGTGGATGCGGGAGATGATCTTGGTCTTCGCCGGCTGGTCTTTGACCTTCCAGTAATAGCGCGCGAATTTGAACGCCGATTCGTTCGATTCCGCGCCGCCAGTCGTGAAATAGACCGCCGCGGAACTCGGGTAGGCATGGCCGACGATCTTCTCGGCGAGCCGCACCGCGGGCTCGTTGGTCTGGCCGATATATGCCGAGGCGTAGGCGATCTTGCGCATCTGCGCCGCCGCCGCGTCGGCCAATTCGCCCCGGCCATGCCCGACATTGACGTTCCACAATCCGCCGAGACCGTCGATATACTCGCGGCCGTCCGCGGTGTGCAGCATCGCCCCCTTGCCTTCGACGACGACCAGCGGCTGGCGGTGGTCGTCAGGATGGTGCAGCGGGTGAACCAGATAGCGCCGATCGGCCTCGATCAGCTGGGTGGTGCCGTCCATGATCTGCTCCTGTCGGGAGGCTCCGATGGATAGGCATACCGCGCCCTTCCCGTCCCGGCAACCGGCGGCGGCGGTTCGGTGGCAGCGGCCGGCTGGTTTGCGCCAGGCACGGACGCCTAGCAAACGGGGCGGGCCACGACGCCCCAGCGGGATCAGATCGCCACCAGCCACCGCCTGTCGAGAGCGGCGGGCCAACATGCCGATGAGATGACGCGAGCGCCCGATGGCAAGGGCCCGCGCGGCTCCCGAACTGTGGCCCGCGCCGCTGCGCTCTTTAGTTGATGCCGAGGAGCTTGGCGGCGGTGCCGCCGAGGATCGCGATCTTGTCGTCGTCGCTGAGACCCGGGATCGACAGGATGTGGTCGACCGGGACCTTGTTCCACGGGAACGGGTAGTCGGTGCCGAGGATTACCTGGCCGACACCCGACTCGGCGATCAGGTGGCGCATTGCTTCGCCGGTGAACATGATGGTGTCGAAATAGAGCTGCCCGTCCTTCAGGTATTGGGTCGGCTTTTTCTTGGGCAGCGGGCCGACCCGGTCCGGGAAGGTCGTGATGACCGCATCCGAGCGTGCGGCGTAGGAGGGCAGAAAGCCGCCGCCGTGCGCGGCGCAGATCTTGAGCCCCGGAAAGCGGTCGAGCGTGCCCTCGAAGATCAGATGCGACAATGCGATCGTGGTTTCGAGCGGGTTGCCGATCGTGTTGGTCAACAGGCCGCTGCCCTTGAGCCGTCCGCTCGGCTCCAATTCCCTTGTGCCGAGCGGGTGCATGAATATCAGGATGCCGAGCTCCTCGGCCTTGGCCCAGACCGGGTGGAATTTCGGATCGGCCAATTCCTGCCCGGCGACGCTGCCGCCGATCGACAGGCCGCGCAGGCCCAGCGTCTTGACCGCGTGGTCGAGCTGCTCGACGGCCAGCTGCGGATGTTGCAAGGCCACAGTCGCAAAAGCGACAAAGCGGTCGGGTGTCTTGGCGCAAAATTCGGCGAGCTTTTCATTCTGAACCTTGATCAGCTCGGCCGCCGCGTCGCGTTCGGCGCGATACCAATAAGGGTTAATGCTGAGCGCCTCGATGTCCACCCCCTCGGCATCCATCTCGGCGATTCGGTCCCCGAGGTTCGCCCATAGCAGGCCCGGCGCCTCCAGCGGGTGGTTGATGACCGCCGCCGCCTCGGGAACGATGCAGTGGGCGTGGATGTCGACGGTTTTGACCCGCTTGCCGGCAACCACGACCTCGCGCCGCCGTCCGCCGGCCGGCGCCGCCGCTCCGCCCGAGGCGGCCGCGGTCATCGCACAGCCGACAAACGAAATGCCCGCGAGCGCACTCGTCAGCAATTCTGCGCTGATAGTCATTTTCTATCCTCCTCGATTGATCCCGGTAACGTCCGCCGCGAGCCTACTACAAATTCCGATTGGCCCGGTGTCACGTTTGCCGCGCCGGGTTTGCACCTGCGTGCGGCGTGTATTACCTTCCGTCCATCGGCCGTGGCGGCGCCCTCCCATGCCCGGCCGCGCAAGGAGGGAAAAATCATGCCTAGAATCAAGCATATCGCACTGACCACCAAGGATCCCTCGGCCACCGCCGCCTTCTACAAGGAAGCGTTCGGCATGCGCGAGATCCGTCGCAACCCACGGGGTGCGGTCTTTTTGACCGACGGCTACATCAACCTCGCGATCCTCAACTTCAAGACCGAGAAGGACGCCGATGTCGGCGCGCACGGTGAGAATTTCAGCGGCATCCATCATTTCGGCTTCGAGGTCGAGGACCTCGACGAGGCGGCGCAAAGGCTCGAGCACGCCCATGGGCGGCAGCTGACTGCCAAGGACGGCCTCGACATGGAGATGGCCGCCGGCAGCCACCGCAATTTCGAGATGAAATGGGCCGGCCCCGATGGGGTCGTCGTCGACATCTCCCACACCGGCTGGGACAACGGGTCATGAGCGGCAATCTCACGCTCTGCGTCGGCACCGTCGGCAGCGGCGCCTGGGTCAGCCCGGACGGCGGCGACAGCTGGCGCCGGGTCGGCCGCGGGTTGTGGAGCGAAAGCCGGGTCTTTGGGCTCGCCATCCACCCGACCGAGCCGCGCACCGTGCTGGCCGGCGCCGATGACGGCGTGTATCGCAGCCACGACGGCGGCCAGAGCTTCGAGCGGCTCAACTCGCCGATGAACACGCTGCATGTCTGGAAGGTGGCCTTCGACCCCGCCGACCCCGACACGATCTTTGCCGGGACCAGGCCCGCAGCCTTGTTCCGCTCGAAGGATGGCGGCCGGCACTGGCAAAAGCTCCAGGCCGAGATGGCCGAGGAATGCCCGAACGTGCGCGTCCCGCGGGTGACGGCGCTGACCGTCGATCCCGCCGACCGCAACATCGTCTGGGCCGGGGTCGAGGTCGACGGCGTCCGCCGCAGCCTCGACGGCGGCGAAACCTGGACCCGGGTCGGGGGCGGGCTCGACGACCCCGATATCCACGATGTCTCGGTCAAGGGCGGCAACGGCGGCCGGATGGTGCTGACCAGCACGCCGCGCGAGATCTTCGCCAGCACGGACAAGGGCGAGACCTGGCAGGGGCTCGGCGTCGGCAAGCATTTCGCACTGCCCTATTGCCGGCATCTGGCGCT
This sequence comes from uncultured Alphaproteobacteria bacterium, assembly GCA_963781215.1. Lineage (GTDB taxonomy): Bacteria > Pseudomonadota > Alphaproteobacteria > ATCC43930 > CGMCC-115725 > AP-15. Next base: position 68,133 of record CAWAFE010000036.1, read on the forward strand.
GAAGGCGGACGACCCCGATGTGGTCTATGTCGCAACCGGCGATGGTGCGTCGGGCCGCACCGGGGCGATCCAGCGCTCGAAAGATGGCGGGCGGAGCTGGGCGGCGCTGCCGCTGCCGGTCGAGCCGAACTCGCCGATCTGGGCGTTCGCGACCAATCGGGCAGACCCCGGCCTGATCTTCGCGTGCAGCCATTACGGCGAGCTCTTCGCCAGCCGCGACGCTGGCGATTCCTGGTCGAAGCTGCCGCGCGAGTTCACCGAGATCCGCAGCCTGGCCTGGACCCCGAATTGAGCGTCCGCCTTGTTCGGATATCGCGATCGTGGCCGGCCCCCACCTCACCGCTCCGCGGGTCCCACGGGCGCGAGAGGGACTGGCGTACGGGAGCTCGGGCCACGGCGAAAGGTCGGGGGTGGGGGCCGGCACGGAAGGGTCGGCGCGCTCGTTCTGGCGATTGTTGCCGTGCTCGTCACATCAGATGCGCGCGGCCGGGAGTCGGGTGACGCTCGCAGCGATCTGGCACCCGCCGGCCGGGTTCATCGAGCACTTCCATGGCGAATGCGACGAGCGCGCCGCGAAAGCGTTCGCCGATTGCTTTGTCGGGGCCATGGGCCGCGCGGGGGCGACGCCGGCCGCGCTCGCCTTCGCCCGGCGCCTCGACGGCGAGGGTTATCTCGAAAGCCTCGATCAAACCGGCGGTGCGATCGCGGTCGCCCATGTCGTTTACCCGTTTCGCGCCAACGAGAACGACGGCTGGCTGGTCGTCAACGGCAGCCCCGCTCTGATCGATGTCGACGACGGCCGCTATTTGGCGCTTGGCGCGATGCGCGCGTCGCTGCCCTATCGCGAGATCGGGCGGCGCATCGCGGACGTGACGTTCTGGCCCGGCGAACGCGGCGCAGCGGCGCCGCAGATCGCGATGGCCGGCCAGCGGAGTCGTCGTTGGTTATGTGCTGCGCAACGTCTGCCACGCCTGCGCCATCGTCGGGCGGGTCCGCTTCGCCTTCGATTTCGATCATGCCGGCAGATTTCTCGGCACGCAGCTGGTGTCGGTCGTCGCAGCCGACCGATAACGGCCGCAACACGGAGGGAGGTGGCGCAATGCTCGAGACGACGATCGCCGGCAGCCTGCCGAAGCCATCCTGGCTCGCCGAGCCACGGGTGCTGTGGGCGCCGTGGCGGGTCGAGGGCGAGGCTCTCGCCGAGGCGAAGCGCGACGCCACGGTGTTGGCGGTGAAGGAGCAGGAGGACGCCGGGATCGACATCGTCAGCGACGGCGAGCAGGCCCGCCAGCACTTCGTGCACGGCTTTCTCGAACAGATCGAGGGCGTCGATTTCGGCCGTCGCGTTACCATGGGCATCCGCAACAGCCGCTATAATGCGCAAGTCCCAACCGTCACCGGCCCGCTGCGCCGCAAGCAAAGCGTGCACGCCTTCGAGGCCGGCATCGCCCGCGCCCATACGCGGCGGCGGCTCAAATTCACCTTGCCGGGGCCGATGACGATCGTCGACACGATCGCCGACGCGCATTACGGCTCAAGGGCCGATATGGCCATGGCGTTCGCGGCACTACTCAACGACGAGGCCCGCGAGCTCGAGGAACTCGGCGTCGACGTGATCCAATTCGACGAGCCCGCCTTCAACGTCTACATGGGTGCGGTGAGCGAATGGGGGATCGCAGCCCTCGAACGCGCCGCCGAAGGCCTCGCCTGCAAGACCGCCGTCCACATCTGCTACGGCTACGGCATCAAGGCGAATATCGACTGGAAGGCCGGGCTCGGCGCCGAGTGGCGACAGTACGAGACGATTTTCCCCGCCTTGGCGGCGAGCCGGATCGATCAGGTCTCGCTGGAGTGCGCCGCCGCCAGGGTGCCGATCGAGCTGTTGGGCCTGCTCGCCGGCAAGGACGTACTGCTCGGTGCGATCGATGTCGCCACCGAGCGCGTCGAGAAACCGGAAGAGGTCGCCGATACGATCGAGCGGGCATTGCGTTTCATCCCGCCGGAGCGCCTCTTTCCCTGCACCAATTGCGGCATGGCGCCGATGGATCGCACCGCCGCCGCCGCCAAGCTCGGGGCGCTAGCCGCCGGTGCAGCACTGGTGCGCGGCCGCCATGCCGGCGTGCTATCCGGCTAACAACCGGGCCCGACGGCCGCGACCGGGCCCGACGGCCCGGCCCGCGCCGCGGCCGCCGCTGGGGCAACCCCGTGCGCCGGCCGGGCATAGGCGGCTTCGAGCCGCTCGATCGCGGCGTCGACCGCGAGCCGCAGCCCGGATTCGTTGAAGAGCGAGCCCGGGATCATGCAGCGGGCGGCGAGCACGCGGCGAAAGGCGTCGAACAATTCGGGGTCGGGTGGCGTCGCCTGGCGCCAGAATTCGTCGAGATCGCCCTGAAACGTCAGCCCCGGGATGTCGTAAACGGCCTTGCCCAGCGCGATGACCGGGAGCCCTTTGGACAGGGCCTCGCCGCCGACCGTGCTGTTGACGGTGACGACGGCATGGCTGCGCGCCAATACTTCCGGCAATTCGCCGCCATCGAGCACCGTCACCCGCTCCGCCACCATGTGCTCGACGGCGATGTGGCCGACCATCCCCAGCCAGTCCACTAGACCGGCATCCAGCGGGTGCAGCTTAACCACCAGCCGCGCCGTCGGCGGCGCATGCCGGGCGAACGAGGCGACCACATACTCGATCGCGGCTTCGGTCACCCGAAACGGCGAGTGCACGCGCATCTGATAGTCGGTATCGAGCTGCAGCGGGAAGAAGTAGAGCGGGTTTCCCTCAAGGGATTTGATTGCCGCCGCCGCCTGCCGCTCACAGCGCCGCATCAGCGCCAGCCGGCGTATCCAGCCGGCGTACTCGATCAACAAGTGATGCTGGCGATGGGGCCGGTAATACGGAAACCGCCATACCCCCGCCATCGATGAGAAATTGTAGACGACATCCTCGTAGGCCCGCCGTCGGAAGCTGCCGGGCACCTTTGGCGGCCTCGACCATGCCGGTAAAAATCGCGTCTGGTCACGATACCAGTCGGGATCGCGCGGCAAGGAGGAGTAGCCGTTGACCCCACCTTCCTCGAAGTTGATCCAGTCCGGGCGCATATATGCTTCTTCGACGACGTGAACGCGCAGCGCGCGCCCGGCGGCGACGCGGATCGCCGCCCGATGCAGCGGCCGGCAATCGCCGAACAGGATGATGTCGCTGACCGCCTTGTCGACGACCAGTTGGTCGAGAAACTCCGGCCATTCGCGCGGATGGGCACGAAAATCCACCGCGCCAGGCAACCGCCAGAACGCCCGGTCGCCGCCGTTGAAGTTGACCCGGTAAGCAGCGTGCCCCCGCGCCAGCAGAGCCTGTCCCAAACGTTCGAAAAACCGCGTCGGCATCCCTTGCAGAAAGAGAAAACAGCGTTCGGACGGCGCCATCAACACCATCCCGACCCGACGCCCGTACTTACTGTCACCCGATCGGCCAAGCGTCGATACAAGGCCATCCCCCAAACCCAACTCCGACCCGTCGCGGATCAGCTACAGAACGCTTCGCTGCGAAGCCCCTACTCTCGGTCAGCTCACGGATCGATGTCCACGAATTTCTCTCACTTCACCCTTCAGGGTCAAATCACATCTGCGAGGACTAAAACGGGACGCTTCCGATTACCGTGGTCCGGTGCATCAAACGCCGCTCCGGCAATGTGTAATCGCAGACTGCAAGATGCATCGACGCAGCGTTGTCCCACATCAGGAGGTCCCCCACTCGCCATTTGTGGCGATAAAGGAACTCGGGGCGAACGATATGAGCGTCGAGCTCGGCGATCAGGTCGAGCGCCTCATCCTCGGGCATCCCTTCGATGCCGACGCACTCGCCAGCTGTGACATAAAGCGATTTGCGGCCGGTGTAGGGATGCGTACGGACGATCGGATGGGCGATGTCGGGCGTCTCGTCGAGCTGCTCCCGGGTCAGCTTCGGGCGCGGGCTGTCGGTGACGCGGCGCCTGGCCGAATAGCGGTGGATCGCCCCGAGGCCGGCCAGGCGCTCCTTCATGTTGTGCGGCAGCGCCTCGTAGGCGGCGACCGCATTGGCGAAGACGGTATCGCCGAGGGCCTGGCCGCCGCGATGCGGCACTTCCTTGGCGTAGAGCAGCGAGCAGCGGCTGGGCCGGCGCCGATAGGAGGTGTCGGTGTGCCAGGTGAAGCCGGCGTCGGCGAGGCCGATATGATCGCCCTGCGCGTCGCGTATGTTCGAGATCAGCAGGATCTCAGGATAGCCCGGCAGCAGATATTTCTTGACTATATGGATTTCGAGCTCGCCGAAACGGCGGCTGAATTCGATCTGCCGCTCGTTCGAAAGCTGCTGCCCGCGAAAGACGACAACGATATTGTCGTGAAAGGCATCCTCGATTTCCCGGAATGTCGGCTCGTCGATGTCGCGGGCGAGATCGCAGACGATCTCGGCGCCGCACGCGGCCCCGCTCCGCTTCACCGATAGGTTCATCATCCACCGTCGTCCTGTTTATACGGGCCGCGCTACGCCCGCGCCATGCGGACCTTCACGTTTTCTTAAAAGCTGTTTGCTCGATTCCATCGGGATCTTCGTCTGCGTCAAAAGGAAGCAGCCGATGGCGCGGGTACTCCTGGCGGAGGCCGACAGCGGCGTTCGCGAATTCATCGCTGGCATCCTGGCCGATTTCGGCCACGAGGTCGATCTGTGCGCGGACCGCGCCGAAGCCGACACCCTCGTGGCGGCAGCGCCGATCGACATCGTGGTGACCGATCTGATGCTGTACAGCGGCGAGGGCTGGAAGTTCGGCATGCGCTGCTTTGCCCTCGGGATCCCGACGATCACCCTCAGTGGCATAGAATTCCGTCCCGATCGGGCAGACGCGGACCGGCCGCGGCCGTTCTGCGACAAGCCCTTCCGTTTTGCCGATCTCCAATGCGTTCTCGACGCGGTTTCACGCCATAGCGGGGCGGTGAGCGCCTCCCGGCGCGCGGCGAGGAGCGCCGCTTGAAGCAAAGCTTGCCGCGAGGCCGCATGAGCCCTGGCGCAAAGACAGGGGCGTTTCGTCAGAGGGAGGACGGGGCGAGGCGATGCAGCGCCGGCAGCAGCTCATCGCTGATCAGCCGCATGCTCGCCAGCGCGTGGCCGACCGGCATGCCGCTCCAATGGGTACGGAAGATCAGGAAGTTCGCCCCGGCCTCTTCCCAGCACGGGCGCAGCTGCTCCCAGCATTGCTCGGGGCTGCCGATGACGAAGCGGTCACGCAGCAGCGCCTCGAAGGGCTGGCGGAACGAATCCTTGCCCGGCAATACCTCGTCCTGCCCCCAGCTGGCATAGGTCCGGTATTTCTCGGCGAGATAGGGTCCGGCCATTTCCAGCGCCGTCGCCGCATCCTTGGCGCAATAAATCTCGCGCGCGTAGGGCAGCGACCCGCGGAAACGGCTTGCCGACGCGGGTCAGCTCGGCCCGGTAGAGTGCCAGCTGGCGGGTGATCTCGGGGATCGTCGCGTGCGGGTTGACAAACCAGCTGTCGCCGAGCCGGGCCGCGCGCAGGACGGCGCGGTCGTTGTTGGCCGCGAACCAGATCGGCGGATGCGGTTGTTGCACCGGCCGGCAGGTCATCGTGACGTTCGAAAGCTTGCAGATGTCGTTCTCGAAGCTGACCTTGTCCTCGGTCCACAGGCGCTTGACCACCTCCAGACACTGCTCAAAGCGGCGCACGCGCTGGCCGCGCGGCACGCCGAAGGCGTCGAACTCGACATCGCGATAGCCGAGGCCGACCCCAAAGACGAAATTGCCGCGCCAGATCGCGTCAAGCGAGGCGATGCACTCGGCCACCTCGACCGGGTTGTGCAATGTCGTCAACAGCACGCCGGCGATGCCGGCCATCTCCCCCGCTTCTGCCGCCAGCCGCGCCAGGAACGGGATCAGCTGGACCTGGCGCACCCCCTCGCTCAGGTAATGCTGGCCGCTGGCGACGGCGTCCCAGCCGCGGTCGCGGGCTAGCCGCGCCATCGCATATTGGCCTTCGAGGGCGGCGACCATGTCGCTCCCCGGCGGGTGCTGGCAGGTCAGAAAGATCCCGACCTTCATGACATCTCCAATCGTTGTCTCGTCGGCTCCGGTCGTAGATGATCGACGCTACCCGGGCAAGACCCGGCGGCATGGCTGGAGGTTCGACGTGGAGAGCTTCACGGCGAGCGACGGGGTGCGGCTCGGCTATTGTACCGACGATTTTACCGATCCGTGGAAGAAGGCGCCGACCCTGCTCCTCCTGCATGCGGCGATGGGCAGCGCGCGGCGCTATTACGCCTGGATCCCGCCGCTCTGCCGGCATTACCGGGTGGTGCGGATGGATTTGCGGGGCCACGGCAGCTCGCCGGTGCCGCCGCCCGATCCCGCGCTGAGCCTGGAGAGGCTGGTCGCCGACGTCGCCGAGCTGATGGACCATCTGGGCCTCGCCGACGCGCATATCGTCGGCAACTCGGCGGGCGGCTATCTCGCCCAGCAATTGGCGATGAACCGCGGCGAACGGGTGCGCAGCCTGTTGCTCTTCGGCTCGACCCCCGGCTTGAAGAACAGCCAGGCGCCGGGCTGGATCCCGCAGATCGAGAAGAAGGGGCTGCGCGGCTTTCTCGCCGAAACCATCCGCGAGCGGCTGCCGCTCGATGAGGTCGATCCGGGGCTCGTCGAATGGTTTCTCGACGAGGCCGCCAAAAACGACCCTGCCTATATCGGCAAATTCGTTCTGTTGATGGCGAGCTACGATTGGAGCGAAGAGCTCGGCCGCATCCATTGCCCGACGCTCGTCGTCGTGCCCGGCGCCGAGCCCATCGGCTCGACCGCGAATTACGAGCCGTTCCGCCGGCTTGTCAAAGACGTCGAGCTCAAGGTCTACGACGGCGCCCCGCACAACATCTGCGACGCCTACCCCGACCGCTGCGCCGGCGACGTGCTCGATTTCCTCAGCCGCCGCTTCGGGCTGGGCGTGTAGACGCAGACTACTCGCGTTGGAGCGCCGGACGGATCGGATGATGAGGTTGTGCTGCGGAGTGATCACCTCGTGACCGCCGCCTGGCGCCAAGGCCGGGCGGGTTTGCCGTCGGTCGACCTCGTGCTGCGGAGCGAGGGCGCGGACGGCCTGATCGCCCGCTACGGCCGGGCGCTGGTGCTCGACGCGGTCAGAACAGCACTGGCGGCGCGGCGCCACTTGGAATCAGCCGCCTCGGCGGCCGAAATCATCGCCGAGAGCGCAGCCTCGCTGGCGCATGCCGCCCGCCCGTCGCAGCGCCGCGTCTTCAACCTGACCGGGACCGTATTGCACACCAATCTCGGCCGTGCGCCGCTGCCGGAGGAGGCGATTACGGCGGCGGCGGCGGCGATGCGCGACCCCTCGACGCTCGAATATGATCTGGAGACCGGCCGGCGCGGCGAGCGCGACGACCACATCGCCGGCTGGCTCACGCGGCTGACCGGGGCCGAGGCCGCACTCGCCGTCAACAACAACGCCGCCGCCCTGGTGTTGGCGCTCAACACCCTGGCCGAGGGCCGCGAAACGATCGTCTCGCGCGGCGAATTGATCGAGATCGGTGGCTCGTTTCGGTTGCCCGACATCATGGCGCGTGCCGGGACGAGATTGCGCGAGGTCGGCACCACCAACCGCACGCATCTTTCCGATTTCGCGGCGGCGATCGGGGAACAGACGGGTCTGATCCTCAAGGCGCACACCAGCAACTATGAGATTCAAGGATTTACCGCCGCGGTGCCGGCGGCAAGTCTCGCGGCACTGTCGCGTGACCGCGGCGTCCCGTTTGTCGAGGACCTCGGCAGTGGCTCGCTGGTCGACCTTGAAGCCTGGGGGCTACCGCACGAGCCAACCGTCGCCGAGGCGCTGCGGCAGGGCGCTGACCTCGTTACCTTCAGCGGCGACAAATTGCTGGGCGGGCCACAGGCGGGGCTCGTTGTCGGCCGCGCCGAGCTGGTCGGGAAGCTCGCGAAGAACCCGCTGAAGCGCGCCTTGCGGCTCGACAAGATCCGCCTCGCGGCACTCGAAGCCGTCTTGCGCCTCTACGCCGATCCCGACCGCCTCGCCGAAAAACTCCCGACATTGCGCCTCTTGTCGCGTCCGCCGGGCGAGATCAGCGCTCGGCCAGCGTATATTGCCCGCGGTTCGAGCAAGCGCTCGACGGCGTCGCCGAAGCGGAGCTCGTCGAGACCCGGAGCCAGATCGGCAGCGGCGCCTTGCCGGTGTCGTTGCTGCCGAGCACCGCGTTGGCGTTGCGCCCCGTTGGTAGCGCCAAGTCCGGCGCCGCGGTCGAGGCGTTGGCGCGCGCATTGCGCGGGCTGCCGATCCCGGTCATCGGCCGCATCGAAGGGGGACGGGTGCTCCTCGACCTGCGCTGTCTCGAGGACGAAGCCGCCTTCCTCGGCCAGCTCCGCGCAGTTCAGCGGGAAGCCAACGTCGGACTAGGTCAGGTCTAAGTATCTAATCTGGTTATGTATCCGCAAATTGTATCCAATTCGGGCAAACTCTCGTCATCAAGAGCTGAACGGAGGCGATGAGGAGCCAGGCTTTGGCGCTGGCGAGGGTGGCCTCGAAATCCTTGGCGCCAGTTGGCCTTTGGCGCATGTGGCCTCCCCCAGGGGGAAGAGCCGGCAAGGTCAAAGGGAGGAAGCAACCTCTAGCTTACCACGGGTACCACCGGCCCTTGCACTGTCTTGACAATGGGGCTCTACCTCCATGCCATCCTGCTGCCGATGGATGCCCCGGTCCGCCAAAAGGGCCAGGACCGGAGCGGCCAGGTAGATAAAACCCTGATATAAGATCCCGATGACAATCAGGAGGTGGAGGCCCGGTTGCGGGAGGGCTGCAAAAGCGCCTGCGCCGAACAGCAATAGTACAAGGCCGAGCAGCAGTTCGGTTCGGGCGGAGTCCAGGGCATCCAAGCCCTGGGGGCGCGCCTCGAATTTGTCCGTCCGACGCCAAATGGCGGGACGGTTAAACAGGCAAGAAAGGCTAGCGATGGCTACGGTATAGCTTAGAGCACTGTCAGCAATAAAAGCGCCCAGGTTGTCCCTCAGCGAGCAACCCAGGACTACCCGGTACCCTAACCACCTGAGCGCAACCCCTGCTGTCAGAAATACGAAAGCAGCCTCCAATAACGGCGGCGGCACAATGACTACTTCCCGATGCGCCAGCATAGAGACGGTGAGCGCTATCCCAAGGGGGGTGAGCAGGAACCCCCGAGCAATGTTCAAGGGCCCCAGGCCATGGCTCAGCTCATGAACCTTCTGGGCAGTCGTGAGGGCCGAGGGGTGGCCGAGGGGCCACGGGAGGAAGAGGCGGAAATGGCGCTTGACTTGCTGAACCGGCCCATAGATCCACCGGAAGCGCTGCCGCTTGTACCCCTCAAAAGTCTCAGGGATGAGGCCACGGCCAAATGTGGTGGCGAGGTACACGCCGGAATAGCCGAGGGCATGGATCCGGACGGCCAGCTCCGAGTCCTCGGTGAGACACCACTCCGCCCAGCCGCCCGCCTCTTCCAGCGCCCTGCGGCGAATCACGCACATCGTCCCCACGGTGATGGCGGCATCCCATTCATTGAAGCTAACCATCGTGGTCTCGAAGAAGCGCCTGTACTCCCAGTAGCACATCCGCTGGTAGAGGCTATCCTGCCACTCTCGGTAGTCATGGGGAGTCTGCACGAATCCTATCTTCGGGTCATCAAAATAGCCGACCAGCCGCTCCAGGAAGTCCGGCTCGGCCTGGTAGTCGCTATCAACGACCCCCACCAGCTCAGCGTCAGGAGCGGTCTGCCGAAGGGCGAAGTTCAGCGCCCCGGCCTTGGCCCCCGGCAAGGGGGCGACGTGGAAGAAGCGGAAGCGCTCACCCAGCCGCCGGCAGTGGGTCTCGACGGGCCACCACAGGCCGGGGTCCTTGGTGTTGTTGTCGATGACCAACACCTCGAAGTTTGGATAGCGTAACCGGGCAAGGGCATCCAGGGTCGCGATGACGACCTCGGGCGGCTCGGCGTAGGCTGGCACGTGCAGGGAAACCTTCGGGTGACGGTCGCGGGGTCCGGCAGGCTGCGGCGTGCGGGGCCGCCACCAGATCCGTCGGCAAAGCATCTCCCACTGCTCAAACCTGCCGACCAACGAGGTCGGGAGGGTCAGGAACAGGAGCGAATACCCCGCGAACAGCAAGGCGCGGGTGAGTGTGCTGACGGGGATCGTGGCGATAAACCAGGCACCCCAAGCTAAGCCGAACAGCATTAACTGGGCGTTGGTCGTCAGCAACAACCGACCGGCGACCGTAAAGTCCCGCAGCACCCGGTGCGCCGCGACGCTCGTGGCCAAGCCCAGCGCTAGCGGCACCGCTAGCTTCCAGCCTTGGCCACCCAACAGGACAGTGCCCAGGAGGGCGCTGCCGTAGACGACCAGGGAGGCCGTTATGGCTGGGCCAGGCAGCTGCCGCTTACGAAGTTTCTCTGCGGCGAGCAACCCAACGGCTGCTGCGAACGCGAGGGCGGAAAAGACGAGGCCTGCTGTAAATAGCGGTCCAGAGTTGGCATGTCTCTCCCTTAAGGAAGGATTGCTGCGAAGCCGTGCCCGTGTATCGTA
>CAWAFE010000037.1:0-107227 GCA_963781215.1 uncultured Alphaproteobacteria bacterium
CCGGTTCCATATCGCTCGCTCTATTTTCCGTCACCGCCGCCGCCATTTTCCGAGGGAGACCCGCGAGTATCGGCGGGGCCCCGTATTCTCGCGCGTTGGTCAGCCTAAGCCCACGCGCGTACCTTCAGGCCAGCGGCAAAGCCGGGCGAGTTGCTCGTCGTCATCAGGTATGGGTATGCGTAAGCCAACGGCCTGCCGGAACGCGCCCTTCCGTCCTGGTTGACGAGACGCGCCGGCTTGAGCACGCTGCCCCATCCTCGCGTTCGCCAGGAGACCACCGCGATGCGGCTTACCTCTCAGCAGCTCCAGCAGTTCGCCGGAGAAGGCTATCTCTTCCTGCCCGGCTGCTTCTTGGAGGAGGAGGTCGCGATCCTGCGAGACGAGGCCGAGCAAATCTACGCCAGCAACCGCCAGGAAGTGTGGCGCGAGAAGACGGGCGCTCCCCGTACCGCCTTCGCCGCGCACACCTATAACGAGGCCTTTCGCCTGCTCGGCCATCATCCGCGGCTGATCCGCCCGGTCGAGCAGGTGTTTGGCGAGCCGCTCTACCTGCATCAGTACAAGATCAACGCCAAGGCCGCCTTCGAGGGCGATGTCTGGCAATGGCACCAGGATTACGGCACCTGGGCGCGCGACGACGGCATGCCCGAGCCGCGCGCGATGAACATCGCCGTGTTCATGGACGAGGTGATGCCGATCAACGGCCCCCTGATGCTCGTCCCGAAGAGCCACAAGCACGGGGTGCTATCTGCCGGTCACGACGAGGAGACGACCTCCTACCCGCTGTGGACGCTAGACAAGGAGACGGTCACCCGGCTGGTCGACGAGGGCGGCATCGTCGCGCCCACCGGGAAACCCGGTTCGGTGCTGATGTTTCATGGCAATCTGGTGCATGCCTCGGCACCGAACATCACGCCCTACCCGCGCCGCATCGTTTACCTGACCCTGTGCGCCGTCTCGAACCATATCCGCAAGCCGACCCGACCCGATTGGATCGCGCATCGCGACTTCACGCCGATCGGGCCGGTTGCAGATGGCGCGCTGCTCGACTACGCCCGCCGCTACAAAGCGGCGGCGGAATAGGAGCGAAGGCGCTGCACGGCGCCGAGGACCGTGATCGCGCAATAGGGGGTGTCATGGACTATCGCCCATTCGGCAAGACCGACCTCGAGGTCTCGGCGATCGGCTTTGGCTGTTGGGAAATCGGCGGCACCTACGGTCGGATCGATGAGCGCCGGTTCGCACGCGCCGTCGAGCAGGCGATCGACAGCGGCATCACCTGCTTCGACACCGCCGAAGCCTACGGCATGGGCGTGTCGGAAGAGGCCTTGGCGCGGGCGCTCGGCGCCCGCCGCCAGGAAGTTGTCATCGTCACCAAATTCGGGGTCGGGTACGACGAGATGCCGAACCGGCGCGACAGCTGCCGCGAGCGGGTCATGGCGTCGATCGAGAAGAGCCTTCGGCGGCTGCAGACCGATCATGTCGATGTCTATCTGGTGCATTGGCCGGACCCTTCGACGCCGCTCGACGAGACGATGCACGCGCTCGACGACATCGTGCGGCAGGGCAAGGCCCGCTATTTCGGCGTGTCGAACTTCCGCCTGGCGCAGATCGAAGAAGCGATGCGGGTCCGTCGCATCGACGTCGTGCAATATTGCTGGAACATGTTCGACAGGCGCATGCAGACCGAGATCTTCCCCTATTGCACGGCGCAAGAGATCGGCGTCATGGCCTATGGCTCGCTCGCCTACGGGTTGCTGAGCGGCAGCTTCCACGCCGGTATGCAGTTCGAGGAGAGCGACTGGCGCTCGAAGGGCGGCATGCTCGGCAACCTCAACCTGTTCCGCACCTTGTTCGGCCCCGAGCATTTTCCGCGCAATCTCGCCGCCGTCGCGGAGCTGACGCGCCTCGCCGCCGGGTACGGCAAGACCCTGCCGCAATTCGCCTTGCGCTGGACCTTGAGCAATCCGGCGATAGGCACCGGCCTGGTCGGGTTTCGCGATCCGGCCGAGGTGACGGAAAACCTGGGAGCGCTGGGCTGGACCATTGCCGCCGCCGACATGGCCGAGATCGACGCCATTCTAGCCCGGCACGGCTGCGTAACCGTGCCGCCGGGCTGGCTCGAGGATTAGGGGACCTTCGCCAACATGCCGAAAATCACCTATATCGAGCACGACGGCCGCGAGCACCAAGTCGAGGTGGCGCCGGGACTGTCGGTCATGCGCGGTGCGGTCGACAACAGCATCCCCGGCATCGATGCCGATTGCGGCGGCGAATGCGCCTGCGCGACCTGCCACGTCTATATCGAGGAGGACTGGGTCGGCGTCATCGGCACCCCGGTCCCCGGCTCGCAGGAAGCGAGCATGCTGAGCTTTGCCGCGCTCGCCCGGCCCAACTCCCGCCTCTCATGCCAGATCAAGGTCAGCGAGGCGCTCGACGGGCTTATCGTACACATGCCGGAAGGGCAACATTAGCGTCACCCAAACGGGAGGCAGATCGATGAACGATATCGCGGTTCTGACCGACGTCGACAGAGTGGCGCTGGACGCCATCGATGTGAGCGACCCCAAGCTCTACCAGGACGACACCTGGTACCCCTATTTCGCGCGGTTGCGCCGCGAGGACCCGGTGCATTACTGCAAGGAGAGCCTATACGGCCCCTACTGGTCGGTGACCAAGTACAAGGACATCATGCAGGTCGAGGTCAACCATCAGGTCTATTCCTCGGCCTCGGAACTGGGCGGCATCGCGGTCGAGGACCAGCCCAAGGACATGGACCGGCCGAGCTTCATCCGCATGGACCCGCCGCGCCACGACGAGCAGCGCATGGTGGTCAGCCCGGTCGTCGCGCCGGGCAACCTCGCCAACATGGAAGGCCTGATCCGCGAGCGCACGGCGCGGGTGCTCGACGGCCTGCCGCGCAACGAGACCTTCGATTGGGTCGACCGGGTGTCGGTCGAGCTGACGACTATGATGCTCGCGACATTGTTCGATTATCCCTGGGAAGACCGGCGTCAGCTGACCTACTGGTCCGATGTCGCGATCGCCAATGTCCGCTCGCCCGAGTCGCCGGTGCATTCGGAGGAAGAGAAATTTGCCGAGCTGACCAAGATGGCCCAGGCGCTGGGCAAGCTGTTCGACGAGCGGGCGCAACAACCGCCCAAATTCGACCTCTTGTCGATGTTGGCGCATGGCGAGGCGACACGCAACATGCCGATCCGCGAATTCATGGGGACACTGTCGCTGCTGATCGTCGGCGGCAACGACACCACGCGCAATTCGATGACCGGCGGGTTGATGGCGTTGAGCCAGCATCCCGACGAATACCAGAAACTGCGCGACGACCCCTCGCTGATCCCGGGCATGGTGTCGGAGATCATCCGCTACGTGACTCCGGTCATCCACATGCGGCGCACGGCCAAGGAAGACGCCGAGCTCGGCGGAAAACCGATCAAGAAGGGCGACAAGGTCGTGATGTGGTACGTCTCCGGCAATCGCGATCCCGAGGCGATCGAGGACCCGGACAACTTCATCATCGACCGGGCGCGACCGCGCCAGCATCTGTCGTTCGGCTTTGGCATCCACCGCTGCGTCGGCAATCGGCTCGCCGAACTGCAATTGCGCATCCTGTGGGAAGAGATCATGCAGCGCTATCCGGTGATCGAGGTGATGGGACCGGCGCGCCGCACCTATTCCAACTTCATCCACGGCATCCGGTCGTTGCCGGTTCGCATCCCGGCGTAAGGAGGCACAAAATGCAGATCCAGCGCTTCGCGCCGATGACCAAGGATTTCGCGACCTTCGATTGCGACGCACATGTCACCGAGCCGCCGTTGATCTGGGAACGCGCCAAGGATTTCCTGACTCGCGACGAGCTCGACGCATTGAAGCGGACGATCTGGTGGGACGCCGACAGTCGCCTGCTGATCGTCAATGGCCGCGCCGGGATCGGGCTCGGCTCGCCGCGCAAGGGCGGCATCCCCGGCACGATGCGGGTCATCACCAATGCCGGCCCCGGGGTCAAGCACGACATCCAGCGCGCCCTCAATGTGCGCAATCTGAACCCGAAGACCGCGCTGACCCAGGAGCAGGTGGCCTATCTCGACCACGCCGGCTCCTACGAGCCCAAGCCGCGCCTCAAGGACATGGATGTCCAGGGCATCGATCAGGTCATGATCATCCCGACCGAGATCGACATCTATCCGTGGCTCGAAAATGCGCTCGGTGCCAAGGCCTTCTGCCGCGCCTACAACGAATGGGCCTACGAGTACACCTTGGCCGACCCCGAACGTCTGTTCTTCGCAGCGCTGATCCCGATGCAGCATCCCGATTATGCGGTTGAGGAGGTTCGCCGGGTCGCCGCCCTAGGCTGTCGGGTGGCTTTGGTCCGGCCGATGGACGCGTTCGGCAACTATCCGCTGCAGCCGAAATACGAACCGGTCTGGGACGCGCTGGAAGAGACCGGGATGGTCTACGGCATGCACCCGTTCCCGGCCTTCGGCACCCTCAAGCCCAGCGGCTATAGCGAGCAATATTCCGGCGCCGAACTGATCCGGCGCACCATTGCGACCGCCGGCCTGCCGCACTCGTTCCTGTCGAACGTGCAGAACTTCCAGGCCGAGGCCGCGCTTTGGGTAACCATGGTGCTGATGTCGGGCTTCTTCGACCGGCATCCGAAGATCAACGCCGCCGTGTTCGAGGCGTCCTCCACCTGGCTCAGCTTTCTGATCGACGAATGCGACAAGGCCTATCGGCTCTATCGCAACGAGCGCCAGTTGCCGCCCTTGAGGCGACTGCCGAGCGAGACCTTCGCGCTCCATTGCATGACCGGCTTTGAGGGCGACGAGGCGCCGCCGGCGCGCCTGCCGGAGTTCTATGGCAATATCCTGGCGTGGTCGTCCGACGTCTATCACCACGACGGCGACGACGCCTGGAGGGCGATCGAGACGATGCAGAAATACGGACTTCCGGCCGAGGACCAGGCCAAGTTCCTCGGCGGCAACGCCCGCCGCCTCTACAAGGTGCAGGCGCCGGCGAAGATAATCCGCGACCGCGTCACTGAGATCGAGCGTCCCGATTGGTGGCCAACCGAGGAGGAGGTCCGCGCGTCATTGCAGCCGGACGTGGCGGTTACCCGCGGGTAGCAGGCAACTCGTGCTGGCGTCGCGCCCCGGGACGCGGCAGATCCGCTGCACGCTCTTGCGGGCATTGCCGTAAACTGCGGCAACAGTTCATCAGAGAGGCCAAGGGAGGGTAAAAATGCCGTACGCACTGTATGTCTGTCTGCAGGACGAGGACAAGATCGCAGCCTTTGCGATCGACGGCGACACCGGCCGGCTGACGCCGCGAGCCACGATCCCGGCTGCGGGCGGACCGTCAGTGATGGCGATCAGCCTCGACAAGCGCACGCTTTATGTCGGGCAACGCACCCAGCCGGCGTTGTCGAGCTACCGCATCGACCAGGCCACCGGTGGTCTGACGCTCCTTGGGACTGTCTCCCAGCCACACGCGCCGACATTTCTCGCGCCCGACCGCACCGGCCGCTTCATGCTGTCCGCCTACTATCAGGGCGGGGGTGTGGCCGTCTACCACCTGGCAACAGATGGCACGATCGGGGTCCCGTCGCACGATTGGCTGGCTACCGACACGGGCGCCCACGCGATCGCAACCGACCCTTCGAACCGATTTGCCTTCGTACCGCACATCGCGCGCATCCAAGACAACGTTCTGGAGCCGCCGAAAAACATCCCTGGTCCCAATGCTATTTTCCAATTCCGGTTCGACGCTCAGAGCGGACGGTTGGCTCCGAACACGCCGCTCCGGGTCGAGCAGCCCGACCTTGTCGGTCCGCGGCACTATTGCTTTCACCCCAATCTGGACATTGTCTATTTCTCCAACGAGCAGGGTTGCAGCGTCACCGCCTATCGACTGGATCGCGCAACCGGGGGGCTGTCCACCGTCCTGACGATCACGACGCTCCCCACCGGCTTCACCGCCCGCAACACCTGCTCGCAGATACACCTGACGCCTTCGGGGCGGTTCCTCTATGTGGGCAATCGCGGCCACAACAGTATCGCGGGGTTCGCCGTCGATCCGGCCAGCGGAGGTTTGACCCCCATCGGACAGGTCGCGACCGAAGCGGTTCCCAGCGCCTTCTGTGTCGACCCGACCGGCAATTTCGTTTTCGCCGCCGGCACCTCCTCGGGCCGTCTCGCCTCGTACCGCATCAATACCGCGTACCGGCGCGCTGACGCCGCTGGCAACCGAGGCAGTCGGTCAGCGGCCCGCGGCGGTGCTGGCAACGGGTCTCAGCGACTAGCCGTTACCTGAGCGTGGCAGGCGGGAGGCAGCGAATGGCGACGAAAGATTTCCCTGTGTTCGACGGCGACAGCCATGTCATCGAGCCGCCCGCGCTGTGGGAGGAATATCTCGAGCCGGAGTACCGCACACTGGGAAAGCACGGGCTTTGGCGCCAGGAAGGCCGGACCGGCTCGTATCTGAAGGTCAACGGCGAAATTTTCCGCGATACGACGAACCCCAATCTGCCGCGCCATGCGTTGTGGCGGCCCGGTATGAATTGGGACGCGATCGGGGGATTGGATCCGGACATCCGCCATCCGATCAACGAAGGCGCCTGGGACGCGCAGGCCCGGCTCGCCGATATGGATGCGATGGGGGTGGACCAGACCTTGCTGTATCCGACCTGGTTCGCCGAAGGGTTCTTTCTGGTGCGTGACCCGGACGTGGCTTATGCGCTGGCACGGGCCTACAACGACTGGATCGCCGATTTCTGCAAAGCGGCGCCGCGACGGCTTTTCGCCGCCGCCATGTTGCCGTTGCAGAACATGGACTTCGCGCTCGAGGAACTGCAGCGGGTCGCACCGATGCCGTCGTTCCGCGCCGTCTTCATCCGGCCGATGTTCGTCGAGGGCCGCTATCTGAACCACCCCTACTACGACCCGCTGTGGGCCGAGTTGGAGCGGCTCGGCATCGTCGTGGCAGTGCATGCCACGCCGGGCTTGTGGAACCCGGAATGGACCTCGCACGGTCCGTTCTTCGAGAAGATCAAGGATCGGCTGGTGCAGCCGGCGCTGCCCGGCGGTGGCGGCGGGCCGTTTGCCGGCGGTAGCAGCGGTGCTGCCGGCACGACGACTTTCACCGGCGCCACGCCGCTCGGCCATCCAGTGGCGCCGATCCTGGCCCCGTGGCTCGACAACCACATGTTCGTCGCCTCGACCCTGATCGGCTTTACCGTCATGGAGCGCTACCCGGCGATGAAGGTCGTCGTGGCCCACGGCAAGGCGTCCTGGATGCAGGAAGTTATCGAAAAGATGGAGGCCTCGACCCGGGTGATTCCGCTATTGCACCATTATCCGGTCAGTACCGAGCCCGAAGAGTTATGGGAGCATGGCAATGTCATGCTCGGCTTCGACGCCGAGGAACGGCTGATCCAGAAATTGCCGCATGACTTTGCAGCGAAGGTCGTCTGGGGGTCGCGTTACCCGCATCACGATGCGACCAGCGCCTGGGATGCAATTGCCCAGTTGCGCAATGCCGGTGTGCCGGAGGAGCTGATCGCTCGCATGATGGGGCAGAACGCGGCCGATCAATTCGGCGTCGAGGCTAGTCGCCAAACAGCTGCTTAATTGCGGCGTAGGTGCTTGGGGGCTGTTTTATGTGTCCGGAACTCGCTTGCGCCTCTCGCGGATGATTGACCGCGTCCGCTTGGCCGTTTGCCGGTCGGTGATCGCCAATGACGACAGCCGTTGGTGCGTTCGCGTGGCGGGTTGCCGAATTTGTCGTGGCCTCACACGCTTAGCTTCACGATCAACGCCGCGCTCGAACCGTACGCTGAGCGGGTGCCGCGGGTTGGGCACCTCCCTGAATCGTCGCACAATCAGGCGGGGGCAGGGTTTTCAGCCTTGGGACCCAGCTTCTGCACTGCCTCTTCGACCGACATAAACACATGGTCCGGGCCAATCGTATCGATCAAGCCGGTGCGGCGCGCTTGGGTCTGAGCCCGATTATCCGACAGCCGGGCGATCGCGACGACGATGTTTCTCGCCCTAAGTTCGGTGACGGCCCGCGTGAGAATCTGCGACCCGGTATAGTCGATGTCGATGACGCCGTTAGCTTCGATGACCAGCAGCTTGACGGGTGGGTGCTGGACAGCGATGGATGCCCTAATCTTCTCGCAGATGTGCTCGGCATTGGTGAAATTTAGCGGTGCCGCGGGTGCGAAGACCAGCACACCCTTCTCATGCTCACCCTCCCTGCTTGCACTCGGCGGCCACCACACCGTACTTCCCGGCACCCGTGCCAGCTCGACGCAATAGGGTCTGGCGATGATGTAAATGCTGTGCACGAAGGACAATACGATCGCAAGCAGCATGCCGGTCTCGATCGGCAGGGCGATGACGAGCCCGGCGCTCGCCGCCACCAATAGGATTTCGAGCCCGCCATAGCGATAGATCCGGATCATTTCGTCGATCCGGAAAATGCGCAATGCGATATAGACGAGAATGCCAGAGAGCGCTGCTTGGGGCACATAGGCCGTCAGACCCGCGGCCAGCGCCGCAAGACCGATCATCAAGGCGACGGCCGTAAGCGAGGCGATCTGCGAGCGCCCGCCGGATTCTTGGACGATGGCGGTGCTAGGCGGGCTCGAATCGACGGCGAAGGCGCCTATCAGGCCGGCCAGGATACTGCCGGCGCCGACCCCCGCGAAATCGCGGCTTACGTTGTCGGGCTTCCCGTCGTCTGACGGGAATGTGCTCGCCACGGCTGCCGTCTGCATGATGCAGACCATGGCGACTACCAGGGCTAGCTGTATCATGCGGTCGAGTTCCGCCAGGCCGGGCACGGTCGGCAGGGCGAGGTGGGGGAGCGGCACCGAGAGGGTGCCAAGCAGGCTGACCCCGTGAGCGCCAAGATCGAAAAAGGCAACCGCGAGACCCGCCCCGACTAGGCCGATCAAGGCGCCCGGAACCTGGGGGCTGATTCGCGCCGTGCCGATCGTCACGATCAGGACACCGGCGCCCAGCGCAAGCGTGTAGGGATTAGCCTCCCCGACCCGGCCGAGGACGTGGACGAGACGCGCCAGCACATGCCCTTGCGCATTCGAGACTCCCAACAGGGTCGGGAGCTCGCCGGCGATAATGTGGACCGAGATGCCGGCGAGGAAACCCGTCGTGATCGGGATCGACAGCAATGTCGCGAGCCATCCAGCCCGGAGCAGGCCGACAACAACGAGAACGATGCCAACCATGAGAGCGAGCAGCGTCGCGAGCTCGGCATAGCTCGCAGAGCCGGCTCCGGCGATCGAGGCCAATCCGCCGGCAAAGATCGGCGCGATGGTCGAGTCCGCCGCGACCGACATGAAGCGGTTGGCGCCGAAGGCGGCGAACGCGAGCGATCCGGCGACAAAGGCATAGATCCCGGTCTGCGGAGGCATCCCTGCCAGCCGGGCGGTGGCAAGCTGCCCGGGCATGGCGATCGCCAACAGCATCAGCCCGGCGACCAGATCGCGCGGCAACCATCCGATCCGATAACCGCGCAGCGAGGAAAAGAGCCAACCCGACATCGCGCCGCCGCCGCTTCCGCTTGCCGGCGACCTCTGGCGGTTGCTAGCCGCCGTCTCTCTCCTCCCGCTCGGCCGCACGGTACTTGCGCCAGATCTCGGCCAGATCAACGGTTAGATTGGGGAACGCCATGCCCAGCGCTTCCTTCTTGTCCGCCATGTAAACCCAAAACGGGCAGCCCGCCGCCATAACCTGCTCCTGCTATCCCTCAAGCTTGGCGCGTCACGCGCCGAGGTGGCGGATCAGCGTCGCCCAGCGATCCAGCACCGGCATAATCTCGTCGGCCTTGGCCGGCGGCAGGCGGACGTTCATTCTCGTGACGCCGAGGTCGCGATTGCGCTTCAATAGATCCAGGTCTTCGGGGGCGCCGCCCAATGTGACTGACAAAGACTGTGGATCGCGGCCGGCCTCCTCCGCCATCTGGCGAAGCCGCGGCATGAACTCTGCGGGGCTCCCCGGGCCGGCGCTGGCAGCGAACGGGATCAGCCCGTCGCCGTAGCGGATCGCCCGCCGCGCCGCAAGTCGGAAGGCGCCGCCGACGATGATTGGCGGATGCGGCTTCTGCGCCGGCTTCGGCCAGGTCATCATCGGTGGAAAATTGACGATCTCGCCGTGATACTCGGGCTTGTCCTTGGTCCAAATCTCCTTCATCGCCTCGATCTGTTCGCGCATCTTCAAGGTGCGGGTTTCGTAGACGGTGCCGTGGTCTTCCATCTCCTCGGCGTTCCAGCCGCAACCGATGCCGAACAGGAACCGCCCCTTCGACACCTGGTCGAGTGAGGCGACGAGTTTCGCGGTCTGGATCGTGTCGCGCTGGATGACCAGACAGACGCCGGTGCCGAGCTTCAGCCGCTTGGTGACCGCGGCGGCGGCGCTCAACGTGACGAACGGGTCCATCACGTCGTAGTACTGCTTGGTCAGCTCGCCGCCCGGCACATTAAAGCGGCGGGTGACCGGGATGTGCGAATGCTCGGCCACCCACAGCGAGTCAAAGCCGCGCTCCTCCAGCGCTACCGCAAGCTCGGTCGGCGCCATCGAGTAGTCGGTAAAGAAGATCGCAGCACCGATTTCCATATTCCTTACTCCGCAGATGTTGCTCGCCGCCTGAAAACGCGTCAAAAAGCCAGTAATCGTTACCGCGTCGCGCGCAATCCCGGATTACTCCGCCGCGCGCCGCGCGAGCGGGCCGAGGGCCCGCTCGACCCGCGGCCTGACCTCGCTCATCATCAGCTCCATCGAGCGCATCGCCGCCTGGTGCGGGGTCGCACCGACCTTGAACGAAAAGCACATGTGGACCGGATCGGTCGCGCGGATCTCGCCGACCAGCTTCTCGGCCACGGTCTCGACATCGCCGATCAGCAGATCGTCGCGGATCTGTTCGAGCGGGGGCTCGTCGGGAAACGGCTTGTCGACCAGCACCGTGCCTTGCATGACTTCCTGCCGCCGCCGCAGGCTGGAGGCGAGCCGGGTCTGGTAGCGGGCGTTCTCGGCGAAGCGCAGCCCCTGCTCCTTGCTGTCGGTGATATGGCAGAAGCGGTTGACGGTGATGTGGGCGTTGGCCAGCGGCACGCCCTCGGCCTGGAAGAGCGTCTTGATCACCTGATATTGCTCGGCGAGCAGCGCGGCACCCCCGACCCGGCCCGACGACAACACCCGGTAGCCGTGCCGCGCCGCGGCGCGGAACATCGCCTCGGTATGGCCGGCGACGTAGATCGGCAGCGGCTTCTGCACCGGACGGGCCGGGATGTGGGTCTCCGGGATCTGGTAGTGCTTGCCGTCATAGCTGAAGAAATCCTGGGAGAAGGCGCGGTCGAGGATGTCGCAGAACTCTTCGGTCATCTCCAGATTGTCTTTGATATCGACGCCGAACCGCTCGAATTCGTAGGGCTGGTAGCCGGCGCCGACGCCGAGCATCAGGCGCCCGTTCGACAGCGCGTCGGCGGTGGCGATCTCGGCCGCCAGCCGCGCCGGGTTGTAGAGCGGCAGAACCACGACCGCGGTGCCGAGCCGGATGTTTTTGGTGACCGAAGCGCAGTGCGCGACCAGCATCAAAGGCGACGCGCACAGGCAGTAATTCGAGAAATGGTGCTCGGCGAACCAGGCGATCGTATAGCCGAGCTCGTCGGCAAGCCGCGTCTGCTCCGCGACCTCGGCAAAAACCTCCGCCGTCGACTTTGCGGGGTCGCGCGACCCCATCAGATTGAAGATGCCGAATTCCATCGCCCACTCCTTCGCCTTTGGTGGCTGCCGCAACCGTGGTCGCGGTGACCCGAGGGCGTCAAGCCCCCCGAATAATCCGCAGGGTTGCAAGCCGATTTGCCAGAAGTAGCAAGACCGCGGTGGAAGGGCCCACCCGTCAAACATTAATCGAAAAATCGAGGACTTCGCGCCGCCGGCGCTCACCGGCAGGTACAGCCCGCCGCCATCATGGTACATTCCCTTATGGCCGATGCCCTTCACCTCGACCGCGGAGAGCCGGATTGTCGCCCGCGCCACAGGGATTGACCTGCATAGACACCATTGGAGTAGGGTCGAGCGGAAGCTCCCTCCGCCACGGTCGATCGGCATGACGGGTGAAATGATCGAGGTCCTACATGAACGGTAATGGAGCGCGACCGGCGCACCCACACCTTCGGTTACCGCCGCGATCGCTCGGCGAGGCGTGTCGGGAGATTGGCCTTGACGATGCCGGCCGGCGCTGCGGCGAGTGTCCTCTCAAAGGACTTTGCGAGAGCGAGGAGCGATGGCTGCTGCAGCGACTGCCGCGGCCCCGCTATCTGAGCTGAGCCCAGAAGCGATGCCCGAGTCGGCGCCGAGCCCGAGGGAGAAGTCGTCGCGCGACCGCCATCACCAGGCGCGCGCCTGTGTCGTGTGCAAGCGCAGTTTTCCCAGTCATCTGATGCTGCCGGCGAACCTGGTGCGCGACAACGTCGCCGGCCTGATCGCGGCGCGGGTGGCCGGCTGGGACGGGACGGGCTTCATCTGCCGCGGCTGTCTCAACGGCTTCCGAACCGAGTTCGTGCGCGCCCAGATGGAGAAAGACCGCGGCGAGCTTGGCGCCCTCGAAGAAGAGGTGATGAAGAGCCTGCGCGAAGGCCAGATCGTCGCGGACGACGTCAACCGCGAGTTCGAGCGGGGACTGACTCTGGGCGAGCGCACCGCCGACAAGGTCGCCGAGTTCGGCGGCAGCTGGCGCTTCATCATCATTTTTTTCAGCGTGATGTTGGTTTGGGTCGTGGTCAACTCGTTCCTGCTGCTGCGCCAGCCCTTCGACCCCTACCCCTACATCCTCCTGAACCTGGTACTGTCATTGCTGGCCGCGGTGCAGGCGCCGGTCATCATGATGAGCCAGAACCGGCAGGAGGCGCGCGACCGGCTGCGCGCCGAGAACGACTACAAGGTCAACCTCAAGGCCGAGCTCGAAGTGCGCGCGATCGGCGACAAGCTCGACCAGCTGATCCACCACCAATGGGCCCATCTGCTGGAGATCCAGCAAATCCAGATGGAAATGATCGACGACATGATTGGAAAGCGGGGACGTTGAGGGGCTCGTGCCCGGCTTCCGGCGGCGCATCCCGGCGGCCTGTCTTGTTTGCTGGCTGCTGTCGGGTTGCGCGCCGATGCGGGCGGCGCCGCAGGTCCCCGATAGCGCAGCGCGAACCGGGCTTGTCTATGTCGTCGCCGGCGGCTGGCACACCGAGATCGGCCTTCCGGCGGACTTGATCGGCGGCCCGCTGGCGGCGCTGAAGCCCAGCTTTCCGGACGCACGCTATCTCCTGTTCGGCTGGGGCGCGCGCGACTATTACATGGCCGCTGACCCCGGCATCGGCGATCTCTTGCGGGCGATGGCGCCGGGGCCGGCGGTCATCCTGGTCTTCCCGCTCGAGGTTTCGCCTGAGGCGTTTGCCGGAGCCGCCAACGTCTTAGCTCTCCGCCTGTCGCCGGAGGGACGCCGTCGTATTTCACAGTTCGTGTGGAGCGATCTCGCCAAGGACGCGGCCAGGGCCCCACGCGCGGTCGGCGCCGGCCCCTATCCGGGGAGCGTGTTCTACGCATCGGTCGGAACCTACGACCTCGGCCGCACCTGCAACACCTGGACTGCCGAGGCCCTGGCCGCGGCCGGGCTGCCGGTCAGCACAGCGGGTGTCGTCTTTGCCAGCCAGCTCCTCGACCAGCTCCGACCGCTCGCTACGGCGCCCGCGCCGGGCGGGGGTTGATCAGGGGATCTCGTAGACCGCCACCTCGTCGGCGATGCCGCGCAGCGCGCGGTTCTGAGCCAGCGGCTCGTGGCCGCCGGTTTTGAGTAGGCTCGAGGCCTGCGGGTGGCGGACGACCGCCCCGGTGGCCAGGATCGACCGGGAATCGGCCAGACCTTGCACGCGAGAGGCGATGTTGACCGTCTGCCCGAAATAGTCCTGCCGGTCGTTGAGCACCACCGCGAGGCAGGGCCCCTCGTGGATGCCGATTTTGAGCACCAGGTCCTCGCCGCCGCGCGCCTCGTTGAGCCGGCGCATCGCCTCGCGCATGCGCAGCGCCGCGGCGACCGCCCGGTCCGGCGTCGGGAAGGTCGCCATCACCGCGTCGCCGATGGTCTTGACCACCGCACCCGCCTCGGCCGCGACAATCTCGTTCAACACCTGGAAATGCGCCCTGACCATGTCGAAGGCGGCCAGATCGCCGACCCGCTCGTAGAGCTCGGTCGAGCCCTTTAAGTCGGTGAATAGAAAGGTCAGGCTGGTGATCTTGAGCCGCTGCCGGGCGTCGATCGTATCGGTGCCGTAGAGGTCGCGGAAGACCTGGTTGGTCAACAGCCGCTTCGCGGTCAGAAAAGGCCGGCGCCGGCCGAGGAGTTCGTGAAGCTGGTCACTCGCCAGCCACAGCCCCGGCAAGACCCGGGTGTCGGTGCGGTTTTCGAGCGACAGGCGCAGCGGCCCGGGATGGAGCGCCGTGGTTCCGGTCGGCGCGCGCAGCCGGTCGAAGACAAAGGTGAGGCCTTGGCGCTCGCGCGTCGGCTCGCCCTTCACATCGAGGAATTGGGTCCCGTGCGTCACCGGGTCGATCAGGATCACGAACGCTTCCGGCAATTGCAGCGACAGGAGCGCCTTACCGCCGGGTGCCAGCTCGACCGAATCGAGCACGATCTCCTCGACCAGCCGCTCGAAATCGTCGGGGACATCGATCCCCGAGCCCCAGAACACCTGGCGATAATACTCGGTAAACGGCAGCTCGTCCGGGTCGTGCGCCGCGATCCGGCGCACCCGCCGGCTGACCGTGAAGGTCACCTCGACGATCTCGTCGAGGGTCGGCGCATAACCGGCCGCACACCACGCGCAGGCGTACTCGTCGCGGTCGACGCTCTTCAGGGTCGTGCCGCTGTCGAGCACGCCGCCGCAGCCGGGGCACAGCACGTTCCACGACAGCTCGAACAGCCCTTGCCGGGCGGCATGGAGAAAGGCGGCGATCGCGGCCTCCTCGTCGAGCCCGGACTTGGCGGCGAAATCGAGCACGTTGACGCGGCAGAGCGCCCGGTCCGGGCCGTTTTGCACCATGGCCTCGATGGCGTCGACAGCGCGCGCGTCCGCCGATTGCCGCAGCGCCGTAAACAAGCTCTTGGCTTCGCTCATGCGCGCAACCTACCCGAAATGCCGGTTCTCGGAAACCCCGGTCGGGCGCCGGCGCACTATTGGAAACATTGCCGTGCTCCTGAACTACATCTCCAGCATAGCGAGGTTGTCGACTTAGGGATTCTTTAACGGCTCAGATCCTATTCTGTCGCCATGGACGACAACAAAATGCAATCCGATCCGCCGGTCGGCGATACCTTGCCGTCGCCGGACACCAAGCGCTGGGTAGCGAAGCGCAAGGCGGTGGTCGTCAGCGCCGTACGGCGCGGCCTGATCAGCCTCGAAGAAGCCTGTCGGCGCTATCAGCTCTCTGTCGAGGAATTCCGCGCCTGGCAGCGCGCGATCGAGGCGCACGGCGTCGCCGGCTTGCGCGTCACCCGGCTGCAGATCTATCGCGACAACCCACCCGCCCGACTCGCCAAGCCGCGCTACTGAGTTTTCGCGACGCAACCGGGAGGGATCACTTCCGCGGCGGATGCCACCAGCATCCGCCGACCACCAGCCCGCGCGCCTCAAGCCGCTGGTGCCCGCGGCGGGATTCGCCGAGCACGTCGCGGTAGTCGAAATCGCCTTCGACGATTTCGAGCACACTCGCATCGCCGATCGCACCGACATCCAGCCGCCCGAGATCGCGGCGGCCGAGCACGTCTGCCGGCGCCGATGCGCTGGCCCGGATCACCGACACCAGATCCATCCCGAGGCACAGGAACTTCGACATCGTCACCAGCTGGTCGAAGGCCGGGCCGTTGATGCTCATCGTGTGGACATCGCTCGAGATGACGTCCGGCATAAAGCCTGCCGCCAGCATCGCCTCGGCCGTGCCAAACCCGAACGAGCCGCCGCCATGGCCGATGTCGAAGACGACGCCGCGCTCCCGCGCTGCGATCACTTCCTCGCGGATCTGCCCGTCCGCCTGTACCGGTGCGTTCGGGAACGGGCGGAAGCAATGCGTCAGGATATCGCCGCGGCGAAGCCGAGATAGCACTTCGAGGCGGCTCGGCGGCGGATAGTCGAGATGGGCCATGACCGGCAGCCCGGCCTCTTCTGCCACTTCGAGGGCAATGTCGAGGGGTGCGACCCCCGATGCACCACCGGCGCCGCGCCCGACCCGCACCTTGACCCCGGCGATCAGGTCGCGGTTGGCGGCGATCACGCGCACGCACTCGCGCGGGTCGAAGAGCCGCAGATCGGCGCATTCTCCGACCATCACCGACGGGCTGAAGGCGAAAATGCCGGGAAAGGAAACATTGAGGAACGGGACGATGCGCAAGTGCGAGGGCTCGATCACATGCCGGCGGAAGCCGTGGAAATTGCCGGGCCCGGCGCTCCCCGCATCGACAAAGGTCGTTGTGCCGCTGCGCCGCGCCACCTCGGTCGCATCGACCCCGAGCGAGGTCCCGCCCCAATAGACATGGGTGTGGAGATCGATCAACCCGGGTACCACGACGAGCCCCCGCACATCGGCGATCTCGGCGCTCTCCGGCCGCAAATCGGGGCCGATCGCCGAAACCTTGCCCATCGCAAAACAGATGTCGGAAATCCCGTCGAGCCCGCTTGCGGGATCGACGACCCGGCCGCCACGGAGGATCAAATCATTCACCGGCCGGTGCCCGCTCAATGGAGGACAAAGAAGTGCGGCCACAAGCCGATCAGGCCGATCACGATCAGATAGATCGCGACGACGTAATTGAGCAGGCGAGGGATGAAGAGAATCAGGATGCCGGCGATCAGCGCGATCAGCGGTTGGACGACCAAAACGTCGAGTGTCATCGTAAAGCGCTCCGAGACAGAGAGCTCGCGCGGCGGCGCTCGCCGCCCTATCGGCGTGTGCGGCGGATCAGCTCGGCCCAGCGGTCGAGGATCGGCAGAATTTCATCGGCTTGAGCCGAAGGCAGGCTGACGACGACCCGCGCCACCGCGCGGTCGCGCCAGCGCCGCAGCCGGTCGGCATCTTCGACGGCGCCGAACACCGTGACCGGAAGGGAGTCCGCATCCCGCCCGGCCTCGGCCGCCATCTGCCGGAATTGCGGCAGGAACTCGGTAACGTCGGGGTATTGCGGACGGCTCGCATGCGGCACCCAGCCGTCGCCATAGCGAACCGCGCGCCGTGCGGCATGCGGGAAGGCGCCGCCGACCAGAATCGGCGGGTGCGGCTTCTGCGCCGGCTTGGGCCATGTCATCATCGGCGGGAAGTCGACCAATTCGCCGTGGTACTCGGGCTTTGACTTGGTCCAGATCTCCTTCATCGCTTCGATGCGCTCTCGCATCAGCTTGAAGCGGGTTTTGAACGCGGTGCCGTGGTCGGCCATCTCCTCGGCGTTCCAGCCGCCGCCGACGCCGAACAAAAAGCGCCCGTTCGAAACCTGGTCGATCGAGGCCACCAGCTTTGCCGTCTGGATCGGGTCGCGCTGCGCGACGAGGCACACCCCGGTCCCGAGCCTGAGGCCCGTCGTCACTGCCGCCGCCGCGGTCAGGCTGACGAACGGGTCCATCACTTCGTAATATTTCTTCGGCAGCTCGCCGCCCTGCGGAAACGGCGTCCGGCGCGAGGCCGGGATGTGCGAGTGCTCGGGCGCCCAGACCGATTCGAAGCCGCGCGCCTCGAGCGCCCGGCCGAATTCGCCCGGCGCCATCGAATAGTCGGTGAAGAACATGGCCGCGCCGAAATCCATCCCGATCCCCTGTTCCGGCGCCGGCGCGCCCGGTCGCCGGCTAGGCGAGGCGAACCCTGACGGCTTCCGGCCCCTTGCGGCCCTCGGCGATGTCGATCAGCACTCGCTGGCCTTCATTGAGGGTGCTAATCCCGGAGCGCTCCAGAACCGAGGCGTGCACGAAGGCATCCTTGCCGCCGCCTTCGCGAACGATGAAGCCGAAGCCCTTTTGGGCATTGAACCACTTCACCGTACCTGTCTCTTCGACCGAGGCTTCGAGCGAGGGCCGACCCGCGGCCGGGTAGGGCGGCCGCCGCGCCATCGCCGGCGCCGCGGTGCTGCTGTCGACGCTGAGGATCTCGGTGACCTGCGGTCCCTTCTGACCCGGCGAAACACGCAGCTCGAGCGTCTCGCCCGGCTGGACCGCGGCGATCCCGTTGCGCTCGAGCACGCTGGCGTGGAGGAAGGCATCGCCCGAGCCGTCCGACAGCTCGACAAACCCGAACCCTCTTTCGGGCTTGAACCATTTGACGACGGCGCGGACCGGCGGCCCGGACGGCGTCTCGAAGCGAGGCGTCGGAAAGCGCGGCGTGGCGCCGAACTCCCGCAGATGCGGGTCGTAGCCGTCATCGTCAAACTCGCGCCGCCGCGGCTGACGAAAATTCCTGTCTCTGATCAAGTCGGTTTCCTGTTCGAGTTGGTTCGCGGCCCATTCGGCACCGCAGAACGCGATTGTTCCAAAAAATCGACCCGGACGCGAGCGGATAAATTAGCCCCGGCAAGACCGGCCGGAATCGGCTCGGCCCGCCGCCCATATCGCCTGCGAAGGCCGCGTCGCGAGCTTGCCTAGGTCGAAGGAAGGCATGGCGCCGGCGCCTGGAACGGAGTAGACGACCGGGCGTTTGAGCCAAGGGCCGGCCCGGTTGGCGGCAACCCCTAATCAGGAGTTCGAGAATATGGTCAAAAGACTGGCGATGACGATCGGCGCGCTGGGCCTGGCGGCGGGCGCTCTGACGGTAGGGACGCCGGCGGCCGCGCAGGGCGTCAGGGTCGGGGTGCTGACCTGCCATGTCTCCAGCGGCTTCGGCTTCATCTTCGGCTCGTCGCGGTCGCTGAACTGCACCTTTGCGCCGTCGCAGGGTGCGCCCGAGCATTACACCGGCTCGATCAGCCGGTTTGGTGTCGATATTGGCTACATTCAAGCCGGCGTCATCGTATGGGGCGTGGTCGCGCCGGCCACCAACCTGGCGCCGGGCGCGCTCGCCGGCAATTTCGGCGGCGCCACCGCCGGCGCCACCGTCGGTGTCGGGCTCGGCGCCAATGTGCTGGTCGGCGGCTCGAACAACTCGATCGCCTTGCAGCCGGTCAGCATCGAAGGCACCACCGGGCTCAACGTCGCCGCCGGCATCGCCGCGATGAGCCTGAACTTCCAGCCCGGCTAGCCCCCCAGGGGCGCGGCGGCCTGCAGCAGCCCTCGCGGCTCAGTTGCAGCCGCCGACCGGCGGGCTCACCGTGCAGCGCAGGTCGCATCTCCGTTCCGGTTCGCATTTCCACGAGACCGACTTGCTACTGTTCGGGAAATAGCACACACCGTCGCATTCCACGCTGGCGACCGGCGAGCGCCGCAGCTCGCTGACCACGCCAAGCGCCTGATCGTATTTCTGCACCCGCGCCTGTACCTTACCGACGTCCTTGTGATCGGCGGCGACGCTGTTGCCGGCCTGCTGCGCGGCGAGCGGGCCGGCGGCGGCGATCCAACAAGCCGCCGCCAGGATCGAGATGGATATGCGCATGCCCGAATCTCCCGGTCCGTGCCCCGACTAGGCTTACCTTATCGCGGTTCGCGGCAACGCAGGATAGTCTGCACCAGTCGACGCATCGGCGTGGTTGCCAGCGCGGAAGCGGGGGCTAGTATGCGTTGAGGATCGAGCGGCGATTCCTGGTGGAGGTCACGGTATGATCACGAAATTCGACAGCCTGTTCGCCGGCCACGTCGACATGGACAATGTCGGCTATGGCGGCGTCCCGGTGAACGACCGCCGGTTTCCGAACGAGCACCTGGCCACGGTGTTCGACAAGGCGCAGGCGATGGCGCAGCTGATGGACCGGCTCGGCTACGACACCTTCTGGATGGCCGAGCACCATTTTCAGCGCGAAGGCTACGAGTGCATCCCCAACGTGCTGATGACCGCGCTCCACCTCGCGCACATGACAAAGCGCATCCGCCTCGGCTGCGGCTTCAACATCACGCCGATGTGGCATCCGCTGCGGCTGGTGGAGGATTATGCGACGGCCGACATCCTTTCCGGAGGGCGCATCACTTTTGGCGTCGGCCGCGGCTACCACACCCGCGAGGTCGAGACCTTCGGCTCGCCATTGCTCGACCAGCCGGCCAATCGCGAGCTCTTCGAGGAGCAGGTCGACATCATCTTCAAAGCCTTCAACAACGATGCGTTCTCGCACCAGGGCAAGCACTACACCCTGCCGCCGCAGGTCCCCTATCGCGGCTATACGCTGGAGGAGCTGACCGTCGTGCCGCGACCGCTGCGACTCCCGGTCGAATGCTGGCAGCCGATCCAGGGCGGCAGCGAGCGGGCGCTCGATTTCATGGCCAAGCACGGCATCCAAGGGCTGGTCGGGGGCGGCTCGGCCGAAGGTGGTGCGATGCACAACGTCGTCCTCGCCTGGCAGAAGGCGCATGCCAAAATCGGCAAGCATCTGGAACTGGGTGAACGCATGTGCTTCGGCTTCCACTTCTTCATCGCCGACAGCCGCGAGGCGGGGATCCGTGAGGCGGGCAAATATTACGAAGAGAACATGAAGATGTTCGGCGAATTGCGGCTTGGTCCGGGCGCTGACCGACGAGCAGATCGAGATCATGCGCGACCCCAAGCTGGCGCCCGCCGCCAAATTGCCGCGGATCGAGGACGCGATCAACGCCGGCGGCGTCCTGTGCGGCTCGCCGCAGCAGATCATCGACCACCTGAAGGCGCTGGAGCAGCGCTATCCCGGCCTCGACCGGGTCTCGGTCAGCCTCTCCGTCGGGGTGCCGAAATCGGTCGCTCTGGAACAGCTCGAACGCTTCGGCAAGGAGGTCATGCCGGCCTTTCAGCGGGCCAAGGTGCCCGAGATGGCGGTCGCGAACTGATAAGGTCCGGCCGGGCGCGGCGGCGGGTCAGCCGCCAACCGCCCCCTGGGTTTCGACAAAGACCGAATAGACCGACTGGCCCGCGGCCATGAACAGGCGGTTGCGCTTCTTGCCGCCGAAACAGACATTGGCGCAGCGCTCGGGCAGCATGATGCGGCCGATCATCTTGCCGTCGGGGGCGTAGACAGCGACCCCGTCCTCGGCCTCGCCGCCGGACCATCCGCACCACAGATTGCCGTGGACATCGACGCGAAAGCCGTCGCTGCCGCCCGGCTCGGCGGCGCAGAACAGTCGCCCGTTGGCGGTCCCGGCGCCGTTGTCGGCGACGTCGTAGACCTGGATCGTGCGCTGCCCCGGGCCCGGCGTGTCGACGACGTAGAGCAGCTTCTCGTCGGGCGAGAAAGCGAGGCCGTTGGGCCGCTTCATGTCGCCGACCGCGATCGTCATCGCCCCGGTCGCCGGGTCGAGCCGGTAGACCCGGAACGGCAGCTCCTGCTTCACGGTATGGCCGAGATAGTTGCCGCGCGAGCCGGCGCCGTTATCGCTGAACCAGATCGAGTTATCGGATTTGACGACGACGTCGTTGGGGCCGGTCAGCCGCTTGCCCTCGAAGCTGTCGGCGAGCAGCGTGATCGTGCCGTCATATTCGGTGCGGGTCAGGTGCTGCGTATCGTGCTCGCAGGTGACGAGCCGGCCCTGGCGGTCGCGGGTATTGCCGTTGGCATAATTCGACGGCTTGCGGAACACGCTGACGGCGCCAGTCTCCTCCTCCCATTTCATGATGCGGTCATTCGGAATGTCGCTCCACAGCAAGTAGCGCCCGTCGCCGAACCACACCGGCCCCTCGCAGAAGCGCATACCGGTGGCGATGCGCTCGACCGCGGCGTTGCCGAGGATCAGGGGCTGGAAGCGCGGGTCGAGCACCTTGATCCTCGGATCGGGGTAGCGGATCGGTTCCGCGGCATCGGCGTGAAACATGGCAGCCCTCATGCTTAGCTCGGCCGCCGCGGCGGCCCCGGCGATCATCAGCGAGCGTCGTCCCAGCATCCGCTTCCTCCTGATTTTTTCCGGCGCGTCTTACCCATCACCCCGACCCTCGTCCCGTTTACGGGAGAAGGAAGGAACCGCGCGAACCGTGGGAGGGTGAGGAGCGATTGCGCGATTGCAAGGACCCCGTTACGAATTCGGTCCGCGTTCCATCGACACCGGCTGCCAGCGTTTCAAGCCGCTGTCGGCGAGCACGCTCGGGTTGACGCAGGACATGGGCCATTTCCCCGAAAGCGCCAGCGACAATTCGAGCCCGACCCGGCGGCGCCGCGCCGGATCGAAACGCGCCGTCGCCGAGGCGACATGCGCGGTCAGGATCACATTGTCCATCTTGAGGAGCGGGTTGTTGCCGCCCGGCGGCTCCTGCTCCAGCACGTCGAGCCCGGCGGCTGCGATCATCTTCTCGTCGAGCGCCTTAATTAGCGCCGCCTCGTCGGTGGTCGGCCCGCGTCCGGTCGAGATGTAGATCGCGGTCGGCTTCATCTGCGCGAAATGCTCTTCGCGGATCATCCGCTGGGCGCTCGCGGTCGCCGGCGAGTGCATCGAGATGATGTCGGCGCGCGCCAGCAGCTCCGGCAGGCTGACCGGCTCCACTCCCCGCTCGGTCATTACCATCTCTTCGATGAACGGATCGTAGGCGACGATGTGCAGGCCGAAGGGCTTCGCTCGCTCGGCGACCGCGCGGGCAACGTGCCCAAAGGCGATAAGCCCCAAGGTCAAGCCCCGCAGCCGCGGGATCTTCAGAAGCGCCGGCCGGCCCTCGGCCCAGCGCCCGTCGCGTACCATGCGGTCCTGCTCGATCAGGCGGCCGTGCGTTGCCAGGATCAGCCGCATCGCGTGGTCGGCGACTTCCTCGATAAAGGTGTCGGGGCAATTGGTGACCGGGATGCCGCGCGCGGTCGCCGCGTCGACATCGACCGAGTTGACCCCGACGCTGCCGAGCGAGATGATCTTGCACCGCCCGAGCCCGTCGATCATCTTTTTGGTGATCCGGCGGCCCTTGGCGTAGAGCGCGTCGGCATCCTTGACCGCGGCGACAAACTCGTCTTCCGAGCCCGCCGGGACCTCGAAGATCTCGGCGTCGATCGGGGTCAGCGCCTCCATCTCGTAGCCGTAGCCGCCGCCGGCGACAGTAAAGCTCGCGCCCGCGGGCGTCGCGATCCTGAACTTGGCCAATACCCCCTCCCATCGTCAGCAAATCTCGCGAGGGGATCAGACCGACGCGGCTGCGGCTTGTCAATCGCCACGCGCCGGCAGGGAGGTCTGTAGTTGACCTTGCGTTGCGCCGCGCGATCGGCTCGCGGGTGCCCTCAGCGTCTCGATCTCCCTCTCTTCCGCCGGGGCACGGATGGGGGTTCGCTTGCGAGTGCAATGATAGCGAGAATGCTCTTGCGCGACGCCGCGCGCGGCGTTGTCAAGCTTCGACGCCGATCGCGCGGCGAAAGCGCGTTTTCAGAAAGACGCCGTCGCGCGGCGGCAACACCCGCGGCGGCTCGTCGGCGCGGATCGCGATGCGGGCAAAAAGCGTCGTCGCCGAATTCTTGACGCGGCCGGCGAACTCGCGC
The DNA here is from genome assembly GCA_963781215.1 of uncultured Alphaproteobacteria bacterium. GTDB lineage: Bacteria > Pseudomonadota > Alphaproteobacteria > ATCC43930 > CGMCC-115725 > AP-15. Next base: position 23,617 of record CAWAFE010000037.1, read on the forward strand.
AGCCCGAGTTCGTCGCTGATGTCGAAGGTCTCCTTGATGCCGCAAGCGCGAGCGACATCGGTCAGCACGACGGCGGTTTCGGTGTGGCTCGGCTGCATGCCGGTCTCCGCGTAATGGCCGTTGTCGAAGACCGCGACGGCCAGGTTCGGCGGGCGTTGCACCCCGATCGTGGCGAGCGCGCCCAATCCCATCAGCATCTCGCCGTCGCCGGTGACGACAAGGACGCGGCGGTCCGGCCTCGCGATCGCCAGCCCGAGGCCGATCATCGCCGCCGACCCCATCGCCCCCCACAGATAGAAATTGCGCTCGTCGTCGCCGACCGAGGCGGCGTCCCAGGTGGTCGAGCCGAGCCCGGTCACCAGCAGCAGCTCGCCGCGTTCCTCCAATAGGGCGCGGATCGCGGCGCGGCGGTCTAGCCGGCGTTCATTCGAGATCATTTTACCCACCGCTTTGCGCCGATCAGCCGCTGCGACAGCAGCACCGCCGTTGCCAGATCGCCGGCAAAGGCGATGTCGAGCGCGGCAGCGACGGTCTCGCCGGCGTCCTTGGGATGCTCGACGCGGTAGACGAGCACGTCCATCAATTCGAGCGCGGCCTGGGTCTTGGTCCCCATCGCCACCTGCCACGGGTTGAACTCGGCCCATTCGCCGCGCATCGTCACCAGCAGCAACAGCGGGAAGCGACAGTTCTTAGTCAGGGACAGCATGTTGACACAATTGCCGACCCCGCTCGACTGCATCAGCAATACCGCCCGCTGGCCGCCGAGCCAGGCGCCGGCGGCCAGCGCCACTCCCTCCTCCTCGCTGGTTAGCGGTACGGCACGGATCTGGGGATCGTCGTGGCACAGCTCGATCAGCCGCGCATGCCCGGCGTCGGGCACGTAGCCGACCTGGCGTATATCGGCCGCCTTCAAGGCAGCGAAAATCGCGTCGCGCCAATCAGGCGGGTCCGGTGGTGCGGGTTCGCTCAACCCCTATACTCCCTCGCTGGAGCGGCCGAACGTAGCATGATCGGCGCGCCGGAAATCACCCCGATCACGGAATTTCTCCGGGGCGAGGCCCGGTGTAGCGGGCGCGGGGGCGGATCAGGGTGCCGCTTTCGTATTGCTCGATTGCATGGGCGATCCAGCCGACCGTACGACCGATCACGAACAGGCCGAGTGCGGCATGCCGCGGCAATTCGAGCGCGCTCGCCGCCGCGGCGAGGGCAAAATCGACATTCGGACGCCAGCCGACGAGGCGGCGCGCTTGCGGCACCAGCGCCGATATCGCGTAGAGAATGGCGACCGCGCGCGGATCGCCCTCGGGATAGAGCGGATGGCCGATCCCCGGCACGGCCTCGCCGCGCGCGAGACGCTCGGCCATTGCGGTCATCGGGTCGCCGCTCTGCGCGAGCTCGCGAAACACCTCTTCGGCGCGCACCACCGCACCGCCATGGCGCCGGCCCGAGAGCGCGCCGAGCGCCGCCGAGACCACGGCGTAGGGTGTCGCACCAGTCGAGGCGACACATCGCGCGACAAAGGTCGAGGCGTTGAGCTCGTGATCGGCGAGCAGCACGAGGCAGCGGCGCACGATGTCGGTGCCGGCCTCGTCGAGCCCCCAGTTTCGGGCGAGCCGGCGATGCGCCGGCTCCGCGGCCGACCCGGCGCCGCCAATCAATATGGTCAGCTGGGTGAGGATGTTCCGGCCGGTGCGAGCCACCCCCGCTCGCGTCAGATCGGCCGCCGCTCGATCCGTCGCCGCCATCTCGGCGAGCCGCACCTGGCAGCGCTCGATCACGATAGACTGGAGCGCCTCACGCCGGCCCTCCCCTCGCGATCGGGCAGAGGGACGGGTTTGCGGAGCGGCAGGATCGGGGGCAGACGCGCACTTGCCGCTGTCGGGCTCGCGCCACAGCAGTACTGCAATCTCTTCGAGAGTGGCGCTGTCGGACAAGCGTAGGGTGTCGTGTCCGCGGTAATAAAGCCGGCCCGCTTCGATCAGGCAGATCGACGAATCGATGACCGGCATCAACGGCTCAGCCGCCGGCTCGGCCCGCGCTTTGGTCACGCCGCGGGCGCCGCGGAAGGCGTCGATGTCCTCGGTCCGGTAGTGGCGCTCGCGGCTGCCCGGCACGGACACCGAGCGCAGCCGCCCACGGCTGACATAGGCGTACAGCGTTTCGGGCTTGATGCCGAGCCGCTTGGCGGCCTCGCGCGATGTCAGCAACATGCCATCATTCATTGATTCTATGAATCAAGATTGACGTTATGCGACGTAGCATACAATTCAATGTGTCAGTCAATGTTGTTGCCGTCGATGGAGAATATCATGACCGCAGTCGCGCCGAGCGTAACGATCGCCAAGGGCAATGTGCAGGCCGAACTGCCGCTACTCCAGCCGAGCCTCGGGCCGGCCATGCTCGACATTCGCCGGCTGCGCGAGGAGATCGGGTTATGGGCCTACGATCCCTCCTCGGGTGCTACCGGCAGCTGCCGCTCGACGATCACCTATGTCGATGGCGAGGAGGGCGTGCTGCTGTATCGCGGCTACCCAATCGACCGGCTGGTCGAGAGCTGCGACTATATGGAGGTCGCCTGGCTGCTGCTCAACGGCGAGCTGGCGGGCCCCGCGCAGCTCGCTCAATTCACCCGCGATATCACTCGACACACAATGCTGAACGAGCAGCTCCATGCGATTTATCGCGGGTTTCGCCGCGATTCCCATCCGATGGCGGTCATGTGCGGCGTGGTCGGCGCGCTGGCTGCGTTCTACCACGACGGGCTCGACATTTTCGACTCGCGCCATCGGCTGATCGCTTCGCACCGACTGATCGCGAAGATGCCGACGGTGGCGGCGATGGCCTACAAATACGCGGTCGGCCAGCCCTTTGTGTATCCGCGCAACGATCTGGGCTACGCGGAGAATTTTCTACACATGCTGTTCTCGGTGCCATGTGAGCCCTATCGCCCGCCGCCAGCGGCGGTGCGCGCGCTCGAAGCCTTGCTGATCATCCAGGCCGATCACGAGCAGAATGCCTCGACCTCGGCGATGCGGCTCGTCGGCTCGACCCGGGCGAACCCCTATGCCTGCACCGCAGCGGCGATCGCGGCATTGTGGGGGCCGCTGCACGGCGGCGCCAACGAGGGCGTCCTGCAGACCCTCTCCGAGATCGGCACCGTGGAACGCATCCCCGAGATGCTGCGCCGCGCCAAGGACAAGAACGACCCCTACCGGCTGATGGGCTTCGGCCACCGCGTCTACAAGAGCTACGACCCGCGCGCCAAGGTGCTGCGCCCGCTCTGCCACGAGCTGCTCGACGCGCTCGGGCAGCGCGACGACCCGCTGTTGCAATTGGCGATGGAGCTGGAGCGGGTGGCGCTCGAAGACGACTATTTCGTCAGCCGCAAGCTCTATCCCAACGTCGATTTCTATTCCGGCATCATCTTCCGGGCGCTGGGCCTGCCGCCGGCGATGTTCACGCCGATTTTCGCGGTGGCGCGCACGGTCGGCTGGGTCGCGCATTGGAACGAGATGATCGCCGACCCGGAGACCCGCATCTTTCGCCCGCGCCAGCTTTATCAAGGACCGACCGAGCGCCCGCTGTCGCCGATTGCCCAACGCGAGGAGCACGCGCCGCTGGTGGGATAGAATGAGCCCGGACACTTGCGGCAGGTTCGGTGGAAATGTAAAGGCTCGGCGAGGTCGCCCGGATCGTCGTCTGAAGGCATATCTCCTATCATGGCCCACCACGGCCGGAGGGCGACGAGAGTTCGGCCTAGGCGCGCAATGGAGCAGCCATGAGTAAAGACACGCAAGGACACCGCCTCTCCGGCGCGACGGCTGTGGCCGCCGCCGCATACAATGACGCGGTCCGGGCGTTCAACCTCGTCAACGGCGACACGATCGGCCTGTTCGACGCGGCCTGCGAGGCGGCGCCCGGCTTCGCCATGGCGCATCTGGGAAAAGCCTGGGTGTTCGCCCTGGCCAATGACCCTCTTCTGCTGACCAAGGCCGCGGCGCTGGTCGAAATCGCCCGGCCGATGACGTTGAACGAGCGCGAGCAGGCCCACCTCGGCGCGCTCACCCATTTGGTCGAGGGCGCGCGGGCCGCCGCCGTCGCGGTGCTGGATCGCCACCTGATGCGTTTTCCGTTCGACCTGGTGGCGCACCAGGCCGCGGCGTTGATCGACGGGTTCCTCGGACGCTTCCCGTGGGTTCGGGATCGGTCGGCGCGGGCCCTGCCATTCTGGTCCAAGGACCAGCCGGGCTACGGCACCCTCTTGGCCTTCCACGGCTTCGGGCTGGAGGAAGCCGGCGATTACCCGAGGGCCGAGGACGAATCTCGCGCCGCCGCCGAGCTCGAACCGCTGAGCTTCTGGCCGCATCACACCGTGGCCCATGTGATGGAAATGACTGGGCGCCCGGAAGACGGGCTCGGCTGGATGGCGGCGCGGGAAGCGCTGTGGTCGACCCCCGGCCACATGAACCAGGTCCATATCTGGTGGCACAAGGCGCTGTTCCACCTCGAGCTCGGGCAATACGACGCGGCATTGGCACTCTATGACGGGCCGATCCGCGCCACCCAGCGCCCTCTCTCGCTCAGCCTCACCAACGCCACCGCGCTCCTGTGGCGCCTAGACACGCTCAGCTGCGAGATGGGCGGCTGCGACATCGGCCAGCGCTGGCGGGAGCAGGCGGATTTGTGGACGGGCCACGCGGACGGCAAATGCCTCGTCTTCGCCGATATCCACGCCGCGATGGCCGAGCTGCGCGCCGGCCGGGAAGCTCTGGTCGACCGGCGGCTCGCAGCGATGCGCGAGACGGCGGCGAGCAACCTCGAAGCGGCCGGCCTTTATCGCACCGTCGGCATTCCGGTGGTCGAGGCCCTCGCCGCTTTCCACCGCGGCGCCTACGCCGAGGCGGTCGAGCTGCTGCTGCCGGTCCGTGTCGATCTATGGCAGATCGGCGGCAGCCACGCACAACGCGACGTCGTCGACTGGACCTTGACCGAAGCGTCCCTGCGCGCCGGTCAGCGAGACATTGCCCTGTCGCTGGCCCATGAACGCCTCGCGACCCGCCCGCGCAGCACCCCGAACCGCCGCTTTCTCCGCCGCGCCGAGGACATCGCGGGCTGATCGCGCGTGGGTGCGCCTGCTTTTTTGGGTGCGGCGCCCGCCCGTCGCGTTCGTGCCGCAGACCGAAGTCAATTCGGCTCAGTCATATTTGAGGTGAGGGAAGGGCACTTTCGCCCTGACGCTTACCCTTCGTGGATACCGGTGGAGATGCGCTGGAGATGTAAGGACGGCCGTCCTACTCGGCCGCTGACACCGCGGTCCTGGGCCGCAACACGCGGAACAGCAAAACACCGGGAATGACGACCGCGGTGATGATGGCCATGGTTCGGAAGGCGCCGGCGTAGGCGGCGAATTTCGCCGCGTCGAGGAGGTGCGGTGGCGGTCCGTCCCCGGCACCGTAAGGCGCGCTCCCGTCGAGATTGGTCTGGATCCGGGCCTGCAGCACCGCCGTCATCACCGCAACGCCGGTGGCGCAGCCGAGCTGGCGCAGCAGGCTGTAGACGCCGGCCGCATCGGTCCGCAGGTCATCGGCGAGGGTCGAGAAGGCCAGCGCGCTGAGCGGGGTGAACAAGAGCCCGACGCCAACCCCCTGCACCGCGCTCGCCGCCCCGAGCCAAAGTCCCCCACCATGCGGCGGCATGCGCGCCATCAGCTCGAACGCGGCCGCCGTGATCACCAGCCCCATCGCCAAGAGCGCGCGATGGTCGATCCGGTCGATCAGCCAGCCAACGGCCAGCATCATCGCCATCGTCCCGATGCCGCGCGGGGAAACCGTGAGGCCGGCATGCGTCGCATCGTCGCCGAGCGGGCCTTCACTCAGCGCCGGCAGAAAGACGATCGTCGTGAACACCAGAGCGCCGACCATGAAATTGTAGAAGGCCGAAGCGGCAAAGTTGAGATTGCGGAACACGGCAAAGCGAAAGAGCGTGAAGCGGGCGTGGCGGCTGCGAACCGCGATCGCCGCCAGAGCGAGGATGGCGACGCCGGCCTCGGCGATCGTCTCTGGCGACGGCGGCCATACGCGTCCGATGCTGCGCTCCAGGCAGAGCTGCAAGGCGCCGACCCCGAGGACCAAGAGCGCAACCCCGATGCCGTCGAAGTGAGCGGCGCTCACCGGCTCGACGCGAGACGAGATCTGCCGCAAACCCGAAGCGGCGATGATCCCGAGCGGGACGTTCAAGATGAATATCCACCGCCACGAGGCGAGGTCGGTGATCGCGCCGCCGAGCACGGGGCCCAGGATCGGGCCGGTCATGATCGTCGCGCCCCAGATCGCCAGCATGCGGCCGTGCCGCTCCTTGGGATGGAGATCGAGCAGGATCGCCTGAGCCAAAGGCTGAATGATCCCGGCCGCCGCTCCTTGCAGCAGCCGGGACAGCAGGAGGGTGGACCGCGACGGTGCCACCGCGCACAGCACCGAGGCGACAACAAAGAGCAGAATGGCGCCGGCGAAGAGCTGCCGCGCGCCGTGCCGGCGGCGCAGCCATCCGGTCAAGGTCGCGGTCACGGCTGACGCGCAGAGATAGCTCGTCATCACCCAGGTGCCCAGATCGATGCCGCCGCCAAAGCTGCGCTCCAGCTGGGGAAGGGCAACGTTGGCGATCGTCGCGTCGAAGGCCTGCATCGCGGTCGCGATCATCAGCGCGATCGTCGCCTGACGCCGGATCGAACCCGACAGAACACCCGCGGCCGCGGTCATCCGATCCAGGTCGTTCGCATGCTCGGTGCCTCGGGGCCTGGTTCTTCGGCCGCGGCCCGACACGGCTGGGATGGATCGCCGATGGTGCCGCAATTTCAGCACGGGTGGCGTCAAAGAAGCGCCCGGATTTATCGCCGAACCCGTCGTTCCGCTTGCGGAGCCCGTGCTGTCGCGCTGCGCCAGCCGTAGGGGGTTTCGTCATGCAATGCGAAGCCGCTCAGTCTGGCGATGCCTAAGGTGTGGCCTGTCGGGAGTTGGATGATCGTCGCCTGCGCGCAGACGACCCGCTCGCATTCCCTGAACGTCCGGCCAGGCTGGGCGGTCCCGGAGGCCAAAGCCGTTTCGATCTGGTCGCGCAGCCGCAATTCGAGGAGGGCTGCGAGCCTCAAGGCGGAGGCGGCGCCGCTAAACGAGGCCGTCAGCGCCAGCATACCGAGGCCGGCGATCGCCGCGGCCCGCCGCTGACGCGACGGTGACAAAGTCTGCCCGCGCAGGATTTTGTCCGGCCTGCTCACCGCGATCCCGGCATAGGCGGCGATGCCGACGATCATCGGGATGCCGATCGGCGGCGACGCGAGCCCGGTTGCGGCGGCGATGGCAGCGGCCGCGGCGATGAGCAGCCAAAGCGTCGGCGGCCAGGATATCCGGATCGGGGCAGGATGCGCCATGGCGCACAACTGCGCATGGGTGGGTTAAGAATTCTTTTCCGTCACTTGATTTACCTCCCCTTAACCCCCGCGCCCTAGCATGGCGGCTGAGAAAAGCTGGTACGCGGATCGACATCGAGGGCTGCGAGGATTCTTGTGAAACGCCTGACAATGCTGGTTACGGCCGACGGGCAATGGGTGCTGGAGGACAGCGCCGAGTTCCTCGCGGCGCTGGGCGATGCCGATCCGGACTACGATGCCGCCCTCTTCGCGATCAAGAACCTCGGCTTTATCAAGTTTCAGAGCATCGACAACTCGATCATCGAGATCGAGTTGCATCCGCGGAACGTCGAGCTCCCTGCCTTGCTCGCGGTTCAGCAACAGCTATTGTCTTGCCAGGTCAAGCTATTCCGCATAAAATACTTTGAAAGATCATGGAATTCGGAGATCATGTACTCCTCGGAGCTTGCGGTCTCCCGGCTTTCGGAATTGTGCGCGCCAGCGTTTGCTCCACCATCCAGCAAGAAGTTTGTTGCAGAGCCGAGGGACTATACGGCGCTGTTTCACAACTCGGAAAATCCGCTCGGCTTGATGGCTCAGAAATGGCGGATGTCGTTCGGGTCGTTCGACTCGACGGTGATTTCCTTCGCCATCCAGCATCAGTTGCTGTCGCGGATGATGATCCTAGGGCTAAAGCAGCATTCGCCGGATCCGACGTTCCGGTTCATTGGTGATGGCTTTCGTTGGTTGGCGACCCATTATCAATTCAACGGTGTCGGTCAGCGAATGGAAAATCTCCCCGACAAAGAGTATGGAGCCTGGGCGGCGACATTCTACAAATCGGTCGCGCAAAGTGGCCAACCACGTTACGACGTCGTCAGGGCAGCAATTCAGACCTCGCCGTCAACGCCGAGCGCGTACATGACGCATTACGAACGACTGTTGTTGCCTTGGAAGACGCCCTCTGATGAGATATTCGTCAGTCTCTGCTCAAGGGTGCTCGCCAATGAGACGTCGGCTGGTTCGGACGATTTTGACGCGGCGAAGTCCCTGAACAGCACTTCGACAAAATCGGCATAGGCCTCGGTGGCCGACAGACTGACCAGGACCAGTTCAAGATCGCCCCAAGGCGAGCCAGGGAACGCTACACTATAGCTTACGTGCTTGTAACCGTATCCGGCGGCGACACCCTTGTCGACAAGCACTGGGAACACTAGCGAGATTCCCCAGTCTACGGGCCAGCGCGCGAGGGCATATGCCCTACCCAGCCTCGGCAGCAGCTCGGATAGCCGTCTGCCGCGGAAATCGGGTCGAACCCAAACGGAGCCGCCGAAGAACACGAGCCCGGTGATCCGCTTCGCGTCGGCCGCAGTAACCACGCAGCGTTGCGATTCTCCCTGCCCGGCGTAAAACATGTGCCCGGCTTCTTCTTCGAGCGTCGTCGTCGGCCAGTAGTATATCCGGCCCGCCTGGGTTGCGACGATTTCTCCATGTTCATCTTCCCCCGAAATCCAGTAAGAATTCTCAGGTTGGAGATCAGAATAATCTGGATGAAACATCCGCATCAAATTATACCAATGGCCTCGTGCGGTTTCCTTTTTATTCACGTGAACCAGCTCACCAAAATCGTGTCGTAACCGCAAGCTGATGCCCTTTTCGCGGGCAGCCTTGTCGCCTTCGAGCACGAAGCGGGAGAGCAGTGGTGCCGGCCCATGCTTGATCGTCAGCGCGTCGGGCAGGCGCAGATTGTTTTCGGGGACGATGTTCGGATAGATCAGGGCCATCGGCGTACTCCGCAATTAGGCCATCGCTCCAGGGTCTGCGGTCGGCGTTGCGGCTTCGATGGATGCAACCGAACCGGCACGATGGCCGTTGCCGAGCCGCCTAGGAGCGAAAGTTGATCCATTCTTAAGATAAATTTGCGCCGACTGTCAATATTAAAACAAGATTAACGCTGAACGGGTCAAGCGTATCGAAGAACATATATCAAACAATTTTAGATAAATTCAGTATAACACTGACGGTATATTGACATTAGCCAGGACGGAATATTGACGGTTCAGCTGAATGCAACCGCCACCGCCGACGCCCGTCTGGGTCGTTGCGCGGCAGCGAAATTGCCCGGATACTCCGCCCCAAGGGCGATCGGGCGACGGCGTGGGCGGGGATCATGGGCGATGCACATCAAGCTGACCGCCGCGGACGGGCGGAGCCGCGACGGCGACCGCACCGACCCCGAGAGCGCGGCGGGCTCGTGGTCAGCCAAGAGATTTTCGGCGAAGCGAGCATCTCTTATGTGGCGAAAAGCGCCGGCGAGGCGTCGCGGCGCACGCTCGATTTCTTCAAGGGACATGTCGATCGATGACCAGCAAGGATGAATTGAAGCGCGCCGTCTGCGAGGCGGTCGACCGCCATGCCGACACGATCATCGATCTCGGCGAAACCATCCTGCGCCACCCGGAGACGGGCTTCAACGAGGTCAAGACCGCCGCCCTCGTCACCCGGCATATGAGCACCCTGGGGCTCAGTCCGCGCACCGGCCTCGCGCTGACCGGGGTCAAGGGCCGCCTCCCCGGGGGCGCACCCGGGCCTCGCCTCGCCTTTATCGGTGAGCTCGACAGCCTGCGCACCTCGGACCACCCGCTTGCCGACCCGGCCACCGGTGCGGCGCACAGCTGCGGCCACAACGCCCAGATCGCCGGGATGCTGGGGGCGGCGATGGCGCTGAGCGACGCCGGGATCGCCGAACACCTCGCCGGCGAGGTCATATTCTTCGCGGTGCCGGCCGAGGAGTTCATCGATGTCGAGGAGCGGCTCGGCCGGGTCGCCAGGGGCGAGATCGAGTTCATGCTGGGCAAGCCCGAACTCGTCGCCAAGGGCCATTTCGACGACATCGACATGGCGATGATGATCCACACCGGCTCCAGCGGCGCCGGAACGGCGCGCTCGGTCCTGGCGCAATCCTCGAACGGCGCCCTGGTCAAGCAGATCCGTTTTATCGGCCGGGCAGCGCATGCCGGCAGCCTGCCGCAGCTCGGCATCAACGCCCTTAACGCGGCGATGGTCGCACTGAACGCGATCCAGGCCCAGCGCGAGACCTTTTGGGAGAAAGACACGATCCGCATCCACCCGATCATCACCAAGGGCGGCGACGCGGTCAGCGTTGTCCCGGCCGAGGTCACGATGGAGACGTTTGTGCGCGGCGGCTCGCTCGAGGCGATCCTCGACGCCAACAGGAAGGTCGACCGCTGCCTGCGCGCCGGGGCGATGGCGATGGGCGCTGATGTCGAGATCCACACGATCCCCGGCTACCTGCCGCAACGCAACGACAGGGGTCTGGCGCGGATCTTCGGCGACAATGTCGAGGCCGTATTCGGGCCGGGCGAGTTCCAGATCGGCGGCCACCGCACCGGCTCGACCGATATGGGCGACCTCGCCCATCTGATCCCGGTGATCCACCCCTATGTCGTCGCCGCCGAGGGCAAGGCGCACGGCGCCGACTGGCGGATCAACGAACCGCAGCACGGCTATCTGACCCCGGCGAAACTCCTGGCGATGACTGCGATCGACCTGCTCTGGGGCGACGCCGCGCCGGCCAGGGACATCCTCGCCAAATTCGCGCCGGCGATGACCAAGGACGCCTATCTGGCCTACGAGCGCGGCCTCTTCAAAAAGGAACGCTACACCGCCGCCGAGACCTGATCTTACCGCGTCAAAGAATTCGAGATCGTGTATTTATTTAGCCGACAGCCGCAACATGCTGGCCAAGATAGGCGCGCTGGCGCGGTTGGCGATCGAGCGCCGCGGGCCGGTCGAGGCCTGGATCATCGACGACACCGGCTTTCCTAGGAAGCCCAACGCCTCGGTCCGGCCACCGGGTGCCGGCCGGTTGCCGCCGCAGACCCCATCAGCTCGCGGCCGACCACAGACGCGGCGACACCGCGACGGGAGCACCAGCCCCTCACCGTCAAGACGTTTGCCTTGAGCCTGCCATAAGGGGCGTGGCGAACGATCACTTGGCGCGAGGGGAGCGCTGGACCGTGGCTGACCGATGCCCGGCTGGCGCCGGGCAACGCGCAGGACCCTGCCACCGGCGGGCGCTCATCGAACATCGACCCGCCGCGGAAAGTTCGCCCGCGGCTCCTCGATCCCTTCCGGGTCCTGATGGATGATGATCTCGGCGCCGGGATAGGCGGCGCGCAGCCGCGCTTCGACCGCGTCGGAGATTTCGTGCGCCTGAAGAAGATTCAGCGCACCGTCCATTTCGATGTGGATCTGAATAAAGGCGGTCGGCCCGGCGATTCGGGTGCGCAGATCGTGCGCGGCGACCACGTCGGGGTGCGACTGCGCGATCGCGCGGATCTTTTCGCGTTCGTCATCGGGCAGCTCGCGGTCCATCAGCTGGGTCAGCGACAGGCGCGCCAGACGCACCGCGGAATAGATGATCCACAGGCCGATCGCCGCGCCGAACAGCGGGTCGAGGATCGGCAGGTCGAGCCAGCTGCCCAGCACCAGGGCCGCGATGACGCTGCCATTGAGCACCAGGTCGCTGCGGTAATGCAGTTCGTCGGCGCTGATCGCGATTGATCGGGTGCGGCGCACGACGTGCCGCTGGTAGAGCACGAGCCCGATCGTCATGACGATCGAGAAGACCATCACCGCGATCCCGAGGGGCGGGTTGTGCACGGAGACCGGCCAGATCAGCCGCCGAACCGCCTCAGCCAGCAGCAACAGCGCGCTGCCGGTGATAAATGCCGACTGACCCAGGACTGCCAGCGGCTCGGCCTTGCCGTGGCCGAAGCGATGCTCGCGGTCGGCCGGGCTCATCGCGTGCCGCACCGCGATGAGGTTGAGGAGCGAGGCCGCGGCGTCGAGCAGCGAGTCGATCAAGCTCGACAGCAGGGCGACTGAGCCGGTTTCGAGCCAGGCCACGAACTTGACCGCTATCAACAGCCCGGCGACCGCGACCGAGGCATAGGTCGCCAGCCGGCGAAGCCGGTTCGCCGCCTCTGTGTGGATCACGGGAAAAGCCGTTCCCGTCGCCATTTCTCGCCTTCGCGAATGAACAGCCATCGATCGTGCAGGCGGAAGGGCCGTTCCTGCCAGAACTCTACACGCTGCGGCGCCAGCCGAAAACCCGACCAGAAGGGCGGCCGCGGCACGTCATTCTCGCCAAAGCGCCGGGTGAACGCCTCGACCCGATCCTCCAGCACGCCTCGACTGGCCAGTGTGCGCGACTGGTCCGAGGCCCACGCGCCGATCCGGCTTTCGCGCGGGCGACCGGCGAAATAGGCGTCCGCCTCGGCCTCGGCGACCGGCTCGACCAGGCCCTCGATCCGCACCTGTCGGCGCAGTGATTTCCATAAAAAGCACAGCGCGGCATGAGGGTTGCCGAAGAGCTCGAGCGACTTTCGGCTTCCGAGATTGGTGTAGAAGACAAAGCCGCGACCGTCATGGCCGTGCAGCAGAACCACGCGCGCCGAGGGTATGCCGTCCTCCGCGGCGGTGGCCAGCGTCATCGCGTGGGCATCTTCCTCCGCTTTCGACGCTTCGGCAAACCAGCGCTCGAACGGTGCGAACGGTTCGGCCTCGGCGATTTCTTCCATGACCCGATCCTTCACGCCTGTGCCGCCTCGGCCGCCGACCCCGAACGCCGGCAGCTTCCGCCGCCCAAATTCTCGGCGAGAAGCGAGGCGATCGTCTGCTGCATCGCTCCGGCCTCGGCCTCGACGATCCGGTTCATCGCCGGGGCTACCTGCCGCTGCCAGGGTGCGGTGGCCCGGCTCCCCCAGGCGCCGCCGAGCGGCAGGTGCAGCGCCGCGCAGAGATCGCGCAAGGTGGCGGTTTCAGGGTTCCAGGCGAGGACCCAGCTTCCCTCCTGCGTATGAGCGGCGAAACCAGCCTGCGCCAATGGCCGGATATGCTCGTCGACCACCGTCGTCGCCACGCCAAGCTCGCCCGCGAGTGCACGGGTAGGGAGCGCCGCGCCGCGCCGCTGGGCGCGCGCCAATGCCGCGATCAGCGCCAGGCCGAGAGCAAGCCGCACACCGCCTGCCGGGATCTTGCCGGCGCCCTCGCCGATGCGCCAGTTCGGCAGCGCCGCTGCGACCACCGCGCCAAGGAGGACTACCATCCACGATATGTACATCCATAGGAGAAAGATCGGGATCGCCGCGATCGCGCCGTAAACGGTGCTGTAATAGGAGACCGAGCCGATATAAATCGAAAACCCGACCTTGAGGATCTCGATCGCCGCGGTCGCGATCAGCGCACCGAACGCCCCGTCGCGCCAGCGCACCGCGCAATTCGGCAGCAGACAAAAGAGCAAGGTCAGTGCGACAAATTCCAACAGCGCGGGAAGCGCACGCGCGAGCCCGTGCAGCCAGCCGCTCGCCAGCAATGCCGCGGCTTGATCGCTGAGACCGGCCTGACGCGCGGCAAACTCGAAATAGGTCGAGAGCGAGAGGCTGACCCCGATCAACACCGGGCCGAGCGTGATCAGCGCCCAATAGGCGAGTACCCGCTGCCCCCAGGGGCGCGCCGCGGTCACGCGCCAGATCAGGTTCAGCTGGTCCTCCACCGTGACCAGCAGCAGAATGCCGGTCGCCGCGATGCCGGCGACGCCGATCGCCGTTGTTTGCGCCGCCGATTCGGCGAAATTGCGGAACCAGTACGCCGCCTGCTCGCCGACCGAGGGGATGAAATTCTCGAACACCAGCCCGAGGAGCTGCTCGCGAACTGGCGCAAAGATCGGGAAGGCGGACAACGAGCCGAGCGCGATGGCTGCGATCGGCACCAGCGAGACGAGTGTCGTATAGCTCAGCGCGCCAGAGGCGGCAAAGCAGCCGTCGGCGACGAACCGCCGCGCCGCATGGACCGCGAACGCGCCGACCTCGCCCGCTCCATGCCGCAGCCACCCGATCGGCCGGCCGTCACCCTCCTCGCTCATTGAGAGAACCTAAGAACCGGCGCCCGGCTAGACAACCGGCTAAACAAAAAGGGGATCCTCGCTGCTGCCGCGGGCGACCGCCGATTGGCCCTTAACCCTTCCTTCGTGTAGGATGCGCCCGAAGCGCGGGATATGGGGAAGCCGATGCCGCTGATGGCGGGAAGGCAGGGCCTGATCATGGGGGTGGCGAACGAGCGCTCGATCGCCTGGGGCATCGCCAAGGCGCTGCACCGGGAGGGTGCGTCACTCGCCTTCACTTATCAGGGCGAGGCGTTGGGCAAGCGAGTGCGGCCCCTCGCCTTGAGTCTCGACAGCGATTTCGTGCTGGAGGCCGATGTCGCGTCGGAGGAAAGCCTCGATACCGTCTTTACCGCCCTGTCACGGCGCTGGGGCCGGATCGATTTCGTCGTCCATGCGATCGCTTTTTCCGACAAGGACGAATTGAAAGGGAAATATCTGCAAACGACACGGGCGAACTTTCTGCGGACACTCGAGATATCCTGCTACTCGTTCACCGATGTCTGCCGCCGCGCCGCCCCGCTGATGAGGGAGGGCGGAAGCCTCCTCACTCTGACCTATTCGGGCGCCGAGCGGGTGATGCCCCACTACAATGTGATGGGCGTCGCCAAGGCGGCCCTCGAGGCCAGCGTGCGCTACCTCGCGGTCGATCTCGGTGGCGGCAACATCCGTGTCAACGCGATTTCCGCCGGCCCAATCAAGACCTTGGCCGCCTCGGGGATAGGCGATTTCCGCTATATCTTGAAATGGAACCAGCTCAACTCGCCGCTGAAGCGAAACGTCACGATAGAGGACGTCGGCGGTGCGGCCGTCTATCTGCTAAGCGACCTGTCCGCCGGGGTCAGCGGCGAGGTCCACCATGTCGATTGCGGCTATCACGTGGTCGGCATGAAAGCCGTCGACGCGCCGGATATCTCAGTGGTGTGAGCTAAAGCGGTGCAAGTTCTTCGGCTGTTGGCTGAACGTGCTAATTATTCCTGGCATTGGGATGATGTATCTTGCCGCGCGAGCGGCCCGAGTACAAAGCTCCGACCTCAGCGAGCACGTCTCAAGCTCCGCCAACGCGGCGGCGCCCTACGACGCCTCGGGTAGCCTCGGCATCGGGCCGGGTAGCTTTTGGTCTAGGATCAGCTGCGGGCGATAGGCCGTCAAACCCCACGGGCGATCAGTCTCGCATAGCTCCGGCGCCGGCCCTTGAGAAAAAGCGCGGGACGGGCGGCGATCCGGCATGGATAATGACCCCGGCCGGTTCGCGCCGAGCCTGCCCTCGGAGGGAGAAACAGATGCCGTTGCCGCGACAAGAGGTGGATGCCACCACTCCCAAATACCTGCGCGACAAATATGCGATCGTCGGCGTGGGGGAGACGACCTATACCCGCGGCTCCGGTCGCACGACGCGTGCGCTCGGCAGCTGGGCGGTCAGGAACGCGATCCTCGACGCCGGGCTGAAGCCCTCCGACATCGACGGCATGCTCGATTATTCGGGCGGCGATTCGACTTCGGCGACGTTCATCGCCGGCGATCTCGGCATCCGCCTCAATTTTTACATGGATGTGGTCGGCGGCGGCTCGTCGACCGAGGCGCTGATCGGCATCGCGATCGGCCTCATTGAGGCCGGCTGTTGCAAGACGGTGGCGATCTTCCGCTCGATGAACGGCTATTCGCAGGTGCGGATCGGCGGCACCGGCGCGCGCTCGGCCGCACCGGTCGGCGGCGACATGCTGCACAACCGCGCCTATGGCTGGCAGAGTGCGGGGCAGAGCTTTGCGCCCACTTTCATGCGCCACATGTACGACTACGGCACCCGGCCGGAGCAGGTGGCGATGGTCAAGGTGGCGCATAGCCACCACGCCTCGAACAACCCTAAGGCCTATTACAAGAAGCGCTTCACGGTCGACGACGTGCTGTCGAGCCGCTTTATCTGCAAGCCGCTGCATCTCCTCGATTGCTGTGTCGAGACCGATAACGCGACCTCGATCATCGTCACTTCGGCCGAGCGCGCCCGCGACATGAAGCAGCCGCTGGTGCTGATCCGCGGCGTCGTCGGCCGTTGCAACAAGCCGCGGCTCGACATGCATTACCAGCACGGGCCGATCTCGACCGTCGCCGGCCATTACGCCAAGAACATCCTGTGGCCCAATTCCGGGGTTGGGCCGGAGGATATCGACATCACCGGCTCCTACGACGCCTTCACCTTCACAACGATGCTGCAGCTCGAGGATTACGGCTTCTGCAAGAAGGGCGAGGGCGGGGAATACGTGTCGAGCGGCGCGATCCAGCTCGGCGGGCGCCGGCCCAACAACACCAGCGGCGGGCATCTCTGCGAGGGCTACACCCACGGCATGAACATGGTCATCGAGAACACCCGCCAACTACGCAACGACGCCGACGATTCCTGCCCGGTGGGCGCCGACGGCAGGCGCCAGCACACCTACGACTACCGCGAAGGCGGCTGTCGCCAGGTCAGGAACGTCGAGGTCAGCGCCAATCTCGGCTGGGCCAACCCCGCCACCGCCTCGTCGATGGTTATGCGCCGCGGTTGAGTAGGAGAACAAACATGGCTATTCGCGCCGAATATATGGGCATGGGGCTCAGCGTCGACGATCTCGACATCGAGAACACCGAATATTTCCGCCGCTGCGCCGAGCATGACTTTCACCTGCAGGCCTGCGCGCAATGCGGGCGGCTGCGCTACCCGCCGACCACCGCCTGCCCGTGGTGCGCGACCTTGGAATTGGTGTGGAAGAAGGTCGAGGGCAAGGGAGCGGTCCATTCCTACAGCGAGGTGCACCATGCGATCCAGCCGGCCTTCCGCGGCAAGACGCCGTACATGATCCTGCTGGTCGACCTCGACACACAGAAGGGCGAGCCGACGCCGGAGGAGGCCTTGCGCGTCGTCGGCAACCTGACCACCCCGGACGGACAGCTGGCGCCGCCCGAGATGGTCCGCCGGGTCGGCATCGGCACCCGCGTGCGCATGGTGTTCAGCGATGTCGCCCCCGGCCTCGCGCTGCCGCAATGGACGATCGACGAGAGCGCGGCGCAACCCGCCGACGTCTGGCGCTACCCGCAAGAATAACCCCGGGTTAGCCCTCCCCAATCGGATATTTGGCGAAGATCTCCTCGACCCGCTTCAGCGCCTTCATCGACGCCTCTTTCACCGGCACATTGCTAGAGACGATGTCGTGCAACGCCACGTGGAATGGGTGCTCGGCGCGGACCTGGGCCCAGGCCGGGTTGTAGGCGAAATAATCCGGCTTGGTTGGACTGAACAGGCCTTGTTGGACATAGGGCGGCACGTGTGGGTCGCGTTCCGGGTCGGTCCACCATGGGTCGTCCTTGGCGAGCTCAGGCATCGCTGGCAGGAAGCGGCCGAGCGCGCCCTTCTGAAACTCGCGGTTGACCTCCGGCGTGATCAGGAATTTCTGGAATTCCTTCGCCACCGCGACGTTCTGCGCCCCCTTGGGGATCATCGTGCCGACCGGGTCAATTTGCGTAATCATCTGCTTGCCGCTGTTGTCGAGGCCCGGTGGGATCGTCAGTACCTCGCGGTATTCGGCCTTCTGCTTGCGCAGCATCGCGAGCTCTGTCGACAACGTGCCGTCGAGATCCATCACGCACAGCTTGGAGTGGAAGGCGTTGTTGTCGTCGGCATCGTTCCAGTTGATCGAGCTCGGTGGGATATAACCGTTCTTGTACAAGGTGCTAAATTTCTCCAGCGACTTGATCACCCCCTCCTGGACCTGCGGATCGCTCGGTATGCAGCTTGCCGTCCGGGGCTAACGATGCCGTTTCCGCCATAGGCGATCAGGAATTGCGTAAACGTCGAGTTGGGGTCGTTGCCGATCGTGCTGACCACAAAGCCGGTGGCGTAGGTGTGGCGCATGCCCTGTTCTCGCAGCACCTTCTGGATCGGAATGAAGAAGTCGATGAAGGCGTCCCAGGTCTTGGGGATGTCGGAGACCTTGTAGCCGGCTTTCTCGACGAGGCTGCCCCAGACGTGGAACGGCCTGACCGCCGCGGCATGCGGGACCGAATAAAAGCTGCGCTTCTTCTGGGTGTTGTCGTAGCAGTTGGCGGCGGCGAGCACAGCGGGCAGCATTTTCGCCTTTTGCGTCTCGACCACGTCACTAACGTCGACAAGGCGGCCCTCCCACGCCTGCAGCGGCGCCGCCTCGGTCGGGGTAACCGTGACCAGATCCGGCACCACGCCGCTGGTAATCGCCGAGATGATCTTTTGCCGCAGCGGCGCGAACGGCACGATGCTGAACTCGATCTTGTTGCCGCTCGCCTTCTCGTAGTCGGCGACGACCTTGCGGAAGGCGTCGTCCTCCTCGGGGACAAAGCCTTGCGCCCACCACACTTGCGCGGTCTTGGCCTGAGCGCTGGCCATGTAGGGCCGCGCGAGGATCCCGGCCGCCGCCATGCCCATCGATGCGCGCAATACCGAACGCCTCGTCGTATTGCTCATCTGCGTTCCCTTCCCAGTTCGAAGCCAGCGTGCGCGTTCCGGCGCTGTTCTTTTTTAGGTCAAAGACCATAGCGCGCCCGGAACCGCTGTGACAAGTTTTCGCGGATTCAGGCCGCGGAACGGTTTTGGGAAGCGGCCACGGGCGGACACACCCGCCGATCTCAGTGCCCACCTCGGTCGATCGTTATGCTGATATTCGCGTCAGCCCGATCATGTCTTCGCGATACTTCACCGTCTCCTTACCATTTCCCGAACGAAACTTGCGGGCGAAGCAAGCTGTGGCGGCATCGACGAGCTGCGGCGCCGGCAGATCATTCGAGCGGGATTCAGGCGGGCCCGGCAGCGATCTCCTCGAGATAGCCGCCATAGCCGCTCTTGCCGAGGGCAGTGGCCAGGTTGCGCAATTGCCCGCGGTCGATATAGCCCATGCGGTAGGCGATTTCCTCGACGCAGGCGATCTTCAGCCCCTGGCGCAGCTCGATCGTGCGGACGAACTCGGATGCCTCGATCAGCGAGTCGTGGGTGCCGGTGTCGAACCAGGCATAGCCCCGCCCGAGCCGCTCGACATTGAGCAGCCCGCGCGACAGGTAGACATTGTTGAGGTCGGTGATCTCCAGCTCGCCGCGCGCCGAAGGCTTTAGCGCAGCAGCGATCTGCGGCGCCGAATTGTCGTAGAAATAGAGGCCGGTCACCGCCCAGCGCGATTGCGGCCGAAGCGGCTTTTCGACAATGCCGAGAGGATTGCCGTCGGCGTCGAGCTCGATCACGCCATAGGCCTCGGGATGGCGCACCTGGTAGCCAAGGATCGTCGCCCCTGGACGCGGCGCCGCCGCCTTGCGCAACATCGCCGGCAGGCCGTCGCCGTAAAAGATGTTGTCGCCCAGAACCAGGGCGACATGATCGCCGGCGATGAAGTCGCGGCCGATGATCAGCGCCTGCGCCAACCCCTCCGGCCGCTGCTGTACCGCATAATCGATCGACACGCCCCATTGGCGACCGTCGCGCAGCAGCATCTCGAACCGCGCGCGCTCCGGCGCGGTCGTGATCACCAGGATGTCGCGGATCCCGGCCAGCATCAGCGTCGACAGCGGGTAATACACCATCGGCTTGTCGTACACCGGCAACAGCTGCTTGCTGACCGCCAGCGTGGCCGGATAGAGGCGGGTGCCGTGACCGCCGGCGAGAATGATCCCCTTCATCGAAATCGGCGACGCCGATCGAGCTTTGCCGACGAAGTCACGATGCCGCGGCCGGCGCCGGATTGCCGCTCTCAGCGCGATTTCGCCCGCGCATGGCGAGCAGCCTGTCGAAATAAGCGATCGTGCGGGCGAGGCCATCATCGAGCGCGGTGCGCGGTTCCCAGTCGAGCACCGAGCGAGCCTGCGCGATATCCGGGCAGCGCTGAACCGGATCGTCGACGGGTAGCGGGCGGAAGACGATCGACGAGCGCGAGCCGGTCAGGGCGATGACCCGATCGGCGAGCTCGGCGACCGAAGTTTCCACCGGGTTGCCGAGGTTGACCGGGCCGGTGACGTCGTCCTCGGCCGCCATCAGGCGCACGAACCCCTCTATCAGGTCGTCGACAAAGCAAAAGGCGCGGGTCTGGGCGCCGGTGCCGTAGAGGGTGATGGGCTCGTTGCCGAGCGCCTGGACGATGAAATTCGAGACGACACGCCCGTCATTGGGGTGCATGCGCGGCCCATAGGTGTTGAAGATGCGGGCGACGCGGATGCGCAGTCGGTGCTGGCGGTAATAGTCGAAGAACAGGGTCTCGGCGCAGCGCTTGCCCTCGTCGTAGCAAGCGCGCGGGCCGATCGGGTTGACGTTGCCGCGATAGCTTTCGGGCTGCGGGTGTAGGGTCGGGTCGCCGTAGACCTCTGAGGTGGAGGCCTGGAAGATCTTGGCCTTCACCCGCTTGGCGAGCCCCAGCATGTTGATGGCGCCGATGACGCTGGTCTTGGTGGTCTGCACCGGGTCGAACTGGTAGTGGATCGGCGAGGCCGGGCAGGCGAGGTTGTAGATCTCGTCGACCTCGACAAAGAGCGGATGGGTGATGTCGTGCCGCATCGCCTCGAAATGCGGGTCGCCGAGCAGATGGGCGATGTTGTCCTTCCGCCCGGTGAAGTAATTGTCGACGCAGAGCACGTCGTCGCCGCGGGCGATCAGGCGCTCGCACAGATGCGAGCCGAGAAACCCGGCGCCGCCGGTGACAAGGACGCGCTTGGCTACGACGCTGCTCATGCGAATACCTTCTGGCCAGAGCGTTGAGATCAGGCAAGCGCCCGCAATTCGGGCCGGGCGAGCCGCACGGGCCGGCCGATGCTGACATAGGAGAAGCCCGCCGCGACCATCTCCTGTGGCTGATAGATGTTGCGCAGATCGATCACCAGCGGGGTTTCGAGCAGCCTCCTGACCCGGCCGAGGTCGAGCGCCCGGAACGCGTTCCATTCGGTGACGAGGATCAGGGCGTCGGCCGCTTCCATCGTCTCGTACGCGTCCTTGCAGTAGACGAGGTCGGGCAAAAGCTCCTTCGCTGCGTCCATCCCTTCCGGGTCGAAGGCGCGGATCGTCGCCCCCGCCGCCGTCAGGCGCGGCAGGATTTCAAGGCTCGGGCTGTCGCGCATGTCGTCGGTGTTGGGCTTGAAGGTCAGCCCCAAAACCGCGAGCGTCTTGCCCCCGACATCGCCGCCGCAGGCGGCAATGATCCTGTCGGCCATGCGGCGCTTGCGCGCGTCGTTGGCCTCGAGCACCGTCTCGACGATCGAGAGGCCGGCCTCGGCCTCGCGCGCGGTGCGGACCAGCGCCCGGCAGTCCTTCGGGAAGCACGAGCCGCCAAAGCCCGGCCCGGCGTGCAGAAACTTGCCGCCGATGCGGCCGTCGAGGCCGATCCCCTTGGCCACCTCCTGCACGTCGGCGCCGACCGCCTCGCACAGATCGGCGATCTCGTTGATAAAGGTGATCTTGGTGGCGAGAAAGGCGTTGGCTGCGTACTTGATCAGCTCGGCGGTTTCGATGCCGGTGAACACCATCGGCGTTTCGAGCAGGTACAACGGACGGTAGAGCGCCCGTAGGACCGCCCGCGCCGCCTCGCTGTCGGCTCCGATCACGACCCGGTCGGGGCGCATGAAATCCTCGATCGCCGAGCCTTCGCGCAGGAATTCCGGGTTCGAGGCCACGTCGAACCCGGCTTGCGGCCGGGTGCGGCGCAGGATCTCTGCGACCTTGCGCCCGGTGCCGACCGGCACCGTCGATTTTGTCACCACCACCGCGTAGTCGGTCAGCGCGCGCCCGATCTCCTCGGCGGCGGCGAAGACATAAGACAGGTCGGCGTGCCCGTCGCCGCGGCGCGACGGGGTGCCGACCGCAATGAAGATGGCGTCGGCCCCGCGCACTGCCGCGGCGAGATCGGTGGTGAATTCGAGCCGCCCCGCCGCCGCGTTGCCGGCGACCAGCGCCTCCAGCCCCGGCTCGTAGATCGGCATCTCGCCGCGCTGCAGGCGGGCGATCTTCGCCGCATCCTGGTCGACGCAGGCGACCGAAACCCCGAACTCGGAAAAGCACGCCCCCGAAACCAGGCCCACATACCCTGTGCCGACGACTGCGATGCGCATCCCGTTCGATCCTCGCACGAATGCAGCGGTAAACGATGCCGCTGCGCTATTATTCCGCCCCACGTATCCGTGTCACCGGAAGAAGAGGCGCGGCTGCCGCGTTGTCTTTGTTATTAGCACGTTCCGAGCCGGCAATAGGCATGTTGCAATCGATCCTGGTCACGGGCGGCGCGGGGTATATCGGGTCGCACGCCTGCAAAGTTCTGGCGCGCGCCGGCTACCGGCCCGTTGTGTTCGACAATCTGTCGCGCGGGCATCGCCAAGCGGTGCGTTGGGGGCCGCTCGTCGAGGGCGATCTTGCCGACCGCGAGCACCTGGCAGCAACGCTGGCGGAGCATCGGGTGTCGGCGGTCCTGCATTTTGCCGCCTTCGCCTATGTCGGCGAGTCGGTCGCCGAGCCGGCGCTCTACTATCGCAACAATCTCGGCGGCACATTGTCGCTGCTCGACGCGATGCGCGATGCCGGGGTGGACGAAATCGTCTTTTCCTCGACCTGCGCCACCTACGGCGTTCCGGAACGGATGCCGATCGCCGAGACGGCGGCGCAGCTGCCGGTCAACCCCTATGGCGAGACCAAGCTCGCGATCGAGCGGGCATTGCGCTGGTACGGCAAAGCCTACGGCCTGCGCTCGGTGTCTCTGCGCTATTTCAACGCCGCCGGCGCCGATCCCGAGGGCGAGATCGGCGAATTGCACCAGCCGGAAACGCATCTCGTGCCGCTCGTGCTGCAGGCGGCGCTGAGGCAGCGGCCGGCGATTGACGTCTACGGCACCGATTATCCGACCCCGGACGGAACGCCGATCCGCGACTATATCCATGTTCAGGACCTGGCTGTCGCCCACCTGCGCGCACTCCAATACCTGCGCGCAGGCGGCGACAGCGCGGCGCTCAACCTCGGGACCGGCCGCGGACATTCGGTGCGCGAGGTGATCGCCGCCGCCGAGGCGGTCGCCGGGTGCAAGGTTCCCTGCCGCGCGGCGCCGCGCCGCCCAGGGGACCCGCCGGCGCTGGTGGCCGATCCGAGCCGTGCCGCCGAGCTCATCGGCTGGCGGGCGGAGCACTCGGACCTCGATACCATCATCAGGACCGCGCTCGCCTGGCACAGGAGCAACGGTGGCGGTCGGTCGGAGGTTTGACCCGTCGCGCGGCGGCCTGGCCTCATCCGGCCGCTTGGAATGAATCCGACAGTCGCTCGTTGTGCGAGCGTCGCCCGGCGGGGATAGACGGTCGGCGGCACGGTTCCCGGGAGCTCCAGCGAATGACCATGGTCGAGGTCGACGAGATCGCCGCACGACCGGCGCCGATGCCAATGGCGCCGGCCCAGCCGAGCCCGATCCGCGTGCACGGCAAGTTCTTCTTTGCCGGGGAAGAAAAGCATTTCGTCAAAGGCGTGACATACGGCCCGTTTCCGATCGGCGAGCACGGCGCGCCGTTCCCCGATCCCGAGATTGTCGATACCGATTTCGCACTGATGGGTGAAGCCGGCATTAACACCGTGCGAGTCTTCACCGTGCCGCCGCTGTGGCTGCTCGACAAGGCGCGCGACGCGGGCTTGAAGCTCCTGGTTGGGCTGCCGTGGTCGCAGCACATCACCTTTCTCGACAGTCCTGCGACCCGCACCCAGATCCGGCAGGCTCTGTTGGCCGGCGTGCGCGCCTGCCGCTGCCATCCGGCCGTTTTCGCCTATCTCGTCGGCAACGAGATCCCGCCCGACATGATCCGCTGGCACGGCGCCGAGCCGGTGCGCCGCTTCCTGCGCGGCCTCGTCGCCGGGGTCAAGGAGGCGCATCCGGGCGCGCTCGTCAGCTACGCCAACTTCCCTTCGACCGAGTACCTGACGATCGACTTCACTGATTTTGTCTGCTTCAACATCTATCTGCATGAGGAGGCGGCGTTTCGCCGCTACATCGCACGGCTGCACAACCTCGCTGTCGACCGGCCGCTGGTGCTGACCGAATTCGGCGTCGACTCGATCCGCGAGGGCGAGGAGGGGCAGCGGCAGATCCTGTCCTGGCAGGTGCGTACGGCCTTCGAGGCCGGGGTTGCCGGCACCTGCGTCTTCGCCTGGACCGACGAGTGGTTCACCGGCGGCCACCTGATCGAGGATTGGGCCTTTGGCCTCGTCGACAGCGAGCGCCGGCCGAAGGCTTCGTTCGCCGAGGTCGAGCGGCAGTACAACGGCGCCCTGCCGCCGCGGTTGCCACGCTATCCGCGGGTGTCGGTCGTGGTCTGCGCCTACAACGCCGAGCGCACAATGGACCAGTGCCTGGCCTCGCTCGAAGTCTTGAGCTACCCGGATTACGAGGTCATCGTCGTCAATGACGGCTCGCGCGACCGCACCCTCGAGATAGCCGAGAGCTATCACTATTGCCGGATCATCAGCCAGCCGAACAAGGGGCTGAGCGTCGCCCGCAATGTCGGCGCCGAGGCCGCCACCGGCGAGATCGTCGCCTATACCGACAGCGACTGCGTCGCCGATCCGGATTGGCTGACCTATCTCGTCGCCAAGATGGAGGCGGGCGGGCTCGCGGCCTGCGGCGGCCCGAACTTCCCCCCACCCGAGGACAACCTCGTGCCGGCCGCGGTCGCGGTGTCGCCGGGCGGGCCGACTCACGTGCTGCTGAGCGACGAGGCCGCCGAGCACATCGCCGGCTGCAACATGGCGTTCCGGCGCGAGGCTTTGCTGGCCCTCGGCGGCTTCGACCCGGTCTACCGCGCCGCCGGCGACGATGTCGACATCTGCTGGCGCTTTCAGGATGCCGGCCACACGATCGGCTTCAGCCCGGCGGCCGTGGTTTGGCATTTCCGCCGCAATACGGTCGCCGCCTATTGCAACCAGCAGCGCGGCTACGGCAAGGCCGAGGCGCTGGTCTATTCGAAGCACCCGTTTCGCTTCAACCTGTTCGGCCAGGCAAAATGGCTCGGCCGGATCTATGGCGACCTGTCGACGGCACTGCTGCTGTCACGCCGGCCGGTGATCTATTCCGGGGTGTTCGGGCGCGGCCTGTTCCAGACGATGTACGAGCCGCCTTCTTCGCTGACCGCGTTTTTGCCGCTGACCTTCGAGTGGAGTGCCGCCGCCCTTCCCCTGGCGCTCGCCGGGATCATCGGCGGCGGCTGGCTGTGGCTTCTAACGGTGCCATTGCTGACAACCTGGGTCATGTGCGTCAACGGCGCGCGCAAGGCGCCGATCGACGCGCGCTTTGCCGGGCTGAAGGCTCGGGCGCTCGTCGCCTTGCTGATTTATCTCGGCCCGCTGTTGCGCGGCTGGGAGCGCCTCAAATGGCGCGTCCGGGAAAGGCGCGCGCAGCCGCATATCGGCCCCGTCGAGACCGAGCAGCGCGCCCGCATTTCATGGCGCGACCGCGCTCTGCTGCTCTCCTATTGGAGCGAGACGGGCGCCGAGAAGGAAGCGCTGCTCGGCGGCCTGATGGAATTCCTGGTGCCGCAGAAATACTTCGTGGTGCCAGATACCGGTTGGAGCGGCTGGGATCTTGAAATCGCCCGCGGCCTGTGCGGCCGGGCGTTGGTGCTGGTCTGCGCCGAGAACCATGGCGGCATGAAGCGCCTGCTGCGCGTGCGCTGCGCGATGCGGCTGTCGCGCTTTGCCCTTTTTGTGCTGCGCGGCGCCGCGGCGCTGACCGCCTTCGCGCTGATCCTCGGCTGGCCGCTCCCGGCGGCGGCGATCGCTGCCGCCGGGATCGCTGGCTTCGCCGCGATGGGGTGCCAGCTCGTCGGTTTCGGACGGTTGATGCACCGCATCATCGAGGCGGTAGCCAGGCAGGCGCGGCTGACCCCGGTCGAGCCCAAATTGCGCGAGCCGCTGCCGGTTCCCGCTGCGAGCCCGGCCTGACCGGCGATACGCGGCGGGGATCTTGCGCCGACTCGATCGCCAGCAGCCAGGGGCGCCATGCTGACCAAGCTCCTGCCCTACCTGAAGCCCTATCGCGGGCAGCTCGCTTGGGCGCTGGCGCAGGTGTTCCTGAGCGCCCTTTTCGAGCTGGCGAAACCGTGGCCGTTGCAGGTGGTCATCGATAACGTGCTCGGCGGCAAGCCGTTCCCGCTCGCGGCGTTCGGGTCGTGGGCGCCGGGCCGGCTTCTCGTCTTCGCCTGCCTCGCGATGGTGCTCGCTCATTTGGGCAGCGGCGCGCTGACCCTGCTGCACAACTACACGACGATCCGCGTCGGACAGAGCATGGTCAACGATCTGCGCGGCGCTCTTTACGCCCACCTCCAGCGGCTCTCGCTCGCCTTTCACAGCCGGCAGCGGGTAGGCGATCTCCTTTACCGGGTAACCTCCGACAGCTTTGCCGTGCAGACGGTCATCATGAACGGCGTGCTGCCGATCCTGTCGGCGGTGGTGCTGCTCGCCGGCATGCTCATTGTGCTGTTTCCTCTAGACCCGGCGCTGACGGTGCTGGCGCTGACGATCGTCCCGGTGCTGTTCATCCTGATCGGCCTCTTCAACAAGAAGATCGTCGATGTGGCGACCGAGGTGCGCGACACCGAGAGCCGCGTCTATTCGCTCGTCCAGTGGGCGATGTCGTCGATCAAGGTGGTCCAAGCCTTCACCAAGGAGGAAGAAGAGCACCGCCGCTTTATGGGGGCGAGCCGCGAGAGCCTTCGGGCGACCCTGCACCTCTACAGTTGGCAGACGCTTTATTCGGGAGCGGTCAACGTCGTGATCGCCTGCGGCACGGCACTCGTCGTCTATGCCGGCGCGCGTGCCGTCACCTCGGGCGGGCTGACGGTCGGCCAGCTGATCGTGTTCATCGCTTATCTGGCGCAGCTCTACGCCCCGATCAACCAGATCACCCAGAGCTGGGGACTGATCGCCGGCGCCCGGATCGGCGCTCGCCGGGTCTTCGAGGTGCTCGACACCGAGCCCGACCTCGAGGACGGGAACCGCATTTTTCCGCCGACGGGAGCGCGCGGCGCGGTCGCCTGGCGCGGTGTCGGCTTTCGCTATCGGCCCGAGACACCGGTGCTGACGAGCATCGACCTCGAGGTCCCGGCGGGGGCCAAGATCGCCGTTGTCGGCCCGACCGGCGCCGGCAAATCGACGCTCCTTGGCCTCTTGCCCCGCTTTTTCGATCCGTCGGCGGGGACGGTCGAGATCGACGGCGTCGATGTGCGGCAATATCGCCTGAAATCGCTGCGTAGCCAGATCGCCATGGTGCTGCAGCCGCCGCTGATCTTTCCACTCTCGGTACGCGACAACATCGCCTACGGCCGCCCCGGCGCCGGCGACGCAGAGATCGAGCGGGCGGCGAGGCTGGCGCGGATCGACGATTTGGTCGCCTCGCTCCCCGAGGGCTGGGACACCGTCATCGGCGAATCGGGCGTGCCGCTGTCGGAAGGGGAAAAGCAGCGCGTGACGATCGCCCGAGCCTTATTGCGCGACGCGCCGATCCTGATCCTCGACGAGCCGACCTCGGCGCTCGACGTCGCCACCGAGGCGCTGGTGATGTCCGGCATCGAGCGCCTGATGGAGGGCCGTACGACCTTCATCATCGCCCATCGCCTGTCGACAGTGCGGCGCTGCGACCGGATCGTCGTGCTGCAAGGCGGGACGATCGTCGAGGAGGGCACCTTGCCGGCGCTGCTGCGTCGCAACGGCGTCTTCGCCGATTATTACCGCACCCAGTTCGCGCCGGAGCACGCCCCGCTGCCGGAAGTCCCGGTGCGCGCCTAGCTCGCCCCGCTCATCCCAGCCGCGGAGCGGACCTCACCCGAACGGCAGGTGCACCAGCAGAAAGTAGCCGTTGATCGTCAGCAGCACGGCGACGACGGCGAGCACGCTGCTGAGGCCGAGGATCGGGCGCGACACCGCGACGATGCTGACCGAGCCCAGCACGATCGCGATCTGGAACAGCGCCTCGGCGAAATCGAAATTCGGGTCGCGCTCAGCGGCGTGGTCGCGCCTGGCTTCGAGCTCCTTGGCCTTGGCGAGCAGCTCCTTCTTGCCTTCGCCGGTCGACGGGTCGCTTTCGTAGCGCTCGGCCCGCGTGCGAAACCGCTTGACCAGCCCTTCGATCTTGGCCTTGGCCTGGTCGGGCATTTCGGGTAGGGCGGCAAGCTGCGCCTCAAGCTGGTCGGCGGTCAGCTGCAGCGCGGTTTGGCGAATGTTGCGCGCCTGATAGAAGCCGTAGACGTCGGAGGCGCGGATGTTGGCGTCGAGCATTGTTTTCGTCGCGTTCGACCCGCCGAGCGCGGCGATCGCCAGCAGCATCGCGACGACGCCGAGATAGACCGCGGCGAGCCTGCGGAACCTCCCGTCTTCGTGCGCGCTTCCCCCCTCGTGGCCGCCATGGATCGTCTCGGCGATTTCAGTCAATTCCATCCTCCCCTCCGCTTCCGGCAATGCCGCGCCGTTAGGACCTGCCCGACGCGGCGTCAAGAGTGGAGAGGGTATCCTCCTGCGCCGTTTACAAGATGAATCTCGACAAATCGGCGTTTTGCGCCAGCGCCCCGACCTGGTCGCGGACATAGGCCTGGTCGATCACTATGCGGGTGCCTTCGGGGCGGTCGGAGGCGGTGAAGCTGATCTCCTCGAGCAGCCGTTCAAGGATCGTGTGCAGGCGGCGGGCGCCGATGTTCTCGACCGCGGTGTTGATTTCCTCGGCCAAGAGGGCCAGCTCGTCGATCGCCGCCTCGTCGAAATCGAGGGCCACCCCCTCGGTCGCAAGCAATGCCTTGTATTGCTTGATCAGGCTCGCCTCGGGCTCGACCAGGATGCGGCGGAAATCGCCGCGGTCGAGCGCCTTCAGCTCGACCCGGATCGGCAGCCGGCCCTGCAATTCCGGCAGCAGGTCGGAGGGCTTCGACTGGTGGAAGGCGCCCGAGGCGATGAACAGGATATGGTCGGTCTTGACCGCACCATGCTTGGTCGCGACCGTGGTGCCCTCGATCAGGGGCAGCAGGTCGCGCTGCACCCCTTCGCGGCTGACATCGGGGCCGCCGCCGCCGGCCCGCTCGCCGCGCCCCGAGATCTTGTCGATCTCGTCGATGAAGACGATGCCGTTCTGCTCGGCCGCGGCGATCGCCTCGCGCACCACCATCTCCTGATCCAAAAGCTTGTCGCTTTCTTCGGCGATCAGCACGCGATGGCTGTCGCGGACCGTCATCTTCTTCGGCTTCGAGCGGGTGCCGAAGGCTTTGCCGAAGATGTCGCCGAGGTTCAGCATCCCCATCTGGGCGCCGGGCATGCCTGGGATCTCGAAAGTCGGCAGGTTGGCGGCGGCGCTCTCCTGAACGGCGACTTCGATCTCGCGGTCGTCGAGCGCGCCCTCGCGCAGCATCTTGCGGAATTTCTGGCGGGTGTCGGGGCTTGCGCCGGTGCCGACCAGCGCTTCCAGCACCCGCTCCTCGGCGGCGAGCTCGGCCTTGGGTTCGACCTCCTTCCTGAGCCGCTCGCGGGTCATGGCGATGGCGATCTCGACGAGATCGCGCACGATCTGCTCGACATCGCGGCCGACATAGCCTACCTCGGTGAACTTGGTCGCCTCGACCTTGACAAACGGCGCCTGGGCGAGCCGGGCGAGACGGCGCGATATCTCGGTCTTGCCGCAGCCGGTCGGCCCGATCATCAGTATGTTCTTCGGCAATACCTCCTCGCGCAGCTCCGGCGCCAGCTGCTGGCGGCGCCAGCGGTTTCTCAGCGCGATCGCAACCGCACGCTTGGCGTCGTGCTGGCCGACGATAAAGCGGTCGAGCTCGGAGACGATCTCGCGCGGGCTGAACGCGGTCATGACGCGTGAACCGTCGTTCCCGCGGGAGCGGGAACCCAGAGCGCCAAGGCTTCAGCGATTGGCCTGGACCCCCGCTTTCGCGGAGGTGACGATACCCGGTCGAAGAACTGCCTCATTTGGGGTCAGCCTCAATATTCGAGTTTCTCTAGGGTGACCTTGTCGTTGGTGTAGACGCAGATGCTGGCGGCGATCGCCATCGCCCGGCGCGCTACCTCCTCGGCGTCGAGGCCGTCGATGCCGATCAGCGCCCGCGCCGCGGCGAGCGCATAGCCGCCGCCCGAGCCGATGCCGATGATCCCGTCCTCGGGTTCGAGCACGTCGCCGGTCCCCGACAGGATCAACGAGACGCTCTTGTCGGCGACCGCCATCATCGCCTCGAGCCGGCGCAGATAGCGGTCGGTGCGCCAATCCTTGGCCAGCTCGACGCAGGCGCGCGAAAGCTGCCCCGAATATTGCTCGAGCTTGCCCTCGAGCCGTTCGAACAAGGCGAATGCGTCGGCGGTAGCCCCGGCAAAGCCGGCGATGACCGAGCCGCCGGCCAGGCGGCGCAATTTCTTGGCGTTCGACTTGACCACCGTCTGGCCCATCGATACCTGGCCGTCGCCGGCGATCACGACCTGACCGCCCTTGCGCAGGCAGAGGATTGTCGTGCCGTGCCAGACGGTCGTGGATTGGTCCATTGGTGATTCGCGCATGCCCAGGAGGTCAGATGTAAGCCCGCCCGATCCGCCGTCAAGCAATCTGCGGAATCTCGCAAAGGATATCGGCGGTCTACAACTTTATGTGATTATATTGACGATTAAATAAATCCTGGGTAGAGGACCAGGAGGTGCGAAGCAATCGGGAGTCAGATCGGGAGCATCTACCCCTCGATGAGACCGTCTGGAAGTAACCTGTGCATGACCGTGCTGACCGGAGGGGCACGCCTCGCGGCTCTCATCAGCGCAGCGTTGGTGCTAATGTAGTTCGATGCCACCGGATGACGGGTGTCTGCCGACGGAGAAGGGGCGCGTGAGCGAGGAAAAAATCAGTCTCGAGCTTCTCGGCGTGCGAGTGATGACAATCACCGCCGAATTGCGCGATGTGCAATTGCGCCTCGGCGCAATCGAGCAGCGCATCGGCGCTTTGGAATCGCGTTTTAGCGCTCTGGAGGCACGCTTTGGCGCGCAGGAGGAGCGCATGGCGGCGATGCTGTCCTTGCTGGTCCGAGTCGCCGAGCGGATCGAGGGCGGGGCGCCCCGGTAGTAGCGAGAGGGCGCGGAAATCGCTAAATAGGCGGTGTCGCGGGAATGCGGCGAGCGAGGAGAAATGCCGTGCGGGAGGCGAGGGTCGAGCGCAACACCAGGGAGACGCAGATCACCGGCAAGGTCGATCTCGACGGCGTCGGCAGGGCCGTGGTCTCGACCGGAATCGGCTTTCTCGACCACATGCTGGAGCAGCTGGCCCGGCACAGCCTGATCGATCTCGAGCTTAGGGCAGTTGGCGATCTGCACATCGACTTTCACCACACCACCGAGGACACCGGCTATGTCGTCGGCGAGGCGGTGTCGCGCGCGCTCGGCGGCCGCGCCGGCATCGCCCGTTACGGGCATGCGGTGATCCCGATGGACGAGACCCTGACCCGGGTCAGCCTCGACGCCTCGAACCGCCCGTATCTGGTCTGGAAGGTCGCATTCACCCGGCCCAAGCTCGGCGAGATGGATACCGAGTTGTTCAAGGAATGGTTTCAGGCCTTCGCCCAATCGGCCGGGGTGACGCTCCACGTCGAGAACCTCTACGGCGAGAACAACCACCACATCGTCGAATCCTGCTTCAAGGGCCTCGCCCGCGCGCTGCGCCAAGCGGTCGCGATCGACCCCAGGCAGCAAGGCGCGGTGCCGTCGACCAAGGGTGTCCTCGGCGGCAGCCTCTGATGATCGTCGCCATCATCGATTACGGCTCGGGCAATCTGCGCTCGGCGGCAAAAGCGTTCGAGCGGGCGGCTGCCGATGACAGCATCGCCGCCGAAATCATCGTGACCAGCGCGCCCGAAGCGGTGGCCGGCGCCGACCGGGTCGTCCTCCCCGGGGTCGGCGCCTTTGCCGATTGCCGGCGCGGGCTCGCGGCGGTTCCCGGCCTCGAAGCGGCGCTCAGCGAGGCGGTGACGGTGCGGGCACGGCCGTTTCTCGGCATCTGTGTCGGCATGCAATTGATGGCCGAGCACGGCCGCGAGTTCGAGACAGTCGACGGTCTCGGCTGGCTCGGCGGCGAGGTCGTGCCGATCGCGCCCGGCGATGCGGCGCTCAAGATCCCGCATATGGGCTGGAACGAGCTGGAGCCGCGGATCACGCACCCGCTGCTGGCCGGGCTCGCGCCCGGCAGCCACGCCTACTTCGTCCACAGCTACCATTTCCGCCTCGCCGACCCCGCCGACCTCGTCGCCGCGACCGACTACGGCGGTCCGCTCGCGGCGGTGGTCGGGCGCGGTAATCTCGCGGGCACGCAGTTTCATCCCGAAAAAAGCCAGGCGGCGGGCCTGCGGCTGATCGGAAACTTCCTGCGGTGGCGTCCATGACCGATCTCGGCATCGTCGGCACCACGGTCTCGGTCGAGCGGCTGACCCAATATTCCGGCACCGATCTCGACGATCTCTGCGAAGCGACCGAGAGCGCAATCATGGACGGCGGCGGCTTCGGCTGGCTCAAGCCGCCGCCGCGCCAGGTTCTCGAAAATTATTGGAAAGGCGTGCTGCTCGTTCCCGAGCGCCGGCTTGTCGTCGGCCGGCTCGATGGTGTGGTCGCCGGCTCGGCGCAGCTCAGCCGCGCGCCGCGCAACAACGAGGCACAGGCCTTCGCCGGTACCCTGACCAGCGCCTTCGTCGCACCCTGGGCGCGCGGCCACGGGCTCGGCCGCGGCATCATCTTGGAGATCGAGCGCTTTGCCCGCGAGCTGGGCCTCTCGGTCCTCAACCTCGATCTTCGCGACACTCAGGGACCGGCGATCCGTCTCTACGAGAGCCTGGGCTATATCCGCTGGGGCACGCATCCCGTCTATGCCCGGGTCGAAGGCCGAATCGTGCCGGGGCATTATTACTACAAGCTCCTCGACGACGGGGCGGCGGTGCGGTGATCCTCTACCCGGCGATCGACCTCAAGGATGGCAAGTGCGTGCGCCTTGTCCGCGGCGAGATGGCGAGCGCCACCGTGTTCAACGACGACCCTGCCGACCAGGCACGGCATTTTGCTGAAACGGGCTTTACCTGGCTGCATGTTGTCGACCTCGATGGCGCTTTCGCCGGGCATTCGCTGAACGGCGCGGCGGTGGCGGCGATTCGCCGCGCCGTCGATCTACGCATCCAGCTCGGTGGCGGCATTCGCCACCGTGGCGCGGTCGAGCATTGGCTGGAGATCGGCATCGACCGCGTCGTGCTCGGCACCGCGGCCTTGCGCGATCCCGCGCTGGTGCGGGATGCCGCGGCCGATCATCCGGGAGCGCTCGCCGTCGCGATCGATGCCCACGGCGGCCGGGTGGCGGTCGAAGGCTGGGCCGAGACCAGCGATATCGGCGTCGTCGAGCTCGCCCGCCGCTTCGAGGATTGCGGCGTGGCCGCGATCATCCATACGGACATCGCTCGCGACGGCACGCTGGGCGGCGTCGACGCCGAGGCTGCCGCGGCCCTGGCTCGGGCGATCCGGATACCGATCATCGCCTCGGGCGGGGTGGCCTCGCTCGACGATATCGCGGCCCTGAAGGCGCGCGAGGCGGACGGCATCGCCGGTGTCATCTGCGGACGCGCGCTCTATGACGGCCGGATCGACCCCGTGGCGGCATTGCGTCTGGTCGCGGAAGGATCGCGATGCTGAAGATGCGGGTGATACCCTGCCTCGACGTCAAGGACGGCCGGGTGGTCAAGGGCGTCAACTTCGTCGACATCGTCGATGCCGGCGATCCGGTGGCGCAGGCTCGGTTCTATGATGGCGAGGGCGCCGACGAGCTGTGCTTTCTCGACATCACC
The DNA here is from genome assembly GCA_963781215.1 of uncultured Alphaproteobacteria bacterium. Classification (GTDB taxonomy): domain Bacteria; phylum Pseudomonadota; class Alphaproteobacteria; order ATCC43930; family CGMCC-115725; genus AP-15. The sequence continues at coordinate 57,813 of CAWAFE010000037.1, forward strand.
GCCAGCGCCGAGGAGCGCGGCACACTCTACGACGTGGTCCGCCGCACCGCCGAGGAATGTTTCATGCCGTTGACCGTCGGCGGCGGCGTGCGCGCGGTCGAGGACATCCGCCGGCTGCTGCTCGCCGGGGCCGACAAAGTCTCGATCAACACTGCCGCCGTGGCCCGGCCTGAACTCGTGCGCGAAGCGGCCCGGAAATTCGGCAGCCAGTGCATTGTCGCCGCGATCGACGCAAAAGAGGCCGAGCCCGGACGCTGGCAGGTATTTACCCATGGCGGCCGGCGCCCGACCGGTATCGACGCGGTCGAGTGGGCCTGCCGGCTCGCCGATTACGGCGCCGGCGAGATCCTGTTGACCTCGATGGACCGCGACGGCACCCGATCGGGCTTCGACATCGCGCTCACCCGCGCCGTCGCCGATGCCGTGCGCGTGCCGGTGATCGCCTCGGGCGGGGTCGGCACGCTCGACCACTTGGTCGAGGGGCTGCGCGACGGGCACGCCACCGCGGTGCTCGCGGCCTCGATCTTTCATTTCGGCACCTACCGCATCGGCGAGGCCAAGGCTCGGCTCGCCGCCTGCGGCATCCCGGTGCGGGGCTGAGCAATGGCCAAAGAGCGGGGCCGAGTGGAGCGCGGTCGAATGGAGCTGGGCCAAATGGAGCTAGGTCCGACCCTCGACCGACTGTGGCGGGTCATTCTGTCGCGCCGCGGCGCCGACCCTCAGCAATCGTATACGGCGCGGCTGTTCGCGCGCGGCCGCACCAAGATCGCGCAGAAGCTCGGTGAGGAGGCGGTCGAGGCGGTCATCGAAGGCGTGCGCGGTGACCGCGATAAGCTCGTCGGCGAGAGCGCCGATGTCCTCTACCACTTGTTGGTGCTGTGGGCCGATACTGGGATATCCCCGGCCGATGTCGCCGCCGAGCTCACCCGGCGCGAGGGCAAGTCCGGGATCGACGAAAAGCGCGGGCGGGCCAATCTCTGAAATCGACTCGGTCTGCCTCAGGGAATAGCCTTCGCTCGCTCGTTCCGGCGAAAGCGGAACCCAGCGCTGCAAGGGCTCGAACGGTTCCCCCGGATCGGGTCCGGGACAGGCTCTGGACCCCCGCCTGCGAGCGGGGGCGACGGCCGCCCGCTCGGGAAGGCGCGCTATATCCCCGGTGAAGCGGAGTAGAGATGGCCTATGATCGCAACAACGTCTTCGCCCGCATCCTGCGTGGCGAGATTCCGTGCAAGAAGGTGTATGAGGACGAGCATGTCCTCGCCTTTCAAGACATCAGCGCGCGGGCCCCGACGCACGTTCTGGTGATCCCGAAAGGGGAATATGTCTCGCTCGACGATTTTTCCGAGAAGGCCTCGATCGACGAGGTTGCAGCTTTGGTCCGAGCACTCGGGCGTATCGCCCGGGAGCAGGGGGTGGCCGAGAGCGGCTATCGCATCCTCGCCAACAGCGGCCGCGACGGCCGCCAGGAGGTGCCGCACCTGCACGTGCACCTCGTCGGCGGCCGCGACCTCGGCGAGATGCTGCCGCGGCGGTAATCAGCCCGCTTTCGCGCGCGAGAGATGCGTCTCTTCGTAGAGCGCGGCCAAGGGACAGGAGAAATCGAGGCTCGCTAAAAGGAGCATCTCGTCCTTTCCGACCGGCCGGGAATTCGCCGGCCAGCTGCCGTCCGCCTCACGCCGCAGCAGTTCCGCGGCGATGCTCGTCGAGCGCACCAGCAGGATCTCGCGGACCGTCGGGATTGTCGTGTAGGCCCAGACATTTGCGCGCGTCTCGGCTTCGTTGCTCGGCGAGAGCACTTCGACAAGCAGGACCGGATGGGCCATCGCTTGCACACCGGGCTCGTCGGCCTCGCAGGTGACCGCGAGATCCGGGACTCGCATATTAGCTTCGGACCTGATCCGAGGGACGACACCGGGTTCGACCACGACGCGGCAGCCGGTCCCGGCCAAGTGGTTTCCCAGCAGGCGCGTCAGGGTCGCCTGGATCGTTCCGTGTGTAGTGCTCGCCGGCGCCATCGCCTGCGGCTCGCCGTCGACCAGCTCGAATTTTCGCCCGCTGCCGTCGCCGGGCCAATCGAGGAATTCCGCGACCGTCATGCGCGAGGGGATGAGCGTGGCCAGCGCGGGCATCGTTATCCTCCGGCGGGCAAGATAGCATCTCAGCGCGCTGGCGGGAAGATCGGCTCACCCGGCGAGCAGCGCCCGCAACCTCTCCGGAACCGGCTCGTCGAGCACGTGGTCGTAGATCGCGTGGAGCAGGTCTTCCCCGTGCGTCGTGCCGTCGAGGAAGTCGGCGATCCGGGCCTCGATCGCAGCGTTGGCAGGATCGAGCTTCGGATCTTCGCTGGCGGCAGGCTTGCTCACCTCTCGCATGGGATGTTCATCCGTCACAATTGGTATCTGTTTCGTGCCGTTTCCCACCTCAACGGCGACAAAAGTCTAACGGTTTGTAACGGGCCTGCGATCCGTCGCCAAGAGGCAGGGGCGCTATGCGCGTCGCGCATGGAACTTTGCCGGGCCGCCATCAGGGGACGCGCTTTCGGGCAGCGAGGCCAAGCGCCGATAGCTCAGCGCTTCGGCGACGTGGCGGCGCGCGACGGAGGCGGCGCCTTCGAGATCGGCGAGCGTACGGGCGACGCGCAAGACCCGGTGGTAGCCCCGCGCCGAGAGCCGCAGCCGCTCGGCCGCCCGATTCAGGAGGTCGCGGCCGGCGGCTTCCGGCGCGGCGACCTCGTCTAGCAGCGCACCGTCGGCCTCGGCATTGGTCCGGATCGGCTGCTCGGGGGACAGCGCCGCATAGCGCGCCGCCTGTCTGGCTCGGGCCGCCGAGACCCTAAGGGCGATCGCGGCGCTGTCCTCGGCCGGCGGCGGCAAGGCGAGGTCTCCCGGCGACACGGCTGGGACATCGATGTGAAGGTCGATGCGGTCGAGCAGCGGGCCCGAAAGCCGACCCTGGTATTCTTCGGCGCAGCGCGGCGCGCGGCTGCAAGCGGCCTCGGCGAGATGACCGCAACGGCACGGGTTCATCGCCGCGATCAGCTGAAACCGCGCCGGATAGGTGACGTGTCCGTAGGCGCGGGCGACCGTCACCCGCCCGGTTTCGAGCGGCTGGCGCAGCGCTTCCAGCGCGGCGCGGTTGAACTCGGGCAGCTCGTCGAGAAACAGCACGCCCTGATGGGCAAGCGATATCTCGCCCGGCCGCGCGCGCGGCCCGCCGCCGACCAGCGCCGGCAGCGAGGCCGAGTGGTGCGGGTCGCGAAACGGCCGCTCGCGCGACAGCCCGCTGCTGCGCAGCCCGCCGGCAACGGATTGGATCATCCCGAGCTCGAGCGCCTCGGCCGGTTCGAGCGACGGCAGGATCCCGGGCAGGCGTGCCGCCAGCATCGACTTGCCCGCACCCGGCGGGCCGACCATCAACAGGTTGTGGCCGCCGGCGGCGGCGATCTCGAGGGCGCGCTTGGCGCTCTCCTGGCCCTTCACATCCTTGAGGTCGAGCCCCGCCGATCGCGACGGCGCGACGCGCGGCTCGGGCGGCGGCAACAGCTGCGTCCCCTTGAAATGGTTGACGATCGCTAAGAGGCTCGGTGCCGCGATGATCTCGAGATCGGCCCAGGCCGCCTCGCCGCCGCAGGCCTCGGGGCAGATGATGCCGCTCTGCCGCCCGGCGGCGGCGAGGCCCGCGAGCAGCACCCCCGCGACGCTCGTCACCGACCCGTCGAGCGACAATTCGCCGAGCACCACATAGGCGCCGAGCTCGTCTGCCGGCAGCACCTCCATCGCGACCAACAGGCCCAGCGCGATCGGCAGGTCGAAATGGCTGCCTTCCTTCAGCACATCGGCCGGCGCGAGGTTGACGGTGATCCGCTTCGGCGGCAGCCCGAGGCCCAGCGAGTCGAGCGCCGAGCGCACCCGCTCGCGCGATTCGGCGACCGCCTTGTCGGGCAGCCCGACGACGGTGAATGTCGGTAGCCCCGAGGCGATCGTTACCTGGGTCTCGACCTCGAGCACCTCGACCCCGTGGAACGCCACCGTCCGAACCCGCGCCACCATCCCCGCCCGCCCTTTTCAGCAATTTGCAATTGTATGTGTCCATTTACCCAAGCGCCAGCCGCGAAATCGGTGGTGCGATTGGTTCAGCGGCGATCCCGCGCCACACGGTCAGCCAAGGGGAGCCTTGCCGCGGCAGCGCTCGGAGCTGTCAGCGCCACGCGACTGGGTCGCCCAGCATCCTGCGGTAGAGCCATTTGAGCGGCCCCTTGACGCCGAGCCGCCCGGAAGCCCGCCGCCCGATATCGACCAACGCGTCGGTTGTCCGTCCCAGCCGCCACTCCAGATAGCCTGCCGGGTTGCGGCGAAAGTAGCGGCGGCGGTACACGCGCCACTCGGCATCGGTGAAGACTTTGGCGTTGCCGCCGAGCTTGCAGACGAGCGGGGTGAAATGCGGATAGAGCCTCGCGTTGTGCAGCTCCGTTTTCATAAAATTTCCGATCAGCAGATCGTCGAAATAGCCATGCTCGACGGCGTCGCACAGGGATCGGCGGGGCGCGTGGAAGGCGATCCCACGCAACCGGCGTTCCGGTTTGCGTTGCGCGGTCGGATCGAGCCAGAGCCGCCGGCGCTCTCCGCCGACGACGAAATCCAAATAGTCGAAATGTGGTCTGATCGTCTCAAATCTGAGAAAAAAGCCAAACAGGGCTGCCCACTCGGACTCATTCAGGCATTCGTCATAATCGTCAGCCCCGGTCGTTTCGGTTATCTGGCGGAAATCCGAGGCCTGAGAGGGATGCTTGCGGTCGAATGCGCCGGTCTCCAGATCGACGGCGACGAACGGCTCGAGCACGCGGATGTTGGGCCGCGTCCAATTTTGCTCGATGTCCGACCAGGTGACGCGATAGGGATTGGCCCAGGCGCTGTCGCTGCGGATGTAGAGGTGCTGCGACGACGAGCAGGCGTAGTTGCCGACCCCCAGCCGGTCGGCGAGCCGGGCGACCGCCCAGATCGCGCCCGGCTTGTAATGCTCTGCCGGCTCGGTGATCCGCCTGCCTCGATCGTCGATGAAATTGAGCATGTCGGCGTCGATCGCGCACAGCGAGGCCAGGTAGGTTCGGCGCCGATCGTATCGGCGCACGAGACTGCGGATGAACCGCTCCTCTCCGAACAGGGGCGAGTCGTTGAGGTTGACGACCAGCGCCCCGTCCGCCTCGACCAGCAAGACGGCGTCCTGGTTCTCGTTGTCGATGCACAGGCAGCGCAGCCGTGGCGACAACGGGCGCCATTGACGGTATGGCATGACCTCGACGTCGAAGCCTCGCCCGCGGACGACGTCGGCGATCTCGGAGGTAAAATGATCGGGCAAGAGCACCTTGGTTTGGCGCGAAAGCAGGTCCAGCGAGTCGAGGTGGAGATGGTCCGGATGACCGTGCGATATCCAAATAAAGGGTGCGCTCTGCACCGCTTGGCGCTCGGCCGCGGTGACCGGCCGGTCGAGGCCCCAGCTTCCGTAATAGCAGGTTCCGACCAGCCAAGGGTCCGTCGCCAACAACGGCCGCCCGTCGTCGTAGAACACCAAGGTCGCATTGCCCAGGGTCTCGAACCCTAGCCGCATCAACTCGTTCCTTTTGGTCGCGCCGGACCGGCCCTCGATCATTGCAAGATAGGGCAAATCGACAATTCTGGCCAGCGAGACAGGCTGATTAGAGAAATGTTCATCAGTCGTTCGTCCTGATGGCTTCACCCGCTTGCCGCCTGCCGCAGCTTGCAGTAGGACGCCTGCGTTATACCTTGCTGTTTCGGTGCCCTGGGAGGGGCGGGCATGCTCGACCAACTCATGAAGGGGTTGCATCGTCCGATTTACGTTTCCCGGCTGCAGGAGCTCACTCGTCAAATCACTCCGTTTCTGCATCCGGGCGACAAGGTCTTGGATGTCGGATGCGGTTTCGGCGAATTGGGGAAGTCGCTGGCCGATGTCGCCGATGTCAGCGTGGTCGGCCTCGAAAGGGCCGCTCGCGGCGGCGAGCTCATTCCGGTGGCTCGCTACGACGGCGGCGACCTGCCCTATCCGGATCGCAGCTTCGATGTGGTCATCCTCGCCGACGTCCTGCACCACGAGCAGCAGCCCGAGCGGCTGATCGGCGAGTGCTGCCGGGTGTCCCGCCGCCTGCTGGTGATCAAGGACCACAAGGCCGACACCTGGTTTCAGCACAAGCGGGTGTCGTTGATGGATTGGGCGGCCAACGCCCCCTACGGGGTTCCCTGCCTCTACCGCTACCTGAGCCGCGATGGTTGGAGCGACCTCCACCGGCGGATGGGCCACCATGTGGTGGCGAGGCTCGACGGCATGGACCTCTATCCCCCGGTGGTAAATCTGGTCTTCGGCGGCACCCTTCAGTATATGGCCGTGGTTCGGGTCGGAGAATAGCCGGTCCTCAATAAAGGGTGGCCGCGACGAGCAGGATCAGCAACGCCGCCGCGATCAGCCACGATACCCAATCGCGCGCGGCATAGATGATCGGGTCGGCGTGCATGTAGCCTCGCGCCGCCGACAGCCATATTCGGCATTGCCAGAACAGCACCAGCGGCACCATCCCCCACAGCAGCCCCGGCGACGAATAGTGTTGTATCGCCGCCTCGCTCTGCACGAACAAGGCGAGCACCACGCAGGAGGCGAAGGCGGCGCCGCAGCCGAACATCTGCAAGATCGGCGCATCGGCGGCGGCATAGCCGCGCCGCGCCGCGCGCTGTCCGCCGGTTTGCCCGGCGGCGGTGAGCTCCTCGACGCGCTTGACCAGGGCCAGGCTGAGGAACACAAAGCTCGAAAAGCCGAGAAGCCACAGCGAAAGCAAATAACCGGTCGCCTCGCCACCGCCGAACAGCCGGATCGTGTAGAGGCCGGCCAGCATGAACACGTCGACCAGAGGCAGCTCCTTTAGCTTGATCGAGTAGGCGAGCGAGGCTGCTGCGTAGATCACGATCACAGCCAGCGTGCCCGTGAGCCAGGCTGACCCCAGGCCGAGGACGAGAAGCAGGCCGGCCAGTCCGACACCCCCGCCGAGCGCGAGATCGCCGCTCGCGAGCGGCCGATGGCGTTTGGTCGGATGACGGCGATCAGCCTGCAGGTCGAACAAATCGTTGAGGATGTAGACCGACGACGCTGCCGCGCAAAAGGCGGCAAACATTCCCGCAGCGCCGATCCAGGCCGTTATGTCAGTGACCGCATGCGCGGTAAATATCGGCACAAAGACGAGCAGGTTCTTGACCCATTGATAGGGCCGCATCGCCAGCAATGCGGCCCGCAGCGGGACGCGGCGATCGTCGATCTCCGCCTCGATCGGCACCGTCTTGCGTGCCGCGGCGCTCACGCCGGCCGATGCGTCGACGATGATGCCGCTGCGCGCGGCCGCCCAGACCGCCAGATCGCTGCGGCTGTCTCCGGCATAGGCAAATCCCTTGAGGCCGAAGCGCCGGACCAGGGCCGCCGCCTTGGCTTCACCCTTTAGGTTATCAGCGCCGTTCGAGGCGAATACCTCGTCGAACAGCCGCAAATGGTCGGCGACCGCCTGGGCGACACTCGCATCGGCCGCCGTCGCCAGCACGAGGCGCCGCCCGGCCGCCTTTTGCCGGCGCAAATAAGCCAGCAGCTCGTCATTGTACGGAAGCAGGGCCGGATCCAATTTGGCGCCTTCCATCGCCGCTTGCTTGAACGCCGCTTTGCCGGCCCGGAGAAGCCGCACCAGGCTCTTGCCGAGCTGCCGGCCAGGGCCGAGGGCCAACAGGCTTTCGACGAGGGTGTCGGTCCGGATCAGGGTCCCGTCGAGATCGACGCAAAGCGGGACAGGCGCTTGCGTGCGGTCCGTCTCCGCCGGCTCGGCGGCGGCCGTCTCGGTGAGCATGAGAGCCGACTGCGCTGGGTGGGAGAAATCGTCGCCTCAAGGCCGACTATAGGAGATTCCGAGCGGCAGCCCAATAAGGACTCGCGACGCTCGGCTCCCAAGCGTGCTTGACTTGCGATTGACGACCCCCTATCGGCCTGTGCCGTATTGGTCAGGATTCGCGAGACGGACCGGTATTGCCGGTCATAGGGGTAACCTATGGGGTCGACCGGCGGGACGCCGACCTTCAGCTCAACCCGCTTGCCGTCGGGTTTTGCCGCATCGCGCGGGTTGCCATCGATCGGGCGCGCCGACGCAATCGCGGCGGTGCTGTGGTTCCTCGCCGCCTGGCTGGTCTACGCCCCGTTCGGCCTGCGCCTGGCACAGGGGAACTACTCCGACTATTACAACCTCGCGTTTGATTTCGATCCGCCCCGTACCTTGCAGACTTTTGCCCTGTCGCCGGCCGACCCGCAGGGTTTCAGGCATCCGCTGATGCTGCTGCTGCGGCCCCTGGCTTGGCCCTTTCTTGCCGGAGGCCTGGCGCCGAAGGCGGCCGCGGCGCTGGTGATGGCGACGTTCGGCGCCGGCACCGTGGCGCTGTGCTCGCTCTACCTGCGCGCCGCGGCTATCCGGCGCCCCGAAGCAGCGGCTCTGACCTTGCTGTTCGCGGTCACCGGCACACAGCTCTTCACCTCGATCATTGTCGAGACCTTCGGCATTTCCGGCTTCGCCATCGCGTTGATATGGCTCGTCGCGGTGATCCGCCTCGACGATCCGCACCGGCTGCGGGGTCTGCGATACCTCGCCGCGCTATTGGCGTTCGGGGTGACGATCACCAATGTCGCCCAGGCGTTCATCGCCGAAATGCTGGTTTGCTGGCGGCGCGAGGGGTTGCGCAGAGCGATCAAGAGTGTGGCTGTGTTCGGGCTGGTCGGAGCGGCGGTCGCCTTGGTCCTGGTCATTTGCGTGTGGCACGTCGAGCTGTGGTCGGCCGCGCAAAACCCGGTTCATGCCCTCAAGGAAATCTACTGGATGCAGCCGACCGAAAAGAGGACGGCCGGCATCGGTCGGATCCTGCTCACCTTTTTCGGATTTTCCTTCGTCTCCCCGGCTTACAGCTGGGTAAAGCTGACCGACGACCTGCCGATCATGCGGGACTTCCGCGACTACGTGCTGTCGCCGGTCGGCCAGGTTGCGCTGCCGCTGTGGCTTGGTTTCTGGACGCTCGGCGCGATCGCCGCGCTGCGCCACCCGCACTACCGCTGGCCCGCTTTGGGCCTCTTCGCCGCCATCGCTTTCAATGTGCTGCTGCATATGGATTTCCAGAACCGCGGCAGCCTCTACCTCTATTCGGCGCACCTGCACTTTCCGATTTTCGCCTTGGGCGCCGGATTAGCCCTGTTTCTCGGGCCGTCGGCGAGGGTGCGCGGCGCCTATGTCGCCGCGGTATTGCTGCTGGCCGGCCTGATCGGCGCCGACAATCTCGGCAGGGTCGTCAGCTTCGCTGTCGATTTCGACAAAACCCCGGTTTCCTATGGATCGGGGGTTCCGGTCGCGCCGAGCATTCAGCGCGATTGAGGCGGGTTTCGAGCGGGCGATCCGCGATCCATAAGGGGTGAAGAAATGAGCAATCAAGCCCTTTCCGGTCTCGACGATATCCGGCGCCGGCTGGCGGCGGCGATTCATGCCCATTGGAAGCTGTTTCTCGCCGAAGGCATCGTCATGATGGTACTGGGTCTGTTGGCGATCGCGCTGCCCAATATCGCCACGCTGGCGACGACAATCCTGATCGGCTGGCTGTTTTTTGTCGGCGGGATCTTCCGCGCGATATCGGTCTTGCAACATCGCCAGATGCCGGGCTTTGCCTGGTCGCTCGCGACCGCGGTGCTGGCGATCCTGCTTGGCCTCGTCCTGGCGCTGCAGCCGATTGCCGGGGTGGCGACCCTGACGATCGCCTTGATCGTCTTCTTCGTTCTCGAAGGGATCGCCGCGATCCTGATCGCGGTCGAGCACCGCAAGCATATCCCGAGCTGGGGCTGGGTGCTGTTCAGCGGGCTCGTCGACCTCCTGCTCGCCTACCTGATCTGGCAGGGCTGGCCGAGCTCGGCCGGCTGGGCGATCGGTCTCCTGGTCGGGGTCAATATGGTCTTTGTCGGGCTATCCCTGATCATGACCGCGCTAGCCGCCCGCCTGATGGCCGAGAGCTGAGGCGGCTGGGACCTGTTGCGAGACGGCGGTCGGGACTTCCCGCCTCGCTTTCGGATCGGTGAGCGTTCCGCCGGCGTTATGCAAAGGGCGGTATTGACGCCGAGGTAGAGGGCATTCCGTCTCCGGCCCGGCCTTCCCGGCGCCTACCCATGACGGAGAGAGAGATGCCCGCGATCCCCGACCTCGCGACAATCTTGCACGTCCTCAGAAATATCGAGGCGTGGCTGCTGACAAACGCCTTGGCGCTATCCAGCCTTGCCCAGGTCTCTGTCCTGCTGGTCACGTTCGTCGCTTCGCGCTTAATCGCACCGCGTCTGGCACAGCTCGTCGCAGCCGTGAATTTTCGCCGCGTGCCCGAGGGGCCGGTGCGACAGCTCCTGCTTCTCCTCCCTTCGCTGATTCTGCCGGTCGCTTGGCTGATCGCCGTTTGGCTCGCGGAGTGGATCGCCGTTTACGCCGACTGGCCAAGCCATGTGCTTCGCCTGGTCGAAAGTTTGCTGGCGGCGTGGATTATCATTCGTCTTACTTCAGGTTTTGTTCGAAACCCAACTTGGGGACGGCTGATCGCCGGATCAATCTGGGTCATTGCCGCGCTCAACATCCTCGGCTTGCTCACCGCGACGATGGCTTTTCTCGATTCGATCGGTTTCAGCTTTTCGGGGATCCGAATTTCCGCGCTGACGGTCATTCGCGCAATCGCGGCGCTGGGAATCCTGCTCTGGCTCGCTCTAACGGGGTCGCAAATCCTCGAGAGGCGGATCACCCAGCTGGGCACTCTGACTCCGTCGCTGCAAGTGTTGTTCACCAAGCTGATTAAGGTCGTGCTGATCACGATCGCGGTGATAGCGGCGCTGGGCAGCGTCGGGATCAACCTCACCGCTTTCGCCGTATTCAGCGGCGCGATCGGCCTCGGAATCGGCTTCGGTCTGCAAAAGGCGGTATCGAACCTGGTCAGCGGAATCATCTTGCTGCTCGACCGCTCGATCAAACCCGGCGATGTCATCGCGCTTGGCGATACTTACGGGTGGATCCATTCACTCGGAGCCCGCTATGTCTCGGTAATCACCCGCGACGGCACCGAGCATCTGATTCCGAATGAGGAGCTGATCACCCAACGCGTCGAAAATTGGTCATTCAGTGACAACCTTGTCCGGTTGAAATTGCCGATCGGAATTTCTTACAACACGGATGTCCGCAAAGCGATTGAACTTGTACTGGACGCGGTAAGGCAGGTGCCGCGAGTTCTTCAGTCGCCGGTCCCCGTTTGTCTGCTCAAGGGCTTTGGCGACAGCTCGGTCGATCTCGAGCTGCGGTTCTGGATCACCGACCCCAACAACGGCCTGAGCAACGTGAAGAGCGAAATTCTTCTCGGGGTTTGGGATCGGTTTCATCAGAATGGGGTGGAGATCCCCTTCCCGCAACGGGACCTGCATATGCGCTCGTCAGCCAAGCTGCATGTGGTTATGCAGCGTCCCCTCAAAGCCGACGTCTCGGAGGGGGATACCACGCGCGATGCCGCCGAATGATCACCTGTCCGGTTCGTTACCCTCCTCGCTCAGCTCGACCCACATGATGCCGGCAACTCCGCCTGCTCGCCGGTGCCAAAGATGGCCGCAACGCCTCCGTGCGCGCTTGCCGCAGGGTGCCGCGGGGCGCGATGCAGGCGAGCTAAACGACGGGCAGCGCCACCGCCTCGACCGCCAGCACCGCGGTGGCTCGGCGCCGGGCGATCGGCGGTCTATCCTGCGTTCACCAAATAGATCCTCTCAGCGCACCTTGACCCCGACTTCCCTCCAGGCGTCGGCGACCGCCTTGCGCTCGGTGCTGTGCGTGCCGTAGCGGTGGCCGGCGTTCATGACGGTGTGCTTTGCGAAGGTGGCGAAGCTGGAGGAAGATCGGAGGCTGCGGTCGGTGATGGTGTCGTACCAGATCTGTCCCGTCTTCTCCCAGGCATTGCCGCCGATCGCCGTCGCCGCCAGGAAGAAAGCGTGGTTTGGGATCCCGGAGTTCAGATGCACGCCGCCATTATCCTGCCCCGTGTGGAGGTAGTGCCGCATGTCTGCAGGTTGCGGATCCTTGCCCATGACATTGTTGTCATAGGCGGTGCCGGGAGCCTTCATTGAGCGCAAAGCCTGCCCCGGGAAAGTTAGCAATCCCTCGCCGATCAGCCAGTCGGCCTGGTCGGCGGTCTGCTTCAGCACGTATTGCTTGATCAGCGAGCCGAACACGTCCGAGCACGATTCGTTCAGCGCCCCAGGCTGGTTGAGGTAGGTCAGGTTGACCTCCGACCCGGTGACGCCGTGGGTCAGCTCGTGGCCGATCACATCGAGAGAAATCGTGAAGCGGTTGAAGACGGTGCCGTCGCCGTCGCCGAACACCATCTGCTCGCCGTCCCAAAACGCGTTGTCGTAGTCCTGGCCGTAATGGACCGTGGCGACGAGCGGCAGGCCCTGGCCGTCGATCGAATTGCGCTGATACATCTCGAGATAGAAGTCGAAGGTGTGGCCGAGGCCCTCATAAGCCTCGTTGACGCTGACATCGGTCACGCTCGCCTGCCCTTCTGAGCGGACCAGCTGCCCCGGCTTCGTTTCCTGGTTCGACGCGGTGTAGATCGTGCGATGGACCTGCGCTGGGGTTGCCCTGACGACCGGACGCGGGGGGCCCGCCAGCATTTGGGACATCAGCCGCTGGGTGCGCTGCGTCGTATCCAGCGACAGGGTGTTCAGTGCGGCGTTTCGCTGAGCGGTGCTGCCGCGCCTCGCCATCTCGTGGAGGATGTGCGGCGGCAGGATGCAGAAGATGGAGTGGCGCTGCCGCGGGTGGCGTGAGCAAGACTGCATGGTGATCTCCTGTTGGCGAACAGCCTTGAAACCAGTCGGCACGTTCATGTCGGAGAAATCTAGCGGTCCCACGTCTTCGGAAGTGTGAGCTAGCTCACACTTCCGACAAATGTCTGGGCGCGTCTGAGCGCGTATTTGCCGCACATGAGAGTGATCAGCCGCGCCGGCCGAGCCGGATGTCGAGCCAGCCCAGCGGGGTGACGACGGCCCGGTCGCCGGGGCGCAGCAGCACGGTGGTCATCGCCGATTCGACGATCGCCGGGCCCGGGATCGTCTGCGCCGGGGCGAGCGCGTCGAAATCGTAGACCGGGGCCGTGACCCAGCCGTCGAGCCAGATCTGCCGCTCGGCGCGGGGAGGAGTGGGCGGAGCCTCGGGCAGGGCGGGCTCCTGCGGCAAGGCCGAGAGGATGCCGGCGACCGCAACGCGTGCGTTGACCAGCACCGTCTCCTGGTCGGGAAGCGAATACGTGTAAAGCGCCTCGTGGCGGCGGTGGAAGCGCTCGACGATCTGCGGCAGTGGATCGGGCGCGGCCCAGTCGACATCGTCGAGCGGCACGGCGATTTCGAACACCTGCTCGCCATAGCGCATGTCGACCGACCGCGTCGTCCGCACCGGCCCGTCGAACGACGTGCGCAGCCGCGCCAGCCCCTCCGCCTCCATCTCGTCGAAGAGCCCTTTGACCGTGCCGCCGTCGAGCGCCCTGGTGTCGCCGATATGGGTGCGCGCAACCTCGAAGCGCAGATCGGTCGCGAGCATGCCCCAGGCCGATAGTACCGCGGCGACCCGCGGCACGATCACCCGTCCGAGGTCGAGCTGGCGCGCGATGTCGGTCGCGTGCAGCCCCGAGGCGCCGCCAAAGGCGAGGAGCGCGAATTGGCGAGGATCGACGCCGCGACGCACCGAGACCAGCCGCACCCCCTCGGCCATGCTGGTGTTGACGACGCGATGGATGCCTTGCGCCGCCGCGAACCGGCCGATACCCAGTGCCGCGGCGATCCGGTCGACCGCCGCGTCGGCGGCGGCGCGGTCGAGCCGGCGCCTGCCGCCCAAGAATGCCGCCGGGTCGAGATAGCCCAGCACCAGATTGGCGTCGGTCACCGTCGCTTCGGTGCCGCCGCTACCGTAGCAGGCGGGGCCCGGGACGGCACCAGCGCTTTCCGGGCCGACATGCAGGATGCCGCCGGCGTCGACCCGGGCGATCGAGCCGCCGCCGGCGCCGATGCTGGCGATGTCGAGGCTATTGAGCGCGACCGTGTGGCCGGCGACCCGGCGACTCGCCACCAGGCTCGGACGGCCCGCGACGATCAGCGAGATGTCGGTGCTGGTCCCGCCCATGTCGAACGGGATCAAATTGCCTTCGCCGAGGAGGTTTGCGGCATAGACGCTGCCGGCGACCCCGCCGGCCGGCCCGGAGAGTACGGCACCCGCCGCGAGCCGGCCCGACTCGGCGATCGACGCCACCCCGCCATGCGACTGAATGATCAGGGTCGACCCGGCATAGCCGGCCTCGGCGAGACGCCGCTCCAGCCGGCCGAGATAGCGCGACAGCGCCGGCCCGACATAGGCGTTGACGATCGTCGTCGAGACCCGCTCGAACTCCTTGATCTGCGGCAGCACCTCGGAGGAGAGCGAGACATATGCGCCGGTCAATTCGCGACCGACCGCCTCGCGGGTCGCGCGCTCGTGCACCGGGTCGCGATAGGCGTGCAGGTAACAGACCGCCACCGCCTCGACCTGCTCCCGCTGCAGCGCCGCGACCGCCTCGGTGAGCGAGACGGGGTCGAGCGGTGTGTCGATCCGGCCGTCGGCGCGCAGCCGCTCCTTTACGCCGAGCCGCAATTTGCGCGGCACCAGCTGCTCCGGCGGCGGTAGGCGCAGATTGTAGCGGTCGTCCTTCAGCCCTTCGCGCATCTCGATGACGTCGCGATGGCCTGCAGTCGTCAGCAGCCCGACCCGGGCGCCCTTGCGCTCAAGGAGCGCGTTGGTCGCGACCGTGGTGCCGTGAACGATGCGCTCGGTCTGCGCCAACAGCGCAGCGAGATCGAGCCCCAGCGTGTCGGCGAGCAGCCTCAGCCCGTCGAGGACGCCGGTTGAGGGGTCGGCCGGGGTCGACGGCACCTTGGCGAGGGTGGCGCCGCCCGTATCGTCGACCGCGACGAGGTCGGTGAAGGTGCCGCCGACATCGATGCCGATTCGCTGCAAGGCTCGCCATCCCTCAGCTATCAAAGAGTGAGCCGCCGGCTGCCGGCCGACATGCCGACGAGAGGCCCGCGCCCTTGCCGGCCGACGGCGCGGCCCGGCAGCACCGCAATGGCGGCCAGCGCGATCGCGCACCATAAGTCCACACGACGGCCCGTCATCGCAACCTCCATAGGCAGCGCTGCTCCGCTCCGAGTGAATGACAGAGGGCCGTCCCTCATCCCTCCGGCAACCCGGCTTTGCGCAGGCCTTCAAGCATGTGGGCGTGGTCTTCCGTCCGCGTCCATGGCGGGCGGGCGCGCATATACATCTCGAAGGCCACCGGCGCGGTCGCGACAGCCCTTGCCGACGCTTCCTTCGCTTCTCCCTGTCGATCGAGCTGGCCGAGAGCGGCGGCGAGATCGGCGTCGTCGCCTCGGGCGCCCGCGCCGATTTGATCGCCGTCGACGGCGACCCGCTCGCCGATATCGCGCTCCTCGACGGCCAGGGCGAGCACCTGACCCACATCATGAAGGACGCGTGTTCTACAAGCGGTAAAGCCAAACCTGGCGCCTCTCGGAAGATCATCGACCCCGACCAGACCGTGGCGCCGTGGCGCCGCCCTCGTACGCCTTCGCCGCCCCGCGGCGTGCGCTCTGGCCCGCTGCTTTCGCTGTTATCTGCAGAGAATCTACAGCGAACCGCCCCTTGCATGCGCCAGCCGGCGCCCCTACCCGCGCCACCGTCGACGGCGTAGCGGTACGATATGATTATGGCTATTTTTCCATCGGCGTGCCCGGATGCCACCAAGCGAGGCTCATGCGCGCCGCCGCGCGTGAGGAGCTTCCGCAAATGTGTCCACCAGATAAAGATGTCACTGTTTCTGCCATTTAGAAATGTCACCCGCACAGCGGCTGGGGTCGGGCGGCGGGCGGGCGCGGAGCCCCCGGCGCAGCGCAGCGCCCGACCGGCGCCCGATGCACCGCGCTCGAAGCCGCACCGGGTTGTTTTACCGAGTGGCGTCAGCCGCTCGGCTCGTAGAAAAGCTCAGCCAACCTTGAAGAGACGGGCATCGCGCTGATCGCGCCGGCGCGGCGCCTTCCTGCTGCGAGGCTCAGCCCGTGCAATCTGCTGCTCACGGATGAAGGCGAGAGCGGCGCTGAGCCGCTTGTTCTCGACAATCTCGGCCTGCGAGACCTGACGCAGCTTGTCAAAGGTGCGGTAGTAGGCAAGCTCCACACCCTTGTAACGGATCGATAGCCGGCCATCGGGATAATCGAACACGGTGACCCGCTTGCCGATCGCCGCCTTGGCCTGCTCGCTCGGTTCCAAAACAAAGATCACCTTGTCGTATTGGAGGGTCAGTGCCTGCGACAGCGTGCGCTCCTCCTTCCAGGCGAAAGCGTCCTCCAGATCGTCGCCGGCATGCAGCGGCCGATGCAAATCCTTGGCGTTCTCCGGCGACTTGGCAAAGCGCGCGTTGTAGTCGGCGATGAACGCCGGAAGCAGGACATTGCCCTCGGCCAGGCTGGACGCGCCGGCAAGCCGAAGCTCCTTGACCAAGCGGTCCTGCAAGGTCTTGTGCGCCCGCTCGACCCGACCCTTCGCCTGGCTCGAATTGGCGCAGATGATGTCGATGTTGAGCGCATCGAGCGCACGGCCGAACTGGGTCATCCCGTCGCCGCCGAGCGCGCCCTCATGGTTGACGCGAAAGACGCCGTGCTTGTCGCTGTAGAACGCGACCGGCTTGCCCCAAGCCTCCAGATAGGCGCGGGTCGCGTGGAAATAGGCAAACGTCGATTCGCTCTCGACAAACTGGAGGTGCATCAGCCGACTCGTCGCATCGTCAACGAACACCAGAAGCGTGCATTGCGGCCCGCGATCCTCAAACCACCAATGCTCGCACCCGTCGATCTGCACCAGCTCGCCGACGCACTCGCGCCGAGAACGCGGCGGGTGAGCCCGTTTGCGACGCTGCTTGCGATCGAGCCACAGCCCGTCCGCTATCATCCACTTGCGCACCGTCTCGCGGCCGAGAACGATCCTGTGTACCTCAGCCAGCTTCTCCGCCGCCAAGGTCGGGCCGAAATCCCAATATCGCTCGCGAATGATCCCAAGCACCTCGGCGCGAAGCACCGCGGGCTTGCGGCGGTTGCTCGGGCAGCCGCGCCGTTTCGAAATCAGACCCGCCGGACCCTCGCTCCGATAGGCCTTCAGCAGCCGAAACACCTGACGCCGCTCAAGTCCCAGCAGTTCCGCCGCCGTCGCCGTCGTCAATCGGCGCCGATCCAAGTCCCGCAACAGCTCAAGCCGTGCCAGCTCCCCATCGCTCATCAGCCGTACCGTCACCCCAGACACCCCCCGCAAAATCTTCGCGGAGTGTCATCACTATCTGGCAGAGGGGTGACATTTTGATCGAGCGCCTACAGCAAAAAGACGCATAAGGTGCATTATGGAAAATCACGGGATCTGGGCGCTCCGCACCCCCTGGCATTAATGTGAACACACTCACCGTCGTTGCATTGATCACAGAACGTCTCATGCCGCGGTTTAAGTTCTCGCTGCTCTATACGATTGGCAGCAACTCCTACCTGCCGCTGGGAGGGCACACCAGGAACTCGAAACCTTGTGATATATCACGCTGAGCCTTTGGGATAAGTAACCATGGTAGTCTCCATATATAATAGGAAGTGATGTTGGTATCGGGTTCATGTCTGTTGTGTGCGACCACTGCCGGTCGATACATCAATGTAAGACCTGTAATCTGAGATGATCAAACCCGTATTCCTGCAATCTATTAAGCTCATCGAATCGCCAGATTGTAGCGCTTGCAGTGAATTTTGCCCTGCGTCACCCATCGATACCACGCGGGCATCGAAAAGGTTATCTATGCGTGGAAAGAAGAGCAACGACAGAGTAATATAGCTGCTAAGTGCGCTTGTCCAGTTGTGCCAGTAGTTAACGGTGAGAGGATGGGCGGAACTACATATCCCCGCAAAATATTAAAAGACGATTATCTTCTGCGCGGTTGCTTCAATCCATGACAAAACAACCACCACTAAAAGTTGCCGAGCTATCCCAGCTATAGGGGACAGAGGACGATTTGAAATAAAGGATGCAAACGGAGCCATTTCTCCTTATTAATCGCTCCCATAATCGTTGTGCCAATGGAAACGGCGCACGAGCATAGATCAGGGTTGGTCTGCATCTGCTTTGCGAGGTGGCGTGCAGATGTGTGAGTGAGCTTCACCCTAGCTCGCGACTCTGCACGCTTCTCCGCGATAACCTACTTTTGATAAATGCACCGGGTATTCAACCGGCTCAAAGGCTATAGAGAACACTTACAACGGAATTGCGGATCGGTGCCGGGATGCCCGTGACTAAATCGCCAATGGCATCGCCCACGACGGATGGCAGGCTGCTAACCTCGCTGCCCTCTCCTTCCGGCTCCTCGCTCATGCCGCTAACCTCCTCGTCGCGCGGTTCGGGGGATGCCCCGGCCCAAGTGGCTAGTTACTCGAGCCGCGAAATCGTCGCACGGCCCACGTTGTAGCTTTTCGCCAGTTCTTTGAGCGTCGCGCCCTCGGCCTGCCGCCGCCGTGCTTCCATCTGCTGCTGCGGCGTGAGCTTCGGCGGTCGCCCCATGTGTTGCCCCCGCGCCTTCGCCCGGCTGCGGCCCTCTGCCGTCCGGGTGCGAATAAGTCGCGCTCTACGTCTGCCAGTCCCCCGAGGACGGTAATCATCAGCCGCCCGGTGCTGGTGGATGTGTCGGCCCACGCCTCCGCCAGTTACCGAAATTGCCCGCCCGCGTCCGCGATCTGCTTGACGATGGCGAACAGGTCGAAGGTCGAGCGGGCCAAGCGGTCGATTCGCGTCACCGTCACCACGTCGCCGGGGGCGAGACTTCTCAGCATCCGCAGAAGTTCGCGCCGGTCAGCCTGCGCACCGCTTGCCTTCTCGCGGTAAATCTTGGCGCACCCGTCCCGGCGTAGCTGGTCAAGCTGCGCGTCGAGCGTCTGCCCGTAGGTGCTCACGCGGGCGTAGCCAAGACGGCGGGTTGCGGGTTCTGATTCGGGCATATCTTCCGGTTACCATAACCCGTTGAAAATACGGGGTCAACGAAAGTGCCGATAGGCTTTTCATCCTTCAGCACACCTGCCTGTGTTGCGACTTAGGAAGCCCTGCCGACGGCCCGATACCTTGCACCGAGCTTAAATTTCTCTGAATATGGCAGGGCGCGCCGGCCCATGCTGACAACGAGGGCAACATGGAACCGACGGTGCACGGATGAGTAGGTGCCAGGGACGAGCAGTCATGAGATCGAGCGACTTCAAGGTGGCCCGGGACTTCCTGCTGGAGAGCCGAACCGATGGGCGCCGCGCCGTCGAAAACTTTCGGTGGCCAGAACCGGCGTCTTTTAACTGGGCGTTGGACTGGTTCGACGTGGAGCTGGCCCGCGGGTCGCTGAGCGACAAGCCCGCACTGCACGTCCTCGGCGAACACGCCGAAGAGGTGAGCTTCGCCGGGATAGCCGCACGCTCTAGCCGGGTTGCCAACGGGCTGCGGCGACTCGGCGTCCGGCGCGGCGACCGGATCCTGCTAATGACCGGCAGTGTCACACCCCACTGGGAAACTATGCTCGCGGCCATGAAGCTGGGTGCGGTCGTGATCCCATCCACCCTGCTATTGACCGCAGCCGACTTGGCCGAGCGGGTCGCGCGCGCCCGCGTCCGCTGTGTAATCGTCCCCATCGCCGAGGCTCACAAGTTCGCTGGTCTCGGTGGTAATGTTCTCCGCGTCTGCCTCGGTGACCCGCCGCCGGATTGGACGTCCTTTGATTCGCTGCACGACGCATCGGAAGAGTTCGAGCCGGATGGGGAGACACGGCCGAACGACCCGATGCTGCTCTACTTCACCTCAGGCACCACCTCGCGGCCAAAGATGGTGCTGCACAGCCACCGCAGCTACACGGTCGGCCACCTCTCCACGATGTACTGGATCGGCGCCCGGCCCGGCGAACGGCACATGGCAATCGGCGCACCGGGCTGGGCGGGACACAGCTACATGGCCCTGTTCGGCCCGTGGAATGCTGGGGCAACCATCGTAGTGCTTAACCAGTCGCGCTTCGACGCGCGCGTCGTACTCGATGCGCTCGTCGAGCACCGCGTGGACACGTTCTTCGCCCCACCGACGGTCTGGCGAATGCTGCTGCAGCAGGACCTGTCGGCCTGGCCTGTGGTTCTGCGGGAGGCGGTGTCCGGTGGCGAGCCTTTGAACCCGGAGGTGATTGAGCAGGTCCAGCGAACCTGGGGTATTACGGTCCGTGACGGCTGGGGACAAACCGAGATGACCAGTCAGATTGCCAACGTCCCCGCCCAGCCCGTAAACCTCGGCGCCATGGGGTGCCCCTTGCCTGGCTGCTCGGTGGCAATTCTGGATGAGGAAGGCCGGGAAGTCGAAGAGGGGGAACTAGCCCTGCCGATGTCGCCACGGCCGCCAGGCCTGATGCTAGGCTACCTGGAAGACGACGACACCCTGCAGCCGATCCAGGGGCCCTACTTCCGCACCGGAGATGCCGTGCAGCGAAACTCCGACGGGACCTATGTTTACGTTGGCCGGGTGGATGATGTCTTCAAGTCGTCGGGTTATCGCATTAGCCCCTTCGAACTGGAGAGCGTTCTGGTCGAGCACCCCGCCGTAGTCGAGGCCGCAGTCGTACCCAGCCCTGACCCGCTGCGTCTGGCAGTGCCGAAGGCCTTCGTCGCACTGGCCGCCGCGCATGAGCCGACACGCGACACGGCGGCGTCCATCTTCCGGCACATTCGCGACCGTCTCGCTCCTTACAAGCGGGTCCGCCGGATCGCCTTCACGGAGGAACTGCCGAAGACGGTCTCGGGCAAAATCCGCCGCGCAGAGCTGCGCCGCGGCGAGGCGGCTCGCGGGGCTACCCCCCGCCCCGCGGACGAGTTCAGGGAGGAAGACATGTGATCGATCACCGGACCGGAATGAGATTTTTTAACACAGCCGGGTGATCGACGCCGGCTGACGCCTTGCCCGCTGTCATTAACGGTTCTTGTCGTGCAATTGTTTGATGGTGCGTTGTAATTCGGCGGCGACATTCTCGAAGCCCTGGCGCTCAACCTGCGAGCACCGCGTGATCTCCTCGGCCGTCCAGTTCTCGCGCCTGTTGGTCGCGGTCAAAGGCGCATAAGCGCCATTCTGGAAAACCGGCCTGTCCCTCTCAAATACCCTCGTTTTTGAGAGGGTATGTCGAGGTACCGCAACGGACGATCCGGGGAGCCCTACGGGCGCACGATCGGAGTGGCGGAACCTGCGCGGGCGGCCCCCTGTCGGATCAACCGGCTTTCTGGACAACCCTCGCAGGAGGCATATCTTTAGCGCGCTCCAAACGGGGTGCCCGCATCCTCGATACCGGAAGACAGAAGAGGCATCGTACCCCGGTGACATTCGCCATCGCCTCGGTCGTTTTTGGCTGTTCCTTCGGCGCCGCCCTCATCGGAATGATCCTGCACGTCAAATTGCCAGACCATCATCTGGACACGGATTCGCGGGATGTCGTGAAGCTGATCATGGGCCTGATCGCCACCATGTCCGCGCTGGTGCTCAGCCTGCTCATCGCATCCGCGAAAAGCTCCTACGACCAGCAGAAGAATGAACTGAACGCGCTCTCCGCCAACATCGTCCTGCTCGACCGGACGCTTGAATTTTACGGGCCAGACGCGAAGGCGGACCGTGAAAGGCTGCGCGATGTTGTCCGGCAAACGCATGACCGGATTTGGTCGCCGCAGGGCGTCCGGCCGGAGAACCTCGACTCCAGGGCAACACGAGCCTCGGTAAGCGCTAACATCGAGCAACTCCTAAGCCTCTCGCCAAAAACCGATGTGGAACGGATGATGCAGAGCCGGGCCGTGCAAGAGTCGGAAAGCATCGGGCGATCACGTCTGCTGATGGTCGCGCAGCTAGGCAGCTCGATCTCATGGCCGTTCCTGACGGTGCTGGTTTTCTGGATCTGCGTGCTGTTTCTCGGCTTCGGTCTGTTCGCGCGCTTTAATGTGACGGTGGCCGTGGCGCTGTTGGTGGGCGCACTCTCGGTCGCGGGTGCGATTTTCCTTATCTTGGAGTTGAACGACCCCTACCGCGGCCTCATGCGTATCTCCGACGAGCCCTTGCGCAGCGCGATAGCCCAGCTCGGCCGGTAGCGCGGCCTCCTGATCAGCATCTTGTGTTTCTATTGACGCCGCGCGACGTAACCGTGTCGCGTAATGGGCAATCTGGAAAGTGAGAGGGCGGCCCGCGCGCGGCTGTTTGCGCGACAGTTAACCCGCCGAAAACGCTGCCGCGCTCGGCCTTCCCGAAATCGTTGAAGTTTGCACGATGTCACAACCCTTTTGAGAGCATCCTCCGGGCTTTATTCTCCCCTGCCTGCATAGGGCCGGCTGGCGAAACGAAGGATCGGAGAACATGAAGCCGACAAATGGTCCGAATGGCGAGGCCGCTTCGGCGAACATCACCAAGCGGATTGAAGAGCTGGGGGATTGGCGAGGAGAGACCCTCGCTCATGTCCGTCAGCTCATTCACGATGCCGACCCCGACATCCTGGAGGAGTGGAAATGGGAGAAGCCAAAATCCCCCGGCATCCCCGTCTGGTCGCATGACGGCATCGTCTGCACCGGGGAATCGTACAAGCAAGTCGTGAAGCTCACCTTCGCTCGCGGCGCCGCCATCAAAGACCCGAAGAAGCTCTTCAATTCCAGCCTGGAAGGGAACACGCGGCGGGCGATCGACCTGCGCGAAGGGGAGAAGATCGACGAAGCTGCCTTCAAGCAACTCATATGCGCCGCGGTGGCGGCCAACGCCGCCGCGCGCGCGGGGCGGGCAGCCAAGAAGAAGTAGGCCCGGCTCTCACGGGTATGACGTAGGAACGGCCTTGCGCAACAGAAGGGGAGTTATCGGACATTAGGCCGGATGGACATGTCCTGCTGCGGCTCGGCAAGCCGTGGGTTATTATTCGTCGCCCCGTGCGCCTTCAGCCCACGGGCTTGTCCCGTGGGGAAAGCGGGGGTCCAGGGCAACCGCCGCAGCCCTGGATCGCTGGATTCCCGTTTTCGCGGGAATGAGGATCAAGCTATTGACATCCCTACGCCCATTCCGGGTTGGACACTTTAGGCCAGGTAATTCAGGCCCGCCGCTCGTTCCAGCCGCCGCGGCGGAAGCGGTCGAGATAGGTCGGCAGGATCGCCTCGACGGCGGTCGGCGCGATGCCGAGGGTCTGGAGCGTCATCGCGCCCGAGGAGACGACGTTGTCGTGCTTCAGGAGCTCGACCTGGTCGGGGGTCAGGGGCGGGTTCGGCAGGATCGACATCACCCGCGCCTGTAGTGCGGCGAGCCCGAACGGGAGGTTGACGAGCAGGCGCTTGCGCCCGATCTCGGCCAAGGTGAGATCGATCAGCTGGCGGAAGGTGTAGGTGCGGGGGCCGCCGAGCTCGTAGGTGCGCCCGGCCGCCGCCGGGTCTTCGAGGCATCTCACCACCGCATCGCCGACATCGCCGACATAAACCGGCTGAAACCGGGTCTCGCCGCCGCCGATCAATGGCAGCATCGGTGCCAATAGCGCCATCGCGGCAAAGCGGTTGAAGAACTGATCCTCCGGGCCGAACACGACCGAGGGGCGCAGGATTGTCGCGGTCGGAAAGGCGTCGCGCACAGCCTGCTCGCCGGCCGCCTTGGTCCGCGCATAGGCCGAGGCGGAGCGCGTATCGGCGCCGATCGCGGAGATGTGCACGATGCGCTCGATCCCGGCAACGCGCGCCAGCCGGGCGAGCCGGGCGGGTCCGGTATGGTGCACCATCTCGAAACGCTGCGTCCCGCTTTCGCGCAGGATGCCGACGCAATTGACCAGCGCCTCGTTGCCAGCGAGGAAGGCGGTCAGCCGCGCTTCGTCGCCGATCGCCACGTTCAGGGTCGCGATCTGCCCGACATCGCCCATCGGCTTGAGGAACTTCGCCTCCTCGGCGTTGCGGCAGCCGACGGCGATCACGTCGCCGCGTGCAGCGAGCCGCTTGACCACATAGCGGCCGATAAAGCCCGACCCGCCCAGCACCGCGGTGCGGCGATTTCTCATGATCTTCCCCGCTGCGCGCCGCCCATTGTCCGGCCGAGCGCTCGCCCTCTATAACGCAGCGCGCGCAACGCCGAAAGTCGGCGCCCGACATCGGCGGCGGGCAATGTTTCTGGGAAGCGAGCGATGACCGACCCGGCTACGATCAGCAACGCCTATCCGATCCCGCAGCAGATGAAGGCCTGGGTCCTGGGCGGGCCGGAGGAGATCCTCCTGGTCTACAAGCCCGTGCCGCAGCCGGAGGCGGCCGAAGTGCTGGTCCGGATCGACGCGGTGGCGATCTGCGCCACCGACCTCGAGATCCTGCGCCACGGGCTGCCGGCGATGGTCGAAGGCGGATTGCCGTTCGGGAAGAACTTCACGATCGGCCATGAATACATGGGCACCGTCGTCGAGCTCGGGCCGGCGGTCGACGAGTATTCGATCGGAGATCGCGTCACCGTCGAGGTCCACGCCGGGTGCGGCCGCTGCGCGCGTTGCCGGCAGGGCATGTACACCTCGTGCCTCAATTATGGCGACCGGGCGAAGGGGCATCGCGCCAACGGCTTCACCACCGACGGCGGCTTTGCCGAATACGCGGTCAACAACATCAACACGCTCGTCCATGTGCCGGACGATATGAGCGACGAGGAGGCGACCCTCGTCGTTACCGCCGGTACCGCGATGTATGGGCTCGACGTGCTCGGCGGCCTGATCGCCGGCGAAGGAGTGGTGGTGACCGGACCCGGGCCGATTGGGCTGCTCGGCGTCGCGGTGGCGAAGGCACTAGGTGCCGACCCGGTGATCCTGACCGGCACCCGAGACACGCGGCTCGAGCTCGGGCGCAAGCTCGGCGCCGACCACGTCGTCAACGCCCGCCGCGAGAATGCGGTCGCCGCGGTCCGGCGCATCACCAACGGCAAGGGCGTCCAGTTCGTCATCGAATGCTCGGGCGCGGCCGAGGCGCTCGACGAGGCAGCGCAGATGGTCGACCGCGGCGGCCGGATCTGCCTGGCCGCCTTTCCGCACGAGAGGGTGCCGGTCGACCTCGCCCATCTCGTGCGGAACAACATCTATGTCTACGGGATTCGCGGCGAGGGGCAGAGTGCCACCCACCGGGCGATGGCGCTGATGAAGCAAAAGCGCTTCGACGCCCGGTTGGTTCATACCCACACCTTCCCCCTCGACGAGCTGCCGACCGCCCTCAAATACGCGCGCGAGCGGATCGACGATGCGATCAAGGTCGTGGTCAAGGCTTCCCCTTGACCCGCCCCGGGGCGGGCGTCGCCGTTGACATCGCCCGCCCGGAGCGGGTGTTGCCGTTGACATCGCCCGGGGCCGGGCTTATCTCCCGGCGCTCCGAATGCCTCGAGGCGCGCCCGTGGCGGAATTGGCAGACGCGCACGGTTCAGGTCCGTGTTCCGAAAGGAGTGGTGGTTCGAACTCCACTCGGGCGCACCAGGCTTTACGTGAGATGACCAACCGGCTGCATCGCGGCGATCTCCCCGAGGGCATCGATTTCGGCTCCGCGGTCGCGATCGACACCGAGGCGATGGGGCTGAACCCGCATCGCGACCGGCTGTGCCTGGTCCAGCTGTCGGGCGGCGACGGCGACGCGCATTTGGTGCACCTAGCGCCTGGCTGCTATGACGCGCCGCGGCTGCGGCGGCTGCTCGCCGACCCCGACGTGACCAAGCTTTTTCATTTCGCCCAATTCGACCTCGCCATGCTCTACCACTATCTCGGGGTCATGGCGCGGCCGGTTTATTGCACCAAGATCGCCTCGCGCCTCGCGCGCACCTTCACCGACAAGCACGGCTTGCGCGAGCTGTGCAAGGATATCCTCGGGATCGACCTGTCGAAGCAGCAGCAGAGCTCGGATTGGGGCGCGCCCAGCCTGACCGAGGAACAGCTGCGCTACGCGGCCTCGGACGTGCTCCACCTGCATGCGCTGCGCGCCCGGCTCGACGCGATGCTCGCGCGCGAGGGCCGCGATGCGCTGGCCCGCTCCTGCTTCGAATTCCTGCCGCATCGCGTCCTGCTTGATCTCGGCGGCTGGGCGGAGCAAGACATCTTCGCGCACTGAGGGCGCAGTCGCAGGGGTGGATTTTCTGACGGAGTTGTTCAGGGGCCCGGAGGGTCCTCCGGAGACGCACGGCGACACCTTGGTCGCGGCGAAGCCGAACCGGCCGGCGTCTCGGCGAGGGGGCGGCGACGCCGGGGCCGATCTTGCGGTCGCCCGCCGGGTCATCGCGGCCGAAATCGCCGGGCTCCAGTCTCTGGCGGCGGCGCTCGACGGCGCCTTCGCCGCCGCGGTCGGGCTCTGCGCGGCAGCGCCTGGACGGATCATCGTCACCGGCGTCGGCAAGAGCGGCCATGTCGCGCGCAAGATCGCCGCGACGCTCGCCTCGACCGGCACCACGGCGCAGTTTGTCCATCCGGTCGAGGCGAGCCACGGGGATCTCGGCATGATCGGCCCCGGAGACGCGATTCTCGCCTTGTCGAATTCGGGCGAGACGACCGAGCTCCTCGACATCGTGGCCTACGCCAGGCGCTTCGGCATCCCGCTGATCGCGATCACCAGCGGCGGACGATCGACGCTCGCCACCGCCGCCGACACGGTGCTGCTGCTGCCAGCCGCCGCCGAGGCGTGTCCGATGGGGCTGGCGCCGACGACCTCGACGACGATGATGATGGGCCTGGGGGATGCGCTGGCGATCGCCCTGCTCGAGCGCAAGGGTTTCTCCCTTTCGGACTTCCGGCGGTTTCACCCCGGCGGCAGGATCGGGCGGCGGCTGCTGCGGGTCGCCGACATCATGCACGGCCCGGCC
This sequence comes from uncultured Alphaproteobacteria bacterium, assembly GCA_963781215.1. Lineage (GTDB taxonomy): Bacteria > Pseudomonadota > Alphaproteobacteria > ATCC43930 > CGMCC-115725 > AP-15. The sequence goes on from CAWAFE010000037.1 coordinate 84,859, forward strand.
GATATCCCGCTCTCGGCGCCCAATTCGGCGATGTCGGACGCCATCCTGGTGATGACGGCGAAAAGCTTCGGCTGCGTCGGCGTGTGCGATGGGGAGGGACGCCTGATCGGGGTCGTCACCGACGGCGACTTGCGCCGGCACATGGGCGGCGCGCTGCTTGCTCTTCGGGTGCGGCAGGTCATGCATCGTTCGCCGAAAACGATCGGCGCCGGGGCGCTGGCGGCCGAAGCGCTAGGGCTGATGAACCGCAGCGCGATTACCGCGTTGTTTGTCGTCGACCAGGAGGGCCGCCCGATAGGCTTTCTGCATATGCACGACTGTTTGCGTGCCGGCGTCGCGTGATCATGCCCGAGCAGAGGCGCAGGTGAGGGCGCTGCAGCCAGCCGCACCCGATATGCCCGCGCCGTCGATGCCGCAGCCGGGGATACGCCGCTGGCGGCGCCGTTCGCGCGGGGACCGCTACAGCCGCCGCGTGGCCTTGCTCAAGCGGGTGCTGCCAGCGATCGGGCTGGCGCTGCTGCTGCTCGTCGCCGCCTGGCCGCGGCTGGTGCCGCTCTTGGAGAGTGTGCGGATGGCCTTCCCCGCCATCGATCTGCGCGAGGCGCGCGAGCTGAAGATGACCAATCCGCGCTACGCCGGGGTCGACCGGCTGAACCGGCCCTATGTCGTGACCGCGGCAGTCGGCCATCAAGTCCCCAACCGCAACGATTTGATGTCGCTCGATCGGCCGCGTGCCGAGATCAGACTGCGGCCGGGCGCCACCGTCGTGCTGACCTCTGCGACCGCACTCTACCAGTCACAGGCGCAGCTCTTGGACCTGTTCGGCGACGTCGACCTCGTCCATCAGAACGGCACCCGGTTCATGACGCGGCGCGCCCATGCCGACCTCTCGGACAACACCGCCGACGGCCATGACCCGGTGGCGGGGCACGGCCCTTGGGGCGACATCACGGCGCAGGGCTTCCGCATCCTCGACAAAGGCGACACGATCGTCTTTACCGGCTCGTCCTACCTCGTGCTGAACGGCGCCAAGCCCAGCAAGCCGAGCAAGGCGCCGCCGGCCCTGCCGGCCGAGATCGAGACGAAGGCGGCCGCGGTAGAGGCCGCAGCCGTCGCCATTCCCGTCCTCGAGGCCGCGCCGCATCACCCGGCCGCCAAGCCGGCCGCTGCCAAGCCCTCCGCTGCCAAGACCCTCGCTGCCAAGGCGGTCGCGGCAAGGCCGCATCCGGCCGCCAAATCGCACCCGCCCGGCAAGCAAAAGACCGGCGGACACTTGAATACGAAACCGGCGGCTGCGAGGGCCGGGCACAATGCAGGCTGATCGGGAGGTGCGGCTTGGCCTGGGGCGTCCGCTGACTAAGGTCCTCATCGCCTTGCTGCCGCTCTGTCTCATGGCCGGGTCCGCGACCGCAACCGCTCAAGGATTGGGCTTGAGCGGGGTCCCCGATGACAAGCCGGTCGAGATTACGGCCGATTCGGGGATCGAATGGCGGCAGGACGCACAGGAGTACATCGCCCGCGGCAATGCCGTGGCCAAGCGGGGAACGAGCGAAATCCACGCCGACACGCTGACCGCCCACTACCGCCCGAGCAAGACAAAAAACGCCGATGGCGGCAACGAAATCTATCGCCTCGACGCCGACGGGCATGTCGTGATCAAGGGCGAGACGCAGACCGTTGTCGGCGACCAGGCGGTCTACGACGTCGACCAGCAGATCGCGGTCGTCACCGGCAAGGCGCTCAAGCTGACCACCGAAAAGGATACCGTGACCGCACGCGACAGCCTCGAGTGGTACGACCAGCAGCAAATCGCCGTCGCCCGCGGCGACGCGGTCGCGGTGCAGGAAGAAAAGCGGGTTCGGGCCGATGTCCTGACCGCGCATATGACGAAGGACAAGGCCAAGCCGGTCGACGCCAAAGGCCCGGCCAAGCCCACCGCCGCCAAGGCGCCGACCCAGCCGGTCGCCGCCAAAGCGCCGGCCAATCCGGTCGCGGCGCCGAAGAACGGGACTGCGGCGGGACCGCTCGGCACCGACCAGGGGTCGTCGCGGATCAGCCGGGTCGACGCCCAGGGCAATGTCGTCGTCTCGACCGCGACCGACGTGGCCCGCGGCGACTATGGCGTGTATAATGCCGACACCGGGCTCGCCACGCTTCTCGGAAACGTGACGATCACGCGCGGCCAGAATGCGATCAGAGGGCAATATGCGGTCATCGACCTCAACAAGAATATCAGCCGGATGATGACGGTCGCCGCCAAGCCGGGCGAGCCGGCCCAGCGGGTCGAGGGCCTCTTCGTGCGCCAGGACGACACGGGCACGCCATCGGGCAAGGCAATGACGCAAAGGGAGCTGCAAAGCCCGCCCCGGACGGTGGGCGCAAGCCGTGAGAACGGAGGCAAAACCCGACCTGCTCGCGGCAGACGGGTGGCCGCGGCTCGTCGCCGAGAACCGTGGCGGGCCCGGTCCCGGCCTGATCGGTCGGGGGCTCGGAAAGAGCTTCAAGCGGCGGCCGGTACTGCGCGGCGTTAACGTCTCGGTGCAACGCGGCGAGGTGGTCGGGTTGCTCGGCGCCAACGGGGCGGGCAAGACGACCTGCTTTTACATCATCACCGGTCTGATCGCCGCCGATACCGGCACCGTCAGCCTGGACGGGCGGGACATCACGGAGTTTCCGATGTATCGCCGCGCCCGCCTCGGCATCGGCTATCTGCCGCAGGAAGCTTCGATCTTTCGCGGCCTTACCGTGGAGCAGAACATTCGCGCGATCCTCGAGATCGCCGAGCCCGAGCCGGAAATGCGCGAGGCGATGCTCGAAGGGCTGATGACCGAATTTTCGATCGTGCATCTGCGCCGGACGCCGGCGATGGCGCTGTCGGGCGGTGAGCGGCGGCGCTGCGAAATCGCCCGGGCGCTGGCGACCCGGCCGCATTTCATTCTGCTCGATGAACCGCTCGCCGGCATCGACCCGATCGTGGTCGCCGAGATCCGCAACCTCGTCGCCCATCTCAAGGACCGCGGGATCGGGGTGCTGATCACCGATCATAACGTCCGTGAGACGCTCGAGATCGTCGATCGGGCATATATTTTGCACGAGGGGCAGGTGCTGATGGAGGGCAAGCCCGCCGAGGTAGTTTCGGATGTGAATGTAAGACGCGTTTTCCTCGGCGAGCGGTTTAGCCTATAAGGCGCTCCGAACGGAGCCTGATGTGAATCGGACGGGTTTTTCGCAGCGGCTTGAGCTCCGCCAGTCGCAGACTCTGGTCATGACGCCGCAGCTGCAGCAGGCGATCAAGATGCTGCAGCTCTCCAATCTCGAACTGACCGATTTCATCGACGCCGAGGTGCAGCAAAATCCGCTGCTGGAACGGCGCGAGGCAGCGCCGGAAGGGCCGGCGCCCGGCGCTGACCGAAGCGGCGCCGAAGAACCCTTGCCGACGGCCCTTCCAGAGACGCTGACCGGCGATTTCTCCCCCGACGCGGCCGAGCATTGGAACGCAGCGGCCGGTGCGGAAGGGGACGGCTCGGTCGACTTCGGCGGCGACGCGCAATCCTGGTCCGGCCGCAACGGCGGATTTGGGCCGCATGAAGGCGCCGGACTTGAACAGACGGCGGCCCCGCCCAGCACCTTGCGCGAACACGTGCTCGCGCAAATCGGCACCGATCTCAACGACCAGGGCGATCAGGTGGTGGCGCTCCATCTGCTCGACCTGCTCGACGAGACGGGTTATCTAAGCGGCGAGCCCGCTGGCGTCGCAAGGCTCCTCGGCTGCGACCTTGCGCGGGTCGACGCGGTTTTGGCGCGCCTCCAACAATTCGACCCGGCTGGGATTTTTGCTCGCAGCCTGCCGGAATGCCTCGCCTTGCAGCTGCGCGAACGCAACCGGCTTGATCCCGCGATGCAGGCCTTGTTGGACAATTTGCCATTGCTCGGCGCGCGCAACATCACAGCACTGTTGCGGGTCTGCCGAGTCGACACTGCCGACATGGCCGAGATGATCGCCGAGATCAAATCTCTCGACCCGCGGCCGGGCCTCGCCTTCGACCCGCCGCTGGCGCAAACCGTGGTGCCCGACATCCTGATGCGGGCGCAGCCGGACGGCGGCTGGATCGTCGAGCTCAACAGCGAAACCCTGCCCCGGGTGCTGGTCAACAACAGCTACTTCGCCCGGGTGAGTCGGGCCACCCGCAGCAAGGCGGAAAAGGACTACCTGAGCGAGCGGCTGGCGGCCGCTAACTGGCTGGTCAAATCGCTTCATCAGCGCGCCACGACGATCCTCAAGGTCGCTGCGGAGATCGTTCGCCAGCAGGACGGCTTCTTCCGCCGCGGCGTGCAGTCGCTACGGCCGCTGATCCTTCGCGACATCGCCGAGGCGATCGGCATGCACGAGAGCACGGTCAGCCGGGTGACCAGCAACAAGCACATGGCGACGCCGCGCGGCCTCTACGAGTTGAAGTATTTCTTCACGTCGGCGATCCCGGATTCGGCCGGCCACGGCACCCATTCCGCGGAAGCGGTGCGTCATCGGATCCGCGGCCTGATCGACGGCGAACCGGCCGCCGACACGCTGTCGGACGAGCGGATCGTCGAGCTCTTGCAGCGCGATGGCGTCGAAATCGCCCGCCGCACCGTCGCGAAATACCGGGAGGCGATGCGAATCCCCTCCTCGGTACAGCGCCGGCGCGAGAAGCTGCCCGCATTGTGACAACAGCGCCCGCGTGCCGGCCGCGATGCGGGAATACTGAGCGCCGGCCGCTTGACCGCCATCAGGTGCGCTCCCACCTTCGGCGTCGGGCCGTCGCTTCGGCGCAACACCGCCCCTAGGCAAACAGGTGATCGCAGCCATGCAGCTGACCGTCACGGGCAAGCAAATCGACACCGGGGAGGCGTTCCGGCGGCATATCGAGGCGGGCTTGAGCACGATCCTCGGCAAATATTTCGGGACGGCGATCGAGGCCCATGTCGTGATCGCCAAGGAGGCGTACCTGACGCGCGCCGAGGTTTCGCTTCACATCGGCCGCGGCATCGTGGTCAATGCGGGGGCCGACGCCACCGAGTCCTATGCCGCCTTCGACGCGGCGGCGGAACGGATCGCCAAGCAGCTGCGCCGCTACAAGCGCCGCTTGCGCGATCACCATGCCAAGGCGCGCGAGCCCGCCGAGCGGGCTACGGCCTATGTTCTGGCGCCACTCGCCGAGGAAGCCGACGCGCCGGAAGACGCCACCGGTGGACCGGCGGTGATCGCCGAGATGAGCACGGACCTGCCGCAGCTGACCGTCAGCGAGGCGGCGATGCGGCTCGATCTCGCTGAGCTGCCGGTGCTGCTGTTCCGCAGCCGCTCGCACGGCGAGCTAAACCTCGTCTACCGGCGGGCCGACGGCCATATCGGCTGGATCGATCCCGAGCTCGACCCAAAGCGGCGCGAGGCCTGATCCCTGCACGAGGCGATGATCGCGCCCATCTCCCTAGGCGGGCGGTCGTCGCTGAAGCGGAACGCCATATGCCCGGCACGGTAATGGACATCGCCGACTTGCTTGCACCGCAAGGCGTGGTTTCGCAGCTGCACGCGGCAAACAAGAAGCAGGCGCTGCAGGAGCTCGCCAAACGGGCCGCGGCGATGACGGGAGTGCACGAGCGCACAATCTACGAGGTGCTGATCGAACGAGAGCGGCTCGGCAGCACCGGGATCGGGATGGGGGTCGGCATCCCGCACGCCAGGCTTTCCGGGATTTCGGGGCTATACGGGCTGTTCGCCCGGCTCGAACGGCCGATCCCGTTCGAAGCGGTCGACGACCAGCCGGTCGATCTGATCTTCCTGCTGCTGGCGCCCGAGAATGCCGGGGCGGACCACCTGAAGGCGCTCGCCCTTGTCTCGCGCTTGCTGCGGGATCGCGCCGTCTGCGCGAAATTGCGGGGCACGGACAGCGCCGACGCGCTCTACGCCCTGCTCACCGACCGCACCGCCAGCGACGCCGCTTAAGCCTCCGGCGCGCTCAGTGCACGCTCAGCGGCTCGAGGTCGTGCTGGCGCACCGTGGCGAAAGCGACGTCGCGGTTGGCGATGACGGCAATCTGTGTGCCATCCGCGGCATGCACGGCAAAGCCCGCCTGGTTCTCGACGACGACCGGCTTGATGTAGGCGAGATCCTGCACCCCGAACAATGCCAGCTCGCGCGCCGACATGTGGCGAATACGTTCGATTTCGTTCATCTCGGAATTTCCTCTGGGCCAGCCGTGCCGCGCTTGATCTCGACGGTGCGCACCCGGCTCTCGACCTCGGGGCGGATCAAATCGATATGGAGCAGCCCGTTGTCCATTGAGGCGCCGCTGACCTCGATCCCTTCGGCCAGCACGAAGGAGCGCTGGAACTGGCGGGCGGCGATCCCGCGATGCAGATAGACGCGCTGCGCATCGTCGGTCTGCCGGCCACGGACCACCAGCTGGCTGTCCTCGACGGTGATGCCGAGGTCGTTCATCGTAAACCCGGCGACAGCAAGTGTGATCCGCAGCGCGTTCTCGCCAAGCTGCTCGATGTTATACGGGGGATAACCGTCGGTAGAGACCTTGCTGACCCGATCGAGCGCCCGCTCGAAATGGTCGAACCCCAGCAGCAAGGGCGAGTTGAACAGCGATAGTCGCGACACGCTCCCTTCTCCTCGTCGACGAGCGAGAAACCGGCGGCGGGCCCGCCTACGGCACCCACCCACCGGCATGCATCGATCCGCACCGACGCATTCGAGCCCCGTTATTTGGGGGCGAGCAGGCCGCCGGTCAAGCAAGGCGCCCGGCCCGCCGGATCGATCTCTAGCCGATATTCCGATCGAGAGCTTTTGCCGCCGCAGGCAAAGCCCCATATGGCTTGCCAACATCTTCGTGCAGGGGCTTTTTCCGATGTCGAGACGGCTGCCGAGCTGGCGCATCCTCTTTGCGCTCTTCTGCTGCATGGCCCTGGCCCTAGCGCCGGCGATCGCCGAGGCGCGTGGGGGCAGCTCCGCCGGCGGGCGCGGCTCCAGCATGGGCAGCCGCGGCGTGCGCACTTGGGACAACAACAATGCACAGCCCTTGAGCCGCAGCGTGACCCCGCAACCGGAGGCGCCGCGGCAGCCCGGCCTGGCCCCCGGCGGCATGCCGGCGCCCGCTTACGGCGGCGGCAGCTTATTCCAACGGCATCCATTTCTGACCGGCCTCGCCGGCGGGATGATCGGCTCGTGGCTGTTCGGCCACAGCGGCTACGCGGCCGACGGCACGGCCGGCGGATCGGCCTTTGGCACCCTCGTCGAGCTGGCGCTGATCGGTCTGTTGATCTACTTCGCCATTCGCTTGTTCCGGCGGCGCTCGACAGCGGGCGGACGGCCCGGCGCCGGCTTGGGCTTCGGGTTGCCGCCGCGCTCGGCCGGCGCGGCGGCGGCGCCCCTGCAGCTCGACCGCGGCCGCGACATCAATCTCGACGATGCCGACCTCAACGCCTTTCAGGCGATCCATGCCGCGGTGCAGGAGGCGTGGAGCGCCAGCGATCTGGCGGCCCTGCGGCGGCTGATGACGCCAGAGATGCTGAGCTACTTTTCCGAGGAGCTGACCCGCAACGCGAGCCGGGGCGTGCAGAATCTGGTCTCCGACGTGCACCTTGTCAAAGGTGAGCTGACCGAGAGCTGGGAGGAAGCCGATCTGCAATATGCGACCGCGCTGATGCGCTGGCGTGCGATCGACTGCCTCGTTCGCCTCGGGCGGTCGCAGGGCGATGCGGATTACCTCGCCGGCGGCGATCCGCGCAGCCCGACCGAGGCCGAGGAAATGTGGACCTTCGTACGCCGCCGCGGCGGCGACTGGCTGCTCTCCGCAATCCAGCAGGTCTGACCGGGCGCTTTAGCAGGCTGGCACTGCCTGATTCACCCGCAGCGGGTGATCCGCCGCAATCAGCACCTCCGGGCTCAGATAGCTGAACAGGGCCCGCCCCGTGTGTTCGTCTGGTCCCCGCATCCCGATCCCCCAAATCAGGTATTCAGAAAATTATACCGCTACAATAGCTGTATTCACCCTACGGGCGGGCCTCGATCGCCCCGAAGAAGCATGCTGTTCTTGCCACAGCCTCGCACTATCGCGCCAATCTTTCGGGACGAAACACGAAGGCCGGGACCCAGGTCCGCCATGGGCACCGGCCTTCGCCGGTGTGACAAGATTTTGCCGTTGGCCTTGGCCTGCCGCCAAATGAAGCTTCCGCAAACACGCCAACTCACCTTCCGTCCGGGCCGGCGATGATGCGAGCGTCGTGGAGGCGGCCGATCTCGGCCGCCGAAAGCCCCAAGATTTCGGCGAGGACGCTGTCGGTGTGCTGGCCGAGCAGCGGCGCCGGGGCGGGCGGCAGGCGCGGCGCCGCCGAAAAGTCGAGCGGCAGCCCCGGCATCAGATACTGTCCGATCCCGGGCTGCTCCACCGCTGCGAAGAGCGGGTTCGCCGCCGAGCAGCGGGGATCGTCGCGCACCAGCCCGACAAAATCCCGGAACTCGCCCCACAGCACCCCGGTGCCGGCGAAGATGCGTCGGATCTCGTCGAGGCTGTGCGCTGCGCACCAGCGGCCGAGCAAGGCGGCGATCGCGTCGCGCGCCGCAAAGCGGCCGGCCTCGGTGTCGAGATCGACATCCATCATCGGCCCGATCATCGCGAGGCGGTCGCCGAGGCCGGTCGCCTGCCCCAGCGTTCGCCATTGCCGCGGCGTCAGCGCGATGACCATCACGCGCCGCCCGTCGGCGGTGGCAAAGTCGCGGCCGAAGCTGCCGTAGAGGTCGTTGCCGAGCGCTGGCCGCGCGCCGCCGTTGATCTCGACATCGGCGACATAGCCGAGGCTGGCGACCGTCGCCAGCATCACATCGGCCAAAGCCAGCACCACCTCCTGACCGTTGCCGGTACGCGATCGATGACGCTCGGCGCTGAGGAGTCCGGTTGCGAGATAAAGTCCGGCAGCCACGTCCCAGGCCGGCAACACGTGGTTGACCGGGCCGCCGCCATGTCCCGTCACCAGCGGAAACCCGCTTGCCGCATTCACCGTGTAGTCGACCGCCGCCGATCCGTCGCGGTTGCCGACGAGCCGCAGCATGATCAGGTCGCCGCGGGCGGCGCTCAGGGTGGCAAAGTCGAGCCCGCGCAACGGCGGCAGGTTCGTGAGGACGATGCCGGCGCCGGCGCCGGATGCCGTGGCCAGAGCGCGCGCAATCTCGCGCCCTTCGGGCTTGTCGAGCGCCAGCGCCAGCGAGCGCTTGCCCTTGTTGAGCCCGGCCCAATAGAGGCTCGCGCCGCTCGCGGTCACCGGCCAGCGACGGTAATCGATGCCGCCGCCGATCGGATCGATGCGGATCACCTCGGCCCCCATCTGCGCCATCGTCATGCCGCCGAGCGGGGCGGCGACAAAGGCTGAGATCTCGACGATCCGCAAATCCGCCAGCAGCCGGTTCACCGGAAGCGTCCTATTTTTTTGTCCAGATCGGGTCGGCGATGGCGAACTCGCCCGGGCCGACGGTGACCGGCTCGCCCTTCTGCCATTGCACGACGATCAGCGGCGCCCCGACGCGACGGCCGCTGGCGTCGAATTTGAGCCGTCCACCGGGGAAGAACTGAGCCGGGCCGGCTGCCGTGTCCATCGCGTGGATCGCGTCGTTGACCTTCTCGCGGTCGGCCGCACCCGCCTTCTCCAGGGCCTCCTTGACGATCATCACATGGCCGTAGGCGGAAATGCTGTCCTGGCCCATCCACGGCTCGCTCGTCCGCTTCTTAAACTCGGCGACGAGCTTCTCGTCGCCCTTGATCGGCCAGTTCGCCAGCACCGTCATGACGCCATCGAGATTGTCGGGGCCGGTGAGCTTGAGCAATTCCGGGGTCACCAGCGGGCTGCCGTTGCCGACCACCGGCAGGCGCGCATGCGACAGACCCATCTCGGCCAGCTTTTGCAGGATCAGCGAGTTGTCGGGTACGCTCGACACAATCAAGAACAGGAAATCCGGCCGCGCGGTGCGGATTTTCTGAACGATCGGCGTCGCGTCCGAGAGCGGCGGAGTGAAGGTCTCGTGGGCGACGAGCTTGATCCCCTCCTGGTCGAGCCCACCCTCGACCATCGGCTTGACAAAGCTCATCGGCGCCGCGGTGTTGTCCTGGACGATGGCGACGGTCTTCGGCTTTTGGCCAGTGGCCTTGGCCGCCAGCGCGACGACCGATGGCAGTGTTGCCTTAGCCTGCTGCTCGCCGGGGAGCGAGCTCTGAAAGACATAGTGAAAGCCGCGATCGGTGATCTTGTCGGCATAGGACAAGGTCAGCCACGGCAGGCGGGCGCGCTCGGTCACCTCCGTCACCGCCAGGGTGAAAGAGCTGAGCCAGGCACCCTCGCCGGCGACCAGGTCGGGGTATTGCGAGACGAGGCGCTGAGCCGCGTTCTTGGCTTTTTCGGGGTTGTCCCCGGCATCGGCGACAACGAGCTTCAGCTTAGCCCCGCCCAGCGTCTTGACGCCACCCGAGTTGTTGACGTCGTCGACCGCCATCTCGGCGCCGGCGCGCACCAGATAGCCCTGCCGCGCCCAAGGGCCTGAAAGCGGTGCGATCAGCGCGATCTCGACATCCTTGGCCTGCGCCCGCGCCGGCGTTGGCAGCGCCCCGAGCAAGGCCGAGCCGGCGAGCAGCAAGAAGCAAAATTGCAATCGTGTCTTCCTGGGCATCCCATCCCCTCCGGTCGATTGAATCTACATCACATGCCGAGATAGGCTCGGCGCACGCGGTCGTCGGCGAGAAGCACCTGTTGCGGCCCTTCGAGCACGATATGCCCGGTTTCGAGCACGTAGCCCACATCGCAGGATTGCAGCGCCTCGGCGACACGCTGCTCGACCAGCAGCACCGTCAGCCCGTCCTCGCGATGCAGCTCCTCGATGCGCTCGAAGATCAGGTCGGCAACGGTCGGCGCCAGCCCCATCGAGGGCTCGTCGAGCATCAGGAGGCGCGGCGCCGACGCGATGCCGCGGCCGATCGCCAGCATCTGCTGCTCGCCGCCCGATAGCGTCCCCGCGAGCTGGCTGCGCCGCTCGGCGAGCACCGGGAACAGCGCGAAAATGCGGTCGCTGTTGCGCGCCCACTGGTTTCGCGCCGCTCGCGCGTAGGCCCCCATTTCGAGATTTTCGAGGACGGTCAGCGACGGGAACACCTGCCGTCCCTCCGGCACATGGGCGATGCCGAGATGCGCCCTCGCCGCCGGCGGCTCCGCCAGGAGATCGCGGCCCTCATATCGGATGGCGCCGCCTGCCGGTGCCACCGTGCCGGAGATCGCCTTGAAGAGCGTGGTCTTGCCGGCGCCGTTGGGCCCGACAATGGCGATAAACTGCCCCTCGTCGACGGCGAGGGAAACCTTGCTTAGTGCCTCCAACCCGCCATAGGCGACGGTGAGCCCTTCAACCTCGAGCACGCAGCGCCGTCCATTTCCGGCCGAGATAGGCCTCGATTACCCGCTCGTCCTGCGTCACCGCGTCGGGCGGGCCGGCTGCAATCACCTGGCCGTGGTCGAGCACGACGAGGTGATCTGCAAGGCGCACCATCGCCTGCATCGTATGCTCGATGACGACGATCGTCACGCCGTCGGCGGCGAGCCCGCGGATCACGCTCAAAAGCTCCTCGATCTCGCCGCTGCCGAGCCCGGCCAGCGGCTCGTCCAGGAGCAACAGCCGCGGCCCGCCAGCGAGCGCGCGGGCGAGCTCCATCAGCCGCAATTCCTTGGTGGTGAGGCCGCTGGCGACAACATCGGCGCGGCTCGCAAGTCCAACCCGGTCAAGTGCGGCGTGCGCGGCCCCCATCGCCGCCCTATCCGAGCGCTCCGCCGCATAGGCGCCGACGAGCGTGTTCTGCAGCGCCGACATGCGAGCAAAAGGCCGCATCACCTGGAAGGTGCGGCCGATGCCGAGCCCGCAGATCCGGTTCGGCTTCAGCCCGACCAGGCTGCGGCCGTCCAGCGCCGCCCGCCCGCGGTCGGGTAGAAGGAAGCCGTTCAAGAGGTTGAAGAGGGTGGTCTTGCCAGCGCCGTTCGGCCCGATGATGCCGAGGATGCCGCCGCGGGCCGCCTCGAACCCGACCTCGTGCACCGCGCGCAGCCCGCCGAAGGATTTCGACAACCCCTCGACTTCGAGGATTGCCGGCCCTCGGTCAGGGCGCGGCCGAAGACGAAGGGGCGCGGTGTTCGGCGTGGCCGGAACCGGCTGGGGCCGCTCCTCGTGCTTGATCAGCCGGTCGCGCACGCGCCAGTAGATGCCCTCGGGCGCCAGCAGGATCACCAAGACAATCGCGAGGCCGTACACCACACCCTGAATGCCGGGGATGATGTTGCCGAGATGCGCCTGCAACGTCTCGCTGAGCGGCACCAGGATCGCCGCTCCGATCACCGGCCCCCACATCGTGGCGACGCCGCCGAATAGCGCGACGATCAGCGCCTGCGCCGAGGTCAGGACGCCGAAGACGCTGTCGGGCGTGACCACCAGCAGCACCACCGCGTAGAGCCCACCCGCCGCAGCGGCGAGCGCGCCGCTCAGGACGATCGCCCGCATCTTCCAGCGCAACGTGTCGATGCCGGCTGCCTCGGCAGCCGGCTCGTTTTGTTTGATGGCAAGGAGCGACATGCCGAAGCGCGAGCGCTCGACCGCCAGCGACACCAGCAGCGCCAACACCAGGAGCCCGACCGCGATCGTCAAATAGACCCGGTAATCGCCGAACTGCATGTACCAGCCGGGTGCCGCACGCTTCATCGGCAGCGCCACCTCCTGGTAGCCGAGCCACTGGAAGACATAGAGCAGCGCCAGCGGATAGGCGAGCATGGCCAGCGCAAAATAGTGCCCGCGCAAACGGAAGGTCGGGTAGCCAATCACGACGGCTGCCGCCGCACCGACGACGACGCCCAGCGGAATGCCGAACCATGGGGTCAAGTCAAACAACACCAGCGCCAAGGTGACAGTGTAGGCGCCCAGGCCGAAGAACGAGGCGTGGCCGAACGAGACGAGGCCGGTGTATCCGCTCAACAGGTTCCAGGAGAGGCCCATCACCGCCCAGATCGGCACCAGGGTCAGCATCAGCTGGTAATAGGCGTCGCCGACCAGCATGCCGACCAGCAGCCACAGGGCGGCGAGCCCGCCGATCGCCGCGAGCGGCCGAAGGAGGCTCCGCCGCGCCCCGACCATTCCTCAGGTCCGCTCCACGCTGCGGCCGAAGAGGCCTTGCGGCCGCAACTGCACGACCAGAAGAAAGACGACGAAGATCGCGGCGTTCTGCAATTGCAAGGGCAAAACCAAGGTCGAGAGCTGCTGCACCAGCCCGATCGTCATGCCGCCCCAGAAGGCGCCGAGAATGCTGCCCATGCCGCCCAGCACCACGCCGGCATACATGATGATCACAAAGTCGAAGCCGACATAGGGCTGGAACGGGTAATAGGTGGCGACGAGCCCGCCGGCGACCGCGGTGATGCCGGTGCCGATGCCGAAGGCGATGCCGTGCGCGCGGTCGACATCGATGCCCATATAGGTCGCGGCCTCGGGATTGTCGGCGGCGGCGCGCAATGCCTTGCCGAGCCGCGCCCGGCTGATGAACCAATAGAGCGCCACGCCGACCAGCACCGAGACGAGGCAGGCCAGGCCGCGCGCCTTGTTGACGAAGACGGCGCTGAAATCGTCGTAGAGAAGCGGCACCTGCCAGGCGCTCGCCGACAGCGGCGTGCGCACCACCTGCGGCGTCGAGCCGAAGGCGATCAGCCCGCCGTTTTCGAGGATCAGGGCGATGCCCAGGGTGAGGATCAGCTGCGCATTGTGGCCGCCGCCCTCGGCAGCAGCGGCGCGGCTTCCGGTGACGCGGGCGATCAACAGCCGGTGCAACACCCAGCCGCCGGCGAACAACGCCGGCCCGGCCAGCAGCGCCGCGGCGATCGGCGCCGCATCCGGCCCGAGAACCGCGAAAATGCCGAGCCCGGCCACGGTATAAAGGCTGAAATACATGCCCAGCATCAGAAAATCGCCCTGGGCAAAGTTGATGACCCGCATCACCCCGAAGATCAGCCCGAGCCCGACACACATCAGCCCATAGATCGCGCCGACCAGGAGGCCGGCGACCAGCGCCTGAACGAAGTTCTCGACCGCGACCGCGAGGTCCATCAGCCGGCTGCCCGCCGGTCTCGGGCGGATCGGTCAGCCCACCTCGATCGGCCCCGACGGACCCGCGCCATCGCTGGCGGCGGCGCGGCGGCATGGGCCGGGACCTCGATCTTCCCAAAAGTTCTGCATCGCCGGTTCATGCCCCATCCTGTCCGCGCCCGCACGGCGCGGCAAGGCCGGCGACGGTGCGATGCCGCAGCTGCTTTTTAGAGGGAACCTGTGCCGGCCTCGCTTTCCAGGGCTGTCACCGGGCCGCCAGTCCGCACCTCGGTTTGCGCTGGAGCGCTGTCAGGCGCCGGCGATGAAGGAGCGCAGCGAGCGGGCTTCGTACTCGATCTCGTCAAGCCGGTTCTTGACCAGATCGCCGATGCTGACGATGCCGCAGAGGCGGCCGTCGCGGACCACCGGAAAGTGGCGGATGCGGCGGTTGGTCATCTCGGCCATCAGATCGGCGACGGTGTCCGACGGATCGCAGGTCGCGACCTGGCGCGTCATCACCTGGGCCACCGTCTGCGACAGCAGCTCGCCGCCCCGATCGCCGAGGCCGTGGACGACATCGCGCTCGGAGATGATCCCGTCGACGCTCTCGCCATTCTCGCTGACGACGAGCGCCCCGATATTGCGCTCGCGCAATGCCGCCACCGCGGCCGCGACCGTCTCGTCCGGCCGGATCGTCGCCACCGCCCGCCCCTTGGCGCGCAGGATTGTCTCGACATTCATCGGACCCTCGCCAGTTTTCGTGCGGCCTCTTGCCGCACGCGGCGGCCGCCGGTCCCGTACAGCATAGGACAAAATGCCGCACCCTGGCGAGGAATTTGTCGCCGCAGCCGATCGCGGTAGACTGCCGGCGATTGTCTTGCCGCACTTCAGCAAAAAGGGGCCGAGAGGGGACCAGCATGACACGGATCGAGATCGGCGAGGTTGCCATCGAGGCGTTCACGGCCGGCAACGGCCCCCCTTTGCTGTTCCTGCACGGCGGCGACTATGTTGCGCAGAACCGTCCCTTCCTTGACCGGCTGGGGCAGCGCTGGCGGGTCACCGCGCCCCGCCATCCGGGGTTCGGTGGATCGGAACGGCCCAACGGGTTCCGCACGGTCCACGATCTGGCCTACCTCTATCTCGACTGGCTCGACCGCGAGGGCCTGCGCGAGGTCACGCTCGTCGGCTCGTCCTTCGGCGGCTGGATCGCGCTCGAAATGTGCGTGCGCGATATCGCCCGGACCGGGCATCTGGTGTTGATCGACTCTCTCGGCCTCAAATTCGGCGGGCGCGAGGAGCGCGACATCGCAGATATCTATGCGCTGCCCGAGGACGAGCTTCGCCGCCGCACCTTCTTCGACCCGCAGCGGTCGGTTCCCGATTACGCCGGACTCAGCGACGAGGAGGCGACCGCGGTCGTCCGCGACCGCGAGGCGACGGCACTCTACGGCTGGCGGCCCTACATGCACGATCCGGGCTTGCGTCAATGGCTGCACCGGGTACGGGTGCCGGCGCTCGTCCTGTGGGGCGAGCATGACGGCATCGTCACCCCCGATTATGGCGGCAAGCTCAGCCGGGCATTGCCGCAGGCCCGGTTCGCGACGATCGGCGAGGCCGGGCATTATCCGCAGATCGAGCGCCCGGATGAGGTCGCCGAGGCGATCGACCATTTCGCCGGAAGGGGGGCTTCGCGATGAAGGTCTGGCATTTCAGCGAGATGGCCTATCACCCGGCCTGGCCGGCGCTGTCCAACTCGTACCGGGTGGTGGTGCCGAACCGGCTCTTCGACCCGAAAATCGGCGCCGACCTCTACCACCGCTATCTCGACGAGTGGGCGCTGTGCGACGAGCTCGGCATCAACATCATGACCAACGAGCACCACGCCACCGCGACCTGCGCCGATTCGGTGTGCACTATCCCGATGGCGATATTGGCGCGCGAGACCAAGAACGTGCGACTCCTGGCGCTCGGCATGCCGATCGGCAACCGCAACGACCCGATCCGGGTCGCCGAGGAATATTCGATGCTCGACGTGATTTCGCGCGGCCGCATCGAGATGGGCTTTGTCAAAGGGGTGCCGTTCGAGATCTCGCCCGCCAACACCAACCCCGCCGATCTGGTCGGGCGCTTCTGGGAGGCGCACGATTTGATCCTGAAGGCGATGTCGAGCCATGACGGCCCGTTCAACTGGGAGGGCACGCATTTCCACTACCGTTCGGTCAATGTCTGGCCGCGGCCGTGGCAGGAGCCGCACCCGCCGGTGTGGATGCCGGTCGGCAGCCCCGGCAGTGCCATGGAGGCGGCCGAGCGCGGGATGACGATCGGCGTGCTCAACACCGGCTGGGTGCGCACGCCGCCGATCTTCGAAGCCTACCGTAAAGGCGCGGCCGAAGTCGGACGCCCGATGACACAAGACCGGCTCGCCTATATGGCGCTGATCGGGGTCGGCCGGACCCGCGAGGAGGGCCGTCGCCGCGCCGACCAGATCCTCGACTACAGCCGCACATCGGGAATCGTGGCGGCGCAATTCGCCAACCCGCCGGGCTACGCTTCGGCCGCGCAGAGCGCGCAGGCGCTGAAGGCCGGGGGCGCGATGGCGGCGCGCGCGACCCGGGTCCAGACCAAGGACGGCCGCCCGATCAACCCACGCGAGATGACGGTCGCCGACGCGATCGACGCCGGCCTTTCCTTCGCCGGCACGCCCGAGGATGTTTTCGACCAGCTGCGCGCCTTCTACGACCACGTCGGCGGCTTCGGCCATCTCTTGATGATGGGCCAGGGCGGCCTGATCAGCCACGTAGACACCGTCGCCAATTTGACCCTGTTCAGCGAGGAGGTGTTGCCGAGACTGGCGGAGCTGGGTTAGAATTATTCCCGATATTAGTCTCTCTCGAACTACACGCGACTTATCATTCGCCCCGGGCCTTCGAGGCGGTCGATAAAGTCTCGCA
The DNA here is from genome assembly GCA_963781215.1 of uncultured Alphaproteobacteria bacterium. Taxonomy (GTDB): domain Bacteria; phylum Pseudomonadota; class Alphaproteobacteria; order ATCC43930; family CGMCC-115725; genus AP-15. Next base: position 101,941 of record CAWAFE010000037.1, read on the forward strand.
GACTGGCATAGGGCATGGAGCGATATATGGGGTGACCGACGAGCTTGGCGAGCGCGCTGGAGGGGGCCGGATCGTACGCCGCAGGCTGGCCGGGAGTGCCGCACGCGGATGTCGAGCGAGTGTCCGCAGCTATTTCGGCGCCGTCTGCGCGGCGGCTGGGAGGGCCGCCGGAACGCCCTCCTGACTGATGTTCGCCTGGAGCAGGACGAGCGGCGTGTCGCCTGGGTTTGCCCACTGGTGAACCCAGCCGGAAGGCTCGAATTGCGGGGCTCCCGCCGCCCTGGGTTCGGTCTTGGCATCCGCCGTCACAGCTCCGGCGCCGGCGACGACATAGTCCAGGGCTGCACCCGAGCGATAGTGGGCCGGGTTCGCCGGCATTCCGGGCGGCAAGGCGATGCGGGTGAGGCTGAACTCGTACGGTCCGGGCTTCAGCCCCGGCAACGCCTCGGGAGTGCGGTAAAGCTCCCCCACGACGGCCGGGCGGTCGAGCAGCGGTCTCCTTTGGTTGGGGCTAGCCGTCAGGAGAAACACCAGAAGGCTTGCCGGTTCGGATCCGGACGCGCCGATGGTCGCCGCCTGGCCCGCCGGGATGAAGGTGCCGGCACCCTCCGCGAGGGATTGGGTGGCGCCGCCGATCTCGATCGCCGAAGCGCCCGACAAATCGTAAAGGATGGCGTTCGACCCGTCGTAGGACGAGTGCTGCCCGGCCGGGAGGTGGACCCTGTACAATCTGAGATAGAGCGGCATCTCAGTGACGCTGGCGAGACGCCCGGCGGCCAGCAACGTGCGGACGGCAGTCGCCGGCGCGGTTTGCCCAGGGGCCGGGAAGGCTGGCGCCGAGAAGGCGAGCGCCAGCATCAACCACGAACGGATACGCATGGCCCTGTCTGCCCGCCCCGCCGAAGAAAGCGTAGGCCCACCATAGTGACGCCGTTGCGGCCTGGCGAGCGCGGCTCACCCGGGCAGCACCTGCCAAACGACGCCGTCGCGGGTATTGCGATCTTCGATCTCGCGACTCGTCGGCACGATGTAGCGGGCGCATTCGACAAGGCCCACAGCCGGCAGGTAGGGGCGGCGAGATCGGGCACGCGGCGCGCGGGGTTGCGGATGCCGCGCGGCCGGCCGCCGGGGTTGCCGGAGCTTTCCTTGGCGGAGCACTCGCGCGCCTCGCGCGCGCGAGGCAGGAAGGGATCAGGAGCAAGCAATTGAGATACCTCGATTCCGGGTCCGGAAAACAGGAAATAACAGGACGACGAACACGAATCGGCTTCGGCTGGCGCCATCGGGAACGCTCCTGACCACCAACGGGCGCGGCAAAGCCATATATTCATGATTTGTTCTATTTCAAGACCCGAACGAGAATTGCCGCGCCGCTGCCAATATGCCGTAGCCGCTCTAGACGCACGCGGTGGCGATTGCCGAGGGCGGGCGTGGCGGCGAGGTTCGCTTTCTTAGCGATGTCACCAGCTCGCCGGCGCGGGTCGAGCGCAAGCTGGCGAAGCGCCACGACAAGGTGCATTTCTGCTACGAGGCGGGTCCGACGGTTATGGCCCGTACCGGCAAATCGAGTAGCCGCAGCGCGGAGGCAATCCGCCTCTTCGCGGGTGCACGCTTGTCGCGCTCAATCCGGTGGTCGCGGGGTTGGTGCGCCGTGCCGAAGACTGGCCGTGGTGGAGCGCCCGCGCGCACCTGGCGGGCGAGGATGACGAGTTGGCAACGGTGGAACCATTGCGTGCGCTGATTCCCGATTTTGCTGGCCTTCTCACAGCACCGACCGGCCCCGCGACACCGGCGCGGATCGAAAAAGAGACCTATCGCTGACGCTTCGTTACCATGGTGCTGGGACCCAAGAGGGCAAGGAAAGACATATGCGCGCTAATGCTGCGAACTTTACCGCCGTTGTTGCCCTACACGCGCGGAATTTCTCCTCTGCGATGGCGGACGCAATCCAACGCGCCGCGAATGAAGCCGAAATTCGGAGTGTCGCGGACCGGCAACTCGCATTTCTAGAAAGGGCCGCCGACATCGAATTCAACACAAGACACGAGTTCACGGTCGCAAGCGGCCGCATCGATTCTGTTTATGACCGCGTTATCATAGAATATAAAAATCCTAATAGCTCCGCAGATCGGATCGGTTCCTCGCTCGACGCAGCCGGGTCGCAGCGGCTACTTAATCAAATAAAAAGCCGCTTCGCTGACATTCAGACTGAACTCGGTCACCCTGTGTCTTCATTATTTGGCGTAGGATTAGATGGAAGGAGGTTCATCTTCATCCGTTACAGGGAGAATCATTGGCTGGAGGAAGAGCCGGTCGATGTAACTCCGATCTCCTCGGAGAGATTTTTATGGGCGCTATTCAATTTAGGCATTTCCGGAAAAGCCTTCGCCGCGTCAAATCTTGCACAAGATTTTGGAAGCGCCTCTGAACCGGCCAGGATATTCATATCTGCGTGTTACAATGGTATCTTGTCGACCGATAATCCAAAAGCGCGTACCATGTTTGAAGAGTGGACCACGTTGTTTGGACTTGTTTGTGGATATGACAACATACGTTCGCGCGACAAGATTGCAACTCTGGCTGAGATCTATGAGTTTTCACTTGGTAGGAAAGCGCTTTATCCTACTGCTTTGATCTTTGCCGCGCATACGTACTACGCTCTATTTATGAAGCTTCTGGCATCAGAGATCGCATCGTTTTTTCACAGGATACCGTCTCCCGTTCAGCGGCTTGTTCGCGCACCGACTTCTCAAAATTTACGCATTGGGGCTGAGGATCTCGAGTCGGGCGGCCTGTTTAGGCACCTCAATATCGATAACTTCTTAGAAGGAGACCTGTTCTCATGGTACATCGCGGCGTGGGGGCCAGAACTGGCTGACGGTCTCCGCAGACTTGTCTCGGCACTCGACGATTATAATCCGGGTACCCTTTCGGAAGACCCTGCTCATAATCAGGACCTCCTGAAGGATTTATACCTTCAGATAATCCCCGGTGAGGTTAGGCATGGCTTGGGAGAATACTACACTCCCGATTGGGTGGCGGAGCTCGTATTTTCACGAGTGGGCTTTCAAGGTAACTCTGATCTGAGGATTCTTGATCCTGCCTGCGGCTCCGGAACTTTCCTTACATTGGCAATTTCGAAGATAAAGCAACGATACCAACGAAATCGAGCGGAGATGCAATTTAGTGAAGCTGATCTTCTTAACCAAATCCTTACGAATGTAGTAGGATTTGATATAAATCCATTAGCGGTGTTGGCGAGCCGAACAAATTATCTCATAGCGATCAGGGAATTTCTTCCGTTTTCGGATCGAGTGGAATTACCCGTCTACCTCTGCAATTCGGTCGTCACGCCGGCCGAGTATGGCGACTTGTTCACTGGCGCTGCAGCTACGGCACGGGTGCCGTGCGCGGCCACCCAGCCGCCATTTTTACTCGTACCCAAGGAGGTTGGGGCCGATGCGGCTACCGTTGCTGCCTATGCCACAACGATAGAGCATTCGATACGCGTTGGATTTTCGGCGGAGGAATTTGTCGACGAATGCCGGCAGCGCGGAATTAACCTCCTAGATCCAGAACTCCACAGAAATCTCTATCAAACATTGGCGAATCTGCAGGCGGAGAGGAAGAACGGGATTTGGGCGCGGATCATCAAGAACTCCTTTGCTCCTCTCTTCGCTGGTAAATTTGATCTGATCGTAGGAAACCCGCCATGGATCAATTGGGAGAACCTATTCCCAGAATATAGGGATATTAGTGCAGGTATTTGGGAGCACTACCAGCTAGTCGGGGATATACCGATACCGCGTAGGCAGGCTAGCAGATACTCCAAGACCGACGTGGCCATTTTGATGACCTACGTAGCGGCCGACAAATACGCCAAGGAAGGAGCTTTACTCGGGCTGGTGCTGCCGAGGACCATATTTCAATCAGAGTTGGGAGGCTGGCATTTCAGAAAGTTCGAGCTGCCGGACGGTCGGGCGATCGCAGTTAATTCCGTCGACGACATCGACCGCCTTCGTCCCTTCAGTGGACAAGCGACGAACATGTCGTGCGTAGCAGCCTTTACCTACGGTGGGCTACCAACTACCTACCCTGTGTCGTGGAACCGATGGGAGCCAGCGCGTCCGGTCGGCCCGCATTCGCCCTATTCTGCAGTTCTTGAGGCGGCAAAATCAACGCGGTTCAAGCGCAGCCTATTGATGTCGAGCAGCAGCAATCACCTTGGGTCGTCGGTAATGCTGAAAGCTTACGCGTCTTGCGCGCCGTTGCCACCCCAAGCGTCTACGCTGGCGTAGCCTGAGAAGGAATCAATACGCGAGGCGCAAATGGCATCTACTTTGTAGATGCATGCCTTCGGAGTGGCCAAATCTTTATAACAAATCGCAGACGTGACGGTAGAAATGATGAAGTTGACGAATTTACTCAGTCGATAGAACGCGATTATCTGTTCCCGCTTCTTCGGGGCGAAAATGTAGGCCGCTTTGTTGGCATACCAGAACATTTCGTATTGATTCCCCATGACCCCAATGACCCGGTTAATCCGGTAATATTTCCAAACCTTCCGGAGAGGACAAGGGACTTCTTCGCGCATTTTCGGGCCCATTTGAGTACAAGGAGGCCGTTTAGAAACTTCAATCCAGCTCAAGGACCCTGGTACGGCCTTTATAGCGTGTTGTCGGCTACATTCAGTCAATATAAGGTCGTTTGGCGCGAGATGCGCAATGGCTGCGTTGCAGCAGCAATATCTGACTTTGAGCTTCCGGATCAATCGACAGCTGTGATTATACCTGATCACAAACTATTTATAATCCCATGCACGAGTATGGCCGAAGCAGATTTCGTATGTGGCTACCTAAATTCCGAGGTGGCAAATTTCATCGTGGGATCCTACGCGGTTACCACGGGTGTCTCTACCCATATCCTTCGCCGCGTTCCGATTCCGCGCTTCGACGCTACTAACGCCGTCCACGCTCGGGTGAGTGAACTGTCGAGGGGGGTTCGCGAACGACAGGAATTCGGTCTCCCTTAGCGATGGCCAGCTACGCGAGCTAAATAGGCTTGTCGGGCGAGAGATCGGGCTGGGAACGCGTGCGCTTAGCCGAATACGCGACGCGCTGGTCGAGCTCGGAATTACCTGAGGGGCGTACCGGTAGTCACGATGCCATTGGCCCCTGTCCGGTGACCTATCTGATTTGAGATCGTCTAGGCCGCGTACCGGAGGAGCACAGCTTCAGGCGCCCGTGCCCCTTGCACCAACAGGGCCGTCCACACACGCCCTGCGCCT